>CAYTVG010000008.1:0-189200 GCA_964441755.1 uncultured Saprospiraceae bacterium
GGACTACCCACATCACGTCCCTACGGGACTCCTGAAAACAACAGCTCCGGTGTTTTCTACCCACCTCACGTCCCTACGGGTCTACCCACATCACGTCCCTACGGGACTCCCCACATATCACATCCCTACGGGTCTCCTAAAAACAACAGCCCCGGTGTTTTCTACCCACCTCACGTCCCTACAGGTCTCCTGAAAACAACAGCCCCGATGTTTTCTACCCACCTCACGTCCCTACGGGTCTCCGGAAAACACCGGGGTCGTTCGCTTTCTACCTGTACTGGTCCCCCAAATAACCAGACAAGGTTACCGTATTAAAATTGTAATCTTGTCTATGGAAAAGAAGCGACGCAGCAAAGAAGAGAAGCTTAGCATTCTGAAAGAGGCAGAAAGCCAGAGGGCAGAAGTTGCGATTGTGCAGCATGGATGTATCCATCTACTTTCTACCACCGGCCTAAGGCGTAAGTTGAGCTCCCCCCCCAAAAAACTAGACACGTTTGATAAACCAAGATGACTTAAGTTCGAGGGCAGCTGTAAATATGGGTAGTTCTTACATGTGGTAAGTCTACGAAACCCACTTCAGTTGGACTAGAGCCTACAATTTGCTATTTTTGTACAATGATAACAGTTGAAGAAGCAAGTCATGTGGTATTGCGCCATGCCATGGCGCAGCAAGTAGAAATCATTGATCTCGATCAGGCAATCGGCCGCGTATTGGCGCAGGATATCTGTGCAGACCGCGATTTTCCGCCCTTCGACCGGGTGAGCATGGACGGTATAGCCATCCTGTTTGACGACTGGCAGGCGGGTCAGCGGGTATTTGCTGTCGAGGCGACGGTGGCAGCAGGGAGTCCGCAGGTGGCAAGGCAGCAGGCAGGGAGTTGCTTTGAAATCATGACGGGCGCAATCCTGCCTAAGGGAGTCGATACCGTTATCCGCTATGAAGATCTCAGCCTGGCAGGAGGAGAAGCAGAGGTACTGATCAGCGAATTGCAACGGGGACAAAATGTGCACACGCGGGCACTGGATCGTCGGCAAGGTGATTGCATTATACCGGCAGGTCGTCGCATAAGCGCTGCAGAGCTGGGGGTTGCAGCAACGGTAGGCTGCACACGCTGTGCTGTGTACCGCCTGCCCAAAGCGGTGGTCATCTCATCGGGTGACGAACTGGTACCGCTGGAGGTCCATCCCCTGCCGCACCAGATACGCATGTCCAACAGCCTGCAGGTGGTCGCACTGCTACGCTCACAAGGGGTGATTACAGATCGCAGGCACTGGCCGGATGATGCAGCCCTCATCGCTGCCGAGCTGCCGGCCTTGCTGGAAACTTACGAGCTGGTCATCCTGAGCGGCGGGGTATCGGCAGGAAAATTCGATTACCTGCCCGCCGCGCTGGAGCAGGCGGGTGTGCGCAAGCTTTTTCACAAAGTCCAGCAACGACCCGGCAAGCCATTTTGGTTTGGCATTCATCCGGGAGGTGCCAGGGTTTTTGCCCTGCCGGGCAATCCTGTTTCTACTTTCATGTGTACGCTCCGCTATGTGATCCCCTGGCTGCAGGCCAGCCTTGGACAGTCCGGCCAAGCCCAATATGCCATTCTCGACAGCGACCTGCCCTTTAAACCGGATCTGGCCTACTTTCCGCCGGTTAAACTTTCTTACCAGCCGGACGGTCGCTGCATCGCCTCCCCTGTGCCGGGTCACGGCTCGGGAGATCTGGCCAATCTGACAGATGCAGACGCTTTTATGGAGCTGCCTTGCGGCAAAAATATTTATTTGGCGGGTGAGTCGTACCGAATATGGAGGTGGTGATTTGGTTATATGATTGCGATTGATGCCTGCAGCAAAGCGGGGATTGCTGCAGGGCAGCAATCCCCGCTTTGCGTTGCAAGCCGTGGAGCCAGCATCAGCAACTAGTCCGTCACCGGCCACCAACGGTTATTGTAACCAATAGTGTCGGATGACATATGCAGCAGGCTCAGCGAAGCCGGGCGCACCAGCAGTTCGTCCAGCCAGAGCGACTCATCGCGCAGTGCTTGGTTGGTAAAGATCCACTTCCAGCGGCTGTCAGTCGCCAGCGGGTTGACCGTCCACTCGAGCAGACCCCAGCCATTGTTGTCAAAAGTGACTACTGCCTCGCGCGTCTGCAACTGGTGGCGCGCTCTTTCGGCGCCGCTGACGGGATCGAGCTCGAGCAGTATCATGTCAGTGCGCGGATGCCGGTCGGCTAGCAGCCACATCCAGACAGAGAAAGTGAGGGGCTGCAGGCTGTCGAGGCCTGCGAGCGCCGCCTCCAGCACTACCGTTTCGTCGGCCATGCGGGCGCGGAGCGCACCGCCGCCGCGATAAGACTTTTGTTGCGGCTCGCGGTCAAAAGACTCATAAATGTAGACGGCATTGCTGTCGATGCATTTCCACCCGTCCTTTTTTGCAGTCAGGGAACTATCAGCTGCCAGCAACTGCAGGCTGTCGAGCCGGCGGCGAATCCGTTGCTCATAGGCGTCCAGCGGCAGTTCGTACAAAAAAAGCGGCGGCTTGCTATAGACGAGGCGGGAACCTTCGAGCAGATGCTCGTATCGGTGGCGCTGCCCCTGCAGTCGCTCTTCATCCCAGGCCATCAGCAGCGGCTTAGCGGAAGGCATATCGCTGAGGATGGCGGGCCGCCGGTAGGGTTCCAGCACGAGCTGTAGCTGCTTGACGGTTTGCCCGAGCGAAGTGCGGGTGAGCATAGCTCCGGTGAGGGGCAGGCCCGTCTGCATGGACAGGGTCTGCGTTTTTTGCCCGATGAAGCCCGACAGCTGCCACCAGTAGTTGTCGGAGCCTATGTTGTAGTAAGGTACAGGCAATATGGCCTGGTAGCGCCCGAAGTCGAGGCTGTCAATATCGGTAAATGTGCTGCCGTCGGCATATTCCTCGATGGTGTCAAGCCGAAGATCAACTGAGCGGGTAAAATACCAGGCTTCCAGCAGCAGCACGAGCAGCAGGCCTGTGCGAAAGGCCGGGCGCAAGCCGCCTGCCAGCGACCAGCGATAGATCGCTGTGATCGCTACTATGTTGGAGGTATAAAAAAATACCCAGGCGAAGCGGCCGATGGAGCGGAACTGCCGGATGGGACCGGCCCATTCGAGCCAGGACTCTTTACCGGGCCATACGAATGGCATACCCAGTGAAAATAGCAGGATGAGGCCTCCGCTCAGCCCCAGAGGCAGCAGGTAGCCACTGTCCGTGCCGCCCGCCGGCTGCCGCCCGCCCGCCTTTTTTTTCCATAAAAAACCCCACAGCACGCCCAGCGTGCCCAGCAGGGCCGCCAGGCCTATGTAGGCCTTACCTTCGAAGCCTACGGCTTCGAGCTGCCTGATGTTGGCAGCAAACCACTGCCAGTGGGGCTGCACCATGCTGCTGTAGATGCCTTCGGGCGTAGCTTTATAGACGAAAAACCCCCAGGGTTCCCGGGTGCGGTCGCTTATGGGGTCGTTGTGGTAGAGCCAAAAATAGAAAAACAGCAGCGGCAGCAAAAGCTGCAGGCTGCCGTGCAGCAGGTAGTGTAGCGTCTGTGACCATTCCCGCAGGTAGAGCCAGCGCAGCAGCATAAAGCCAAAGATGAAGAAGGCTGCTATGGCAAAGAAATAAAAATGGAGGAGCGAATAGGCCCAGACGACGACACCAACCCCCAGGCTCCAGCCCCAGTGCGGCTGCCGGTGAAACCGCAGCAGCAGGTAGCTGAGGAGGGGGATCAGCTCGGGATGCCCCAGCCCAAAATGGGCTGCTATGCGCTCAATCTGCGGGGATAAAAAGCAGATGCCCACTGCGGCCGCTGCGGCCGTCAGGACCGGCAGGCCGAGTTGCCGAAAAATCAGCCACAGGAAAAAACCGCACAGCCACAACCCCAGCAGCAGGGCGCCGTGGAAAATGGCATAGTCATAGCGATCGGCCGGCAGCCCCAGCCGCATCAGCAGCTTGACAGCGTTTGACAGCAGAGGCTGGGTATCCCCCGGGATGGCATGCTCGCCATAGGGGTAATTCATGCCGCTAAAATGCGTCAGGGTGCTGTCGTAGCGGATATGGAAGCGGTAAGCGTGGTAGGACTTGTAGCCGTCGCCCCAGGCCTCGATAACACGGCTGTTGCCATGCTGCAAAAAATCGGGCAGCCAGAGGGCGATCAGCCCCGCCAGCACTATCCCAAAGAATAAGGAAGCATAGCCGTGATTCTTCATGTTGCTTTACGCTTTCCAGAAACGAAGCAACAAAACCTCTATCGCCAAAAACAAGAGCGCCAATGCGATAGCCCAGCGCCACAAGACAATGCCCTGCTGCTGCTCGGCGACCGTGCTGCCGATAGCGAGGTCGTTGCTGGTATCAATAATGTTGATGCGCTCATCCAGCCGGGCAGCGAGGTCTGCCGCCCGGTAGCAGGACAAGTCGGACTCGAGCCGGCTGTAGTTGAAGGCGAAATTGTCGAGCACAGAGTCTCTGTTGAGGAAAAGATCGTAGTAGCCCGCTTCAGGAATTTGAGCGTTTACGCTGATCATCAGCCGGTTGCCTATGCTTCTTTGCTCGGGGATAAACTCGCCATCGGACCCTTTGAGCTTGTAGATCTGCTCGGCATTGGCCACAGACTGCTCAGAAGCGATGAGCTCATCACGGCCGATGGTGTAGGCCAGCGGCCGGGTTTTGCCCGCCGAGATGGCCATGCGGTAGAGCATGGGAATAAACACCTCCGCATTCTGCGTGAGGTTATTGATTTTCTCGTCCAGTGGTGCAGCGCACAGATAAAAATTGCCTTTACCCACCTGAAATTTGGCGAGGTAGGTACTGCCGTCGCGGTAGCGCATGAGCTGCTCTTCCTTGCGGGCGCTAAACTGCGAGAGTTTGAAATTGCCCTGACTTACGGGCAGCCGCAGGTTGTCCCGCTGGTTGAGGAAGACATCGCGGAAGACAAACTCGTCGCTGTTGATCCAGCCGACGGTGCGCTCCTGCTGCTCATAGGTCAGCAGCTCATTGGCCGGCAAAGCCGCGAGGAAGCTGCGGTAGCTCTCCAGTCGCGCCTCCTTAGGCGGGAAGACCAGCACATTGCCACCCCCCTCGACATACTGCCGGAGCTCGGCCGCCAGCCCGCTGCTGATGTCGGGCAGGCCATCGAGTACGATGAGCTGATAGCCCGACAGTTTAGCATAATCAATCGCCTTGCTGTCAGAGAAACTGGCATCGAAGACCCGCAGCCCCGACAAGGCGGCAGCGAGGAATCTGTTGGACTGCCCTTCGCTGATGGCCAGTACGGGCAGCTTTTCCGCTACGCGAAAAGAGATAAAGTAGCGATCGTCGAATTGTACCGGATAGTCGGTAATTTTGAGTTCTACTTGCTGAAAACCCGGTTTTTGTACCACGAGGTTGACAGTGTCGATACGCTCACCGCCGGCAGGGATAGAGAACACACCTTCCGGTTTGGACTGCCCTTCGTACTGCAGGCTGAGCCGCACATTGTCCACCGATTCTGTTGAATAGTTGCGCAGGCGCAACAGCAGCATATTGTTTTGATTGAGCAGTGGCAGTGGCGCCTCAAACCAGGCGGAGTCGATGGCAACGTTCCGTTCCTGCACAGACTGCAGCGGCACCAGGCTCAGTTCGACCGAGGTATCGCGGACGCTGGCCAGGTCGGTCACCTGCCGCTGAAAGTCCGAGATCTGGTAGGCGAGGCGTATGTCGGTATCTGCTGTGGCCAGCGCCTGCTGCTGACGGCTGAGCACCACAGACAGCTTGCGGGAAGCGGGGCTTAGTTCGATTTCATCGATCAGTGCCAGTGCTTCCTCCTGACTCAGCAGTCGTTGGTGGCGGCCTTCAAAATCATTGGTGATAATCTGGAAGCGATCTTCCACACTGTAGGCTTTCACCAGCTCGCGCGCCCGTTGCTTAGCTTTTTCCACCAGCGGCACATCCTCGCTGAGTGCCGCCATGCTGAAGGAGTTGTCGATAAAAACGCTGACCGCCTTGCGGCCGGCCCTGACGGCATCGCTTTGCGGGATAAAAGGCTGAGCGAAAGCCAGCACCAGCAGGCTGAGCGCCAGCAGGCGCATAGCCAGCACGAGCAGGTTGCGCAGCCGCTGCCGCGAGCTGCGTTCCTCCTTCAGCTCCCGCAAAAAGCGCACATTGGTGAACATCACCTTGCGGAAGCGGCGGAAGTAGAAAAGGTGTATGATAATCGGGATGGCTAAAAAGGCCAGGGCCCACAAAAAACCCGGATATACAAACTGCATGGTTATTCTGTGTCGTGTTTGCGGTTGCAGCGGTCGGGCCGCTGCCGGAATTCATTCAATCAGCGCGTCACCTGCGCGCGATCGCAGGTTTACCAGACAACAAAGGTAGCAACAAATCTTTCAAAGCCCTACCTTTGTGGTGCTAATTGCACATCCATGACGATCTATTTGGTCAAAGAAATGTATTACACCCTGCAGGGCGAGGGTGCGCAGAGCGGCCGTGCGGCCGTCTTTTGCCGCTTTGCGGGCTGCAACCTCTGGAGCGGCCGCGAAGAGGACCGTTCCACCGCCATCTGCCAGTTTTGCGACACCGATTTTCGGGGCACCGACGGCCCTGGTGGTGGCCGCTACCCGGCTGCCGAGCTGGCGGCGCGGGCCGCAGCGCTATGGCCTGCCGGCGCGGCGGGCCGTCCCTACGTAGTATGCACCGGCGGCGAGCCGCTGCTGCAGCTCGACGAACCGCTGATTGAGGCTTTTCACGCGCAGGGCTTTGAGGTGGCGGTAGAAACCAACGGCACCCGGCCGGCGCCGGCCGGCATCGACTGGATCTGTATGAGCCCCAAAGCCGGCACGGAGATTGTCCTGCGCAAAGGGCAGGAGCTGAAGCTGGTTTTTCCCCAGCCGGGCGCCGCCCCTGAGCTTTTTGCCGACTACGACTACGAGCATTTTTTCCTGCAGCCGATGGATGGCCCCCAGCGGGAGCGCAACACGCAGCGCTGCATAGAATACTGCCTCGCGCATCCGCAATGGCGGCTGAGCGTGCAGACGCATAAGTGGGTGGGCATCGCTTAGCGCAGCTGTTGGCGGATTTTTTCCACCACCCTGGGCAGGCCCGTGGTTGCGGGCTCTGCCAGCACCTCGAGGCTGCGCACCCGCGCCAGCTCGTAGTTGCTGGCCGGGCGGGGGTCTACGTAAAAAACCTCGGCCGTGGGCGGGGCATAGCTTACCAGGCCTGCAGCGGGGTATACCTGCAGGGAGGTACCCACGATGATGATGTGGGTAGCCTTGCCCACCAGCCGGGCTGCTTCAAACATGGCAGGCACCTCCTCTCCAAACCACACGATGTGCGGGCGCAGCTGGTGGCCTTGTTCGCAGCGGTCGCCCAGTTGCAGGTCGCCCGTCCAGGGGTATATGAGCTTGGGTATGCGCTCGCTGCGCACTTTTAGGAGCTCACCGTGCAGGTGCACAACGCGGCGGCTGCCGGCGCGCTCGTGCAGATCGTCAACGTTTTGGGTGACGATGCTCAGCTCGCAGAGCTCGCCGAGCTCCGCGAGCGCCAGGTGGCCGGCATTGGGCTGCACGTCGGCGAGCTGTCGCCGCCGCTGGTTGTAAAAATCCAGCACCAGTTGGGGGTTGCGATGCCAGCCGTCGATAGAGGCGACGTCCATGATGTCGTGGTTTTCCCACAAGCCATTGGCATCGCGAAAGGTGGAAATGCCGCTTTCGGCGCTGATGCCCGCGCCTGAAAGGACTACAATGCTGGGTTCCATATGTGGATGTTTTTTGTATTTCTCCGCCTTGGCGGCGAAATACAATTTTACCTGTTTTTTGGCGGCCTTAGCTGCCAAAAATATAAAAGACCTGTCCCTGTTTCGCCGCTGCAAGCGGTAAAGAGTCCTGAATGTTTTTTGGCGGCCTTAGCCGCCAAAAAACATCACAAAGAGTCCCTGTTTCGCCGCTGCAAGCAGCGAAACAGGGACAAAATCACGCACACTGCAAAGATACAAAATGCGTTATAAATACGTTCATACCCCGGTTCAAGGGCAACAGACCCTCAACATACCACCAACAACCATGAAAAAGAAAAACTTGCTATTGTGTGCAGCCTGCCTGCTGCAGCTTTTCGTGCAGGCACAGTCACCCGAGTTTACGACCGATGCAGCACCCGCCTGGGAGCAGCAGCAGCGCTGGACGCTAATCGACCACGAAGCAGGTCGATTCAGGATCATGAGCCCCGGGCCACTGCAGGAAAAGGTGGACAGCGTGCCCACTGTCATGGGCATGATTGCCTACCACACCTTTTTTTTCCAGCCCCCCAATGAGCTGGCCGACAATGCAGTGTATATGCTGAGCTACTGCGACTATCCCGAGGGAAGTCTGCACAGCGACAGCACGGAGCTGGTAGCCGAATTTTTTGAAGCAACGGTGGCGAGCGCTGCCGAAAGTGTGGGCGGAGACGTCCGCTACAGCGATGTGCGCAATGTATACGAATTTCCGGGCAGGGTGTGGCGCATAGACTACAAGAATGGCCGCGCCAGCGTGCATACCCACGCCTGCGTGGTAGGCAACCGCTATTATGCGGTGCAGACGGTGAGCCGGCGCGAGCTGGCGCTCAACCGCTGGTCAGACAGGTTCATTAATTCTTTTGAGGTAGTTTGGCAACAGGCTGTAAATGAAAAGCTGACACCTCAACGACCTCGTCATATTAAAAAACAGCGATCATAACTATTTGACCGGCAGCAGGAAGTGCTGCCCCTGCCTGCTGCCGGTAAATCGATGTTGATTAATAGACTCCTCCTACGGGTCGACTGTTCCACTGGGGTTGGTTGTCAAATCCGGGTAGTGTTTTGGGAGGACTACCAGTACGGGAGGTATCTGTGAGGCTTTTCATAAAAGCGATGATATCCCGTTGCTCAGCATCAGTAAGTTCAAGCGGGTCGCCGCTCAGCGTCTGATTTTCCAATAAAATACCGAGCCCGTTGCCGCCGCCCCGGTTGTAAAAATCCATGACTTCCTCCAGATTCTTGTAAGCGCCATTGTGCATATAGGGAGCAGTGAGTGCCACATTTCTGACGGTCGTAGTTTTGAAAGAATACAAGAGATGAGGTGCTTCATCTGTTGGTCGGCCACTGGCAATTCTCCCCCAGTCGGGGTCGATAACAGCAGCATTGGGATGTATGGGTACACCCAGTACTTCTGATTCATTTTCAATGTACAACGGGGGCACTAAGCCGCTGAAGGTAGGTGCAAAATGGCAGGTACCGCAGGCTGCCTTACCCATGAAAAGGTTGAAACCACGTTTGACGTCTTCTGCCAGTACGTCTGTTTCTGCCCGGGCGTACCGGTCAAAGGGGCTGTCAAAGGAAGTGAGTGCGGAAAGGTAGGCCGTCAACGCATTGGAAATGCTGTATTGGCTGATGCCCGACTCGGGGTACGACTGATGAAATAACTGTTGATATTCTTGACTAAGGTTCAGTTTTTCCGCAATCTGTAAAAAATCTGTATTGAATTCGTCCTCACTCAGGACTACGTGTTTAAATTGTCTGTCTATGCGGGGTTCACGCAAATCATAAAAAAAACGCTCTGCCAGGATAACGTTGAATAGTCCGGGGGCATTTCGCTGCAGGCTGCTGTTACCGTCGTATGCCAAACTTTTGGCTCTGCCGTCAGAGAAAGCCAAAGCAGGATTGTGGCAGGAAGCGCAGGCGCGTTGGTTGTTTTGGGAAAGCACAGGGTCATAAAAAAGAAGCCTGCCCAAGGCGATTTTTTTGTCTAACAAAGAATCGTCAGCAAACTTACGATAATAGCTGAGGTTAAAAAATCGAATATCAAATAGATCGTATTTGCCGCCTGAGAGGGGGAGCGGGATATTGCTGAGTTCATGTTCAGACTCTACGCCCAAATTGTTTTGTATTTCCCATACCAAAGATCTTAAGGGAGCGAGATGATTGCGGTAGAATGAAAGCCTGTCAAAAGAATTAAAATCATCATGGGCTTCCAGCGTGGCAATGGCTTCAGGAAATAAGCTGTTCAGTTTTTCTGCCAGCGGCGAAGTGCTGCCAGATAGGAGAGGACGATAATAGGACAGGTATTCATACATCGAACGAAGCGAGGCTGCTGCTTCCGGAATTGCATTAAGCGACCCTGGTGTGTCGAATCCCGTGAGCCCAAGTGTGAAAATGCGAAGCAATTCCTGTTGTGATGCCTCGAAAAAATGCCTGTGTGTCAGTGGAATGTTTTTTTGATAAGCTACAATTTGTGAAGCTTCTTTTCGAAGGATATTGACGAAACTATCAATATCTTCCAGTGGAAGGGGACCTTCTTCGTGTAACAATTCGTCTAAAACCTGCAATCCCTGGGGTGCAAGTACGTTAACCATGGGCACATTAGGTTCCAAACTGGGCAGGGGGGGGCCGTTGAGTGATTTTTTGATCGAAAAAGGATCGTTGAATTCCAGCAAAAAGCTGACACGCTTAAAAGCGAGCCGTGTCGCATAGTGGGCTTCCCGTAGCTGCTGGTAGCTTGTATCAATTTGTCTGGCTGATTGACAACTGGCTTGATAGCCATCTATTTCGGTTATCAGCGCGTCTAGCTGTAGATGAAAGCGAGTAGTCAGTGAATCTATCAGCTGGCGCTGCTGGTCAATGGCTGGTTTTGGCTCAATAGAAAACTGCCAGGAAAAAGCAGCGATGGCCAGTAAACCTAGAAAGAGTCGCTTTTTTTTCATGCTGTCTGTAGTTAAAAAATGTTGGCGCACATTTACTTGTGCGCCAACGGTACATGAACCTGTTTACATTTACAACTAAGCAAGTCGTGCGTTTATTGGATAATCAGTTGCTGTACATCACCTGCCGCATTTTGAATGTAGTATACACCTGCGCTCAGATCAGCCACATCAAATTGACTGACATTTTGGTAGACGCGCAGGCGCTGACCATTGACATTGTAGATGGCTACATCTGTTGTCTCATTCATAAAGACAGTACGCGTGGTCGGGTTGGGGTAAATGGTGAAGGCGTTGGTCTCGGGCATATCAGGCTCCTCCAGATTGGTGATTGTCAATCGGTCAAAACCGTGAATGGCGAAAGTAAGGGAGTGATTGAAAGGGAATGGATTGGTGTTGAGCGGGTGTTGTGAATTGATCAGCAGGGAAGCACCGTCAGGCGTCTGAATGCAGCCCGTAATTTCTGCGCCACGGGGAACAGATGTCAGGCGGATCAGATCGTCGATAGTAGGGTTTTCAATGGACATGTTGAGCAGATAGGCCTCGCAAGTAGGATTGCTGACACCCGCAGGTGTGCGACCAAAGCTGGTACCGTTGAGGTCCTCAAGGATAACCATAAAGCTCTGTCCATCGATTTGCATGACGTAAAGACCATCAGGATTGGTCAGGTGCTTGGACGGATAATCTGCTTCAGCGGGGCTGGTAGCAAAGTATGGACCTCCTTCGAGGTAAATATAGTTGGTTTCCGTAGCAGGATCATAAGCCCATACGCGACCATAGTAATCCCAGTAGGCGGGGTCATTGGGGCTGCTTACACCTTGCTCGACAGCGCGCTGAATGTGACCGGGATCGTGTACAGCACCTGCTGCAAACTCGTCTGCCCAGGCACTACCCGGCTTGTCACGGCCCGTCTCTGTCCAGTAGATAATACCTGTATTGGGGTCAATGGTCACCCACTCTATCCGGTTGTACATAGTAGCACCAACAGCCACTGCTTCTGCCTTGAAATTGAGCATTTTCTGCGGATCTGTGTTGTCAATTTCAACCCACTTTTCTGCAGTATCGTGCTTATAAACATAGGTCTTGCCAACCGTAAAGTCACCAGGCGTATCGGCTACAAATTTAGTCCAAAAGCCAGGCGTATCGTCAACACCGAGGTATACCGTGCGGTTGTCTGCAGCAATGGTACCTCCTTCAAAGCCCTGGCGACCCCAGTTGTACTGCTTGCGGATAGCAACGGCTTCGCGTGGATCTACTTCGACCATCCAGTTGAAATTCTGGTATTTTTTGACCGTCAGCCCGTCGAATCCCGGGATGTCGGATTCAATCACGTAATCAAGGGTATCGCGTACGCCTTGGTTGAATCTTCCGGTGCGCTGCGCTGATGGCCTGGAGTCAGGAGGCAGCAGAGGTAATGTACCGACTGGACCAGTGCTGGTTGAGGAGGCATTGATAGCAGTATTGCTGCCTTGAAACCACTCTTCGGCTGTCCATATACGGCCGTCCACGATAGATGCTATACCACCGCAGTTCATGCCCGTCTCACCTACTGTGTTTACAAAATCAACGTTGAAGAACTTACCAGAGCGTCCGTCAGACAATGTCTGATCCATTACGTCCAGCAGCCCCGTGATGGGGTCGCGACGCACCCGAAACACGGTCATGCCACCACCATCGCCCAGCAGGTCATCGCGATAAACCATTTCGTGGTTGACGGATACCCAGCCAAGGCTGTTGTTAGTTGCATCCGGGGTAAAGCCGATGAAATCGTGCCACTCTTTTGCAATGGTACGGCCAGCAGGATTGCCATACGTAGGGGTTGTCTGGACCAGGTCATGGCCTCCAACGAAGAGTACCTGCATAGTCAACGGGGAAGGTGGCAACAAAACTGTCTGCGGTACAAAACCCGGCGGCATGAGCAACTCGTCGGAAAAAATCGTCTGTGCCCGCATGGCCACAGTCGTCAGCACACAAACAAGTGTGAGCAGTAATGCTTTTTTCATAACAGAAAAAATTGTGTAACAAGAATTTAATTAATGCTACAAATCTATTTGGCTACTGTAAATCCAGCATGAGGGCTGTATTAGGATTTTGTTAGCTTTTGTTTATATACGCTGCATATGTGATTTAAAAATTATTTTCTGGTTAAGTTTTCAAAATAGATCCATCCTAATCCATTGGTAATCCATTGATTGAGATGATTTCCCGGCGGTATTACTTCAAATGCCAGGGAACCCACTATCCAGTCTGTATCCCCATCACGATCGGGATCACCTAGGTCCATGGAGATCCATCGTCCGAGTGGCGCCTGGGGGAAAACATGTTCGCGGAATCCCGCCCCGCCTTCGTTGTCAAAAAAGACTATCGAACGCCCGGGAGCTTTGGCAAAGTCGGGAAAGAATGAAATGGCTGCAATATCCAAATCGTTGTCGAGGTCAAAATCGGCTGCCTGGCAACTATACGCTCCGTGAAGCGGCAGGAACAGTACTTCAGAAAAATTTAATTGCTGGTTGATGAATATTCGAATACCATGATAGGGTTTCAATAGGGGCGTATAGTCGGCATTATCTCCATTGCAGTACAGTATGTCGGGTGCACCATCATGATTCCAGTCCACGATCTGAAAATCACTGGAACCCCAGCTCGGAGGAAAGGAGAGTAATTTTTTTTCAACAAACCGATTAGCTCCTTGATTGAGAAACAGCCTGAACCCTTCATCGCCTTGTCCAAAAAGTGCCAGCACATCTTTGCGTCCGTCGCCATCGTAATCACGTATGTCAGTTTTGATCGGCCCTGTCTGTCTGCTAAGTATATGTTGCCGGAAAGTGTTGCTTTCCTGTCCCTCCCACCAACTCAGTTGCCCGTTCCACTTTCCGAACTCGGCTACAACCAGATCATCATAACCGTCATCATTGATATCAGCAATGCTCGTATGTACCGGTCTGATGAGCTGTTGAATAATTAACTGGCTTTTCGCCTGTGGATTATTGGGTTGGAAGTAGATACTGCCTGAAGGGACGTCTGTAGGGCTGAAATTTCCGATACAGGTAAAATACAGGCCATTTGGGGTCTCTGTTATATCTACGACACCTCCAGGGATTTTGTTGCCTGCTCGTAACTCATTGGGTGGTTGAGACCACCATACTTGCTCTTTGTGTATATCACTCGCGTAATAGCCGCCATACTTGGAGAAAAGCAGGTCGATAGTACCGGGGGGAGAAGAAAAAATGGGAGAAAAATGGGGTTTAAATAAGGTCTGTTCTTTGGCCGGGGGAGGCTCGTACCGGGGGAGGCTGTCAGGTGACAGTGTGAGAAAGTAATCACATATTTTTTCCCACTCGGCAGTTGTAAGTTGTGGACTTGCCGGGAAGACAGATTCGAGTGCAGGGGTTTCCAGTAAGGCCGAACGCAGGGTATCGGAAGCATAGATGCCGAGGAAGTAACCCATCCTTGGTAGTATGTGCGTGGCCCAAGTGTTCTTATCAAGATCGGCAGGGGACGGCAGCGAGTGGCAACGTCCACAGTGGCTTGTTAGTAAGGTATTGGTACTATCCGGAGTTGTTGGCGAGGGCTTATCTACCGCTTGATTACAACCTGCCATGCTTACTACAATGACAAATATCAATAAATTAGATAGATGTATACGGGGCATTTCTCTTTATGATTTGGGCGCTACAGTGAGCAGGTAGCAGCAGAAATGATGAAAATCATTGGCGCCCAAAACTATAACGGCATTATTAAGTGGCTATTAATTATGTATTAATTAGCAGGACAAATACACCCTTCTCAATAGGTATTGTATGGCCCGGCCGGCCAGGATTATTCGCGTGGGTCGATGCTTTCTTGTGTAAAGCAGCCAATGAAACAGCGCAGACTGAGAATCTTGACAAGTTATGAAGGGGCTAATTCTTGGTTTCTTGCAATAATATGAAGTGTTTTCTTCCGTATCGTTATTCCTTTGGCGACTGCCAGACTGTTGCTACTGCTGATAAATAGTAACAGAATATGGGAATAATCATTTTCATTACAGACATTAGCATTTACCTTTGTCTATTGCAGCCAACCGCCGGCCTTTAGCCGGCAGCAAAACAGGACAGGCAGATGGAAAAGATATGCATATTCCCCGGATCTTTTGACCCCATCACCCAAGGGCACGTTGACCTGGTGAAGCGGGCACTTCCTTTATTCGACCAGGTGATTGTAGCCATCGGTTACAATACACAGAAGAGCACGCTCTTCTCACTGGAGCAGCGTATCGCCTGGATTCGGGAGGTTTTTGCAGGCGAACCCAAGGTGCGTGTAGATCAGTTTGAAGGGCTGACTGCTCATTATGCGCGGCGCATAGGTGCGCACTACCTGCTGCGCGGCTTGCGCAATGCAGCGGACTTTGACTACGAAAAGACTATTTCCCAGCTCAACCACATTGTAGGGGAGGGGATAGAGACCTGGTTTTTGATCAGTCAGCCGGCTTACTCGCACATTAGTTCGACCATTGTGCGCGAGATTATCAAAGGGCAAGGGGATGCAAGTCCGTTTTTGCCGGAAATTGTCTACAAAGATCTGCTTGTCCAGAAAAAATAACGCAACCGTCCGGCAGTTTTTTGGTGGCTCATGCCACCAAAAAACTGCCGGACAACTAAATGTGTATTAAATTTTTTTAAAAAATCCAATACACATACAAGCCGGGCTGCTTCGCTGCAGCTGCAGCGAAGCAGCCCGCCTACAGCAAACAACTACCCACCATGTACAGCAAACAACCAGCATGACCAAACAAAAAAGCTACGATTGGCTGCTTTTTGACGCCGACAACACCTTGCTCGATTTCTATGCGGCCGAGCGCCTGAGCCTTCGGACGGCCATGGAGGAGGAGGGGCTTCCTTTTTCCGATGAGCACCATGCCCTCTATGAAACCATCAACAAAGCGTGCTGGCACGACTTTGAGCATGGCCTGATGAGCAAGGAGCAGCTCCGCACGGAGCGTTTTTCTCGTTTTTTTTACCAGGCAGGCGTGCGCGGTATTGATGCTGCGGCTTTCGCCGACAGCTACCTCGCTGCCCTGGCCGGGGCCGGGCAGCTGCTGGACGGGGTTGAAAATTTGCTCAGGGCGCTGGAGCCGAATTATAAAATGGGGTTGATTACCAATGGGTTAAAAGAGGTGCAGCGGCCGCGGCTGCAGGCGAGCGGCTTGGCGCCATTTTTTTCGGTGGTGGTCGTTTCCGACGAGATAGGGCCTGCCAAGCCGCAGGCTGCTTTTTTTGAGCATACCTTTGCGGCTATGGGCGGGCCACCGCCCGAGCGGGTGCTGGTGATCGGCGACAACCTGCACGCGGATGTCAAGGGGGGGCAGGATTTTGGCACGCATACCTGCTGGTATAACCCGCAGGCGACGCCTCCCTGGCTGCAAGTGCAGCCGACCTGGGAGATTCGCCGGCTTGATGAACTGACAGCTATATTATTGTAGCTTTGCGCACCTCCGGGTGCATTTCGGGTTTTTTGCCGCAGGCAAAACCCGGCTATTGTAGGCAGATTGTCAGGTTTTTGAAGGCGCACGGGGCGCTACGGGATCAAAAAAATGTAAGGCTTTGTAACCGCTGCCTGACATCCCGAACAGGTGCTAATAGCATCAACTGAATACATTCTTTATGGCTGCAGAACCGCAAGTGTTGGCGAGGGCTTTTTACCACGAGCTGCTGAAGATTGCCGGATCGGCGGACCTGGATAAGCAGGCCCGCCTTGAGGCGGTCTATCAGTTGCTGCACCTGCTTTTTCAGGAAATCACCAAAGAGGAGAAGCTGGTTTTCTCTACTCATTTTGCCCGCATTGCGTATGCGGCGCATAAGCACCGGCTCGACAAGACGCTGCTGTATTACCTGCACAATTTTCGCCGCCTTGTGCGGCGGCCGGCCGGGCAGCCGGCCAGCTTGCTGCTGGCGATGGGCTACAGGGTGCTGGCAGAATCAATCAGCCAGTTGCTGGCTGAAAAACCGCCGGCAGAGCTGCAGCCCTGGCTGCCGGCAAGCTGGCCGGCGGAGCTGCGGCCGCCCCATGTAGCTGCTTTTCACGCGCAGCTGCGCGTGCTGGCTTTATCCGATGATCCTGCATCGCAGCAACTGCTGGCACGCAGTGACCAGCAGCCTGAGGAGGTGATTCGCATACAGTACAATCTGCCGGAGCGCAACGACTACCTGCGGCCGACGGTGGAGGCCCTGCGAAAGCTTATCGGTTTTCCGGTACTGCTGAACCTGCTGGATGTAGAGATCGATGAATCAGGCCTCTACAGACCCCGGGCAATCGTTGTTGAGCCTGATTTTCTGATTGATGTGTCGGCGGTTGCCGACTGCTACCGGGGGCATACGGTGGACCCCTGGGGCTACCTGCTCAAAAAATTTTTACCGTCGGAGCAGACGCAGGCCATTATGCTGGGCAACCTGGCGAATTTTTTTCTCGATGAGCTGATGACCAATCCGGAGGTGAGCTTTGGGGAGCTGAAAAAGCGCATTTTTCCGCTGTATCCGCTTGCTTTTTGCCGCTTCAGCGATGGGGAGGTGATCAACCTCCTGCAACAGTCACAGCGGCATTTTGTCCACCTGCGCCAGTTGGTGGTGGCAGGATTTGCCCAGGAGGGCATCGAACCGGCGCATTGTTATCTGGAGCCTTCCTTTTACAGTGCTACTTATGGTTTGCAGGGGCGGCTCGATTTGCTGCATCTGCCAACAGCTGCGGCGGGGCGTCGATCTATTGTGGAGCTTAAGAGTGGTAGTCCTTTTATGCCCAACATTCATGGGATCAGTTCAAACCATTTTACACAGACGGCCTTGTACGACCTGCTCATTCGGTCGACCTTCGGCAGCGATATCCACCTGGGCAGCTACATTTTGTACAGCAAACTGGACGAAAGGCCGCTGCGCTTTGCGCCGGCGAGCAAAATACAGCAATACGAAGCGCTGCAGGTGCGCAACCAGCTTTTTGCCATAGAGCGCATAGTGTCTGCGCTGGGACAAGGAGAGGCTGATCTGCTAGGGCAGGCAGAGCGGCTGTTTGGAAGGCTGTGTACAGCCAATTATCCGGATGTTAGCGGTTTTGCACGCACTCACCTACTGCTGTTTGAGCAGGTGTGGCAGCAGCTTTCAGCACTTGAGAAGCGCTACTTCGCTGCTTTTGCAGGCATGAATGCGCGCGAAAATGCACTTGCTAAGACGGGTGTGCAGGGGCAGGATAAGATCAACGGCCTGGCGAGCCTGTGGCTCGACGAGCCTGATGATAAGGAACAGAATTTCAACTGGATGAAGGGGCTGCAGGTACTCGAAAATCATGCCGGCAGCGAGGAGCCGATTATTGTTTTTCGCCGTACAGAACGCACCAATCCGCTGGCCAATTTTCGGCTTGGCGATATTGCGCTCTTGTATCCTGAGCGGGGCGATGGGTCAGGGGCGCTCACCAACCAGATATTCAAATGCAATATTGTTGTGCTCGAAGAGGATAGGGTGGCCGTAAAGCTAAGGGCGCGGCAGTTCAACGATCGCCTCTTCAGGGAGTATACGCACTGGGTAATAGAGCACGATACCAGCGATTTGTCATTTACCCACAACTATCGCGGCTTGTTTGCCTTTGCGCAGGCGCCGGCCGCTGTACGGCAGCGGCTGCTGGGGCTCCGCCCGCCGCTCGAGGCGCCTGCCTACAGCGGTAGCTGGCCCTCAACACTGACGGAAGAGCAGACTACGCTGCTCAACCGCATGGTGACGGCAGAAGAGTACTTTTTGCTTTGGGGACCACCGGGTACGGGCAAAACAAGTCTCATCCTGCACCACCTGGTGCGTCATCTGCTGGAACATTCAACCGAAAACCTGCTGCTGCTGGCATACACCAATCGGGCAGTCGACGAAATTTGTGAGACCATTGAGCACATTGGCAGCGAAGTGGCGCTCGGCTATGTCCGCATAGGCTCAGGCGAGGGAACAGATATGCGCTTTCGCGCCAAATTGCTGCAAAACCAAACAGCGGGCCTCGGCAGCAGAAAAGCCTTGCTGGAGCTGTTGGCAAAAACCCGGGTGGTTGTGGGTACTGTTGCCAGCCTGATGGGCAAACAGGATTTGTTTGAGGTGAAACAATTTGATCGCCTGATTATCGATGAAGCATCGCAGATTCTGGAACCCGGACTTATCGGGCTGCTGGCGCGTTTCCCTCGCTGTGTACTCATCGGGGATCATCGGCAGTTGCCTGCAGTTGTGACACAATCGAATGATTCGTCGATAGTTAAAGATGCTTCTCTGCAAAAACACGGATTCCTCAATCTTCGGGACTCGCTCTTCGAGCGGCTGTACAGGCAGTGCCAGCAGCATGGCTGGCATTGGGCCTACGCACAACTGAGCAGGCAGGGAAGGATGCATGCCGACATCATGCAGTTTCCTGCAGCCGCCTTTTACGATGGCCGGCTCGACATACTGCACAACAACCTCCGGCAGCAGCAACCGCTCCACTGGCAGCTTCCGGCCGACGCTTCGCAGTACGATCGATGGATGGCGCAACACAGGCTGCTGTTTATTCCTGCTGCTGTCGACGAGCTTAGCCCTACACTCAAAACCAACCGCTTCGAGGCCGAAATCATTGCTGAACTGGTGGCCAGCTACCTGCGACTGATGCGTACCAACCAGCGGACGCCAGACGCGGGCAGCATAGGAATTATCACGCCCTACCGGGCACAGATAGCGCTCATCCGCCATGTACTGCAGGAGAAAGGTATCTCTGGCTTCCCGCTGACAATCGATACGGTCGAACGCTACCAGGGGGGAGCCAGAGAGGTCATTCTTGTATCGCTTTGTACCAATGCTGCCCGACAACTCACGACCTTGTCGTCTCTGTCTGAAGAGGGTGTCGACCGAAAACTCAACGTGGCCATGACGCGCGCGCGCGAGCAATTGCTGATCATTGGCAACCCGGAGTTGCTGGCCAGAAGTCCTGTCTACCAACAACTGTTGGCCTACTGCCAACAGCACGGAGCCTGGGCAACAACCGCCGAACCGGAAGAGCTGCCTTTGTAAAGAAGTTGACGAACCGAAGCAGTCGCGAAAAATCCGGCTGGCACTTGGTTTTTTTTGCTTTTAGTCGGTGCTCTTGTTTGCAAATAAAAAAAAATCAATAACTTACCAACGGTTTGCGCAACAAGGCATTATTGCTCGTGAGGAATGTATTTGTGGTCGGGCGACAGTAGTGTTCCTGCTCTGGTGTATTTCCTGAAAGCCGTTTGTAACAGATGTATTGTTTATCTTCAGTAAGTGGTGTTTATGGCTTATACGTATGATCATCCGCGACCCTCAGTTACAGTCGATTGTATTCTTTTTGGCTTCGATGCAGTAAGCCCTCTGAAGGTATTGCTGGTCAGGCGTCAACAGCAGCCTTTTGCAGACAGTTGGGCGCTTCCCGGCGGGTTTGTAGACATGGAAGAGGGGCTCGATGCAGCTGCGGTGCGGGAGTTGTATGAAGAGACAGGCATAAGGGGGGTAGCCATGGAACAGCTGTACACCTTTGGCCAGCCCGGCAGGGACCCCAGGGGCAGGGTCATAAGTGTCGGATACTACTCTCTGATCAACGAGCACAAATATGTGTTACAAGCGGGAGATGATGTTGTCGATGCCGGCTGGTTTGGGCTGGAGGGGCTGCCGGATCTTGCCTTCGATCATGTACATATCATACAGCTCGCCCTGCATCGCCTGCGTGCCAAGGTGCGCTACCAGCCTATTGGGATAGACTTGTTGCCGGAAAAATTTACACTCACACAGCTGCAGTCGCTATACGAAAAGATATTAGGCGCAGATGCCGTTAGCCGCCGCAATTTCCAGTCGCGCATTCTGAAAATGGGGATACTCAAGGACGCAGGGAAGCAAAAGGGGGTCTCTCACAGGCCTGCCAAGCTGTATGCTTTTGATAAAAAAAGATACGAAAAGTGTATCAGGGAACGCGATGGTGATTTGTTTGGGCGCCACATAGGGGTCGAGAAATAGGGTCATTTATTTTGCCGATAAAATCGGCAAAATAAATGACCGAACTAGTATTGGACATGGTGGTTTTTTTCAAAAAAATAAAATGGTGGGCAGGAATTCAAAATATCCTTTGGCGGATAGTCGCCAAAGTTTCCGGCTGCAATCCGTCACTAGCAAAAGTCTCCTTCCGGATTGATTAGAATTATCAGATCAATATGCCATTTCATGCGGCTAAACTGCTATCTTGCAAGCTGAAATTGAGCGTTGCGATATGACCGGCTTCGGCCCTGAGATAAATATCTGTATCAAACACTCTTCAGCAGCCATGATCGCTCAAGCGTGTTTTTAAGACGGGTTCTTTCGAGTTTCGCATCTCTCTATTCAATGCTTGGAGTGAGGCAGTAAGCAGCAACATCAGCAGGCCGGCTAATACGCCCATTCCGCAAATGAAATTCCGGTTAGGATAAATACCCATGGCTAATTCTTTGCGTGCAATACAGGCTCCGATAGAAAAGGATTTGGAAGCATTCGAGCATAGATTCCGCGACGCAATGCGGAGCCCCGCGCCCTTGCTTGACAGGATTACCTTCTACATTGTTCGAAGGAAGGGCAAACAGGTCAGGCCTATGTTTGTATTTCTGGCCGCTAAAATGTGCGGAGGGGTCACAGAGCATACGTATACTGCTGCAGCCCTGGTGGAGTTGCTGCACACGGCTACACTTGTACATGACGATGTTGTAGATGATTCTTTCGAAAGGCGTGGATTTTTCTCGGTCAATGCTCTTTGGAAAAATAAGATAGCTGTACTGGTGGGGGATTATTTGCTCAGCCGGGGAATGCTGCTGGCTTTGCGTACCAAACAGTATGGGCTGCTGGAGATCGTCTCAAATGCCATCGAGGCTATGGCAGAAGGGGAGCTATTGCAAATTGAAAAGGCACGCAGGCTGGATATTGATGAGGCTGTTTATTATGAGGTGATTCGCCAGAAGACGGCAAGCCTGATTGCTGCGGCCTGCAAAGCAGGTGCTGCTTCCTCAACAGATAATGCGGATACACTGGCCAGTATTCATTCCTTCGGCGAAAAAATTGGTATCGCATTCCAGATTCGGGACGATTTGTTTGATTTCGGTGCCTCTGATGTGGGCAAACCGCTGGGTATAGATATCAAGGAAAAGAAAATGACGCTCCCCCTCATCTACGCACTGCGAAAGGCTGATCCTACAACGCGCAAAAATATTATTAACAGTATTCGCAAAGACAGCGAAAATCCTGCCAAGGTGCAGGAGATTATCAATTTTGTCAGGGAAAGTGGTGGCCTCGACTATGCGCGCGAGGTAATGTATACATACCGGCGTGAGGCTTTCGAATTGTTGCATACCTTCCCCGAATCACCCGCCCGTCAATCGCTGGAAGAACTGGTAAACTATGTGGTGGAGAGAGAAAAATAGGAATATTCATTGATATTGGGATAGTTTTGTACTTTAGCACGGCCTCTTCGGTATCTTTTACACCGGCAGCTGTGTGCACGTATTTATAAGGTAGGTTATGTTGGCTGCCTATTTTTATTGGGTTATTGGGTTGAACAAAAAAGGATTTGATCAATTAAATAATCTCCAGCTAGGGGCAGATGGTTGAATATCAACACAGAAAGAAACCATGCTATGAAAATTGAGAAGGGATGCCTGCGAGCGCTGGTGTATCCGCAGCGCCTGTCGCTCATTTTGGGAGTTATATTGGCCTCAGGTATGTTGTTGTTTTCCAATACATTGACAGCACAATGTACCAATCCGAGCATTACGTTGCCCGATGCCTCCCAACCGGTCAATGGCAACCCTGCCAATGCTTATTGTGTAACACTTAGTTTTGATCCGACAGTCACCGGCTTTCCTACGGGTATTTCTATGTTACTGCAGCATACCTGGCAGGGAGATCTCGATATATTTATAAATGCTTGTGGTAATACGTTGGTCGTCATGCAACGGCCGGGCGCCATTGGCAATTGCGCCGGGGGCTGTCCTTGTGGTAGTTCAGCAGATATCGGCAGCGTCGGGTCACCGGCGCTGGTGAGCTTTTCAGATGGTGGTGGCCCGGATCCGGAGGCTGGGATTGCAATAGGCGGGGGAAATTATGGTGTAACTACTGATGATGCCTGTGATGTGGGAACACCCGGTATCACTTCCTTTGCCAGCCTGTGGGCCGGCTGCCCTGCAGGGGTAATCACCACGCAGATTTGTATTGGTGATCATGCTTTCAGCGACTCGGGGGTTGCTCAGAATATTTCTCTCACTTTCCCCAACGCAATCGTGTGTGGCTGTACAGACCCGGAAGCCAGTAACTACAATCCCAATGCCAATGTGGATGATGGTAGCTGTATAGCTTGTGTGCTGACCGCCAACGCCAACGCTTCGCCAGCCAGCTGCGGTCAGAACAATGGCAGTATTTCTGTGCAGCCTTCCGGCCCCGGATATACCTATACATGGAGTAGTCCTTCTGTCACAGGGTCCAATCCGACAGGCCTGGCACCAGGTACTTACACAGTCACAGTCACCCAGATTTCAACCGGCTGTGATGATGTGGTGACTGTGACTGTGGGTGAGCCACCACCACTGGATGTAAATAGTACACAGGTACAACCCAGCTGCGGACTCAATAATGGCAGTATCCAGCTGTCGGTCAGCGGCAGTGGCTATACCTACAACTGGAATCCTGCCACTGTCAGTGGCAGCAATCCGACAGGCCTGGCAGCAGGGACATATACAGTAACCGTTACGGCTACTGCAACGGGTTGCTCCGATGTGGTGTCGGTAACCTTATCCCCCAGCAGTCCGCTGCAGGTGAATAGCGATGTGACACATACCACCTGCGGACTTAACAATGGTGCTATCAGCCTGAGTCCGACCGGTCCTGACTATACCTACACCTGGAGTCCCGCCGGCTACACGGGTAGTCAGCTGTCAAACCTGCCGGCTGCTACCTACAGCCTGACTGTTACCCAGCTTTCTTCGGGCTGCAGCACGGCTGTCAATATTGTTGTCAATGGCAGCGGTGTTTTTACGGCAGAGGCAGCTGTCACACAACCGAGTTGCGGACTGAACAACGGAGCCATTGCCATCACGCCTGCCGACGCATCGGCTTATACCTACACCTGGGGCAATCCGGCACTCAGCGGTACCAATCCGACAAATTTGGCGCCTGGCTTATACACGCTGACAGTGACAAATACAGCCGGGGGATGCAGCGATACGCTTCAGATCAATTTGTCTGGCAGTACCCCGCTGTCTGTCAATGCACAAGCGTTTCCGGGGGTCATTTGCCCGGGAGAGACAACCCAACTTACCGCTTCGGGGGGGAGTTCTTATGTGTGGAATAACGGGCAGACGGGCGAAAGTATTTCTGTGTCATTGGGGAGTACTTCCACCTTCTCAGTGACGGCTACGGATGGTGTTTGCGCAGGAACAGCCAGTGTGACGGTCACAGTCACCCAGCTAAACCCAACGATTACAGCCAGCCCCACACAAGTTTGTGAAGGAGGTACGTCCGTACTTACCGCTTCCGGGGGTAGCAGTTATGTATGGAGTACAGGGCAATCCGGGTCCTCCATCAGCGTAAGTCCAACCGAAACAAGTGTCTATACGGTCACAGCAACACTGCTGGGTTGCAGCGCGGAGGCTTCTATAGAGGTAGCTGTCGTCAATATCAATGCTTCGATTTCTCCGTCCAATCCGGTCGCTTGTGCAGGTAGTAGTCTTCAGTTGACAGCCACCGGAGGTAACAGCTATCTGTGGAGTACAGGTCAGACAACAGATGTGATTAGTGTGAGTCCTTCTGCTACAACTACTTACTCCGTTACGGTCTCTGCTGCGGGTTGCTCGGAGACCGTGAGTACTACGGTCGAGTTTGTAAGTGTTACACCGGGTGTAAGTGCCTCTCCATCGATTATTTGTGAGGGTGAATCATCGACACTGACGGCTTCAGGCGGAGATTCTTATAGCTGGAGCAATGGACAAACAGGCGAAAGTATTCAGGTTATGCCAGCCCAGACAACTACCTATACTGTTACGGTTACAGATAATGGCTGTACGGCAACAGCCAGTGTAACCGTGGTGGTCAATGATCCCATGGCGGCGATCAGTAGCAATACTGCTCAGTTGTGCGCAGGACAGACGGCTGTACTTACAGGTACAGGGGGAGGTGCCTATTCGTGGAGTACCGGTCAGACGAGCTCGGTGATTAGTGTGACGCCTACAGAGACAACCACCTACGTATTGACGGTGACGGTGGCAGGCTGCCAGGCGACAGCGGAGATCGAGCTGCCGGTAGTACAGGTGGAGGCAGCTGTAACGGCTTCCGCCAATCCTGTATGTATCGGTGATGCGGTAAGCCTGTCGGCCAGTGGGGGTACTGCCTACCAGTGGAGCACCGGGCAGTCCGGTAGTGATATCACGGTGAGCCCTCTGCTGCCAACCGTTTATTCTGTGACAGTTACTTTGGAAGGATGTACAGATGAAGAACAATTTTTTGTCGATGTCATCAGCATAATGCCGTCAATTACAGCCGATCCGCCACAGCTGTGCCTGGGAGCATCAACCGTACTCACCGCCTCAGGGGGGGCTGTATATGAATGGAGTACTGGCGAGATAGGGTCCAGTATCATTGTGTCACCGGAAGAAATAACCTCCTATTTCGTCACAGTCACAGACAGCGGCTGCAGTGAATCTGCAGCCATTGTGGTAGATGTTATTGAGTCCAATGCGGATTTGAATGCAAGTATGACAGCGATTTGTCTGGGAGGAGAGACAATACTTACTGCTTCCGGAGGGGATTCCTTCAGCTGGAGTACGGGTGAGACGACCTCCTCCATAACAGTATCTCCGCTGTTGACGACAGACTATGCTGTCACGGTTGAAAATGCAGGTTGCCAGGATGTGGCTTCTGTGACCATTACGGTCAATGAGGTAGTGGCTACCATTGAATCGAGTGACCAATACGTCTGTGCGGGTGAATCTGTGCTGCTTTGGGGATCCGGAGGTAGCTTCTTTGAGTGGAGCACCGGAGAAACGTCATCATTTATCAGTGTTACACCTGTCGAGACAACTACCTACGAACTTAGTGTGACGGAAGCGGGCTGTGAGGGTACGGCCTCCGTGACAATTGTACTGGAAGAAATTTTGGCAGATGCTGTGGCGATCCCGGAGGTCATCTGTCCCGGTCTTACAGCAGTATTGTCAGCTACAGGAGGGAGCAGTTATGTCTGGAGTACCGGTCAGACAGGGGATATCATAGAGGTATCGCCACTGACTACTACCACTTATTCCGTAACTGTCACGGAAGGCAACTGTTCAGCCGAGACAACGGTGACGGTGATAGTGGGCAACTATCTGCAGCCCGACTTGGAGGCAAGTGAACAGACGGTCTGCCCGGGAGAATCTACTGTTCTGACAGCATCAGGAGGAACTACCTACCTTTGGAGTACCGGGGAATCCGGCAATAGCATAGTGGTAAGTCCGTTGGAAACTACCCTGTACATGGTCACCGTAACCAATGAAGGCTGTACAGGCATAGGGGAAATCTGGATAGAAGTGGACGAAAACCTGCCACTGACCATTGTCGGTGGCAATAGCCCGCTTTGTGCCGGCGAATCAGCGGTGTTGACGGCTATCGGGGGTACTGACTATGTATGGAGTACGGGGGAACAGACAGCTTCTGTCGTTATTTCGCCTGTACAGTCGACCAGTTATAGCGTCACCGCAACGGAAAACGGCTGTGTGGGAGAGGCAACGGTTATTGTAGAAGTTTCACCATTGCCGATAGCCTTTGCTGCGGCTGTGCCTGCACAGATTTGTGCCGGAAGCAGCACGCAACTAACGGCTACCGGCGGCAGCCAGTATCGGTGGAGTACAGGCCAGACGGCTGCCACTTTTGCGGTTTCACCCCAGCAGACAACGACCTACACGGTCACTGTGACGGACAATGGCTGCGAGTCGGTAGCTGCAGTCACTGTGGAGGTTATACCTTTGCCAACAGCGGGCATCAGTGGGTCAGATACACAAATATGCGCAGGAGAATCGGTCGTGCTGACTGCTTCCGGTACAGGTGTCTATCAGTGGAGTACAGGTGAATCCGGCGTTTCATCGATTGAAGTGAGCCCCTTTGATACTACTGTTTATTGGGTGTCGGTGACCAGTCAGGGTTGTACTGCCAGCGATAGCCTGCAGCTGCTGGTTGGCAGCGCGGCTGTTCAATTGCAGTCATCGGCCAGCCAGTTGTGCCCGGGCGAAGGTGTTATTCTTACTGCTTTGGGGCAGGGTAGTGTCGTCTGGAGTACAGGAGAAACAACCGCTACCATTGAGACACAACCACTACAGACAACGGTGTACAGCCTGACGTTGACCAACGGGCTGTGTCAGGTAACGGATTCGGTAGAAATATCTGTAATCAATCCGTCAGTAAGTATCACAAGCTCAAGCCTTGTTATCTGTCCGGGTGTTCCTGTACAATTGACGGCTACGGGTATGGGCGAACTACTGTGGAATACAGGGGATACGATCAGTTTGCTGGAGGTCACGCCGCTGGTCACTACAACCTATTCCGTTACTGCAACCCGGTTTGGCTGTACGGCTATGGATTCCCTGACAATTGTGGTCAGCAATTCACTGCTTCCGGTGATTACCGCATCTGCCGATACGCTTTGTCGGGGGGAGGCAGTGACACTGGAGGCAACAGGGGGATCGACCTACCTGTGGAGTAATGGTGCCACTACAGCCAGTGTTACAGTGAGTCCGGCAGAGAGTGCAATCTATTCGGTGAGCGTGAGCAGCGGTGGTTGTCAGGGGGCAGCTTCCTATCCACTGACGGTGCTTCCGCTGCCTCAGCCAACAATCACCTATCTGTCAGGCCCATTGTGTGCGGGTGATTCGCTGAGCTTGTATGCAGCCGGTGGCAGCCAATATCGATGGAGTACGGGTGCTGACAGCGATACGATCGCTGTGCTGCTCACCGCAGATGCTTCTTTTTCGGTGACAGTGACCACAACGCAAGGGTGTACGGCTGCAACGGATATCCAACTGCCTGTACAGGCGTTGCCAATACCGCTGGTTACGGCTCTGCCTGCCAATATATGTTCAGGAGAGAGCACGACATTAACTGCTTCCGGGGGTGATTTATACCTGTGGAGTGACGGGCAGAGTACGGCTCAGATCAACCTAAGTCCAAGTCAGACGGCTACGTATAGTGTGGTTGTGAGTGCAGGAGGATGCAGTGCCTCGGACTCGGTGACGGTGGTAGTGAGGCCGCTGCCTGATATTGATGCAGAGCCGGATACGATCTGTGCAGGAGCGACAGCAGTGCTGACGGTTCAGGGGGAAGGTTTTTTCGACTGGAGTACGGGTGAGCAGGGCAGTTCCATCATGGTAAGTCCAATAGAAACTACATCCTACGGACTCACTGTTACGGATGAGGGCTGTAGCAGGTCGGGAGAAGTAGTAGTTACCGTGTTGCCGCTTCCGCAGCCGGTTGTTACGGCATCACCGGCGGTGATTTGCCAGGGGGAGGTAAGTCTGCTCACGGCCAGTGGTGCTGAAAGCTGGCTGTGGAGTACAGGCGCAGAGACTGCCGCTGTGGAGGTACGTCCGCTGGTGTCAACAACCTATACGGCCACAGCGACCAGTGTGCTGGGCTGTAGTGCGGCAGCTTCTGTAACACTGCAGGTCAATGAGCCGCCCTCTCTTTCCGTCGTCGATTCGTTGAATGTCTGCAATGGTTCTGGTGGCGAGACCAGTGTGTCCTTTGGGCAGGCATTGTTGGCCGGCAGCAGCAGTGGCTATTGGCTGGATGCAGACCAGAGTGGCGCTACCGGCAATTTTCCTGAGCTGGATTTTACGGGTGTAGCGGCGGGAAGTTATCGGTTTGTATTTACAACCGACAGTGCACTGCCTCCATGTGAGAACCTGACAGATACGCTGATCGTGCATGTCCGTAGTTGTAGCTGTCCGCCTGTCGATATACTTCCGTTGCCTTCAATCTGTCAGCTTGCAGGAGTACTGCCATTGTCGTCCTATGCACCTCCCGGTGCTGTCGGCAACTGGCTTGTTTCGGAAGTTCCACCCGGACAAAACCCGGTGTATATTCAGGGTGATACCCTCTACGCGCAGACTGCCGACAGTGGGCGCTATGAGCTGTCTTTCTTTTTACAGGCACCACCACCGCCCGGCTGTCCCGGCAGCGACAGTGAGTATCTTCAGGTAGATGCAGCGGCTAACAGCGGGCAACAACTGTCCGTGCCGCATATTTGTTACGGGCGGGCTGAATCAATTGTGCTGGGGTCATTGTTGACAGGAGCACAGACGGGCGGCAGCTGGCGTGATTTGTCTACGTTCCCGGCAGCAGGCTTTTTTATACCCGCAACAGGTATGCTGATGACAGCGGCCTTGCCGGCAGGTAGTTATGTTTTTGCTTACGAGCTGGATCCCGGCAATAGCTGCCCTGCCGACAGCAGCCATGTGCGTGTGAGCATTGAGCCACTGCCTCAGGCAGATGCGGGGGAGGATTCGTATACGGATTGCTTTATCACAACCGTTGATTTGCAAGGCAGCGTCAGCGGGGCTGCAGATTTGCAGTACCGCTGGTATACCGGCAGCGGTGAACCCGCGGGGGCACCCAATCAGCTAGGTTTGTCGCAGGTATCGGAGGGCATATACTACCTCGAGGTGATATCGTCTGCCTACGGATGTCGCGCCACAGATACGGTGCTCGTCACCGCCCGGGAAGACAGCCCTGTACTGAGTGGACTGCAATATTATCCGCCACGCTGTCATGGAGACACCAATGGTCGCATAGATGCAGGATTCGTCAGTGGAGGCCTTCCTCCTTATCTGTTTGCTTTGAATGGCGGAGTGCTCAGCGGGCAGTCGTCATGGCGTGGACTGGCAGCAGGCAGCTATACAATTTATGTGGAAGATGCGCGTGGTTGTAGTGCAACCACTACCGTTGAGTTATTGGATCCTCCGGCAGTAAGCGTAGTAGCGGGTATTGATATTCAGCTGTATTATGGAGATACCATTGTACTGGCTGTCGAGGTAAATCCTCAGCCGGCAGACTATACTTATCGATGGACACCAGCCCGTGGCCTTTCCTGCACTGACTGTCCGGCACCGCTGGCCTTTCCTGCAGAAACAACGCTCTATTCGCTGGAAGTACGCAATGCACAGGGGTGCAAAGCAAGCGACCAGGTTCGCCTGTTTGTACGGCCTGACCGGGCCGTCTACTTCCCCACCGGATTTTCACCCAACGGAGATCAGACCAATGATGTGTGGATGATCTATGGCGGTTCGGGGGTTGAACGGGTTGAGGAATTGCACATTTTTAATCGCTGGGGGGAATCGGTATATTCCATTTTCGACTTTCCGACAGATACGCCAGCCTATGGCTGGGATGGGACACATCGTGCACAGGCCGCTGCACCGGCTGTTTATGGATTTTATGCGCTCGTCCGGTATAAAGACGGTAAGCGCGTTATTCATAAAGGCGAAATAACTTTGGTGCGATAATATTGTTAAAATACATTATAATTGTAACCTTTATACCTTCTGCTCCGTACACACAAGTGGCTTTTCTTGCAAAAAGCTGAATGGCATCATTTTTGCTCCTCAAAGTACGGGCTTGCTGCGACGCAGCACCTACAATCTGCTTGCATTAAGTTACATGGCGTTTTATGAATGCGTTCAGGAAACTGCCTAATCGACAGTATTTCGATACTGAGAATTTTTCAAAGCCTTCATTGACGGGTTATCTGCCAATGAGGGTTGTTGAAATCTGTGCTCTTTGTCGACGAATTATATGTAAAGCGATGAAACTGACAGCATTTTTTTGTGGTTTGTGTATCCTGCTGCTCGGCAATGGTTTGCTTGGGCAGGGGTCGTCATCGGCTGATGCAGAAGGGGTAGCTCGTGCCTATGTGGCATCGAATGAAAAAGTGTTTGGTCTGAAGAAAGATGAGGTAGCTGCGCTGCGTCTAATCTCGCGCACTGAGAGTGCCCGGTTTGGGCTGACACATATCTATTTTTTGCAATACTACAAGGACATACCCATCCATAATGCGATTGTCAACATACATCTTTCGGCATCGCAGGAAGTCATTACGTATGGAAACCGCCTATATCCTTCACCGGAGTTGCGTGTGCATTCAGGTACTACTCCCGGTATCGATGAGCTGCAGGCTGTACTTGCTGCAGCCAGGGCTTTGGGCTATACCAGCCCGGATCCGCGATTCGTTCGGAAGGAAGCTTCAGCGCCTGCCCGCTTTATGGCTGCGGATTTGTCAACGGAAGTCATTGTCGTGGAACCTGTATGGCAGCCACTGCCGTCCGGAGAGTTGCGGCTCAGTTGGTCTTTGGCATTGGCGGCGCCTGCCGGAGACCACTGGTGGCAGGTCCGGATAGATGCACTGACGGGGGAGTTGCTTGACAAAAATGACTGGGTGGTACATTGTACGTTGGGAGCGCACGAGCATGCTGCCTATTGCCCCGAGTTTAACCAAACCTTCAGGCCGACAGACGTGTATAGCAGCCTACGGCTGTCGGACGACTCCCGGGCGCAGACGCAAGGAGTGAAAGCCGCCGGCGAAAATAGTTCGGAGGGTGCAGCCGGTGGCTGTACACATACTTCATACGGGCTGTACTGTTCGGGTGCAGCCGGTGGCTGCACACATGGGTTGTACAGCCTGATTCCGCAGGACGCAGAAGAGCACTGTCTTGGTGCATCCGGCAGCCATATACATGCTTCGCGCAGTGCAACAAGCGCCGAGACATGTAGTGCATCCGGCAGCTATACTCACAGCCTGCACTGCACAGCAACAGAAGACATCCCTTACCAGTACCGAATTTTTGCACCGCCACTGGAGAGTCCCGTTTTTGGCCAGGCCTCTGTGGTGCAGGGGCAGGCAGATCCGCTCGGATCACCACTTGGCTGGCATACACCTTTAGCAGGAATTGCTGCAGGGCAAGTGACGACCCTTGGCAATAATGCCTATGTGCAGCTCGACAATGATGGTAACAATACGACCCTTGGGTACTCGCCGGTAGCCAATACGCCTTTCGGGTTTGATTATGCTTTGCAGTCCGGCAATCCGGCGACTTACAGAGATGCTAGCATGACCAATACTTTTTACTGGACAAATTACCTGCACGACGTCACTTACCGCTATGGTTTTGATGAGCGGAATGGCAATTTTCAGGCAGATAATTTTGGTCGCGGGGGGCTGGGTGGCGACTATGTACTGGTTGATGCACAGGATATGAGCCGTGTGAATGGAGCATCTTTCAGTGCCCCGCCCGACGGCCAACGACCGCGCATGCAGTTGCACCTGTGGAATTCCGGTGGCGGGCTGTACGACAGCGGCCTTGACAACGGAGTTATTGCACACGAATACGCACATGGCATAAGCATTCGGCTCACGGGCAGTCCGGCCATATCCAACTGCTTGTCCAATGCCGAGCAGATGGGCGAGGGATGGAGTGACTGGTTTGCCATGATGATGACACTGGATACTGCTGACATGGGTGCTCAAGCACGCGGCATAGGGAATTATTTATTGGGGCAGAATGCTTCAGGTGGTGGCCTGCGCCCCTTGCCGTATTCAACAGACATGAGTGTCAACGGGCATACGTATGATTTTATCCGGCAGGCGTCTATCCCGCATGGAGTTGGGTACGTCTGGGGATTGATGCTCTGGGATATGACCTGGGCTTTGATAGATGCGCACGGATTGGAGCAGGGGTATGAAATGGCCATGCAACTGGTGCTGGAAGGGATGAAGCTGCAAAGTTGTAATCCTGGCTTTGTCGATGCCCGAAATGCGATACTAGCAGCAGACAGGGCGCTTTATAGTGCCGGCAACCAGTGTCTTCTGTGGGCTTCTTTTGCGCGCAGAGGGCTTGGTTACAGTGCATCGCAGGGGAGTCCCAATTCTGTCACCGATGGTCAGGAGGCTTTTGATCTGCCGCCTGACTACCTGGTATTGCCAGCCGAGACGGAGGTAGTGCTTTGTAAAGGAGAGCAACGACAGGTGGCTGTTGTTCTGAGCAGTTGTATCGGCAGTGACCGTGTGCAGTTGCTGGCCAAAGGGCTGCCTGCAGGACTACATGCTGCTTTTTTACCTGCAACGGCCCAGTTGCCGCAAGATACCGTTTACCTCCGGCTTTGGGCCGACGAGGCTCTTCCCTCCGGCTATTACTGCCTGACCATTGATGCAGTGGGTAGCCATGAGTTCTTTACAGAATCTGTTTGTATCCGATATTTCGGGGACGATCTTGAAGCACCACTGTTGCATAAACCTGCAACCGGCGGGCAGTTTGTAAGCACCTCACCTGTATTTAGCTGGCACGAGCAGGCGGGTGCCGAAAGGTATTCTTTGCGGGTTGCGGCTGATACTGCCTTCAGTCAGCTGGTTTTTCAGCAGGACAGTATAGAGGGCAACATCTATATCGCAGCCGGGATACTGACTGCAGGGCAAACTTATTTCTGGCAGGTTAGTGCCTACAACCCATGCGGCGGGGAAGCGGTTTCTGTCATTCAGCCTTTTTCTACCAGCTGTAAGTATGTGCAGGCGCAGACGGCTACTGTGCCTATTTCAGCGGTGATTCCGGCTGCGGTGCAGTCAACGATAACGGTTGCGGGCTGTGTTGGTCGTGTTGCGTTGGTAGAAATCACGCAGCTCCGTATTGCGCATTCGCGCGTAGGGGATTTGCGGGCCACGCTGACAGCACCCGGCGGGAATACGATCCTGCTTTTTGACAGGCCGGGGAGAATTAGCAGTGGGCCGGGTTGCAGGAACAGCAATATGCAGTTGCAGTTGTCTGATGAGGCTTCTTTGCCGGCCGACCTGCTGGAATATCGCTGTGAGCCGGTAGCACCGGCCATCAGCGGCAGGTTTCATCCCGTACAGCCGCTGTCCGGTCTGCAGGGAATTGATCCCAACGGCAACTGGGTACTCACTGTTCACGATATGAGTAGTGGTGCGGGAGGCGCTATTGAAGAATGGCAGCTATCCATTGTTTTGTCTGATGGGGAACACGTCTACTACCCTGATGCTGATGGTGATGGCTACGGTGATGATCAGTACCCGCAGGCTTACAGTTGCAGTGGTACTTATGGCTTTGTGACTGAAGGCGGAGATTGTGACGATACGGACGCTGCGGCCAATCCGGAGGTTGTTTGGTATCGGGATCTCGATGGCGACGGATATACGGATGGACAGACTGCTTTTCAGTGCCTGCGACCTGCGGGCTACCGCAGTGCGGAGGAGTTGGCAGGCTTAGCACTTGATTGTGACGATGAACAAGCTGACATACATCCGGGAGCTATCGAGCGCTGTGATGGTGCAGACAACGACTGCAACGCGCTGGTAGATGATGTGGTATTTGCGGCAACTGCCTGGACTGCAGCCAATATTGGCGGTATGGGCATCCAGGGGCAGGCAAATGCTGATTGTATTGATAGTGAATCGGAAGTGTGGACATTGCAAGGCTCCCGGGTATCGGCAGCACCTTTTGACCAGCAATATTTTTTGAGCCGGCAACTTTGTGGCGATGGTGTACTTACCTGCCGTGTTGACGGCATAACAGCTGCGGGCTGGGCAGGTATATCCATGCGGGATGGCCTGCATACAGGCGCCAGAAGGGTAAGCCTGAAGACGCAGCTGGGTCAGGTGATCAGGCGGGAAATCAGGTCGGTCAACAACGGATTCATTTCTTCGCTCAATTATGCCCGATCAGGGCATTATTGGCTGCGGCTGATCAGAGAGGGCAATACATTTACCGGATACAGCTCGTCAGACGGAGTCGAATGGATTTTTGCTTTTGCGGTAAGCTTACAGCTAAGCAACTGTGTGTCGGCAGGGGTGTTTGTCGAATCGGTTCAACCAAACACGGTGGCAACAGCAGCATTTACGCAGGTAGTGCTTAGTTCCGGTTCCCAATTACAGCCTGTTACAGGGGCCAGGCCCATGGTCAACACCGGGGGTGATGAAATCGATGTCTGGCCTAATCCGGGACAAGCACAAATTGAGTTGCTGTTGCCGCTATCCTTGGTCGGCGCTGTAGAGAGGATAAGCGTTGTGGATATGCTGGGGCGTGTGCGGGCTGTATACTCACCAGATGCTACCGCCCGTCTTTCTTTGGCGTTACCTTCCCTCCCGGCAGGAATTTACCAACTGAGGTTTGAGCGAACAGAAGGGAGTCCCATTAGCCGTCCCTGGGTATGCATGCCGCCGCGCTAAGCGCAAAATTGCCACCTGAATGCTCGGGTTCAGGTCGTTCCGGCCGAAACCAAAACGATTTTTTACGGGTTTTTAGCTTTTTTGAGGCAGATGGTGACTGTTGTGCTTCTTCAAAAGCCTAAAGGTATCTCGTTTTTTACCTCCGGCATAATTTCCCGGATACGCTATTGGATCACGACCCTGCTTTTGCTGCGGCCGGCGCAAAAACCATTTGCCCGCCCGATGAATTGATGGACAGCGAAAAAGATCCTTTATCTGTTACAATTTTATAACCGCTGTTGTCGGGCACTACCTGCAGGATGCTGCTGTCTTTCCATGCCTGCAGCCAGCGCAGCTGCTCTGCTTCGGCAGGCCCATAGGCCGCCAAAGGATCAGAGGTGAAAAGAAGGCCTCCCAGTAGGGTATTGACTGTCAGTATGATGTTTTGTTGTTCCTTGCTGAGTTGTTGATTGTGCGAACGGAGGATAAATACATCCGGATCGTTGCGCCAGGCGCGTCGATCGAGCGGCCAACGACAGAGAGTGGACAGCAGGGCTGAGGCAGTTGACAGTCGTTCGCGGTTACCTGCCCAAAGGAGTGGCTTGTGCTCCCATTGAAGATGAATATCAGCTCCAATTCTGCAGTAGTCGAGCAACCCAAAGCCACTGGCGAGCGGCATACCGCAGCCAAGCAGCTGAGTATCCGGCAGCAGTTGGCGCAGCCACACGAGGAGTTCATACATCTGCTGCCCCCGCGTTTGACGCGGGTCAGGCTGCAGGCAGGCAGCATACAGAAAATCCAGCTTGAGCATTTGGTACCCCCAGTCGCGGGTGATGGTGAGGAGCGAGCGGGCGAGCTCCTCGCGAAAATCCGGCAGCTTGGTGTTGATAGCCGCAAAGCGGCCACCCCAGTGGGCGCTGTAGCCTGCCCACAGGGGCTGGCCATTTTTTTTTCTCAGCAGCCATGCGGGCTTTTTGTTAAAAACCGCCGACCGCTGGTCGGCAACAAAAGGCGCCAGCCAGAGCCCTGGCTGCATACCGCGCTCGCGGATTTCGCGGGCGTGCACGGCCATGCCTTCAGGGAAAAGGTCTGTGTTGACCTGCAGCCAGTCGCCTACTGCCTGCTGCCATCCGTCGTCAATTTGGAAAAAGGAAGGCGCAAGGAGGGAGGAGGAACTTGCGCGGTAGTTAGTGCGAATGATGTCGGCAGAAATGTGCTGGTAATAATGATACCAGCTGGTCCACCCGGTGGCGGTGGGTGTGCGTACGGGAGCTATACCCATGGTACGGAACCAGTAGTCGTAACACGCATCCTCGCTGCCGCTGATATCAATCCACTCGAGGGCAGTGAATGGCTTGTCAATCACCAACCCTTCGCAGTCGCGGCGCACAGACAGCTTATTTTCTCGCGTGAGATGGGTAAAACAGGTAAATCCCTCATGCTCAACAACAGATCCCCAAAGCCTGATGTCAGCATTGCCAGCCTGCCGCAGCGCAGTCCACGACCAACTGTGAAGAGACGAACGGCCTCGCCTCACCCAGTCGATGTGGTAGTCACCGTACATTCCCATGAGTGGTCTGGCCAGCCTGCGCAATGTGGGAATACGCGCATCAGGCGTGAGCCACTGTGTCGTTGACCAGGACTGAAAGCCGTTGCAAAGCAGAAGATCCTGCTTGCGGTAGGGGAGCTCGATCTGTACCTCTACACGCCCTAGCTGCAAGGTCTTACGGGCTAGTATCTGCAATCGAAAATGATGGGCGCCGATTTGTTCAAACTGCAGCAAAGCTGTAGCGGTTTCCGCCTGACTGCCAAGCGTCAGCGAGCAAACCTGCCCGTCAGTATCGATAAAAGCGGTAGCATTCACAGGAGACCGGAATTATTCGCGCAGAAAATGAACTTCCTCACTGTCGTCAAGCTCAATCATCACACTAAGATTGTCAGTGGCCGGATCGCGGTGGCGGTGCCGGGCTACATAGTCGACTTGTTCGATGATGTCGGAGCGAATATAGCCGAAGCCTGCCGGCGCAGGTACTTCCGGATTTGTTGATGCAGCCATCGTAGCCAGAGGTTTTTGCAGCTTTTCGATAAGCTGCAAACAGTAGGCATCCCGCGTGATGCGGACAGCAAACCGCTGCCTGCTGGTCATGGCCAGTAGAGATAAATGCCGCCCGCCCGGGCTGATGATCGTCAGCGGCCGCAGGTGGTAGGCCAGCAAGGTCTCCAGCTTGGGATGAAAGCGATGAATATACTGCAGCAGTTGCCCGAGGCTTGCAAAGAGCAATTCGACAGGCCGCAAGGCCGTCGGCTGCGTGAGCCTGCAAAGTCGCTCAACAGCCAGGTCATCAGTAGCGTCACAGGCGACGCTCCAAACCGTATCGGTGGGAATAAGTACCAGTCCGTGCACACGCAGTGCACTGAGCGCTGCTGTCAGGTCCGACCCCTTGATATTTGAATGGGAAGTTTGTAAAGTAGTCATGCTCATAGGAAATATTCAATGCTGAAAAGTTAAGCGCAACACACGCAAGTGAAAATCATTGCAGCCTTTTGTATAATTGCTTGCCAAGTCGGTATTCGTAGTACAAGTAATACAGAAAACTGATAACTTTCGGTTCAGATTATAGTTAATACAATCGGATGTCCAACAGTCAGCACGTCTGTATAACGCGTCAGTAACAAAACTGTTTTTTACGGCCTGTATTGTCTGTTTTCAAGGTAAAAATTCAAGTGATGAAAGTAAGAGGCAGGAGCGCGCAGATTTTATTCTTGTGGTGTATGTTGGCAGCCATGCTGTTGGGCAATGCACCATTATCAGCAGCCCATATCATAGGTGGGGAGTTGACCTACGAATCTTTGGGTTTTACCGACAACAATCCTGCCTCCAATTCGCGGCGATACAGGTTTACTATGACCATTTACAGGGACTGTCAGAGCAACGGAGCCAATTTTGACGGGGCCCCCAATGGCTCTTTCCCTTGCCATGTGACTATCTACCGCGGGACTACCTTGTTTACTACGCTCACCTTGTCGGCACCTACACGGACAAATTTGCCTGCTAACCCGGGCAATCCTTGTGTGGCGGTTCCGCCTAATGTTTGCGTACAGGAAGGCATTTATGTTTTTCCGGTGCTTGATCTGCCTATCAGCAATGAGAGTTATCATGTTGTATATCAACGCTGCTGCAGGAACAATACAATCACCAATATCTTATTGCCCGGAAGTTCAGGTGCCACCTATACGATTGAGCTAACACCGCAGGCACAGCAACTTGGCAATAGTAGTCCCCGGTTTACGGCTTATCCGCCTATTGTCTTGTGCGCCGGGGAGAATTTTAGTTTTGATTTCTCGGCTGTTGATGCTGACGGCGACCAGGTTGTGTACGAGTTTTGCTCTCCCTACCTCGGCGGAGGTCTAAATTTTGACGATCCGCAGAATACCTTCAACGGGTTGGCTCCCAACCCTGAGCCGGCACCACCTTATGCGACAGTGGCCTTCAATGCGCCGGCTTTCAGCCCCACTATGCCGCTGGGAGCCGGGTCAAACCTGCAGCTAAATGCTTTTACGGGGCGCATGACGGGTGTTCCTGTATTGGTAGGGCAGTACGTGGTGGGTGTATGTGTGTCCGAATACCGCAATGGTGTGCTGCTGAGTACCGTCAGGAGGGATTTTCAGTTCAATGTAACCGTTTGTACCAACCTGGTTTCGGCAGATATTCGGGAAGATTCTATATCCCTTGATCAACAATACATTGTGACTGCCTGTGGATCGACGATTGTCAATCTGGAAAACCAGAGTGGTGCGCTGGCTTTCATCGATGGCTATAAATGGGAAATCGCAATTTCGACCGACAGTGTGCTACTGGCTACTACCCGCAATCTGACGGTTGATTTTCCCGGGCCGGGGATTTATTTCGGTCGCATGGTCATCAATCCCAATTCGAGTGTATGTTCCGATACCGTGGCGCTCAAAATACAGGTCTTTCCCGGGATGGAAGCTGACTTCACTTTTGCCTACGATTCCTGCAAGGTGGAGCCGGTTGCCTTTACAAGCCTGGCACAGAGTGGTGGCGGACCTATCATACGGCACAACTGGCTGTTTGGCGATGGCGGCAGCAGCATGCTTTCTAATCCGAGCTGGCAGTACAATAATCCTGCAGAGCGCAACGTACGACTGATCGCGCAGGATATCAATGGTTGTAAAGATACCGTTATCCGGTCGGTGAGGTATTTTCCGGTTCCTCCGACCATCGTGGTTTCCCCAAGCAGTTATCTGGGGTGTCCACCTGCAATGATTACTTTCACCAATCTGAGTGAACCCATCAACACAACATATGATATCCGCTGGGATTTCGGCGAGGGAGGGAGTAGTACAGAGATAAGCCCGACTCATACGTTCGAAGAGGAGGGTAATTTTGATATAGCGCTGGAGATTACAAGCCCGCTGGGATGCGTCACGGATACCGTTTTCAGGCAACTGATCCAAATTGATCCTGTGCCGGTTGCCGGATTTACCTATGGTCCTGAGCGGCTGACAAATTTCAATCCGCAGGCACAATTCACAGATGCTTCCACGGGGGCTTACCGCTGGTATTGGGATTTTAACGGCCAGGGTTTTTCGCTGGCGCAAAATCCATCATTTGTTTTTCCGGATACAGGCATCGCTTACGTCAAACAGGTTGTGACCCACCCCAGCGGATGTATTGATTCTCTGGTGCGCTACCTTGATATCAGCCCGGAGACACGCTTACATTTTCCCAATGCTTTTACGCCCAACGATGACAGCGTCAATGATGTCTTTCTGCCTAAGGGCTATCTGAAGGGGTACAAGCAGTATACGCTGCGCATCTGGAATCGTTGGGGAGAGGTGGTTTTTGAGGCAGATGAGCCGGAGGCAGGCTGGAATGGTCGCCATCAAAATGCTGGCCAGCCTGTCCCTTCGGGGGTATATCTGTATGAAATGACATTAATTGGTCCCCGGGGAGAGGTTGATCAGCGACGAGGGTCGCTTACCTTGTTGCGGTAAAAAGTAGTGGCTGCTGTCCGGAGCGCATTAGAGATCCTCAATAGGGTTCTTTTTTGCAGATTTTCACCCTTTCTGCCCCTGTACAGGCTATGCCCTCTCACAAATATGAACACGAGCACAAAAAGTATCTTGTATTATCTGCAGCAAATAAACACGAGGCCCTCTTAGGCGTTGATTATCGGGGATGCGTGTAAGATAGTACGGACCGCTCTTTCAGCAGCTACCTGTCGTAGGTCGACAGTAGTCAAGGTATGTTCGGTCGCTTTGTATTTCTGTATTTTTCTGCTATCTTTATGCCTGTCAGACGCTCTTGAACCAAAGCTATTGCGGAATGAAAAACTACACAATCTCATCGCTGTACGCAGTTCTCAGCCTGCTGGCCATCTTACAGGCCACCGACACGGCTGCCAGACACATCATTGGTGGCGTCATGTCTTATGAATGCCTGGGGGGAGATAATTATCGTTTTACTTTGAAAGTTTATCGCGATTGTAACTGTACAGACTGTGCATTTTTCGATAATGAGGCGGCTATTGCTGTTTATCGTTGTAATGGTACCAACTGCGGTCCGCAGACACAGTCCAACCCTTTTCTGGCGGTTAATGTGCGGCTGGCTGGGGTCAATGCTGTCAGCCCGCCCAGTTACCCTTGCCTGATTCCTCCGAATGTATGTGTGCAGGAGGGGTTGTATACATTTACACTCAATCTGCCCCGGTCTACAACCCAAAGTTATCACATCTCATACCAACGCTGCTGTCGCAACGTAACCATCAACAATATAGTGGATCCGGATGACTCGGGTGCAACATTTACCATAGAACTAACGCCATTCGCACAGGCAGTATGCAATAACAGCCCTTCTTTCGATACTTACCCGCCGTCTATTGTATGCAACGGCTTGCCCTTTTCCTATGATCATTCAGCAACAGATGCAGACGGCGACCAGCTGGTCTACGAGTTTTGCAGCCCGCTCTTGGGAGGAGGGCAAATACTGTCACCAGGCTTATATACCACTTGTATAGGAGCCAGTCCAACACCTGCCTGTCCGCCTCCTTACGATCCTGTGGCCTTTTCGGCACCAGCCTTTTCTCCGTCTCAGCCTATGGGAGGCGATCCCCTTATCAGTATCAATCCGTTTACAGGACTCATTACGGGTACTCCCAACCTGCAGGGGCAATTTGTAGTGGGTGTGTGTGTATCGGAATACCGCAACGGTCAGTTGCTGAGCCGGGTGTATCGGGACTTTCAGTTTAATGTAGCCAACTGCGATCCTACAGTCGTGGCGGATATTGAGGAAACTGTCTTATTGGATGGCCGTAGGTTTGTAGTGAATGCCTGTGGTGATTCTACGCTTACATTACGTAACCAGAGTTATCAGCAGGCATTTATCAACAATTTTTATTGGACATTTGATTTGGGTAACAACAATACCCAGCGGATAGAGGTGTGGAATCCCACGGTTACTTTCCCGGGTCCCGGTCAGTATACAGGACAGCTCATCTTAAACGAAAATACCAACTGTGGAGATACGGCCGATGTCATCATCAATATTTTCCCCGAAGTAGTGGCTGATTTCAGTTACGTCTATGATACCTGCCGCGCAGGACCGGTCAGCTTCACTGATTTGTCGGAAACCGGCGCCTGCTGTCTGACCAACTGGACATGGCAATTTGGCGATGGCAATACCAGTAACCGCCAAAATCCCTCCCATGTATATCGATTGCCCGGGGATATATCCGTCAATCTGACGGTGCGGGACACAAACGGTTGTGTGGACCAGATCACCAGGGTGATCTCTTATTTCCCCGCGCCTGCTATCATCGTGATAGCACCAAGTGAGGCGATTGCCTGTGTGCCGGCAGATATTTTTTTTGACAATCTATCCTTTCCCATTGATGACAGCTATGATATTGTATGGGACTTTGGCGACGGGGGCAGCAGCACGGAGATCAGTCCTACCTATACGTATGATATGACCGGAGTCTTTACGGTGAGTATTGACATAACCTCTCCCATAGGTTGTCAGGTAGATACGACTTTTGAAGAGCTGATTACCATATTAGAGGCTCCGCAGGCGGGCTTTGACTATACACCCGCTCAACTCACCAATCTCAACCGGCAGGTTAGGTTTACGGATATGTCTGTTGGTGCGTCCCGATGGCGTTGGGATTTTGGTAATGGTGCGGGTAGTAATTTGATGAATCCGGTGTATGTATTTCCCGATACGGGAGTTTACGACATACGTCAGGTGGTTATTCACGCAACAGGTTGTACAGATACGGCCTTTGCCCGGATTGATGTAGTGCCGGAGGTGCGATACTTCCTGCCCAACGCTTTCACACCTAACGGAGATTCAAACAACGACGTGTTTCTTGGTAAAGGCTATATGGTGGGAGCCACCAATTTTAGTATGTTGGTGTGGAATAGATGGGGTGAGCTTATTTTTGAAACGGATAACCCGGATACAGGCTGGAATGGCCGCAAGAATAATGTGGGGGCAGAGAGCCCGCCGGGTGTATACCTGGTATGGGTATCCTTCCGGGGACCGAGAGGAGAGCCGTTTACCTATAAATCCAATGTTACGCTACTTCGGTAGTTTTTGTTAATAACGCGCTCATAATGAACACAAAAGCCAACCGGCGAAGAATAGTCTTCGCTTCGGGTGCTGTACTGTTGTGCACACTCGCCCTCACAACACTTAGCCGGAAAGACTGCACGGAATGGGGTTTTTTTGGCCATCGGCGACTCAATCGACTGGCGGTTTTTACCTTGCCCCCTGAGATGCTCTTTTTTTTTAAACACCATATCGAATACCTGACGGAACACGCTGTCGATCCCGATAAACGTCGGTATGCCTCTCGTTTTGAAGCTGTTCGCCATTATATTGATCTTGATAAGTGGGGTGTATACCCCTTTGACAGCCTTCCGAGGGTATGGGTGGATGCACTGTTGCAACATGCCAGTTGGGAGATTATCAGGGCTGCTGATACGCTTGTATTTACCATGCAAAGTATACCCTCCGGCGATGGAGAACTGCGGGCTTTATCGGGAGCAGCCGGCGGTAGCCAACTGGTAGACGTGCGTAATTTTCGCTGGCTGGGGTACAGGCATCTGTTGCCGCAATATTATGAAGAAGATTGGTATTTGTCTTGTGATACGCTGTATACATGGGTTGGAGATATGGGAGCCTGTGACACGGTTAGGGTAGTAGATCATTTTTCATCCCATGGTATACTGCCCTACTACCTGCCTCAGCACCAGCAAAGGCTCAGTCAGGCATTCCGTCGACGCGATGCGAGCGCTATATTGCAGTTATCGGCAGAGTTGGGGCACTACATCGGTGATGCACACGTGCCCCTGCATACGACCAGCAATTATAATGGACAGCAGACAGACCAGCTGGGCATACATGCTTTTTGGGAGAGCCGCATTCCCGAGCTTTTTGCTGATGCAAGCTATGATTATTTCGTAGGGAAGGCCCAGTATATCAGGGATCCGGTAAATTACTACTGGCAAATGGTCCTTGAAAGCCACTTGTTGGTAGACAGTGTATTGGCTATTGAAAAGCGCCTGAGCAGACAATTTCCCAGAGACAATATGTACTGCTACGACGAACGACTGGGGCAACAGCTTCGCACGCAGTGCCGGGACTATGCGCTTGCTTACCAGGAGGCAATGAAAGGAATGGTGGAGGCGCGCTGGAGAGCTACCATCATGGCCATTGGTAGTGCCTGGTATACCGCCTGGGTTGATGCAGGTCAACCGGATTTGCGAAGTCTGGCAGGGGTGGCTTCAAGTCAGGAAGAACAGGATGCCCGGCGAGAACTCGATCGCCAGGTTGAGCAGGGTCGTAGCCACGGCCGACCACATGAAAACCGGCGTTGAGGCTGCGAACCATTCTGCAAATTATTGGTTTGAATACAAAAATGCTGTCATGCAACCACTACCGCTGCAGCCTGCCATTATCGCGGGACTCCTGATGCACTTATTTTTTGCCTGCCAGTCGGCACAGCCGACTACGCCCAGGCTTGTTCAAGCGGGTTTACCCGGTGCAGGATCATTGGACACCCTCAGGCCGATTGTCAAATCAGCGGCTGAATGGCGACAGGAACTGTCGCCGGAGGCTTTCCATGTGCTGCGTGAGGCAGGCACGGAGAGGGCTTTTACCGGAGCATATTGGGACAATAAGCGCAAGGGGCTGTACGCCTGCGCCGGCTGCCAACTGCCATTGTTTAGTTCTGCTGCCAAATACGACTCCGGCACAGGCTGGCCCAGTTATTGGGAGCCTGTTTCAGATGTACATGTGGCCCGGCATCGGGATGTGAGCTACGGTATGGTTCGCACAGAGGTTAATTGTGCACGCTGTGAGGGGCATCTTGGGCATGTTTTTGAAGATGGCCCCCCGCCTACAGGGCTGAGATACTGCATCAACTCCGCTGCACTTATTTTTATCCCCGACTGATTTCACCGGTATATTATTGCTCAGCGTGGAAACCTAAGGTCACTCTTTTGCGTTAAGTGCTTGGACTTTTATACATACTATGGAACTTCTGCCGAAAGATATATACGAAAAACTGGAGTTTGACAAGGTTCTTGCATTGTTGGAAAAAGAATGTGCCGGAGAGTTGGGCAAAGCTGCTGTAGCAGACATCGAACCCATCACGGATATCCAACGCTTGGAACAGCTGCTCAATGAGGCCAAAGAGGCCAAAATTATCGTTGAACGGCGGGATCCTTTCCCGCTGGGGGCTTATGCCGATGTGGCAGAGGATCTCCGGATGCTGGAGATTGATGGTTATGTGCTCGCAGAAGAGGGCCTCAGACGGTTGAATATACTGCTGCTGTTTACACGGGATATATTCAAATTTTTCAATCCGGGGCGACAACTGACGTATCCGTATTTATACGCCATCATTCGTCAGGTCGTCTTTAACGAGGATTTGATTCGGGAGATTGAGCGCGTTATTGATGAAGAGGGAAATATCAAGCCGGATGCTTCTCCTGAGCTGGCGCGTATCCGGCGACATATCCAAAATAAACAGCGGGATCTCGACAGACAGTTCAGACTGTTGATCGACGAGTACCGGAAAAAGGGTTGGCTCACAGATAATGTAGAGAGTTTTCGCAATGGTCGGCGGGTGCTGAGTGTGCCGGCTGAGCACAAGCGAAAAATTCGCGGTATTATCCACGATGAATCGGCCACAGGGCGAACCGCCTTTATTGAACCTGAGCCGGTCATTGAGATCAACAACGATATTTTTGATCTCGAGCAGGAAGAGCGCCGTGAAATCTATCGCATACTACGTACACTCAGTGCGGTGCTCCGCCCTTATGTGCCGTTGATGCAGACTTACCGTGAAGTGATTATCCGCTACGATCTCATACAGGCCAAGGGGCGGCTGGCATCAAAAATGAAGGCGGACATTCCCAGATTAACGGACAAACCCTTTTTTGGTATCGTACAGGGACGCCACCCGCTGCTTTTTCTGAAGAATAAATATATAGGCAAAAAGACCGTTCCCTTTGACCTCCGGTTGTTGGGGGCCAATAGAATTCTGGTACTCAGCGGGCCCAATGCCGGAGGTAAGTCTATCACCATGAAATCAGTGGGGCTTCTACAGCTTATGCTGCAGTCGGGCTTACTCGTATCGGTTGATCCTATGTCCGAAATGGGTGTTTTTCATCGGTTATTTGCAGATATCGGGGATCAGCAGTCGTTGGAAGATGATCTGAGTACCTACAGCTCCAGGCTTAGCAATGCAAGATTGTTTATTGAACAGGCGGATGCCCGTAGCCTTGTGCTCATTGACGAATTTGGCTCGGGTACAGATCCGTTGATTGGCGGAGCCATTGCTGAAGCTGTGCTGGATGAACTCAATGAAAAAGAAATTTTTGGGGTGATTACTACCCACTACAGCAACCTGAAAGTCTACGCCTTTAAAACCAGAGGACTGGTCAATGGTTCCATGCATTTTGACAAGGAAAAATTGTCGCCAACCTACGAGCTCAAAGTTGGCCGGCCGGGAAGTTCTTATGCTTTTGAGATTGCTGTAAAGAGTGGTTTACCTGAGAAGGTTTTGAAGTATGCCCGAAAGAGGGTTGGCAAAAACGAAAAAGCGGTCGATGAACTGCTTGTGGACCTGCAGCGGGAGAAAAAAGAAGTTGAAGATCACCTGATAAGTTTGAAAAAACGCGAGCAGGAGATTGACAAACTCATCAAGTCGTATGATCAGGCTTTCAAGGAGCTTGAGTACAGACGCAAAAAAATGAAACTGGATGCCAAAGAGATGGCATTGCAGCAGTCGGCTCAGAGCAGCCGCGAAATGGAGCGGGTGATCCGGGAGATTAAAGAGCAGCAAAATATGGAACGGGCCAGAGAGATGGCCATGAAAGCAAAAGAGGAGCGACAGCAGCTCAGCCAGGAGGTCACTAGTCTCAGAGAATCTATATACAGTACTGCAGCTGAGCCGGGACAGAAGGATACGCCCATAGCAGTGGGGGATTTTGTCAGGATGCGCACAGGAGGGGCTACAGGAAAGGTAGAAGCTGTCGACAAAAAAAATGCTGTGGTGATGATGGGAGATCTCCGGATGACCATCAAATTGCGCGACCTTCAGCATGCCAATGTCCCGCTGCAGGTACAAAATACGCAAAGCATTCAGTCGGATATAGATAGGTCTGTCAACCTGCCGCTCAAACTAGACATTCGGGGGATGCGCTATGAAGAGGCGCTCAAAGTAGTAGAAGAATATGTTGATCAGGCGATATTAGCTAGTGCCAACAGTCTTCGAATTGTACACGGCAAAGGCAATGGTAGCTTGAGAAAGGCGGTAAGGACGAAATTGCGGGAGTACAATGTGGGCATGAAGCTTAGTCATCCTGCACCGGAACAAGGAGGAGATGGTGTAACAGTTGTGGAATTAGTCTGAGCTGGGGCTTTAGTGTACGTCCAAAGATTCCGTTAGGTATTCGAAACGATTCATTTTCCGTTCGTTTCCGCCTTTTTAGCGAAAAAGCATTGGCTGATTCTTTTAAAAAGGTGAAAACGAACGAAAAACATCTCGTTTTTGCCGTCGGCAAAAATCCCGAACAGGCTAGCGGTTTACCACATCTCGGTGCCGGCGAAATGAAAGGCAGCTTCAATCTGCGCATTCTCATCGCTGTCAGAACCGTGAACGGCATTCTCACCAATGCTGCGGGCAAAAAGTGCACGGATAGTACCAGGCGCTGCTTTGGAAGGATCGGTAGCACCAATAAGCGTGCGAAAATCTTCTACTGCATTGTCTTTTTCAAGAACGGCTGCAACTATCGGACCAGAACTCATGAATGATACAAGTTCCTGATAGAAAGGGCGCTCGCTGTGTACAGCATAAAACTGTCCCGCTTTTTCTGCTGACAGTTTTGTGAGCTTCATAGCAACGATGCGGAAGCCCGCTTCATTGATTTTGTGTAAGATAGCACCGATATGGCCGTCCTGAACGGCATCGGGCTTAATCATCGTGAAAGTAATGTTTCCAGCCATGTTGACCTTGGTTTTTGAAAAGGCGCTGCAAAAATAATGATAAATGGTTTATTATTCGCAACTTCGCAGTTGATTTGTGCTACTGATGGAAAATAGAACTGTTCTAAAATCACTTTTGTCCGTACCTAAGGATGTTGTCATTGTAACGCATCGCAATCCCGATGGGGATGCGGTGGGCTCTTCTATGGGGCTAAGCCACTATCTTCAGTCGCTGGGTCACAATACAAAAGTCATTGCTCCTTCTGATTATCCTGATTTTTTGTCATGGATTCCGCAGATAGAGCAGATGCTGGTGTATGATGCTGAACCCGAGTCGGTGAAACAGGCTGTCGAGAGGGCGGGACTTATCTTTTGCTTGGATTTCAATTCGCTGGACCGTATTGATAAGGTAGGTGAGTTGGTAGCGGCGTCCAAAGCACCCAAGGTGATGATTGATCACCACCTTTTTCCGGAGCCTTTTGCCGACTATGTACTGAGTGATACCACGGCTAGTTCCACCTGTGAGATGGTCTACGATTTTATCATTGACATGGGCGATACCGGCTTACTTCGACCACTGGTGGGCGATTGCCTGTTTACAGGTATTGTTACGGATACGGGTTCTTTTCGGTACAGTACATCCCCAAAGTTGTATCGTATTGTTGCTGACCTGGTAGAAAGAGGGGTTGATGATTATCGTTTGCAGGATTTGATACACAACAATATGACGGAAAAGCAGCTGCGCCTTTTAGGCCACTGTCTTTACAATCGTATGGAGATTCTCGAGGAGTTTCATACGGGTATTATTTACCTGACCAAAGAAGATTATACAACTTACGATATTAAGCGAGGGGATACAGAAGGCATCGTCAACTACCTGCTCAAACTGCAGCAGGTACGTATAGCAGCATTCATCCATGAGCAGCCAACAATTGTCAAACTGAGCATACGCTCCAAGGGGGATATTGACGTACAGGATATCGCCCGTAAGCATTTCAGAGGCGGCGGCCATAAAAATGCTGCCGGCGGAGCTAGTTTCCATGGTTTGGCAGCGACTATTAAGCGGTTTAAAGAAGTACTGCCCGCTTATAGGGAAGTACTTACTCGATAATTATTTAACAATTTAATTACCTGCATTTTATGCGCCATTTTGTCATTCTTGGCAGCCTCTTGGCAGCCATCGCGTTTGCCGGCTGCAAGGGCAAGGAGTCCAAGTCACCGCTGGGTTATGTGTTCACGCATCACGTAAATACAAAAGGAGCTAAGCCTGAAAAGGGCGACTATGTTCTGTTTCATCTCACTGTGCGTACAGCAGACAGTACAATCATGCAAACCCGCGATCAGGGCGGTCCTGCACCTTCCTTCCAGGTACCCAAAACCGAAGAGGAAAAATCAATGTACCAGAATGAGCTGCAGAAGATGATTTATGATGTATTGAGTGTATTGGCGAAAGGTGACAGCGTAACCATCGCCTATCGGATGGATACGATCCCTGCAGATCAGAAGCCACCAGCCCTGGCGGATGTAAAAGAAATCTACTATGATCTGGTTATCATCGATATTATGAAGGAAGAAGACTATCGCCGCCAGCAAGAGGAGGAGTCCAAAAAAATGATGGCCATTGCAGAAGAAAAAGTTGCTTTCGCACAGAATGTACGCGAGCAGTATTATGCAGGTTCTAATGCGCAGGAGGTTAAGTCAACTGCCTCGGGGCTAAAATATATTATGCACGAAGAGGGCAGTGGTTCAAATCCAAAGACAGGTGAGTCCGTATCCGTCCACTATATCGGTATGCTGAAGGATGGCAATATTTTTGACCAGTCTTATGAAAGAGGTCAGCCTATTGACTTCCCGCTGGGTGTTGGTCAGGTAATTAAGGGCTGGGACGAGGGCATAGGTCTGCTGAAGCCCGGTGGAAAGGCTACACTGATTATCCCTGCAAACCTTGGCTATGGAGAAGCCGGAAGCCCACCGGTAATCCCTGAAAATGCTGAACTGGTGTTCTATGTTGAACTGCAGTAAGCTATCGATTTTACAGACCGCTGCTTCCGCGCAATTGCATTGCGCGGAAGCAGTCATTTATAAAACCAAATAAATTACATTCTATGACTATCGAGCAATTTAAGAACCTGCAAACCCGTCTGGGCGTTTTGAGGAGGTATCTTTGACGTCGATAACCGACTACAACAAATTGAAGATCTCGAGCAGCAAACGCTCAACCCGGACTTTTGGTCCAATCCTCAGCAGGCAGAGAGTACGCTAAAAACGCTTAAAAGCCATAAGCGCTGGATCGAAGAATTCATGGCTGTGAGCCGCGAAATTGATGATCTGGAAATAATGTACGAATTCCAGCGGGAAGGAGAAGCTACGGAGGAGGAGGTCGAGGCTAAATACCAATCAGCTGTCGATGTCATCGATCAGATGGAGTTCCGCTCTACGCTCAACAGGCAGGAAGATGAGCTGGGTGTCATCCTCGAAATCAATGCTGGTGCCGGCGGTACGGAGGCCTGTGATTGGGCTGAAATGCTGCTGCGCATGTTCAAACGCTGGGGTGAACGCAATAACTTTAAAGTCACCGAACTCAATCGCGTAGACGGAGATGTAGCTGGTATCAAGTCAGCAGAAATCGAAATTGAAGGTGATTTTGTCTATGGCTGGCTAAAAGGTGAAAACGGGGTTCACCGACTCGTACGTATCAGTCCTTTCAATGCGCAAGGTAAACGGCAAACGTCTTTTGCCTCAGTATTTGTCCATCCAAGAGTGGATGAACGCATTGAGGTAGAGGTAAATCCTGCTGATTTAGAATGGGATACTTTCAGATCTAGTGGCGCCGGTGGACAGCACGTCAATAAGACGGAATCAGCTGTCCGGGTACGACACTTGCCCTCTGGTATCGTCGTTGAATGTCAGCAGGAACGCTCCCAGCATCAAAACCGGGAAAAAGCGATACAGATGCTTAAATCCAGGTTGTTTGAGCAAAAACTGGCCGAGCAGCTCAAAGAGAAAGGAGAGATAGAAGCGTCAAAAACAAAGATTGAGTGGGGATCCCAGATAAGATCCTATGTGTTGGATGACCGTCGGGTCAAGGATCACCGCACGGGTCATCAGACAGGTCAGACGGATGCCGTCCTTGATGGAGATATAGACGGCTTCCTGAAAGCCTGGCTCATGTTTGACGGCTCTCCTACGGCAGATACTGATGACTAGTTTTTTTATTTCTCAAAAAACGGCAGGCGCCCCACGCCTGCCGTTTTTTTTTACATCGTTTATTGCACAATTGATATACATTAGTTGCCAAACATTGTATTGAAAATAGTAAGTTTGTCAGCACTTTTTTATTTTTGATTCTTTGCAAATTTTTTAACCAGATACGATGAAAAAAATATCGATACTACTCCTTGCAATCTTATGTACGCTGGGGCTGTATGCTCAGGAAAAGTCAGAGGGTGAAGGAAAGACTACGAGATCCGGTATGAAATCATACGCTGAGGTTATTACAGAATCAGCGGTTTCCTACAATGGGTTATTTACTGTCCATCAGGTAGACGGAAAATGTTATTTCGAACTCCCGCTGTCGTTGCTGGAGAAAGAAATTCTGGTAGTAAGCGTGATTTCGGGCTATGTACGCAACCTCAATTTTGGGGGTGCAGGGATACATGCGCGTCCACAACAAGTCATTCGTTGGCAACGTGAGGGCAACAAGATATTGCTGCGCTCGGTTTCATACAATAGTGTTGCCAGTGAGGAGCTGCCCATCTACCAGTCAGTGCGCAATAACAATTTCGAGCCGGTCGTGATGACGTTTGATCTGGCTACACTCTCAAAAGACAGCAGCGGGATTGTTTTTGAAGTCAGCAAATTGTTTACGACAGATGTTCCCATGATCGGTCCGCTCACAGAGCAGGAGCGCGAGCAGTTTAAAATCAGGTCACTTGATAAAGAACGCTCGCTGATCACAGAAGTACAGAGTTTTCCTGAGAATACCAACATCCGTCATATTCTGACCTTTACAGGCAGTAAACTGCCGGACAACGAGCTTACACAAACGCTTTCCGTTGAGATGGTTCAGTCGTTTATCCGGCTGCCGGAGGTGCCTATGCAGCCACGCTTGTATGATGATCGCGTAGGCTATTTTTCAATCTCACAGGTCGACTATGGACTGGATGCGCATCGCGCGGAGCGCAGGCGCTATATTACCCGTTGGCGGCTCGAGCCCAAAGACTGGGATGCATGGGAGCGGGGCGAACTCGTAGAGCCGGTAAAGCCCATTGTGTATTATGTCGATCCTTCCATGCCCGAAAACTGGCGTCCGTATATCAAGCAGGGGGTCAACGACTGGCAGAAAGCTTTCGAGGCCATAGGATTTAAGAATGCCATCTACGCAAAAGATCCGCCTTCAAAAGAGGAGGATCCCCTTTGGAGCCCTGAGGATGTGCGCTACAGTGTAATTCGGTATATCACTACGGAAATCCAAAACGCTGTGGGGCCGCATGTACACGATCCTCGCACAGGGGAGATTCTCGAAAGTGATATCCTTTGGTATCACAATGTGATGAACCTGCTGCGCAACTGGTTTTTCATTCAAACGGCTGCCGTAAATCCAGAGGCACGTTCTGCCAAGTTTAGCGAAGCGCTCATGGGGCAATTGATTCGTTTTGTGGCAGCACATGAAGTAGGCCACACACTGGGGCTGCCGCACAATATGGGATCCAGCGCGGCTTACCCGGTCGACAGTCTGCGTGCGCCCGGCTTTGTACAACGTATGGGGGTAGCTCCGTCTATCATGGACTATGCGCGTTTCAATTACGTTGCTCAGCCGGAAGATAAGGGTGCTGGTCTGATGCCGCTCATAGGTCCCTACGATTACTGGTCCATTGAATATGGTTATCATCCTATTCGCCAGGTGTCCTCTCCGGAAGAAGAACGTACCGTGCTCAATGAGTGGGTAAAAGCTAAGGCTGGCAATCCTGTCTATCATTTTGGACGTCAGGCAGGTGACCCCTATGATCCACGAGCACAGACGGAAGACATTGGCAGTGATGCAGTATATGCCAGTGAGATGGGACTCGCCAACCTGAAGCGCATTGTCCCCAATCTGATTGCATGGACAACACTGCCTGCTGAGGGGTATGATGATTTGTCTGAGTTGTATGGCCAGGTTATAGGCCAGCTTAATCGCTATCTCGGGCATGTTTCAACAGTCATTGGAGGCGTACATGAGACACGCAAAACTGCTGACCAGGCAGGCCCTGTTTTTGTTCCCGTAGAAAAGAGCTATCAGCAACGTGCTGTTGACTTTATCAGCCGCAGCATTTTTGATACGCCTTCCTGGCTGCTCAACAACGATGTCCTTCAGCGTATAGGAATGTCAGGTGGTATTGAACGTATCAACAACCTGCAACGGCAGACACTAGGTCGCTTATTTGCTGAAAGCAGAATGGGCCGTTTGCAGGAGGCTGCAGCACTGTATGGTAATCAGGCATATTCGCTGCAGGATCTGTTCAATGCAACCCGGACAAATATTTTCCGTGAAATCGATGGCAAAACGGCTGTTGAACTGCTTCGTCGCAATTTGCAACGCGCGTATATAGCTAAAATGATTGAGTTGTTGGGTGCTAAGGATGCGCGCAGTAGCCAGTCAGATGTGCGCGCGCTGGCTCGCAGGACACTCGAGCAGATACAGCGTTCATGCAAATCTTACAGCAGTAAAGACGAAGCATCCGCAGCGCATGTAGCCGACTTGCGTGCAACCATTGAAACAGCGCTGCAAGCTAAATAAGCAAGGAGCTGTCGAGCAGATACTTTAGCACTCAGGCGGCAGCATACAGATAAAAAAAAGGGCTTGTTCTCTGAAAATCGTCAGAAAACAAGCCCTTTTTTTTTATCTGTATGCCTAGCGCATCAGAATAACTTCTCCTTTAAAGAACTCAACCTCGTCATCAAAGAAGGTCACTTCCAAAGTCCATACGTAAGTACCTGCATTCATCAGCTGTCCCCTGTGAGTACCATTCCAGCCGTATACAGGATCGTTGGGCGGGCAATCGTATACTTCATACATGATTTCACCCCAACGATTATAGACCTGAAAGGCATTGATCTTCTTAATAGCAGCGGGAGCGGCAAAAGGCATGAATACATCATTTTTGCCGTCACCGTTAGGTGAAAACGCATTGGGTATGTATACATCCCGTTCGCGCCGCACAAAGATGGTGACCAGATCCGATGCTGTACAGCCATTCTCATCAACCACCAGGATGTAGAACTGCGTTGATTCATTCAGCTGCAACTCCTGGGTCAGACAGGTGTCACAAGGCAGACTTACAACCGTCTGCCACTTAATGCCAGTCAATTCTTCCTGCGGCACCGTAACCTGAGCGTTGATGAAAGCAATTTCACCCAGCCTGAGTTCCTGGTCCGGTCCCAGCTCGACCTGCAAATCATTGGCCTCGGGTATCACCACCTGCGCAGTGTAGTCACAACCCTTAGCATCGACCACCGTGAGTGTATAGATTCCTGCGCCCAGATCATCGAAAAAGCCTAACTGTGCGAGTGGACGGCCATTGAGGCTGAAGGAGAAGGGTGGTGTTCCGCCTTCTACAGAAGATACGACAATACTGCCGTCCAAATCACCAAAGCAAGTCGGTGTATCAGTTTGTGCTACCAGACCCCGGGGCTCTGTTTCATCCCGGGTGATGAGCATTTGTGCAGTGGCTTTACAACCGTTATCGTCATTGACTACCTCGAGGGTATAGATACCTGCTGTATTGGTAAACCATTCCAGGGAGTTTGCTCCTGCAATGGGCTGTGTATTGAGTAGCCACTGGTAGCGGAAGATATCCCCTGTACTGGAGCCTTGTCCGTTGATAGTAACACCCTCAACGAGGCAGTTAAGCTCCTGATTGGGGCTGGTAACGGCAACAGGAGGTGTGTTGTTGCGTGTGATGAAGACAGAGTCGATGTTGGTGCAACCATTGGATATATCCGTGACACGCAAATAGTACCAGCCCGGAGCTGCAATGATAGCCTGCAGGGTAGTGGCTCCGGAATCAATCAGGCCCCCAAGGGTCGTCCATTGGTAGCGAATATCACTGCCGGTTTGCGAGCCCGTCCCGTTGAGGGACAGACGAGGCCTGCGACAGTCAAGCCGGTCAGTAGGTCCTGCTTCGGCAATTGGATAGTCGACGTTACTGGTGACTTCGATGGAGTCAATGTTGGCACAGCCGGTGATGGTATCTATAACTTCCAGATAGAAAAGCGACGGGTTGGTGACCGTCAGCTGGTTGCCAGGGGCATTGGGTATCGGCTGCAGCAGCTCATTGTACCATTGGTAGACAACTGCACTTCCGCCTGCAGACTGCGTGCCGTCAATTACTACCGTAGAAGTATTGCAGTCAAGTACATCCAATACCTGCAGGACAACAGCGGGATTGTTGGTCAGGTCTGTAACTTCAACAGTCTCCGGCAGACTCACACAGCCATACTGCTGGTTGGTTACTACCAGACTGTAAGTGCCTGCAAGGGTTACGGTTGGTTGTGGCTGCTGCTGGTTTTGGGGCGTGATGCCCGGACCAGACCATAGGTAAGTAAATTGGTTACCCTGAGATCCGCCATTGCCACCCAGAGTAACATTGGTAATATCGCAACTCAGGAATCGCTGAATCCCGGGATCAGGATCCGGTAACGGGATGCGTTGCACACTGATGTTGTTTGATGCGCGACAGCCGTATTCATTGGTAACGGTAACAACCACGAGACCCGGCTGCGAGACAGAAATACTATTAGTGGTTTGTCCGCCGGACCACTGATAAGCCGTCTGGGAAGGCGTTACAGTAAGCTGTGTCTGCCCACCAGCGCAGAAGAAATTGGTGCCTGCGATGGAAAAAACAGGTAGCGGCCTTTCAATGACGGCAAGCTGTGTGGTGTTGACACATCCATTGGTGTCAACAACCTCAACGCTGTAGCTGCCGGGGCTGTTCACGGTGATAGCGGGGGTGAAAGCTCCTGTATTCCAGTTATAGGTTACATAGCCTGCATTAGCAGTTATCTGTGTACTAGCACCGACACAATACTCAGCCACACCGCTAATTTGGGGTGTAGGCAACGGATTTTCAACAACTGTAACAGAAGTTTGCCCGGAGCAACCTGAAGCATCGGTAACGCTCAGCGTATATACACCGGGGCTGCTAACCAGCAGACTTTGAGCGGAGGAGCCATCACTCCACAGATAAGTTGCAAAACCCGGGCCAGCATCCAGGCGGGTATTTCCGCCAATACAATAGAACGGATCCCCTGCTACAGAAGGGCTGAGCTCTGTAGCCTCCACAACATCAACCTGCGTACTGTCGGCACAGCCATTGGCATCGACTACAGAAAGTACGACAAGACCAGGTGTGCTGACAGTTATATTAGGCTGTACCCCCCCGTTTGACCATTGATAACTCACGTAAATATCATTGGTGCTCAGCGTTGTGAACGTCCCCGTGCAGAAGGTAAGAGAACCTGCGATTACCGGATTGGGCAGCTCGTATTGCGTCAGGTTATAGTCAGCATCAGACAGACAACCGTTGGTATCTGTTACGGTCAGGCTGTAGATACCCCCATTGCCAACTGTGAGGTTGGCATTATCCGATCCACCGGCTGACCAGCTATATGAAGTATAGCCTGCGCTGGCCGTAAGGGAGGCCGTTTGGCCGGTGCAAAAGCCCTGTGGGCCACTGATGACAGGAGGGATGACTGTATAATTGCTCAGCTGAACCTCATTGCTTGTTTCACAACCATTGCTGTCTGTGACCGTGAGACCATAACTGCCGGGTGTGCTGCTAAGCAACTGCTGGCTACTTTGGCCATTGGACCACTGATAACTCACGAAACCAGCTGCTGCGCTGAGGGTGGTACTTCCTTCCGGGCAGAACTCCAATGCTCCCGTAATAGCAGGAATCTGAGTAGCATACTCGGACACCTGCAGGCTGGTTGATCCTTGGCATCCGTTGCCATCTGTGACGGTGAGTCCATAGACGCCCGTATTACCCGCCTCTATGCTGCCGGAAGAACTGCCGGTACTCCAAATATAGGCAGTGTAGCCACTATTGGCCGTCAGCTGTGTCGTCTGTCCGGGGCAAAAGCCCGGGATGCCGGTGATGACAGGCGTAGGCAGCTCGTTTTGGAGTATGCTGACACTGCTGCTTCCGATGCATCCATTGCTATCGGTTACCGTGAGAGATACAGTGCCCGGTGTACTTACACTCGTAGAAGCGGTCGTGCTGCCGGTACTCCAACTGTAGGCGGTATAGGTAACAGTACTATTGAGTGTTGTACTACTGCCGGCACAGAAGGACAATGATCCTCCAATCAGTGGTACGGGTAGCGGCAGTATCACCGGATTGACAGTTGCGGCACCAGAACAACCAAAGGCATCTGTGACGGTAACGCTCACAGGAGTGGCAGTTGAAATGCTAATGCTTGCACTTGTTGCCCCCGTGGACCATGTATAACTACTGTAGGATCCTTGTACAGACAGGCTTGTGCTGCTGCCCGTACAAAAATCAAGATCACCAAGAATCACCGGACTTAGCTGATCTTGCTGCTGAATCGTGACAGAAGCGATACTTTGACAACCGTTTTGATCTGTGACAATCAGTGTCACCTCACCCGGAGCATTGAACTGAGTGGACGCAGTTGTAGCGCCGTTAGACCAAAAGTAGGACTGAAATCCGGGAGATGCAGTAAGAATGGTAGCACCCCCGGGGCAAATAGTGAGCTGTCCGCTAATCTGCGGCGTAGAAACGGGGTAGGGAAGCAGATCAAAAGACGTTGAACCAGAACACCCGAAATCATCTGTAACCGTCAGCGTGTACAAACCTGCCTGATCGGCCTGAATAGAGGGTGTACCCTGTCCTGTTGACCAATCATAGATTAGGTAGCCGGGATCGGTGCTGAGTGTTACCACGCCATCCGGGCAAATACCCAAGGGGCCGCTGATGACCGGCTGTGGATTGGGAATTTCACTTATTTCAATGACCGAACTACCTTCACAGCCGTCACTGTCGGTGACTGTCACACTAACCAGACCAGGTGAAGATACAACCGCAGAGGGACCGAAATCACCCGTAGACCACACATAATTCAGGAAGGGTTCATTAACGGACAGAATTGTTTCGGCGAACTGGCAGAAAACAGGGATGCCGTCAATAACAGGAACGGGGTCGGGCAATTGAGTGATGAAAATATTAGCCTCTCCCGGACAGCCATCATCATCTAGTACAAAGAGCGAGTATGCGCCTGCTTCACTCACCTGTATAGAGGGACTAGTCTCCCCTGTAGACCAGCTGTAAGCGGCCATACCCGGAGGCCCCTGCAGGGTGGTTATTTCATTAGAACAAATTTCAGTATCCCCATCGATATACACATCCGGACCAAAACCTGGTTCGAGATAATAACTACCCACTCCCGTGCAACCAGCCTGATCAGTGACGGTGACCGTATAGATACCCGGGTTGAAAACGGAAATGACCGCCCCAAAATCCCCTGTTGACCAATCGTAAGTCAGATAACCCGGCGTTGCAGACAGTGAAGCCACGCCACCGGGACAAATATCCGGCGGCCCGCTCACATCAACAGCCGGCGGATCAGCCTCTGTAATCGTAAACGAAGCAGAACCCTGACATCCGTTGGTACCGGTAACCGTGACCGTATACTCACCCGGTCCGGCCTGTATAGCAGGGCTGTTTTCTCCTGTTGACCACTGATAGTCGGTAAAAATGCCACCAGTGACGTTGAGTTGTGTGGATTGCCCCGGACAAACCACCTCCTCACCGATAATCTGGGGCAAGGGAGGATTGAGCACCGTGACGTTGACGGTTGCCTGACCCATACAGGGCGGGTCATTGACCATGACTATATAAGTGAAGGTTCCTGTTACACCTTCAGGAATGCTTACCGTGGGAGTAGGAGAGCCAGGATCATCGAGGTAGATCTCGCCACCGTTGGTACTCACCCATTGGTAAGAAGGCCCCAGGCCACCCTCCACAGTTACTGACAACTGAGTAGAAGCGCCGGCGCACACACTTGCTGTGGGGGTTGCGGAAACCGCAAAATTGGCGCAGGGAGGTATACAGCTACCGTCATCAACATCAGCATTGGGATCGTAGTTGCTGGCAGTAGGATCTGTGCAACCACAGGTAATAGGATCCGGGAACAGCAAGGTGATGTTCTGTGCAAAGCCCACATCGGCAAAAGCATGATCTGCTATGCATATTTGCGCAGAAATCGGACCAGGAGGGCAGCTCGCCCACAGGGAAGCAAAGGAGTTGATCCCCGGCGTGCCATAAGCACAAGAATTGTCAGCTGTGACACCGAATGTACCACCGTTTAGCGGAATTCCATTTTCAGGATCCGGACCACCGCCATCCTGAAAAATCAGCAAAGCCGGATTGCTGGGCGTACCTATGTCATTAGAATTACCACAAGGGCAACCCCCTGTACAACTTCCTATGACCCCCGGCCGCTGCATGATATTTAACGTATTACCACAGGCGGCTATAAAAATACTCAGGTCTCCCTGGTAAGTATGATGAATTTGCATGCTGAGACCTGTGGGGATTCCTGTCTGTGCAGGGTCAAAGGTGATGGTAACACAGTATGCATTGGCAATATTGCCGTTGACCGGGTGGTTAGCATCGGGTAGGTTAATGCTCGGATTCTCACACTGAGCAAACAGGCCAGCGCGAGAATAAACAGAAACGATAACCACCAACACCATGAGTAGTGCTTTCTTCATAAGATGGAATCGGGACTAAAATTCAGTAATGTAATATTTCATTGGGAAAATTATGCGTATTACGGCAACTGTTGCCTTAAACCAGCTTTGCTGCTCTGTACTGACTTTCTCTCCCCAATGTGCTTGTGCTTTCGGGAAGTAAACGCATGTAATGCTTTATGTTGACAAAAAATGAACTATAACAAAGGTAACAAAAAATTTGGCGATACGAGATTTGGGGCTATCAAAAAGAAGTGAGATGGGTGTAAAAAGTTGTCAATGCATCTGTTCGGCAGGAGACAAACCAACAATAATGTAAATTTGAATCCCTAAGGAGTAGGGAACTTTGAAGACCAAAAAACCAGAGAGACCAAAACGAAAAAAGCCAACCACCGAAGTGATTGGCTTTGCTGAGCAGATGACGAGGCTCGAACCCGCGACCTCAACCTTGGCAAGGTTGCGCTCTACCAACTGAGCTACATCTGCATTTTGCTGCCAGCAACTTCGCGTATTTAATCACCGTGTTGCTGTTTGAGCGATGCAAATTTACATACAATTCTCCCGTATAAACAAGCTTTGAGGTGAAAAAATATTATTTTTTTTAAAAAAAAGATCAAAACGTATGATTGTCAAAAATTTAGAAAAGCGAGCTTATTGCGTGTGGCAGCCCTTGAAAAGGGCAGACCCGCTTACAGCGGTCCCCAGATTGTGGTCAGCTTATTTCGTCACACGTCGGCATCTGTTTTTCGCTTGATGAGAAAATAGGTCTCAAGTTGAGCGCGAATAGCGAGCGCGCTACTGGTTTTCTTGTAGGTATTGGAGGAATGGATATCTATGACGCGCGCCTTGGTATTGTCGGTAAGCTGAATGAGCAGATATTCCTGTATTTGCGCCTTGATAGCCGGGTCGTATACAGGGAAGGCTGTTTCTATCCGATAGCTCAGATTGCGCACCATCCAGTCTGCTGAGGAAAGAAACAGGAGATCCTCTCCTCCATGACAGAACCAGAAAACGCGGCTGTGCTCCAGAAAACGGTCGACTATACTAATGACTTCGATATTTTCGCTGTAGCCGGGCACGCCGGGGATCAGGCAACAGATTCCCCTGATGATGAGTTGTACGGAGACCCCTGCCCGGCTTGCCTCGTACAATTTTTCGATCATATTGATATCTTCGAGGCTATTCATCTTTAGCTTGATGAACGCCTTCCGGCCTGCTTTGGCTTCTGAGATTTCACGATCGATGAGGGCTTCGAGTCCGGAGCGCAAGTTAAACTGTCCAACCAGCAGATGTTTAAAGGGATCTTCTTCGTGCAGCTTCATGGTTTCGAGATAGGTAAATACCCGGGCTACCTCGTTGACGAGGTCAGTATTGGCCGTAAACAGGCCGAAATCGCTGTAAACTTTGGCTGTATCTTCGTGAAAATTACCTGTTGACAAATAGGTGTACAATTTGGCTGTACCCTGTTCTATACGTCTTACAAGCGCCAGCTTGGCATGAACTTTCAGACCGGGCAAGCTGTAAAAAACGTTGACACCTGCCTGCTCGAGTTTTTCGCCCCACCGCAGGTTGGCTTCCTCATCAAAACGGGCTTTGACCTCTATGAAAGTAGTCACCTGCTTGCCGGCTTTTACAGCATCCATAAGCGCTTGCATGATGCGGGACTTTTTGGCAACCCGATACTGTACGATCTTAATGTGCGTGACTGCCGGATCCCTGGCAGCCTCTTCAAAAAAGCGGACTACGGAATCGTAGTGCTGATAGGGAAAATGTATTAAATGATCCCTCGCTGCAATGGCGCCAAAATAGTGATCTGTCTGCTCCAGTGGAGGATATGCGAGCGGTGGCAGGGCCGGATTCTTTAGCTGTGAAAGTCCGAAATCCGGAAAACGGAAAAAATCGAAGTTGTTGTGGTAGCGGCCTTCGCGCAAGGTATCGTAGTGTTCCAGTTCGAATACATTGGTCAGAAAGGAAAGAAAGGTAGCCGGCATCTCCCTGTCGTACACAAAGCGGCTGGCGGGGCCTACATGCCTTTTTACCAAACTTTCGCGGATTTTCTGTATGAGATCACCGCTGAATTCATCATCGATGTACAACTCGGCATCCCGGGTCAGTTTGATGGAAAAGGTATCCAGTATATGATAGCCCGGAAACATCCAGCTCACGCTGTGGCGCACGATATCATCCAGCATTATGAGGTGATGCTGACCTGCCGGCGCTGGCAGTTCGATGAATCTGGGCAGGTGATCCGAAGGTATTTTAACAAGTGCATAGGCATTTTCGGGCTGTCCCCCTTCGAGATCCTGCATGAGGATCGACAGGTATAGCTGTGCGTTATTGAGGAAAGGCCTCACTTTGTTGCGCAGCAGCAGTACAGGCTGCACAAAAGGGAGCATGTGTTCGCGGAAGTAGGTTTCCACAAATTGCCGCTGCTGTTCGTTGAGATCCAGCCGCCGCTTGAGAAAGATGCGGTGGCGCCTGAGCTCCGGAATAATCTGCTTTTCAAAAATACGACTGAACTCCTCCTGCTGCTTATTGACGATGTTGTGAATCTCACGCACCAGCTCTTTGGGGTTGTAATCGAGTTGTTTTTTAGTCTTTTTACCTACGCGCAGCAGGTTGCGGTGGTTGGCCATGCGCACCCTGAAGAATTCATCCAAATTGGAGGAGTAAATAGCCAGAAACTTAATCCGCTCGAACAAGGGTACGGCCGGGTCTTTAGCTTCCTGCAGTACCCGGTAGTTGAAGGAAAGCCAGCTGATGTCGCGGGCAATGAGCGGAAGTGGATTTTCCTGAGACATGATTTTTGCGTGCTTGCCTAAAATAATTGCATCTGTCGGTCATCGCCGGACACAGTCAAGGGAACCGGCGGGCGGGCCAACAGGCTCTCGTCCGACCGGATCTTCTCCCAAAGATATAAAACCATCTCCGGAGAAAGGATATTGTCGGGCTGATGAGAAAAAAAGTACACATCCGGAAGCTCCTGCTGTGCCCAATGGTGTAAGCGCCGGGCCCAGCTGTCGATGCGCAGGTAGTCGGTGGGGTGGAGGCCGTTGCCCACAAACCGGATGAGCACAAAAGGAGCCGTGACGAACTGGTGCAGCACATCGCGGCGTCCGGCTACATCGGTAATGACCATGCCCGTTCCGAAACTATGCAGCAGACTGGCCAGCTTGTCTGTCACTGCTTCATCGGCAAACCAGTCCTCGTGCCGCAGCTCCACCGCCAGCGGCAGGGCCGGGGGCCATTTTTGTAAAAAAATCTCCAACAGGGGCAGCCGCTCGGGGCCAAAGTGAGGGGGCAGCTGCAGGAAGCAGACCCCCAGTCGCCGGCCCATGCCCGCGATGGCTTCGGTAAAAAGGCGCGTAGCGCTGCCGTTGAGGCCCAGTTGTTTATCGTGGCTGATAATCTGTGGCAGCTTGGGGCAAAAACGAAAATCCTGCGGCACGCGCTCGCACCAGCTGGCAATGGTACTGAAGTCGGGAATGCGGTAGTGGGTTGTATTGAGCTCAATCGTCGAAAACTGCCGGCCGTAGTGATACAAATGGTCCTTACTTTTGGTGCCCGACGGATACCAACGGCCAACCCACTGGGGCATAGCCCAGCCGGTTGCACCCAGATATAGACGCATAGGGCCGGACCGCTGTGGCAGAGAAGATAAGTAGTTGGCCGTAAAGGCAGGGTCAGCAGGCAGCGAAAAATCGACACTATCCAGCTGCGTAGTTCTCCCAAAATCCATATTGCACATCAGGTTATGTTCGCTGTTGGGATAGCTGCCGGTCAATGACCGCGCAGAGAATGCCTGCGGCAACAGCCGCATTCAGGCTTTCTGCCCCGCCGCCTTTGCCGGGCGGAATATTTACCAACTGCTGTATGAGTCCCGTAGTTTCTTCCCGCAGGCCTGAGCCTTCACGACCGATGACGAGTATGCCCGCGGGGGGCAGTGTCAGGTCAAAAATGCTGCCGCCGCCGGCATCGCCGCCGAGGCGCAGCAGAGATGGCTGGTGGGTTGCTATTTCCTGTAAGGAACATTCCGGGCAGCTTACGCGCAGGAAAGAGCCCATCGAAGCCTGTATGGTCTTGGGGTTGTAGAGATCCACGGTGCCCGGTCCCAGGACTACCTTACGCATGCCAAACCAGTCAGCTACCCGCAGGATGGCACCCAAGTTGGCAGGATCCTGCAGCCCGTCGAGGTACAGACTCCAGCCGTCTTGTGGCAGTTGGCAGTCTGCCGCTTCAGGGATATCAACCACCGCCAGTGCCTGGTGGGGGCTGCTGAGTAAAGACAGCTGAGAAAGCTGTTGCTCGCTTACCGCTTCGCACCTGTCTGCTCGTCTGTCGGCCTCAGCTGCTGTTTTTTCCAGCCAGGCAGGCAGCGCAAACAGCGCCTCGACAGAAAATTGCTCCTGCCGGAGTAATTCCTGTACCATCTTGTCCCCTTCAACGACAAATTTATTATATTTTTGCCTGTACTTTTTTATCCCCAGGGATTTAACATATTTTACATCGCTTTTACTAAGGCTCATGATAGCAACAATGTCTATGCGAATGAATGCGCTAAAATACGTCATTCCGACGATATGGACGCTATTGCTTTGGGGATGCCAGACAAGCAGGTTTCTCTCAGAAGGAGAGTATCTGCTTACACAAAACACCATCGAAACCAAAGCAAAAATACCGGACAAAAAACTGTTAATCTGGGATTTGGAAGCACTGCTCAGACAGACACCCAATACCAACCTGCTGTTCTTTTTCCCCCGCGAGTACTTCTACCTGACGATCAGGGGAAAGACAGATACCATTACTGCTTTTGAAGAATGGAAGATTCGCGCATTGGGTGAGCGCCCTGCATTGTACAACGACAGTCTCAGCGAGATGAGCCGTACGGCCATGCTGTTGTACCTGCAATCCAAGGGGTATTTTGATGCAGCAGTTACCTATTCCGTAAAAACAAAGGGTGAGCATGCTAAGGAGGTTACCTACTCGGTAGAACCGCGTAATCGCTACCTGATTGATACCGTTCGCTTTCTGAGCGATGATCCTCGCATTCAGGAGTTCCTGGCCAGTGCCGGCAGACAGTCACTGTTGAAGAAGGGCGATTTTTTTGATCTGCAGCTTTTCGATCAGGAGAAAATCCGGCTCACCAAAGAGCTCCGCAATCAGGGCTACGCTAATTTTTACGATAATTTTTTCGATCAGCTGGAGATTGACTCCAACCACGTCAACCATACAGCCAGTCTGGATGTCCGCATTTTACTCAACTACAACGACTCTACCCACCAGCAGTTTACGGTTGGAAGCGTAAGTGTGTTTCCTGATTTTCAGCAAATCAGGACTGATTCCAGCAGTTGGGATCGCGATTCGGTCATCAATGATATCCATTTTTTTCTGACCGATAACAATCAGATCCACCTAAGCACGTTGCTCTCGGCCATTCAGCTCAGACCCGGGCAAACCTATAGTCAGGAGGATTTTGATAAAACCAACAAAAAACTCAACGATCTGGGTATTTACTCCTTTGTACGTGTTCGGCAGGAGGTAGATAAGGCTGATCCTAAGCTGTTACATTTTCAGATTCAGCTTACACCTGGCTTGCCGATTGCGTTGGGTGCCGACCTTGAACTCAATTACACCAACCGCAACGGGGCTTCTGGTGCGGGCAACCTCTTGGGGATTTCGATTAGTCCGGGCTTCCAGCATCGCAATCTATTGGGGGGGGCAGAGCGATTGGTGACCAACTTGTCGGCGGGGGTAGAACTCAATACTTCACGCAATGCACCACTTTGGAATACCATAGATCTCAGCGGGCAGGCAGACCTATATTTGCCGCGATTCAACGATTATTTTGGTTTTTGGAGGGGGCTCCATCAGGTTCCGGTAGGCAAGGACAAGCACTTGCTGAATGCTTCTTTTTTTAATAATTTGCGTGAAAATGCTTCTTCCCGTATATCCGGTAGTTACAATTACCTGCTGATTGTCAACTGGTATCGGTATAATCTCTTGAATTTGAGCTATGGCTATGACTTTCAGCCAAACCGCAATACACGCTATACAATCAATCATATTGGGGTCGATTATCTGAAGCCTTTTCTCGAGGATCCTTTTCGTGAGCAGCTCAACAAGAACCCCTTTCTTGAGCGAAGTTTCGGGGAGCAGGTATTTGTAAGCCTTCTTTTTCGGGATCTGGATTACTTCCACACCAGCAAAGTCAACAGGTTTGGCGAGTCTAGTGTGATCAACCTGCGGGTTGAGGCGGCCGGTGCTGAGATTTGGGGGGCAAATGCTCTCTATAACGAGTTTGCGCTTGCACAGGATACATTTCGCCTGGGCGATACAGTTGATTTTTCCCAATACGCCAAAGTTGAAACAGACCTGCGGTATTACCGACAGTTTACCAAGGAGAGGAGTCTGGCGGCACGACTGAATATGGGTATTGCCCGTCCCTTTGGTTATACATCGGATGTCCCTTACGTTAAGCAGTTTTTTGTTGGCGGGCCTAACAGCATACGCGCCTGGGCGCCGCGCAGCCTGGGGCCTGGCGGCTATGAAGATCCTGCTTTTATCGAACTCCCGCAGGAGGGAGGGTTCAATCGTTTTTACCAGACGGGTGATGTGAAAGTAGAGCTCAACCTTGAGTATCGTTTCACTATCTTCTGGATTTTCAAAGGGGCACTGTTTGTTGATGCCGGCAACGTATGGACGTATCGGCGCGACGATTCGCGGCCGGGTTCGCAGTTTTTGTTCCGCCGCCCTCAAAATTATCTCAACAACCAGGCGTATTATCCCTTCTATCGGCAGATTGCTGTGGGCAGCGGTTTCGGCTTGCGTATGGACCTGTCGTTTTTCATTTTCCGACTGGATATGGCGGTAAAAGTGCGCAATCCCTATCCTCGCCTGCCCCTTGACGGGCAGCCCGTTCGGGAGGCGCTGTGGTGGAATGATTTCGATAATTTCAAGTTGCGGGACATTGCCTTTAACATAGGCCTGGGGTATCCTTTCTAATGCATTACAGGCTCTCCCCGGGCGGGGAGAGCCTGTAATGCGAAGGCGCATATACACTGTTTTTTGCCTCAGGCAAAAAACAGTGTACACGTTTTTTTTACCAAAACCTGTGCCACACACAAGTGCCACAGGGGGCTAAAAGCCGGGCAGCAGCATGACCGCATTTTGCAGCATCCTTGAGGGCCCCATCCAAAACATTCTGAATACGGGATTGTCGACCAGGTATACAATTTTTCCTTGCTCGACTGGCAGCACGGCCGCTACGGTTTTACCGGCCAGTGTGCTGAGGTTATCGGCAGATGCGTAGCCCGCAGCCAGCAGCTGCCGGGGGTCGGTATTGTAGTGGACTACTGTCTGCAGCGCGGTAGCCGGCTGCAGCGCCCTCGTGCCTTGTCGCAGGCTGAAAAGCTGTGGTTTTAGGCCAAAAGCCAGCGGGTGGCTGGTGTCGACACGGGCATTGAAAGCGGCACCGGGGATGCGTTTCAGACCATTATACTGCTCCCGTTCAATCCAGCTGAGGTAGTGTGTCTGCTCGGAGCTGTCGGCCGGAGGCTGTGCCACGCGCAATTGATTGAAGCGGCTTTGTTGGGTAAAAAAGGTGGCAGTTTCTTCCATGGCTACCAGCACGCCCCCGTTTTTGACCCATTCCAGCAGCTGGTCTCGTTTTTCTTTGGGAAAAACCTGCTCCAGCTGGCCGGCTGAGGCGCCGGGCAGAATCAGTACGTCATACGCATTCAAATCAACACCTCCGTAGCGAAGACCGAATTTGGGAATAGCCGTCTGGTTGAGAACCGATGCCCTTATGCGCTCAACGGGCAGGCCCGTTTCGCGATCAAACAGGAAGTATACTTGTCCGCTGGTATGGGTATCAAAAGGCGGTTCCACCAGTAGGGCCACCTTGGGGCGTTCCAGTGGCTGGTTGCGTGTTGAGCCCAGATCGCGGCCGGCATCGACCTTACTGCTGCCCAACGATTGTATTTGCACCTTCGCCTGCCTTGCTATGGCCGCCATGTCGGCCTGAATGTCCATTTTTTCAGGATTTCGACCGCGTAATACGAGCAGGCTGCCTGCTGAAAAGCTTTTCCCGTCCGCCTCAAAAGGCTCCGCGGCGGCACGTACGCGGTAGCCTTTGTCCCACAATAATGCCAGGGCAGCCGGCGCATGCCGCTGCTGCCAGTCAATAACAAAAGCGTAGGCATTTTCCTGCGGCAAAAGACCCGCCGAAGGCTGCAGCGGGTTGCGGATGGCCTCAAAGGCTACTTTGGGGAGCTGGGGAGAGGAGTAGGCATCGAGATTGTAGGCCAGCAGAGCCGACCAGCTGGACATGTCGTACATGACCGAATCTTCAATAGCCATCTGTCTCGAAAGTAGGCTGTGTACCAGCAGATGGCGGGCCTGCTGACTGCGCACAACGACCGTTCCTGCCGGAAAGCTTCGCTCGGCCGACTGCCCGTCGCGGTAATTCATGGCTTCGGCCAGCCGGAAAGGAGCTTTGGCCTGTTCCACAACAACCCCCTGACGCAGCAGCAGATTGACTACATCCCCCACCCAGGGATCCTCCGGCTGACCAAGTACATAGGTCTTGGTAGCTGTCTTGGTATTGACGGGATTCCAGGCATCGAGGCTGTACTGCAGCAGCTCAGGCCGGTGCTCGGCGGCTGTACGTACAGAAGCTACTGAGGTGAGGTAGTGGTCAAAAATCCGCTGCCGGAGTGTCAGCGGCAGGCCGTCATTGGTGATGACAGCCCGGCCGGCGCCGATGCCGCCCTGCTCGGTAAGCATGCCAACCGCCCCCATGACGCTGGGGTAGCTGGAGCCATAGCCGGGATAGAAAAAGTCAAAGCGGTCGGTCGTAAAGTAGCTGATACCGCGGGCATCAAAGGCCTGCCCGTGGGCACGGCCAAATATTTTGGCCCAAGGCTCATACGCATCGGGTAATAGCAGGTTGCGGGGCGCCTCGCCGGGGACGGTGAAATAGTTGGCATCATAGCCCTGCTCGTGATAGTCAACATGCACCTGAGGCATCCATTGCTGGTACTCTGCGATATGGCCGCGCGACTCCTGGTGGACACCCCACACCCAATCGCGGTTGAGATCAAACCAGTAATGGTTGGATCGTCCGTTGGGCCAGGGTTCGTAGTGCTCCATATCAGCAGGCTCCTCACCGCCTGTATGTCGCTGTATGCCGTTGTACCAGTATACGTAGCGATCCCGGCCATCGGGATTTATGCATACAAACAGGATGATGACCGACTGCCGTAGCCAGTCGGCCGTAGCTGCGTCGGTTGCCGCAGCCATGCGCCATGCCAGCTGCATAGCCGCTTCCGTTGTGGAGGGCTCGTTGCCGTGAATGTTGTAGCTGAGAGACACGAAGACGGGTTGGTTTTCGGCCAGTTGCCGGGCCTTTTGTGGCTGCTCGACGGCAAGGTCAACCAATTGCAGGTGCTGTTGTCGCAGTGTCTCCAACTGTTTGAGGTTGTCGGGGCTGCTGATGACGAGCGAATAGAGCTTACGGCCTTCGTATGTCTGTCCGTAAGGGCGGAGGATTACCTTGTCCGACTGATCGGCCAGGTATGTAATGTAGGACTCTATGTCCGCATACAGCGTAAACTGTTGGCCTGGTTCATAACCCAAAAACTGAGCAGGGGACTGTAATCGGTTGTCATAGACTATGCCCTCTTCAAGCAATGAAAACTGTTTGGGAATGAGTTCGATACGCTGTGCAGACAGCGAAAAAGAAAATAAGAGCAGGCAAAAGCCGAGCAAATTGTTCATAATCCCAGCGTAAATGGTGAAGAAATCGTTGCACACAGAAGCACAAAATACTTCAATGGACGAAATGCTCAACTATGTAGCTGTTGAAAAATGAAATAATATTTGCCCGTAATCCCGTCTGAGGGCTTTTTCAGGAACAACACAGAGCATGTTGCTATGCACTACGGCACGGCTACAGCAGGACAATTGATACTGTCTGACTGAAAAAAAACGAGAACCCGCTGAGGGATAAGCTTTTTTGACCGGAGGAGAAAATCCGGAATTTTAGCCAAAGAAAGACAGAACATCACCGATTTTTTCCTTTAGTTCGCCGCGATCAACGATGAAATCGAGGAACCCGTGTTCTAACAGAAACTCTGATGTCTGAAATCCTTCCGGCAGGTCGCGCTTGATGGTCTCGCGAATGACGCGGGGGCCGGCGAAACCAATGAGTGCTCCCGGCTCGGCAATATTAATATCGCCCAGCATTGCATAAGAAGCGGTCACGCCACCCGTCGTCGGGTCGGTGAGCAATGAAATATAAGGAATACCAGCCTTCGCCAACTGGCTGAGCTTAGCAGATGTCTTGGCCATTTGCATCAGGCTGAAGGCCGATTCCATCATGCGGGCACCTCCGGTTTTGGAGATAATCATGAGAGGGATGCGGTTGCTCAGACAGTAGTCGATGGCCAGAGCGATACGCTGGCCAACGACAGAGCCCATGGAACCGCCGATGAAGGAGAAATCCATGGCAGCCACGACCAGGGGCTTGCGGTTGACTTTGCCGCGAGCCACCTCAATGGCATCAGTAACAGCAGTTTTTCGGTAAGCTTCGTCGAGGCGATCCGGATAAGACTTGAGATCGGTAAAGCTCAGCATATCCACGGAACGCAGATCTGTAAACATATCCTCGTAACCACTGTCGAAGAGAATTTCGAAGTAATCTGTGGCACCGATACGTACATGGTAGTTGCAATGTGGACATTTGAACACATTTTCGCGCAATTCCTTGACGGTGGAGGTTTCGCGGCAACTTTTGCACTTATACCAAAGCCCTTCCGGAACTTCTTTTTTGTTTCTGGTGGCTGTTTGAATCCCGTCTTTTAGTCGCTTGAACCAACCCATAAGTTATGGTTATCTTATTATGGCAACTCCCTTTTGCAGATTTGGCATGGGTTGAAGGTATGCAAAGATATACAATGTAGTTGAAAATTGTGTGTATTGATTGAAAAAGACAGCTTTTGGGCCCAATCAACGGCGCTTCAATATCAGTATCGGAACGCTTTCACCGTTTCAATAAAAGTGCGTACGCCTGTGAGCGGGGTATCGGGATAGACTCCGTGTCCGAGATTGGCGATATGCCGTGTGCCAAAAGTATGGAGCATTGCCTGCGTCCGTGTGTGTATGGTTTCCTCGGAGGCGTACAACAAACAGGGATCGAGGTTGCCCTGCAGTGCTTTATTGCCTGTCAGGCTGCGCGCCTGCTTAGGATCCTGTTGCCAGTCGAGACCAATAACAGCGCAGTCGAGGGCGGCAAAATCAGCCAGTGCATACCAGGCGTCTTTGGCAAAGATGGTGACGGGTACCAGCGGAGAAAGCTCTTCGGTAATCAGCCTGATCCATGGTAAGGAAAAAGCTCTGTATTGCTCGGGCGGCAGTATGCCCGCCCATGAGTCGAACAGCTGTACGAGCTGCGCTCCGTGTGCGACCTGCTGCTTGAGATAGGCAACGGTGGCAAGGGCTATGCGCTCCAGCAGCTCCTGTGCCAGCAGGGGCTCATTGTAGAGAAACCTGCGCGGCAGCGAAAAGGTTTTGCTGCCTTTGCCTTCAATCATGTACGCGAGAATGGTCCAGGGAGCTCCGGCGAAGCCGATGAGCGGCACACGACCATCAAGCTGTTTTTTGACCAGACTAATGGCTTCGTAAACATATCCGAGCTGTGCTGCGGCCTCTTCAGGTCCAAGTAGCCGTCGTATGTCTGCTGCTGACTGTATCGTCTGTGGAAACCAGGGACCCCGGGCTTCTGCCATTTCATAAGGCAAGCCCAGCGCCTCCGGAACTACCAGGATATCTGAAAAAATAATGGCAGCATCGACGCCCAGAATATCAACAGGTTGTAGTGTAACCTCGGCAGCCAGGGCCGGTGTTTCTGCCAATTCTTTGAAGCCGGAAACACTGGCGCGTACAGCCCTGTATTCGGGCAGAATACGACCTGCCTGCCGCATCAGCCACACGGGAGGGCGCTCAACGGCTTGCCCCCCGGCAACCCGCAACAACAAATCATTTTGCATTAGCGTATGTATTGACTTTGCATTTCCGACCACTCGGGCAACTGCCGATAATGCCACTTGTGGATGATAAGCCCCTTGCGCATGAGCAGCAGACCCGGATTGGAGCGGATAATGGTTTTGAGCATGATATCATCGCCCGTATATACATCGACATCCAGCCCTAAAGCTTCTTCAAGCGAAGCTAGCTTCTCTTTGTCCGTGAATGCGGTTAAAATAGTTACCGTATGGCCGGCTTTTTGAGCCTGCTGTAGTATCGGGAGGAGTCTGGCCTTCCATTGTTCGAGATAGGCCTCATCCCAGGTATACATTTTTTTCATCACCTCTTTTTCCCTGACCTCAACCAGGCGCGGTACTGCGGTGACGCCCTGTCCGGTAATCAGGGTATCATTGACGAAGACAGAGTCAATTTCCACTGTTGGCACGGATGACTCGGCACTGTAAAGCTTGTAAGCTACGACCACAAACTGATAGCCTTCATCGGTAAGGATGGATGCTGTCATATCGCTGCCTGCATCATCAAATACTTCGAAGTCGCTGATTTTGGTGGTGGGTACGCGAGGCTGTTCGCGAATCTGCTCCAGGTTCCACTCGGTTTCCGGGTATTGCGTGTACACCTTGAGGTAGTCGGCCATAGGCAGTTCAACCACACGCTTGTCGGTTTTGTGCGTCATGCGGTAAGCAATCACCTGAGCAGATGAAGCGGCTTCTGTCTCCGCGGCTTTTCTTTCGGCTACATTAACGCCTATCTTGAAAGGGCGAAAATCTATGTGGGGAAGATCCCATACATAATTGCTGAAGCAGTAGATGAAGCTGGCCAGTGTGCCGGCAACCAGCAGGCCGGACCGAAGTGCAGTACCGCCGAGTTGATGCATGCGGTTGGCATACACAACAAACAGGATACCCGGCAGCAGTAAGCCTACATCCTTCAGAAAAGAGACAAAAGGTTTTAATTTGATGAAATCACCAAAACAGCCGCAATCCGTGACCTTCATGTTGGTCTCTACATAGGGACCCCACTGTCCAAAGTCAAAAAAATTGACACCCTGCGGCACGTAGCCTGTCAGGTAGGTGAAGCCTGTGAGGAAGGTAAAAAATACGACCAGCAGCAGAAAAGCCCAGGCTGTAAACCGGGGAACTGCGCCAATAATAAGCATGAGGCCCAGTACGAGCTCGAAAACGATCATACCCACGGCAAACTCGACAGCATAGTTGTCGGAAAGCCACGGAAATATGGGCGCTATAAAGGACAGGGAGGTGCCACCAAAAGTACTTTCAAATTCTGCAAAGTACTGCTCCATTTTGAAAGCTGTCCCCATGGGGTCTATGGCTTTCACCCATCCGGAGATGATGAAAAGGACACCTGAAAAATTTTGTAAATAACTGACAGGAAGGTTGTTAATCCTGTTGGTCAGCCACTTGATGAGTGCTGTGATTACCAGAGATATAGCGGCAACAATCAAGAGTAATTTCGTCAGCGTCATAGCTTGTTCATTTAGTGTTTTGTGGTCTCCTGAAGTTTTATGAGCGCAAAGATAGCGTAATTTATGATGTCGTAGTAGTTGGCTTCAACGCCTTCTGATAGTCGAGTGAGGCCTTCGTTGTCTTCGATTTGTTTGATTCGCAATAATTTGGCGAGAATAAGGTCGGTAATGGAGCTGAGGCGCATTTCGCGCCACACTTCTCCGTAGTCGTGGTTTTTCTTTTCCAGCAGCGCCCGGGCGACAGCTACCTGCGCATCGTAGCAGGCAGCTACATCCTCAGCAGGTAGTTCCAGGGGCGCGTCGGAAGGTAATGTTCGCTGGATAATGGCCAGGATGCTGTAATTGATCAGGCCCATGTATTCACCGTCTACCGGATCATCGACCAGCTGCTTACCCTTTTCCTCAATGGCGCGTATGCGTTTCGCTTTGATGTAGAGCTGGTCAGTCAGCGAACTGGGCCGCAGGATACGCCAGGAGGTACCATAATCCTGTTGCTTAGCGAGGAGTATCTGCCTGCAGCTATGTATGATTGCATCAAATTGTGCCAGCGTTTGTTGCATGGGTTGTCGCATTGAGGGATATGGTCAATTTTTGGCCAGCAGGCTGTTTTTTACACAGCCCAGGGCAAAATCTATCTCTTCGATGGTGTTGAGATGGCTGAAAGAAAATCGGATCGTTTTTCTGTCCAGATCCCCTGCCAGTGCCGCAATAACGTGTGAGCCAGCGTCAGCACCCGAACTGCAGGCACTGCCACCGCTGACGCTGAGCCCGGCAATATCAAGGTTAAATAGCAGTAAGTCAGCTTTTTCGGAAGGCGGAAAAGAGGCGCTCAGGATTTTATAATGCCCATTGTCAGGGTCACCATTGAAAGTAATACCGGGTATCTGTGCCTGTAAGCCCGCCTTCAACCGGTCGCGCAATGAACGTATGTGGTGGCTGCGCACTTCCATCTCCTGGCATGCCAGCTCCAGCGCGTGTGCCAGCCCCAGGATACCGTACAAATTTTCGGTTCCTCCGCGCATATTCCGCTCCTGAGAGCCTCCGTCAATAAAGGGGTGCAGACTTACTTCCTGATTGATATAAATGAAGCCCACTCCTTTGGGGCCGTGAAATTTGTGCGCAGAACCGCTCAGGAAATGAATTTTAATTTTTTGTAAATCAATGGGGTAATATCCTATTGTCTGAACAGTATCCGTGTGAAAAAAAGCATTGTAGTCAGCGCATACAGCGGCCACTTCTGCCAGATCAATTCGGGTACCCGTCTCGTTGTTGGCATGCATGAGGGAAACCAGTGTGGTACGACTGTCAGCAGCCAGCCAGTCGCGCAACTGCCCCAGGTCGGGATATCCCCGAGCATCCAGCGGCAGGTAGTCGATCTGTACAGCCAGTTGTTGCTGCAGAAAATCGAGAGAGTGCAAAACACAGTGATGTTCTGTTCTGGAAGAAATGATTCGTTGTACCCCTAAGTCGCGGACGGCGCCTTTCAGCGCCATATTATTGGCCTCCGTACCTCCTGACGTAAAAAAAATCTCACCGATGGAAGCGTGCAGCTGGTTAGCAACCCGCTTGCGGGCATCTTCAATGGCCGCCCTGGCCTTTCTGCCTTCGGCATGAATCGAAGAAGGATTGCCAAAATTGCCCTGCATTGCCTGCCGCATATAGTCGATGGTAGCATCATCGAGTGGTGTAGTAGCTGCATTATCAAGATATACCCGCATAGTCAGAAGACAGATGGTGAAAAATTAGTACACAGTCAGGATTTTCTGCGGAGGCAGAAGCAAGGTGTTTTTTCGCAGGGTTCCACATTTGCCGGAGAGCGCAGCTGACGCTATAGGACTAAAATAGTGAAACCCCACAGGAAAAATCGTTGTGGCCCGGTGAAAAATCCCGAATTAGTCCTTACAGCACCGTCGTAAACCATTTTTCAACCAGCAGTTGCTCCGGTTTGAACCTTGATTGGTGTACATACTCGTTGGACCGCGGCAAATGCCGGTAGTCCTGCTGCCAATGCTGGTGGTTGGCAGCCAGTTGACGTATGGCATCCAGCACATAACCGAGCTCGTCATCTGTCATCACCGGGTGGATAGACATACGAATCCAGCCGGGCTTGTCGCTGTTGTCGCCCTCATTGATTTTGCTGGTGATGGATTTGCTGTACTCCTGATCAACATTGAGCAGGTAGTGGCCGTAAGTACCCGCGCATGAGCAGCCTCCTCTGACCTGAATACCGAAGCGATCGTTGAGCAGCGAAACACCCAGGTTGTAGTGCAGGTCATCGATGTAAAAAGAGATGACGCCAAGTCTGTCGCGGTGTTGGCCGGCAAGCACATGCAGGTTGGGGATTTCATCAAAAACCTGCCAGACGCGCTCCAGCATTTCGTGTTCGCGCTCCAGTATGTTGTGTACGCCCATCTGCTCTTTGAGCTGTATGGCCATGGCGGCGCGTATGGTCTGCAAAAAAGCGGGCGTACCGCCATCTTCGCGGGCTTCAATATGGTCAATATACTTGTGCTCACCCCACGGATTGGTCCAGTCGACCGTCCCGCCTCCCGGGTCATCCGGAACACTGTTTTGGTAGAGTGCCGAATCGAAAATGAGGATACCCGTAGAGCCCGGCCCACCCAAAAATTTGTGGGGAGAAAAGTAGACAGCATCGAGCCGCTGCAGCGGTTTGTCCTTTGGACGCATTACAATATCGATATAGGGCGCCGAGCAGGCAAAATCGACGAAGCAGTAGCCCCCGGCCAGGTGCATGCGCTCCGCCACCTCATGGTAGGGCGTGAAAATACCTGTAACATTGGAGCAGGATGTGACAGCCGCTATTTTGAGTGGCCGGTGCCGATACTTTTCGAGCAGCCTGTCGAGCTGTGACAAATCCATAAGTCCTTGGTCATCCGGCGGTATAACCTCCACATCGGCTATGGTTTCCAGCCAGGATGTTTGGTTGGAGTGGTGTTCCATGTGGCTGACAAACACGATCGGACGTTGATCGGCGGGAATGGATACCTGTCCGCGGAACCGCTCATGGAGTTTCAGTCCCAGGATTCGCTGAAATTTATTGACGACACCCGTCATGCCGGAGTAGGCAGCTATGAGCACATCCGTATCCTGGGCACCACAATGTCTTTTGATTAGCTGGCGTGCGTGGTGATAGGCTGAGGTCATGGCACTGCCGGTGACCGTAGTCTCGGTATGGGTATTGCCCACGAAAGGGGCTATTTGTTGCATAAAAAGCTGCTCAATAGGCTCGTAGAGCCGGCCGCTGGCTGTCCAGTCGGCATAGATCAGCGGCTTGGTACCATAAGCGGTCTCAAATGACTGCTTGCTGCCGATGACCTTGTCCCGGTAGTGAGCAAAATACTGCTCGAGCGTGGTGGTGGAGAGGGTAGACATTGGTTGTGTAAATCAGTGGTTTACAAATATACTGCGCACTTTTTCTACCAAAGCGGCGGCAGCCTGAGCATCCTTGGCTTCTGCATATATTCGCACGATAGGCTCTGTATTGGAACGGCGCAGATGAACCCAACCGTTGGAGAAGTCGATTTTCAGGCCGTCTTCCGTATTGAGCTTTTCGGATGCAAAATACGCCATAACACGCGTAAGTGCACCTTCGACATCAAAATCTGCCGACAATTCGAGCTTGTCTTTGACCATTTCGTACTGTGGATAGGCCTGCCTGAGCTCGTTGATGTTTTGCCGGCCAGTGGCCAGCGCAGACAGCACCAGCGCCAGCCCTATGAGGCTGTCGCGGCCATAGTGCAGATCGGGCACGATGATGCCACCGTTGCCTTCACCACCAATGACAGCATTCACTGCTTTCATACGGCTCACCACATTCACTTCACCAACGGCGGCGGCAAAATAGGGCTGACCATAATTTGACGCCAGATCGGCCAGGGCTCTGCTGGATGACAAGTTGGACACTACGGCTCCGGTGCGATGCCTGAGGACATAATCGGCCACGGTCACCAGCGTATATTCTTCTCCTATCCATTCGCCCCCGGGGCCTACCAGCGCAAGCCGGTCAACATCGGGATCCACGGCTACGCCAAGGTCGGCCTGGTTGGTGCGTACTGCTTCCATAAGCTCTGTCAGGTGTTGGGGCAAAGGCTCCGGATTGTGTGCAAATTGGCCGGTCATGTCTCCATGGAGGACAATGGTCCTACATCCCAACTGCTCGAGCAGTGCAGGTATGGCAACAGCACCTACGCTGTTGACGGCATCGACGACGACTGTATAGCCAGCCTTACGGATGGCCTCAGCGGCTACCAGCGGGTAAGCAAGCACAGAACTAATGTGATGATGCAGCGCTTCATCGGGCAGGTACCGATAGCTGCCCAGCGCATCTACTGAGGCATACGAGATACGGTTACTTTCAGCTATTGCCAGCAGGCGGGCACCAGCTTCGGCACTTATGAATTCGCCTTTTTCATTGAGCAGCTTGAGGGCATTCCACTCTCGCGGATTATGGCTGGCCGTGAAAATGATGCCACCACCAGCCTCAAAATAGGGGACAGCCATCTCCACCGTGGGGGTAGTCGCCAGCCCCAGGTCAATGACATCAATGCCCATTGCGCGCAGGCTGGCAGCTACCAGCTGACTGACAATGTCCCCTGAGATGCGCGCATCGCGCCCAATGACTACCAGCGGCCGGAGGCCACAGTCCAGCAACCAGCTGCCAAAGGCGCTGCTGCTGTTGACAATATCGATGGGCGTGAGGTTGTCACCGGGATAACCGCCAAGGGTGCCCCGAAAGCCGGAAATGGATCTGATGAAAGCCACAAGTAACGTCTTTTCAAATGGTCAATCGCCGTGCCGGGGCCTGCACACAACTGGCGTAGGATATGCAGCGTCCGACAACGGACTATCTCATATACTGCCAACATCGCTGTCTCGGCGAACCAGCTGTTGCCAAGCGAAACACCTTGGTTGACAGTTGTATTTACCTATTCAAGCAGTCCCCTGCCTTCCTTTTTGATAAGGCCCTCTTCCATAAGCTTCTTCATGAGCCTGTCGAGTATACCATTGATGAAGTCTTTACTCTTGTCGGTGCTATACTGTTTGGCAATTTCAAGAAACTCATTGAGGGTCACCTTGGTCGGGATGGAGGGGAAGTGAATCAGCTCGGTCAGGGCCATCTTGAGCAGGATAAGATCAATGATGGCCACCCGGTCTACATCCCAGTTGCGCAGACTAGGCTCAATGAGCTGCAGCAGCTCTTTGTCCGAGCTAAGCACATTCCGCAGCATAAGCTCGCCGAAATCCCGGACTGTATCATCTGTGGGCTGGTATTCGACATAAAAATCGTCAGCAGCGGGCAGCGCTTTGATGGTCTTCTTGATGGCGCCTACAACCAGGCTTTTGTCATCGGACCAAAGCGGGAACTGATCTTCCACAATTTCTTCCCGGGTTTCTGTACCGATGATAAATTTGAAAAGGGTGAGTAAAATAGCCTGGTGGTCCTCCTGGGATGGTGATTCCAGTTTCAGGTAGGCCTTGTATTCATCCGTTTTGGAGAAGTCGTTGTAAAAGGTGCGCACGACATCGGCATCAATATGCCGGGCTGTCTTGTGCTGGCTAAAAAGGCGGTTAATCCCGGGATTCTGCGAGAGAGAGCGTACGAGCTCATTGTTGGCGAGTACGGCTGTGAAGTTCTTATCTTCCTCTGAAGGGAGCAGTTTAGCATTTTTGCGGAGCTCATCCTGCCGCGCGTATTCAGCAACGCGTATGAGCATCAGCAGGCAGTAGAGGTAGAGATCAAATGAATTGGCAATAAGTACGTGGTAGGACTTAAGGGCTGCGGGGACGTTGACTTGTCCATCTGTGCGATGAATCGCATAGAGTACCTGCATCACTTTTACGCGGATATTCCTTCTGCTGAGCATGCTTTCAAATGTAGTTTGAACTACCAATGTACTTTTCAACTGCAAATGAACGGATTTTTTGTCGATTTATATGCTTTCTCCGGTAAAAAAAGCCACATACTCCTATACACAGCACCGGCTTGTCGGACCAGGCTTGGTATTCTGATGACAGACAGCCTGCAGAAAAGGCAATCCGGAGCGTCAGGGGTAATAAATTCGCACTTCTCCTTATAGCAAAAAATAACAATTATGATTACCTTGCAGCGATGTTGCACAAAATAAAGTATGCAGAAATGAAAAAATTAGCCCTGCATTGGCAAATATTGATTGGTATGGTGGCAGGCATCGGACTTGGTTCGGTGGCGGTGGCCTGGGGCATAGGACAATGGGTGACGGATTGGATTAAGCCCTTCGGCACCATCTTCATCAACATGCTCAAGCTGATTGCCATTCCTTTGATTGTCGCCTCCCTGATTAAGGGAGTAAGTGATCTTAAGGATGTATCTAAGTTGTCAAGAATGGGGGGCAGGACGGTCGTCATGTTTCTGTTCACCACAGTTATTTCGGTGTCATTGGGACTGGTGCTGGTCAACATCCTGCAGCCGGGGAAACTAATCAATGAAGCTACCCGCACGCAGCTGATGAGTACCTACAGTGAAAATGCCGGTGCCAAAATTGAACAGGCGCAGGCACAGCAGCAAACGGGTCCGCTGCAAGCTATTATTGACATCGTCCCTGAAAATATCGTAGGAGCAGCTACCAGCAATGGCAATATGCTGCAGGTGATATTTTTTGTAATCTTCTTCGGCATCGGCCTTATTTTGATTCCTGAGGAGAAGGCAGCGCCTGTCAAAGCTTTTTTTGACGGGCTCAACGAGGTAGTGCTAAAATTGGTCGATCTGATCATGCTCACAGCTCCTTTTGGGGTATTCGCGTTGCTGTCGGCATTGGTGGTAGAATCGCCCAGTGCAGATCTTTTTATTGCGCTGCTGGGGTATAGTGCTACCGTTGTTGTGGGATTGGGAACACTCGTTCTGGCCTTCTACCCGCTGCTGGTAAAAATGAGCAGCGGACGCTCCTACGGAGCCTTCCTTAAAGGTATTTCGCCGGCCCAGCTACTGGCTTTTTCTACCAGCTCCAGTGCAGCTACCCTGCCGGTGACGATGGAGCGTGTGCAGGAGCATTTGGGCGTAGACGAGGAAGTAGCCAGCTTTGTATTGCCGATAGGGGCAACGGTCAATATGGACGGTACAAGTCTCTATCAGTCGATTGCAGCTGTATTTATCGCGCAGGCGCTCAACATCGAACTGAGTCTTACAGCCCAGCTAGGCATTATTCTGACAGCAACCCTGGCGTCTATAGGTTCGGCAGCGGTACCGGGGGCGGGGATGGTGATGCTGGTAATTGTCCTGGCACAGGCGGGCATACCTGAGGCCGGCCTGGCACTTATCTTTGCGGTTGATCGCCCCTTGGATATGTTTCGTACGGTAGCCAATGTGACCAGCGATGCAACCATAAGTATGGTCATTGCCAGTCGGATGGGCAAATTACACGATCCCGGGGAAGCGGCATAAATGCAGCAAAATAGCTGGCTGTTGCAGGCATGGTTTGCCGCTGAAGGCGGTGAACTAAAAAGCCTAACATATGTTTATTTTTTGATTTTTAAAAAATATCTTTTTGAACACCATGGTGGCCATAGCCGCCATGGAACCTCCAAAAGCATTTGCTTATGAATCAATCCTCAGGGGCACTAGGTGTGGGAAGTCGTGTAAGGCATCCCGCCTTTGGAGATGGTGTGGTTATTCGCCTGCATCCTGCAGCCTACGAAATCACATTTATGTTGTACGGCATCAAACAAGTAGGACTCACCTATGACAAATGGGAAATCATTGAGGCTGTTCCCGCTGAAGAAAAAATTACCTTTACAGAGGCCGAAAAGTCACTGCTGCGCATTCTCAAAATGTACAACGGGGTAGAGGAGGAAGTGGAAATTGGGGACCGCTGGCGCAACGGCGTGATGATCCTGAAGCCCGGTGATGAGGGGCTCAAAGCAAAAGAGATAGAAATTGAAACTTTTTTTCATAAAATTACCATGGTCAGAGACCGGCTGCGGGTGATGGAACAGCGCATCAACAGCAGCAAACTCGAAGAGGACGATAAGGTCAACCTCCAACAGTACATCACTAAAATTTATGGTAGTCTCACGTCTTTCAATGTACTGTTCAAGTATAAGGAGGATTATTTCGTGGGCGAAAAAACACGCGAATGAAAAGTTGTGGTCGCAGATGGGTCCTTACTTTGCCGCTGTGGGTGGCCTTACTGGTATTTGGCTGCGTGGCGGTGGAAACGGATTACAGTGCAGTACCCGCAGGACGCTGGCGGGGGGTAGTGAGGCTTGAGTCTAACCGAATTTCTGCCAATCCTAAGGGAAAGCCGCTGCCGGAGAAGCTCAACCTGACCTTTGATGAGGTTACGGCGGGAGAGTTGCCCTTCCTTTTTGACGTGGTCTACCAGGAGGATGGCTCTTTTTACCTCGCTATTCAGCAGGCTGAAGGGGTAGTACGCACGGAAACTGCTTCTTTTGGGCGCAGCCCCCAGCGGGCTAAGGATACAGTGGCCGTAATCTTTCCCCGGGCGAATGCGCGTCTTGAGGCATACTATGAGGAAAACTTACTGGAGGGTGTCTGGATTGTCGAGGGTGATGAAGGCTACCGGGTACCTTTTGTTGCCTGGTATGGGCAAGGGCACTTATTTACCAATCTGCGCAAGCCTCCGGCTGCGGAGTTGAGCGGCAAGTGGTCCATCCGCTACCTGGCTGATTCGCTCAATGTGGAGGGTGCGTTAGTCTTCAGGCAACAAGGCAACGAGCTGGCTGCAACTTTTACAGCAGGAGATAAGCAGTGGCCCGCGCTTTCGGGTACTATACAGGAGGATAAAATCTACCTGTCATACTTTGACGGGAAAGATGCTTTGTTAATCGAGGCTAAAGTGCGGCCTGATGGCTCACTCATTGGATCCTTTCGACAGGGCTTGCTGACGAAAATGATCTGGGAGGCAAGGAGGACAGAATAAATAACGGTTATCCTTCGTTAGCCTGAGAATGGCTAAAATCGTGTTTGAAAATTTTGACTTCGAATAAGTGCTCGAGGGCTTTCTCTTTTTGAGAAGCCAGGGTACTGAAAAATGAACACTCGCTGTAAAGGACTTGGTGGGGGCTTGGAAAAAATCCTGAATACGCTCTAAGGCCGGCAATGGCTGGCAGGCGCCAAAAATTATTTACCAACTATAAACCAGACAGGCAGTCATGTCAATAAACCCAATCGGTCTTGCTTATTGTGTTGATAACGAAGATACAGCACATGGCATTCAATCTCTTTTAGGTAATTATGTCCAGTTCCGCACATTTGTGGCCGGCGGAGATAATGGCAACCTTCCGCTTGCCGAGCAAATTCGGCAGTTTGGCGGACCCTGCATCTTGTTGGTGAGCGACAATTTTCTTCGCTCTGCTGCCTGTATGTACGGAGGACTGTCGCTGGTGCAAGATATGCAGTACCGATTACTGCCGATAGTGGTTGATGGTAAAAAGGACGGAAGGGTCATTCCTACAAGCTTTGAGCGGGTCACCGATATCATCCAGTATATCAATTATTGGCAGGACCAGTACCTGGATCTGCGCCGGCAGCGGCATGAACTGAGTGGTCTGGATGAAGATAATTTCAACGAACATTTGCGGCTGGTACGGGAGATTTCGAGCGAAGCCGGGGAGTTTTTGCGACTTCTGCGATCTTTAGATCACTATTCTTTCGCACAGTTTACAGCTCAGGATTATTATGCTTTTTTCAACTTTATCGGTGACGAACCTGCCTGGATGGCGTTTAAATCGAGGGCGATGGCGGGCATTACCACGGAGGTAGTTGCTGACAATGGAGAGGAAGAAGTGGGAGTTGACTGGGGGGTAAATATACCGGCGGACGATGAAGAGGAAGTTGATGTCGTCGACAGCGAAGATGAGGGGGAAGAAGTGGACATTACAAGTATGCCCGATGCTAAAGAAGCCGGGGATGAGGGTTATCAGCCTGGAGAAGAAGAGGAGGCACAGCCTGGGCCTGAAAGTGAACCGCATGCCCCTCAGATTGAACTGCCGGATGATGAGGAGGGCAATGATACAGACAGCCAGGAACCTGAATATGAGCACGACATCTCGACCATGCTCGAGAAAGCCTGGGGACTGGCGTCCAAAGGGGATCTGGAGGCAGGGCTCAATCTGCTGGAAATGCTGCTGGAAGAGTATCCGCAGGACAGTGAGATCAGGTATCATCTGGCGATGATGCTGGCTGATAAAAACGAGATAGCTGCTGCCGTGAGGGAATTGCGCAAGATACTGGATGCCGGGGAGATGCATGAAGATGCCTTATCTCTCTTGGTTGATTTGTATATGGAAACCGGCGACTACGACAATGCACGCCACACACTTACGCAGTTGCTACAGTTCAATACGCAGCATGAGGCAGGCTGGTTATCCCTTGGGGAGTTGATCCTCAAACAGGATCCCGAAGAAGTGGAGTCAGCACGCTACGCTTTCGAGCGTGTGTTGAGGCTGAATCCTCGCAACGAACGGGCGCTGTGGTTTCATGCAAGTGTCTGCGCCAAAGCGGACAGCCACTTAGATGAGGCAAAGCGTTCGCTTAATCAATTATTGTCGATCGTGCCGGATCATAGAGAGGCTTTGTCGTTGCTCCAAAGATTACAGGAGAAGACAGCGGCTACTGCGCCGACCACAATGCCCTTTGAACCGACTGCTATAGATACAAGAATAGCGGGGCCGGACGGGGGCGATGAACCCCGGCCGGGCGGGCTGACTGAAGTGTCACCGGTTCCTGCGCCGATCACAACGCCCGTTGAACCGACTGCTATAGATACAATTACAGCGGAGCCGGACGGGGGCGACGAAACCCGGCCGGACGGGCTGGCTGAAGTGCCGCCGGCTCCTGCGCCGATCACAACGCCCGTTGAACCGACTGCTATAGATACAATTACAGCGGAGCCGGACGGGGGCGACGAGATCCGGCCGGGCGGGCTGGCTGAAGGGCAGGAGGATCCTGCCTCGGTCGAGGGTGAAGGCGAGGATACAACAAACCCTCAACCGGCAGATGCATCGGACACGAAAGATCCCGGAGCTGTTGAGACTGTGGTCGAAACAGAACCAATATCGGCCATTGGAGAGTTGCCTGAAGACAGGGAAGGCGGTATAACAGCAAATCAAATGACAACAGACGTGGACACCAATACACCACAGCAGCCTTCTTCGATGGCCGAGTACAATCCGCTGCAGGCGCTGAAAGAGAATATAGCCCAACTGGAGGCATTGTTGCAGGCACATGAGGAAGCAGAAAAGCGGGCAAAAGATGCCCTGGCGGCTCTGCAGGCAGCAGTTCCCGCAAAGCCGGGCATGGGCAAGACAGTACTTATTTCGGGAGCAACCTCCGGCATTGGTAAGGCTAGCGCCCGCCGCTTTGCGGAGGAGGGCTACCGGCTCATCCTTACAGGTAGACGAGCAGACCGGCTGCAGTCGCTGGGAGATGAGCTTACGCAGCAAACAGGGGCTGAACTGCTGCTGCTCAATTTTGATATACGCGACTCAGGAGCTGTACAGGCGGCCGTTGACGGGCTGCCCGATAACTGGCGGGAGATAGATATTCTTATCAATAACGCAGGCAAGGCCAAAGGGCTGGATTTTATTTTCCAGGGACAGGAGGATCACTGGGAAGAGATGATTGACACCAATGTTAAGGGGCTGTTGTACCTGACACGCGCCATAAGTCCGGGTATGGTAGCGCGCAGGAGCGGCCATATCATCAATGTCGGCTCTACAGCAGGTAAGGAAGTATATCCCAAAGGCAGTGTGTATTGCGCTACGAAATTTGCGGTAGACGCCCTCACTAAAGGTATGCGCATGGATCTGTACGACAAGGGTATCCGGGTATCACAGGTCAGTCCTGCACATGTGGAGGAAACAGAATTTGCGCTGGTGCGATTTGACGGGGATGAGGAAAGAGCCCGTCAGGTATATGATAATTTTCAACCACTTAAGGCATCGGATGTGGCAGCAGTGATATTTTTTATGGCATCACAGCCGTCTCATGTCAATGTGCTGGATGTGGTCGTGCAGTCGAGTCAACAAGCATCCAGCACGATGATCGACCGCTCAGGACGGGCGGGATAAATGTACTCCAAGTAACAGCAGCCATCAAAGGCTGTACATTGCGGGCCGTGGCATTCGCCACGGCCCGTAGTATTTTGCCAGCATACAAGCTGTAAGATAGCTTCAGGAGAAAATTTTTATCCCTGAGGATCCCCCGCCTCTTCGCTGACGTTCGCGTTGCCTTTCTGCCCGCCGCCGCTCTGCCGGGCGCTGAAAAATATCAAACCGTTTGGCAAGAATGTAGCGAAGGCTAAATCCGCTTTGCAGGTAGGCATCCTGAGTCCCTCCGCTCAGATGTAGCGCTGGTTTGATGTCATAGGACAGATTGAATCTGCCTATGGATATTTCTGCTCCTCCGATAACAGAAATACCCCAGGGATCTTTGATGCCCGCATTATTGCCCGTGTACCAGCCCTTGTGCAGGCCGCCGCCCAAAAAGAGATTGAGCCTGCGACTCAGAATAGGATAGTGCTGCTGCCCCAGAAGGGTTAGCATGGCCTCATCCCGCTGGAAACTGGATTGAAGTATGCCTTCCAGCGAAAAATTTTCATCTACTGCCGGAAGCCGCAAGCGGGCGGTCATACCCCAGTCAGTTCCAAGTCTCAAACCAGCAGCAAAGTCGAACGATTGCCCTGACAAGGAGATTGTGAGCAGGAGAAAGGCAAATGCAATCTGAGTGACGTAACGCATAATAAATTGTGGATTAAGTAAGTTGATTACTAATGTGTCAGGGCTGATAGCAGAAAAACAGGGTCCAGGGTATGACTTATTAAAAAAATAACAGTAATTTTGTAGCTTGTAATAATAGTGTGTTTGAGTGGGTTGTTATTTGCGGCATTACACAGCGTTCTAAAGTATCCGCAAGGCATAATTTATGGCAAGCGGTCTACGGGAGTCGCCGTTCTCAACTACATACAGCCCTTGTGACGCGTGCAGGTGAGAATTTCATAGCTTAAACGACATCACCGTGCAGCCCGTATATAGATGCGATGCTTATTTTTTGAATTTTCTCACCCGATGGTATGGCGGTCCGGTTTTCGGGACTGTTATTCGCAGGATTGTTGATCAAAGGCAGAGAGGATTGCTAATAAGGTCGAATAATTCGTTAACGCGTTTGTGAGCGAACACATTTGGCCTTGGTTGTGTATCCTTACTATTATATTGTCGCGCTCTTCGGGGGTGGTAATCTTCAAATAACCGAAGTAACAACGCATAATAACATGAACATTTCTACATTGACTTGTCCGCAAAGGACCAAAACAGTACAAAACCTTTTTGATAGCCCGGATTCGTTTACTTCAGCCAATACCGTTACCAGTCGTATTGTTACGTCAGGTCACAGCTGTATTGCTGCAAACAGAACAGGCTACAAGTTCGTTTTGCTTATCTTCCTCATATTGGGTTTTACCGGATGGCTTTCCGGGCAGTCTTCTGCTGCCGACCCGACGCTCTTAAGGGCTACATCCAAGGCGCTGATTTTCATGGAAAATAAAGGGCAGGTGCTCGACGAAGGCGGGCAGCCACGTGCTGATGTGCTCTTTATGGCCAGAGAGGCGGGTATCAAAGTGGCGGTTACGGCCAATGGACTTAGCTTCCAGTACGAAAAACTGAAGGCTAATGCTGTGGCTGTCAATCGCGATAAACCCGTCAGTAAGTATGATGGCGGTCTGCAAGATAAAGAAATCGAAACCTGGCGTATTGATTTGCAGCTATTGGATGCCAATCCGAGGCCACGGGTCGTTTCGGAAAAACTGAATTCTTATACGGAAAATTACTACAACCTTACGCATGCTCCGGAAGGGATTACGGGGGTTAGAGGTTTCGAGCGAATTGTGCTGAAGGAGGTATACCCGGGGATTGATTGGGTAATCTATTCCGGAGAGGGTGGATTGAAATATGATTTTGTGGTTCATCCCGGGGCATCACCCGACCAGATTCGGCTGTCGTATCGCGGAGCCGAGCGTGTTGCACTCGATCGTCACGGTCGACTGCGGGTATATACGGGCTTGGGAGAACTGACGGAGGAGGCACCGGTCTCCTTTGCAGGCAGCAGGCGTGTACGCTCATCCTTTAAATTGCATGCCGGGGTAGTATCTTTTTCGATTGGCAACTATGACCGGTCTCTGCCGTTGGTAATTGATCCGGATGTAACCTGGGGGACCTACTATGGGGGCACAGGCTATGACGAAGGCAACTCCACGGCTACAGACGGGGCGGGTAATGTCTATTTGGCAGGCTGGACTACCAGTGTAAATAACATGTCTGCTCAAGGCTTTGTCAACGTTTTTGTGGGCGTACAGGATGCGTTTATTGTCAAGTTTAATGCTGCCGGTAATCGCCTTTGGGGGACGTATTATGGTGGTGACGCCTCTGATGTCGGCTATGATCTCACCGTTGATGGTAGTGGGAATATATACCTGGCGGGGGCTACCAACAGTCCTTTCGGGATTGCCCAGGGCAACGTTCACCAGCCTTTTCTGGCAGGTGAAGAGGATGCTTTTGTGGCCAAATTTAATCCCAACGGGTTTCGGTTGTGGGGTACGTATTATGGGGGGGCAGGTACAGACAATGCCTATAGTGTAGCGATTGATGGTGGTGGTAACGTTTATCTTGCCGGAGAAACCAACAGTACAGGTGGGATTTACGGAGGTAATGGTTTTCAGTCATCCTACGGAGGCGGAGGAGATGGTTTCGTTGTCAAGCTGGATGGCTTTGGCCAGCGTCTTTGGGGCAGTTATTATGGGGGTTCTTTTTCTGACCTGGCCAATTCTGTTGTGGTTAGTGGTTCAGGTGAGGTATATGTTTGTGGCCGCACAGGCAGTCTCAACGGTATTGCTGCCGGCCAGGGGATTCATCAGGGATCCTTTGCCGGAGACAGGGATGCTTTTCTTGTAAAATTTGCTGCTTCAGGTGAGCGGTTGTGGGGGACCTACTATGGAGGCTCTTCGGATGATATTGCGCATGCAATTGATCTCGATGGCAGCGGGCAGGTGTATATGACAGGAGAAACCCGGAGTGTCGCAGGTTTCGCTTCTGCTACTGCGCACCAGCAGCAACTTGGCGGGTCTTACGATGGATTTGTCGCTAAATTTTCACCGCAGGGAGCCAGGGTTTGGGGCACATATTTTGGGGGGACTGCCCTTGATGCGGGTTTCGATCTGGATACAGATGCTTTCGGCAACTGTTACATGGCCGGTTATACATTTAGTTCCAATGGCATTGCATTCAATGGCTTTCAAACGATGATGGGCGGCAATAATGACGCCATGCTGGTGAAATTCAGCCCGGACGGAAACGTGCTTTGGGGGAGCTATTTTGGAAGCTCGGGCTTTGATTTTGCTTATGCAATTGCCTCTACCATTTCACCAACGCAATCGGCTTACCTGGCGGGCTTCACTTCCAGTCTTACCAATATTGCTTTAGGCGGACATCAGATGGTGCATGGCGGGGGATTCTACGATGCCTACCTCGCCAGAATTGGCGATTCGCCTAATTGTCCTCCGCCTACGGAGTTTGTAGTTACCGGTGGTGGAACTTACTGCCGCGGCGATCTGGGTGTAACGGTTGGCCTGAGTGGCTCGCAGACAGGGGTAACTTACTATCTGTTTGTGAACGGGCAAAGTACGGGAACATTTCAGGTAGGCACGGGCAATGCGATAAGTTTTGGCTTACAGCGCGAAGCCGGTGAATATACTGTGGAGGCATTAAATCCATGCGGTACTACTGTCACATCTACTTCGGTTCTAATCTATATCAATAATTTCAGTGCCGGACAGATAGGGGATGACCAGACCATCTGCCCTGGTGAGACAATATCCCTGCTGTCACCAACGGTGGAGCCAAACTCCAATGGGGTGCTCTATCACCAGTGGGAAGTGAGTACCAATGATGGTCTTAGCTGGATCGCTATTCCCAATGCTAACGCGACCAGCTATCAGCCCGGAACGCTTACTGCAACCTCTTGGTTTAGAAGACTTACGACAAGTACACTACAGAATGTCAATTGTACGCAGTATACCAATGTAGTAGTTATTACCATGAGTGAGGATGGTGATCTGTCTTTGGTCTGCCCACCCAACCAAACGCGCTATACTTCGGCTAACAATTGTTTGTATACAGCCAGCGGTGGGGTATTGGATCCGTCGGTGGTTGATTATGGTTGTGCAGATAATAACCTCCTGACCTATCGGTTGCTCGGCGCCACCGTCGCGCTTGGATCCGGTTCACTTGACGGGCTGGTATTCCCCAAAGGATCTACACAGGTTACGTGGACACTTTCCAATGAGACAGATGAAATAGAGTGCTCATTTGTGCTGGCAGTGGCCGATGATACGCCACCAGCTGTTGTCTGTCCGACCGACCAGTCCAGATCGGTAGGTACTGCCTGTTTTTATGATGCTGTTGGCAGTGAGTTTAATCCATTACAGGCTACAGATAACTGCGCTAGCTGGACGGTTGGCTACAGCCTTTCCGGGGTTTCTTCGGGTGAGGGGCAGAACACGCTTGCGGGGCAGCCTTTCAATGTGGGTGAGACAGTAGTCAACTGGGTTGTCACAGATGCGGAGGGACTGACGGGTAGCTGCTCCTTTACGGTGACGGTTTCAGGTAGTGGCTCTTCCGGTCTTGTCTGTCCGGCTTCAGCAACTCGTCAGGTATCCGCTGGTTCGTGCAACTTCATCGTCTTTGGCAACGAATTTAATCCACAAAATATCAATGTCAATTGTGGCGTTGCTTCCATCAGCAATAGCATCAACGGGGACGCCACGCTGTCGGGGGCTATTTTGCCTGTAGGAGAAAATACAATTACCTGGACGATCACTAACGAGTCCGGTGGTGAGACAAGCTGCTCGTTTGTAATCACTGTGCAGGATCAGATTGCACCTGTAGTCAACTGCCAGAACGCTACCGTACAGTTTAACGGCAAAACGATCGTAGCGCTCAATACGCTTAATTTAGTTACTGCTTCCGACAATTGCGGACTGGCTTCTATCACCCAGTCTCCTTCTTCCCTGAGCTGTACGCAGCTTGGCCAGACAGTACCGGTTACTGTTACGGCAACGGATCTGAGTGGCAATGTGAGTAGCTGCGTAAGCCAGGTTACCGCAGGCGGGCTTCCTTGTGGCTGGGCCAATGAATCTGACGGGATTAACTGTGCCAATGGCAGTTCTGCAACCTACAATCCATCCAATCAGGTATATACATTAACGGCAACCAACTGTGCAACCCTGAATCCTTTTCTGGAAGATCGCATGGCATATATGAATCGCTCATTGTGCGGCAATGGAAGTATTCAGGTAAGGGTAAATTCGGTCAGCGGGACTGCCTGGGCGGGTATTGTGATGCGTGAAAATAATCAGCCGCGTGTCAGAAAGGTGCAACTGACAACCAACGCGCTGAACAATGCTTACAGAAGAGAGATCAGGGTGTTGCCCAATACCAGAGCCATACCGCAGCAGATAGCCCGCCCGAGTACTTTCTGGCTTAGATTGCTCCGTATTGGCAACCAGTTTGTGGGGTATGTGTCAGCCAATGGTTTTCAGTGGACACAAGTGATGTCGGCGACGGTGACTATGGGTAGCTGTATTCAGATGGGCTTAGTGCTCTATAGCACAGAACCCGGAGAGACGGCCACTGCTAATTTTTCTAACCTCGAAATTGTATCCTCCGGAGGTAACCTGAGCGGGGGTGATATATCCAATTTGCTGGCTGATGAGGATGCGGGCGTGGCCGCCATGGCGGTTTTTCCCAACCCAACAGACGGCACCTTCCGCCTTGCGGTAGAGGGGGATGCACCGGAAGTCTTTGAGGCGGGCGGCGTGTGTGAGGTTTACAATGCTACCGGACAACGAGTTTCAGTCATTGAGATTGCTCCGGCCACATTTCCCGGCACCAGCGAGCCTGTTGATTTGACGCTTTTGCCGCCGGGTATGTATTTTGTACGCCTGCGCGATGAGGCTGGCAATATGCTGGCCAATTCAAGCCTGGTAATTTACTGATAACAAACTGAAAACAACGGCTGCATACGACTATGGTTCCTAGCATAGAATTGAGCCCGCAGGGCCCTTTATTTTCCCGTTTGGTAGCAGGCGTGATGACCTGGGGTCAGTGGGGGCGTGGCATGGACACGACATCTATGGAGGCCATGATTCATCATTGTCTTTCGCTGGGGATCACGACTTTTGATCATGCCGACATTTACGGGGATTATACGACTGAGGAGGAATTTGGGCGTGTTATTGGCCGCTCCCCTGGTCTTCGTCAGCAGTTGCAGCTGCTGACGAAGTGTGGTATCCGGCTCATGACGCCCCATAAACCTGCACACAGGCTAAAGAGTTATGACACCAGTAAAGCGCACATTATAGCCAGTGCAGAGCAATCGCTGCGCAACCTTCGCACGGACTACCTGGATGTACTGTTGATTCACCGTCCTGATCCGTTGATGGACCCTCAGGAAATAGCGGAGGCAGTGCAGCAGTTGCAGCAGCAGGGAAAAATTCTGCACTTTGGGGTGTCCAATTTTTTGCCGCATCAATTGCAGTTGCTGCGGGCCTGGGGGCTGCGGATAGTAACCAATCAGGTTGAGTGCAGCCTTGTCCGGCGACAGCCTTTATACGATGGCACGCTGGATCAGTGCATGGAGATGCACATACGTCCTATGGCCTGGAGTCCGGTGGGTGGCAGTCAGTTTTTCAAACCGGTGCAGGCAGGTGAGCAGCGTTCAAAATTGTCCAATTTTCTCAGTGAGCGGGCTGCAGGTGCAGAGGATGTACTCATGCTGGCATGGCTGCTGAAGCACCCTTCCGGGATACTTCCGGTACTGGGCACGACAAGGCCGGAACGCCTGACGGCTGCTGCCCGGGCATTTGACCTGGGGCTTAGCCGCGAGGACTGGTTTGAGTTACTGGAAGTGGCCAGCGGGCGACATGTGCCCTAGCGAAGAGGAGCTTTTAACCGATTATAAAAACAAAGATGGCTCTCCCGCGGGAGAGCCATCTTTGTTTTTTACCACGCTGACTTTACCAGACGCTCAACAGCCTGGCCCTTAGCCGACCGAAGCCGGATGAGGTAAATGCCAGGCGGGAGGCTGGAGAGATCCATTGTATGCTGGTAGATGCCGGCTTCCAGACGACCCAGCAAAAACTGCCGGACGATTTTGCCGTTGAAATCACTCAGTTGGAGTTCGTGCTCTTCTGCGCTGACCTCCTCGCTGATGCGTATTTGCACATCTACATAGTCTCTGGCAGGCACGGGCTGCAGTTTGAGTGCATACAGTGCCCCTGCAGACAGTTGGTTGTCATTGACCGTCTCAAAAGTCTGCCCCTCATTGTCATCGGCCAGGGTGCTGGGCGTGAGGAAGCGGCGTGGCCATGACCATAAACTCCAGGTGGTACCACACTGAATGGCCGCCTGAAATTCATACTGGGAAGCTGGCGTGAGCCCCGTCAGGTTGTAGAAATTGACCGTAGTCGCGGGCAATTCAATCCAGGTGGCAGCACCATTGAGCTTATAGCGCCAGTCATACCCATTGATACCATTGGTGAGCAGCGTATTCAGCCGGGCAGTGGTAGGTGTCAGGTTGGTGACAGACTGCTGCGCAAAATTGGGCGGCAGACACTGATCTTCCAGCGTCTGGAAGATCTGACTTCCCGACCAGATACTCCAGTTGCCGGCAGCGCATTGTACAGACACCTGGAATTCGTAGTTGGTCAGTGCGCTCAGGTTGGCAATGGCTACCTGCGGTTGGGTTGTGGTGGCCAGATCTGTCCAACTGGCAGCACCGATTACCCGGTAGCGCCAATCGTAAGCGACCACTCCGCTCATGCCGCAGTTTAACTGCGCTGTATAGGCCGTAATACTGGTAGCCAACAGTTGGCCCACCTGTGGTTCAGGACAGGGCGGCGCAGTGGTCATAAATGATTTGGTAGCCGACCACGGGCTCCAGCTTGCACCACCACACTGTACAGACACCTGATACTCGTAAGTTGTGAGCATGCTAAGACCTGTAAGATTGGCCGTACTGATGGCTGAGGCTGGCAGGTCAATCCAGTTGCTGCTGCCCTGAGTTCTGTAGCGCCAGTCATAGGCAGTGACACCCGTCTGGCTGCAGCTCAGTACAGCGCTGTTGCTGGTAACGGAGCCGGCGGTAAACTGGCTGGTGAGGGGTGCATTGCAGTTGCCCTGGGTAGCAAAAGACTGGCTTACAGACCAGCTCGTCCAGGCACCCTCGCACTGGATAGCCACCTGAAACTCGTAGTTGGTTTGCGCCAACAGACCACTCAGGTTGGTTGTACCGACAACAGTCGCGGGTAGATCCGTCCAACTGGCAGCACCCTGCACCCGATAGCGCCAGTCATACTGATCAACCCCCGTCATGGAGCAGTTGAGCGTTGCCGACTGTGTTGTCAGGTTGGTAGCAGTGAGCTGATTGAGGGTAGGGGTTGAGCAGGGTGGCGTTGCTGTTATGAACGTCTGGCTGTCAGACCAGCTACTGCTGTTGATGCCACACTGTACCAGCACCTGAAATTCATAGGTAGTAGCAGGTTGCAGGCTACTGATTTGCATGAAAGCAGCCGTTGTTGCCGGTAAATCAACCCAGACAGCGGCACTCTGGATTCGGTATCGCCAGTCATAAGAAATGACATTGGGCGTCGAACAGTTGAGCGTTGCCGAGATGGTCGTGATGGCCGTAGCGCTGAGTTGTGAAACCAACGGCGGATTACAAGGCGGTGCTGCAGTGATAAAACGGAAAGTTGATGACCAGGCACTCCAGGTGCTGCCGCACTGGACACTGACCTGAAATTCATACTGCGTGGAGGCATTTAGGCCGCTGATATCGGTAAAGGCTGTGGTAGTAGCCGCTACGTCTGTCCAGGTAGCAGAACCCAGCATGCGGTAGCGCCAGTCATAAGCATTAACGCCCGTGAGCGCACAGTGAATTCTTGCCGACTGATAGGTAATAGCAGAGGCTGACAGGTCTGTACTGGCAGGTGGGTTGCAGGTTACTGAGAGGGTAGTAAACGTCTGCGAAGGTGACCAGGCGCTCCAGGTAGTACCACACTGCACCATAGCCTGAAATTCGTAATTGGTAGCAGCAGTCAGTGTGCTGATATCTACGAAACTGGCAGAAGAACTGGCGAGCTCCGACCAGGTAGTAGTCCCAACCACGCGGTAGCGCCAGTCATAAGCATTGACACCGCTTACGGAGCAGTTGAGTCGTGCTGCACTTACTGTAATATTAGAAGCTGTCAGTTGAGCTTGCGTAGGTGCCGTACAGGTAATCGCTTGCTGATACAAATCAGATTCCCACAATCCCCGGCCGTAAGTAGCTGCCCTGAGCTTGCCCGTGTTGTACTGAATATCCATCTCAAAAACTTCCACGTTGGGGAGTCCTGTGTTGAAAAGCACCCAGTCCGTCATACTGGCATCGCGGTAGAACACACCCACGTCCATACCCAGATACAGGGCCTCATTGCTGCCATTTTGGTAGACCGCACAGTTGGCCGGCAGGTTGGGCAGGGTACCGGAAACATTGGTCCAACTGCTGCCACCATTGGTAGATTTAAAGATTTTTTGACCGCTGGAATAGCCCCCCATCGTCACCCAGAGGGTGTTGGCATCCGTCTGTTTAACGGTGATACTACTGATGTCAGTAGCTGGCCCCGGCGGATAAGTGGCAGTGGACCAGCTTGTACCGCCATTGGTTGATTTGAGCAACTGTCGACCGGCAGACGACGTACAGTAGAGATAGATGACCGAAGAGTTGGCCGGTGCCACAGCTATGGCGTGAATAGTACGCCCACCCGTCGCACCGTTGGTGAGGTTGGTCCAGCTGTCACCGCGATTAGCAGACCTGTAGAGATCCGTATAGCCTGCAAAAATCACTTGCGGGTTGTTGGGATCCAGCACATAAGGCGTTATCCAGGCACCTGAAGGATCGCCGGAGATGTTGTTCTGGATATCTGTCCAGTTGGATCCCCCGTTGGTAGTTCTGCGAATCTCCCCGTAGTAGGAAGCCGTATACATGATGTTGGCGTTGGTAGGATCGATAATACTTTCCATACCATCACCGGTGGCCAGCGCCTGTGACCAGATGCCGGTATTGCTTCGGAACTTGGAGCTGTTGTCCTGCAGGCCCATGATGACCGCATTGTTGGTCTGGGAGGAGCCCAGTCTGTATATCTGGCTGATGACAAGGCCATTGGACAGATCTGTCCAGGTGTTACCGCCATTGGTAGAGCGGTAGATACCGCCATCATTGGCCTCAAAGAGAGTTGTATTGTTCTGGAAGATAAGGTCATGCTTATCCGCATGGACGGCTGCAATACCGGATACAGAGTACCACATGGTCTTGATGCTCCAGGTAACCCCTCCGTCTGTTGATTTCCAGGTATTTACGCCGCCTGTATAGATGATGTTGGGGTTGGTGGGATCGACGGCTACGCAGAGGTCATACCAACCCTGGCCGCCGGTATCATTGCCTGTAGTAGACCAGCCGAGCAGGTTGGGCGAAGAAGACTTGAGCGTATAACTATCGCCCGCATTGGAAGAAGAATAAAAACCGTTGAATCCGCTGCCACTGCTGTTTGAACAAAGCGCAGCCACAAAAGTAGAGCTGGAAGCTGATACACCCAGAGCGATACGATTTACGCCGGCGACGCTGTGCTCCTGCGTCCAGCTGGCACCATTGTCCAATGAACGGTGGATACGGCCGGTGGTAGTGCCCGAGACATTGGCGACAGAAGAAGCGTGGAAGGTAGAAGTTGTGCCGGGCTGAAATTCGATATCATGAAAATTGCCTGTGAGCACCTGCGTCCAGTTGGCACCGCCATTGGTGGTGCGCCAGATACCATTGCTGCTCACAACCATCATCAGCTGGTTGTTGGTCGGGTGCATGATAAGCTTGCGGATAACCCGATAGTTGGTAACTGCCCAGTTGAGGCCGGTAGTAACCCAGGTAAGGCCTCCGTCGGTTGATTTCATGACACCCACGGAGTAAGTATCAGAGCCATCGCCATCACCTGTGGCGATGTAAATAGTATTGGTGTTCGCGGGATCCACCACAATACCCGAAACGCCCAGCACCTGCAATTGGTCGGTCAGCGGGGTCCAGGAGGATCCTCCGTTGGTCGACCGCCACAGGCCGCCGCCGGCAGATCCTATATAGATGATACTTGCATTGGTGGGGTGGAAGGCAATGCAATTGATTCGACCGATACCCTCATAGCCTCCACCGGAGGAAGAAGGCCCCATAGACGTCCAGTTACCGGTGGTCGTCATGAGACTTTTTTCAGGTCCTGCTGCCGCCTTCTCCTGCAGGTAGCGTTGCCACTCCTCCATAGCAAGGCCGGCAGGCGGGAAGTTGCCTTCAGCATCTACCCTTGTTTCCCAGTACCATTCCCAACGACGGAAGGGCTTGTACCCTTTTCCTTTTTCAACCGTACGCCCCTCCCAGTAGGTATTGAAGGCGTCGCGAATCTCGAAGAAGTTGGGGTTTTCACGTTTGGTTGTTATACCTTCCATCCACGGCTGAGCCCCGAGCGGGAGAAACAATACAGAGGAAAGTAACAAGCAAACAGCAAGCAGCCCGGGAAAAAAATTCCGTCTGCTACGCGAGTTGTTGATTTGAATCATAAATAAAGATCGTATTAATGAGAACTCAAACAAAAAAATTGAACTGACAGATAAGAGCAAAGCTTGTCATAGGTAATATGATAGCAGGGTTGCAATTGTTCACGAGGGACGCAAACAAGGCTGATTATTGGGGACGATCAGAGGAGAGAGTTTATTCTGCTAAGTTTGTCAAAATAACGAGATTTTTTGCAATCTATATATACGGGTCGGGGATAATTTTTGTCACCAGCGGTCTCTTACATACAACAGGTTTATTAAAAACTGGCAAAAAAGGCGGACAGCCTTTACCGGCTGCAGCCGGTAAAGGCTGTCCGCCCGCCAAAGCCGTGCTTGATTTTTCCAAAAATCAAGTACGACCTTACTGCATTTTGCCGGCAAGCGCCACAGGCCTACTCCATCAACTGTTTAATCTTGTGGAAGATGGCTGTATTTTGAAAAATCCCGCTGAAGCGCTCAGCGCCCGGGCCCTGGGCGAAAACAGGAATGAGGGAGGCGGAATGGCCGCCCGTGGAAAAGGTGAGCACAATCTGGTCGTAATTGGATTTGCCGAAGGCGGTACCTGAAGAGAGCGATAGCCCGCCCGTCTCGTGGTCGGCAGTGACGACCACCAGTGTATTGCCATCGCGGGCAGCAAAATCGAGCACCCGGCCTAAGAGTTTATCAAAATCTTTTTGTTCGTCTACCAGCCAGGCACCATCGTTGGCGTGCCCGGCCCAGTCTATCTGTGAGCCCTCGAGCAGCAGGAAAAACCCTTTGGGATTGGTCTGCAGCTGCTCAAGCGCCATGTCGGTTGCTTGTGCGAGAAAATCGCCCCTGCCTTCGCTCATTTTGGGCATGCCGTCGGGCGCCAGGATGTAGCCCTTGCGCCCTGCGGCCATGGGGCTGAGCCGGGTGGTATCGACGGAGAAGCCCCGCTGTCGCAAAGTATCGAGATAGTTGGCGCCGTCTTTGCGGCGGACAAAAAAATCAGTACCGCCACCGGCGAAAAAGTCGAGCGGGGCGTCAGCTAGTTGGGCGGCGATCTCTTCTTCCATGTACCGCTGTGCCACATGTGCGTAGAAGCTGGCCGGCGTAGCATCTGTGAGTGAAGAAGTGCAGACGAGTCCGGTACTCAGTCCCCGGGACGCTGCCCACTCAAGGATGGTCTGATGAGGTAGTGTATCGGGGTCGACACCCACGGCTCCGTTATAGGTTTTATAACCGGAGGAGAAGGCCGTAGCACCGGCTGCCGAGTCGGTGATTTTGGCATCGGTTGCATAATTTTGGTGCAGGGCGATCTGATTAAAACGCAGAAAATTGGAGGGTTGGTCACCAAAATAAAGACTGGTAGACAACTGTGCCAGACCCATCCCGTCGCCTATCATAAGGATAACATTGCGCGGTTTGGACGGTGGTGATTGCACAGTTGTGCTCAGTTGCCGCTGGCAGCTGAGAGCGGTTACGGCAATGGCCGATACAACAAGAATACGCAGCAGCTTCATGACATTCGCAATTGATGAGGGGCAAAAATAAAGCAAGGCAGCCGCCCATTCAGCAGTGAGCCGCATTTTTAATGTACAAACTTCCAAATATTCACGCAAAATTAACGAACGCAAGGCAACGGTAACTGTTGATGAATATGTTGAAAGTCATACAGCCCTATCGGAAGCGGAATACCAAAAAAGCACTATCTTTGCGAACGAACATTCATTCGTATGAGTAATATCTTACAGGCGGGTTCAGTAGAAACGTCGGTGGCAGCGGGTGTAGCCACCATTACTTTTTTTCACCCTTCCCACAATGCCATGCCGGCAGCGCAGCTGCGGCGGCTGCAGCAGGCGGTTGAAGAGGCAGGTGAGCGTGAAGAGATAAAAGTCGTAGTGCTCAGCAGTCAGGGTGAGCGCACCTTTTGCGCCGGCGCAAGTTTTGACGAGCTGGCGGCGCTCGACAATTTTCCGGATGCGCGGCAATTTTTTATGGGGTTTGCGGGGGTCATCAATGCGATGCGCCGCTGTCCTAAGTTTGTGATTGCGCGGGTGCAGGGCAAAGCCATTGGCGGCGGTGTCGGGTTGGCAGCAGCGGCTGATTATTGTGCTGCCACGGCAGCGGCCGACGTCAAGCTGAGTGAGCTGGCGGTAGGCATCGGTCCTTTTGTGGTAGGGCCGGCGGTGGCCAAAAAGGTTGGGCAGGCAGCTTTTCAGCAGCTGGCGATAGATGCGAGCACCTTTCAGTCGGCTGCCTGGGCGCAGGAGAAGGGGCTGTACCAGGCCGTTTTGCCAGACATTCAGAGCCTGGATGAGCATATAGCAGCGCTGGCGCAGCGGCTGGCTGCCTCATCGACAGCCGCCATGCAGGCACTCAAGGAGGTATTCTGGCAGGATGCGAGCCATTGGGACGAGCTACTTGCGGAGCGTGCGGCCATCAGTGGGCGTCTTATCTTGTCGGCGCCTGCTCAGGAGGCGATAGCACGGTTTAAACAAAAATCATAACGGCCGCCGGGGCATAGTAGCAGCCGGCAGCATACAAGGCTGTATCCTAACCAAATACAAACCATGACCACCAAATCAGTGAAAAATCGGCTTGAAATCTCTGTTTTGCAGGAGGCTTTTCGCCTGATGGCGACCGCCAAGGGGCTTGCCGATTTTTACGAATCGCATTTCAAGTTGGTTTCCAAGTATGTGCATGCTACCAGTCGCGGGCATGAGGCCATACAGCTGGCAGTCGGAATGCAGCTGACGCCCAGGGACTACGCCTTTCCATACTATCGCGATGACGCCATGCTGCTGGGTATGGGACTGCAGCCGTACGATCTTATGCTGCAGTTGCTGGCCAAGGGGGCGGACCCCTTTTCCGGCGGGCGCACCTATTACAGCCATCCGAGTCTGCGCCGGCCTGATTTTCCCCAGATACCCCACCAGTCTTCAGCTACGGGCATGCAGGCGATTCCTGCTGCGGGAGCAGCGATGGGGCTGCAGTATCGCGAGCTGATGCAGCTCGACCGCTGGGCGTCGGGGGAGGCGCCGCTGGTTGTCTGTTCGCTGGGCGACGCCAGCATTACGGAGGGGGAGGTAGCCGAAGCCTTTCAGATGGCAGCGCTTCGACAACTGCCGATCGTATTTTTGGTGCAGGACAATGGCTGGGATATTTCGGCCAAAGCGTCGGAGATACGTGCACAGGATGCAACGGAGTATGCGGCAGGCTTCCGTGGCCTGGAGGCGGTGCGTGTCGATGGTACAGATTTTGAGCTTTGCTATCGGGTTGTCGGCGATATTTTTGAAAAAGTGCGTGCGCAGCGGCGGCCTTTCTTGCTGCATGCCAGCGTTCCGCTGCTCAATCACCACACTTCGGGTGTGCGTAAGGAGTGGTATCGGGACGACCTTGACGAGCACCTGCTGCGCGACCCGCTGCCGGTGCTGCGGGGGATGCTGCTGGATGCGGGGCTTGAGGAGGCTGCGCTGAGCGCTGTGGAAGCTGCTGTTGCAGCCTTGATTGCGCAGCAATTTGAAGAAGCACAGGCTGCGGACGAGCCATCGGCCGCAGATCTGACGAGGCATATTTTTGCCCCTACGGGGCTTACGGAAGAGCAGGGCGAGCGGCAGCCTGCCGGCGGCGAGCCGAAGGTGATGGTTGACTGTGCGCTGCATGCGGTGGGCGAGCTGCTGCGCGACCATCCTGAGTGTCTTTTTTACGGACAGGATGTGGGCGGCCGCCTCGGCGGCGTTTTTCGCGAAGCGGCGACGCTGGCCGACAAGTATGGGCACGAGCGCGTTTTCAATACCCCCATACAGGAGGCCTTCATCATTGGTAGTACGGTGGGCATGTCGGCGGTAGGCCTCAGGCCTATTGTGGAGGTACAGTTTGCCGACTACATTTGGCCGGGGCTCAACCAGCTTTTCACGGAAGTCAGCCGCAGTAGCTATCTTTCCAACGGCAAGTGGCCGGTGAGTATGGTGCTGCGGGTGCCGATTGGTGCCTACGGCAGCGGCGGCCCTTACCACAGCAGTAGTGTGGAGTCGGTGCTGACGAATATCCGGGGTATCAAGATCGTTTATCCCAGCAATGGTGCGGATCTCAAGGGCTTGCTGAAGGCCGCCTATGAGGATCCCAATCCGGTGGTGGTGCTGGAGCACAAGGGCTTATACTGGTCAAAGGTGCCGGGCACTGAGCAGGCCCGCACGGCAGAGCCGGCGGCTGATTACCGGGTGCCTATCGGCAAAGCGCGGCAGGCGCTGGCGGCCGAAGAAGCGGCTATGGCCGGCGGAGAGAGTGTGCTGGTTGTGGCCTACGGCATGGGTGTCCACTGGGCGCTGCAGGCTGCGCAGCAGCTGCCCGGCAGGGTAGAGGTGCTGGATCTGCGGAGCCTTTTTCCCCTCGATGAAGAGGCGATCTTTGCTGCTGCGCGCCGGCACGGCCGCATATTGGTGGTGACGGAAGAGCCTGTCAACAATACGTTTGCGCAGAGCATAGCGGCCCGCATACAGGAAAACTGCTTTGAGCAGCTGGACGCGCCCGTGCGCGTTGTGGGTAGTGAAAATGTGCCCGCCATACCGCTGAATAGCCTGCTGGAGCAGGCTATGTTGCCCAATGCAGAAAAAATTGCCAAAGCTTTGGGGGCTTTGCTGGCGTATTAATGGAGGAAAATAGTGAAATTGCATCAGTTTTTGGCCGGCCGGCCAAAAACTGATGCAATTTTTTTACCTCCCCGGCTGCACGGGCGTAGCCCTGCCGCCGGCGTTTATTTTTATCTTTTGCTCATGAAAAAACTGCTCATGCTTTTGGCTGTCCTCTCGGTTGTGCAAGTCCGGGGGCAGTCGGTTGACAGTGCGCTGCTCGATAAGGCGCGTGAACTGGCGCATCGCTATATCATCGTCGACGGACATGTAGACCTGCCCTATCGGCTGCGGGTGCAAAATTTCAGGCCTGCCAAGGAGTATGTAGGGATTCCTATACAGACGGAGGAGGGCGATTTCGATTATGTGCGGGCCAAGAAGGGCGGACTGGATGCACCTTTTATGTCTATTTATATTCCTTCTTCCTATCAGAAGACCGGTGGTGCTAAAGAGCTGGCAGACAGTCTGATCAATATGGTTAGAGGCATAGCGGATGCCCATCCCGACAAATTTGCCGTCGCTACCTCGCCGGACCAGATCGAGCAGCAGTTTGCCCGCGGGCTCATCTCGCTGCCCATGGGTATGGAAAACGGGGCGCCTATAGAGGACAAGCTGCGCAATCTGCGCTACTTTCATCGCCGCGGTATCCGCTACATTACGCTCACCCACGCGACGGACAATCTGATATGTGATTCTTCCTATGACCCCAGCCGTACCTGGAACGGGCTCAGCCCTTTCGGCCGGGAGGTGGTGGCGGAGATGAACCGTATCGGCATGATGATCGATATTTCGCATGTGAGCGACAGTGCTTTTTGGCAGGTGATGGCGCTGAGCAAGGCTCCCTGTATTGCCAGTCATAGTTCTGCCAGAGTTTTCACGCCTGGTTTTGAGCGCAATATGAATGATGATATGATCAAAGCGCTGGCTGATCGAGGTGGAGTGATCATGATCAATTTTGGCGGTGCCTTTTTGGATATAGAGGTGCAGCGCCACAGCGACAGCCTGCGCAACCTGCTCAACGAGCAGCTCAAGGCTCGGGGGCTTGACCGAAAGACTGCCGAAGGCAAGGCTTTCGTGGAGGCTTTTCGCAAAGAAAACCCCAGCCTGTATGCCGATGTGCAGAAGGTGGCCGACCATATTGACCATGTGGTGCGCATTGGTGGTATCGGTTGTGTGGGATTGGGGTCTGACTATGACGGGGTCGGGGACAGCCTGCCGGTGGGGCTGAAGGATGTTGCTGATTATCCCAACCTGATTTACGAATTGCTGCGCCGCGGCTACAGTGAGGAAGATATTGCTAAGATCTGCTATCGCAATCTCTTTCGGGTGTGGCGTGCGGTAGAAGGATAAGCTACGGAAGATGCTGTTGTACTTGATCAGAAGGCTGCTGTTGTTCGTCCCTTCCCTGCTGCTGATATCGCTGTTGGCATTCGGGCTCAACCGCTGTGCGCCGGGCGACCCTGTGAGTCAGTTTTTGACGATGGATGAGAACAGCAAGACGGGCAACGACTATCGCCGCTACCAGCAGGCGTATGCGGCGATAGCGGAGCAGCTCGGGCTGGACCGGCCGGTTTTTTACTTTACGCTCACGACGGCAGCTTATCCGGATACCCTTCATCGCGTTTTGCAAAAAGAACAGCGGGCGCTGCTGGCAGCGCTCACCGACCAATACGGCTGCTGGCCCGAGATTGATGCTTACTACCGCAGCCTGCAGGCGGCGGAGCAGTCGCTGCTGCGGTTGCGGCTCAGCAACGACGCGGCCATTCGCGCGCGGACGGCCCTGCTGCAGTTGTACGTGCAGGCCGGCGAAGCCGCCCGGCAGCGGCGGATCGACAGCCTGGCGGCGGCGATCCGCCAGGACAGCCTGTTGGCGGCCGGCTGGCGGCCGGCCTATGAGGCTGTGGCGCAGGCGCATGCGGCCATGCTGGCTGCTGCCAGCCCGCATAAGCACCTGCTGCCGGCCTTCCATTGGCACGGTTTGCACAACCAGTACCACCATTGGCTGTCGAATGTGCTGCGGGGCGACTGGGGGCGGAGCTACCGCGACGAGCGGCCTGTGTTCGACAAGATCGCTGAAGCGCTGCGGTGGACGGTGCTCATCAACCTGCTGAGCGTGTTGCTGGCGTATTTGCTGGCGGTACCGATAGGGGTGTATTCGGCTGTTTATCAGGGTTCTGCGTTTGATCGTTGGACCAATAATGCACTCTTGTTGCTGTACTCAGTCCCCGGCTTTTGGCTGGCTGTGCTGCTGTCGGTATTTTTCACCAATCCGCAATACGGGATGGACTGGTTTCCGGCCATGGGCATGGGCGAGCCACTGCCGGGCGATGGCTGGTGGGAAAAGCTGCAGCTGCGTGCATCGCATCTTGTACTGCCCGTGACAGCACTCACCTATGGTTCGTTGGCTTTCATAGCCAGGCAGTTGCGTTCGTCGATGCTCGAGGCGCTGGCATCCGACTACGTGCGCACGGCCCGCGCCAAGGGCCTGCCCGAGCGGGTGGTCATTTGGCGGCACGCCTTCCGCAATGCCCTTTTTCCACTCATAACCCTGCTGGCGGGTGTACTGCCGGCAGCCATGGCCGGCTCGCTGGTCATCGAGACCATCTTCAACATACCGGGCATGGGGCTGTTGACGATCGAGTCTATACAAAACAAAGACTGGCCGGTGGTCTATGCCCTGCTGTTTATGACAGCCCTGCTGACCATTGCGGGGATACTGCTGGCAGATATGCTCTATGCCTGGGCGGATCCCCGGCTGCGTTTGGGAGCAACAAAAGCGGAACAATAGATGAGGGAGCGTTCATTTTTTGGAAAAAACGTAGCGGCGGGCGCAGGGCGCCGGTGGCCGCTGCGGGTCGTCTACGGGCTGCTGCTGATTGCCCTGTTGGCAGACCTGCTCGCCAACGACAAGCCCCTCGCCTGTCGGCTGGAAGGCCAGTGGCATTTTCCGGTTTTTCGGCAGCTGCTGGTGGATGCGGGCCTGGGGCAGTGGCCTGCTGCGCAGCTAAATGCCGACTGGCACAGCTACACCTATGAATTCAGCTTGTGGCCACTCATCCGCTACACGGCCAATCGGTTAGATCTTAAAAACAGTAATTATAAGAGCCCTTTCGACCTGCAGCAGCTGCGTTCGCCGGCTTTTCGCCACTGGCTGGGTACCGACCGCCTCGGGCGGGACACGGCTGCCGGCCTTGTGGCCGGTACGCGCACGGCCGTATTGGTAGGCGGCCTGGCCATGGGGCTGGCAGGCCTGCTGGGCCTGCTGCTGGGCGGACTGGCCGGTTTTTTTGGCGACCACGGCTGGCAGCTAAGCCGCGCCCGCCTTGGCGGCGGGCTGCTGGGCCTGCTGGCGGGGGTGTTTTACGGATTTCTCTCCCCCTACTTTACGGGCGGGGGGGGCTTTTTGGGAAAAATAGCCCTTGGCTTTGGCCTGGTGCTTACGGGCGTATACCTGCTGGCCGCTTTGGCGCAGCGCCTGCTGCGGCGGCGGCCCTGGTGGCAGCAGCCGGTGGCGCTGCCCCTTGACCTGCTGGTCATGCGGCTGGTAGAAATCATCGACGCCATACCCGGCCTCATGCTGTTGTTGTCCATACTGGCCATTGTGGCCAGGCCGTCGATCTGGACGGTGGTGGTGGTGATCGCCCTCATCGGCTGGATAGGCGTGGCGCGCTTTGTGCGCGCGGAGTTGCTGCGCATCCGCGAACTCGACTACATAACCGCTGCCCGCAGCATTGGCTTGTCGGAAATGCGCATTCTCTGGCGGCACGCCCTGCCCAATGCCTTGCGGCCGGTGATCATTACGCTGGCTTTCGGCGCTGCCGCCGCGATTCTGCTGGAAGCTTATCTGTCATTTCTGGGGATCGGGCTGCCGCCTGATCTGGTGACCTGGGGAGGGCAAATACAGGCAGTGCGCTCCAATATTGCTGCCTGGTGGCTGGCCGTTTTTCCGGGACTGGCGATTTTTGTGACCGTAGCTTCGCTCAATGTGTTGGGGGAGAGTTATTTGGAGCGGAAATAGTCTTTTGCCGCGGGGCGACAAAACGCATCACGGCTCTTCAGTTGGCGGCTCCTGCCGCCGGCGGTGGGGTTTTTTTCAAAAAAACCTGCGCCCTGCGCCCAGCCAGACCTTGCGCTCTGCTGCGGGCATTTTCTCAATAGCATAGCGCAGCATGACGCGGGGCATACGGTCGAGCTGCTTTTCCAGAAAAGACTCCGCCACCGCCGGGTTTGTTAGCCAAAGCTCGCGCAGCATCCAGCCGGAGGCCTTGTGGATGAGGTGGTGGGGGTGGCCGAGCAGCATCTCACACAGCCTCAGCAGATCCTGATAGTCACCAGCTTTTGCCAGCCGGCCGGCAGCGATGAGGGCGATGCGGTTTTTCCACATGGAGGGATCTTCGGCAAGCTGGTAGAGGATGCTCCGGTCTTTGTCCAGCAGCCATTGCCCCAGGATGATGTGGGCGCAGGAGTCGATCAGATCCCAGTTGTTGAGGGCATCGATCTCGTCAAAAAAAAGCTGGACCCAGACTTGCCCGGCCCGTCGACGGTAGTCGGCGGTAAACTTGTGGTTGAGGAGAAACACTCCACACAGGCGTTCTTCATGTAAGGCAGAGCGCAGCAACTGCCGGATGTCGTCGGCCTGGACGACAGCAGCATATTTTTTAGCAATCCGGCGCTGCTCGGGCACACGCACGCCCAGAAACTGGTCACCCTCGGCATAGCCGCCGGGCAGGGCCTGGAAGTAGCGCGCCTTGCGGGGGATATCGGCGGCAACAGCCGCCTCGCGGAGATCAGCCTGAAGATCTGAAAGGAGGGACATGAGATTCGTGGTTTGTGTCAGCCTGCGATAATTGTCTGTCGCGGGGACAGTCTATGACAAAGGTAGGATTTTTCTGGCGCTAATAATTTCCCCTGTAGCAATATGGCAACTGCTGGTTACATGTGTATGTATGAGGACCAGGGAGGTACTGGGTCAGCAAGCTAGCAGAGGCAATATTACCCGTCATGAAACGACAGCTACTATTGCATCCGAATTTTCGCGTCACAACAGGATGTTAGCAGCAGAATTATCGCAGCCAAATTATTATTTAGGGCGGGCTGACTACACTCAACCTGCGGGACGGCCTTGGCCGCACCTTGCAGGTGATGCAGGCCATGCTGCCGGCGGGTTATCATGCGTATAAAGTCAATGCCAGGGCACTTGGATTGACGGGTATTGTAAGCTACACGCTGCAGTGTGGTGCATATCAGGAGACCCGGCAAATGATTATTGTCGAATAACAGACATACGCAGGCCGATCAGCAATAACCTGCCCTTTGGCCCAGGCCAAGGGGCAGGTTGTTTTTTTAAAAAAATATACACCTCCTGCCGGGGCTTAGTGAGGGGCTAAAAAGCAGTGGCGGGTTACAGCAAAGCAGGACCCCAAAAGGGGGCCCTGCTGATGCATAAGAGTTTTAGTTGTCCGCCATACGGACGATCTTCGGAAAAAAGCTGCCAACCACATCAACCAGTTCTGTTTGTTGCTGCATGACAGTATGAATATCCTTGTAGGCAAAGGGAGCTTCGTCAATGCCACCGCCCAAAAGGGTAATACCGTGCTGCTGAAGTAGCTTCTGCATCTGCTCGGATGTAATACTATTGCGAGCCTTAGATCTGCTCATCAGTCGTCCCGCCCCGTGTGAAGCGGAATGTAAAGCAGGTGCAAAGCCTTTACCTCTGACGATGAACCCCGGGGATGCCATAGAGCCGGGAATGATGCCCATCACACCTGCACCTGCAGGGGTAGCTCCCTTTCTGTGTACAATCACTTCACGCCCCTGCCAGTTTTCTTTCCAGGCAAAATTATGGTGGTTCTCCACAATGCTCACAGGCCTGCGCCCCAGCAGCTTGCTGATTTTATTATGAATCACCTGATGACATGCTGTAGCATAATCACCTGCCAGATTCATAGCTGCCCAATACTCAGCGCCTGCATCTTCATCAAGATAAAGCCATGCCAGCTGTTTCATTTCCTGGGCCAGCCTGCGCTTGCTGATGGCAACATTGGTATAATACTGCGCAACCTTCGCACCTAATGCACGTGAGCCCGAATGCGAAAGTACTCCCAGATAAGACCCCGCCTGCAGTCCAAGCTGCGTATCCTCTGCAGGTAAATCAACAATGCCAAACTCTACGAAATGATTGCCTGAACCGGAACTCCCCAGCTGTTTCCAAGCCTTGGCATGCATGTTTTTTAGCAAAGGCATTTCAAAAAATAAAGGATGATCCATGACAGGGTGCTCCTCAGATTGCTTAAACATGGCGCTACTGCCAAACAGGGTGGTCTCCTTGAGGGTGTTCACGAAAAACGATCGTTTGTTTTGCAGGTCGGCAGGAGGCAGGTCATAGATACTCAGGCACATACGGCAGCCAATGTCAAGGCCGACGCCATAAGGAATGACGGCATTGTCTGTGGCTAGTACACCTCCAATAGGCAACCCATAGCCGGTATGACCATCGGGCATGATCGCTCCGCCAAGGCTGATGGGCAATTTGGCTGCCTGGTACATCTGGTTCAGTGCCGGTGCTCCGATCTGCTCCTTCCCAAAGATGGCAAACTGGATACCTTGCTGGTTGGAAGAAGTATCGGCAGCTTCCGTAGCAGCAGGGGGCTGGTTGTACTTATCCACCAATGGTCCCAGGAGCTCGTGCCCGCTGAAATCTTCGGGTTTACCCATGAAGGCAGTAAGTAGTGAAATTGCTTCCTTCGTTTGGTTGTATTTGAGTTTGCTGTGTATGAGCTGTATGGCCTCCGACAGCATGGGGCTGTCTTTGTATCCGAGTCTGTACATCGCTTTAGCGATGGTTTTTAACTTTGCCATGTCTGTTGTTTTCGGTAAATGCAGTGCCTGCCTGCACAAGGTGCAGGTCAAAAATCTTGCAAATGAAATAAATTAGAAGAAGGAAAGCTAAGCGGCCTGGCCGTTTAGATTGCTAGAAGAAAATAGCAGTGAAGGAAAACAAGACATGACTTTGAACTTTTTACAGTTTGCAATCTGTTGACTGATGCTTAACGCATCGACAGGGTGGATTAGTTCCTGCATTGTAATTTTTTTGTCATAAAAAAAGGTATTTCAGCAGTTGGCTGCCGCCCGGGCGGCAGCCAACTGCTGAAATACCTTTATCTACAGAGCTTTTAGGCGGCTAAAGCCGCCCGAAAAAAATCAGGCTACAGCATGCTGTTGCGCCTGCAGGCGCCTGTCGTTGTACCAGTTTTTCCAGTAGGCAAGAATACTGATAATTGTCAGGATGATGAGGGCGTAAAAAATGGAAGGGGGTATGGGCGCAGGGTCTCCTGCTGCATAGGAGTGCAGACCTGACAAGTAGTAGTTGACACCAAAATAAGTCATTACAACAGAGGCCCATCCAAAGAGCGATGCCAGATTGAATGCATAATCGCCGCGCATACCCGGAATAAATCGCATGTGCAGGATGAAGGCATAGATCAGGATGGTGACCAAAGCCCACGTTTCTTTGGCGTCCCAGCCCCAATAGCGCCCCCAGGATTCATTGGCCCAGACACCTCCCAGATAGGTGCCAACGCTGATCATGACCAAACCTCCAATCAGGGTCATCTCGCTGATCATGGTCATCTCCCGGATCATGCGATTGATGTTTTCTGCATTGCGGGGATTCCTAAAAATCATGAAGATAAGATTGATTACCCCGATGATAGCTCCCAACATCAGGAACCCATAACTGCCGGCTTCCAGCGAAACATGGATAGTCAGCCAGTAGGACTTGAGCACAGGCACCAGTGGCGTAATTTCGGGATCCAGCCAGCTGAGGCCTGCCACCATGAGGATGGTTGCCGCCAAAATATTGGTTGCTGCCAGACTGCCTGCTGATTTACGGCCAAAGATGATGCCTGCCAGTGTAGTCGTAAAGCCTATATAGATCATAGATTCATAGCCATTGCTCCAGGGAGCCCGGCCGGAAACATACCAACGAAGCCCCAGCCCTAGGGTATGGAAGGCAAAACTTACAAAAAAAAGTACGCTTAATACCTGAAAAACAGGTTGTAGCCTGAGTGAAGGCTTGAAGACAGATACAAAAAGCAGTGCTAAAAAGAGCAGTCCCAGAACCGCATAAGACATGGTCAGTCTATTAAAGACGTTGAGTTGGTTGAGCCACAACTCCGCATTAATCTTGGCGGAAGAAGGAATGATAGCAGCACCGTATTTGTGCTGGTAATCCTTGAGTTCTGTGAGAAGCTGGTTGGCTTGCTGCCAATTGCCACCGCCAATGCCGGCCTGCAGGGCCGAACGGTAGGCGTCCAAAAATTTGTCGGGCAGAGATGCCTCCTGGCCCTGGTGCTGGTGCGCCTGACGCGGAGCGTCCCAGGCGTTTTCGGGATGGTCCGAGATGGGAAATGATTTTAAAAAAGTACCTGAGAACACCATATTGCAGATGTTAACTTTTTCATCCAGCTTAATCATTTCTTTTTCAAATACCCCCCGGTCTTTGGTAGGGGTATTGTACGCCTGCTGCACATAGGGCTTCAGAATGTACTGCCCGTCGCGGGTAAAAAAATCACTATAAGAGGCCAATGGCCCGTCAACTTTGATGAGCTCCTTCGTTCGCTCATGCTTGCCCATTTTGATGAGGGGCCGCTGATACCAATCATTGGGACTTGCCAGCATGCCCAGGACAATCTGTTCGGCATTGAGTCCGTAGAGCGTCTCCTTATGAGACAGTTTTCGTACAATCTCATTCGCATAAGTATTCATGGGCTTCATCCTGCCGCGGTGATCCTGAATAATGAGGTAGCGGAAGGAGGTCGCGTGCTCGGGGGATACCGTAGGCAGATAGCTGTCAGCCGCCCGGAGTGCCGCCGGGCTCAACCATTGCAGGCTCATCAGTATTAAAAGCACTGCCAGAGACTTACCCGCCTGGCGCATACCGGCCAGCTGCTTGGCCAGCTGCCGGAAGCGGCTTCGGCGGTCAAAAAAGGTGATAATCATACCGAGTGTGAGTATGCCGTATCCTAAGTAAGAAACCCAGGTTCCCCAGCGGTCGTGATTGACACTCAGGTAGGTACCCAGTTCATCCTGATCAAAGGAAGACTGGAAGAAGCGATAACCGCCGTAATTGAGGATGTGATTCATATAGATGCGTTGATCTTTGACCAGCCCCGAGCGCGGATCCCGAAGGGTCACCTCGCTTGCATAGGAAGAGGCACTGTTGGTACCGGGATATTTCTCCAGAATGAAATCCCTTAGCGCAATGGAAAAGGGCAGTTGAACGGTTTTCGAGCCATAGGAAATGGCGAGCTGCATATCCCCAAGATCAAATATTCTGGGTCTGCCTTCAACGCCGGCCATGCCGAAGACATATTGCTCCTGTGTCTTTCCGGCGGTGTCGGTCAGTCTGACTTTTAGTGCAGCCATACTGGAACTTTCCATTTTTTTAGCGCCTGCCTGCATATCCACCCGCGCTTTAGGTGCAAACTGCCCAAAAACAAAGCTCTGTGCCCCATTGCTGTACAGACTTCGCAGCTTTAACGGATGTAGCAGGCCTGCAGCAACTGTATCATTTTGCTGGGTAGCCATCTGCATCTGTGTATAGGCAGAGGCAGCTTTGAAAAATAATTGATCTCCCTGCAGGACAATATTGAAAGCCTGCGGATCCTCTTCAGCACCAAAGTTGAAGAGCGTTCCCCGGATGGTCGAACGCTGCCCTTGCTGCAGGTAGTATTCTTCACGGCCATTGGCACCGCCGATAACAATCTGGAGTACCGGCCGGCCCGTAGGATCCTCAGACATAATTTCTGTAGGATTGGGCATGAATTCTACCACTTCAACCTTGAATTGCTTGCCACCTAGGATGTACTCTTCTTCAAAATGGTTGTCACCCAAGGTGGCAAAAAGAACGGGCTCAGAAAACTGGTAGCGCTTGGTACCCTTTCTCGCATCAAAGATGAGGTGGGTGTCTGAAGACAAAAAGGAGTTTGCACTGTCCCGTTCGCGTATGTGCATCATGCCCTCATAACCGAAATAGCGCGTAATGCCAGCTCCCAGCAATATTATAATAATAGCTGCATGGAAGGAAAGAACCGCCCATTTTTTTTGCTGTATCAGCCGAAAGCGATAAATGTTGACCAAAATGGATCCGCCAAAGAGAATCATTACAATCTCCAGCCACCAGCTGTTGAAAACAACTTTTTTAGCAGAACTGGTGCCAAAATCATTTTCAATGAATGTTGCTACGCCAATGGCTGCTGCAAATACTAACATATACAGACCCGCCGCCGATGTTGAGAAAAGGCGGTCGAATACTTTTTTTACCATCCCCATATTCTCGTATCTTATTGTTGAACTACAGCACCCTCCATGATGATATCGTAGCGGTAGCCCGCTCCAAAATCTTTATCCAGCGCTATGGTGCCCTTAAGGGTCACTACCGACCCCAGGGCGATGTTTTCGGTGGTTGTAACGGTAAGATCCAGTTTGTCGCCCGTGCCATCCTGAATATGAATCCAGTTGCGGTTCATAATCATCGGATTAACCTTTACACACTTACCCGTAATCACGATTTGCTTGTTGGCAAATTTTGATTTGTCGGCGAATAAATCTGAGAGTCGCGTTGCGCCCTGTGCATGTGTGATTTTTCCAACTTCCAAATCGGCTGCGCCAAGCTGCGCAAGCCCTGCATCCAGCTCATCCTCGCTGCCGCCCCCGGGTTCTCGTAGGTTGGATACAAGGTAGAGTGTTTCAAACTGCCTGTTGAATTCCTGACTGAAGAAATTTTTCTTCAACAGCCCGCCCTGAAACATGTAGGTGCCGCCAACTTTAATGTCTCTCTTCGAAATGGCTACCCAGTATTCTTCAGCACCTTCTGTCACCAGCAGATAGCTGTAGCGCGCTGTGTTCAGCACTTCTTTAACAACAATCGTTCTGACGGTAGCTTCACCAGCCTCAGCAACCATCGGTTGCCCATCGGCACTCTGAAATGAAAACCCACCAGCAGCTTGCTGCTGGCCGGCTGCTGCTGCTGCAGGAACTTCACTTTCAATAACTTTGGGGCCAGAATTACAGGCACCCAACAACCCCAGACCCAAGGTCATGAAGAGGGGAAAATACTTGTTACTCATATAGCGTGTTCAAATATTTACTAAAATGATGACCGTACCTCCGGATGGTAACCGGAAAATTCTAAAAACGATACATAATCCGTGTATTGATGCGGTTTACCTGCTGCGCAGGGTCATCCGCAAAAATACCTTCATAATATACAAATAAATTCATATTCTTCGCAAGGGTAAATGACAGACTCCCCCCTCCAATATGCTGGCTCACGGTATTGCTATTACTGCCAAATTGGTAGTCAATCCGCCTAAAGTAGGCCTCGGCGTCCAGCTTATTGCGAATGAGTTGATGGGACAAGCGTATCCCCAACATCTTACTCTTCAAATAGGCTGTTTCAAGCAGGTTGGCAGTGACAGAGGTGCGAATTTTTAGGTTTCCAATTTTGGCAATGTTAATGTAACCATTGTAATTGGCGCTTTGGTTTGCTCCCGATTGCTGGAATCGCCAGCTGGAGTTTGCCCCTATGGAAACATTTTTTATCGGCGCGTAGTTGAATCCCAATCTTAGGCCCTGCCTGGATTCGTCTTCAATAAGTTGCTCTATTTGGTTCTTGTAGGTCTCATAGTAAATGATGTTTCTGCGACTGTCAAAGGATGCAGAGAGTTGCAACTTATTGCTCAGCCTGTATCGCACGGAAGTAAATAAATTGGTGAGCTTAAGGGTATTACTTTTTACTTCCAGTATGTTTTGAAATAAATCAAGCTCGGCAGAGCCGAAAAGGCTGATGTTTTTCGCAGGCTGACTGCTGTGCTGCACATACACAAATCGGCGATCCTCTTTAAAACGATTGAACTGCTCCACGATGCCAACCGTGGTATGATGCGACTGTCGAGCCGTTCCCGAACGAATGCCTACAAAGGCTCCTCCTTGCAGGAGATTTACATTAAACGAATAATCGGCAAAGTCAGGCCTGGACCCTACTATACCGCCTACGTAAAGTCGGCCCAACTGCTTCTCAAATTGCAATCCGTCAACGGCACCAAGGTTGCTCATGCGAGGGTTGATCCGACGCCCGAAACTCAGACTTGCTGTTGAATCTAGATCATATCGGACCGACAGTCCGTATACTTTGAGCGCTTGTGCAAAGCTGTTGTGGGGGGCTCCTGCAGTATCACCCAGTGTATGCCTGTAAGTTATGTAGTTGTCTACAGAAAACTTCGATCCGTTGATATGCTCGCCGGTAAAATTGAAGGCATAGCGCATACGGTGGAGGTCTCTGTAATCAGAAAAATTGCTGTAACTGGCAACAGAAATACGTGCACGAATCTTTTCCTTATAAAGCGGCAAGCCGACAGTATCTTCATCAGGCAGCACAATGTTGGCAGCTGCAGGTGTAGGCGGCTGCGGACTAGGTTTCACCACGGGACTGTCAGCAATGGGTGCTGGTGCGGCAACGATTCGGGCAAAGAGCAAATCACCTACCTTGAAGGTATGATCACTCAGAGGTACACATACAGTAGAGGTGGAGGATTTATTCTCTATTTTTAGTGCAGCTGTCCTTTCGGCAGCCGATACCGTGTACAGCGTGTCTCCGGTAGAAATGCCGCTGGTATTAGGGAATTTGACATATACATTTCTGGATGATACAAAAGATACACTCCCTTGTAACCAGGATTCGGCCTGCTGTGCAGGCAGCCAAAAGCCGGCAAGGATACAGATCGCTAAGAAAATTAATTTTTGTATCATAGGCATCAATCATCTCCGGTTGGGTGACAGGCATAACAAGCTGTACTCTGGTATATATACCCGTTGACATCTTCATGATCGTCTGCCAGTTCTGCCGGGTTATCATGCTCATGGCAATCAATACAGCTGAATAACGAAAAATTATTAGGTACAGTATGGCAATCAACACAAGCATCCCATTCACCGTCATGCGTACCACTATAAATGGGGAAATACATGCCGTCATGGTTGAAAGTAGCAGGCGTCCACGCATTCTGCGAATGGCAAGCCTCGCAGTTGGTCGGGAAACCGGCACTTTGGTGATCCGGATCGTTGGTCCCGTTGTAATCCCCGCTATGACATCCAAAGCAGGTATTGGGCGTATTGCTGTAATTCCCCCCGATATGGCAGGCTACACAAGTATTCGCAATCGCAGCGTGCGCACCCACCAGCGGGTAAAAATCATTGTGATCAAAACTCGAAGGTACCCACGCATTCTCATTGTGACAGCTAATACAGTTGGTTGAAAATTGTGCTGCTTCGTGGTCAGGATCCGTCGTCTGGTTGAAATCAGTCAGGTGACAGCCTATACATGTGTTGGGCGTGTTGTTGTAGTCGCCGTTGTGGCAGGCAGCGCAGTCATTGGCAATGGCCGCGTGCGCGCCGTTGAGGGCATAGTAGTCGTTGTGGTTGGCAAAAGTCGCCGGCGCCCAGCCGGGCTGGGTGGTGTGGCAGCTCGCACAGTCGTTGCTGAAGCCCAGCGTCACGTGGTTGGGGTTGCTGGCCTGGTTGAAATCTGCCGTATGGCAGCCGGCACAGGTGTTGGGGGTATTGTTGTAGTCTCCGTTGTGGCAGGCAGCACACTCATTGGCAATGATGGCGTGCCCGCCCGTAAGTGGGTAAAAATTGTCGTGGTTGAAAGTAGCCGGTATCCAGGCCGTTTCTGTATGACAGTCCTGACAGTCTGTCGGGAACTGGGCCGCCTCGTGGTCGGGATTGGTGGTGCCGTTGTAATCCGCCAGGTGGCAGCCTACGCAGGTATTCGGCGTGTTGTTGTAGTCGCCGTTGTGACAAGCCGCACAGTCATTAGCAATACCTGCGTGCGCGCCATTGAGGGCATAGTAGTCGTTGTGGTTGGCAAAAGTCGCCGGTGCCCAGCCGGGCTGGGTGGTGTGGCAGCTCGCACAGTCGTTGCTGAAGCCCAGCGCTACGTGGTTGGGGTTGCTGGCCTGATTGAAATCAGTACCGTGACAACCTGCACAGGTGTTGGGGGTATTGTTGTAATCACCGTTGTGGCAGGCGGCACATTCATTGGCAATAATGGCATGCCCCCCTGTCAGCGGGTAAAAATCGTCGTGGTTGAAGCTCGCAGGTATCCATGAGCTTTCTGTATGACAGTCCTGACAATCCGTCGGAAACTGGGCGGCTTCGTGGTCGGGATTGGTGGTGCTGTTATAGTCTGTCAGGTGGCAGCCCACGCAGGTGTTGGGCGTATTGTTGTAATCACCATTGTGACAGGCCGCACAGTCATTCGCAATAGCCGCATGCGCCCCGTTGAGTACATAGAACACATCGTGGTCAAAACTGGCCGGCAGCCAGGCGGTCTCTGTATGACAGCTCTGACAATCCGTCGGAAACTGGGCGGCTTCGTGGTCGGGATTTGTGGTCGTGTTGTAGTCTGTCAGGTGACAGCCTACACAGGTGTTGGGTGTATTGTTGTAATCGCCGTTGTGACAGGCAGCGCAGTCGTTAGCGATAGCCGCATGTGCGCCATTAAGTGCATAGTAGTCATCGTGGTTGGCAAAAGTCGCCGGTGCCCAGCCGGGCTGGGTGGTGTGGCAGCTCGCACAGTCGTTGCTGAAGCCCAGCGCTACGTGGTTGGGGTTGCTGGCCTGGTTAAAATCAGTACCGTGACAACCCGCACAGGTGTTGGGGGTATTGTTATAGTCCCCGTTATGACAGGCAGCACACTCATTGGCAATCAGTGCATGACCCCCCGTCAGGGCATAAAAGTTATCGTGGTCAAAAGTTGAAGGTGTCCAGGACATTTCCGTATGACAGCTGGCACAGTCTGTTGGGAACTGAGCCGCCTCGTGGTCAGGATCCGTCGTCTGGTTGAAATCCGTCAGGTGACAGCCTACACAGGTATTAGGCGTATTGTTGTAATCGCCATTGTGACAGGCGGCACAGTCATTGGCGATGGCCGCATGCGCGCCGTTGAGGGCATAGTAATCATTGTGATCGCTAAAGCTTGCCGGTGCCCAGCCAAAAGCAGTGGTATGGCAGCTTGCACAATCTGTGCTGAAGTTGAGGGCCACATGATCAGGATTATTAGCCTGCATAAAGGCCGCACTGTGGCAGTCTGCACAGTTGGTCGATGTCCCCGCAAATCCGGAGGCATGACACTGCATACAATCTGCCCCCAGGTGGGCCCCCGTGAGCGGGAAAGCAGTAGCATCATGGTCAAAAACCAAGTCAGCATCACCCGTCGGGTGGCAGGCGAGACAGGCTGTATTGTTGTAAACATAGCCGTTCACACCTTCATGGTCCTCATCCGTCTCCGGATTGGTATGGCAACTTACACAGCTGAATTCTGCGTAATTGTTAGGGTTGGTATGGCAGTCCGTACACTGACTCCACTCTCCCTCATGCGCACCACTGTAGATCGGAAAATACTGACTGTCATGGTCAAAATCAGCAGGTGTCCAGACGTTCTCACTGTGACAACTCGCACAGTCAGTAGAAAATCCGGCTGCTGCGTGGTTAGGATCCGTTGTCCCGTTGTAGTCCGCCTGGTGGCAACCTACACAGGTATTGGGCGTATTGTTGTAGTCGCCGTTATGACAAGCCGCACAATCATTGGCAATGGCCGCATGCGCGCCATTGAGCGGATAGTAATCATTGTGGTTGGCAAAAGTTGCCGGCGCCCAGCCGGGCTGGGTGGTATGGCAACTGGCACAGTCATTGCTGAAGCCCAGCGCCACGTGGTTGGGATTACTGGCCTGATTGAAGTCCGTCGTATGGCAGCCTGCACAGGTGTTAGGCGTATTGGCATAATCGCCATGGTGACAGGCCGCACAGTCATTGGCAATCACGGCATGCCCCCCCGTCAGCGGGTAGAAATCGTCGTGGTTAAAGGTCGAGGGCGCCCAGGCCGCCTCCGTATGACAACTCGCACAGTCTGTCGGGAACTGAGCCGCTTCGTGATCAGGATCCGTCGTCTGGTTGAAATCCGTCAGGTGGCAGCCCACACAGGTATTGGGCGTATTGTTGTAATCCCCGTTATGACAGGCTGCACAATCATTGGCAACAGCCGCATGCGCCCCATTGAGCGGATAATAATCATTGTGCACCCCAAAACTGGCCGGCGCCCAGCCCGCCGCCGTCGTGTGACAGCCCGCGCAGTCCGTACTAAGCCCCAGCGCCACGTGATTGGGATTGGCCGCCTGATTGAAATCCGTCGTGTGACAGGATGCACAGGCCGTAGAAGTACCCTCAAAACCCGCACTGTGGCAGTCGAGACAGTTGGCACCCACATGCGCTCCCGTGAGCGGGAAGGCAGTGGTGTTGTGGTCAAAAACCAGATCAGCATCACCGGTAGGGTGGCAGGCCAGACAGGCATTATCCTGATAGACATAGCCGCCTACATTTTCATGATCGTCATCCGTCTCCGGATTGGTATGGCAGCTCACACAGCTGAATTCTGCGTAGTTGGCAGGGTTGGTATGGCAGTCCGTACACTGACTCCACTCTCCCTCATGCGCACCACTGTAGATCGGAAAATACTGACTGTCATGGTCAAAATCAGCAGGTGTCCAGACGTTCTCACTGTGACAACTCGCACAGTCAGTAGAAAATCCGGCTGCTGCGTGGTTAGGATCCGTTGTCCCGTTGTAGTCCGCCTGGTGGCAACCTACACAGGTATTGGGCGTATTGTTGTAGTCGCCGTTATGACAAGCCGCACAATCATTGGCAATGGCCGCATGCGCGCCATTGAGCGGATAGTAATCATTGTGGTTGGCAAAAGTTGCCGGCGCCCAGCCGGGCTGGGTGGTATGGCAACTGGCACAGTCATTGCTGAAGCCCAGCGCCACGTGGTTGGGATTACTGGCCTGATTGAAGTCCGTCGTATGGCAGCCTGCACAGGTGTTAGGCGTATTGGCATAATCGCCATGGTGACAGGCCGCACAGTCATTGGCAATCACGGCATGCCCCCCCGTCAGCGGGTAGAAATCGTCGTGGTTAAAGGTCGAGGGCGCCCAGGCCGCCTCCGTATGACAACTCGCACAGTCTGTCGGGAACTGAGCCGCTTCGTGATCAGGATCCGTCGTCTGGTTGAAATCCGTCAGGTGGCAGCCCACACAGGTATTGGGCGTATTGTTGTAATCCCCGTTATGACAGGCTGCACAATCATTGGCAACAGCCGCATGCGCCCCATTGAGCGGATAATAATCATTGTGCACCCCAAAACTGGCCGGCGCCCAGCCCGCCGCCGTCGTGTGACAGCCCGCGCAGTCCGTACTAAGCCCCAGCGCAGTATGACTCGGATTCGCCGACGTATTGTAGTCCGTCGTATGGCAGGCAGCACAGGCCGTAGGCGTCCCCGCATACCCGTTGGCATGGCACTCCAGACAACCCGCCTCCAAATGCGCCCCCGTAAGCGGGAAAGCTGTCTGGTCGTGGTCAAAAGCATCCTCGGCACTGCCCGTCGGATGGCAGGCCAGACAGGCCGTATTTTCATACACATAGCCCCCCACACCCGCATGGCCGTCATCGGTCTCCGGATTCAGGTGGCAGATAATACACGAAAACTCGCTGTAATCTTCTCCATTGGTGTGACACTCAGAGCACTTATTCCAGGTACCGGCATGCGCTCCGCTGTAAACGGGAAAATGCTGCTCATCGTGTTCCGCAAAACTGGCAGGCTCCCAGCCCGGATCCGTCGTGTGACAACTGGCGCAGTCATTCGTAAAACCGGCAGCGATGTGATTGGGATCAGCCGTAGCAATAAAATCAGCCACGTGACAGGCAAAACAGTTGGTCGGAGTCATATTGAAAGGCCCGCTGCTGTGGCAGCTGGCGCAATCCTGCAACTCGTGTCCTTTGGTAAGGGGGAAAAAATCGTGGTTGACGGCCTCCGCCGTCCAGTCGACCGCAGTGGGGTTGTGGCAGTCGGTACAGTTGGTAGAAAAACCGGCATCGCTGTGGCGCGGATCGGTCGTGGCCATGAAATCAGCCCGGTGGCAATTGATGCAGGCATTGCCAATGCGGTTGAATTCAAGCCTGGATTCAGAGACATGACATTCATTACAGTTGGCCGTAGCGTGCGCCCCCAGCAGCGGAAACCCGTTGTCGGCATGCAGTTCAGCAATATTATCCACCAGCCAGCTACCGCTGTTGTGACACCTGCGGCAGTCATCACCCACGGTATTGCGGTGCACATCCGTATGGCAACCGACACAGCTGTTTTCCGCTTCCGAAAACACCAGCGACCTATGGCAATCCCGGCAGTCGGCCGCCGCATGCTGACCATCCAGCGAAAAGCCCGTCTCATCGTGCGAAAACACCTGCTTAACACCCTCTCCCGTCGGCAATCCTGTAATCCTGCTGCGTTCAGCTTTTGGCGCCTGCTGCTGCCAGAAAGCAGCAGGAATCTCCCAACTGTCCGGTGCGTGGCATACAGCACAGTCCAGCTTCAGACCCTCCCCGTGCGGGTTCTGAGCGTAAGCACTACCATACGTTAGTAGTACAAGCAGACCGATGATTACAATACGCGACAATACAATAGATATCGTTGTGTGGATGAATCTATTTCATCAATAGAAAAACGGGCGTCTGATAACTGAGGGAAAATCGTGTCATGCCCGGTTAAGAGCATATAAATAGATATGAGTATCATTCAGGCCACAATGTAGCCATTTTATTTTTCCAAATTACAAAATAATGACAAAAATAGACGAACAAAATAATGGCTTTGTTGTAGAATGCTGCCTGGTATATTACGTCAACGTCTTCTTATCGCACAAGTGGCGAAATGTACCTACACACGAAGGCCTGTTGTTGAATTTTTCTCAGAAAAATTCAACAACAGGCCTTCGTGTATCGATCCTTTGGGCAGCATAGCCGCCCAAAGGATCTTCAGGGCAATGATTTATTCTTCCCCCCTTGGATGGCAGGCGTAGCAGGCTGTACTCTGGAATACATAACCATTTACGTCCCGGTGATCACGGGCAAGCTCACTTTGGTTGTTGTGCTCATGGCAATCGATACAACTAAAAAGACTGTAGTTGCCGGGCGTAGTATGGCAGTCTGTACAAGCATTCCATTCGCCGCGGTGGTTGCCGCTGTTGATGGGAAAAAACTGCTCATCGTGGTTGACGAAAGTGGCAGGGCGCCAACCCGGCGCAGTCGTGTGGCAAAGTGCACAGTCAGTAGGGAAGCCCGAGGCCTGATGGTTGGGGTTTTGCGCTGTCTGATAGTCCGTTAAGTGGCAGGAAACGCATACAGGGGATGCATCGCTGTAGTTGCTGGTCTGGTGGCACTGCCGGCAGTCCATGATTTCATGGCCTTGCGTAAGTGGGAAAAAATCGTGCGCAATATTTTGAGCCGACCAGTCAAATGCATCCGCCCGGTGGCAATCAGTGCACTGTATGGAGTAGCCCGCAGCTATGTGATTGGGATTGGTCGTAGAGGCAAAGTCAGTGTTGTGACAGTTGATGCAGGCATTGCCTATCCGGTGAAATTCAAGACCAGATTCTGAGGTATGACAAGCATTGCAGTTGGCTGTTGTATGTGCCCCCAGCAGCGGAAAGCCATTGTCGAAGTGGATTTCCATGATATTATCTACTAACCAGCTTTCCGTGGTGTGGCAGCGGCGGCAGTCGTCGCCTACCGTCATTCTGTGCATATCGGTATGGCAGCTGATACAGTCCGCGCTGGTTTCCGAAAAGACGAGGGTATTATGGCACGCACGACAGTCTACCTGCCTGTGCTGTCCATCCAGCACAAAGCCCGTAGTTTCGTGGCGAAATCTGCCCTCTTTATCGGCTAATGCATCATCTTGCCAGAGGGAGGAGGGAATATCCCAGCCTTCTGCCTGGTGGCAGGCAGCACAGTCTTGTTGGAGCTTGTCGCCATGTGGATTCTGTGAAGAAACCAGCACAGCTGTCAACAATATGAACAGTACAAGTACCCGGGATCGATTCATGATTTTTCATTTGGTATGCTGGGTGTTGCAGTAATGCCGGGCAGCGATGTATCTACCCATGACAGTCCCTGCATTCAAAACGCTCAATTTTGTAAATTATGATTTCGGTATCAGGTGATGGTTTATGGCAGGCAGCACAATCCACTTTCGCATGCTTACCCTCCAGTGGGAAGCGTGTTTGGGCATGGTCAAAATTGGGTGCAGTCCAGTCGTCAAACTGGTGGCATCGCCGACAGTCTGTAGCGCCCTCTATTTCAAATTGCCTGCCGTGTACATTGTCATGACAGTCAGCACACTGCTGTGTGAGACCCACAAACTGCCCGTAAGGGTGCTCCTCGTCTTTCTTATGGCAGGCTGCGCAGTCGGTTTGTTTGTGTATTCCCTCTAATACAAAAGCTGTGAGGCTGTGGTCAAAACGAGACTGCTCCTGCCAGGATTCGGTAGAGTGGCAACGCTCACAATCCTGTGCCGGGTAAAAACGCTCGCTGATCTCACCGGCATGTATGTCGTCGTGACAATCAACGCACCTTTGCCCGATATTTCTAAACTGCCAACGGTCTTCCTGTAAATGACAGGCAATGCAAGGAGTGGCCACATGCGCTCCCGTCAGCGGAAAAGCGGTGGCAGCATGCTGCTCGAGACTGAAAGTGCTGGGCGCAAATCCGTCAACCGTATGACAACTGCCACAGTCGGGCGACACTGTATTGACGGCAAACTGCCCTTCGTGGTAGTCGGTATGACAGGCTGCACAGGTATTGTGTACCATCGGTTCCGTAAAACTATCCGCCGTATGGCACTTCCGGCAATCAACCGACTGGTGCTTACCCAATAGCGGGAAATCAGTCAGGTTGTGATTAAAGGACTTAGTCTCTATTTGTGTAAAAGACTTTTCGTTGTGACAGTCAACGCATTGTAACCCAAACTTACCTTCGTGCACATCTTCATGACAGCGGTTGCAGTCATTGGTTTGTATCCCCGGCCGATCCTGGAAAAGCTGCTGCGGGGGAAGGTTTATATTGTGACAGTCCGCACAGTTGACCTGCTGGTGTGCACCGCGCAGCGGAAAATTGGTCTTGTTGTGGTTGAAACGTCGAAGGGTTGTCAGGGAGGAAAAAGACTGCTCGTTGTGGCACTGCTTACAGTCAGGGCCCAGCTGGCTGTTGTGTGGATCCTGATGGCAACTGTTGCAGTTGGCAAAGGGTACACCGGCAAACACCTGAAACTCCTTGCCATTTCTCGTTTCTTTTTGGTGGCAGTCCACACAACTTACTTCCGTATGCTTACCCAGCAAGGGAAAATCAGTGCTGCTGTGATTGAACTTGGTTGCCGGGGCAAAAGATTCCGTAGTATGACACTGCGCACACTGATTGGACAGGGTGCGCTGGTGGTAATCCTCGTGACAGGACTTGCATGCCTGATCAAGACCCAGATAGGTGTCCGGGCGCTTGCGAAGTTCTGCATTGCTTATGTAGTCAGGCTTATGACAGTCTCTGCAATCTATGCGCTGGTGAGCGCCCGTGAGTGGGTAGCCTGTCAGTTTGTGGTCAAAATTCTCCTCATCAAAGCGAACTGCGTCAAAATTGAGACCATGGTGCTCGCTGTGACAGGAGGCGCACTCTTTGCCGACAACATTGCGCGAAGCGTGGTAGCCGGCTTTTTGATTGATGAGTGATTTGATCTCCGTATGGCAGTCAAGACATTTCTGGTTCGATACTTTCTCTCCCAACGTATGGCATTGCGTACAATTGCTCATGCCTTCCAGATTGCTGTGGGCACGCGACAGTTTGCCGGGGGAAAGCTGTGCAGCTGATCCAAATGCGCAGAGGAGCAGCGTGAACAGTAAAATGTATTGTCTGACAATTGTATACATATCTGCTAAATAGCAACACAAAATTGATTGTTAGTTGTTTATGGGCGGTCCAAGCCGCCCATAAACACTTATTTCCCTTTCTGGTGTCTATGCTCTTAGCATAGACACCAGAAAGGGAATGGCTCTTTGCTGCCTGTTTTTCTCATAAAAACAGGCAGCAAAGAAGTATCTGGTGCACATTGGGGCGGCCCGGGCCGCCCCAATGTACGCTAAAGTTAGTGTTTACGCATGGTATATCCAAAACGTTTGGTGATTTGTATGCCTGCTTTTTGCAAAAAGTCGGTAGGAAGTTCACCGCCGGCAAAAATATAGACAAGGTCATTGTCCAATGCATACTCAGATTCACGCTCGCCTCCTCGTATGTATACTTTGTCAGGCTCTATGCGGGTGAGCTGGGTATTAAAAAGTGCTTTGACACGACCTGTTTCAATGGCAGTGCTGATGCTTTCTCTATTCTTAGGCTTGATACGGCTAAATTTATCAGCGCGGTAGGAGAGGATTACCTCGTTTTGATCCGCCAACAGCATAGCAGATTCTACGGCAGAGTCACCACCGCCGACGACCACAATTTTTTTCCCGCTGATGCGCTCCGGCTCCAGCAGTCTATAGGCAACCTTCTCTGTCATCTCGCCCGGTATGCCCAGCTTGCGGGGCGTACCACGACGGCCGATGGCCAACAGCACGCGCTTGGTCTTGAAAAGACCTCCCTTGGTCGTCGCTACTTCAAAAATATCTCCGGCCGGCTGTATAGAGGCCACCTGGGTATGTTCCTGTATGCTGATATTGTTTTTGGTGAGCGCATCCGTCCAGATGTCCAGCAATTCTTGTTTGCTGGTATTGACCAGCTTCATTTTGCCGTAAAGCGGGAGATCAACGGGCGAGGTCATGACGATCTTAGCCCTTGGAAAGGTAAATACCGTGCCGCCCAGCGAGTCTTGTTCTAGGGTCAAGAAATTGAGCCCGTGCTTCTTGGCGGTGAGCGAGGCTGCAATGCCGGCAGGGCCGGCGCCGATAATAACCAGATCATAAGCGTCCGTGCCGGCCGGAATGCCCGCCCGAATCATATTTTCGACAGCCATGCTGCCCTGCTCAATGCTGTTCTTAATGAGGCCCATACCGCCTAATTCGCCCGCAATATAGATGCCTTGCATGTTTGATTCGTAGGTATCACTGACGTGCGGCAGGTCAACTCCTCGCTTTTCTGTGCCGATGACCAGAGTGATGGCATCTACCGGGCAGGCATGGAAGCAGGCACCGTGCCCCACGCAGTTAGATGCATTGATGAGGGTGCCTCCTCCTTTCAGAATGCCCAGAATGTCTTTCTCAGGACAGGCCTCTACGCAGGCTCCACTTTTGATGCAGGTATTCAGATCAATAAAAGGGTAGAGCGATACAGGCTCATACAGCCCTTCCTCCTTGGCTATCTCGATTTTTGCAGCCACCTTATTGGAGTCGGTACTCAGCTTGCGCAGGTAGAAAATGACAATGGCCAGGCAGAAAACGGCAGCCAAAGCATAAATGATGATTTCTTCGAGTAACATTTGTTTAAGTCATATTTGTTCCACTGCAGCTGACCTGCTTGATTGGTCCGTCTGCCAGTGGAATGATAAGTCGCGGTGGATAATAAGTCTGGTGCCCGCCCCTCTCCATTGCGAGGGCCTGCCCAACAGGAATTTTTACAGTGAATCAGAATATCCAGGTCGCTCCAAAGCTCACCGTCACTACAATATGCAATAGCACAATCACGAGCATGATGAGTGCGAAAGGCATATGGACAACGTGCCAGTAGCGGAAAAGCTTTTGCATACTGCGCAGGCGGCTGATACGGTTGCTTAGGGTCAGCTCCTGCTGTACCAGCCGGGTCACATGCTTGATGTCTTTGCCGGCTAGCCCCTGCTGCCGTAAATCTTTGCGTACTCCGGCCAGCATACTCCTGTCCGACAGATATTTAGTGATCATTTCCTGCAATAGATTGCCCCCTGATGTAGCCGGCCCGTTTACATAGGCAAGCAACTGCTGGAAGTTGGCGGGATCGAGCTGGTAACTTCCTGATAAAAGGCTGCCCAAGTCGGTCTTCATCGACTGTATCTCATGCAGATGCAGCATGCGGCCTTCGATGGTGCGCGGTATCTGGATGTAGATGAAGCGACCGATAACGCCACTGGCTACAACAGCCACCATACTCCAAAATGCAATGGATACAATGCCGCCAAACTTGAAGGCAGTATGAAATAATACCATAATCGGGCCTAGCGTACACAAAAAAATATGGAATTCAAGCCAGTATTTTAGGCGCCCAAAGCGGGCAAGAAACTTGTAGCGCTTGCGGGCAATGTAGATACTTACACCAAAGGCAATCAAAAGGGTACCTATGATGCCCAGGCCGTGTCCAAAGAGTCCGCTGGGCTTGAAGTAATCGTGATCAGGGTGGTAAAATCGCTCTTCCAAGGGTGTTGCGTAGTAGGAAGCGCCTTTATAGGCCAGAAATAGGGTGACTATTAGTACGATGGCGGCCATCGTCGCAATGTACACCCGGTGAAGTGCAGAAGACATACGCGCTACAGTTTACAATTCTTATATCAAGCGGCAGCAGGCCTGCAATTTGCTACAAATAGATACAGCCATACTGCTACAGCAAGGCTCAATCGGGCACGGCCTAAGCTAAGTGAGTGTATTGGATTAACAAAAATAGCAGATTCATATAAGACTTTACGTCTCTTAGCCAATCTATTTTTAAAAAGCTGTACAGCCTCTGTAGGGATTAAAAAAATTTTACCGCATACAGTGGCCAGCAAAACTGCTTATTCAAAAAGCTCGTTGGCGGCCTCAGCTGCCAACGAGCCTTCTGTACCGGACGCTGGATATTTGTTAAAAACCCATGGGCCGGTATTTTATTTGACGATTGACAGCTTCTGCGTCGACAACTGATCGCCCTGACGGACGCGCAGCAGATAAATCCCGGCAGGGAGCCTGCTCACATCCATGGCCACCTGCTGCGCTCCTTTACTCAGCGACTGCGTTTTTTCAGCGACTACCTGCCCGCTGAGGTTTAGCACACTTACATCCACAGGGCCGTCCGCATAGAGATCAACTGTTACCATGACTTCGTCCCGGGCAGGATTGGGCGTCAGCTCAAAACTGCTGCCGGCCAGCTGTACGGGTAATTCAAAAGAACTTGTCTCGCCATCAGTACTGCCATCAGTGCGGAATCCGGAACTGCTTAGCGTGACGCGAAGGGTGTAGCAGCTGGTATTATTGAAAGCACCATTGTACCCGTATACATAGGCGTACCAATTAGAGGCTACTGTGTTGGTGTTAAATATGATAAACTCCGGATTGGTAGCGTCATTCTGAGATGTGGCTCTACGCGTTGCATTCTGAAAAAACTGAAGGTCATAGTCGGCAGGCAGATTAAACAAATCAATGCGTATGTTGCGCTGGGCAGCAGTATTGGCAAACCGATACCAGTCGCGGTCGGTAGCAGTAGATATGCGTGCGTTGATGTCTGCGGCAATTGGTATCAGGGGTAGTGAGCCACTACGGCTGTTGTTGGGCTCGTAGGTATCAGCACAACTGTTGGAAAGGGTAGTAAATGTAGCCGAGCTGCTGAAATTACTGCTTAAACTGCTGCTGCAGACAGCCTGTACCTGAAATTCGTACTGTGTACCTGCTGTAAGCCCGGTGGCCGCAACAGAGGTGGAGCTAGTGCTGCCGGTTGTCCAGCTGCTGCTGCCGGTGGGTCTGAGGCGGATGTTATAGCTGCCGGCCCCACTGCTGGCCTGCCAGCTCAGGTTGGCGCTGTTGGTGGTGAGTTGGCTGCTGCCCAGTCCGGTCGGCGTATTGCAAATGGCTCCGCCACCCCCATTTGGCGCGGTACAGCCCTGTGAACTGGCCAGACTGCTTCTGCTGCCACTAACTGCCAGAACTGCCTGCATACGCGTTTTCTGACCGGCAGTAAACATATACATACAACCGTCGTTGGTGTAGTCCATATAGTTCATGGTCATCTCCACAGGCGCACCGCTGCAGGTACTGTAATGCGGGTAGGCCGGGCAGCCGGTATTGGAAGTGTTGTGGACGGGGGTATCGCTGACGAGATCGTTACCGCAGCTGGCATCACCCCAGATGTGCCGCAGATTGAGCCAGTGCCCTACTTCGTGGGTGAGGGTACGGCCTTGTCCGAAAACACCACCGCCAGGGTTGGGCTGGGTTGTCGACCCTACACTTGTATACGTGACCACTACACCATCGGTAGCGGCTGTACCACCGGGAAATTGTGCGTATCCGAGCAGGCTGGCATCGCCGCTGCCAAAAATCACCGTCCAGACATTGAGGTACTGGTTTCTGTCCCAGATAGTAGATGGCTTGAGGCTGCTCTCAATCCGGCTGCGCGTCCAGGAAGTGCGGCCGCCGTTGATTCGGTTGATGCCATTGGTGGCTGTACCGTCAGGTTTTCTTTGTGCCAGGCAGAATTCAATCTCAGCATCTGCAGCGACACCCTGAAAGAGACTTGGTATCAGGGAAGTATCGGCATTGGTGAGCCTGAAATCTTTGTTGAGCTGATCGAGTTGTGCGAGCACTAAGGCTTCTGACAGATTCTCGTTGGCACCTATAGCATCACCGTTGTGAACTATATGGAACACAACGGGAATCGTCACCACAGTGCGGCCCTGGTGGCCACCCTGCCGGACAAACGCTTCCGTCTGCCGCTCAATTTGCTGCATTCGGCTGTACAGGCCGGGATCTTGTTCCAACTGGGTTTCCAACAAGTCCATGGTGCCACAGTTGCGGTGCGGCTGTGCAGTACCCAGCGCAAATAACAGAACAGTAAAGGCAATGGTGAAGAAAATACGCATATGACAATTGATTATGTGATTTCACGAGTTATATGGATGCAGGCAAATGCCGGCCGTATTGGGGGAGCAATGAAAAGCAAAGTCAGGGTTGTACAGGCGACTTTGCATCTGCCGGCAGGGCACTGCGATGTATTTTTAACCAAACTTTAATACCTCTATCAAACGAATAAAACAATATTTAGTATGTCAAGTGAATGGAAAAATATGTGTAAAAAATAAATTCTGCAATTGAGGATTGACATATTTTTTAATTTTGTCTAATGGGTATATCTGTTGAGATATGTATGTCGCAAAGCCTTGCGTCTTTAAATAAAATCAGTACACATCATGCACAAGCGAACATTCATGAAAAATATGGTTCTTCTGAGCGCGGGCTTGCCTGCCTTCTTGCGCGATCTCGGGCGCTGGGTAAACGATATTGAATCACTATCGCCTGAGCAGGCAGCACAAGACGAAGAATTCTGGATGCGTGTGCGCAGCGGCTATCGCCTGAAACCTGATTACATCAATCTCGAAAACGGCTACTATTGCTTCATTCCACAGGAAATTCTGGAAAACTACATTCATCATATTCGGGAAATCAATTACCAAGGGTCGTATTACATGCGTACAGTGCAGTGGGACAATAAGCAGGCCGTGGCTGCGCGCCTGGCAGCGCTTGTCGACTGTAAGCCTACTGAGCTCGTCATCACGCGCAACACTACTGAGTCGCTGGATACTATTATCGGCGGGTTTCCCTGGCAGGCAGGTGATGAGGCTCTGATGGCAGAACAGGACTATTTTTCTATGTTGGAGATGTTTGAACAACAGGCAGTGCAGCACGGGATTGTCAACAGGCAGGTTTCTTTGCCATTACATCCCCGCTCGGATGATGAAATCGTAGATTTGTATGCACGGGCCATCAACCCGCGTACCCGCCTTTTGATGGTGTGCCACATGGTTAATATTACGGGGCAGGTGTTGCCAATACGTAAAATTTGTGATATGGCGCACAGCAAGGGCGTGGAGGTACTGGTCGATGGCGCACACGCTGTAGCGCATCTGTGTTTTTCCATCAATGACCTCAACTGTGATTATTATGGTGCTAGTTTGCACAAATGGCTGAGTGCCCCCTTGGGAGCCGGGCTTCTGTATGTAAAAGAGGATAAAATCGCCCAAATACGTCCCCTCATGGCCGGGGCCATCAAGGAGGCCGGGGACATTCGTCGCCTCAACCACACGGGCACATTGTCAGTTGCCTCAGATCTGGCAATTGGTAATGCCATTGACTACTATCAGCTGCTGGGCCCTGAGCGAAAAGAGGCGCGCCTGCGCTTTTTACAGCACTACTGGACCTCGCGTGTACGGGAGATGCCCGGTGTACTACTCAATACACCGGCAGCGCCGGAGCGTGCCTGTGGCATCGCCAACGTGGGCATCGCCGGCATGTCGCCGACAGCGCTGGCAGAGGTGCTCATGAAAAAATATCGCATCTGGACGGTTGCTATCGACGGGGCAGGGGTGCAGGGCTGCCGCATAACACCCAATGTATACACGTCGCTGGCAGAACTGGATGTGCTGGTCAGGGCAATCACAGAACTCAGCGCATCGTGAGGGCAACGGCCATTAAACGGTTTTTGCGGCCCCCCGGGCCGCAAAAACCGCTCAACCCATTCAGGATAAGCCCAGCAACCTGCGGTTGGCGTCGCTGTCGCTTCCTCCACCTGCAAAATCGTCAAATATCTTGGTCGTTACGTCAATGATGTGGTTTTTTATAAAAACCGCCCCCTCGCGCGCGCCCTGCTCAGGGCTCTTGAGGCAGCATTCCCACTCCATGACGGCCCAGCCGTCATAATCGTATTGGGCCAGCTTGCTGAAGATTGCCTTAAAGTTTACCTGCCCGTCGCCCAGCGAGCGGAAGCGGCCGGCTCGCTCGAGCCATGACTGGTAACCCCCATAGACACCACTGCGACCGTTGGGGTTGAACTCGGCATCTTTGACGTGAAACATCTTGATGTATTCGTGGTAAATATCAATATGTTCAAGATAATCAAGTTGTTGTAGTATGAAATGACTGGGGTCGAACAGCATATTAATGCGCGGATGGTCGCTGCAGGCATCCAAAAAGCGCTCAAAGGTGACTCCGTCGTGCAAATCTTCACCGGGGTGTATTTCGAAGCATAAGTCAACGCCTTCTTCATCGAATGCATCAAGCAGGGGCATCCAGCGGTTGGCCAGCTCTTCGAAGCCCGTCTCTACCAGGCCTGCAGGACGCTGCGGCCATGGGTACATGTAGGGCCACAGCAGTGATCCTGAAAAAGTAACGTGGCGGTCCAGTCCCAGATTGCGGCTGGCTTTGGCTGCCAGCTGCAGCTGTCGCCTCGCCCACTCGGTGCGCTCGGCAGGGCGGCCGTGCACTTCTTTGGGGGCAAAACCGTCAAACAGGCTGTCGTAGGCCGGATGCACAGCTACCAGCTGGCCCTGCAGGTGGGTCGACAGTTCCGAAATTTCCATGCCGTACTGAGCCATGCGACCCTTGAGTTCGTCGCAATAATCGCGGCTTTCGGCCGCCAGCTCAAGGTTGATGAGCCGGCTTTCCCAGGTAGGAATTTGGGCTCCTACGAAACCCAGACCGGAAGCCCAGCTGCAGATACCTTCCAGCGAGTTGAAAGGGGCTTCGTCACCCATAAATTGTGCCAAAAAAATGGCGGGTCCTTTGATCGTTTGCATAGCTATTGACTTATTTTTCAATGCATTGATTTGGCAATTAGCAGTAGGCTCATAACCATTGTTAGCGGAATATTCTATCGAAGAGCATTCAACAGGCAGACAGTAAACTGTACAAATATCCCAAAATAAGGCTCAATATACTGTTTTCGTGTATTGCCGGATAAAAAAGCTTGCTTTTGTTGCCCAAAAAAAAGTGGGTCTCGGACAGGGCTCAGGGCATGCATCAACGAGCCAAATTTTCTTTTGTCGAGGGGTATTTCTTTTTATTTGCGGGCACTTTGGCCCAAAATTAAGCCCTACCTTTGCATAAAAAACCAAATGAGTCAGGAATCCTTCTCTAAACTTTGGAAAATGATCGGCCTTCGCTATACATCTCACCCGTGGCACGGGATAGATATTGGCCAGCATGCACCGGAGGTCGTGACCTCCTTTATCGAAGTTATTCCTTCCGATACAGTAAAATATGAGGTCGATAAACGTTCGGGTTATCTGAAGATTGACCGGCCGCAGAAATTCTCCAACATCGTGCCTGCGCTCTACGGATTTATCCCCCAAACCTATTGCAAGGAAAGTGTTGCCGCTTATTGTATGGAAAAAAGTGGCAGGGCTGATATCGTTGGGGATGATGATCCGCTGGATATCTGTGTACTCACGGAGCGGGAAGTGACGCATGGCAATATTATCATGTCCGCCGTGCCTATTGGTGGTTTTCGAATGATTGATGGCGGTGAGGCTGATGATAAAATTATTGCAGTTATGCAAAAAGATGAGGTCTATGGTCAGTGGAATGATATCAATCAGCTGCCGGTCAGTGTTATCAATCGCCTTAGGCACTACTTCCTTACCTATAAGAGTATTCCCGGGGAAGAAATAAAATGTGAGATCACTCATGTATATGGCCGCGAGGAGGCGCTGGAGGTCATTCGGCGAAGTATAGATGATTATCAGCGGCATTTCGGAGATCTTGAGGAGGCGCTGTCCCTGACCCTGTTTGATGCATTCAGCTTCAGTCGCCGACAGCAGGATATCCTGCGGAAGCTTTAATATCAACCTATGCGTCAACAGCTATGTCAATGATAGAGCGGCTATGGGTGCAGTTGGGAAAAGATATGGCAGGGCAGGGGGGGCTTGATTGGTTGGTGACGCTTACTGCCCTGATGTACATCGTTCTGTCTGTCAATAATAAGCCACAGGCATGGTACTGGAGTATAGTTAGCAGCAGTCTGTGGGCCTGGCTCTCGTATGCAGTTTATCAACTGTATCTGGATGCTTTTCTTCAGTTGTTCTATGTGCTGATCGCGCTGTGGGGCTTGTATCTTTGGAAATATAAACCTTCTCTGGGCGGGCGGCAGGGACTGACGATTTCGACCCTGCAACTGTGGCAGCATTTTGCCTTGATTACCTTTGCCTGCTCACTCTCAGCTGCTTTAGCCTGGTTCTTTGGGCAGCACACGAAGGCTGCGCTGCCATGGCTTGATGCACCTGTAACCGTCTTCTCCATGCTGGCTACCTTGCTGTTGGCACAGCGTAAGCTGGAGCACTGGCTTTACTGGATTGTTATTGATCTGCTGGGAGCGGTTATGTTTGCAGCCAGAGGCGCCAGCCTGCTTGCATTGGTTATGGTCGTCTACGCAGTGCTGGCTGTATGGGGGTGGCGCAAATGGGTGGTCTTGTATCAGGCGCAAAAGAAGGGTGCAGTTCAGGAGGGATGAGCAAGGGTTTACGGGTTTATGCCCACAGGGGGGGCTTCATTGTTTTTTATTTAGAAAAAATCTAAATAGAGGTTGGGTCACTGTAATATTTTGATAATTTTTTACGATTAGGTTATTTGATTTAATACCTTTGCGCTGCTTATTTTTCATGGTAAGTTCTTTTTAGGTTTTTGGCTTTCAGGGTTACACACATACGATGAGCTGATGCTACAATGGCATTTATAAACGGGTTTAGCTACTAAAATATGTTGTTGATTCACAGAAGCATTCTACTCGCTTCCTCATTTCAACCACAGAATTATGCTCCCGCGGAGAACCCATAGCTGCACTTGATTGTCGTATTGTTAAGCTTGTATAGCTTGAAACCGGATAACAAAGTGCAGTATTATAATGAAAAGCACAATTCTTAAATTTACGCTGATTGCGACGCTCGCCCTGCTGGTCGTTGAGCTGCAGGCACAGTCGACTTCCTCTTCAGATGGCAGCAGCTGGCTGATCAATGGTTTGATAGCAGTTGCTATTCTCATCTTTTTCTATGCGGTAATTAGTGTCTCTGACAACTTGCTGATCATCGAGGCGAAAAACATGGGTGTTGACACTACAAAGGTCAACATGGGGCTTTTCCCGAACTGGTCGGAGCTGGTTGGCAGTGACAAACCGGACTATACCGAAGGGCGGCCGGTGAAGCGCCTCACCAAGGGACACGACATCAAATTGGCGGGCGCAGCTATGCCAAAAATCGTTCCTGCAGCCGGCGTTACCCGCTATGCTGTACAACCGACTAACTTTCTTGGACTCCAGCCGATCCCGAAGATGGAAGTAGAGGTTGGGGATACGGTACTTGCGGGCGATCCGCTGTTCTTCGATAAGCAAATGCCGGAAGTGAAATTCGTGGCACCTGTAAGCGGTGAGGTCATTGCCATCAATCGTGGCGAAAAGCGCTCAATCGTGGAGGTGGTCATTCTGGCAGACCGCGAACAGCAGTTCCGCGTCATGGAGGTGCCTGCTCTGGAGAGCGCCAGCAGAGCTGAACTGATGGACTTCCTTGCTGCAAGTGGTGGCTGGACGCTCATCCGCCAGCGTCCTTTCAATGTGCTGGCAACGCCGGGTAAGGCGCCGAGAGATATTTTTGTGTCCACTTTTGATACAGGTCCCCTGGCTCCGGACTTGTCTCTCATTGTCGAAGGAAACGAAGCCGCTTTCCAAAAGGGTATTGATGTGTTGTCTCATCTGACGGATGGCCGCGTTCATCTGGGGCTGGATGCCCGTAATGAGACAGCTCCTGCGGCTGCATTCGCCAATGCGGCCAATGCAGAGAAGTACTTTTTCAAAGGACCGCATCCTGCAGGCAATGTAGGGGTACAGATTCATCATATCGCACCTGTTTCAAGCGCAGCGCCTGTCTGGACACTGGGCGTGCAGGAGGTAATTGCCTTAGGTAAGCTCTTCACGGAGGGTAGGTTCGATGGCTCACGGGTGGTTGCGCTTACTGGCAATCAACTGAAAGATACGCACTATGTGAAGACTTACGTTGGTGCCAATGTAGGAGAACTGGTTGCGGGCAACCTCAAGCAGTCCAAGGTTCGCCTGATCAGCGGTGATGTACTTTCAGGCCAGCAGAAGTCCGCCGAGGGCTTTATGAATATGTACGATGATCAGTTGACCGCTATCGAGGAAGGCGATCAGTACGAGTTGTTTGGCTGGTTGCTGGCACTTGAACCACGTCCGTCTGTGTCGCGCACCTATCTCAATTTCTTGTTTCCCAATCGCGAGTACGAAGCCAATACGAACACGCATGGTGAAAAACGCGCCTTCGTTGTTACGAACGATTACGAGGCCGTAATGCCAATGGATATACACACGCATCAGCTCATGAAGTCCATCGTTGTCAATGACCTCGAGAAGATGGAAGGACTGGGGATTTTGGAGTTGGTGGAAGAAGATGTAGCGCTCTGCGAATTTGCCTGCGTATCCAAGCAGCCCCTGCAGAGTATACTCCGTGAAGGACTGGACGCCCTGCGGGAGCAGGGATAGTAAGGCGGCCGGCAAAATGCTTGTCAGCTTCTTCATTAATTTATTGATTTTTTTGATAGCTTATTATACACATGAAGGCACTAATTGATTTTTTTCACCGGATTGAGCCGGATAAGAAAAAATCGCCGTTGCTCCATACGGCCTATGATGCGTTCTTTACATTCGCTTTCACGCCCAATTCTGTGACGAAAAACGGTGTGCATATACGCGACGGTATTGATTTGAAGCGCACTATGGTATACGTTGTACTCGCCATGCAGTTGTGTTATGTGTTGGGTACCTATAACATTGGTCATCAGCATTTCTCCGCGCTGGGGCAGCACACAGGTCTGCTGGAGGGCTTGCATCTGAAGTTGGTCTATGGGTTAATAAAACTGTTGCCCATCTTCGTTGTGACGCACATTGTAGGTCTTGGTATAGAGTTTTTCTATGCTGCCAAGAAAGGACATGCAGTAGAAGAAGGTTTCCTGGTTTCAGGGGCCCTCATTCCGCTTATCATGCCACCGGATATCCCACTCTGGATTCTGACCCTCTCTATCGTGTTTGCTGTAATCCTCGGTAAGGAGGCCTTCGGTGGTACGGGTATGAACGTACTCAATGTTGCATTGCTGGCGCGTGTATTTGTATTCTTTGCCTATCCAACTTATATCTCAGGTGATGAGGTGTGGATTGCAGGCATAGAAAAGGCCGGTGTAGGTCAGTACGTGGGACAAGAGTATGGCGCCGTATATGGGTTCTTTGATGGTATTTTCAACAGCTTTGGCTGGTCAACTTTTGGCGCAGGTGGGCAGGCAGTCGTCGATGGGTACACGGGTGCTACGCCGCTTAGCCTGGCTGCAAAAGGTGGCTGGGAGGCTGTGACGGCCGTATACACAGAGAGCCAGATGTGGTGGGGACTCATTCCCGGGTCTATTGGGGAAACGGGTAAGCCTTTCATCATCCTGGGAGCTATCTTCCTCGCATTTACCCGGGTCGCAGACTGGCGTATCATGGTCTCAGCGGTTCTCGGTCTTGCTTTCGGAGGTATTCTGCTCAATGCGCTGGCACCGGAGAAGGGAGAGCTGGGAATACAAATGTTTATGGCAGTGCCTTGGTACTATCATTTCTATATGGGTAGCTTCTTGTTCGCTATGGCGTATATGGCTACTGACCCTGTGACTTCATCCGGTACGCCTACGGGCAAATGGATTTATGGTTTCCTGATAGGCTTCATTGGCCTTGTCATACGGGTAATGAATCCTGCTTATCCCGAAGGCTGGATGTTGGCCATCCTGCTGCTCAATGTCTTTGCGCCGCTGATTGATCACTATGTGGTAGAGGCCAACATAAAGCGTCGGCAGCGTAGATTAGCAGCTGTAGCCGGACAGTCTTAAGGTTAAGAAGATGACGCTGTTTCGAGGCTCAGGCGAGAAGATAAGCGCAATTTATTCCTTAACAGGTAAAAAATTAAAATTGTGAATAATACCAGATATGTAATCGTCTTCGTACTGATTATGACAGTCGTGGCAGCACTCTTGCTGGCAGGTACGCTGCAGGTGACCAAAGAAAAGGCTGCAGAGAATGAGGCGATCTTTAATAAAAGAGCAATCCTGCTGGCATTGGGTAAAAAGCTTACCTCCGATGGCAAAACAGCTTCGGATATGTCAGATGCGCAAGTGCTGGAGATCTTCAACAACCAGGTCGAGCAAATGGTGATCGACCGACAGGGTAAAACGGTCGATGGTGTGCTTGCTGAAAAGGTAGATCTCGCCGCTGAGCGTAAAAAACCGGAAGAGCAGCGTTTGCTCCCTGTATTTATCTTTACCCGGGATACAGAAAAATTTTATATTCTTGCTGTACGGGGTAATGGACTTTGGGATGAAATCTGGGGTAATATCGCACTGCAGTCAGATTTGAATACGATTGTCGGGGCTGCTTTTGATCACAAGGCGGAAACACCTGGTCTCGGTGCCGAGATTAAAGACAATCCGGCTTTCCCCGCACAATTTGAAGGTCGTAAGATCTACAATGATGGCGGAAACTATGTATCTGTGGTGGTGCGCAAAGGAGGGGCTGTTGACAAAAATCACGAAGTCGATGGTATCTCCGGAGCGACAATCACTTCCGATGGCGTTACGCAGATGTTGTACAAAGGCTTGCTTTTGTACCAACCGTACATAGAGCAAATTCGCAGCCAAGACAAACTCGGCAGCTTGAATTAATTCTGGTATTTGTCCATTTTTCAAATCTTTATTTCGATATGGCGAATGTAAAAACTGCAGATATAGTAAAAGAGAAGGAGCCGCTTTTTGGTAAGGAAGAACGCAGGCTTCTCGTAGATCCACTAACAGACAACAATCCAATTACCATACAGGTCCTGGGTGTCTGTTCTGCACTTGCAGTTACCTCTCTGGTGTATCCTGCCTTGGTCATGGCTGTAGCAGTTACTTTTGTAACCGCTTTTGCCAATCTGTTTACCTCTATGGTGAGGCAGTTCATCCCTAAACAGGTGAGAATGATTGTGCAGTTGGTAATTATTGCTACACTGGTTACGCTCGTGGAGATGGCACTTAAGTATGCAAACTATCCTGTCTATAAGCAGCTGTCTGTTTACATAGGTCTTATCATTACCAACTGTATCGTTATGGGGCGCCTGGAGGCTTATGCAATGGCCAATCGCCCCTGGCGTTCTTTTGTAGATGGGCTGGGCAATGGTCTCGGATATGGTGCCATATTGGTAGTTGTTGCATTTTTCCGGGAGATTTTTGGAAAGGGTAGCTTGTTTGCCGGTAGCCCTATCGAAATCAAAATCATCGGTATCAATGACTCATACCTGATTAATACAGTAACCAATAGTTGGTTCTCCTGGTATACTAACAACAACCTGATGGTGTTGCCAGCTGCCGCGATGTTCATTATCGCTGTTTTAATTTGGGTGCAGCGCACCCGAAATCCAAAGCTTGTGGACATTTCGTAGTTCACATGTGCAGGACAGCTATTCATTCTTTTACCGAAACAACTGCTCAATTTCTTTTCTATGGGCGATTTTGCTAATATCTTCGTTAAGTCGGCTTTCATCGACAACCTGGTGCTTTCCTATTTCTTAGGTATGTGCTCCTTCCTGGCTGTTTCAAAGTCTGTGAAAACTGCTTTTGGCCTTGGGTTGGCAGTCATCTTTGTGCAAGGAATCACCATGCCAATCAACTGGATCATCAATGAGTATCTCTTAAAAGAAACGGGTGTTCTGGGTATGGATTTGACTTTCCTCCGGTTCATACTCTACATCGCTGTTATCGCGGGTACCGTGCAGCTCGTTGAAATGGTTGTTGAAAAATATTCTCCGTCGCTTTATGCCGCTTTGGGTATTTTCTTGCCTTTGATTACCGTAAACTGTGCGATTCTTGGAGGGTCTCTCTTTATGGTTTCGAGGGAATACAATTTCTCTAATTCTTTAGCTTTCGCACTTGGCGGCGGCTTTGGCTGGTTTTTGGCTATCATCGCTATCGCGGCTATTCGTGAAAAAATTCGCTATAGCAACGTTCCGCCGGGCTTGCGTGGGCTTGGTATGGCCTTTTTGTTGACAGGACTAATGGGGATTGCTTTCATGAGTCTCATGGGTATCAATCCTGCATCATTCGCTGCTGCCAACTAAACTGTCGGTACAACTTTTGAATTTATCAACAGCATGTAATTATTGATCGGATTATTAATCCGCATCCGCTTAGTTGCTGCTGTCTTGCATAACGACTATAAGTATTCAGACGATGAATTTTATCTTAATGTCAGTCGCGGTTTTCAGTGCGGTGATTCTCTTATTGTCGCTGCTGCTGATTGTTGCCCGTAAACGACTAGTGCCCCAGGGGGACGTCAAGATTATCGTTAATGGGGATGAGGAGAATCCAATTCTGGTCGCTCCGGGAAGTTCTCTGCTCTCCTCTCTGTCTGATAGAAATATCTTCCTGCCTTCGGCTTGCGGTGGTGGGGGTACTTGTGCCATGTGCGAGTGCCATATCGATGAAGGTGGCGGCGATGTGTTGCCTACAGAGCTCAACCACCTCACGCGCAAAGAGGTGGCAGAGCACAAGCGCCTGGCTTGTCAGGTGAAGGTGCGTCAGGATATGCGCATCAGAATCCCCGAGGAGATCTTTGGTATCAAAAAATGGGAGTGTACAGTGGTTTCTAACTACAATGTCGCCTCTTTTATCAAAGAGTTTGTCGTGCGCCTGCCTGAAGGTGAAACTATGGACTTTCAGTCCGGGGGCTACATCCAAATTGATGTACCTAAGGTGACGGTGGATTTCAAAGAAATGGATATTACTGCTCACCCCGAGCACCATGGCGATGATCCGCAGAAGTTCCGCTCTGAATGGGATAAGTTTAAACTCTGGGATCTCAAAATGGTCAATGATGAGGAGCAATTCCGCGCTTACTCTATGGCCAATCACCCTGCAGAGGGCAATATCATCATGCTCAACATCCGTATTGCTACGCCCCCCTGGGATCGCGCTACCAATAACTGGATGAAGGTCAATCCGGGTGTATGTTCCTCCTATGTATTTGGTTGTAAGCCCGGGGATAAGGTGACAATTTCAGGCCCTTATGGGGAGTTTTTCATCAAACCAACGAAAAAAGAAATGGTCTACATCGGTGGTGGTGCCGGTATGGCTCCTCTCCGTTCCCACCTTTTCCACCTCTTCCACACGCTCAAAACAACAGATCGCAAGGTGTCTTTCTGGTATGGTGGCCGTACGCGTCGCGAGTTGTTCTACATTGAGCAGTTCCGTGAAATTGAGCGTCAGTTCCCCAACTTCAAGTTCTATGTGGCGCTTGATAATCCACTACCGGAAGACAACTGGAAAGTAAAAGACACCATGGAGGCTGAAGGTGATGGTTTCGTTGGCTTCATCATGCCTGTTCTGTACGAAAAATATCTCAAAAATCACCCGGAGCCGGAAGAAGTAGAGTATTACTTCTGTGGCCCTCCAATGATGAACCAGTCGGTCATCAAGACATTGGATGATCTGGGTGTTCCGGAAGAGAATATTTCCTTTGACGATTTCGGAGGATAGTCTTTTGGTTATAGGAGCCTCACGCGCTCAGTGTGTCGCTCCGGAATATTGAAAAATAAAAAGGTTTGGGTGGCATCAGCCGCCCAAACCTTTTTTTATATCGTCCCAACTTAGCTTAATCCACTTTTTCTGCATCGTGCAGGATATACATCAATCGGTTTGGATCTGCATCGTTGAGCTCCAACCGGCCTTTGATGGTAATAGATTCTGTTGTATAGGCAATGGGAAGTCTTGCAAAAACTTCCATGACGGTTTCAGGTCCTGCACCGCCACAGAAAAAACACATGTTGTAAGGGAAAGCAGAGAAAATAAATTCTTTTTGACCCTTATACCCTTCAACCGGGATGATATACCCCTTAATGGTAATTTGGCGATTGTTGAGCGCTTTGGTCTCTGCACTAAAAATAGGGACATCAACTTTGAACCCCAAAAGTTCGTCGTATTTCTTTTGATAAGTGACTTTTGAGAGCGTCTGCCACATGGCACTCTGTGCCTGCGCAGTAATAATCACCCCGGCGAGCAGCAGGGATGCGAGCACCATTTTTTTCATGTTTACCATGTTTGTGTTTGAGCAATTGTATACTTATGCTGATTATATATTTGCAGTAAGCAATGTCACAATATAACGCAAGCTAATCTATTTCGTTGTCTGCCGGCAAATAGTTTCTGCCTGTGACAAGTCCTGATAATTGCGCAAAAAATAAGAGCCAATTGTACTGTCAGCACGATTACTTACAGTACAATTGGCTCCATCATGTTTGTTAAGTATTTCAAACAGCCAGCTGATCCAACCAGCGTTTATGGCCAAATACCCATAGAAGAATAATCACTTCCAATCTTCATAATGGCACTGACGAAGGCTGCGGTGCGAAGGTTATCGACTCCTTTCTGACGCTGAATGTCCAGAATTTGATTGAAAGAAGTGATCATCGTATCCTCCAGACCACTACGCACCAGGTCAATTTCATCGGCACCGCGCGCCAGGGCGAGGCGGTCTTTCATGTCGATTTGCTTGCCGGTCATTTTTTCCACCACATCCAGCAGTCGGTCATACTGGTTCTGGTTGAAGCGGCGGTCCATCCTGCCAAAACGCATGTGAGACAGGTTTTTGAGCCACTCGAAATAAGAGACGGTAACGCCACCTGCGTTCAGATAAACATCAGGAATAATCATTACTCCCTTGTCAATCAGTATTCTTTGTGCTTCGGCAGTAACGGGTCCGTTGGCAGCCTCAGCAATGATTTTGGCTTTTACACGACCTGCATTGCCTTCGTGGATAGTATTCTCAAGCGCTGCGGGTATCAGGATATCACAGTCGAATTCATTGCAGATTTCGCGTTGCTCTCTGGGATAGCTGGTAGCGCCGGGGTAGTTGAGTATAGAACCCGTCTCTTTGCGGAAACGAATCAGGTCGTGAATATCGATACCATCGGCTTTATAGATAGCACCTTCTACCTCTCCTACACCGACGATGAGCGCATTCCCTTCGTCTTGTGCAATTCTGGCCGAGAATGAACCTACATTACCCAGGCCCTGTACGACGATGCGCTTGCCGGCGATCCCTGTGGTCAGTCCGAGACGCTTCATCTCTTCCGGCTGGTTGCAGGCTTCCCGAACACCATAGAACACACCACGGCCGGTCGCTTCTTCTCTGCCGCGAATACCGCTGAGGTTGACAGGCTTGCCCGTCACACAGCCGGCAGCATCGATGTCTTGCTCATTGAAGGAACGGTAGGTGTCATAAATCCAGGCCATCTCACGAGCCCCCGTACCGTAGTCGGGCGCCGGAACATCAATGGCCGGACCAATAAAATTGCGCTTGATAAGCTCATAGGTATAACGCCGGGTGATCAGCTCAAGCTGCTCGGGCGTATAATCCCAGGGGTTGATTTTTACCCCGCCTTTGGCACCACCAAAAGGCACATCAACAATAGCACACTTATAAGACATCAGCGTAGCCAACGCCATAACCTCTTCCTGGTTGACATGGTTGCTGTAGCGGATACCGCCTTTGGTTGGAGAGCGGTGGTGACTGTGCTGCACCCTGTACGCCTCAATGACCTGTACCTCGTTGCCAATTTTTACAGGAAAACGCATACGGTAAACGGAGTTGCAGGCTCGAATCTGTTCGAGCAAGCCTGTAGGGAGCCCTGTGTAAGGGGCAGCTTCGTCAAAATAGTTTTGTACACTGTCAAAAAAGACATCGCGACCTCGATTACTCATGATGGTCAATTTGGTTTTCAATATTGGTTAGCTTCCGGTCCAGATAAACCAGGAAGATTACGATACCCAGAAAGATAGCCAGAATAACGGCTACAACCACGTACAGTTTCCCCATACTGCGCATGAAATCTACCTGTTCGCCATGCGCAAAAGCAGGCTGATGTATAGTAAGCAACGCCAACAGCAGCAACAATGTTCTGAAAATCATACATGGTCTTTTGACGCTCCAAAAGTCGCTATTTTTAAGCATAGCACAAAAGAATATTATGGTGTTATTCATCATCATTTATCAACCGCTGAATTCGCATGAGGCGGTAGTAAAGACCGCCAATCCATACGCCCAGCAATGTCCATCCAATGATAGCCGGGTAGAATACCATGCGCATGGTATTGTCCAGGTCTTCTCCTCCCAGCGCAGGGTTTCCGCCGTTGCCGGGGTGCAGACTATCGGTGAGTCTGGGCAATACGTAGATGAGCGGAATCATGGCTGCAAAAGCAAAAATATTATACACAGCCGCAACACGAGCCTTGCGTTCCTGATCGGGAAAAGCAGCCCGCAGCACAAAGTAGGCAAAATAAATCAGGAGTGAAATGAGGGTAGTAAACTGCTTGATGTCCCAGCTCCAATACTGCCCCCAAGTGTGTTTGGCCCATATGGCACCTGTCAATAACCCAAGGATACCATACAGCAGTCCGACCGTTGTCAATGCCGCTGCCTTCTCATCTGCCTGTGGATCCGATCTTTTCAGGTAGCGGATGCTGTAGGTGAGCGCTCCAATAAACAACAATACCATTGCCAGCCACAGAGATACATGAAAGTAGGTATTGCGTATGGTCTCGGCCAGGATGCTGCGAAAAGGAAAGTGCATACCGGGTGTCTCATGCAGCTTGTCTATGTTGTCATTTTTCCAAAGCTGCTGCCCCAGGGAGGTGTTGATGCTGTCCTGCGTAATCTGAATGGCTACAGGGCGCACAAAGGCACCATCCTGTTCATTATCAATAACGAGGCTAAAGTCCTGCACTTTGCGGTCAGTTGGCAGGCAGGCAGGCATATTGAACAGGGCCGACACTTTTGTTTCACTCAAAGCATGAATTTTTTCAGCGGCTAAGGCTCTTCCCTCGTCGAGCTTGAGCCATACACGCTGATTTGCCTGTGCTGATAAAAAGTGTGTATTATAGCCTTCCACCTGCAGCAGCACCTGCTCTCCCGTACGCCCGTTGACTGGTGTAACAGACGTAATCCCGGGTTTTAGCGGTACCAATAGACCTGCGGTGTGCGCATACACCAATAGTATGACTGCCAGTATCTTCCACCAGCGCTGTTTTAATAGTTTATCCATGTGCAGACTTCATTCGTATGTGCATACTGTTTGCTTGCTAATCGCGCCATAAAAAAGGGAACAGAACAAGGGCTACTGCCAGGAGGCTCAAATCAATGGCTACTAATATGGCAATATCGCCATCAATGGTTGTGTCCGTCATCAGTCCCAGTGCGTTGGCGCTGATGCGGACAAGCGTCAGCAGAATGGGAATGATGAGCGGGAATCCCAGCACCGCCATAAGGGTGGCGCTGTTCTGCGTCTTGGCAGCAATGGCCGCTATAAATGTGAGGGTTATAGACATGCCTACACTGCCAAGCAGGATTATGGACACAAACAAACCTGTATTGCGCACAGGATTGGTCGTCAATAACGATAGCAGCGCCCAGCTGAGCATACTCAAACCCGCCAGTAGCAGGGTGTTGTATATCATTTTAGCCACCAAAAGCGCAGCCGGGTTGACCAGGGTGTAATAATACAACTGTCGCTGGCTGCTCTCCTGAACAAAGCTTTTTACAACAGCACTAATGGCCGCAAATAGCACCAATACCCAATAGATGGCATTCCATACCATAGGCTCTAACCTGACCAGCGCACTGTAAGCAACCACAACGCTGGATAGTACATACAGCACTATCCCTCCCAGGGCATATTGGGTGCGCAACTCCAGCAACAGGTCGCGATGGATCAGCCGTATAGTCTCCTGCCAAAAATTCATGCCGCAAATTTACAGGCTTTTTGCGCAATTCAGCTACATTTTTAGCACGGGCTCAAAATGTGACAAGCAGCAGATAATACAGGCTCAACCTGCTGCGTAGGGCTGTTCATGGCTATACGTGGAAGCATGTGTGCATTGATACCAGCTTTTTTGCTGCTTATTAATTATCTTTATGGCGGCAATCAGCTGCTCAATGGCTGCGGCAACGTCTGTATGCCTGGTCCTACAACATTGGGGTGAGTAAACAGCTGATAATATCTGCGCTGACGTATACGTTACTGTAGTATGAAAAATGAACTCCTCCCTTCCATAAAGACCTGGCTGTCCATATCTTGTGTCAGTCTTCTTCTAAGCATCCCTTCAGCTGTCGGGGCTTCGGCAGATCCTGCTTACTATAAGGCCCCTGCCAAAAATGGTGATGGCGTATTGTCGCTGATGCGACGGTATCAACTGGCTGACTTCAGCTGTAATATTGAACGGTTCTACGAACTCAACAGGCTTTCCCGCAATGCTGCTCTGTTGGCGGGCAGAGAGTATCTCTTGCCTATACTTATCTATGAGTTTAACGGACAAAGTATTCGGTCTACCATTGGTGTCGACAATTGGGAAATGGCGCTTGCTATACAACGCTATAATGAAGAAATGCTCAGCAGCGGGCACCGAAGCCAGTCTTATAGGGATGACAGGCAGCTCTGGGTTCCGCATCATGCTTTGTACTGTGCTGCCGAAACAGTGCCTGTACCTCCTCCTTCCAATAATCTGATTGCAGCACCGACCAACCGTACTTTTCCCATTTTTGGCAATGAATACGCGTATGTGCCGCTGTTGAGTTCTCAGCTGTCCGGACAGGTTTTTTACATCTCTGCAGGCCATGGCGGGCCGGATCCCGGGGCTATAGGGCACAGAGACGGCAACCGTCTCTGTGAAGATGAATATGCTTATGACGTTGCTCTCCGGCTTTGCCGACAGCTGTTGGCGCATGGGGCAACGGCCTACATGATCATCAGGGATAAAAATGATGGTATTCGCAATGAGCAGTTTTTGGTTTGCGATGAAGATGAAGTTCAGTGGGGAGACCAGCCGATAAATCTTAGCCAGCGCGTCCGACTCACGGAACGCTCCGATATCATCAACGATCTGTATCGAAAGCATCAGGCGCTGGGTGCACGCCGCCAGGTGGCTCTAATGATTCACGTAGACTCCAGGTCAGTCAGTGAACAGACGGATTTGTTTTTCTATCATCAGGAAAACAGCGAACTAAGCCAGCGCATGGCGCAGCGAATGCATCAGACAATGGCATCCAAGTATGCTCGCTATCAGGCCAATCGTGGATATCAGGGTACGGTCAGTACCCGCAACCTGCACATGCTGCGCGAGTGTCTGCCAACTTCTGTGTATATAGAACTGGCCAATATTCGCAATTCCTCTGATCAGCGTCGAATTATTCAGACGCGCAATCGCCAACTGCTGGCTGATTGGTTATTTGAAGGTTTACTGGAGCGGTAGTGAATAATTGAAAAAATGGCTCTGCGCACTTGCCTAGCCTTTATTTTCTCTGCCAAAAAGATCTTTACTACGCGTGTCGAGTATGGGCTTGGGGGTGGGCGCCTTGTCCATCCCTTCGGTCGGCAGCTGGTCAATGTAGCGCCAGCGCTGATTTTTCCAGAAATAAGCCTCGTAGGTGCCATCCGGCACGTACAGGGTACGGCCATCCGGGCCGCCAATTTCCATAAGATGATCAAATACGATCATGCCAAGCTCATCGTCATAGTTGCATCGCACGGACGCATCGGCAGAGTATTCAAGTACAATTCGGTTTTTGTAAAAAGCCTTATTGTCGGGCGTCTGATGTGCAAAAACAGCCGCCCCGAAAACAGGCTGCCCATTTTCGAATGTCAGTACATCAATCACTTTTCGTTTCGCAAAGAACTCAAATCCGTCAAAACCAAAAAGCAGCCAGGCGGGCTTGCCGTCGGGCATGGTCGTTGCCAGCAGGCGGTAGTAAACAGCTCCGTACCAGCGGTCGGCAGTCAGCCGCTGTTGCGTAAGGTCTGCATCCGTCAGCTCAAACGAACGGTCAATTAGGGGGTACATTTTCAGGGACTCTTGATTCATCTGTATGGCACCGTAGTAACGGTACTCATTTTCGTTGACGTAGAGCTGCCATGTGAATATTCGGAATGTACTGTCGGGTGGGTATAATACGGATATGTTTTGAAGTTGCTGGAATGTGTAGGAGAACGAATTGGGCACCCTGAGGCAGCGGACAAGGGTCGTAATAAGACTTTTACAGGCAACAAAGCGGTTGTCTGCAATGGAGTCGTTGATGACAGCGTAGGAAAGCACGCCCAGCGTGTCTTCAATAGCACTGATCCGGGCTGTCGCTTCTGCAGACAGGGGGCTGGCTTTTTGTGCCTGCAAACGAAGACTCGATGCAACAAGCAGACAGATTAGCAACAGATAGCTCAGCGTTGTTTTCATATGGCTCGTTCGTTGTTGGATGGATTCAGCTCAAAGCATTAACGTCTTTGATAACGCATCATTGCAGCAAAAGTTATTTTTTAGTAGCCCGAAGGTATATTATTACCATCTGACTGTTCGCAGGCTGAAAATTTAATGCGAACTTTGCCCCGCTTTTGGCAGAAGTGAAAAGCTTACTTATAGCGAAGATGAAAACAAAAAAACTTAGCCGCGATAAAGTCAATGTCATCACACTCGGATGCTCCAAAAATTTGGTTGATTCCGAAAACCTGATCACACAACTTAGGGGCAATGATTATCAGGTCGTGCACGACAGCAACGAAGAGGATGCTAATATTGTCATTATCAATACATGTGGATTCATCGATCTGGCCAAGCAGGAATCCATCGATACCATCCTGGAATATGCTGCGCGCAAACAAGAGGGCGATATCGAAAAATTGTACGTCACGGGTTGCCTGAGCCAACGCTATAAGGACGATCTTGAACAGGAAATTCCCGAAGTAGATGCTTACTTCGGTACGCTGGAGCTGCCGTCCTTGCTCGCCCGTTTACAGGCTGATTATAAGCACGAACTGATCGGCGAACGGGTGCTTACGACCCCCATGCATTATGCATATCTCAAAATTTCTGAAGGTTGTAACAGAACATGTTCTTTTTGTGCTATACCGCTGATGCGTGGGAAGCACCAGAGCCGGCCTATCGAGGCGCTGGTAGCCGAGGCAGGTCATCTGGCTAGAAGAGGAGTCAAGGAGCTTATCCTGATTGCACAGGAACTAACCTACTACGGACTGGATCTCTACAAGGAGCGTCGGCTCGCAGATCTGCTGCATGCACTGGCCGATGTGGAAGGAATCGAGTGGATTCGCCTGCACTATGCTTACCCCAGCAAGTTTCCGCTGGAGGTGTTTGATGTGATGGCTGTCCGCCCCCAAATATGCAATTATCTGGATATGCCTTTGCAGCATGCCAGCAATACAGTGCTCGATCGTATGCGGCGGCAAATTACCAGAGAGGAAACTGCAGAGCTCATCCGCTACGCCCGGGAAAAAGTGCCGGGGATTGCTATCAGAACTACTATGCTGGTGGGTTTCCCGGGTGAGACCGAAGCCGAATTTGAAGAATTGTGCGAATTTATTCGCGAGATGAAGTTCGATCGTCTGGGAGTATTCCAATACAGCCATGAAGAGGATACCCGTGCGTACGAACTTCAGGATGATGTGCCTGCGGAGCTCAAGGCAGAAAGAGCAGCGAAGCTGATGGCCATTCAGCAGGAAATCAGCGAAGCAGCCAATCAGGCTAAGGTGGGTAGTACCTTTCGTGTGTTGTTTGATCGCAAAGAAGGGGGCTACTTCGTCGGCCGCACAGAGGCTGACAGCCCGGAGGTGGACAATGAAGTCCTGGTATCCGCGGCAGAGCACTATGTCCGCATTGGCGATTTCGCAGAGGTTACTATCACCGGTGCCATGGAATACGATCTATTCGGTTATGTCAGCGCTGATTAATAGTGGCTTGCTCGGCTGAGATGGGTAGCGACTGCTTGCAGCAGCTTTTCGTGTCCTTCAGTCTATCTCAGCAGCGTGTACATGTGTGTTGATGTAGTTTACAACACTTCTGATCGTCTGTTTGCGTATGCTGCGTTCCAGCTCGCGATCGCGGTGCCGCAAGACATACTGAAATTTAAAAGAAATACTGTCCTTCTCCAGCGCTACGGTCTTGAGGGCATAGCTGTCCGGTTCGATGTGCATGGCATAGGAACTGACAGCCAGTATAAGGTCGCGTTCCAGCTCTTCAACGGTCTTAAGGGCTTTAATATCCAGATCAAATTCAATACTGATCCTTCGAATGGCGCCCTTCGTAAAGTTGATGATTTCGCTGGAGTATACCTTGTTATTGGGTATGAAGACAATCTCGTCGTCGTCGTTTAGCAGCGCCACTTTGGTGAGTGTGAGATCCAGAATTTTACCCTTGTGACCTGCAATCTGCACATAGTCATCAATAGAAATTTCCCCTGAGAAGCTTATAATGATACCACTGATGAGTTCTGAGATGTAGTCTTTTGCAATGATAGCAATGGCTGCAGCAACAATACTCAGGGTAGTGAAGAGTGTGCGGTAATCAATACCCCAAAAGCCAAGGATGGTCATGATGAGGGCACCTGCCTGCAACATATACCAAATATTAGTCAGGCCAATGATGAGGGTATCATGCTCTCCCGGTTTCAAGTTTTTGCGTCTGCGCCAAATCCAGCTGAGTATCCTCACGACCAGAGCGCTTCCAAATGCAAAAATAAAAAAATTGAGCATCAGATGTAACGGGTGCTGGAAAGCTACCGGAATGGATAGGAATTCATTGAGCCAGTGGCGTGACAGGTAGATGGCAATTAGTACAATGGTAACAATACCAATGAACCAGGATCGCAGCATGATTTAATAGCTTTTCTGAACAATATTTGCTTGTCGCCAGAACTGGTAGATGATGTCGTGTTCGATAAAGTCATATACCATACTGACCTGACTGATGAGGGGAAGATAACTCCACTCGTGCTTTCCCTCGCGGAATACTACGTTGTAGTAGGGTGCATCCAATCTGTTGAGCTGAGCCGTTATGGGCTCTGGTCCGTAAAGGATTAAGTGACCGGGCTTATCCTCGGCACAGAAATGATGGGAAGCTACGCCATAGGGCACCAAATTATCTTCGGTACCATGAAAGAACAAGCTGGGGACAGCATTAGTTCTATTGATCTGGCTAGTATCTGCCAGAGCGCCGGCCATACTGATGATGCCTGCATACCGATAGCCCGCAGGCAGCGGGCTGGCCGGGGGGGGAAGTACTTTCTCAGGCCAGTATACTGCGTGCAAAATAGCTTCCGCACCGGCACTGCTGCCGGCCAGAATTATGCGCAGGCTGTCTTGTCCGGCTCTTTTGGCTCGCTCCCGAAAAAACTCAGTTGCATCGTATACATCCTCAACAGCGGCTTTGAAGGTTTCCAGCTTTTCTGCAGCCGGACGGTTGCATCCAAATCCTTTCCCCTTGGCTGTCAGTCGATAGCTAATGCTGGCCGATTGATAGCCAAAGCCAGCCAGCTGCCTGCTGAAGTAACTATTGGCTTCCTCCCTGCGGCTGCCGCCACTAAATCCCCCTCCGTGGACAAATATGACAAGATATTTATTGCGCAGCGAGTCGGCTGTCGGGTGGTAGTAATCGAGCGCAAGGGTATCCCTACCTTTAACAGCGTATACCAACTCCTCCATAATAATCGGTACGTCCAACGCACTCTCCTGTGCCTGAAGTACAGGCTGCAGGAAAGACAGAAGCATACAAAGTCCTGCAACAGACCGGGCGAGCAGTTTCATATATGTAGATGCAATTGGTGAAAAAAATAAGCGCTTGCTGTGCAGCAACAACGATGCGACTGCCTCCACAATTGCGTGTTATGGATTGGTATCCGCCTGTTTTACACGAAGCAGACCCTCTTGACAAACACTTGCCACGAGCTTTCCGTTCCGGTCAAAAATATTTCCCCTCGTAAAACCACGTGCTCCGGCCGCTGAAGGGCTGTCGATAGCATACAGCAACCAATCATCCATCCTGAAGTCCCGATGAAACCACATGGCATGGTCGAGACTCGCCAGCATGACGTCCGTAAAATTACCTGCCAGCCCATGTGGCAACAGGGCAGTGGTCAGCAGATTGTAATCACTGGCGTAAGCAAGGCTTAGCTGATGCCACTTCTTTTCATCAGTCATCTGTCCTTTGGCCCGCATCCACACATGCCGCACAGGCTCATATTTTTCCCGAATGATCGGATGCTGGAATTCGACAGGCCTGAACTCCAGGGGGCGCTCCACATCCAGCAATTTCTTCAGACTCGCGGGTAGCATGTGGCCGTATTCTTTGGCAATGTGCTCCCAACTGGGCAGGTTTTCGGGCGGAGATACTTTGGGCATCGCTATCTGATGGTCCAGTCCTGCTTCCGGCCCGTGAAAGGAAGCCGACAAATTGAATATGGCGCGGCCGTGTTGAATTGCTTTGACACTGCGCGTAGTGAAGCTACCCCCGTCGCGTATACGATCAACTTCAAACACTATCGGCGCATTAATGTCGCCCGACAACAGAAAATAGCCATGGACGGAGTGGACGTAGCGGTCGGCCGGGGAGGTCTGTATCGCAGCACTGAGCGCCTGTGCGAGCACCTGACCACCAAACACCCTGGAGGAACCTACTTCCCGGCTACCTCCCCGGAAGAGGTTGACTTCTATCTGCTCCAGTTGCAGATGGTCGATTAAATCTTGGATTGTCTTCATGCCTGCAAAGATAGCGGACGGGGACGTATAGCGGCCTTATAATCCGTAACTTTCATCGGCTGACCATTGGGCGGACGCAGCCGTATGTTGCTTTTAAAAAAAACAGCCGCAGGTGCGAAACACTTTTGGGCGGCACCTGCCGCCCAAAAGTGTTTTTGGCCAATAAGTTGCTGTATGTCCGGCAGTGCAGGCTATATACCCGAATATACCAGATACAACAATATCAGCAAGGCCAGCGTGATGGCCACGACAATGCCAAAAAATTTCTTGTTATCGCGTTTGTCGATAGACTGGATGCGCTGTTTTTTCTTTGACTGCGTAGACATAGCCTTTGTTTTACTGAATCAAAATTTATTGCTGTTAAGCTCAAATGTAAGCATCCTTTTGGACAATTGAAATATTTTTGACCATTTTCCGATTGATCTGCAGAAGCAAATACTTCTTCGCTTCGGGAGGCCCGACTCAAATACGATATCGCTGCGGTCACAGCCAAACAGGCGTAAAGCACCGCCAAGGGGTCGGCACCATGGCCCGGGTGCAGCTTTATTTATACAACCACAACGGTACTGAGTCCGTTGCGCAGTTTTTCTACCTTGACCTGGGTCCCGATACGCTCCTTAACGAATCTTACGTGAGAGATAATACCAATGGTTTTACCCGTTGCCTGCAGGTTGTCAAGCGTTGCCAGCGCTGTTTCCAGACTGTCATCATCCAGCGAACCAAAGCCTTCGTCAATAAACAGGGATTGTATCTGTTGCCGCTGTCCGGCAAGGTCAGACAGCCCGAGCGCCAGTGCCAGGCTTACCAGAAAGGTTTCTCCACCGCTAAGTGTATAGGTGGGTCTCCGATGATTAGCCATGTAGAGATCAATAACTTCCAGTGCCAGCTCTTTGTCTGCCTGGCGAGCCAGCAGGTAGCGACCATTAAGCTGCATCAGGTGCCGATTGGCCAGTTCGACCAGCTTTTGCAGACTGAGCCCCTGGGCGAAGGTTCTGAATTTTTTTCCGTCAGCGGAGCCGATGAGGTCGTCCAGCATGGCCCATCGCCGGCACACTTCGCGTTGTTGCGCAATCGCGAGCTGTTTGTCCGTTGCTTGCTGCTTCAGCAGGGCATACTGCCGCTGCTGTTCCTGAAAAATGCCAATTTGCCGCTGGGTCTGGCCGTAAGTAGCATCCAGACTGGTGCGTGCTTCCTGCAACTGTTCGAGCGGAGCGAGCGTACTCACCTGCTCGCGGTTGAGCATCCACCTCTGCTGGCGGTCTTCAAAAATTTTCTGTGCCTCGGCAAGTTGTTTCGCCCGCTGGTTGAGCATGGTTTCCAGTTGCTGTGCTTCATCGGCCGACAGCAGCGCCTGTTGTGCCAGTGAAATGCTTTCAAAGCCGAGTGCCTGCAGGGAGGCCAGCAGCACCGAACGCGCCTTCTCCAGTCTGGTTGTGGCCTGCTGCCGATCTGCGGTCTGTTTGAGCAGCTGTTTTTGGTTGGCAGCTATGTCCGATTGCAGCTGCAGCGCCTGTTGGCTGAGGGTTGTTACCGCCTGCTGATGTTGGTCCTTTTCCTGCTCCAGCAGGCGCTGGGCCTGTTCAACCGTCTGCCCCGGCAGCAGGGTCTCCCGCGCCAGTTGCAATTGCCTGATCCCCTCTTCAAGCTCTTGACAGGCCGCATTTTCTTTTGCAAGCTGCTCCTTCAGGCTGGTATACTTCTCTGCCAGCGTAGCCTGATCAAGCTCGTACCTGCTGAGCTCATCGACCAGTACCCGGCGTTTATTCGTTGCCAGAGAATAGTGGCGTTCTTTTTCCTGTAAAAAAGTGAGCAGGTCCGCAGCCGAGCTTTCACCCTGGCTGACGCCCATGGGCGTCAGCTGCTGCGCTATGCTGTCTTTGAGCTGCTGTTGTTGCTTTTGAGCTCCCCCCAAAGCCTGCCGGCTTTGCTGCTGCTCGCTTTCTTTTCGCTCATACTCCAGAGCGGCCTGCTGGGCTTCATCTTTGGCAACGGAAAGTTCCGCCAGCACCTGCTGCAGCAGGCGGCGGTAATCAACCACCTGCTGCCTGCGGCTGAGCAGCGCAGCTGCCTCCAGCTCCAGGGCCGCAGCCTGCTCCTGCAGGCTGCCGGCATTGGCTGCAGCCCAATCCCGCAGCTCCTGCGGCGACTTACTTACTTCTTCCTGCAAGGCTGCAATGTCGCTGTCGAGCGCCTGCAGACTGTCACTGCCTTCCTGCCCGGTGAGAGCGTTCAGGTCAGCACGTGCGCTGATAAGCTGTTCATTCGCCGCTGCGAAAAGCGCCTGCATTTCCTGAAGCTTTTGCCTGGCCTCATCTCGCTCCTGGCGGGCGAGGTCCTCGAAAATGAGGGCCTTAGGATCGTGCCGAAACGGGTGATTCGTGGACAGGCAAAGGGGGCAGGGTTCCCCTTCCTGCAGGGATGCGCGGGCGGTAGCGTAGTTGAGCTGCCGCTGTGACTGTTCCAGCAGGTAGGACTTGTATTCATATTGCTGCAGCGCCTGGTCGAGTAAGCGCTGGTAGTCTTCAAGCTTTGCTGCTTGTTGGCTGACAGTAGCCTCGAGGGTTTGTCTGCGTTGCTCAGCCTGCTGCCTGCGTTGCTGCAGCTCAGCGAGTTGCCGCTGCAGGTTTATCAGCTGCCGGATGGCCGCCAGCCGCTGGCTGAGCGCCTGATGGCGGCCATCCGCTTCATCCAGCCATTCATCCAGGGCGCGGCCGTCAGCAGGCACGCCTGCCGGGCGCCTTTCTGCAAGCTCAGCATACGCCTGCTCGCATCGCGCGCGCGCGGCTGTTGCTACCGCCCGAGCGCCGGCCGCCTGCTGCGCAGCAGCGGCCTTGTCATTGGCCTCCTTTTGAAAAGCAATAAGCTGCTGCTCTTGCTCCCCCAGGGTCCTGAGCTGCGCCTCAAGGAAAGGGAGCATGGAAGACAACGATTCAAAGGCACTGTGTTTCAACAGCCACGCATCTGCTTTCGCCAGCGTTTGTTTGTGCGTTTCAATGGTGTTTTCCTGCTGTTGTAATCGCTGCAGCGTCTCGGTCGCCTGCTCTTGTGTGTGTTTCCACTGCTGCTGCTGCCTGGTTTGTCGTTCGAGGCTTTGCGATAGCCTGTCATCCAGGATCTGTGCCTGCCGGATGTTGTCGGCCTGCCGCCGGGCATGGGCCTCAAAGGCCTGCTGTGCCTGCTGCGCCTGCTGCAGGCGCTGTTGATAGTCCAGCAGCCTGGTACTGTCCTCCTGCAGTTGCTGCTCCAGCTGGTGCAGCTCCTTAGTCAGTTCGCTAAGCAGCACCGTATCGCGTTCCAGCGCATCTATAGGGGAGGTAAAAGGCTGCAGCAGCTTATGCCAGTCCAGCCTTTGCTGCTCGCCTTCAGCAGCCATCGCCTGCTGCCGGCTGTTCTCCAGTGCGGCCTTGGCCTCAGCCAGCAGGGCCGAAGATTCGTTGAGCTGCCCCCACAGCCGGATGGCAGTCTGAAGCTGCTCCAGTTGTTGTTGCTGTTCAGCCGCCGCCGCCTGTTGCCGGATCAGTTCATCCGCAATTTCATCCTGCTTTTCCGGCGGAGGCAGGTTGAGCAACTGATATTCTTCCTGCAGTCGTTCCAACTTGTTTTTTTCAGCCTTGTGGCGCTGAAAGGCCGCCATGGAGAGCTGTGAGTACTGTTCCGTGCCTGTCAGTCGCTCGAGTATGGCCGAGCGCTCACTGTCGGAAGATTTGAGGAAGGCAGCAAAATCGCCCTGCGACAGCAAGACAGAGCGGGTAAACCGCTCAAAGTTCAGCCCCGTAAGGGCATCAACCTGGGTTGTCACATCCTTCTTGCGCTCGCTGACCGCAACCCACTTGCCGTCGGTCAGCTTGCTCAGCTGCCGCCTTACATTCTGGCTGGCATCCTCTTTACCGGATTTTTTGGGCTTGACGTAGGACCAGTGGGCAAGGTAAAGGTCATGGTTAATGCGAAATTCTACCTCTGCCAGGCATTCGCGGGTACCGTTGCGCAGCACCTGCATAGGGGGCGTATTGCGGCCATCACGTGCAATACGGCCATACAGCGCCAGCGTGATGGCATCGAGCAGGCTCGTTTTCCCGGCACCGGTGTCTCCGGTGATCGCAAAAAGCCCCGTCTGGTTGAGGGGCGGGCAGTCAAAATTCAGCGCTGCCTGCTCAAGCGAGTGTATGTTGCGTATGCGAAGTTTTACAATTTCCATGGTCCGGTTTTAGTCTTTGTCTCCTCCCGCCTGTACCCACTCCTGCAGCTCCATGAATGTATCGAGCAGCAGCTGTCGTTCTTCCTGCGGAAGTGTAGCCTGCGGGTCGCATTTTTTTAAAAAAACCTCCCGTGCCGTAAGCTCGTGCAGCTGTGGCAGCGCCTCAGCTGCCCAGTCGATGGCGGCAGCCTGCGTTTGTAGTATGCGTACTTTTAATAGCTCAACACCCAGGCTGGCGCAGAGCTCTTCGAGTTCCTGCTCAATGCCGGGCAGCGGATGGTCTGTCTCTACGATAATTTCGAGCCAGGGAGTGAGTGGCTCATCCCGCCGCTCGGCAAAAGCGTGAATCTTGGATTTTATGCTGCCCCAGTCGCCTTGTATGGTCTTTAGTCGACGGAAAAGCGGTACGGGCAGCGCACGAATCCGGGGGGGCTGCTGCTTGTCTATGTCAATAAGGTACACGCTTTTGTCATCCTGGGTCTCACTAAAACTGAGCGGGATCATGGAACCCGCATAACGGACGGTCTCGCGGCCGCCAACGGCCTGCGCCCGGTGAATATGCCCAAGGGCTACATAGTCAAATATGTCGGAAAATTCCTGCGCATCAATGTTTTCACAGTTGCCTATGTATATGTTGTCCTGCTTGTCAGCACTCAGCGCTCCGCTCGCGTAAAGATGCCCCGTAGCAATGACCGGCAGCCCGGGAAGGCCGAGCGCTTCAATGTGCCTTGCCATCTCGCTATACACCTCGCGCACGGCCGCACGCAGCCGCTGCGACCGTTGCTCATGGCTTTCACCGGCAATGACGTACATGAGCTCGCGATCCCGCAAAAAGGGAACTGCTGCCACAATCATGGCCGGCGCAGCTTCCGCATCCCGTAGCACCAGCAGTGCTTCGCGCCTGTCCGCAGGCATCGCACCGACAACGTGTATGTTCAGGTTTTTAAGGAGTTCGCTGTCGGCCGCCAGCGTGCCGGGGGAGTCGTGGTTGCCACCGACGATGACTACTTGCCGACAGCCCGTCTTCAGCAGCCGACTCAGAAAGTTGTAGTAGAGCTCCCGGGCACTGTTGGGCGGATTGCTGACGTCAAAGATGTCGCCGGCAACGATAAGCACATCAACAGATGCTGTCTGCAGGCTGTCAATGAGCCAGTCGAGCGCCAGCGCCTGCTCCCGGCTTCTGTCGTGGTAAATGAACCTTTGGCCCAAATGCCAGTCGGCTGTGTGTAGTACGCGCATAAGGGTGGTTTTTTCGCAAAAAATGAGGCTTGTAGCGCATGGGCGGAATTTTTTGCCTCCGGCAGAAAATCCCGCCCATACCCTCGGCCTCCCGGGTAGCGAAACAGGCATATTTACTGCATCCCGGGAGCAGCAACAGCCCCGCAGAAATGCAGCAGGACAACATCATTCTACTGAATCACCAGCTTTTTGATCGACTGCCCGTAACCATCTGCCAGCCGGCAGCTGTAAATGCCGGCCGGCAGCGCCGCCGGCAACTCAATAAGCTGCCGCTGCTGCCCGCTGCCGGGCTGTAGCAGCTGACTGTATACCTCTTGTCCAAGGCTGTTGCTCAGCTGTAACCGCCAGCTTGCCGCCGGCGAGCTGTCAAGGTTTATTGCAAGCAGCAGCTGCCCGCCGGCAGCAACCGGATTGGGGGAAAGCTGCCACGAAACCAGGCCGGCAGGCTCCTTGAGCCCGCTGATGCTGCCGGTCAGAAAACTGCTGTTTAGCCGCCATTCACTGCAGTGCTGATAAGCACTGAAAGGCTTGACACGCCAAAAGTAGGTCCTGTTTGCAATCAGGCTGACAGGTATGTTCAGGTTAGGGGCATCGGTAATGTATTCTGTAGTAACAGGAGCCGCAAAACTGGCAAGCCTGCTGATTTCTACCAGGTAATGGGTCGCATGGGCAACGGGACTCCATGCAAGATAAACAGCGTTGGGCACTACGGACACTCCCGCGGCAGGGGCAATCACGCTTACAGGTTCCGAGTTGTCCAGCAGACTGGGGGGCAGTTGGTTGTAAAGCCAGTTGGCTCGCTGGTCAAGCAGGTATGCCCGCATGGCAGCCCGCTGCTCGGCCGTAAATACCGCCTGACAGGCATCGTTGGCGTAGCCCATGATGTAATTGCCATCACTGCGGAAGGCAACTCCTGCCGGGTCGCGCTGCTGGGTCGGACTCTGGCCGTTGTTGTCGCAAGTCCATCGTGAAGCAAGATAATCAGGGCTTGTATCGCAAAAACCGTCAGCCGCAAAGCTGCAGTTGCTGCCGTCAACCCACTCTACATAGGCCGTGTCGATGATGAGGGTATCCAGTATGAGGGTGTCCTTAAAATAGGTGTAATCATACGTTACGCGCAGCGGCGCCGGGTCGTTGAAGTTGTGACTCACCGAACCGTTCCAGCTGATACCGCCCTCCCAGCCCAGAAAGGGGTGGGGGAGCTTGAGCGCGTGCCCTACCTCATGCGCCCACGTATGGTCCGTTGGCTGTGAGCAGGATTTTCGCATGGCAATACCCGCATAGGGCAGGTTGTAGCCGCAGTTGCTGGCAGGGTCATTCACAAAGTAGCAGTTGAGGGTGTTGGCTACATTGTTGGCAAACATCATTTCTGCCCCCTTGAGTACGCTTGTGTGGTTGTAGTAGGCTGAGTTGTTGATGTATCGAATGTCGCCTTCTACAAAGAAATGTATGTTGGCCTGCTCATAGTCTTGGTTGAGCCGGCACAAAGCCCGGAGAAGAGCGCCTCTGCTAAAGTAGCCGTCGCCGCTGTCGTCGCCTACAATGTGTATGGTCAGGGGGACATAAAGGATGGTGTCATTGCCTTTTCTGTACAAATCGGGCGAAGACTGGTATTTTTGCAGCCAGGCGCTGCGCCCCATTTGCACCCCACAGTAGCGCGATGGGAGGGGGTCCTGGGCATTGGCGTGCCACGTAAATGAAAAGGTGAGGGCTATCGCCAGAAGAAAATAGAACCTTGACATACGGCTGTTGATTTTTTATTGACAACAGCAAGTTTAGCCTTTTTTTTTCGCTTTTGGGGCAAAAAGAGGCTGTTTGCGATATTTTTTGGCGACATCAGTCGCCAAAAAATATCGTAAACAGCCAGCTCCCCGGCTCCGGCCGGCTTATAGCCCTGCAAGGCTAGCGGATAACAAATTTTTTAGTTCCTACTTTGCCCTCTTGTTGCAGCTGAAGGAAATATATGCCGGGACTGAGCCCCTGAACACTTATGGATAATGGTTCTGCAGACAGACCCGCTGCCTGCCTGCCCTGCCGAAGATTGCGGCCCAGCGCATCGGTAATCTCCCAGTCGAGAACGGAAGCTTCAGCGGATGCAGGCCATGAGATCCACAGCTTACCATCTGTAACCGGGTTGGGATAGAGCTTTATCGGTAGCTCGCTCGCAGGCTCTGTTGACACACTCACCAAAGTGCCTGTCTGAAACGTCACCCGATTGCTGAAATTACCACAAGTCTGGTACGGATTGAAGGCCCGTACGCGCCAGTGATAGGTCTTATTGGGCTCCAGATTGCCGGCCAGCACGCTGGTGCCTTCAACAACCGCCTGATTGCGGATGATAGAGAAGGTGGCAAAGGGATTCCACTGTACCAGGTAATGGGTCGCATTGGGTACTGCCTCCCACTGCAAAAACAGGCTGTTGCTGCCCTCTACCACAGACCCTGCTACAGGGTTGATGGCTACCAGCAGCGGGGTGTCGGGGATTGCCGGACTGTATGGTTCTACTGTGTCTGCCGTGCCTGCCCGTGCATCCAGCAGGTTGGCGCGCATGGCCGCAATTTGCTCTCCTGAAAATTGGGACATGCAGTTGTCCAAAGCATAGGACATGAACCAGCGGCCGGTAGAGCGGAAGGAAACGCTGTCAGGGTCGTATTGAACTACGCCGCTCAGGGTGTCCCCTGAGCAGTTCCACCGATAGTTGAGGTAGTCTGCCTGTGTGTCGCAAAAGCGGTCACCCGACTGACTGCAGTTGGAACCATCAACCTTTTCAACCTGCCTGCCATTGACCTGTGTTGGTGCGGGCTGACTGTAATTATGCTGGAAGCCTTCCCAGCCCCGGAAAGTGTGGGGCAGAGATAAAAAATGCCCAATCTCATGTGCCCAGGTGTGGTCGCCGGGCCCTACACAGCTCTTGGCGAGCACCACGCCATCTTCCCCCGGAGAGTAGTAACCGCAGGCACCGGCAGCACGCTGTACAAAATAACAGTTAATAGTGCCCGGCACATTGTATTGGTCGATGAGTTGCGCTCCCTGCGAAAAATCATGCTCGTAATAAATGGTATTGTTGATGTAATTGATGTCGCCAAGCATAAAAAATTGTATGCCGGCTGCTTCAAAATCTTCATTGAGTTGGCAAAAGGCTGCCAGCAGTTGGGGTATGCTGTAATAGCCGTTGCCTTCATCGTCACCAACAATGTGAATGGTCACAGGCGCGTACAGGGTTTCATCCGTTTTCGGAAAAGCCTGCGGATTGTCCTGGTAGCGCTCAAACCAGTGTGAAGTGTGATCCGGCGTGGCACAGGGAGCTAGCTCCTGTGCTGTTATTATTTGGGAAAAAATCATGGCGGCAGCAGCCAGTAGCAGGGGTAAGTTTCGTACCATAAACGTGAAAGAGTAGCTATGAAAAGATATTGTTAAATATTTGACTGTGTATCAAATCCAATGTCTCAGCCGCCGCATCGGGCATGGCTGTATCCGAAGGACTAATAAGTTCCATAGGCATTAGAGATAACAAGAAGCCCCCGGAAATGTTCCGCACAGAAAAACGGTGCAATCCTGCCTTCCGTACGCACAAAAAAAATCGCCATCCTCATCGGCAGGTCAACAATGTGGTGCGCTAAGAGGATGGCGATTCAGGAGCTCGTGTTCTCCGGTAACTGGGGTTATCGCGCTACGACAATCCGCTCAGTTATCTGCTCATTACCCATCGTAATTTGCAGAAAGTATAAACCGGCAGAAAGTGTCGATGTCTCGATATCCAGGGTATTGCCGACCGTTGTAAAGCGATGACGACGACCCGGCATAACCCTGCGGCCAATAATATCGTAAAGGTTTATCTCCGCTTCGACACTCGTTTCCGGGTTGATGGTCACTCGCACAGGCTGACCCGATCCCACGGGATTGGGCGCAATGGAAAAGCTTTCAACCCCCTTAGGCGATTCATCAGCAGTCAGTACGCCGGTGAAGAAAATGCCATTGGTAGTGGTGGTCGTACAGGCGCGATGGGCATTGAAGGGCCTTACGCGCCAGAAATACCTGCGATTGGGTTCGAGCCCTGTGATAACTTTATTGGTGCCAAAGACAACCATGCGAATAGGACTGATGGTATGGGTGCTGACCCGGGAAATTTCCAGCACGTAGCCGTCAGCACCCTGCACACCCTGCCAGCTCAGGTTGACCGCATTGTAGTGGTCGAGCTGCACACTGTCGATGGGGGCCAGCAGTACCGGACTCTCAGTGATCTCACGCACGGGCGGTACTGCGTCCAGCCGCAGGTAATTGCGCGAGTTGGAGGCCAGATCGGCCAGCATCAGCTGCTCCTGTAGGGGGGAAAAAAAGTACTCGGCATCCGGACAGTTGAGGAAGTACCCCATGTAGAGTTTTTCCTCCGGGTTGACCAGCTCGTTGTTGGGGTCGCGCGCTCCTCCTGTATAGTTACAGTTGGACCAGCCAAGCCCCAGATTATAGTCGGCGGGTGTGTCGCAAATCTGGTCTCCGGCAGTCTCGCAGTTGCTGCCGCTGGCCAGCTCAGTAGGGACGCCGCCCGGGCTCACGACCGGTGCCGGTGTACCATGGGTCGAAGCCGAGTAAGCCGAAGCATCCCAGCCGAGGAAAGGGTGGGGAAGACTCAGATAGTGACCTATCTCGTGTGAGAGCGTAGCATCATTGGGGCCTACGTTGGCCTTCCGGATGACAATCCAGTCCTTTACAGGTGAGTAGTAGGCAAGTGTCTGCCCGTCACTCGACTGGTTGTCGGCAATCTCTCCGACTACCCAGATGTTCAGTGCGCGTGCATTGCGCTGAAATGTCATAATGGTGTTGACCGTGCCACTATGGTTGGAAAAAACAGTGCTGTTGTTGATGTTGTTAAAGGAGCCATCCTTAAGGAAAAACTGAATCCCAAGGGGCTCAAAATCTTCGTTTAGTTCGCACAGCTGCCCCAGCACGTTCATCTCAGATATGCGTCCGCTACCATCGGTATTGGCAATGAGGTGAAATTTGATGGGTATATACTGTACGGTCCTGCCTTCGGCAGGCATAGTCGCCAGTGCCGCTTTGTTGGCTTGCAGACGGCGCAGCATGAGCGCGTTGGTTTCTGTTCCGTGTGTCCCGCACCAGGGGCTGTGCTGTCCTTCCTGGCCGTGGAGGGCAGTGAGCGAGGCTGATATGCTAAGCATCAGCACAAGAAAAAATGCAATCGTTTTTGGCATAAAACCCGAATGTTAACTGTAGCTGTTAATTTTTTACAAAATTACTATTTTTTTGGCATAGACTTTTCATAGTAGATGTTTTCTTTGGTCGCAGGCGTAACAATCCTGAGAATTTAGGCGTACTTTTGCGGCGTCAAAAAACTTCTAACATGAGCAAAGTAACCGTCATTGGCGCCGGTAATGTAGGAGCAACCTGCGCCAACGTTTTGGCCCACAAAGACCTGGTAAAGGAGATTGTCGTACTGGATATTCAGGGCGATTTTGCGCGCGGTAAAGCGCTCGATTCCTGGCAACAGGCGCCTATTGACAATTATAGTACCTTTCTTCGCGGTACGGATGACTATGCCGATACTGCCAACTCAGATATCGTCGTAATCACAGCTGGTGTACCCCGCAAACCGGGTATGAGCCGCGATGACCTCATCACAACGAATGCAAAAATTGTCGACTCGGTTACCAAGTCGATTATGCAGTATTCTAAGAATCCTATCATCATCGTAGTGTCAAACCCGCTGGATGTTATGACCTATGCATGCTATAAGGCTTCCGGACTCGACCGCAGCCGCGTTATCGGTATGGCGGGGATCCTCGACACTGCCCGCTATCGTGCCTTTTTGGCCGAAGCACTTGCTGTTTCTCCCAAAGATATACAGGCTATGCTGCTGGGTGGCCATGGCGATACTATGGTGCCGCTGCCGCGCTATACAACAGTTGCTGGTATCCCCGTGACGGAAATGATTGGCGATGAGCAACTCAATGCAATCGTCGAGCGCACCAAAGTCGGGGGTGGTGAGTTGGTAAAACTCATGGGCACTTCCGCCTGGTATGCACCCGGTGCTGCAGCGGCACAAATGGTGGAGGCAATTGTCAAAAATGAGAACAGAATTTATCCTTGCTGTGTGTTGCTGGAGGGTGAGTATGGCCTCAATGATGTATTCTTGGGCGTACCCGTCAAATTGGGCGCTAATGGTGTTGAGCAGATGATCGAACTGCAGCTCACCGAGGCTGAAATGGCGCTTCTCAATGAGTCTGCCGGCCACGTTCGCAATGTGATGGACGTCTATGACGGAATGTCAAAGGGATAATTTTATTTGTCTGCATCAGGGAGCCGCTGAAGTGGCTTCCTGATGCCTGCACGCGCTAGTAGCGCATGAGCCACTCTGTAAGGTTGGCTTCCGCATCCAGCCCCATCTTCTGCCGCAGCCGGTAGCGCTTGTTTTCAACTCCGCGGACGGATATATTTAACAGCGGTGCAATTTCTTTGCTGCTGAGATTCATCTTCAGATAAGCTGCCAACCGCAGGTCTCCTGGCGAAAGGCTTGGGTAGTCTTGCTTCAGGTGCTTGAAAAATACGTTGTGCAGCTCGTTGAAGTTGGCTTCAAAAATTTCCCAGTCTTGCTCAGAGGTCATGTGACTGTCTATCAGCCGCCGCAAACGCTGATAGTGCCGTTCCGACATCCTGTTGGCCATCTCTGTCTTTAGGGCTTCCAGCTCCTCCCGAATCTGTACAAGTATATCGTTTTTGCGCACCAGCCTGAAGGTCGAATTGGCCAGTTCCTGCGACTTTCTCAGCACATCTGCTTCCAGCTGGGCGTTCTGGGTTTTTATGCGCTCCTGCTGTATGCTCCGCTCGCGCTCTATGAGCATGCGCCGCGCCTGTATTTGCAGCCGACGCTTGTGCAGGCGGTACAAAAGGGAAAGTATGGCTATGAGCAGGAGGGTGTAGGCAGCCCGGGCAGTTGTCGTCTCCCACCAATGGGGTTTTATGATAAATGACATACTTACAGTCGCTTCCTGCCGGTCGCTCTGAAGTTGCAAGGTGTAACGGCCATGCGGCAGATTGGTAAATTCTTTGTGACTTACGGTGGTCCAGTCTGACCAGTTGTCCTGAAAGCCTGCCAACCTGTAGCGAAAGCGGACAGGGGTGCTGAACCAGGCCTGCGAGAACGCAAAGCTCAGGCTGTTGAGTTCGGCCGGCAGCACAAGCCCTTGTAAAGGCGGTGCATACAGGGTGCTGTCGAGTTTTCTCCCATGAGCAACAAGCTGGGAGATGGCGGGCTCTGCCATAAATCTCCTGCCTGCTTCGCTGTAGTCGGAAGGTATGATGGCATAGCCGTTGCGCAGACAGAAAAGGTAGTGGCCATCCTCCATGTACTGTATGGTAGGAAAACCGGATACCAACTGTATCGCCAGATTGGCAACTTGGGTGGCACCACGCATCCATCGAACTTCGTTGGGCAGCACAATAAACCAATCTTCCTGCCGCCCGGCCAACACAAAACAGCCGGGAGGGAGGGGCTGTGACCGATAGGTGTCCACGCGCACAAATTGTGCCCTGTCGGCTTTGTATTCGTAGTAGCCTGCTGTTGAACGGAAAAGCAGCTTGTCTTTTAGCCGCGTCAGCGACATAGCGTAAGTGTCGGGAAGGCCACTCTCTTGTGTCCAGACTAACTGTCGGCGAATTTGACGCAGGTCTTCCGAAAGTTCGAGCTGCCAGAGGCCGCGTGAGGCATGCACCACCCATAGGTTGCCTTCATGGTCGAAGGCCATCTGTCGCAATGGGGCCAATAGTCCTTCAAGGCGGTGCGAAAATTGCCATCGCCCCTGCGCATCCTGCCGCAGAACAACCAGCCCTGTGTAGGTCGATTGGATGGCCCAGCCTGAGCGCTTGGGTACAGGCAGCATCTGCCAGCCACCCGTAACTGTGGATATTTGACGCAGTTGATTGTTTTCCAGCACAAAAGCACCCTCATTGTGCCCGATAAAGAGGCCGTCACCGTGAGAGCTGAGCTCCCAAACTTGCCCCTGGGTACCGTCGATTAGCTCAAATGATGGCGTAATACCTTCTGTGCGGCGACTTCTGAACAATCCCTGATTGGTGCCTACGTATAGTTCCGTCTGTTGATGAAGTGCGGCCGTGTAGAGCGTACCCAACTGCCCGTACTTGTCAGTGTAGTAGCGCAGTGGGTTGCTGAAGGCAATAAGATCCACTCCCTGGTCAAGGCCTACCCACAAATCTCCCTGCCGGTCTTCATACAGGGCCAATACAGTATTGTTCTGTAGTCCGTTACGCTGCTCAAGCTGAAACTGCATTCTCCCTTCTGCATCCAGCACGACCAACCCACACAGGATGGTGCCGAAGGCATACAGGCCGTTGCGAAGGCGGGTAACCCGGTTAATCTGACAGTTTTTGAAAAGGGCTTCTGCTTCATTGCGCCAGGGCTGTAGCTGCCCGCTTCGATAGCTCCACAAGCCTTGTTGCTCGGTTGCTATGATGATTCCTCCGTCCTTAGCCGGCAACAACCCCTTGACGCGTGGTGCCGGTAGGCGATCAGTGCCTTCAAGTAGACTGAATCCCCGTTGTAAGTTCCATTCGTACAGGCCTTTACCTATGACAGGAGCCAGAATGCGCCTGCCTACCTGCTGCAGAAACATGATGTTGTCAGGCGGGTCAATAACGTGTACCTGCCTGAAATCAAAATAGTAAATTGTCGAAAACGATTGAAAAATTACACCTTGTCGGTCTTTCAGCAGCAGAATGTGCCAGATTTCTTCCAGCGGCCGGTCGGGTGGGAGCTGACTGCTCAGGGAGGTGTATCTGAGCGGCTGTCCTTTGGCTGCCTGCCAAAAACCAAACTCAGCGTAACCACCTACGTAAATCCTTCCTTCCTGGTCTGCTTCGGCTGCCCTGACAATCTGTTTGTGCGGAAGCAAATGCAGCGACCATTGCTGCCCGTCAAACTGCTTGAGTCCTTCCGTCTGCGCGAAGAACATAGAGCCACCGGCAGACTGGGTAATCATCCAGTTCTGACTGCTTTCTTCCGGGTCTATATGAATGACTTTCGGCGTCTCGCCTGCTGTAATCCTGCTGCTCCAAAGCAGCAGACTGAAAAAGCATGTGAGCGCGGCAAGCGGTTTCATACGGCCATCTTACTCCTGATTGTCCTGCCGGTCGTAACGCCTGACCTGATTGCGAGATTTCAGGGGCATATAGCGGTAAGGATGCTGCTGAAGATCGTTGACAAGCGAGTCTATGTGATGGCTCATAAACATGAGCTGCTGATATAGTTGGTCGTCAACAACCAGTTTGCCGAGGGTACCCTGCCCTTGCTTCAGGCCGGTAATCATTCCGTTGACGTTACCCACCGCCTGGTCTGCTGAGCGAAGAGTGCTGCGCAGGTCCGTAAGCGTCTGATTGAGCCCTGCGACTGTTTTTTTCAAATCGGCACGGCTCAGCTGTCCGGTGATGGAGTCAGTCTGACCAACAATCGAGGCAAAATGCTCGCGTTGTGCAGCAAAAGTGGCAGTGAGTTTGCGCAAATCGCCGGAAGTAGCAATAAGATTGGGACCAGCACTGCCAAGCAGACCGTCTAGTTTGCCCGAAGCAGATTTGAGGTTGAGAAGCGTAGCCTGCAGGTCTCTCGCACTGACGGCAATAGGTGAATTGCTGTCCTCACCAAGTAGTATCTGATTGAGCGTATCCATGGCCTGGTTCAGGCCACGGGTGAGTTGCTCCATATAGCCGTCAATGGCGTCTTCTCCCAGTGTCGACTCAAGCATACCCCGCTTGACGGCCGTGAGGGAATCCCCGTTTTGGGCACAGTCAACACCCGGCTCACAGGTTTGGTCGTACTCCAGATAGATGGCCTGACCACCCAAAAAACTGGTAACAACGATGACAGCACGCGTACTTTTGGGGACGTGTACATCCTTCTGGAGGTTGAGGGTCAACCGAACTTTGCGGCTGGCCAGATCCAGATCGATTTTTGAAACTGCCCCCACTGTTACACCGCTGATTTGTACCGGTGTACCAATCTGCAGGCCGCCCACGTTGTCGTAGTAGGCATAGAGCTCGATATTTCGACTGAGAATATTGGAACCCTGGATAAATTTATATCCCCAAAGAGACAGGCTGACAGCAAGCAGAGCCAGTATTCCAATTCCTACTTCTTTTTTCATTGCCCAATTTTTACTTGGCTAATAAGGCTGCAAAGGTAGCGCTAAAAATGTAAAGGAGGGTGAAAAGGTGGTCCGAATGTCAAAAATGCAGTCCGGTTATCCATAATGCGGCATCATCCGTACGATTGCTCAAGGAGTATTACCAGGGCATGGTAGCGCTTCTGTTTACAGGCAGGGCTGTGAAGGAGCGCTGTCAGAGGTGCTACTGACCTTGTGATAGTTGTGTTGCTTCTTCTATCTTGATCCGCTGTGTGTTGCGGAAGGCCAGGACGAATGCATCCGCGAATCCGCGGTTTCGGATCTCATCGCGTCTGAGCTGTGCTTGTTCCAGCGAGGAGATGTTACGCACCTGATACTTGTAAAGCCTGTTTTCTTCAAAGACCTCAACGCCCGGAATACCACTGTAGCGCTCAAGAGGTAGTGGCCTGCTGGTTGCCGCCAGTTGTACGCCAAAATGGATTTCGCGGGCGGGTGTTGGGGGCGGGGTGGTTTCCGGACTTAGCGGGCCGGGGGGCTCTGTCACCAGGCTTCGGTTGGTGCGCTCCAGATCGGTCTTGTATTCCCGAAAAGCACCGAGAATCGACTGCGCAATCTGTTTTTGCCCGGCAGCTGTCGATAAAAACTGCTCTTCGGCCCGGTTGGTGAGAAAACCGGCCTCGATGAGTACACTCGGCATGGTTGTCTCTTTGAGTACCACAAAACCTGCCTGCTTGACACCACGGCTCTTGCGCCGGGCTGTATGGGTAAAATGCCGCTCAATTTTTTCCGCGAAGCGGATACTCTGATCCATATAGGCGTGCTGAAACATACTGAGCATAATATGCCCCTCAGGAGAATTGGGGTTGTAGTCGTAGTTGCGCTGGTAGTTGGTTTCCATCAGTATAGCACTGTTTTCACGCTTGGCTACGTCGAGGTTGTGCTCTGCCGTGTGCAGTCCCATGACAAAGGTTTCCGATCCGTAGATGGATGTATTGTCGGGTGTAGCATTGCAGTGAATGCTGATGAAAAGATTTGCCTGGTGTCTGTTGGCAATAGCAGCGCGCTCGTGCAGTGGCACGAAGACGTCCTTATCCCGCGTGAGTACGACCCGCACTTCAGGGTGGTGCAGGCTGATGAGCTGCTGAAGCTCGAGGGCAATGGCAAGGGTAATGTGCTTTTCCTGGCTGATCCTGCCCACACAACCAGGATCCTGACCACCATGGCCTGCATCAATCACCACAGTATGTAGTAGGGGAAGTGAAGGGTTTGTGTTACTTTTGCCCTGTGATTGCGCCGGCTGAATGTTAAAAACGCTGACAAACAGCAGCGAAATTAATAAACGGCTCGTTATGCGCGAGTAGCTGTTTACTGAAGCGCTTTGTAATACGGGCCGATTGGTCTTTCTTTGTGGTTGTTTCATCTTCAGGCGAATAATATCCATTGTAACGCAAAATTAACGCATTTAGTCGATTGGAATCAAAGATAAGTAAGGCTTTTTTGTGTGTGTTGTCGGGCTGCTTGTTCCTGATGCAGGATTTGTACGCCCAACAGCCAGCATTTCGCTCACCGGCTGCTGATTCACTGCCTTTGACTTCGCCTGTGCTTATCGATAGCCTGCAACTCGATTCTAGCCTGCAACTGTCGGCTTCTTTCTCGCTTTCCAAAGACTCACTGGATGCCGCGGTTGATTATGCTTCCGAGGATTCCATGCGTATCGACGTCAAAGGGGAAAAAATTCACCTCTGGGGCAAAGCCAGGGTTACCTATGAGTCGATTACGCTGGAGGCAGGGCATATAGAACTCAACTGGGCTACCAATATGATTACGGCCGAGAGTATCCCTGACAGCCTCGGCCGCCCCTCTCAGTTGCCGCTCTTCAAAGAAGGGGACAAGGAGTTTACAGCCAAACGAATGGCCTACAATTTTGAAACCCGCAGGGGGATGATTTTTGATGCTGTTACACAGCAGAATGATGTGTTGGTGCGCTCTGCACGCTCTAAGTTTATTAGTGGCGATCCGGTGGATAGTACGGACTATGACATTATCTACAGCGAGGATGCTATCTTCACTACTTGTACGCATGATGAGCCCCACTTCGGTATCCGGAGTCGTAAACAAAAGATTATCCCCGACAAACTGGTTGTCATCGGTCCTTCCAACCTCGAAGTCATGGGAATTCCTACGCCGCTTTGGCTGCCCTTTGGTTTTTTTCCCGTCACCAAAGGCCGACGCTCTGGCCTGCTTTTTCCGCGCGATTACGAGTATTCGCCTCAGTGGGGTTTCGGTCTGCAGAATATAGGCTGGTTTTTCCCGTTGGGGGATCACTATAATCTCTCCCTCACAGCCAATATTTATCCTTTTTCGGGGACCTGGGGGGTATCGGCTAATTCCAACTACCGAAAGCGCTACAAGTATAATGGCAATTTTACGGCCTCTTTTGATAGTCGTGCGCAGGAGGAAATTGTAGGTGTACTCGATCCTGTTACCAACCAGCCAGTCATCGGAGACAATGGACAGCCGGCACAGCAGGCGAAAATTATTCGCAACAATGGCTTTCTTTTGCGCTGGTCGCACAACCAGGATCCATCAGCGCATCCTACCAACCGCCTGGGGGGATCTATCAATTTTCAGACTAATAATTTTCAGCGGCGCGTACTCAATGATGCGCGATCGGTGCAGACCAATACCATCAACTCCAATTTCAGCTTCTCTAAAAACTGGACTGACCGGCCTTATTCTTTCAGTCTTGCTTTTGCCCATAGCCAGAATACCAATTCGCAGGAAATGATCGTCGATTTTCCTACTTTCCAGTTTCAGACACAGACGCTTTATCCTTTCCGCAATGCGAAGCGCGTGGGGCCCGCAACTTGGTATGATAACGTCAACCTGCGCTATACCAATGAGGCAAAGGCTCGATTTGTGGGCAGGGACGATGCTTTTTTCAATACGACAACGCTCGACAATGCACGGTATGGGGTGCGGCATACCGCTTCACTGGCTACGACCCTGAAAGTACTCAAATATTTTAACCTCAACCCTAATGTCAACTACAATGAGGTCTGGCAGTTCAAAACGCTGTCACGTACTTTTGATCCTGATCCGGCAAGTATTCGCATTGATACCCTGATTGATGCGCAGGGTAATGAGGTGTATGATACCCTTGACTACGGAACCATCCGCAATACGTATTCGGCAGGATTTGCATCCTTCAGAAGCTATACAGCGGGGATTTCCCTCAATACCCAGATTTTTGGAACGCTTCGTTTCCGGCAGGGCTACCTGCGCGGACTGCGGCACGTCATTAAGCCTTCGGTATCGCTGAATTACTCGCCCGACTATACACGTGCGAGCCTCAATTACTATCAGGTAGTAGCTGATACCACCGATGTCGATCGCTTTCTTTCCTATTCTCGCTTCGACGGGGGGATCTACGGAACGCCGCCGCAGTCAACCCGGCAGCTCGGTGTTTCGTATTCGCTGAACAATATTTTTGAGGCCAAAATTTTTGGGCGAAAGGATACGGTCGCCCGCAATGTTAAGCTATTTGACAACCTGATTGTCAATGGAACCTACTTTTTTGCGGCAGACTCTCTGCGGTGGAGCCAAATCTCCGCACGCGGAGCGGCTCGCTTCCTCAAAGGGGCAACCACCTTGGCCATGGGGGCCACTTTTGACCCCTATGTTGTGCAGCGAACGGCTTCAGGGCAGTTGGTCAGGGTCAATCGTTTTGCCTTACAGGAAAACGGCCGCCTGTTGCGTTTCGTCGAGGCCAATGCCGTCCTCAGCACCAATCTTACCGTTGGAAAAATAAGGGCTATTTTTCAAAATAAAGAGGAGGATGTAATAGATCAGGTAGATCCAGAGAGTCCGGATGGCCAGCCATTGCGGGAGCGTGTAGAAGAAATCGACTTTCTGAGTCTGTTCGAAAATTTTAGTATCCGGCACAACCTGTCCGCACAGTATAGCGATCAGGGTCCCGGCAGAAGAGATACACTCCGCATCACGGCCAATACACTGGAGTTGAGGGGAAGCATTCAGCTTACCCCCAACTGGCAGATCGATGTAGGCAGTATCGGATACGACTTTACCTCCAAACGAGTAACTTATCCTTATCTGGGCTTCAGCAGGGACATACATTGCTGGGAAATGGGCTTCAATTGGGCGCCCGTGCGCAATACCTACAGCTTTTTTCTGCGGGTTAAACCCGGCACGATGGACTTCCTCAAGATCCCCTACCAGCGCAACAATGCCGATGGTCAGAATGCCTTCCGATGAGGTAGACCTTAGCCAAACATTTCCCGGATGGCCTGCTGCCTGTGCGCAAAAATCGCATCAACCATACGCTCTACAAACAGCGCATTGGCAAGGCTGCCAATAGGACCGTAGGGCACCTGAAAGTGCAATATGTCGGTCATCTCCACGCCTCCGTCTTTTTCTTCAAAATGGTGCTGGTGGTGCCAAAGTGCATAAGGTCCTACCCGCTGGTCGTCAATGAAAAATTGGCGGTCGGCAATGTGGGTTATTTCTGTTACCCAATCCATTTCTATGCCCAAAAAAGGGCTGATCTTGTACTGAATAATCATTCCTTCATACATCTCCAGCCCGGCAATAGGACTCAGTATGCGGAAGGAAACGTGCTCGGGCGTAATTGCATTCAGGTTCTCCGGACGCGAGAAGAACTGCCATATCTCATCAAGCGGGCGCGGAATAAACTGCTTCCACTCTTTACGGACTGGTTTCATATTGTCTTTTTGTGTTTCTGGGAAAAGGTGTGAACGGTCGTTTTGTTCATGAAAGGAGTGTTCTATTTAGGGAACGGTCGTTTTTGATATTTTTTGGAAAAAAAATTCACAAAAAATAGGGCGTTCTCAAAAAATGCAATAGCTTTGCAATGTTTTAATCATTATCCCAACAACTGAACATATTATGAAACTGATCACTGGCCTCCGTGCCCTTCCTCACGCCCCGTGCAGGGCTGTTCATCCCGGCAATTCCGCCAACTTTCCATCTTCTGTTCCTGTGTTGATTGTCTGATTTTCAAGCTTAACTCGATCACAATTTTATTGTTGCTATCGGGCTCTTTCGCCCTGTAAATCTCTATTTTCTTTCACCTGCATAGGTGCATAGAACCGACCTTGGTGTGTCTGGTTCCAACAGCAAGCATTGACGTACATGCGCTGTAATGGCCATGTTCTATCATAAAGAAGCAAGTAGATTTGTAAAGGGTTTCTTAATTGTCGCCGGGAGATTTGCTCCCGGCTTTTTTTATAATGTGCCCACTCCTATAAATATTCGCACAGACTGCTTATTTTGAATTCGTTTTGAACGCTCGTGGAGGGTATGCCGGATTTTTTGCCGCTACCAAAAGATTTTTCTCGCGCTCCGCATTTTTGAAGGAGCACAACCGGTGCTGCCTGACTGAAAAAGGGTAATGATCCGGGAAAAGAGGGCTGCTTTGGGCCCCGGTGAGAAAATGCTGAACGCGCTCTTAACACTTTCGTCATTCACACTTGTAAGCAGTGGTTACCATGAGTAATGCCAATTGGTTTAAAGATGCCGTTTTGTATACGGTTCATCTTCGCTCTTTTTACGACAGCAGCGGCAATGGTATGGGAGATATCAACGGGCTGATTGCCAAGCTTGATTACCTCGAGGATCTTGGCATCAACTGCCTCTCACTATTGCCTTTTTATCCCTCTCCGCTGCGCGATGACGGCTATGATATTACGGATTACCTCGATGTACATCCGGACCTGGGTACGCTGGCGCATTTTCAACAACTGCTGTCGGAAGCGCACCGGCGGGGTATTCGGGTGGTGATTGATGTAATGATGAATCATACGAGCACCCGGCATCCCTGGTTTCAGCGTGCCCGACAGGCGCCTCCATTCAGCGCTGAGCGTGATTTTTATATATGGAGTGATACCCAGGATCGCTACCGCGAAGCATCGATCTTGTTCAGCGATGCGGAGACGAGCAACTGGGAGTGGGACAATGTCGCGGGAGCCTACTATTGGCACAGGTTCTACAGCCATCAGGCAGATCTGAATTACGATAATCCAATGGTGCGGCAGGAAATCCGGCGTGTGATCAGCCATTGGTTACAGCTCGGGGTTGACGGACTGCGCTTGTCAAGTATTGCTTATATATGGCGTGAGGAGGGGAGTAGTTGTGAAAACCTGCCACCTATACACGATTATCTGCGCGATCTGCGAGCCTATGTAGATACCTCTTTTCCGGGCCGCTTGTTGTTGGTGGATACTAACCTTTGGCCAGAAGAGGCAGCGCAGTATTTCGGTAAGGGGGATGAGTGTCATGTAAATTACCATTTTCCACTGATGCCGCGCTTGTTTGTTGCCTTGCAGACGGAGGACCGCTATCCGATATTAGATATTTTTGATCAGACACCCGAAATTCCGGACAACTGCCAATGGGCTCTTTTTTTGCGCAACCACGATGACCTGACGCTGTCTATGGTGACCGATGAGGAGCGCGATTATTTGCTGCGGGTACTGGCCAATGATCCCGGGGCTCGCATTCACAAAGGTATACGCCGCCGACTGGCGCCCTTGCTGGGCAATGACCGCCGTAAGATAGAACTGCTTAATGTGCTGCTGTTCAGCCTGCCGGGCAGTCCGGTGATTTATTATGGTGACGAAATCGGGATGGGCGACAATATCTATCTGGGCGACCGCAATGGTATGCGTACTCCCATGCAATGGAATGATGACCGCAATGCAGGCTTTTCCGTAGCGAATCCACAGCGATTGTTTTTGCCGGTCATCAGCGATCCTACTTTTCGCTATGAGGCGGTGAATGTGGACAGTCAGCTCAACAATCCTGCTTCGCTGCTGTGGTGGATGAAGCTGTTGATTGCTACCCGCAAGCAGCTTCAGGCCTTCAGCCGGGGGAGCATCCGCTTTCTGGAACCTGTCAACAGCAAAGTGCTCGCCTTCCTGCGGCTACAGGCACAGGAGCAGCTCCTGGTGGTCGTCAATTTGTCGAGGCACTCCCAGTCTGTTGAGCTGGACTTGTCAGCCTATGCAGGCGTACAGCCTGTTGAGATTTTTAGCCAAAACAAATTTTTTCCCATTGGGGACGAGCCCTACCGGTTTACGCTGGGGCCCTATGGTTACTATTGGTTTTTGCTGGAGCAGTCAGAAGCTTTGGCAGACAGCATGGCCGAACGCAAAATTCCGGATACGGAGGTCTCGGCCGACTGGCCGGACCTCTTTGAGGTGTATGGCGCAAAGCGCATTTTTGAAAAAAAAATACTGCCGGCCTACCTGCCGGGCTGTCGCTGGTTTGCAGGCAAGTCCAGAAAGGTGGTAGCACTGTCGGTCGAGCAGGCCTTACCGGTCTGGGTAGGGCAATCAAAGGCGTTTCTGCTGTTGCTGCAGCTCCGTTATACGGAGGGCTTGCCGGAAACTTACCAGCTGCCGGTGTGGTTTGAGACAGATGCTGCGCGTATCGTTCACTTTCTGAAAAATGAACCCGCAGCCGTCATTAGCTACCTGAAGACATCCCGGGAGGAGGGACTGGTGGTCGACGCGCTTTTTGAAGAGTCTTTCCGGCGCAGCTTGTTTGGGCTCATAAAAAGTGGCAGCAGCCTGCCTCTGCCTGTCGGGCAGCTCCGGTTTGAGGCGGGTAAAATGCTGGCGGAAGAGACTGTTGAGGTGGCTGAGGTGCATACAGAGCTGCTGCGGGTGGAGCAGAGTAATACGTCTGTTATCTATGATCACCGCTATTTTTTTAAAATATACCGCAAACTGGATACAGATATCAATCCCGATTTGGAGCTGGTGCGTTTTTTATCCGAGCAGACATCTTTTACCCACTCGCCCCGATATGGCGGAGGAATCGAATTGCTGAATACACAGGACGATAGCAGTACGATTCTGGGTTTATTACAGAATAAAATTCCGAATAAAGGGGAAGCCTGGACGCTTATGCTGCAGACGCTTGCGCGCTTCTACGCACGGGTACAGGAAGCGGGCAGGCCCGGGGACCTGCTGCCGCCGTCCGACGGCTTTCGCCTGTCGGTGGCCGATCTGCCGGAGCAACTTAGGGTCCTTATCGGACCGGAAGCACTCGAGTATGCCGCCCTGCTGGGACGCCGCACTGCAGAGATGCACCGGGCACTGGCTGCAGGTGCCGGGCCGGCTTTTGCAGCTGAGCCTTTTACAAGACACTATCAGCGAAGTGTATACGCGGCTCATCGCAAGCTGCTTACAGAAAAGATGGACGCACTGCAGCTACAGCTCGAACGCCTGCCGGCGGCAGCCTTGCAGGAGGCCGGGGATGTACTGGCCATGCGCCCGGCATTGCTGGAAAGTTTCCGTGAAATCTACAGCCGCCGCGTAGAGGCAGTCAAGATACGTATCCACGGAGATTACCACCTCGGGCAGGTGCTTTTTGATGGCAGTGATTTTTACATCATCGATTTTGAAGGGGAGCCTATGCTCTCAATTTCAGAAAGGCGGCTGAAGCGGACGCCTTTCAAGGATGTTGCAGGTATGCTGCGCTCTTTTCATTATGCAGCCTATGCGCAACTGATGCTCAACACGGCTTACCCCCGAGAGTTGATGCCATTGCTGGAGGATTGGGCTGAGCAGTGGTATCGTTGTATACGGGGCGTATTTTTGGAGGAATACCTGCAAACTGCAGGTGACCAGGCGTTTATACCGAAAGCTGACGAAGAGGTACAGTTGCTGTTGCGCATCTACCTGTTGGAAAAGGCTATCTATGAAATGGGCTACGAAATGAATGCTCGTCCCGACTGGATTCGCATTCCGCTTCGCGGCCTGCTCGGTATGAGGCCTGAAGGCTGGTTGTAAAATGCCTACAAAAGCTTGAGCCCTTTGGGGCCAAGTGCCCACATGAGGCCTGCTACAGTGTGCGGGTGGGCAAATGTCCCCTGGAGTAACTCCTCCCGAAGCTGGCCAACAGGCAGTAGCGACCATTCAATGTCTTCGCCTTGGTCGAGTTGCCGGGGGTGGTTGCCTGAAAGGCCTGTGGCCAAAAAGGTGTGTATGTAACTGCTCATAAAGACGGGATTGGCCGGATTGCTGCCCAACTGCTGCCAGTTGTCAGCTTTCCAGCCCGTCTCTTCCTGCAACTCGCGCTTTGCTGCCTGCTCGGGTAGCTCGCCCGGATCAACGAGGCCGCCCGGTAGCTCCCAATGGTAATCCTGACTACCAAAGCGGTATTGCCTTACCAGCAAAATTTCTTGTTGAGGGGTAATCGCCGCAATCTGCACAGAATCAGGTCCTTCTAGTATTGTCATCCTGGCACTGTGCTGGTTGCGAGGGTTGAGCACAGTGTCCCAGCGCACTTTGAAAAGGCGCAGGCCGGGACCGTATTCAGAATGAATGCGCTCCCAGGCCCGCAGCGGCTTGTGTCTATCCATAACACATATTACTGGTAAGGAATTTTTATTTCGTAGGCAATCCGGTTGGGATTGGTCAGCTTATTGCTCATGAGCCAGGGGTTGTAAAGCTTCAGGCTGCGATAGCTGATGCCGTAACGCCGTGCAAACTCGCCCAGACTTGGGATGGGCTCGCGCACCGTGACTATGCGGTAGTTGTCAAGCGGAGGGTAATAGTCCGCCGGATCTAGCTGATAACCAAAATCAAGCGGCCGGCTGATGATTTCTTTGAAGGCAATAATCCTGAACACATAGCGATTGGTCTCATCATTGAGGTTGAGATCGTAATAGTTGGAAGTGAACTGCTTCTGAATATCGCTGTTTAGTGCTGTACCGCCCATATTGTAGGCCGCTGCGGCCAGTGTCCAGCTGCCAAAACGCTCTTTGTAGCGCCTCAGATAGATGGCTGCCGCGCGGGTCGATTTCTCGAGGTGGTTGCGTTCGTCAACTTCGCCATTTACCTCCAGTCCCAACGATATAGCGGTTTCGGGCACAAATTGCCACATACCCCGGGCTTTGGCAGGGGAAGTGACGTTGCGCAGGTTGCTTTCAGCAACTGCTAAGTACTTAAAATCATCGGGTACGCGCTCCTCGCGCAAAATGCGCTCCATGGTAGGGAAGTAGCGACTGCTATACTTGATGGCCATGAGGGTATTGGCATGCCCGTAGGTGTTGATGGTCAATTCTCGCTCCAGGCGGTCAAGGGCATCGTCATTGTCGGCCGGCAGGGCTTCTCCTGCCAGCCCAAAGGATCTGTTGAGGTTTACGGATTTGATGACCTGTGGCAACTCACGGGTCGCATTGCTGCTGCCTTCTGGCTGTCGGTTGCTGAGTAGTATGGTGGCTAATAGCGTTGCTGTAAGTGCAATGTTAATACCGGTGGCTACATTTTTCATAAGTGATTATTATGGAATTAAGTAATTATTTTGTCCGGCTTAATTTGTAAGGTGTTGGTGTCACACTCGCTGTCGTTTGTAGCATACAGACAGCAAACTGGCATACTTTTTACCTTTTCGGGATTTATTTACCCCTGGGCGCTGATGGCTATCCCTCTGTGAAATTGCATTTTTTCAGTCAGGTATCGCCGCTGAGCTCCGTCAAAAACGCGGGAACAGGTGAAAAGCTATCTCGTTTTGGCTTCAGGCACAAATTCTCCGGCAAGCTGTTATCGCGGCTTCTTATATATCGGAACAGTAGAACAGGGCTCGCCAAACATGATGCTACGCGCCAGTGGCCGCAGCAAACGCGTAATCTCAAGGTAGGCAGCAGGCGGCACGGGGTAGTCACTGCAACCTTTTACAACTACACGCTGATCCTCGTAATCACTCAGGTCCAGCTGTGCAAGTGTCTGGGCAAAATATACCTCGTAATAACTCTTTTCTTCACCCTGAAAAATATCAATGGCGAAAGGCTCGGCATAGGAAGCCACCAGCATATAAGCCCATACAGGAATGATAGCATCGGCAGAGCAGTACACGAGCAGCACCTTGCCTGCATACTGCGACCAATCATGAGCTGACAGCGCCTCCCGAAAGTCTTTTTCTTTCAGTATCAGCCCCATGAAAAGGTAGTCCTTAAGGTCAAAATGCGCCAGAGGCGTATGAGGAAAAAAATCTTCCAGCTTGAGGGTAATCAGTCCGCTGTTGGCCACTCTGTTTACCAATGGTGATTCCATACATTTTTGTGTTTAAGGTTGCGCAGGATTGATCTCTTCTTCCATGGCCTCATCATCGCCTATTTTGTTGTCTGTCTGTGCCAGTTCTTTTAGCTTGGGCAGTTCGTCGAGGCTTCGGAGACCAAAGTAATCCATAAATTTGTCTGTCGTACCATACAGCAGCGGCCTGCCCGGACCGTCACTGCGACCCGCAATAGCAACAAGCTCCTTCTCCAGCAGCTTCTGTATCGCATAATCGGAATTGACCCCCCGGATGCGCTCCAGATCACTCTTGGATACAGGCTGCCGATAGGCAATGATAGCGAGCGTCTCCAGAGCCGTGCGCGATAGTCGCTTACGCGTCGTCTGCTTCAGGTAGACGCTGACCGTATGGTGATAAGCGCCCTTGGTGAGAAATTGGTAACCGCTGCCGATTGCAGCGATATCAAAAGCGCTCGTATCTCCTGCATAGCGCTGCTGCAGTTGCTCGATGGCGCGCTGTATCTCTTCTGCTGAAAAAGAAACGCCCAGAACTTCCTCAAGGCAGTGGCCAACCTCCTCCGGCGTGATGGGGTGGTCTGCCGCAAAGATCAAGGCTTCAATATGTTGTTCCAGTTTTTCCAATAATATAGCAACTAGTTGTGGTGCAAAAATAGTCTTTTTATGCAGATGCAGCAACCACAACCACGTTTCATTTATTGACGGCTTTCGCCGCCAATAAATGAAATCATGCAGCCATATACTATTTGGCGGCGAAAGCCGCCAAAGAATGGAGCACACGCCTTTTAGCGCGCCAGCGCAAAACGCTCAGCAACCTTCTCCCAGTTGACGACATTCCAGAAAGCAGAGATGTAATCAGGGCGGCGATTTTGGTACTTGAGATAGTAGGCGTGCTCCCACACATCCAGACCCAGCAGCGGTCGTCCATGCTGCTTGACGAGGCGCGTCATGAGCGGGTTATCCTGATTGGGTGTTGAGCTTATGAAGAGCTTACCATTTTTGTCAACACAAAGCCACGCCCAGCCGGAGCCAAAGCGCCCCTTGGCTTCATTGCTGAAGGCCGTTTTGAAGGCGTCAAAGGAACCAAAAGCTGCGTTGATGGCTGCCAGCAGCTCAGCCTGAGGACTGCCCCCGCCACCGGGCTTGAGGCTTTCCCAAAAGAGCATGTGGTTGTAATGGCCTCCACCGTTGTTGCGTATAGCAGTAAACTTGTCAGTGACCTTAGACATGATTTCTTCGAGTTCCATACTCGCAAAAACTGTGCCCTTGATAGCCGCATTGAGATTGTTTACATAAGCATTGTGGTGCTTGCCGTGGTGGATTTCCATGGTCTGCTTGTCAAAATGGGGCTCCAGTGCCTCCGGAGCGTAGGGCAGGGGAGGGAGGGTGAAATCACCCGTACGCATAGTCTCTGCTTCGGTAATGGCAGCATCTCGTCCCAGCATTCGCAGCGGATTCAGCAGGCTCGCAAAACCCATCAGGCCTGCGGCGCGCAGAAAGTCTCTTTTATCCATGTTTAAAATCTTTTTTTGTTCCTGTAATGTTATCTGTGTAAGTAATAATGGTACTGGGTTTCATTTTTTTAAACGACACAGCGGCTAAAAGGTTGTAATACGGATTCTGATGGCTAATAAAATCGTAGAGCTCAAGGTAGAGGGCATGGACTGTAGCAACTGTGCCAACAGCATCGCTCGTTTCCTCGAACGCAAGGGCATGGAAGAGGTGTTTGTCAGCTTTCAGACCAAAGAGGTGCGTTTCCGAAGGAATGACGATCTGTTACCACTGCCGGCAGCGGTACAGGGAATTCAGCGTTTAGGTTATACAGTGGTTGACGATGGCCAGCCTAAGCCCTTTTGGAATCTCGAACGACGCCTGCTGCTGTCCGCCGTTTTTACCATTCCTCTCTTGCTGTCGCACTTGTTGATGGCTGCAGGTTTTCATGCTGCCTGGATGCACAATGGCTGGGTTCAGCTGGCACTGACAGCGCCTGTCTACCTGATCGGGGGTCTTCACTTTGTGCGCTCAGCTATCAGCAGCCTGCGTTCGGGCGTACCCAATATGGACGTGCTCATTGCTGTGGGCAGTACGGCTGCGCTTGTGTACAGTCTGCTTGGCTTGCTGCTTCAACAGCCTGATTATTACTTCTTTGAGACAGCTGCATCCATCATTACCCTGGTGCTCCTGGGCAATTGGCTCGAGCATCGGGCAGTCGCTCAAACGACAACTGCTATCGGGGAACTCACAGCCTTACAGGCGCCTGTTGCTCGCAAATGGACGCCTTCGGGGGTGCTGGTGAGCCTGCCTGTCGATGAGGTAAGGATAGGGGACATACTCCAGGTATATGAGGGAGACAAAATTCCCGCCGATGGCCGGGTTATTGAGGGGGCTGGCCATGTTGATGAATCAATGCTTACCGGGGAAAGTCTGGCAGTCGATAAAAGAGCCGGTGACACCGTCATCGGGGCAAGTGTCCTGACAGGGGGTAATCTGCGTATCGAAGTGTCTGCCGCTGGCCGGGATACTATACTCAGCAGGATGATCGAACTGGTTAAGACAGCGCAGCAGGATAAACCGCCGATTCAGCGGCTTGCAGATCGCATCAGTGCTGTTTTTGTGCCCGTTGTGCTGCTGATTTCACTGGCAACCCTGCTGCTGGCTTATTGGGTGTTCGACCTTAGTTTTCAACAGGCATTGCTCAACGCTATAGCCGTGCTGGTCATCTCTTGTCCCTGCGCTATGGGACTGGCTACACCTACAGCTGTTATGGTAGGTGTGGGAAGGCTCGCTCGTCAGGGGGTACTCATAAAGGGAGGGCAGACGATAGAAATCTTCTCTCGTATTCAACGGTTCGTTTTTGATAAAACAGGGACACTGACCAATGGCAATTTTGATGTCCGGAATATCAATTATCTCGGCAACGATGCGCGCGAGGTCAATGCTGTCCTGTATGCCCTGGAGGGGCATTCCAATCATCCCATCGCTCATTCTCTGCTGCGATGGCTAAGTATGCAGCCCCAAAAAGAGGGAATTCTGCTGCACGAAATTCGCGAGGAAAAGGGGGTTGGCCTCACGGCTACTGACAAACAGGGACGGGTATACCGCCTTGGTTCTGAAAGAATACTGCCCCCGGGACTGGTCATACCGCCCGGACAGGTGTTCCTGCTGCGGGATCAGGAGCTGCTGGCAGCCATAGAACTGGCAGATGAACTCAAAGAAGAGGCCGCAGCGGTGGTCACTTATTTGCACAAACACGGACTCGAAACGGTTGTGTTGAGCGGAGATACCTTAGAAAAAACGCGCGATGTCGCTCAGGTGCTCGATATAAATAAATTTTATGGTGCTCAGCTTCCCGAAGATAAACTTACACAAATTGCTGCATTGAGTACAGAGAAACCTACAGCTATGGTGGGCGACGGGGTCAATGATGCACCCGCACTGGCACGTGCCACACTGGGCGTTTCGCTGAGCAACGCCAGTCAGGCCGCTATCGAGTCTGCACAGGTAGTACTGCTCAACGGCCGACTGGATGCGCTGCCCAAAGCATTAGGTACTGCCCGGGCAACCGTGCTGACAATTAAACAAAATCTCTTCTGGGCGTTTATATACAACATCATTGCCATACCCATTGCCGCAATGGGGTATTTGAACCCAATGTGGGCTGCGTTGTTTATGGCATTTTCGGATGTAGTGGTCATTGGCAATTCTATCCGACTCAAATATAAACGCATTGACTAATTCCAAGTTTGCCAACATGAAAACATACCTGCTGCTTGTTCTCGCGTGCCTTTCTCTCTTTTTCTGGAGCTGCGAGGAAGAATTTATTCCGCCTGTGATTGGTACGGTCGATGAACTGGTGGTTGAAGGGTATATCGAGGCTGGTGATGAGCCAGCTCCCGCAATCGTCTTCCTGAGCCGCAGTTTTCCTTTTTTTAGCCGCCTGAGTGCAGAGCAACTCGCAAATGCCTACGTAAGAGGTGCAAGGGTAACGGTCTCCGACGGTAGTAAGACCGTGCAACTGACAGAGCTCTGCCTGGATGACTTGCCCGCTGCTTTGCAGGATCAGGTGGCTGCGTGGTTGGGTTTTGATGCAGATAGTCTCGCATTTAATATCTGTGCCTACGTGGATGTAGCCAACGAATTGCCGGCACAGACAGGAAAAACCTACAACCTGCGCATAGAGACGGAGGGAAAAATCCTGACAGCAAGCACGACCATCCCGGAGCGTGCAATTATCGATAGTGTCTATTTTACACCACCTCCAGGAAAACCCAATGATACACTCGCGCAATGCCTCGTGAGTATGCAGGATCCGCCGGGCGTATCCAATTTTTATCGCTATTTTACGTCAACCAATGGAGGTCCGCTCAGACCACCCTTTGGATCCGTAACAGATGATCGTCTGTTTGATGGTCAAAGCTTCACTTTTCCGCTACCCAAGGCGGAATCGCCGACGGCCGATTTTGATCTGGAGACTTTCGGACTATACCGCCGCGGTGATGAGGTGGTTATCAAGTTCGCTAATATCGATCAGGATCACTATAATTTCTGGAGTACACTCGAGTTTAATGCCGCTAACCAGGGGCCTTTTTCTACCTATACACGGGTCGATCACAATATTCAGGGGGGCATTGGTATATGGGGCGGACTGAATGTTCGCTATATTCGCACCATCGTCCCCGAAAATTGAGGCGAGAACTATTTTTGATTCATTTACCAGTAGTAAGTATGGCAACGGAAGAAGTAAAGTCTAGCAGCGAAATCGTAATAACAGTGGGTCTCAATGAAGATAAATTGCCCGTGCAGCTCCAATGGCAGGCACAATCAGGGCAGGTCGGAGACTGCAAGGCGCTGCTGCTCTCTTTGTTCGATCGAGAAACTAAAGAGACGCTCAAAATCGACCTGTGGACATTAGATATGGAGATCATTGAAATGGACCGCTTCATGTTCTCTACGCTGCGGGCGCTGGCAGATACCTATTTTAAAGCAACTTCAAACAAAGAACTATCAGCTGATTTTCAGCGTTTTGTTCAGTATTTTGGGGAGCAGACAGAAATTATCAAGCCTTGATACCGCCACTTTGGGTGACAGTGCTAGCCTTGCTGTATCTGCTTCTCCCGCCTTCTCTGCAGTGGCTGGATCCATTGACGCACGATTTTGGGAGCATTCCTGCCAATGTAGAGGTAAGGCACGATTTCCGTTTTGTAAACACCGGACCAGAACCGATACTGATTGATAATGTTCGGACGGATTGTGGCTGTACAGCACCTGACTGGAATGACGAACCGGTAATGCCCGGCAAAGTAGGCATAGTGACTGTTTACTATGATGCTCGTGATAAGGGCTATTTTCTGAAACCCGTCAAAGTATTTCTACGCGGCCAAAGAAAGGCTGTACTGCTGTATGTGGAAGGTGACGTAATCTGATACTGGAATAAGCTTGTCTAGCCATGTATCAACCCCGGCTATAATTTTGAAATCGACACCGTATATGACTGAAAAAAAATTGATTATAGATGTGTCAATGCCGGTATAATCTGTTTTGATACCGTTTTGTCACCCAAAAAAGCTATTTCATCACCAACTTCAGGCTGATTCTTTGTCAGAAAATTATTATATTATACATTTGTAACAACACAAGGGGGAACGATTGTCAGGGGAATTCTGCTATGGAGCCCCTGGCAATTCTTACTTTATAAGCTTTCCCTATCCCGTTGCTATCCATCCTTCCCCCTGCTATTGGTTGCTCATATTTGAGCCTTAAGTGGCTGTTCTCACCTCAACAGGATGCCGGCGGAGATAATCAGCCGCGGCGGGGCCCATACAAAAAAGTAAGTCAAGGACACTAAGGTCGGGGATAAATCCGTGCTTATCCGTGAATACCTGCGGGTAGGGGGCCGTGCCATCAGAGGGATGCTTAGGGCTTATGCGATCTCTCCAGTCAAATGGTTGATCTGTTGTAGGTCGGTAAGCAGTTGTCTCAGTTACCTTTGGTGAATCTATCCAATGCAGCAAACGAAAGCTAGTGCGTAGTGCAGCCAGATTGAGGTCCCAAAGTCTTTGGTGTCCTGCAAACAAGACTTCGCGAATATCATCAGCATAGTGGATGAAAAAAGGGGCGCTGCCATAGGCAGTTTGTATGCTCCGCCAGCTGTTGAGAGGCCAGTTTTCAGTGTACGAAAGCCGAACCTCCTGTATGGGAAGCGACTGGTGTTTACCTTTTTGAAGTGGAATACTTAGCCTTTGAATGCCGTTGGGGCCGGCAAGCAAACAGCGATTGCGGTAGCCTCCTTTTTGATAATGCTCCTGAGCTTCCAACTCAATTATGGAGGCTGATGCCATCAGCCTGTAGTATTGTATAGCGCCAAAGAAAGGCAGTTCGGTACAAACAGCATCCATCATACGTCAAATAAGTGGGCAGGAACTATCAATAGTTAAAACATTTTTTTGCGCTGGAAGTACCAGGCCAATAACATGCTGGTTGAGAGCGATACCACGATTATGATGTAGGCCGCCCAAGGGTTACTCATTCCCGGCAGTCGTACATTCATGCCAAAAAAACTGGCAATCAGGGTAGGAACCATGAGGATGATGGTTATCAGGGTCAGCCTTCGAATAGTGATATTCAGGTTGTTTGAAATGATGGAACCGTAGGCATCCATGGTTCCGCTCAGGATGTTGGAGTATACATTGGCCATACCAAGTGCCTGGCTGTTGTCAATAATGATGTCTTCAAAAACATCTGCTTTGTCTTCGTCATCACGAACCTGCAGAAAATCTGTTCGCTTCATTTTCATCATGAGAAGCTCGTTCTCACTGAGGGTATTTAGAAAGTAAACCAATGACTTTTCAATGCTGAGCAATAGCTTGAGCTCGCGATTGCGGCTGCTGTCGTAAAGCTCTTGTTCAATAAGGTCGCGTTTTAAGTTTAATTTTTTCAGACAGGTAAGGAATCGGTAAACATTTTGCTCCATAAGCTGCAGCACAAACATACTTTCATCCAGCGGATCAAAATTCCGCACCCGATCGTCCAGAAATAACTGGATAATCGGGTTTTCAAAAGCAGTGATGGTGATTACGTGGTCAAGCGTCAGAATGATACCTAAGGGAGCTGTAATATATATGGCATCGTTTTCCTCTTCCGCCTCATTGAGGATGGGTGTGTTGAGAACAATAAGCCTTACGTCTTCATCTTTCTCGTAGCGCGACCTTTCATCAATGTCAAGGGAGTCTGTGAGAAAATCCAAAGGCAGTTCAAAATTTGCGGACACCTCCTCCAGCTCTTCATGGCTGAAGGGGGGACTTATGTTGACCCAGCACCGCGGCTCAGGCACCTCCAGCTCTCTGAGCCGGCCGTCAAACTTGGCGTAGTAACGAACCATAATTTTCCGCTGGATTTGACCACTGCAAACATAAGGTTTTTCTGGCAGTTATTGAGTGGTGTAGACGGTTGCAGTGAGTATATCTGCCTGGTAGAAGGCCAGCATGGCCTCCTCAGCACAAAATCATGTTCGCCGCCTGAGTAGCTGCCACGCCAAAAATCCCCCGATCAGGTCAATCAGTATGTGGATGAGTATGTTAATCCATAGCGATTGAGTGTACAAAAACATAAATCCCAGGGCAATTGACAGTCCACTGATTTTGACGACTGCCTGCCAGCCTTGGTATAAATGAATCAATCCGAAAACGAGGGCTGTCAGTATAACAGCCAGCGTTCTGGACGGATCTGTGGTCGACAGGTAAAATTCAAAGTAGCGTATCAGATAGGCTCGAAAGATAATTTCTTCACATATGCCTGCCGTGACAGCTACAGTTGTAAAATGGATGAATTCATAGCCGTTGGCAGGCAGAAATCCTATCTTCGAGCTCAGATCCTCACGGGTTTGTTGTCTGCCGCTTACTGTACGTAGCTCCCAAATCATATCCATAATATAGACGACCATAAATCCAATGGCTGCCAGCCAAATGAAGGGTGTGGCAGTGATTCGGCTAGTCAGCCCCAGATCAGTCAGGCTACGACCCCAGCCATACCAATTCAGAAGCACTAGCCCGGCCAGTAGCCACATCCAAAGATTGTTGCTCCAGTACAGAGTGCGCTTGCTGCGACTGTCAAGTGTGATTCCTTCGAGTAAATCACTACCGCCCATAATGGATCGCGCGGGCAGTAGTATCGTGAGAAATATTATTAGCAGATGATCCGTCCAAAACCAGGGTATCATATTGAGCAGGATGGTGCCCAATGAGGACACATATGTGATACAAAAGCGTGTTGGGTATTTTCTGCCGGAGGCAAATAGAGGTGGTCTTTCGCGGGTTTTTACATCTTTAAAGGAACATAACGGGCACTACGCAACCGAAAAAGGTAAAAAACTGCGTGGAAGAACTGTTTGGGCTCCGGTGAAAAAATCCCGAATACGCGCTGTGATAGATCGGCAAAACTACGACAACATTTCACAAATGTATCGTATAATTGTGCCCCGATACTTGCGCAACCTTAGCCTCGCTGCCAAACTTTCATTTTGTTTGTGTAAAGGCTCAGCCAAGGGCAGCAGTCCGGGCAACTGTCCACAGCAAATCACCGTGACAGCTACCTTTGGTAACATTATGACAGGACTGAATGAAGCTTGATATAGTATATAATCTATACGAATTTTTACCTGATTGCTACCTCCCCAACGCCTTTATTGTCAACCGTGACCAAGAGGGATGTTATACGCATATTGTGCAAAAAGCTACAATGGCTACCGTTGCCGCACAGAAGATTCCCGTCTCTGCGGAGAGAAACCGTCTTTTTGTTATCATAGAGTCATTGCAGCCACAGCAGCTAGCGTCGCCCTATCAAAAAAAAGGACGTAAACCCATTTTGCTGGATACACTCTGGGAAGACAGAGTCGTACGTAAGGCTATCCAGAAGCAATTGGACAGGTTATTGGCAGAGTGGCTTTCTATTATTGTGGACAAGGCCTATCCGATTAGCTGGGATGTTGAACGTAAAGTACTGGTGCATGAATTTTTACTAAAAATTATTCCCGAGCCGCTGCAGGCACGGCTGTCTTTTCGCAAGACAGAAGCCGGGGTCGACTACCAGCTACTGCTTGAAGAGCAGGGGAGAAGATGGCGAATCGCTGAACGCCGGGTGTTCCCGATCGTTAATGAACCGGCCTGGATTATGGCCGACTACTGCCTGTACAGAATTGATAACGTAAACGGGCATCTGGTAAAACCTTTCAGAGAAAAAGATGAGGTTCATATCCCGGCTTCTAGTGTCAATACCTATTTTAAAACTTTTATCCTGAAGGTTGTTGCAAAAGTTGAAATCGATGCAGCAGGATTTGATGTTCAGCAATTTGACGAACTTACCAGTTGCGTGCTCGAGCCTGTCAAGCATCTTTTTGAAGATCGCTGGGTACTCACGGTTCGGATGAAATACCGCCACTTTTCTTTCGACTGGAACGATACACGCAATCAAAGGGTAACACTCGAAGTGGAAGAAGCAGGGCTGCGTATTTTTCAACTCAGACGAAACAGAGCAGCTGAAGATCTTTGGCTGTTGCAACTTCAGCAGCTGGGATTGAGGCCGGCAGATGATAGTAGTCATTATGAACTGCCTGCTGCTAATGACCCTTTAGCTTTGCTCTTTTGGTTGACAGATAACCGGGCTTCACTGGAAGGGGCAGGTTTCGAACTGATGCCGGCACTGCATGCTGAGCGTGAAATGTGTCTGAGTCCTGCTACTATACATCAACGTGTAGTGAGTAATATTGACTGGTTCGATTTGTACGTGGTGGTCGAAATCGACGGAATTTCTTTCCCTTTCGTCTTGCTGATGCGTAATATTCGCGATGGGGACAGGTATTTTCTGCTGCCCAACGGAAAGGTCTTTGTAATACCGGAAGAGTGGATGTCTCGGTACCTGGATGTTGTTACGCTGGGTCAAATGGCAGGTGAAGCTATCCGTATTGCCAAAAGTCAGTACACCTTACTGTCCGGGCTGGGCTACCAGCACGACGGAACGATGGTCGCTAGTCCTGAGCACAGCTATCCGCCACCGGCACGTCTACAGGCACAGCTGAGACCCTACCAGCTCGAAGGGTATAACTGGTTGGTGCGACTTTACCATCAGCAATTGGGAGCCTGCCTGGCAGATGATATGGGATTGGGGAAAACTGTGCAGACCATCGCCATGTTACTCTATGCCAAAGAACAAATAGCTGCCAGACCTGCTCTTCCCGGGCAGGTTGATCATCAGCTTGCCTTGTTTGATGCTATCGCCGATCAGGATATTCTGCATCCGCTGCAGGCCTTAATTATTATGCCCGCTTCATTGCTGTACAACTGGGAAGCAGAGTTGAAAAAATATGCCCCGTCCTTGTTGGTTTACCGCCACACGGGCAATAAAAGACATACAGACAGACGAGTGCTGATGCGTTTTGATGTCGTGCTGACTACCTACCAGACTGCTCTGAGAGATGATGACCTACTTGCGGATATTACTTTCGAGTACATTGTGCTAGATGAGAGTCAACAGATAAAAAACAGACAGAGTAAAGTTTTTCAAACGCTAAGCCAGCTTCAGGCCCGGCATAAAATATCTTTGAGTGGTACACCTATAGAGAATTCGCTTGCGGATCTTTGGTCACAAATGCAGTTTATCAATCCTCTCTTATTGGGGTCTTTCAGCTTTTTCCAAAAAACCTTTATCCTCCCTATTGAACGCCATCAGGACGAAGAAAAAAAGAAGAAACTTCGCCAGCTTGTACAGCCCTATTTACTGCGGAGAACAAAAGAGGAGGTCGCACCGGATTTACCCCCGCTGTCCTCGCAGGTTTTTTACTCGGAAATGACACCTGATCAGCAAAAACGCTATGAACGGGAAAAATCGGCAGCTCGTAATTCTCTATTGCAGCATGCGCAGCCGGAAAGTGGACAATATAAATTACTGGTGGTGCAAACACTGACACGCCTGCGACAGTTATCAAACCACCCGCGCCTGCTCTTTGCCGACTACGCACACGATAGTGGAAAGTTTCACGACGTACTGGAACAGTGGCGGGTCATTACCAAAAGTGGACATAAGGTGCTCTTTTTTAGCTCCTTTGTACAGTATTTGCTACTGTTTAGAGATGCTTTTGATGCACTGCAGGAGCCTTATGCCTGGCTGACAGGTGATATGACACCCCGGCAGCGACAAGAGGCAGTCGATCATTTTCAGCAACGGGCAGATGTACGTACTTTCTTTATCTCTATTAAAGCAGGGGGAGAGGGATTGAACCTCACGGCAGCAGACTACGTTTTTATCCTGGATCCTTGGTGGAATCCTTCGACAGAGCAGCAGGCAATCGCCAGAGCACACCGAATTGGACAGGATAAGTCGGTTTTCGCCATGAAGTTCATAACGAAAGACTCAATCGAGGAAAAAATACTGCTGCTCCAACAAAAAAAATCCAGACTTGCAGCAGATATTATTGAAAAAGTTCAAACTTTGGACTTTGATCAGGATGAGTTGGAGTTCCTGCTTACCTAGCTTTTAGCTGCTTTGTTTACAATGCTCAAGATCATTCTTTTCAGCATATTCTCACCTCTTCGTCATGTGGGATCAGCTATATGGTTTCAGAAAGCTCGATTTGTCTTCGCCATATAACTCCGGATACGGGCTGATTAAGTATGTGCATGTTGATTTATTCCTTGGTTTTTGTCTTCCTTTCGGATCCCTTCCGGCAGTTGTATGTATTCACAACAGTAATAAGTTAAGTTATACAAAATAACCACCAAATAATTTTTTAAAAAATAAGTGGCTGCTATTGTACAAATACAATTTTTAGATACCTTTGTATTGCGAAACACGTTATGCTGAAGACAATTACATCAGTTTGTAGGTGAGAATAGCTACCTGAAGGATTTTGGTGTTGTCACCAGGAATTCATTTACACAGCTCGTAGTATGCTGAATGTATAGTAGTCAATTGATATAATCCCTTAACATGAACTGCAATTTTACAATCTCTGTCCCTTCCGTTGTTTCTTCCTTAGTTATTTCGTCCGGTTCAGGTTCGTGTGTCCATATTCCGACACATAGAGTCTGATTCACCCGCGTGTGGTTGGTACCCTTGTCAGTAAGCTCGCCGATTGAGGCGGCTCATGATATTGCGGGCGCTGCGTGTAGTGAATAATTTCCGCGTCGCTCGCCTTAAGGTTGGTTATTATTTCTTTATTTAACAAATTGTAATCTTATGGTAAAGGCGAATTTTACATTCGTTAGTCCA
>CAYTVG010000009.1:0-187419 GCA_964441755.1 uncultured Saprospiraceae bacterium
GGCCATGGAGCAGCATGCCCGTATTCGCTGACCTTGCGCCAGGAACCTACAATGTGTGGGTCAGCAATCAAGAAGGTACTTGTCCTGTAAGCTGGAATAATCAAATTACTTTGACTGAACCTGAAGCAGCCACCATACTCAGTGTGGATTTTTCAAATCCTACAAACTGTGACGTAAATGACGGATCAATAACTATACAAGCAAACCCACAAAATCTCTTATACAGTATTCATGGCGCAGAAGGCCCTTGGCAAGAAAACAACACCTTTGGTCAACTAACAGAGAACTATTATCAGGTATGGGTTAGCAATTTGGATGGTAGCTGCCAAATCCAATGGGAAAGTGTTATACATCTGGAAAGCCCTTTGGCACCCACGATTGAGGACGTATTCGGTATACATCCTTCAAATTGTGGCACTGCTGATGGCTCCATTGTAATAACCGTCTCCGGAGGAAGCGGCAGCTACCTCTTTAGTCTGTCAGGCGTTGAAGGCAGCTGGCAGTACAGTAACTCATTCCCAGATCTATCAGCTGGCAATTATCAAGTATGGGTCAGTAATCAGGATGGTAGTTGCCCTACTCAGTCATCAACTATTGTACAACTGACCACGCCCTCAACCCCCGAAATATCTCAAGTTTCCGTAACTCAAATAACAGATTGCGATCTTTCAAACGGTATCATATCAATTCACTCAACTGCACAGCTATTTAGCATCTATGGTCCTGAAGGCCCTTGGTCCGAATCCCCTCTGTTCACCCAACTCCAAGCTGGATATTACAATGTGTGGGTTGCGGACAGTAGTACCGAATGCAGTACACAATGGAGTGAGTTAGTCCATATTTATGAACCAAGTAGACCTGCTATTATTAAAGTGGAGTTTGCTCATCCCAGTGACTGTCAGGATAACAACGGTTTCATATCCATCTTGGCAACGGGTGCATCCAGTCCCCTACTTTACAGTATTGATGGTTTACAGGGCCCATGGTATGATTCTTCAGTTTTTGAAGGGCTATCAGGAGGTACTTATGATATTTGGGTAAGTAATGCAGACACTATTTGCGTTGTAAACTGGCATGACCCAATAAGCCTGGAATCACCTGAATTACCTGACATTCACAATGTTTTTGCTACTAACCCCAGCGATTGTGACAGTTTGAATGGAAGTATATCCATAGTAGGAACAGGTGACGAATATAGCATCGACGGAAATTACTGGAGTGAAAACCCCAGTTTCAGTAACCTAGGTTCGGGTATTTACACCGTTATGGCAAGGACTTCCGGTTGCACAACCATATGGCAAGACACTATTGTCATGACCGTACCACAAAGTCCATTTATTTCCGATGTGTCGGTAACATTACCTACTGACTGCGTTACAAATAATGCCACCCTTCTCATCTATGGCTTTTCTACGAGTGGCCAAAATATACAATACTCCATTTGGGAAAATGAGTGGACAGAAAACCCTCTATTTGAGAATTTGGAACCAGGGACATATTTTCCTGCGATCAGAAACATCGACGGTAGTTGCACCCAGACTTATCAATTGCCAGTCATTATTGCCCCATTTCAATTCCCGGATATCGTTAATGCATCGTTGGTCGTCCATGATTCATGTATGTTCAGCAGCGCACACCTTGTTATTTATGTTGACAGCATCATCGCCGATATCGAGTACAGCATCACCGGAGCAGAGGGTCCATGGCAGTCAAGTCCGGTATTTGACAATATTGTAGCTAATACTTACTTACCTGCAGTGAGGCTCCTCTCAGGTAACTGCCTGTCAATAGGCGATTCATTGGCTGTTTCACTCGGTGAATTTCCACAAATTGATTCGATTACGATTTCTCAGTTGCCCGATTGTAACGGTGAAAATGCCACTATTCAGTTTCACGCAGACAATCCATTGAGGTATCTCTATAGTCTGGACGGAGGAATCTTATGGCAAAATTTGCACGATATCAATCCACTTTCAGTAGGGCATTATTCTTTTATCGTGAGGGATAGTAGCACAAACTGTATCAATGATGTCCCTGTAAATCTACATATTCCCCCAGTGCAAATTCCGTCTGTTGATTCTATTACAACCGTACACAATACCTTGTGCTTGAGGGGTAATGGTCAGATCGAAATATTCCTTGACAATCAAATAAACTTTGAAATTAGTATTGATGAAGGGAACACATGGTTGCAGAATACTACTGCTATAAATAATCTTTCTGCTGGAATTTATGAGTTACTGATTCGATTTGAAGGTCAGACCTGCAGTAAAACATTAGACAGTATCATCATATTTGATAATCCTGTGCTGCCTGAAATCGACAGCATTACTACTGAATCTGCAAATAACTGTTTAAGTAATAACGGGCGTATTGATTTACACGTTAGCGATAATAGTTACTACAGTTATTCCATTGACCAAGGCTTTTCCTGGCAAAATGCCTCTCTTTTCACGCAGTTGATCCCAGGTGATTATCTCATCATCATCAAAGATGAAAGCAGCCAGTGTCAGCAAACTGCTACGGTCAGTATCGAAGGAATTACTACATTTCAACTGTTGGTGGCAGAGATAGAACATCCTATCTGTGAGGGTGACACAACCGGATCTGTCACGCTGCAATCCTACGGAGGAATACAACCAATTCGTTGGACTTGGGAGGACGAATACATTCTGCCTGAAAGAACCCGTATGATCCCGGGTATCTATACCATTACCGCAACGGATAATCGCGGTTGCTCCGATTCATTAATCATTGAAATCTACCAGCCATTTTCTTTTGATACAATTGCTACTCTGGTTAGAGATACCAGTCTCTGTCCTATGCAGGCTATTGAATACAGACTCGATTTTAATACTTGGACAGACATCATGTGGACAACTCCACAAGGGGCAATTCGCCAATCTCCAATATTCACAACGGAGGGCCCTGGCCAATATCACCTTGTACTGGTATCTCCATCTGGTTGTATCTACGAGGATAGTTTTTTTATCGTACAATCCACAGACCTGCTAGAAGCCGATTTCCTTATGCCTACTGACGCTCTTATTGGCGAGCCAGTAGTCTTTGTTGACATCACATGGCCTGTACCCGATAGTATTGTCTGGATATATGACCAAGATATACAGACAATAGAAGAGCTCCCCACCCAGGAAATTGTCCGATTCCACAGCCCCGGGGAATACACAGTACAACTACTTGCTTACTATGGAGGTTGCTATGGTCTGTTGGACAAAAAAATTCGGATCCACGAAAATCAGGATAGTATACCCATCCCGATTGAGATACAGGCGGCTGATATAATTCAATCTGCTACTATTTTTCCGAATCCCAATACGGGTGCTTTCCAACTTCAACTTATGTTAAAAGACCCCAAATCTGTTTACCTCTGGTTATTCCGACCTGACGGAATTTTAGCAGAACAGCTAGAACTAGCTGGAGACAGTCACTACTTGGCGTCTTTTCAACTTACCAATGATGTAAAAGGAGTTTATACCATGATAGTTCAATCAGAAACTGCATGGAGGCATCTGCACATCATTGTACAATGATTTAAAACACATAAAACTCACTATCAATACTATGAAACATAGACAAGGCTACTATTTGTCTGCAACGGTGATTTTCATCCTGATTCAGTTTGTACTAGTTGCACAGCCCTATCCTGTAACTACCCATGTTCAGGTTACAAGATTTTCGGCCTCATTTGAAAATTTTAGCAGCCCTGGTAATGTCATTGTCACACTACTGTCAACGGATCAACGTGCTACATATCCCGTTCTCCTAAGACTTACTATATCTGCTAATGGGATTACATTCCGTACCCGACCTGATTTTTTTCCAGATCCAATTTTACTGGATAGGAACCAGACCAGAATACTATCAGGCAGTCTCCTTCGGGAGTACTTTCATCCATCGAATCTGCTGGTGGAGCAGGCAGGGAATGATGATATTACAGAGCTCGGGTATCTGCTGCCAGACGGGCCGATCTCGATCTGCGTTGAGGTATTTGATTATTTTAGAAACTCCGATCCACCAGTTTCGAATACATCGTGTACAAATGGGTTTATTCAGCTCCACCGACCCCCTGTCATCATAGAACCAGGGGAGTTGGTGGAGTTTTCCCCATCTCAGAATATACGTTTTACCTGGCAACCCCAGCATGCTGGTGTGATTACCAGGTACGCCCTTGAAATTTACGAAGCCATAGATGGATTTGCTCCCAATGTTACTATACAATCTGCAGCTCCGTTAGCCATTTTTCACACTTCAAACACCTACCATCTTTACAATCAATTCGATCCTTATTTATTTCCGGATCGCAATTTTCTTATCCGAGTGAGAGCCTATGATGTTGGTGGCAGAGCACAATTTATGAATGATGGCTGGAGCGAAGTATACTCCTTCCGTTTCAGACAACCTACTGTTCAGGAGGATTGCCCGCAACCTTCAATGCCATTTTTGCTGGATCACTCAAATGGTACATTGAAGTGGCAATGGATGGCAGGCGATACATCGATGCCTATAAGGTTACGATTTCGTTCGGAGGGAAGTAGCGGTTGGATAGCCATAGAAGATATTGATCGTTCAACAAGCGGCATTGTGACTGCACAACTCCAATACACATTTCCTGACACTCTTTATGCTCTGGAGTGCTGCATCCTTTGTGATGACGGTGATTGGCGCTGCGCGCCTTTGTTGTGGTCAAGATCCCCTGCCGACCATTCTCCCGATACTCCCCCAGTAACACCCCGCTGTTCCCCTGTCTCCACCTATGAAGATAGGTTTAGTTGTGGTGATGCTACTGCCGGCGTAGAAAGCATGGCAACAGAACTTATCTGCTGTCTGGTTAGTGGTGACACAATAATTGCAGGTGATTTCCGGGTAATACTCTCCAATGTTTCCGGTAATGGATTCTTTAGCGGAGAAGGATACATCAGTGCTCCGTATTTTCAACATGCACAGCTTAAGACAACATTTGAAAACGTACAGGTTGATAAAGAGTGCCGCATGGTATCTGGTTATATGAATATCCAAGGAGCTACACTGTCCATTTTCGTCTCAATCAATGAACTAACACAGCAACTACTAGAACAGCTTAGCAACGCCGAACTAATTCTCTCTCAACTATCAGGCATACTGACGGGAACCCTACAAATGCTTGAACAGCTATCGACACGAACTGAATTGTTTGAATTACAACAACTAGCCCTTCAACAACTTAATCAGACAAGTCTGTCATTTCCCTTTTTCACGTCTACCACGCTAGATCAATTAGATCAGGCAATCAATTGTCTTGAAGAATCTTCTGACGAAGATACATTTCTTCAATGCAGAGAATCACTCTTACAAGTACTGCAGCACTTACAATCAGAAATTGAGGGTCTCTATCATAATTCGCCTTTTCAAGTCAAGTTCATATCTCACCCCAGACAAAAATTCGGAACGGATATCCACCAGTACGAAGCACATGATGAGCTATATACAAAGCTGACAATTGCAGGACAACCCTACTTTGTACCTTGGAAGTCTGTACCAGCTGATAATACCAAGGATCACATAACAGCGACACCTAACGACGGTATACAGTTTCTGGATGTGCGAAAAGACAGCATTCAACACACCGATTCATTGCACTACGCCTCTTTAGAAGTCAGCAGCGCGGATAAAGTAGCCTACGCTGTTTACTCAATACCTGATTCGAGTATTTCAATTGTTGGTCAGCTACAGATTGTAAGCTATGACCCTAAAGCAGTAAAAATCGTACTGGTGCCTGTCAATCAGGCATCGATACCATACGGTGCAACAGAGTATTTATCGGCTATTTGGCAGCAGGCAATCGTAGACATTGAGGTACTAATACACAGCGGTATTAATATTCCGGATTTCAACGGTCAGGTAGAAGATATTTCTAACGAACTACTCTCCGCATACACCCCTGGCATGCGGAATATCATTCGATATTTTTCTCAACAGAACGAAATTACACCTGCTACTTACTACCTGTTTATAGTACCCTCAAATGCAAACCCACAGAGATTGGGCTATATGCCCAGAGGAAAAAAATGGGGCTTCGTCTTCTTAGAAAACCACTCTACTGCCCAACTTAATCCCCTTAGAACCATTGCACACGAATTGGGACATGGCGTCTTTGCGCTTACCCACTCATTTGCCGACTACCCCGAATTGCTCCCAGGCAGTACACAAAATTTGATGGACTACTCGGAGGGTTGTTTATTACAAAAATACCAGTGGGATAGGGTACACAAACCTACTGGCAACCTTCATCTTTTTGATGATATAGAGGATGGATCCCAGACAATTGTCGAATCGATTGCTTACCTCCATCCCTTCAGAAATCCCGACAGCACTTACACATTTTTAGCTCCCTCAGGAAAACCGATTACACTTCCCTCTAATACAACCCGAGTGAGCTTCAATACCGGAGATGAAATTGGTGGACCTAATGGCCTAAATCCCCCGTGTTTTTCTGGATTTTCGATTTTTCCCTTTGGTAGTTTACGTTATTTTGAAATAGGCGACAAAGCTTACAAATGTTGCATCAATTGTGATGATCATGGAGATTTTGCCGGGTATTATGCACTCAATGCCGGTGATACGGGCTTCTGCATGGGTGACCGCTACCTCGATACTTTCACATACGTAAATGGAGAAATCAGTATTCAACAAATCATTGTCGGATTACCCTGCTATCAAGATCAACGACTCAAGTTCAATGTAGGTCATTTATCAATTGAGCAATTAAATATTGCACAGGTTAATACACCCCCCCATTACGCTGCTGGTCAAAGAGTCCCTTTTGACTTCCTGGTTCCTTTTTTTGCAAACATTACCGATGAAAGAAACATCTCTGCACACATTTATCCCTCATTTACAGAAAGAGCCCTTCATTTCATCAGCAGAAATAGTTCAATTGCCAGCTGTGGATCAGCAGCCTCACTCTATCTCTTCACACATGCACACCAAATTAGTGTTTACAATACATTCTCTCAGGCTTGTATAGACTTTGTTATCCAGCAAAATGAGCATAATCAGTACGATGCCTATCAGGAAATATTGGAAAAATACCAATGGCTTTACAACCGCCTGGGGGAAGAAGCTGAATTCAGCACATTAGATACACCAAGTATTCTGACCGCGGCAGAAATTAGTGTATGGCAGGAAGCAAATTTATCCGTTTACCGAGCTTACCAACAATTGCTTTCATCAGACTGGAGTACAGAATTTTGGAGCAACCTCAGGGATAATAATCCTGATGATGCACAAATACTGCTTCAAGTACTATACAGTTGGAGACATTTTCCATGCGTATTTCAGCAATTGACAGCGCAGCAAAGGATTAAATCTTTGAGACTGCTGAGCTTATTAAACCTGACAGAAGATAATTTCATTGATATTGCCTGGTTTACCATTCGGCTTGGACAAGATTTTTTTCCCATTATCCCTTACCCAACTGATGAACAGTCAGAAGAACATCTGCTTAATTTACTATTAGCATCTGCCCCTACAGATCAATACGGATCCATTTTAGCTACATTAGAATCAAACAATTACGAGCTATACTTCACAATTGTTGAAAAAATGCTCGACTGGTCAAATGACCATGATTTTATTGATTTTTTGACCCTTGTAAGTAATATGGTGCTGACAACCAGGCCCAAAACAGGCATTATCAGCACACAAACAGCCATAAATTCAGATGGGGATCCCTATGTACAGTACTATTGTGACGTATCTGATCAGGATATCTCTGTTGAAGATTTCCCGATTAAAAAAATCGTCTATTGCCATACATTTGGAGGTACATCCTTGGCTTCGCAAGCCTATTCGAGCTCCTACAGTCAAGCACCGGGTGAAATCACTTTTCATGCTTCCTATGACTGTCCACCACCATCTGAACTGGAGGATCACTACACCTTTTCTCTATCTCCCTTTGATTATGTAGCCCTAATATTTGAGGGTGAAATTGCATATCAACTCCCAAACACCAATGAAAGAAAAATAGCAGATGGAAGCATACTGTTGATGCCTGCATGCTGGGTGGATCTAACCTTCAGACAATTGCTTGATGCACAAATCACCCTCCGCAGCAGACAGGCACTTGATATGATTGGTATTATGACCCTTCCATTTTCACTTAGCCAACCGTCAGCAGCCATCAGGTTTCTCGGTAATATGGATGCTGCCTATAGCACTATCGACTTAGCTTTTGCACAGGATCAATACGATTTCACTGTAAGCAGTCAAAATAATATACCACAGCAATGGCATAGTATCTGGAGTCAGACTGGTATAGTACTGGCAGCTGCAAATGCCGGGCAACTGCTCAATATTTCGACAACCGCAGCTATTCATCAGTTCAATATCCGAAATATTCTGGCTACCCTTCGCCAGCTTCAAGCCGGTGGTACCAATACACCAGAGGGAATACAGTTACTCTGGGTAAGGCTCTGCCAACAACTTGAATCACTACCTTCTCAAGCACCTGCAGGGATTAGTGGTTCTGAATACAGTGCATTTGTACACAATTTACGCACGGCAATTGACCAGACAGCATTCAACGCCACGCTCATCAACACTGGTGACCCTGCTGTTATCCACTTCACGCACGCAGATGATATTCCCAATCTTGTTGTCGGCAATGACGTTGATTACAGAGCTCATTTATTTATCAGTGAGCATTTAAGATATCCTTTAGGTACGATTACACAGGAGGATGGGATACAAACACTACTACCCGATTTTTATTCAAACGCCCCTTTTCAGGAAGTTGCTACGCTTCATAACATTCGTTACATAAATGAGGACGCACGTATTGTGATTGGCGATCTTCATCTCGGTATAGATCCTACGGAGGGCTCTGTCATCGTGAGAGCTGGCCCGGCCGTCGTCGATGATTTGCTCCAGCAATTTCCACAGTTACACCCATTTTTTCTGCTATTCCAGTCCAAAGAATGGACCTGGGCAACACAGTTTACCAATGACATTGGTCAATACATTGCAAACCTTAGTTCAGAAGGTCAATCGACTCTTCGACAGATTTTATCCACTTGGCCGGCTGGTTTACAGGGTGAGAACACATTTCAGCTTTGGCGAACAGATGTAAGCAATTTTCCCGAGTTACGAGCTTATTTTTCAGCAGATGTTAGTCATACCAGCGCATGGTATGCCCTTCATCGTTCAAATATAAGATCCAATATCGCTTGGCTTCAGATTACTCGACAGATACAATCCTCAGGTCTTCAATCAGCTCCGACTACTCAAGGATGTAGCTTCAGCAGTACAGCTGGCATAGAAATCCTGAGCATTAACGATCAAGCAATATGGATTCGTGATAATGCGTGGACGGATCAGTTTATCCCGGGTAATGACATTACCATTTTTGCAACCTTAACTAATACTCAGTTTCCAATACGCGGTAAAGGAGGAATTCAGCTCAACCGTCGTACAGGTAGTTTTGGCAGTGTAATCGAATCCGGTAGCTATCAGCTGGTCAGAACCCCGGGTGGTGAGATACGTGTACGTAGCACACCACATCCAGACATTACGCACAGACTGCCGCTATCCACTTACAAATACTCCCAAAATAACGTTAGCAGACACTTGGCAGGTGGGGAGAAAACCATTGAAGAGGTGATACAGGAAAATCTGCTCTACGGTTACAACATAGGTACCGATCCTGCGACCATTGTAACTATGCAAGACGGAAGTTTTTGCACCCTTGACCACAGGAGGCTGGTAGCCGCTTATTACGCCAATACCACCCACATACCCGCAAAAATAGTTCAATGGAACCAATTACTCTCCTCACAGCAATCCCGAAGATTTGTTCTGAAGGCCGATAATCCCAGATTAGGTGAAATTGAGTCTTATCTCAATCGCAATATTATCTTTGATGCAAACAACGAGTATAAAGCCCGCACTTGGGGCGAGGCTGTGCTCATACGGTCTGCAAATCAAACAAATCCAGCAATACCTATTACTGGCACTTATGAAATTCCTTTCATACGATAGCGCCATTAAACAGGCCTGTTGCGGCAATTAATAATCAGTCATCTGTAATCAGCTTTGGCTATGAATGAATCAATCACCACTGTCCTTACCTATGAGGACAGAACATACTTATTCCAATATTTTTTCAGATAGCTACCGATAAGACAGGGATTCATCCAATTTGTCAATATTAGGTAACTTTATCGTCAAACCCAATATTTGTTCATGTGCTACTCGCTATAGTTATACAGAGCCATGCTTAGCTATCTTTTTTATAAGTACATCACACATAAATTTGCACTGCCGGATGCCATTGCCTTAGCAATTGAACTTCAATCGGCTGGATTGGCAGTACAGGGAGATATGTTACTCGCCTATGCGTGCAGATTGGAGGGCAATCACGTGTTGCTCACGACCAACCCCTGGACAAATGGTAGTTGCTATGTTGCCCCTCTCCCACCCTTTGGAAGGCTACAAAATGGCGATGTTTGGTTTGATACGGTAGAACTTACCCCTCACGTCCGTTTTCAGGATCTTTGGCTACCACTTTTTCCTGTATACAGATGGCAGTATATGGGATTTGTGCAAGCCAGTCATTATGCTGTGAGCAGTAAAAATTTTTCCCATTGTAACAAACATGATGACATTAACCATTACAATCTGTCGGACGGTAACCGTGAAACAGGATTTGTTTTAGGACTTAGTGCCCTTGAGATTGCCACCTACTGTCATTGGTTTCAAAAATCTCCTTATTGTCCTGCCGAAACAACACATGCGTATTACGCCCAACAGCTAGCCTCAACAAAAATTGTATTAGCTGGCATTCCGCCACAGTGGGAATTACAGGGATTTTATCTTCGAATAGATTTATCAGCAGAAAACATTGTACCTCAATGGCAATCGATTCCAATGGACACTACTTCGTCGATTCACACAACAAAACAAAATCAATATCTCCCCATTTATGAAACAACCTTTGCCACTTCACCTGACGCGGATCTCATGCGCAGTAGTAATAACCGAGGCCGCTTCCCTTTGGATTTAACCATACCTAATAATTCTCCACGACCAGTACCGCTGATACCAGCACCTTTGCAGGACAATCAGCGTAGCCTTAGCAGTGCATTCAAAGAATACCTCAGTTCAAATTTTTCTGAGCCTGCTGTTAAGCGTTTAATTTGCGCACTTACAATTTGCGGATTTCATACTTATGTAAGCTGTCTAAAGATATTTTTCACGAGTATTGGCCCAAGTATTAAACCATTTGAAAAGGCCAACCGCCTATTTTCCGCCGGAACCACGTTCATTGGTTTTTATCCTCCTGAAAACCAAGCTCATGATAACGATGCTTGGTTCGATTTGACAGAACTAAGTCCTTTCCTACTAAGTGATGGAATATGGTATCCACTTAAACCTGTTTATTGGTGGCAGTTTGCCTGTTTTAAAAGCTGTACCTCTGATACTCAAAATTCGTCACCTTTAGATATTGCCGGACATGTCACTGAACCAAGTCAATGGTTGCAGGCGCTGCCTGATTTGGCCGGTGATACACCCGTAGACCGCATCATGCTACCTGAGGCAATTGCTTATGCAAAATGGTTCGGTAAGAAGGTTTTTGATCCACTGACAGGTCCTGATAAGAATGCTCCGTTCAGTACCCTGCTCAGACCAGGCTGGCGACTTTGGTCCGCAGTGAATTTCGACGAGCAGTCTTCGTCTTTAGCGATGGCATTTGACCAATTCAATCGAAAACTCAACTATGATGATGTTTTTGATACTTCTTCCGATACTATTCTTCCTTCTGCAAAATGGTTATTTCATCCCTTACTGCGTCATGAAAAAATCACTTTCGCTACAACAATTCATCATAATAAACTTGACAATCAAAAAGTAAATTCTTTATCCCGATCGGCGCCAAGGCAAATACATGCTAATGTGCACGACGAACAAAATAGCTCTCTTGGTTTGGCTAATGCTTTTACGGACTATCTGCGTGACAGATCTAATAATATACATGCCCGAAATCTATGTGCACTGCTTGCTATAAATGGTTTTGAAGCATACGGCAGGTTGGTTGGTGAATACCTTCGAGCAGGATCTCCACAACTCCCGGTGAAGACCCAAAACAATCCATGGTCTGCTGCTGACTGTTATTTGGGACATTACCCTCCCAGTGAAGCTGAAAATGAAACCGTATGGTTTGATGTAGTTGAACTTTCACCCTTAGTATATTTAGAACAGCGATGGATTCCTTTCAAGCCTGTATATACCTGGCAGTTTATTGCATTCCTTCACTGCTGTAAATATACAATTTACGATGAATGGGAGTGTAAATACCGCATCGAAGGCATGGATAATAAGCTTGAATTACTCGAGTCGCTAAATCTTGTACAAGACCCTCTAAGTCCTGCCATCAGTATTCCGATAGAAGATGCACGCGCCTATGCCCGATGGTTCAATAAACAACTATACGATCCGTTTCTTACTCCCGATTCCATACCTGAAAGGTACTCACTCGATCCCAGCTTCAAGTACCTGACCGACATCTTCCCTTCTCTTCCTGTATATGGTAGCTTAATTTTTGATTCATCGAGCAAACAGTTCCTCTCCCAAGAAGACATAATAAGTGCGGATTTACAACCGTCAGAGCTGAGTGTTTACAGCTGTTATGAGCCACATGATGCAATTTTTGCAACTTGTCCGGATGTTGTAACCGGGAAACTCATCCCCTTGGATTTTGAGCTGGAAAAAATCAAAAGCATAGCCTTGCTCAATCAGGCAGACCGTTAAATTTTCAATTGATTCACTGCACCTATAGCAGCATTAATCTGTAAAAGTATCTGTATCATTCCGTCTACAGATTCGCAAAATATCATAAAATAACCAACGAGTTACGATTCAGAATGGTCAGGCGTATACAAGATATTTTCATCAAGTCCCCAAAATCACATCCAGCTTAGACATCAACTATTCAGTCGCATAAACCGGTGATACTTGTTCAAAAAAAATGTACAAATAAACCCTTCTTTGTATGGCCGGTGGAAATTCGATTGCGCTGTGACTTTTCTTATCAAAGGATTCAAATTTTTCAAAAAAAATTATATAATCATATCACTGTCAAAATAATAAAATGAACTCTATACTTGTTTTGAGGATTTATTTTCAGTCAAAATACAAAGAAAATATCAAATGAGTAAAAAACAGCAACAAAAAAGTAATTAACGATTCCTCTCCGCACATAATAATACACCTACTGTTGTTACACCATTGTTTGGTAAAATGAAGGCGCACGCATTGATGCAACGCGAAGTAAATGGCTAGGTATTGATTTTAGGACAATATATGCCCGGCCACGATCGTTTGTTACCTTTGCCTGTGAAAAATTGTTTACATGCGTTACTTCATTCATTTGGCTTACAATGGTGCCAAATACAGTGGCTGGCAAAAACAACCTTTGTCCGGAAGTGTGCAGGAGACACTGGAAAACACTTTCTCAACCATTCTGTCAATGCCCATAGAGATTGTGGGATGCGGTCGCACCGATGCAGGAGTTCATGCCCGCAACTATTTCGCTCATTTTGATTTTGATGGTATCTTTCCAGAGGCTTTTATACGCAGGGCAAACAAATTTCTACCAGTGGATATAGTGATCTACGATATTATCCCTGTTGCTGCAGCGGCACATGCCCGATTTGATGCCTATCACCGTGCCTACGAATATCATATCAGCCTGCGGAAGGATCCATTCAGGCAACATACTGCCTGGTTTTACCCGTTTGGCGACAGGCTGGCATTGGAGCGTATGGAAGAGGCTGCCAACCTATTGCTCAACTATTCCCATTTTTATACGTTCTGCAAGTCCGGTTCTGATGCCAAAACTATGGCATGCCAGCTCTATCAATCTTACTGGGTAAAGGAAAGTGACAACCTGGTTTTCCACATAGCCGCCAACCGATTTCTAAGGGGTATGGTACGACTGATTGTGGGTATGTGCCTTTCAGTCGGGAGTGGTCAGATTTCCCTGGTTGAAGTTCGCGAGGCACTCGACAAGCAGCAATGGCTGGCAAAGAGTGTAAGTGTTCCACCTGAAGGTCTATTTCTGACGGAAGTACGTTATCCTACAGCTATTTTCTCAGATATAGCCTGATGAACCAACGGTCTAAATTTTACCATTTCACCGCCCTATATAATTTTTTTCTTTTGTTAATGGTCGTGGATTTTCATCTTATTACGCTCCATGATCAGACCAGTCAATAAATTGAACCACTTCGATTGATCAGTATTATTCACTATATCATACTAATTTTTTAGCTCAAGTCGCCATGTCAATATCAATCACCAGCATCATCCAGTCAAGTATCGATACCAAAATACAAATAATGCAAAATGAAGAGCTACTGAACCGCGTCAGCGAACTTGCCCGGGAAACAAGCAGTTGTTTCCGGCAAGGAAGGAAGCTCCTACTGTGTGGTAATGGTGGCAGTGCAGCAGACGCCCAGCATCTGGCAGCCGAACTCAGTGGCAGGTTTTACCTCAACAGACCCCCGCTGCCTGCTGAAGCACTGCATGTAAATACTTCCTTTCTCACTGCCGTAGCCAATGATTATGGTTATGATCAGGTGTATGCAAGAATGACAGAAGCGATCGGACAAAGAGGTGATTTTCTATGGGCGTTTTCAACCTCCGGCAACTCACCCAATATTCTTCTCGCTATAGAAAAAGCCCGTTCGATTGGCATGAAAATTGCCGGATTTACGGGTAGTCAAGGAGGTAAAATGGCGAATATGTGTGATTGGCTTATCAACATCCCATCCAATGACACCCCCAGGATACAGGAAAGTCATATTATGATCGGCCATATTCTTTGCGAGTGGATAGAAAAAGAGCTGTTCCTTTGGAAAGGAGATATCATAGCCTGATTTTCGGCTGTACATTTTAGGCAGGCCGTATACCATGTATGCTATTAAGAGCAGCTATTACACATAGTACATCCCTCGAAAACTATTGGCAGTTGAGGCTACTTTACACATCAAACAGGATCGCCTTTTATGATTGGTATGAAGAATCATAAAAGGCGATCCTGTTTGATGTATAATATCGAAATTTCTATTTCCCCAAAATACTCAACTTGACGACAATTTATTGCTTTACCATCTCCACCAGAATCTGCAGTTTCACAGCATCTGAAACAACAATGCTACCAGCTTCCGTCACAGCATCCCACTGAAGCCCAAACTCCTTGCGATTGATCTCTCCATTTAATTCAAAACCAGCCCGTACCAAGCCCCATGGATCGGTCGCAACACCGCCGAAATCAGCGTTTAAACGCACAGGCTTAGTAAGCCCGCGAATAGTCAAATCTCCTTCCAGTACATAGCCACCATTGCCATCCGGTTTCATACCAGTGCTCTTGAAAGTCATTTTCGGATGGTTCTCCGCATCAAAAAAATCAGCACTCTTCAGGTGACCATCACGCTGCTCATTACGTGTATTGATGCTGTCTATTGAAGCCTCGAAGCTCACAGAAGCCGTTGAAAAATCTTCACCTTCTGTCTCTGCCGTAGCATTAAAGCTGCCGAAAGTTCCTGTCACAGTTGAAATCATCATGTGACGAACCTTGAAGTTGATTTCTGAATGCGATGCATCTATCGCCCATTGTGTCTTTGACATATCTGATATTGAATTTTGATGTAACGAATAATGATGTAAATACATTTAATACTGGCAAAGGTTTAGGAATGAGCCGTCTTTTTTCATCAAAATAAAAATTCGCCAACCAATCACTACCTTTGCAATAAAAACGCATGGCTTTTCGCACAACTATTCTAGCTTTCCTGCTCCTGATTACTTCGGGCTGCCTTCAGGCGCAGCAATCGCCAGAAGAAACAACGGCAGCTCAAGTCCCGACCATTTCGTTTTCTACGGAAGCCTATGCGAATATCTGGCCTAAGTACCAGGAGAGATCGCTCACCCATCGGCGCTTCAAACATAAAGACATAGTGCCTTTGATCCAGAGCCTCCCGGCATCTTTCAAACAATCGGTAGCAGGTCAATCAATTGAAGGTCGCGATATATACAAGATTACCATTGGCAACGGACCTACCAAGGTACTTCTGTGGTCTCAGATGCATGGAGACGAACCTACAGCTACTGCGGCTCTTTTCGATATTTTCCGATTTTTAAGTGCCAACGATCAGTACAATGAGCTCCGACAGTTGTTGCTCAACCAACTTACGTTGGTATTCATCCCTATGCTCAACCCCGACGGAGCTGAGCGCTACGAGCGTCGCAATGCACTTGGGATTGATCTCAACAGGGATGCACTGCGACGTGTAAGTCCCGAATCGCGCATACTCAAGCAGGTGCGCGACGAACTAGCTGCTGACTGGGGATTTAACCTACACGATCAAAACAGGTACTACAGCGCTGGTTTTCCCTCTGAGCAGACAGCCAGCTTATCATTTCTTGCACCTCCTATCAATTTTCAAAAGGATATCAACGACACACGCCGAAATGCCATGCAACTAATTGCACTATTACACGATGCACTCAAACCGCTGGCAGGCGGTCGCATGGGTCGTTACAGCGATGATTTTGAACCCCGTGCCTTTGGGGACAACATGCAGATCTGGGGAACCCGTACCATTCTGGTTGAATCAGGAGGCTACCCTGACGACCCCGAGCGTCAGCAGGTACGAAAACTAAATTTCGCTCTGCTTCTCACAGCACTGGAAGCCATTGCACAGAAGCAATTTGCAGATTATGACACACGAAGCTATGATGAGCTCCCGCTCAATGGCAGTTCCAATTTTCACGACCTCCTAATCCGCGAGTTAGAAGTAACCCTGGAAGGAAAACCCTACCTCATAGATCTGGCCTGGCGGCATACAGAAGTCAGCTATCGCGGTGCACAGGCTTATTACAATAAGGGAACAATTTCGGAAGCCGGAGATCTAAGCTACTTCAGCGCATATTCGGAACTAGCTCCCATGGGGCTCAAACTCAGCTTTGCCAAGGTATACCCCACTGTTATAGCTGACGCCAATGCGCTCAGGGAACTGGATCCGACAGCTCTTCTTAAGGAGGGATATGGCGTTGTTCGACTGCAACGTACACCATCTCCACAAAAACGTGATCGACTGCCATTGCTCATTATTGGACCTGACGGGAGCTACGACCAAAGCTGGAGGCAGGGTGCCAACCCTCCTGTATTACTGCGCGACAGCACCAATGAAGTCAGGTATGCCGTCATCAATGGATTTTTATTTGATCTAAGCAATCTCGACTCATCTCAATGGCGGACGCTCGGACAATAGAATGATATATTTTTTTTCATATCCTGAAAATAACTAAACATGCATCTTTTGCGGCTTAGCATTGTACTTATCATCTTTCTTTCCTGCTCATGTCTGCAACAGCATGGTCTCCTTGCCCAACAAAAAGGCAATCTCCCAGCCTGTGAAATAGCTTCCAGGGAAGTAGATCCCTTTGATAGTCTGCTTACGATAGCCTCTAAGACCGTCTCATTGGGAATGCTGATACCCAGTCTTTACGAAGAAGCTGATGGTCCCAAGCTCATTGAAGAAGCCAAAGCCATCGTAACATTTACCCAAAATGACAGTATTGATTGCTTCTTTCTGCATATTGTAATGCCTGAATATACCCTACAGCCAATTGAACAAGGATTCAACGTTAAAGCGATTATTGATGATACTACCGTCGTATCTTTCCTCAACTTCCCTGACCAAGGGCAGTTTGACCGAAAAACGCTGATGCACACCTACCAACACTCCTGTGTCATCCCTTTGGATATGTACTACAGACTTGCTTATCAGAAAATCACCAAAATCAGAATAGAATACACACGCCACCGCCGAACCTTTGCCTTATCGGAAGAACAACAGCTGGCTCTGCGCAGGGCATTTCAGTGTGTAGGTATCGCAGCTGGCCTTTATCCGCAAAAGTCCTGATGAATTAAAAACAAAAAATTAGCCATCTGTTTGTTTTGTAAAACAGATTATTTATTTTTGTAGTCAGTAATTGTCTCTGCTTTGACCACGTTACAGGCAATTCACTTGACCCTTACGGCCTTGTACGACGATTTCTATGAAGTCAACGCGTTGCACATGCAGGAAAAGGAAAGGGCAATCAGTCCCATCGGCAGACCCATTTTTGTAGCCAGTTACCGTCCTCCTGAGGAGGTCTCCCTTTCTATGTCCGGGGAAGAGAAAACACCTAAGGAAGAAATTACCCGTGCTCCCTTTAGAAAAAATTTCCCCCCGGCGGACGCACAAGGTCTGGACGGCACTTCTGACGGTTACGAATACCAAACGATTTTTGCAGGATCAAGTCTTGAACATTCATTTGAGATGATACGTGCATTCCTTCGGGAAGAAGGCTATACCGATGTGCCACTTCCTCGTAATGCGGATGAATTACAGCGCTTCAGACTACCTACCCGCAACCGACAAATACTGCTATTTGAAGACAACGGCTACGTACACAATCCTGTGAAAATACTATTCCCTCTGGACAGACGCAAAAAAAATGCTCTCATCCTTTGCATCTACAATGAAGCCGACCCCGATCATCTGTTGAAATTTCACGGGATACTTATCTGATAAATTGCATATAACACGAAATGACAATTGAATAAACTACTCAGCAACAGCTATACACACACCTGACAAATTACATTTAACACGAAGGACCTGCCGCAAGATGTCTTAACTAACATCAACGACAGGTCCCTCCCAATGTATGCAGAGCAAATTCGGAGTTCACTCTCCGAAACACAGGCAATTATCCAGCTTACAGAACAATTCACCTGACGCTGATTGCCAGACTAGTCCGGGCGCAAATTAAAGTGACAGTTCATTATCGTCTGCGGCAAGTAATCCCGAAAAGTCTAAAGTCTTAGCCCCCATGTTTCTCAGGCCGCATTTGCGGAAAGAATAACACTTCCTGTATACTGTGCTGTCCTGTAAACAACATAGTGAGTCGATCAATCCCGATACCCAGCCCCGAGGTAGGCGGCATGCCATACTCGAGTGCACGCAGGAAGTCCTCATCCAAGGCCATCGCCTCCTCATCGCCACGCGCTGCCAGCTTGAGCTGCTCCTCAAAGCGCTCCCGCTGATCTACAGGGTCGTTAAGTTCGCTGTAAGCATTGGCAATTTCTTTGCCATTGACAAAAAGTTCAAATCGTTCGACCAGCCCTGCCTGACTACGGTGTTTTTTCGCCAACGGCGTCATCTCAATCGGATAGTCAGTAATATAAGTTGGTTGAATAAGATTTTTCTCCACCTTAGCCCCGAAGATCTCATCAATCAGCTTGCCACGCCCCATACTATCGTCGATCTCAAGCTGCCACTGCCGACAAAGCAGTCGCAAACCCTGTTCATCCATATTACTCACATCAACGCCACTGTATTCTTGTATAGCGTCGTACATACTCAGTCGGCGGTATGGTCCGGCAAAATTAATCTCGTGCCCATCATAGAGAACCACCGTACTGCCTGTGACTTCGCGTGCGATTGTCTCCAGACAGTCTTCCACCATGCGCATCATCCAGTAATAATCTTTGTAGGCCACATAGATTTCCATAGATGTAAACTCGGGATTGTGGGTACGATCCATGCCTTCATTGCGAAACATTTTTCCGATTTCGTACACTCCCTCGAAGCCCCCAACAATTAATCTTTTGAGATACAATTCATTGGCTATACGCAAGTACAGCTCCATGTCGAGTGTATTATGGTGCGTCACAAAGGGTCTGGCTGCTGCTCCGCCATGAATTGGCTGGAGCACAGGTGTCTCCACCTCCAGCCACCCCTGGGCATCAAAATAGCGACGCATAGCCGAAATCAGTCGGCTGCGGCGCAAAAAAATATCCCTCACTTCCGGATTGACGATCAGGTCGACATATCGCTGCCGGTAGCGCTGCTCAGCATCTGTAAACGCATCGTATACATTACCCGCTTCATCCCGCTTTACCACAGGCAAAGGACGGAGAGATTTGCTCAACACCGTTAAGGCGTGCACATGCACCGTGGTCTCCCCTGTTTTGGTTATAAAAGCATTACCCTTAATTCCTATGAAATCACCAATATCCAGTAGTTTTTTGAAAACTTCGTTGTAAAGTGATTTATCCTCGCCCGGAGCAATATCATCGCGGGAAATGTACAGCTGAATCCTGCCTGTACTATCCATCAACTCAGCAAATGAAGCTTTGCCCATCACCCTGCTGCTCATCAATCGGCCAGCCATCGTCACTTCCTGGAAGTTTTCCGCCTGACCTTCCCCGTTGATTACCAAACCCTGTTGGATCTCCGCCGCATAAGCGTTGACAGGAAAAGCTTCCGCCGGATAAGGTTCAATACCCAACTCTCGCATCTTCTTCAGGTTTTCCCTGCGCACGAGCTCTTGTTCACTTAAATGCATGCCGCTTATTTTTTGGCTAAACAAATTTCAGCGCAAAGTTATTCCCATTATGCGGTTTATTGTTGTTCGCCTGTTAAAAAATTGATCCCTGCAGGTAGTCCGGCGGCCAGCTCTTCCAAACTAGTAGTAAGCATCATAGCTGTCAGCTGATCCCGTACTGCCTTGAATTTATAATGCATTGGACAGGGGTGAGTATCCGAGCAATTGGCGAAGCCGAGTACACATCCGTGAAGTAAGTTATCCCCGTCAATAGCTTCAACAATCTGGACTAACCTGATGTCTTCATTCTTCCTCAATAGCTCAAAGCCCCCATTGGGACCCTTCACAGAGTGCAGCAATTTTTGCTTCATCAATAGCTGTAATATCTTGGCTGTGAAAGCTTCAGGGCCTTGTATAGCCTCTGCTACCTCACGGGCGCCGACTCGTCTGCTATCCGCTGGCCGAGATGCCAAAAATATCATGGCTTTAATCCCATACTCACAAGCTTTTGACAACATTGTTTACCATTTGTTTAGGCAAAGATAAAACACCCGTAATAAAAGATATAATTATCTTAAATTATTTCAGTCCACGTCTGTCCGCTCTGAGAATAGACTTTACGCTTATTGCTCACCGAAACACAAGCTAAACCAACATTCATTTTTCTTAGAAAGAAACCAAGCGCACGTTCATTCGTGGGTCTTACTTATCACCACGACAGCAAAACGCTTGTACGAAAGCTCTTTTATTCCATAGCGGTTATAATCTTCATCTGCTTTCGAAAATCGCTGGGACTGCATCCGTTGGCCTGCCGAAAGAGGTGGTTAAAATGGGAGAGGTTATTAAAACCGGCATCAAAGCTGATGGCTGCGATGGTAAGATCCGTTTCTGTCAACAGTCTGCGTGCGTAGGCGAGCCGAAAGGCGTTGACAAAAGTTGTAAACGTTTCGCCTGTCATTTTTTTAAAAAACCGACAGAAAGCTGGTGCAGTCATACTGCACAAATCTGCCATTTCTTCCAGCGGAATTACCCGCTGAAAAGAATGCTCTACCCTTTCTACGATTAGTCGCATTCGCTGCTGGTCTTGGGCATTGACCTCCCAGGCGATGCGATGAGCATTGAGAAGTTCATAGTCAGTTGCCTCTGATAATTCATTGAGGATTTGCAGCAGGCTGATCAGCCTTTCCATCGGTCGCTGACCAAACATCTGTAGCAGACGGTCACCGACACGCTGTCGGGTTAGCGATCCGAAGGCTATGCCACCGACTGCCCGCTCCAACAGCGTACGGATGGGCCAGCATTCGGGCATCTGTAAGCCCGAAGGGCCCCAAAAGTCTGCCCGCATTTGCAGAACAACCTGTTCATGTGGTTCTTTGAGCTCATGTGTAAAGCCCAAGTGGGGCAGATTGGGGCCTAGCAGCAGCAAATCGCCGTCATTATATTGCGAAATGTGCTCACCTATATGCCGACGCCCACTTCCCCGACTGATGTACACCAATTCGTACTCGGGATGAAAGTGCCAGCAAGTCCTACTGCTCGTCAGTTCAGTATACTTTCGAAGTTTGAATGAGCTACCATGCCCCGGATCAATACCCTCCAGACTAGGTTTACCAGAACGCATACGCCTAATGAATAGGTGAAACCATCAATCTCTGTCAAATGCGCATGGATTTTTTCACCTAATCCGCGGGCGGCTCTTGTATAACGCATTTTTACCTTATTACAGTCCAGCGATGCCGGCTATGTTCCGTAAAAAAGCCTTAATACGCGAGCAGTATACCGCCCCTGGCATTCAAACCGGGTACGCACTTGATTTTGGCTTCTGTTTGGTTAGTCAGCAATAATCTGCTGTCAGCTTATTATAGTGCCTGCTTTTATTATGGTCAGAACTTCTGAGAACCAACATAACCTCAGGCCAGTCCCTGCAGGCTTACCAATTTTTGATAATCTCCGCCCATACGAATGAGTTCTGCATGACTACCTCTTTCCACAATACGCCCCTGTCGCAACACAACTATCTCATCTGCATGCTGAACAGTACTCAGCCGATGGGCGATAACGATAGCCGTTCTCCCACGCATGAGCGCCTCCAGCGCCTGTTGCACCAACTTTTCGCTTTCACTGTCGAGTGCACTGGTAGCCTCATCAAGAATCAGTATGGGTGGATTGCGCAAAATAGCTCTGGCAATAGTGAGTCGCTGCCGTTGCCCCCCGGAAAGCTTATTGCCCCGATCGCCAATATTGGTTTGGTAGCCCTGCTCCGTAGCCATGATAAAATCGTGCGCATTGGCAATACGGGCAGCCTGCTCCACCATTTCCTGACTGGCACCTTCCATACCGAAGACGATATTATTGTAAATGGTGTCATTGAACAAGATTGCCTCCTGACTCACAATGCCCATGAGGCGCCGCAAATCCCCCAGCTTCAGTTGCCGTACATCAGTGCCGTCAATCTCGATGCTACCACTGCTGACATCATAAAAGCGCGGGATTAGATCCACCAGCGTACTCTTGCCGGCACCCGACGCACCGACCAGCGCAACCACCCGCCCCTTGGGGATGATTAGGCGTATATCCTGCAGTACAGGACCTTCATTGGAAGGGTACTGAAACGATACATCCCTAAAGGACAGATCGTAATTGAATGACTTGACGGGACGGGCATCAACAGCCTCCGGCAGACTGTTATGCGCATCGAGCAGCACCTCCACCCGTTGAAAAGCGCCGATACCCCGCTGTATATTTGACACCGCTTTACTCAAATTCTTGGCAGGATCGATTACATTGTAGAAAGCAAAAATGAAAGTAATGAAAGTCTCCGCTGACAACGCTCCCGTAAACACCTGCCGGGATCCGTACCACAGCAGCAAGGAAACAGTGGCAATTCCCAGAAACTCAGAAAGCGGGGAGGCCAGATCACGCCGACGCAAGGTGGACGTCAGCAATTGCCGATAGCGTTCGTTGGTAGCTCCAAATTTCCTGCGCTGATACTCCTCTGCCGCAAAACCTTTGATAATCCGCAATCCACCCAGCCCTTCTTCGGCAACACTTACCAAATCGCCCAGCTGCTGCTGCGCCGCTGCCGATGCCCGCTTAAGCCGCTTACCTATGCCCCCTATGACCACCCCGGTGAAGATGATCAGCAAAAATACGAAGACGGTCAGACCGGGACTTACATAGATCATAAAACCCAGCGCTCCCAACACAATGAGGGGCTCCCGAAAGATTGCCTCCAGCATATTGAGAATGCTGCTCTCCACCTCCTGCACATCACTTGTGAGCCGTGCCATCAGGTCACCTTTCCGTTCATTGCCAAAGTAGGACAAGGGCAACACCAACACCTGCTCGTACATCTCAGTGCGTAAATCCCGAATCACTCCATTGCGCACAGGTGCCATATAATACAGCGCCAGGTAGCGAAACAGATTGCGCAACAGGTAAACGACCACGATGGCCATACAAACATACGCCAGCGCCCCTTCCTTACCGTGGGTCAAAATCAGTTGACTAAACCAATAGCCAAAATAGCTGTTGGCTGTTGACAGGCCAAAGGCTGTTGCAGGTGCAGGCACCACAGCCGGTTCTTTTTCAAAGAGTATCTGAAAAAAAGGTATGAGCATAGGGATGCTGACCACCGTGAAAAGTGCCGTCAGCACGTTGCTGAGCATGGCCAGCGACAACCCTTTCCGGTAGCGCAGTAAGTAGCGCAGTAATCTGGTAAAACTATTCATCGACTTTGGTTGGCTGCTGTCTGTTGTCAGCAAGCTTCTGGGCTATTAACACAAAAATAATGGTCGCGGTTATCACGATCCACCCATTGGGAGCTTCAACGGCGCGCCCCTCAGCCTCCGCAAAGGCCGCAGGCAGCAAATATTTGGCTACCACCTGCAATCCATTAAAGCATAAATGCCCTAGTATCGGCAGCCATAAATTACCTCTCCAATGGTACAGGTACCCCAATACGGCGCCCAGGAGCAGTCGGGCAAAAAAACCTTCAAACTGCATATGCATAGCACTGAAAAACAGGGCAGTCAGCCAAATAGCCAGTTGCGGCCGCCGCTGCCAGCGCTCCAGCTGCTGCTGCACTACCCCGCGAAAGAGCAATTCTTCGCCCACCGCCGGGATGAGCGCTACCGTCACGAATGCAAGGGCAAATTCGCCCGCATTGTCCATCTGCAGTATCGCCTCAATAATGCCTCGCTGCCCTTCCTCCGGTCTGGACAGCCAGTGAGGCAGCGGCAGTTGCTTATTGAGCCAGTATACGGCTTGTGCTACCGGGTAGGCCGTCAATAAAAGCAGTATACTCAGGCCGGCCTCACGAGCTGATGGCAACTCGCGCACGCGAAAGTAGAGACCGCTGTGGCCGGGATAAAAAATGCGGATCGTCAATAAGGAAGCCAGTGAAAAAGTAAAAAAATGAACCACTATATTCAGCAGCCTGAGTGCCAGACGGTCGGTAGACGACCATGTCGTCCGCCCTTCCGACAGCAGCTCGGCCAGGCTACTTCCCCACAAGCCTGCTATACCCTCCCCCAATAATCGACCCAGCAGCCCACACACGGCTACGGCACCAAACAGTACGAGCAATACGTACATGGGATGGTTCCAAAATAGTCGGGGAGGCGACGGTGATGCTGCTGTATCCATTTTTTTACTGCAAAGATGAAAAAAAAGCTGCTAAGGCAGCCCGCTCTGCGGGCGATAGAAGGATAAAAAAATGTAAATTGCCCCCGATTGATAATCGATACCCATGCTGAACTGCTATACTATGAAAGCTCAAATGTCGAAATTGATGAGATCTCTGTTCTTACTGGTGACCCTATTGTTGACAGAAACACTGCTGGCACAACCTGCCAATGACGAGTGTACGGGAGCCACAACGGTGTCACTTACGACCCCTCCCAATTGCCCCAACACCTCTTTTGTAACTAACATTGTCAATAGTACCAACGTCAATGCCACCCCTACCTCCCCCTATCCTGTCTTTACAGGCTGTACTCCGGGTGGCATGACGGAAGGACCTGCTGCTGAAGTGTGGTTTACCTTCACGGCTACCGGTGGCAACACTGAAATACAAATTACGGGTGCACTGATAAGCCCCAATATGGTGCTCTATCAGGGCAGTAACTGCGGTCTGCTCATACCTATCTCCTGCGCCAGCGGCGGCAATGGCCTTACCTTGCTGGGCGCCACAGTTCCTGGCTCACAGTATTATCTGATGGTCTCCGGAGGCGATCTGGACGACCAGGGCAGCTTTCAGCTGCGATTCAGATCAAGCAGGCTCTGTGGTGTCTGCTATCAACCCGATAAAATTACGGTCGAGTACAATCCTCCTCCTGTCAATGGCACCTATTCTTCGGGGCAGACGGTGCAGATTTGTGTGACTGTCAACGAATGGTTGGGCAACGCAGCCGGTACCATCGAATGGCTGCATGCCGTAACTTTCGAGTTTGGCGACAGCTGGGATGTCGACGGCCTCACCCCAATACCACCGTCCTCCTGCGACGGTTCCGGTAGCTGGGGCTGGTACGAGAGCTGGGTCGGCTGCAATACAGGTCAGACCTACGGACCAGGCTTCGCTTACGACTCATCCTCCGGCATTGGCTGCGGAGGTTCCCCCAACGACGGTGACCCGGGCAATAACTGGGGGGATGGTAACGGTCCTTGCTCTAACATACCAGAGCAGTCTCCTCCTGTCACATTTTGCATGAACGTAACTGTCAATGATTGCCCGCCTGCCGTCACTGGTGGCGGACTTGGACTGAGCGTGAGGCTATTGTCTGATGGTGACAGCGGTTCCTGGAATCAGACGGGCTGTAATTCCAATCAAGGCGTTAGTTTTCTTGCATCCGTTATCTGCTGCGATGACGAAGACCCGCTGGCCTCATCAACTGATGCTACCTGTCCGGGTGTTGCCGACGGCAGCATCACAGCAAGTGGCAATGCAGGCCTTGATCCGTCCATGGTATTTAATTATATCATTCTTAGCGGAGGACAGGAGATTGTTTACGAATGTACCAACTGCCCTACGACTGTTACGACGCCCAACAATCTGGCATCAGGTATCTATACCGTAATAGCGACCAACATAGCCACCAACTGTAGTAGGTCGGTAACTGTGGAAATCGCCGAAGGACCACAGCCTATGGCTATGGCTGAACTCAGCAACATGCCCTGCCAAGGGGAAGCAGGCCTGCTCATGGGTAATATCGATCCGCCCGATCCGGCAGCTACATATGCATGGTCGGGTCCGGGAGGATTTTCATCAACGGATCAAAACCCGGAGGTACTGCAGGCAGGTACCTACTCACTTACTGTAACATCTTCAGCCGGCTGTGTTACAGAGCCTGTGACGGTAGATGTCTCCTTCATTGTTGTTGAGGCCGATATCAACGTGCCCATACCCTATGCTTGTCTGGGTACTGCCGTTCAGTTATACGCTTCTGGTGGTACCGGCTACAGCTGGGAGAATACCACCACAGGGGAACCACTAGGCAATGGTCCCAATATTTCCCCGGTCCTTCCGACCAACTCGACCATACAGGTGACCGTCACCGATGACAATGGTTGTTCTGATATTGCCAGTGTCGAAATAGAAGTAATCGATCCACCGAATGTGACTTTCAATATCACAGGAGACCCGTGTCAGGGAGGTAATGGGCTGGTGATCACTGCCTCTGGTGCCGGCCCCGGCGGATCATACACCTGGCTGGATGACCCCAATGCCAGCAATCCGCGACTGATTCCGCCATCCACCCCTGCCGGTACTTATACCCTTGGCATTGGTGCCGTCAACGCACTGGGCTGCATTGCAACCGAGCAGGTGACCTTTACTATAGTTCCTCCTATCAATGCACAGCTCACAGCCCAGCCAAGTAATATTTGTGCAGGACAATCAGCTGTGCTCACAGCCAGTGGTGGGACGACTTTCAACTGGAGTACCGGCCTCAACAACGGCCCCGCTTCCATCTCTGTCGCTCCTGCAGCCAATCAATCCTATGAGGTGACTGTTTCCAACAGCAATGGTTGTGTGGGCACCGCCTCCGTAAATGTTAATGTGAGCATCCCGCCTGATGCCCCTGAGATTAGTTGTGGTCCTTCTTCAAACAGTTCTGTTTCTTTCATCTGGCTGCCTGTTGACGGAGCTGTGTCTTATGATTATTCTATAGACGGCGGTCCTGTACAAAACACCACTGACAATAGTGTTGTCGTAGAAAATTTAAACTCAGGACAGTTAGTTACGATCACACTGACACCCGTTTTTGGCACCCAAGGGCCCTGCTTGCCTGTAAGTACTACCTTTAGCTGTGAAGCCATAAGCTGTCAGACCATTGCGCTCAGTATTAATCCGGTCAGCGATATCTGTCTCAGTGCTACCACCACCGTGGTCGACCTGCAAGCAGCCATTGGCAGCCCCGGCGGAGTCGAATTGTGGTCCGGCAATGGCATTGTAGATGCTGCCGGTGGACTTTTTGACCCCAACGTAGCCGGCTCAGGCACACACCTGATAACGCTAACTTACTCACTCTTTGACTGCAGCTATACAGCTACAACCTCCATAGAGGTTTTTGCCAATCCAACCTCCACTTTCACACTATCGCCCAACCCGGCTTGTGTGTCAGATACCCTATTGCTTGTCTACACAGGCAATGCGCCTGCCTCAGCCACTTTCCACTGGGATTTTGGAGGCGCCATTGCCAGCCCGGGTACGGGCATCGGCCCACACCAATTGAGCTGGTCTACGGCCGGAAATAAAACCGTTAGTCTGTACGTAGAGGCCGGTGGTTGTTTTTCTGATACCACATCGCTCACGCGTAACTTAGAAGTACCTGTGCAGCCCCTTATCAGCTGTGGACCATCAACGACCACGTCTGTTTCCTTTGTATGGAATGCGGTTGCGGGTGCTACGGGTTACAATGTGGAAGTACTTAGCGGCCAGAGCGGGCAGCTGACAGATACAACCTTTACGGTCAGTAATCTGAGCCCCGGTGAGGTAGTCAGTGTGCGGCTCATCACCCTGATTGGAGGTGCCTGTCCGCCTGTAACACCAATATTAAGTTGTGCTGCGCTCAATTGTCCGCTCTTTGTGCCGGTGATTGATCCTGTAGCCGATATTTGCCTTTATACGACCGTTGGTCCGGATACACTTACTGCCTCTGTTGGCGGAAGCACCGGTCCGGGTGAGCTACGCTGGAGTGGTCCGGGTATCACCGACAGTCTGCTGGGCATATTCGACCCCGCCGTAGCTGGCGCTGGCAGCCACATTATTCGTCTTCGCTACAGCGAAGGCCCTTGTTTTGCAGACACCTCTCTGACAATCAATATTTTTTCCATACCTACAGCAGACTTTAGCCTAAGTGCCGACAGCCTGTGTGTGCAATCTGCAACGACCGTCACTTACACTGGTACTGCCGGCGCTACGGCTACCTACAACTGGTCTTTTGCCGGCGCTACGGCCACTCCCGGGAGCGGCCAGGGGCCACAGCAACTCAGTTGGCCTACCGAAGGCAGCCGCGTTATCAGCCTTTCTGTTACCGAAAACAATTGCATTTCAACTACTTTCAGCGATACGGTTTATGTAGGTCTACCCTTAGCCCCGCCAGTGATCAACTGCAATACCACCGTCAGCTCTATCACCTTTAGCTGGAACCCGGTACCGGGGGCAATTGCATACCAGGTAAATGTCCTCTCGGGCAGCCCTGGTATCCTGCAGGATACTAGTTATACGGTGACGGGCCTCAATCCCAATGATCAGGTTAGTATCGAAGTCATTGCCTTGGGCGACGGCCCTTGTGGTAACAGCAGTGCCACGGCTTCCTGTGTAGCGATCGACTGTCCGGATGTACAGATAACCTTCCCGGCCATCGCCCCGGTATGTCTGAGCCCGGGTACCGGCAGTATCAATCTTACAGCTACCGTAACAGGTGGCAATGGTGCTGGGGTTTTCACCTGGAGTGGTCCCGGCGTAACAGACGGCGCCATACCTTCTTTTTCACCGGTTGCTGCGGGTGTGGGGACACATATCATAAGTCTCAACTATCGCGAGGGTAACTGCAGCTATAACAACAGCTTCAGTCTGATTGTTAACCCGCAGCCTACCGCCAACTTTACGGTATCCGGGCCTGTATGTACCAATTCAGCAGCCACGGTGACCTATACAGGTACAGCCGGAGGCGGTGCCATTTACAGTTGGGACTTTGGTAGTGGTACTGCCGTACCAGGAAGCGGAGTGGGTCCGCAGCAGGTAAGCTGGGCTACTGCCGGTAGCCAGACCATACAGCTTACCGTAACGGAAAACAATTGTTCTTCGACGCCTTTCAGTGTTGCTACTACAGTAGAGGCCCCTCTTAGCACGCCGGTTATCAGCTGTAGCAGTACACTCTCCGGGCTCACTTTCAGCTGGTTGCCCGTTGCGGGTGCAGCCTCCTACGATGTAGTCGTACTACAAGGCCCTACAGGTATTTTGTCGGGTACAACCTACTCCGTTGGCGGGTTGCTGCCAGGTGAGCAGGTACGCATCAGGCTAACTGTACTCACCAACAATGTATGTGGTCCCGTTTCGGTTGAATTTGAATGTGCAGCACTCAGCTGCCCTGATTTCGTCTTCGGCAATACGACCTATGGCCCTTACTGTCTGGATGCCGGTCCTCAGACACTGATTGGAAGTGTTAGTGGTGGACAGGGTAACGGACAATTCAGCTGGTCAGGCACAGGCATTATAGCCGTGAGTGGCACCTTCAACCCGGCTATTGCCGGCGTCGGACAACATCCACTACAGCTTACTTACACAGAGGGCAACTGCTCTGCGAGCACAACCTATCTGGTGACTGTTCTCCCCAAGCCGGCTGCAAACTTTAGTGTTGAAAGCCCGGTATGCGTCAATACAAATGCCCTTGTAACTTATCTTGGTGGTGCTTCGCCGACTGCTACTTACAACTGGGATTTCGTAGGAGGCATTGCTACCCCTGGTACCGGGGCGGGTCCGCATCAGGTACAATTTGCAACGGTCGGTACACCCACCATGAGTCTTGTGGTTGTAGAGCAAGGTTGTGCATCTAATCCTTTCAGCCAGATTGTACAGATCAACGGACCACTGACAGCACCTGTCATCAGCTGCCAGTCAGTGACCACCAACAGCATCGTCTTCTCCTGGCCGGCGGTGCCGGGAGCCAGTGGTTACAGCGTCAATGTCCTGAGTGGCCCTGCTGGTACGCTCAGCGGTACTACCTACACAGTAACAGGCCTCAACCCCGATCAGGTGGTGAGCATACAGCTCACGGTAAATGGCAATACTGCCTGTGGCCCTGTTACGGCCACTGGCACCTGTGCGGCCAGTACGTGTCCACCGCTCAACCTGAATATGAATGCACCGGCCAGCTTGTGCGCCGGCCAGACTGCCAATGTAAGTTTCACCTTTAATCCTGCTATTGCGGGACCGTTGGATATTACCTACACAGTAAACAATGGGCCTGTGCAGTCCCTGCAGGTAAATAACGGACAACAACTGGCACTCAGCAACCTACAGACAACTACCCAGCTGAATATTCTCAGCGTCAGCAGTCCAGCTCTGCCCAACTGCAACTGGCCGGCAATAAGTCCGGTTTCTATTGCTGTTGACACACCACCGTCTGCGGGCAATCCGCTGCCTGCAGCCCGCATTTGTCAGGGAAGTCAGGAGACCATAAATTTGTTTGGCCTGCTCAGTGGAGAACAAACAGGTGGGTTTTGGGAAGAGGCGGGAGCTGCACCCTCCGCTGGTGGAGCTTTCAATGCCAGCACCGCCAGCCTGTCCACAGCCAGTCTGCCGGCCGGTACCTATAATTTCCGCTATACGGTGCCTGGTGGCAGCTGTCCTGCAGCCTCTGCTGTTGTAAGCGTTGATATCATACCCGCCCCCATAGCGGATGCAGGTGCAGACCAATTCCTTAACTGCAATCTGAGTGCTGTCACCCTTGGCGGAAGTAACAGCTCCACGGGCAGCGGAATTACTTACCAGTGGTCTGTCAGTCCCGACAGCATTGTTATTGTCAACCCCAACCTGCCATCGATACAGGTGAGCCGACCGGGTGTGTATACCTTGTTGGTTACCAATGCTGATGGCTGCGCTGCACAGGATGCTGCCATTGTTTCTGCCGATTATGCAGCTCCGGTTGCCAATGTACGGCTGGTCAATGTCAGTTGCTTTGGTGCTGATGATGGAGTTATAATTATAGAATCGGTAAGCGGCGGCCAATCTCCTTACCGCTATGCCCTCGATGAAGACAGCACCACCGTGGTTCCGATTTTCAGCGGACTCAGTCCCGGTAGCTACCAACTTAGCGTGATTGACCAAAACGGCTGTTCGAGCCAGTCTACGCTCAACATTGCTGAACCAGGTCCCATCAATGCACTGCTGTCGACCGATTTGCAGGCAGATGAGGCTGAGCCTGGACAGGCTGTCACGCTCCAGCTCAATATCAACCCGAATACGATCATAGATACCATTTTGTGGCAACCGGAAGGCATTGCCAGTGGCAATGTACAGTCGGTTACCATTTTCCCGCAGGCAAGTGGCAGCTATTCGGCAACCGTCATTGATGTAAAAGGTTGCCGGGATCAGGATGATATCAACATCATCGTGCGCAAATCCTATCCTGTCTATATCCCCAATGCTTTCTCTCCCAACAGCGACGGGGTAAATGACATCTTATTCATACAGGCTGCCGATGGTCGCGTCAAGACCGTCCGCAGATTTATGATCGTCAGTCGCTGGGGCGAAACTGTCTTTTCTGTGGAAGGGATTCAGGTCAATGATCCGTCGCAAGGCTGGGATGGAAGATTTAGAGGTGAAGTACTTGACCCGGCTGTATTTACCTACTATGCTGAACTTGAATTCAATGACGGGGAGATCGTACGATTAACCGGTGATGTGACCTTGCTTAAATAATTCGAAGCCGTATGCCACGCTACTTTCAAAAATCCATTGACTCAACCCTACTGCTCATACTGTTGCTGTTGCCCGCCCTTTTGGCGGGCAACAGCGGCAGCTACGGCTGTTGGCACGGTATGCACAAAGCAACTGCATTGGCCGGCAAAGACCCCCGGCAGCTCGAACTGCAGCTACACGCACTCATGCCCGAGGGCGATTTTTATACAAATGACCTGAGGCAATATGCTCAGCAGCGCCTGCAAACCTACTTTCAGGGGCTTGAACAAAACCGGATTGGCCGTAAGCCCATCGACAAAGCACTTGACCTCATCCGGCAAGAAGCGGAGCGCCATTTTTTCAGACAATCGGCTCCTTTTGCCTCCTTCGCTGATCTTTTTAACACAGGAACCTATAGCACACCCACCGCAGTGGCGCTTTACGCGCTCACATTCGAATATTTTGACATACCCTATGCAGCCTCTTTCAGCCATGAAGGTATTGGTATAATCGTGCAGCCAAGCAGCCAGCCTATCCCTTTTTTGGCAGTTGCGGACAACAACCAGCCCGCCCATCTGCAGTACAATCTAGTCACCAGCTACCTCGATCTCCTCAAAGCGACACAGCTGTTGCCCCGGGATGAATGGAACAGGCCTGCTGAGCAGCTCTTCCAACGATACTTCCTCGCAACCAATGAACGCATGAGCATCCGACAACTGGCAGCGCTCATTCACTACCAGCTGGCAGTTCATCAGTATAGTATCGGCAACTACCTTATATGTATGGAATGGTTGAACAAGGCCCGGCTAGGAAGCTCCCAACTTGCTTTTCAGGCACTTGAACGCGCTGCACTGGTACAACTTGCTCACCAGAGTGATGACCCGCTAAGCTACATGCAAAGACTCTGGGGTGATTTTCAGCCCGACTGGCTGGCTACTGAAATGCTCCGCCAGTTCGAACAGCGTATGTTGCAAGCCTGCAACCAAAATCCCGTAGCTCCCGAAGTACAGCCAATCATTTATGAATTTTACCAACTGTTCAACCAATCGGAAAAATACAAACAGGAGATAGATAAAATCAGCTGCAATATCATTACCCGCCACCACGCCCGACAGCAGCAGCAAGCCATTGACAACATCGACCTGGAGAAGCTTCACAGCTATTGTCCCCATGATCAAAGCCTGCAGCAGGCACTCATCGATGCTTCTATGCGCAGCATCCGAAGCCGTATGGCACAACGGGACCCCGAGCTTTCCTTTGATGCCTACCGCGAGCGCTACCCTTTCATCATCCAAAATGCTGACTTCAAGGATTACGATCTTCAGCAAAAAGCTGACAGGATACACTATTGCTTCAGCAATAACCTGATTGAAGAAGGGCACCAACTGCTAACCCAATTTGAGCGCACAGTTGTGCTATACAAAACAACACCAAGGCTAAGCAGCTGGGTAACCACAGCTTATGCGGCCGCCTCCCAGCACTATTTTTTACTGAGAGAGTACACTTTGGCTCGCAACCTGCTTGAAACGGCCAATCGGCTGGCACCGGGGGATCCCTATCTGGAAGACAGGCTAGCCCTCCTCAGACGATATTGAGGAGACTCAGCCAACACTCAGAACGATTTTTCCCTGGTTGTAATTTCCCTCCATGTAGCGGTGTGCAGCAGCAACCTCCTCCCAATCGTAGATGCTGTCTACGACAGCTTCCAGCTCGCCCCGGGCAAAAGCATCCCAGTGCCTGTGGCGAAAATCATCTGTCAGCGCCTGCTTGTAAGTCTGGCTTCGGTTGCGCAGGGTAGATCCTACAATCTGCAGCCGCTTGCGAAGGATGGGGCCCAGATCAGCTTCTGCTATGCGGGAGCCTCCCAAAAATCCCAGTATCACCAGCCGCCCGTCATCTGCCAGTAGTGAAAGATTCTGGTTGAAATAAGGACCACCAATAAAATCGATGATGATATCATAGCCAGTATCTGCCCCGGCTTGCATTGCCATTGCCTCCCAGTCACCCGCTGCATAGTCAATCACTACCGCTGCGCCCGCTGCGCGGCAGGCAGCATGCTTCGCGGCAGAAGCCGTCGCCACCACCAGTGAAGCACCGGCCCTGCGGGCCAGCTGCAAAGCGGCCTGCCCTACCCCACTTGCACCTGCATGAATTAATATTTTTTCCCCGGATTTAACCCCTGCCAGCCAGTGAAGCGCCTGATGCGCCGTGAGAAATGCCTCCGGGATGGCCGCTGCCCGTGTGAAAGACAGACTATTGGGCAATCGAAGTGCCATAACTGCCGGAATAGTACAGTACTGCGCATACCCACCCCCGGGCAGCAAAGCACATACCCTGTCGCCGGGCCTGAAATCCTGCACTCCTTCTCCTACTTCATACACAGTCCCGGCCATCTCCAGTCCCAACAGGGCACTGTCTGTTGCAGGCGCCCGGTACTTTCCCTGTCGCTGCAGGATGTCAGCACGGTTCAGCGCCGTAGCGTGGATACACACCAGCAACTCACCAGGACCCGCCTGGGGCATAGGCAAATCTGTAAGGTGCAGCTGCTCCGCATCTCCTGGTTTATCAAAAATAATTGCTTTCATTGTCTGCATGAGCCTTTCTTTTGGGTTAAAAAAAGCTGCCGCAGCGGTCCGGGCCGCTGCAGCGCTTTGGCATCGCTTGCAATTTACAACAGCCTGCCAAGAAAGGAAAATTATTTTGGCAGCACCCACACACAAAACCAGTTCGTTTTGTAGATAAATTCTGTGTTTTTTTTACAACTTGCAACATTATTTGGCTATTCTCATCATTTTTTATTCGGTATTTACATAGCAACAAACGACCATAAAAACGACTATCCATGAATTACTTTCGTCTGCTCACAATGCCACTGCTGCTGATATATTTTTTCAGCCTGCCGGCTGCCGCCCAAAAAAATAGCGGCAGCAAAACTGCCGCAACTCCCACTATTAAACCAACACAATATCCGCACCTGCAATGGCGCAACATTGGCCCCTACCGTGGCGGCCGCAGCGTAGCTGTCGCCGGCTATCCCGACAACCCGCTGGTCTATCTCATGGGTACGACTGGTGGCGGGCTCTGGAAAACTACCGATGCAGGCGGTAGCTGGTTCAATATCAGCGATGGCCATTTTCGGACAACCAGCATCGGCGCCATTGCCATTGCCCCCTCAGACCCCAATGTCATCTATGTAGGCACCGGAGAACATGCCGTAAGAGGCGTTATGACCTCCGCAGGCGATGGCATGTACAAGTCCGTAGACGGTGGCAAGACATGGCAACCAACAGGACTTGACAGCTCCATGCACATTGCATCCATTGCCGTTCACCCCCAAAACGCCTCTCTGGTTTATGTGGCAGTACAGGGTGCCGTCCACGGTCCAAGCCAGCAGCGGGGTATCTACCGATCTGAAGATGGCGGGAAACACTGGCAACGATTGCTGTTTGTCAATCCTACTACCGGTGCCAGCGATCTTAGCATGGATGAACACAACCCCCGCATCCTGTATGCCGCCATGTGGGATCACTTGCGCACACCCTGGCAGGTGATCAGCGGTGGCGAAGGATCCGGCCTCTATAAGTCTGTTGACGGCGGCAACTCATGGAAAAAACTCAGCAAAGGGCTGCCCGAAAAGATGGGTAAAACAGCCATCGATGTGTCTCCGGCCAATCCTTCCGTTGTATACGCCAATATCGAAGCCACCGAGGGCGGCGTCTTCCGCTCTGCCGATGGAGGCGAGAGCTGGGAACAGGTCAACCGCGACAGGGTGACCATTGCAAGGGCTTGGTACTATACCGAAATTGTTGCCGATCCTGTCAATGAAAACTGTGTATACGTACTCAACTCCCCCTTCCTGCACTCTTCCGATGGCGGTCGCAGTTTTCGTTCCATACCCATTGCCCACGTTGACCAACATGCACTGTGGATCAATCCTGCCAATCCTGCCAATATGATCCTGGGCAATGACGGTGGTGGTTGCATAACTTTTAACGGGGGCATCAGCTGGTCATCACAGTCAAATCAGCCTACTGCACAGTTCTACCGCGTCATTGCCGATAATCAATTTCCCTATCATATTTATGGCGGACAGCAGGATAACTCCGCCATTGGTATCGCCAGCCGCTCCGCCGGCCGCGGTATCGGCAGCAGCGACTGGTTTGATGTGGCCGGAGGGGAAAGTGCGTTTATTGCTTTTGATCCGGACCAACCCAGGCATATCTTTGGTACAAGCTTCCAGGGAAACATTGATGTGATGGACACTGAAACAGGCATGGTCAAAGATATTATGCATTACCCTACCGTTGGTCTGGCCGAACTCCCCAGCGAGATGAAGTATCGCTTTAACTGGAATGCCCCCCTCATTGCCAGTCCTAACAACCCGAAAATCCTGTATCACGGTGCTCAGGTCGTCTTGCGCTCTTCCAACGGTGGCATCTCCTGGGAGGTTATCTCCCCCGATCTCACCCGCAATGACAGCAGCAAGCAAGTGGCTGGCGGCGCTCCGTATACGAATGAAGGTGCAGGTGGAGAAAATTACAATACCCTGAGCTATCTGGCCGTGTCTGCTGTAAATGCCAACGTAATATGGGCAGGCAGCGATGACGGGTTGATACACATAAGCCGCGATGCCGGCAGATCCTGGCGCACAATAAGCCCGCCTGACCTGCCCGAGAGTGTCATCAACTGCATAGAAGCTTCGCCCCATTACGAAGGTACCGCCTATGTGGCAGCGATGCGCTACAAATTCAACGATTTTTCACCTATTGCGTTTGTTACCCACGATTATGGCCAGACCTGGACCCGTATTACACAAGGTATGGATGCCAATGCTTTTGTCCGGGTCATACGCGAAGATCCTGTACGCCCCGGTCTGCTCTATGCTGGCACTGAACGAGGACTGTATCTTTCTGATGATGCCGGCCTCAACTGGCAACCCTTCCAGCTCAACCTGCCTGTTTGCCCGATTACAGACCTGACGATCCGCAACAACGACCTGATAGCAGCTACTTCCGGCCGGGCTTTCTGGATTCTTGACGATATCAGCAGCCTGCAACATATCCCCACAACCACCTCAGCTTTTTTGGTGCCACCCAGAGCGACCGTCCTTTTCCCCTATGGCAGCCCCGCTGATGCACCCGAAATGGGCAAAAACCCCCTGCCGGGTGTCATTATCGACTACTATCTGCCCGCCGGCTACGATACCATGGCTGTAGAAATTAGCCTTTTTGATGACCGGGACAGACTCATCCGCAGCTATGGCAACGCCCGCAGCCCGTTGTCTGTATCAGATCTGCCCGCATCGGCACCCGCAACAGCCAAGCCCACAATACTCAGCAGTCGCCAGGGATTCAACCGCACCTACTGGGATATGCGCAGAGAACCACTGCCATTTTTGAGCGGCTATTTCATACCAACCGACTATCGCGCAGCGATGATGGCCCCGGGTAACTACCGCTGCCGCCTCATTGCGGGTAAAGATACCCTGGAACAACGTTTTCAGTTGCTGCAGGATGACCGACTTGCTAACGTCAGCACGGCTGATTACGAGGCGCAACAGGAACTAATAAGTAAGCTTGAAGCAGATATTCGGCAGCTACAGCAATCGCTGACAACGGTACGACAGTTGCGTGCTACATTAGAAGCATTGCTCAAACAACTGGAAGCAGCCGGGCAAAATAGTCTTTTAGAGCAGGGGAAAAAGCTGCTCGAGGACCTCAACGCATGGGAAGCTTCCGTAGCTCAGGTACGCCAAAAGACATTTCAGGACATTATCAACTACCCCAACCAGCTAAATACAGCTTATTTTGATTTGCTGGGACGTATCAATACGCACGACCCCAGACTCACTGCAGGTGCACAGCAACGCTACCAGGATCTCAGGCAGTCATGGCAAACAGCACAGTTGAAGCTTGAAAAGCTGTTGCAAACAGATGTGAGCACCTTTAACAATGCCTATCTGGCCGCGGGTATGAGCCCCCTTTGGGTACCCGCCGGCAACAAAGAATAGGGTCCATGGGAGGTAGTTGTTCGTGTTAGTGCAAGTCGATTTCAAGGATAGGGATTTTGATCTCCACCCTTGTACCTTGCGCCTCTCCATGCACCGGATCAATCAAATCTACAGTATTCACCAGTACCCCTTTATCGGGGGACTGGTGAAGAATTTTTAGTCGCATCTCTGTTATCTGGGTACCTCTCGAACGATGCGTCTGTGCACTCTCCACCTGTAACAGCCTCGCTTTCTCGCGACCAATTCCGTTGTCCTCCACTACGCAAAGGATGGTGTCTTCGTCCAGCAACGAAAAATTGACCGTCACCAGTCCGTCTTTTTTACTACGCAAGCCGTGCTCGATAGCGTTTTCAACATAAGGCTGAACGATCATGGTAGGTACCCCAAGGATATCATCCTCCAGTTGTTCGTCAACCGTGATCTTGTAACGAAGGCGGTCTTCAAAACGAAGTTTTTCGTTGATAAAAAGATAGTCTTCGAGAAAAGCAACCTCCTTTTCGAGAGAGATAATTTCCATATCCGAATACTCAAGACTTTGCCGCATCAATTTGGCAAACTTAGCCAAGTATTTAGATGCAGTACTGGCGTCATGGCTGGTGATGTATCCCTGAATAGAGTTGAGCGCATTGTATAAGAAGTGCGGATTCATCTGCGCCCTCAATGCTTTGAGCTGCAATTGAGTCGCCTGTAATTTGAGTAGTTCTGTTTCCCGGTGCTGTTTGGCAGACTCGTATTTCACCTCCAGTTCCGCCCGATGCCGTTTATCCATGGTCTCGACGTACTGCATTGTGTATTCGTCGTGCTGAAGCTGATACTCATACGCCAGCCGATAATCCTCTCTTTCGGCATAGACAGCAGCTATTGTCCGGCAAACAGCCGCCAACTGTCGAAAATCTTCGGCTTGCAGGGCCAGCGCATGTGAATTCGTAAGCTCCCTGATGGCTTCTTCGTAGTAGCCCAGCTCCGCATAAAGCCGCCCCCGCCACGAAGTAATAATACTAAAATTGGAATAATCATCCTGGGAAACAGCTCTGTAATCCTCTTCCGCTTTATCAAACAATTGCAGCGCTTCCTCATAGCTTCCGCGATTGAGGCAGCAGATACCCAAATTGGCAAAGGCACCCGCACGCGCATCCTTGCTCAGCTCGTCGCTGTTTTCAAGGCTCAGCCGGAAGTAATGATCCGCCTCGCTATAATCTTCCATAGCCAAAAAGGCAGACCCAAGGTTGAGATAATGCCAGGCCAGCCGGCTGCGGATTCCCCAGGCATCACAGATATCAATGACCTTTCGATACGCATTGATGCACTTACTAAGATCTCCGTTTAGTTCATAAATCTTACCCAGTCCACTGTGCACCAAAGTCAAAAAGTAATTGTCCTTGATGCTGGCCGGCTTTTCACCTGCCTGCATGCTTCCATCGGCCTCAAGAAACAACTCCATAGCTTCAGCAAGGTTATTGTGTCGCAGCGACACAAAACCCTGCCGGCAAGTAAGCCGACCTATCAACTGTTTGTCAGGATAATTGCGCAACAAGCGATTGGCCTTATCCAGCCATTGGCGCGCGTCTGCAATTTTTTCGAGATTCATACAAGTACCTGCATAATCCACGCAAGCCTCAGCAAGCTCCTGTACACTCCCCCGCTCCTCCAACATGCTAATCGCATTTTTAAAAACCTCCTCGGAGCGCTGATAGTCATAGCGCTGGTTATGAACCATGGCCAGGTTGAGGAGGCAGCTCATTTCGAGATCCGGCAGGGGGTATGTTTGCAGAATATTTTGCGCCTCTTCGATCATCATCAGCGCACGCTGCGGGTTGTTGTAGGTGTAGTACGTAGCGAGCCTGTCCAGCAGGATCAACCGTTGCCGCGGATTTTGCTGCTGTTCAAGCTTTGTTTCAAGCCATTTGACGTTGATACCTTTACTATTGGAAGCCAAAGAATCTAACATAGGTTTCCGCTCAGCGCCCGCCTGCAGTCTGGCCGGCCTAGGAGGCCGGCCTTGGTATACAGGCCAACAACCGCTTTATTTACAAGTGAGTAAAAATTATATGCCTTGAGCTGGTTGGGGAATTCTGCAGGAGATAGCAACGAGCGGCTATTTCAAGCGTGTTTGCATTTTTGAAAGCACACAGCCGGTGCAATCCGATTGAAACAAGACGGAATCCTTGTAAAAAAGAACCAACCGGGGCTCGGCGAGAAAATCCCGAACACGCTCTCAGCGCATATTTGAATACCGTACAAATATAAACAAACAAAGGACATCATCTGTACAGATGATAGTCCTTTGTTTGGATTGAATCGAATATACTAAAATCGGCAGCGTAATAGCATTATTGGGGTAAAATACCACCGCAACCAGGGCTCTTAATCCAGGGGCGCTTGCTTTTGCCTCCGGTCAGCTTACCCTGATCCTTCTTGTCAATAGGCTGGAGATCTTTCCCCTTCTTTAAGTCTTTGATCCCTGTAGAGTTGCTCTTGGCCATAATGATAGTGCTTTCATTGTAAGGAATGACAAATACAGTGTAAAGGTAAGACCTTTTCCTGATATTGCGCAAGAGGCAGATGAATATTTATATTATTTTTTTTCTTTATCTATAACCCCTCTTGTAATCTGCGCATTTTTTCAATAAAAGCAGGGCGGCGGCGGCGTGAAACCTCAATCTTCATTTCATCATCCATAATCAGATACCCCCCGTCTCCCTTTACAAATTTACGCATATAATTCAAATTGATTACATGTCGTTTATGCACACGATAAAAATTAAACGGCTCGAGCATATCTTCATAAGCTTTAATCGTTTTGGAGGCGGTGATGCGGTCTCCGTTGTTCAGATAGATATGGGTATAGTTATCTTCAGCCTCAAACCGGACAATATCTTTAATGTTGACAAAATAAATACCATCCAATGCAGAAATACTCATTTTGGAAAAAGCATTGGGATTGTTAACATAGTTGTTAAAAATCTCCAACCGTTTGTCCGTCTCGGCCAGCTTGCGGGGACGCACGCGGGAGACAGCCTCCATCAGCGCATCGGGATCGATAGGTTTGATGATATAACCTATAGAACTATATTCGCAGGCCTTGATAGCATAGTCAGCAAAAGCAGTGACGAAGATGATGTCGAAATCAATCGGCCGAATCTGGTTAAGCATCTTAAAAATAAGGCCATCCGGCAGGTTTATGTCCAGAAAAGCGACATCCGGTCTTATATCGGGATCCGTAAACAAATCGAGGCCGTCCTCAATATCCATGGCCTCTCCTACAATCTCTACTTCTTCACAATGCTTAGCCAGTAAATTTTTTAGATTGTTACGACTATTAAGTTCGTCTTCAACGATCACTGCTTTAATCACGACTCATTATTTTTGCGATGGACCAGCAGGCATGCGGATTTTTGTCCTAATCCCTCCCGCAGTATTCACAAAGATAAGACGCTTGTGCAGTCAACAAAAATATTGCTCCCCCATTCTGTTATCGGCTGCCGGCAACGTGCAAACGGTATCAAATCCAAAGAAAACGGATGTACACTAAGTCATGTGAATAATATTTTTGCATACTGACAGCAAGAAACCGTAAGTTTGTAGTCGGCTATTGAGCATATCATTGTTTTGGGATTTCTACGGGAGGCAAAAAACAGGGTATTGTTTTCCCTGCCTTTGGGTATCTTTGAAAAGGCATAGCCGGTGCTGTGACTAATAAAGATGCATCTGCGTGAAAGGGGCATTTTGCCTGGCACAAAAATCCCGGATAAGCTCACAGCAGCCTCAACACTTCATCATTCATGAGTGAATCTACGGAAAAAGAGATTAGCAAAGGCATACGCAGTGGCAACAAGGGAAGCCGGCAGCGCAACGAAGACATGTCAAATTTCGTTTTTGGCAAAGTCCCTCCTCAGTCTGTAGCCCTTGAGGAAGCCGTGCTGGGCGCAATCATGCTCGACCGCGAGGCGCTGCCGCAGGTGCTGGACATTTTACAGGCGGAAAGTTTTTATCTGGACGCCCACCAGCGCATATATAAGGCTATGTTGAGTCTGTTCGAACGCTCCAAGCCTATTGACTTACTCACAGTGGTTGAACAGCTTCGCCAGCAAGGGGATCTGGAAGCAGCCGGTGGTGCTGTTTATATGGCTGAACTGACCAACAAGATCGCGTCAGCTGCCAATATCGAGTTTCACGCGCGCATCCTGGCACAAAAGCATATTCAGCGGGAACTTATCCGGGTATCTACCAAAACCATAAAAGAAGCATTTGAGGACACTACCGATGTTTTTGAGCTTTTGGACGATGCCGAGCAGAATCTCTTTAACATCGCCCAGAAAAATATGGGCCGGCGCGTCGACAGTATGAGCAGTCTGGCCAGCCAGGTACTCAAACAGTTGGAAGAACTCAAGGATAATAAAGAAGGTTTGACGGGTGTTCCTACCGGTTTTACTGAATTTGATCGCCTCACCAGCGGACTGCAGCGATCAGACTTGTTTATCATTGCTGCAAGGCCGGGTATGGGAAAAACGGCGCTCACACTCTCACTGGCGCGCAACACTTCTATGCTATTCAAAAAAGGGGTCGCTATCTTCAGCCTTGAAATGTCGAGCTTGCAGCTGGCGCAGCGGATTGTCTCCATGGAAGCTGAAATTCAGGGGCAAAAGCTTCGCAACGGGCGGCTTGAGCCTCACGAAATGGTGCAGCTTGTGGCTGCCGTTGAGCGTGCTGCAGATGCGCCGATTTTCATCGACGATACTCCGCAGATTAATGTTTTCGAGTTGCGTGCCAAGTGCCGGCGTCTCAAATTACAGCATGATATACAATTGATTATCATCGACTACCTCCAGCTCATGAGCGGCAGTAGTACCGATGGTCGCGGCAACCGGGAACAGGAAGTCAGCGCCATTTCCCGGGCGCTCAAAAGTATGGCCAAAGAGTTGGAGGTACCCGTTATCGCACTCTCACAGCTCAGCCGTGCAGTTGAAACACGCGGCGGCAGTAAGCGCCCCCAACTCAGTGACCTGCGCGAATCAGGCTCTATTGAGCAAGATGCAGATATGGTGGCTTTCATATATCGTCCCGAATATTACCAGATTATGGAAGACGAAGAAGGACAGCCGACCAAGGGCATTGCAGAACTTATTGTTGCCAAGAATCGTCACGGCGCGGTCAAAACCATCCGAATGCGCTTTACGGATGAGTTGGCCCGCTTCTCGGACCTGGATGAGCCCGACTTCGGTGCAATGCCTTCTGATGCTTTCGACAATTCATTTACCAACATCATCACCCGCCCTTCTCGTATGAATGACGATGATGAGGTCCCATTTTAAATGCAGGATTTTCGCTTTCGATCCCGGCTGCTTCTTTTTCCGTGGGACTTCGTCCTTTATCCATCGGTCAGCGAGGTCGGTGCTCCCAAAAAATGTAGAAACACTTTGCGCTTGTCTCCGGCATAGATAGTCTGTTGCTCTACTGATGTGCACTGCGCTTTTTTACCTCAACAAAATCATAATAACCTCATTATCAGCAACCAAAACAAACAAAAGTAAGTCTGTTTTGTCTTATTAAATAGCGCCTTCTGCCCTGCCGCTGAAAACAGTCTTGTCAGCCCATATTACTGCCCACATTTTTTAAGCATCTTGTATTTGTTAAAGTTGCCTATATTTGCCCAGTTTTTTCAAATTAAATCTATATTTTCGTCATGGCAACCACTTCTGATATCCGTAACGGGATGTGCATTGAGCTGAGCGGAGACACCTATACAGTTGTTGAATTTCAGCACGTTAAACCGGGCAAAGGCAATGCTTTTGTGCGCACACGCATCAAAAGCCTCACTACCGGACGCGTGCTGGACCATACCTTCTCGGCTGGCCACAAGGTCGATGAAGTACGGGTAGAACGCCGTAAGCTGCAATACACCTATACCAGTGACGATGGCTACCACTTCATGAATATGGAATCCTATGATGAGGTTATCCTCACCGATGCCATGATCGAACGCCCAAAACTGCTCAAGGAAGGCATGGAAGTAGATGTGCTCTATCATGTTGTCAAGGACGTACCACTGATGGTTGAAATGCCACAGTACGTAATCATGGAGATAACCTATACAGAGCCTGGCCTGAAAGGAGACACAGCAACCAACACCCTCAAACCAGCAACGCTGGAAACAGGTGCGGAGGTAAGAGTGCCGCTGTTTGTAAACGTAGGAGACTTTATCAAAGTAGATACCAGCACAGGTGCCTACATGGAACGAGTAAAACAATAGCGTATGACCTTCAAGGAAATACAAGAGCTTATCAAGCTCATCAGCAAGTCGGACATCAGTGAGTTCAAAATCAAGGAAGGCGATTTTCAGCTGTTAATCCGCACCACTGCCAGCCAAACGGCGCAGATCGTAGCCAGCCAGCCGGCTGTTCTTGTACCTGCTACAGCACCTTCGGCACCTGCACCGGCTGCTCAGGAATCCCGGCCAGCAGCTGTTGCTGCAAGCACAGCTACCGATGAATCCGCTGTTGCTGCTCCTGCCGATACGACCGCCTACAAGGCTGTTAAGGCGCCCATGGTCGGTACGTTCTATCGCTCACCTTCACCGGATAAGCCTGCCTTTGTAAAGGTCGGCGATAAGATTTCGGCCGGCTCTCCTGTCTGTATTATTGAAGCAATGAAGCTTTTTAACGAAATCGAATCGGAAGTATCCGGAACCATTGTCAAGGTAATGGTCGAAGATGCCCAGCCTGTCGAATACGATCAGGTGCTGTTTTTGGTTGACCCCAACGGCTAAGCATTGCTGGTTGCGGTGATCTCAAATTTCATTACCACTTCCGTAGGAAGTTGATTTGCGCGTAAGCCTATGTTTAAAAAAATACTCGTTGCCAATCGCGGCGAAATCGCTCTCCGCGTTATACGTACCTGCCGCGAGATGGGTATCAAGACAGTAGCTGTCTATTCTACTGCCGACCGTGAAAGCCTGCACGTGCGCTTCGCTGACGAAGCTGTCTGTATCGGCCCCCCGGCTTCTGCCGAGTCCTATCTCAGCATTCCACGCATCATGGCGGCCGTAGAGATTACCAACGCCGATGCTATCCACCCCGGTTATGGCTTCCTCTCAGAAAATGCCGACTTTGCCGAGGTGTGCTTGCAATACGGCATCAAGTTTATCGGTCCTACTCCGGAGCAAATTCGGAAGATGGGGGATAAAATTACCGCCAAAGAGACGATGATAAAGGCTGGCGTACCTGTTATCCCGGGTAGCGAAGGCCTGCTAAAGGATATCAAATCAGGTCTGAAAATTGCCAAAGATATCGGCTATCCTGTCATTCTCAAGGCTACTGCCGGCGGCGGCGGCAGGGGTATGCGTATCGTCTGGGAGGAAAAAGAGTTTGAAAACCAGTGGAATATGGCCCGCCAAGAGGCCAAAGCTGCCTTTGGCAATGATGGGATCTATGTCGAGAAATTCATCGAAGAACCCCGACATATAGAATTCCAAATAGCCGGTGATCAGCGCGGTAAGGTCATTCACCTGTCTGAGCGAGACTGTAGTATACAGCGCCGCCACCAAAAGCTGGTCGAAGAGTGTCCTTCTCCCTTCATGACAGATGAGTTGCGGGAAAAAATGGGTGCCGCCGCTATCGCAGCTGGTTCAACCATCAACTATGAGGGTGTGGGTACCATAGAGTTTTTGGTGGACAAGTACCGCAACTTCTACTTCATGGAGATGAATACGCGTATTCAGGTGGAACACCCTGTTACGGAGGAAGTTATTGATTTTGATCTTATTAAAGAGCAAATCAAAATTGCGGCCGGAGAACCCATCACCGGCGATTCTTACCTTCCGCAGGCACATGCCATTGAGTGTCGGATTAATGCGGAGGATCCTTACAATAACTTCCGACCCTGCCCGGGCCGCATTAGCTCTCTGCATACATCCAAAGGACATGGTGTACGCGTTGATACCCATGTATATGCCGGCTATGTAATTCCTCCCTACTACGACTCTATGATTGCCAAGCTCATCTGCCGTGCCCGCACGCGCGAAGAGTGTATCACCAAAATGGAAAGGGCACTCGATGAGTTTATCGTAGAAGGTGTAAAAACAACCGTACCTTTCCACCAGCAGTTGATGCGCAATGAAGATTTCCGCAAAGGCAATTTTCACACAGGCTTTCTCAATACTTTCCAGATGGAAAAATAAATGTATGAGCAGGCATACAATAAAAAACCGGCCGGAGCATGCTCCGGCCGGTTTTTTATTGTATGCCTGCTAAGGACTTAGTCAGCAGCCTGGCGATTGACTAAGTAGCGCTCAATTTCTTCCCGGTGCTTCAGCAGACTGCGCGATCCTAAAAAGATAATTTCACCGTCTCTTTTGTGCAAAAACAACCCGTTTCTGCCACAAAGACTGTACAAATGCTCCATAGAAGAAAAATTGATATTCCCTCCCGAAAGACTTGAAAGCCAATTCGTTTCTACAAATTCATAGGATGCTACTTCATCCCACAAAATCCGCTGCTTGCGCGGGTGAAAAGGCTCATAGCGATATTTTATCCCCTTCTCTGTTACAGAAAGCTTGAAGCGAATGTGTAAAAAATACCACAGTGACCCGCCCAACAGCAAAAAAGAACTAACGTAAAACCACAGGGGAAGATGCCAATCCGGACTTCCCCACAGCGTATCCTGGGTGAATACCACAGCAGTCAGCACCAGCAACAATCCCAAAACACCGTAAGTTAACGGGTCACGGAAACGCTGCTCCTCCTTGATGATTTTGTATGCCATTACTATAGAATATTTGATGTGATTGATTGTGCGAAGTTAACTTCTTTTACATTAACTTCATAATTGGTTAACATTAAATTAACATTGAAAGTTTCCAGATGTCTCTTTTTTTATACAAATGATATTTTTCACCCTAAATCCCTGCACTTTAACCCGGAAAGGTAATGTTTTGATAACCCTGCAACCTGTGCATTTAACTTCTTTTTGCCCATCTTTGCCAATAGAAAATTCATACCCATGCGCATTCACGGCCAAGCCTACCGCAGTATATGGGCAGATGCTCAGCAGCCCGACTGGATTTACGTTTTCGATCAGCGCCGGCTGCCTTTTGCTTTTGACATTGTCAAGCTTGTACATCCCAACGATTTTGTGCAGGCCATCAAAGAGATGTACGTGCGCGGGGCTCCTCTGATAGGCGCTACGGCAGCCTACGGCGCCTGCGCCCTGCTGCGGGAGGCGGGCACAGCCGCTGCGCTGCAGCAGGGCCTGGCCGCGCTGCGCAGCAGCCGCCCTACAGCTGTTGATCTTTTTCACGCCATCGACAGGGTCATGGCGGCTGCCAGCCGCCAGCACTCGCAAGTGGCCAGGCTGGCAGCGGCCCGCGCAGAGGCCGATGCCTTAGTAGCAGAAAGCATAGCGCAATGTAAAGCAATTGGCAATTACGGACTATCTGTCATTCAATCTATTGCAGCCAAAAAACCAGCCGGTGAGCCTGTCAATATTCTTACCCATTGCAATGCAGGCTGGCTGGCTTGTATTGATTATGGTACAGCTACAGCACCTATCTATCTGGCGCAGCAAGCAGGCATCCCGTTGCACGTATGGGTTGACGAAACGCGGCCCCGCAACCAGGGTGCCGGACTCACCGCCTTTGAACTGGGGCAGGAAGGCATCAACCACACCCTCATCGCAGACAATACAGGCGGGCATCTCATGCAGCATGGTAAAGTTGATATGGTTATCGTGGGCACTGATCGCACGACTGCGCGAGGAGATGTTGCCAATAAAATAGGTACCTACCTGAAAGCCCTCGCGGCCAAAGACAATGACATACCCTTCTATGTTGCTGTGCCGGCAACGTCCATCGACTGGACTCTGCAAGATGGCCTGTCTGAGATACCCATCGAAACCCGTTCAGCCGACGAAATACATTATGTACAGGGATTGCACCAAGATGAAATTAAACAGGTACGCATCAGTCCATGGTCTTCTCCGGCTATCAACTACGGCTTTGATGTTACCCCGGCCCGCCTGATCACCGCGCTAATTACCGATAGAGGAATCTGCGAAGCCAGTGCGCAGGGCCTGGCGGCTCTTTTCCCGGAAAAAAAATAGCGGCAGCTGCGTCGTATTGAAAAAAAACCGCCTCTCGCTCGCGCGAGAGGCGGAAAGACCTAAACATAAAAGATAATGGAAAAAATAAGTCGAGTCAACAAAGTCGCTAGTCAACCGAATCGTGCAGGAAAGAGTTGCCTCCTGTCCTGATTTCGGGCTCGTCATCATCAGAAATGACCCAGCGCGAAAGCGGTACTTCTGCCGAATCAGGTACGTTATCAAGTTTCACCCCTCTGCGCAGGTAGGCAGGCGCCTTTTCAAAATCACTCACACTCGGCGGAGTGCTAAGCCGCTCCGCGGGTTGCTGCAAAGGCGCGATACGGTCACTATTGCGCTGCATCTCCTGCTGCGGACGATCTCGTCTGCCGTCCTTCATGTAAGGTTCATCCGACGCAGGCGGCCTGCGAATCAGGCGATCCAAAGGGCGTACATCATCAAATTCATAGGTATTGGCACTAGACGGATGTTCCTCATAGCCAATGGCAGACAAGCCTGAGCTTGCAGACGGCTCATCTGCAGGAGTTGTACGGTCTGCAGTTGCAGATGGCTCTTCTGCATCATCCAGATGAACCACTATCCGGTGGCTGGTTTCTTTCTCTTCCGGGTGTTGCCGGCTGTCAAAACCGGTAGCGATGATGGTGACACTGATTTTATCACCCAATGACTCATCATAGCAATTGCCCCAAATGAGGTCGGTGCCATGCCCCGCCTCCTCCTGAACAAACTCAGTGATTTCAAAAATCTCGTCCATGGTCACCTCTTTGTTCCCGGAAGTAATGTTCAGCAGTATGTGCTTTGCACCTGCTATGCGGTTGTCCTCCAGCAGTGGTGAATGTAAGGCCATGTCTACTGCCTGACGGGCACGGTCATGACCTTCAGCAACAGCCGTACCCATAATGGCTCCCCCACTGTTGCGCATCACTGTATTGACATCCTCAAAGTCAACATTCACATACCCCGGAACCGTGATAATCTCGGCAATCCCCTTAGCAGCAGTTGTCAGGATATTATCGGCCTGCGCAAAAGCCTCTGAAATGCTCAGATTACCATGAATCTGGCGAAGCTTATCATTGGAAATGACAATCAGCGTATCTACGTATTTTTTGAGCTCCTCAAGCCCTTCATGTCCCTGGTCGGAACGTCGGCGTCCTTCGAAAGTAAAGGGAAGGGTCACGATACCTACCGTCAGGATGTTCATCTCTTTGGCCGTACGAGCAATAATAGGAGCAGCCCCGGTACCCGTTCCGCCGCCCATACCTGCCGTAATGAAAAGCATTTTGCAACTGTCGGCAAGGTAGCGACGAATCTCTTCGATAGACTCTTCACAGGCCAGCTTGCCCACATTGGGTTTAGAACCGGCACCCCTGCCTTCTGTCAGGTGGGGGCCCAGCGGTATATGTGTAGGCACCGGACTGATACCCATTGCCTGTTCGTCGGTATTGCAGATAGCAAAATCAACACCGACAATACCCTGCCGAAACATGTGGTTGACGGCGTTGCTGCCTCCTCCGCCCACACCAATCACTTTGATGATGGGGCTCTTGCTTTTCTTGGGAAGATCGAACATCATGGTCACTGTTTTGCTGCACGCTCAGATGTCACTGATGCAATCATCTGGCTGTGTGCGTGTTTATGTTTAGGTTTCTATTACTTAAATTCTGCATCCGGATCGGCCTCAAACCATTCACGGGTTTTACGGAATAATTGTTCGTACCACTTGCCTGAGGTCTCATGTTCTTCTTCTTCAACAACAGCAGTTGCAATGTCCGAAGATTTTGATTCCTCTGCCTTGGATGTAGTCGGCTGTTCTATCAGACTGCCCTTTTCCATTTCCTCAAACCCTTTGATAAGCAGCCCTATAGCGGTTGCAAACATGGGGTTGGCCAATTTTTCATGATAACCATGGCCCAACTGCTCTATCGGGTGACCGATACGACAGCTGTAGCCTGTATGCAACTCAGCCAGCTTATCGATATCGCGCAACTGCGCCCCACCACCGGTGAGTACAATCCCGCCAATCAGACGACGTTCAAAGCCCGACTTACGAATTTCCCAGCTCACCAGATCAAAAATATCTTCCATGCGCGCCTGTATGATGCGTGCAAGATTTTTTTCGGCAATTTCTTTGGTATCGCGCCCCCTCAAACCGGAGATAGCAATGATGCGGTTGTCATATACTGCGCTGGCCAGTGCCGACCCATAGCGAACTTTAAGCTTTTCAGCATTGGTTTCCAATACATTACAACCTTCCTTGATGTCCTTGGTGATGATACTGCCCCCCATAGGAATTACTGCCGTATGGCGGATGATGCCATCTTTGAAGATCGTAATATCTGTAGTTCCGCCACCGATGTCTACCAAGGCCACACCGGCTTCCATCTCCTCTTCATTGAGTACCGCTACTGCACTGGCTACCGGCTCCAAAACCACGTTGGACAATCGCAGGTTGGAACGCTGGATACACCGGTTAATATTATTGGAAGCATTGATCTGGCCGGTGACAACCAGGAAGTTGGCCTCGAGTCGAACGCCCGACATACCAATGGGATCTACGATGCCGGATTCATTATCAACTGTATAATCCTGCGGAAACACATGCAAAATCTTGTCTCCGGCAGGAAGTACCAGTTTATGCATATCCATGATCAGTCGCTCTGTATCCTTGCGGCTAATCTCCGTATGGTCATTGTCGCGGGTAATAACCCCCTTATACGGAAAGCAACGAATATGCTGACCTGCAATACCTACCTGCACATCATTAAAAATCATGCCTGATTGCCGTTGTGCTATCTGCACAGCTTCGTTGATGGCGTTGACTGTCTTTTCAATATTCGAAATGATTCCGCGCAGTACACCTTCACAGGGAGCTACCCCCATACCCAGCACTTCGAGCTTGCCAAATTCATTCTTGCTGCCAACGATAGCACAGACTTTGGTTGTGCCAATGTCAATGGCAACAACTACTTTTCCCTTGGTTCTCTCCTGATTTGCTTCCATAGCTCATTTTGGTTTAGGATCAATAAGTATACGTATCCTGCAATCCTGTGTCTGTATTATTTAGTCGAAGCGCCGGGCTACAACCTGATTTTTGAATCGAACGTCAAGCGCCTTATACTGGTTCCAGCCAGTGTAGGGTAAACCGTCGCTGTAAAAAATTTTTATCCGCTTCAGCTTGTCCGCTGCATCCTTCATTCTTCCGAATTGGATGATATTACTGCCCAGCTTGGGTACTAGTACAAATTCGCCTTTCTTATCGACGTATATCTGCTCTACCAATGCTTTCAGAAATACATCCCCGCTGATCATGCCCGCCAGCTGAAAGGCATCCCTCAGCAGCGATCTGGGTCTTTCAAGATAATCATCTGTATGCGGTGGCAAGTTGCCTGTAGCCACCATCACCCGAGCCGTATGTCTTCTGCTTAATGGCATACGTGCCCCTGCACCATCGAGGTAGTAGTCAAGTCCATTGGCATCCTTGATCCGAACAATGGGCTCTCTTTGCTGGAGTGCAATATGCACCTGACCACCGGCATCAACCCACACATCTGCATTGCGAATAAACGGATCCTCCTCCAAAACAGTTTCGACACGTTCTGCATCAATATCACGCAAAGTCATGTCTGTCAAAGGTAATTCAAATCTTTTGGTTACCAAATGGAGAACATCCTCTTCTTCCAGCAGATTATAGCCGTCGGCAAGTGGCTGTATAGTCACGACTACATCCTTCACCAGACTGCGCTGCTGCTGCCGCACAAAATTCATCACCAGCAGCATCAGCCCGAAAACGGTCGATGCATAGAGCAGTTTTTTTACCGGTTGTTGAATGGCGGCCATGGCTAATGTGTATTTATCGGTTGTTCAATAAGTGCTTTGATCGGTCCTACCAGGGTATCAATATCCCCTGCCCCCAGTGTCAGCAATACTTCCGGGCGATTGAGAGCAATGATATCCAGTACCTCTGCCCGTCCCAGGATGCGACAATTGGGATTGCGCATATACCGGCGAATGGTATCGGCACTGACCCCCGGAATAGGTAACTCGCGCGCGGGATAAATCTCCATCAGTATCACTTCATCTGCCTGATCCAGGGCCTGCGCAAATTCGGTCGCCAGATCGCGGGTACGCGTAAACAAATGCGGCTGGAAAACAACCGTAATCCTGCGACCATGATACCGCTGCCTTGCAGCATCGATGGCTGCCGCCAGTTCTACGGGATGGTGTGCATAGTCATCGACATAGACGGTTGCAGGCGTTTGCGCAATCAACTCAAACCGGCGGGCGATACCTTTGAAGCCCGGCAGCGCCGCCCGAACAGACTCTGGGCTTGCACCCAGCAACAAGGCTATGGTGATGGCTACCGTCGCATTTTCTACGTTGTGGCGGCCGGGATGAGGGTGCCGGAGTCCCGTGATGTTAGCAAGCGGACTGTGATAATCAAACACAAAGAACCCCTCATCGTCTACCCTCAGCGAATCGCTTCGATGCATACCCTGCTCTATCCCGAATGTTTCCACAACAGGTATATCCTGTACGCCCTCGAAAAAATGCAGCAGATCGTGCCGAAGCAGCAAACTACCCCCTTTTTTTACTTTGCGCGCAAATGCTCTGAAGCCCGTTTCTACCATCTGCGCATGATCACCATAGATCTCGAGATGGTCTGCATCCATGGCCATAATAACCGCAATGTCGGGATCGAGCCTGAGGAAAGAACGATCGTACTCGTCAGCCTCAATCACCACCCACTCACTTTGTCCATTGACATAATTGGTAGCAAAATTGCGGCTGATACCCCCCAGAAAAGCATTCACATCGATACCACACGCACGGAGCAAGTAGGTTGTAAGGGTCGTTGTAGTTGTTTTTCCGTGCGTGCCACCGATGGCAATGGTGCGCATTCCCCGGCTGATCAGTCCCAACACTTCGCTCCGCTTGTACACAGGCGTCCCCAGCTGCTGAAAATAGACCAGTTCCTGCTGGTTTGCCGGGATTGCGGGGGTATAGACTACCAGGTCGACTTCAGGCAGGCTAGCCACCTCCTCCGCATAGCGAATCTGCATACCTTCTGCCGCCAGTTCTTGGCAGAGAGGTGTTTCTGTGCGGTCATAGCCCGCCACACGCACACCTCTGCTGTGGAAATAGCGGGCCAGAGCGCTCATGCCGATGCCGCCGATGCCGATGAAGTAGATACTCTTTACATCCTTTAGTTCCATCCCTTGTCCGTTATATTAGCAGTGAGCCCCGGACCGTCATTCGCCCCATAGCCTCTGCTTTGAATAAGTGCAATGATATCGGCTGCAATCTCCCGGGCGGCTGCCGGAAAGCCCAGCGTACGGGCAGCGGCAGCTACAGCCTTTCGCTCCTCATCATCCGACAGCAGTTGGTTCAGTTGCTCATCGAGCCTTGCACCCACCTCTTCATCGCGCAGCATTCGCGCAGCCGCACGGGTCGTCATTGCCAGTGCATTGCGCGTCTGATGATCTTCCGCCACATTGGGTGAGGGTACAAGTATTGCAGCTTTGCCCAAAAGCGCGAGTTCTGCCAGTGTCAACGCGCCCGCCCTGCATACCACCAGGTCGGCCAGCGCGTAGGCCATGTCCATACGGTCGATGAAAGGCAGCAGCCGCATAGTAGGCCAACGCGCACAATCTGCTGCCGAACATACATTGTAATGCAATTTACCACACTGCCACAACCACTGTACATCCTGGCGCACAGCCCATTGGGCGCCCAAGCCCATGACTGCCTCATTGATTGCGCGCGCTCCCAGGCTACCGCCGGCAACCAATATGGTTTTTTTATCGGGAGAAAGCCCCAGCGCCGCTGCAGCCCTTTGGCGCAGGGCGTCGACCCGGAGCGGATCGCCCAGCGCTTCTGCTGCCAGCACAATATCCTGCCGCACGGGATTGCCCGTCATCCTGATTTTTTCTGCCGGAAAATATTTTTCCATCCCCTCCCATGCCACATACACACGGCTGGCACGCCCGGCCACCAATCGGTTGGTGAGCCCCGCGAAAGCATTTTGCTCTTGTATGGCAATAGGTATCCCTTTTGCCACTGCCGCCGCCAGTATAGGACCACTCGCGTAGCCCCCCGTACCGATTACCAGCTGTGGCTTAAAGTTGGTCAGAATACGCCCTGCCTGCAGCAAGCTGCTCAGCAGCCTGAAAGGAAGCATAAAATTCTGCCAGCTAAATTTCCGCTGAAGACCACTGATGCTGAGCCCCTCAATCGGGTAGCCCGCCTGCGGTACCCGATCCATCTCCATCCTGCCCTGCGCACCCACAAAGAGGATTTCCGCTGCGGGCTCCTGGCTACGGATCGCATCGGCAATAGCAATGGCAGGGAAAATATGCCCTCCTGTGCCGCCCCCACTGATGATAATGCGCAGTTTATTCATTTTCTGATACTGCTTCCATGTATTTGCTCACACTCAGCATAATGCCAAATGCTACGCAAGTGAATAATATGCTTGTCCCGCCCATACTGACCATCGGCAGCGTCTGCCCCGTCACAGGCAGCAAGTTGACAGCAACACCTATGTTGAGATAGGCCTGTATGACCAGCAACAAGCTAAGACCGAGCGCCACCATGGCACCAAAGGCCTTGGAGCTTTTGGTTACCAGCCGTATGATCCTGAAAAACAGGAACAAATAAATACCTATGAGCACTGCCCCTCCCAGGACGCCATACTCCTCACAGATGATGGCGTAGATGTAATCTGAGTAAGGCGAGGGCAAATAATTCCGCTGTATACTATTGCCGGGGCCTTCCCCCAGCCAGCCTCCGTTAGCGATGGCAATTTTTGACTGTACCACCTGGTACACTTCATCGGGCTTTTCCATAAAGTCACTGATTCTCGTCACCCAGGTGTCTACCCGCACAAAACCCGGAAATACCTGCCCGAGCAGCAGCAGTAAACCAAATCCGACAATCCCCAACAGCATTAGGAGGCCGATAAAACGGATATCCACCCGGCCTACAATCATCATGAGAATGCAAACAAAAAACAACAAAAAGGCAGTTGAAAAATTGGCCGGAGCAATCAGCAAACAAATGAGCAGCACCGGCAGGATAATCGGTAAAAATGCATTTTTGAAGTCCTTGATGTACTCCTGCCTCGCGCTGATGCTGCGGGCAACGTATACGATGAGTGCCAGCTTGGCAAAATCAGAAGACTGAAAGGTGAGCCCCGTGCCGGGAATCATTATCCAGCGCCTGGCATCGTTGATGTCTGCACCCATAAGCACTGTAAACAGCAGCAAGGGTACAGACAATGCCAGCATCATGGGCGCCCAGTTGGCAAAACGCTTGTAATGAATACGATGAAAGAGCCAGGTAATGAGCATCCCCACCACCAAAATACCAAAATGCTTAATCAGATAAGCTTCCGTATTGCCTTCCTTATTGAGATGCGCAAGCGTCCCCGTAGCACTGTATACTGCCAGAATAGAAAAGAGCGAGAGAATGACGAAGATCGCCCAAATTGCCCGATCACCCTTTACGGAAGCCAATATTTTGTTTGCTACCAACATAAGCTTAGCTGTTGTGCATCTTTATCAAAACAAGGTTGCTGTCGATATTAGCTATACAATTCATTTACAGTGTTTTTTGGATTGACAATACTGCCTGTTTGAACTGCTCACCTCTGTCGACGTAATTTTTAAACAAATCAAAACTCGCACATGCCGGAGATAATAAGACTACCTCACCGCTGCGGGCAAGCTGCCGGGCAGCCTCTACTGCCGCTGCAGCCGATTGCGTTTCTACACAGGTCTCTACCAACGGGCCAAAGGCTGCGATCAGCTTGCTATTATCCAGTCCCAGACACACCAGTGCCCGCACTCGTTCGCGCACTACTGCCTCCAAAGCCGCATAGTCATTCCCCTTGTCCTGCCCACCGGCAATCCAGACAACAGGCTTCGACATGGCCTCAAGCGCATAATACACGGCATCGACATTGGTTGCCTTACTATCATTGATATACGTGACACCGCCAATTTCGGCAACCTTTTCGAGGCGATGCGGCACAGGTACAAAGCTGTCGAGCGCCGCCTGCAGTAGTCCGGGATCAGCACCCGCTGCCAGCGCCATGTGCACTGCAAACAATGCGTTGATGGCATTGTGCTTTCCCTGCAAAGCTGTTGTAGACAACTCATACCTATAGGCCCCCGCACGAATGCTGCTCCCCTCAATAGCTGACAGCGATACTGCCTGCTGCCTGGCCCGGACAGCAAATTTTTCGATGCCCCCCTGCAAATTGGCATCTTCAGCGAAATAGATGAATAAGTCGTCTGCCCGCTGATTCATGCTTATCCTAAACTTAGAGGCGATATAATTGTCCATCTTGTAATCATATCGATCCAGGTGATCTGGTGTTATGTTCAGTAAAGCAGCGATGTCTATGTGGAAATTGCGCAAGCCGTCGAGCTGAAAACTGCTTAGCTCAAGCACGTATACCTCCGGATGATCCCCCGACGCGACACTAGCCGCAAAGCTGTCACCAACATTGCCTGCCAATACCACCCTTTTGCCCGCCGCACGCAGCAGGTGAAAAGTAAGGCTGGCTGTAGTTGTCTTACCATTGCTACCGGAGATTCCGATGATGAGTGCCTGCGTAAAGCGTCCTGCAAATTCAATTTCACTGATGACAGCTATGCCTTTCGCCAAAAAAGCCTGAATAAGCGGTGCTTTATCCGGAATACCCGGACTTTTGATCACTTCCGCCGCTTGTAGCAGTGCCTCTGTAGTATGGCCGCCACCTTCATAAGGAATACCAGCTTCCTCCAGCTGTTGCCGGTAAGTATCTGCTATCGGTCCACTATCGGACACAAATACCCGAATGCCATGCACCTTCGCCAGCAAAGCTGCCCCAACACCACTTTCACCGGCACCGAGGACAAGCAGTGTGTGCCCGTCTATGTATTCGGCAGCTCGCATCATCGAATTTTTAAGGTTAGTATGGTAGCTACTGCCAGCAATATGCCGACAATCCAGAACCGGGTTACAATCTTCACCTCGGGCATCCCCAATTTTTGATAGTGGTGATGCAATGGCGCCATCTTAAAGATGCGCCTACCCTCCCCGTATTTTCGTTTTGTATATTTGAAATAAGACACCTGCAGTACAACTGATAAATTTTCAATCAGAAAAATACCGCAGAGAATAGGGATTAGAAGCTCCTTGCGAAGCAATATGGCCAGTGCTGCAATGATGCCCCCGAGCGTAAGACTACCCGTATCCCCCATGAATATCTGGGCAGGGAAAGCATTCCACCATAAAAATCCCAGCGTTGCACCCACCAGACAGGCCGCAAAAATCACCAGTTCTCCACTGCCAGGCAGGTGAAGAATGCCCAGGTATTTGGCTGCAATAGCATTACCTGACAAGTAGGCTATCGCCAGTAAGGTTATGGAAATAATCCCTGACACCCCCGTCGCCAGTCCATCCAGACCGTCGGTCAGATTGGCAGCATTGGAAACAGCCGTCACCACGAATATAACAAGCGGCACAAAGATGAGCCACGCCAGGCCCACTGCCTTTTCTTTTTCAAAAGGCAGCAATTGTGCATAATCAAAACTGCCCCCCTTGAGAAAAGGTACGTTGGTAAGACTGGTCTTATAGTCTCCTCGCCATTCTGTCACCTCAGCATTGGTGCCATTTTTTACAGGAATCCTGTTACCCACGAGTTGCTCATCACCTAAACCATACTTCGCTGCCTCACGGACATCCATTCTAACCACCACCTGATGACTATCCATCATCATGAGACTGATAAATAAGCCCAGCCCAATTTGGCCAAGAACTTTAAACCGGCCACTCAGGCCATCTTTATTCTTCCTGAATACCTTAATATAGTCATCGATAAAACCAATCATCGCCATCCAGGCCGTTGATACCAGCATGATCACGATATAGATATTATCAAGCCGCGCTAACAACAAGCAAGGAATCACAACGGAAAGAATAATTATTACCCCTCCCATAGTGGGCGTTCCCTCCTTTTCTTTCTGCCCGCTCAACCCAAGGTCACGGACCGTCTCACCAATCTGCAGCTTCCGCAACCATGCAATGATGCGCCCCCCAAAGATGATAGAGATGACGAGAGACATCATCAGTGCCAGTCCAGCTCTGAACGAGATGTATTGAAATAAACGAAAGCCGGGCTGCTCGCCCAACCAATCGCGTAACCACTCTATGAGCTGAATCAGCATATTTTGTTAATAATTTAATCGATAAACCATATTCCCGTATCCTTTCAATAGCGTTGCAGGTAGTTTGGGGCCGGACTAGGGGATTCCCAGGGCCTCTTTAACCACCTCCACATCATCAAATGGATATCTGACACCTCTGATTTCCTGATATTTTTCGTGCCCCTTGCCTGCAATGAGCACAATATCGCCTGTTCTGGCCAGCTTACAGGCCGTCCGTATAGCCAGCTTGCGATCTGTAATGCGCAAATGACGGCTATGCCCGGCAACAATACCTGCCTCCATATCATTCAATATTTGCTCCGGATCTTCCGAACGGGGATTGTCACTTGTCAGAATAACTTCATCGCTGTGCTGCAGAGCAATAGCAGCCATCTTTGGGCGTTTGAGCTTATCACGGTCACCACCACAACCAACAACAGTGATAATTTTGCTACTACCCTGACGCAGATCGCTGAGTGTCGACAGCACCTTGTCGAGTGCATCCGGCGTATGCGCATAATCAACTACTGCGGTACAGCCACCTTCCCCACCCCTGATTACTTCCATACGCCCCTCTGCTCCACGCAACTCCGACAATACGGTCAGCAGTTCAACAGGATCCTCCCCCAGCAGGCAGCCGACACCATAGACTGCCAGTAGATTGCTCGCATTGTACTCACCGATCATGCGCGCATACACCTCTCTTCCGGCCACCTCCAAATGAAGTCCTAATGGATTGTTTTCTACGATTTTGGCATGAAAATCAGCCATGCGCTGCAAGCTGTAGTAATGAACATCAGCGACTGTATTCTGTACCATCACGGATCCTCGCTTATCATCGGCATTAACCAATGCAAATGCCGTATCGGGCAGTTGATCAAAAAACTGCTTCTTTGCAGTAATATAGGCTGCAAAGGTTCCGTGATAATCCAGGTGGTCGTGTGACATATTGGTAAAAACCCCGCCACTGAAATGAAGACCGGCGATTCGCCGCTGGTCCACGGCATGCGAGCTCACCTCCATAAAGGCGTGCGAGCAGCCCGCATCTGCCATGCGGGCCAGCAGAGCCTGCAGGCTCACCGCATCCGGTGTAGTGTATAAAGAAGGCTCCACCAGCGATCCTATTCGGTTTTCGACCGTAGAAATGAGACCGCAGGTATATCCCAGTCGGCTGAATGCCTGAAACAGCAGGGTTGCTACGGTTGTCTTGCCATTGGTACCCGTGACACCGATAAGTTGCAGGCGGCGGCTTGGATGGCTGTAAAAAGCAGCGGCAAGATCGCCCAGCGCCTGGGCGCTGTCTGCTACACTTATCCAATAAGGCCCCGCCCAATCGGCAGGAGCCGCGTCCTGTGCCACAATAACGACCGCCCCCTTTTCACCAGCCGCCTGTACATACTGATGACCGTCGGTCTGACGACCCCGAACAGCCACAAATACATTACCGGCCTGCACGCTGCGGGAATCAAAGACAATACCAGTGACCACAGCCTCCGGGAGGTCTACAGGCACAGGAATCGAAGCTGAAGTCAGCAATTGAAGCACGGTCATCATATGTACAAACTGGTTAGCATTAATTGTCAGGTATTCTTTCTGTCTGTCATCGGAGGTGGAGAACAATTGTCTGCCCACGTACCCGCGAACCGGGCGGAAGCGACTGCCTTTCAACCCTCCCCACGCCTATCGATCGGACCTTCAAACCTCTGTTTTCAAGTATATAAGTAGCATCCCTGAGCCCCATTCCCTGCACACTGGGGACAATCTGGTGGGGCATTCGCCTCGGATGCAATAGCAAACTATCGCTATCAGCCGTCAGCAGTACCATCTCCGAGGAGGAAGCTGCAGTCGCTGCTAGTCCCAGGTGACGCAGCACCTCCTCGAAGTCTGTACGAAAGCCAACCTCATTTCTGGGCAGATTAGCGGCGTACAACACAGGGCGTGGTCCCTGATTGACTGCCTCATGAGCATCCAGTAAAATACTGTAGGCCTTGTCTGCAATCTCCCGGAAGACAGGCCCGGCTACATCACTACCGTAGTAGGCCCCGCTACGAGGTTTGTTAATAACCACCAAACACGAATACACAGGATTATGGGATGGAAAATAACCTGCAAAAGAAGCCTGATAGCCCCCAATCTGGTTACCATCGGCCGTTCTTTGATAATCAATTTGTGTAGTGCCTGTCTTGCCTGCAAACCGATAGCGATCTGTAGCAAGATTACGGGCCGTTCCCCGCTGAACGACTCCCTCCAGCAAGAGGCGAATATCGCGGATAGCGTGCGGCGATGCAATCTGCTCCTTAACCACTGTAGGCCTGTAGGTAATGACCTCTTCACCCTCACGACGAATACCAGATACCAAATAAGGCTTCATCAGTCGCCCGTTGTTGGCTATAGCATTGTAAAAAGTGAGTAGTTGCAGCGGCGTCAGTTGGCTTTCGTAGCCAATAGACATCCAGGGGAGTGTCGTGCCGCTCCAATTGTGTTTTTCGCTGTAAGCTTCTTTAATATACGGATTTACCTCGCCATCAAGTTCAATACCCGTAGGCAGATGCAACATAAAATTGCGCAGATGCTCTATGTAACGAGCAGCTCCCTGCATACCGTTGGCCTCCGTCTTGCGACCGTAGTGCTGGTATATAAGTCTTGATACCCCCACGTTAGAGGAATGCTCAAACGCCTGGCGGATACTGATGCTGTCGCGACCACGGCTGTAATCGGAAACATCCAGCATAGTCTGACCGTGGAAAGTAGCACGTCCGTAGGAGATGCTCACCGAGTCTGTGAGCCGGACGAACCCATCCTCCAGCAAGGCAAGCATAGAAGCTGTCTTGAAAGTCGAGCCGGACTCTGTTGCTGTACCAACAGCATAGTTATAATTTTCGAAATACCCCCCTGCTGAACCCGAGCGCCCCAGATTGGCAATCGCTTTGACAGCACCGGTTTTCACATCCATCAGAATAGCCGTTCCCCAGGCTGCCTCATGTGTCTGCAGAGCCCGCAGCAGTGCATTGTGAGCTATGTCCTGCAGATTTACATCCAGAGTCGTCACCACATCATCACCCGAACGAGGCTCTACCACCGTAAGATCGGTCGAAGGCAGCCACAGATCCCTGCGAGCATCAACTTTGACCATATACTGAGAACCCGGTGTACCTCGCAGGACAGCATCGAAACGCCGCTCCAGGCCTACCGAAGCATCCTTGTCTGCCCGCCGGTAGCCGATTGTGCGAGAGGCAAGCATACCAAACGGGCGCTTGCGTTCACTCGATTTTTTCACGATCAACCCACCCCGGTTTTGCCCAAGACTAAACAGCGGGAAGCGCTGAATTTTATATACCTCATCGAAAGGAACCCTTTTCTTGAGGAGAACCTCTCTCTTTTTATTGTATTGTGGATTTCGCAACCTGCGCAGATAGGCTGCATAAGCTCCAGGGGTATAAGCCTTGCTTACCTGCGTAGCCATACAATGCGCCAGCGTATCAAGATTGCCAAAATAATCCTCATCAGCGGGTGCATAAGGATCAAAATACAGGTCAAAATACGGCACTGAAGTGGCCAGCAAACTACCATCAGCAGCTAGAATACTCCCACGCTCAGGTTCAATTACCCGTTGCTTGAGCCATACACGCTCCCCCTCAGAACGCCAGCGATCACCCTGGTTGATGGCAATCTCATAAGTCCTGTATACCAGCAGCGCTGCTACTGGTATAAAACCAGCAAACAGCAAAATATAGGCCCGGTAAAGAACTTCATTCTTGATATCCATCTTACTTACTATCGTTGTTACCCACTACAATTTTCAAGGGAGTGCCGCGCTGCAGTTGCAGCCCATCCTCCTGCACCTTATTGACTACCTCGGAGCGCAGGCTGTTGAACATATTCTCAGACTGCAAAGACATATAAGACCAGCGGAGATCCTGCACCTCTCGTTGCATCACCTGAATTTTCCGGACATTGCTCTCTGCCTGATGTGCATTGGCAATGTAGAGAATGGCGAGCATTGCCAAAAAACCAATCATTGTAAGGTTTTTGACAAGCCAGGCACTTAGCTCAAACTTGCTGACCGTATGCAATAAGGCGCTTGTTCTCATACATGTTGAACATAAGGTATGAACCAATCATTTTTCCAACAAGGGGGTAACGGGGGGAGCTACTAAGTTCATTTGTATTATCTCTTCAAACGTCCGAGAGAACATCCCCTGCTGTGTTATTTCAATACGCTCTTCAAACATATGGATGATGCTCTCTTTTTGTCTTTCAATTGCACGCATACAACCTCTGTAAAACCACACTTGCATCTTCATTCACCCACAAGCCATGCTTTAGGTGTGCGCCCGCCGTTCGGCAACACGCAACTTCGCGCTGTGGGCGCGGGGATTCACCTTTATCTCCGGTGCATCCGGCAACAGCGGTTTTTTGGTAATCAGTTCATAGGGTCTGTCCGTATTACCAAAAAAATCCTGCTGCAATACACCCGCTGCATTACCTGTTTTCATGACATTCTTCACCAGTCTGTCCTCAAGCGAGTGATAAGAAAGTACGACCAGCCGACCTCCGGCCGAAAGCACTTCAGTCGCCTGTACCAGCATATCAGCCAAAGCCCCCATCTCATCATTGACCTCGATGCGCAGCGCCTGAAAAACCTGCGCCAGATAGCGTTGCCGTGGTCCCTTGATGACGGGCTCTATGGCCGAGAGCAAGTCACCGATGGTAGCAATCGGACGCGCCTTCTGCTGCGCTGTCAAGTGCAATGCCAACGTACGAGCATTCCTGAGTTCGCCATAATCACTGAACATGCGCTGCAAGGCCGCTGCATCTCTGCCTGCAAGTACCCCGGCAGCTGTCAGTTCCTGCGACTGATCCATACGCATATCCAGCGGAGCATCAAACCGATACGAGAATCCTCTGTCCCCTTCATCAAACTGATGCGAAGACACACCCAGATCTGCCAGCAGGCCATCTATACTGCGTATTCCCAACAGCCGCAGATAGCGCTTAAGGTGGCGAAAGTTGGCAGGAGCAAACAGCACCCGTTCGTCCGCCGGTACGTTCTGCACCGCATCTTCATCCTGGTCAAAAACCACCAGACGCCCTTTGGCGCCAAGCTTTTCCAATATCAGGCGACTATGTCCGCCACCGCCCAGCGTCACATCAACATAAGTACCTTCCGGTCGTATGTTGAGAAAATCTATACAGGCCTCGGCCATGACAGGTACATGATAACTCATCAGTCTTCCTCCTTGGATTTACCCAGCTTACCAAGCACCTCGTTGGCCAAATCTGAGAAATCGGGGGGTTCCTCCGACAGCATGCGCTCGTACTCCTCCAGCGCCCATATTTCTATGCGCTTGCCATAGCCCGTCAGGATAATATCTTTATCGATACCTGCATACTCGGCCAGCCGCTTAGGAAGCAGGATGCGGTCGGCTGTGTCCAGCGTCACCTCCTGTGCACCACGGAAAAAGTAGCGGGCAAAATCCCGATTCTGCTTGTTGTACAGATTGAGCTGCTCAACTTCGGCAGAAATTTGCTCCCAGACAGGTTCCGGATAGAGTACCAGACACTTCTCGAAACCCCGGTTAATGATGAATTTACCCTTTTGCCAATCTCCCAACTGTGACAACATACCGCTAGGCAAGCGGAACCTCCCTTTGGGGTCCAGCCGTACATCGTACTCGCCTAACAGTTGCCTGATCATCGGTTATTTGTATTTCAATTCAAATGTATGAGTTTTCTATGACACTTATTACCACTTTTAGACACTTTTTTTGCAATTCTGTGTTTTTTTCTGTTCCGCCCTAGCTTCTATCGCTTAGATTGCACCTTTTGAGTGCCTAAATAGCCGTACAAACCGGCTTCACGAGCACATATTTTTGGCTTTCATCTCCTTAGCAGTCTGTTATCAGCACGTTTTTGAGGATTTTGGTCAGCCGGCGCCTGCGTTGACTGGTGTCAAAAAGTGGGAAACATTTCACACCAACTACCCTTTCTGCATGCAACAAAGGGTCCCGGCGGCGTTTACGCCCTCAAATGAGCAGATCGCAGGCCAGGCTGTGAATTATTTGTAAAAATTGCCCTCCATAGAAAAAATACAGCTATCTTTGGCGATCTTTAAAAGTCTATGGGCTAAACAGTGAGTGACTGCCTGGTTATCATACCTACCTTCAATGAGCGGGAGAATATTGTTCGCATGATCGAAACAGTGTTCGGCCTCCCGCACCCTTTTCACGTTCTGATTGTTGATGATGGCTCTCCGGACGGTACGGCTACGCTCGTCAAAGAGCAGCAGCGTCTCTTTCCCGACAGCTTATTTCTCATCGAGCGACAAGGCAAACTGGGTCTTGGCACGGCCTACATCGCCGGCTTTCGCTGGGGCCTTGCTCGTGATTATCAGTATTTTTTTGAAATGGATGCTGACTTCAGCCATCCCCCTGCTGATTTGGTGCGCCTCTATGAGGCTTGTGCAAAGCATGGCGCCGATCTGGCTGTTGGTTCCCGCTACGTCCGTGGAGGTAAGCTCGAAAATTGGCCTATGGACAGGATTCTCTTGTCATACGGTGCCTCCCTCTACGTGCGTGTCATCACCGGTATGCCTGTGAAAGATCCTACAGCAGGCTTTGTATGTTACCGGCGGCGAGTGCTGGAAACCATGGATTTGGAAGCCATTCATTTCATCGGTTACGCTTTCCAGATCGAAATGAAGTTTACAGCCCGTCGGTTGGGCTTCAGCATTGTAGAGGTGCCAATCACCTTTAGTGACCGCATCGAGGGATCATCCAAAATGTCGAAAGGAATTGTCAAAGAGGCCGTTCTGGGTGTTCTTAAAATGAAATGGCGCTCATTGTTTCAGTAGCAGGCCCGATTATTGCCTGTCCGGAGGAGCGTGTTGAGGTCATTGCTGCCGGGAGCAATGACATTATTGGCACACCTCTTTCTTCTTGAAGAAGCCTGGCTGGCTAAAAAAGATAATATCTGTGGAAAAGGACTCGCCAGCGCGACAGGCAAGTCCCGGATGTACTCTCAAAATGTACAAAATCAGGCTCTGTGGCCTGCTGCGTAGCAAAGCAGCAGGCTTGTGACTGCTCAGCCCTCGCGCAGCAACCCGCCCAGCCAGCCTCCCAGTCCGGCCAACATGGCTCCCAGCATAGCCGTGATAACCACCAGCATACTCCCACTCAGTCCTCCCAAAAGTTCACCTACCCGGGCCGACAGTATACCTGCATTCAGGTGATTCATCCAGGCGGCAGCTGCACCCCACAGAATACCGCCTCCCACGGCTGCCCAGATCAGCGAAGGTACGGGCTTAAGACCCACTACCCAGGCGATGACCAAGGACAACAAAGCCATTCCGTACCAGGGAACAATACTGTGAACCACCCAACCAACGACAGCAACGATTGCTGCCAACAGTATTCCTTTCATAATAATCAATGTTATCGCTGTGCAAAAAGCAGCTGTTGACAATTTTGAACATCTGATCCGTACCTGACAGACGCCATTAACAAAGGATGCAAAAGCCCTTATTCAAAATTCCACACCCGTGCAAGAGCCTTCTTCTGTGCCGACGCCTCATCGGCCAGGAAAAGCAAATCAAAATACCGCCCCTCTACCCATGGTTGCAAGCCCGTCTGAAAATGAGGACTTCCCGGATTACCCGACTGCCCGCCAGGATATACCCCCCATGCTTTGACGGGCGTTGAGAGCTCTACTACAAACCGCCACGAAGGCCCGTTTGTCCTTGTCTGAGCATTGGGCGCATCTTTGAACCCGCCCGTGATAAGGGTCGAAGACCCCATACCCGGCAACCTCGCCAGGTGAGCAACGGTTGCCTGCTGGTGTAAAGCCCAGGTACATGACTCTGTGTGATAAGTACCGCCAAGTTCCTCCGTCGTTTTATCCCAGGCAGCCGCCACCAAATCCGGGGCCGTTTCCACAACGGCTGTAGTCGTCTTGTTATCAAATACAGGATGCGCCGATTGCTTAGACAGCAGGTCCACGGTCACCCAATTTTCGGGATAGACGAGTTTGTTGGAATCCGGATGTGTGTACAGCTCGTCGTACGTCAGACGGTACAGATGATTGTACCAGGTAGTAAACACCACTGCCGGACGAGAAGTCGCCCTAAACGTGTAATCCCACTCTTTAATATCTGCATACATCTGTCTGGCCATCTCATCGCGAAAAGAAGGGCTGTTCCCCAGTAGGGACAACATCACGGGTAAGGTTTCTGCTGCGCGAAGTGTATAATTATCAAGCTGCAGCGCCTTCAGATCATCGACTGTAGCCTTATTCAATTTGGCAAGCCGTTTGTTGATATAGCGACCCCGGTAGTCATCGAAGTAACCGTTGTAATAATAAGGATACTCAGGCCCCGTAGACTGCTGATTGGCACTCGACACGAAGCCTCTTTCCGGATTACGCGTGCGAGGTATGTGTTCGAAGGGAATAAAACCTGCCCAGCCATTAGCTGACGCTTTACCTTCGCCAACAAAGCGTCCTTGTCCGTGGGATTTCAGCGGAAACTTGCCTGTCACTGTCATTGCGATATCGCCATCACGGCTTGCAAAAACAAAATTTTGAGCCGGCGAATCCCAGCCTTTCAAGGCCTCCTGGTAATCGTCATAATTTTTGCCGGCCATGAGGCGGAGAAAGCCCCCAATTTCATAGTGCGATTTCTTGTCCGGCTTATCGTGTGCTATCCAGCGCATGGCGAGATCTTTATCGCTGGCATTTTCATCGCTATACACAACAGGCCCCCAGACAGTCCAGGGAGTGCGCTCCAGTACTGGTTTGCTCTGCCCGCGCACATAGATGGTATCGGTATGCCAGTCCGTAGCTTTGGGCAGGCCATCAAGCAGATAATGGCTGCGCGTACTATCTGTCCAGCTGATCCGATGCCAGTCGAGCACATCGTGAGAAACATTGGTTACCCCCCAGGCTATGTGCTCATTGTGGCCAATGATGATACCCGGCACCCCCGGCAGCGAAACCCCGTAGGCATTGATAGCAGGTGTATGTATTTGTACTTCATACCAGATGGAAGGCAATGTAAGTGCCAAATGGGGATCATTGCACAGGATGGGATGCCCGCTGTCTGTACGCTCTCCGGCTACGGCCCAATTATTACTCCCCACCCCTTCCGGATGCCGGGCTTCGAGTTGGTACGGCAGGCGTGCCCCCAGCCGGATAGCTTCAGCAGCGGGTTCTTCCACCGGTACCGGCGAAAAACCCCAGGCTGTCCCTGTCGGCACGACCGGAGAATCATAGGGATTGCGGTCTGGGAATAAAGTATCGAAAAGCTGGTCACCCAACAAATTGCGCGTGTGGGTAGCCGCAATATCATCATTCTTTCCGCACAAAGTCTCCGCCATACTTTTAAAAAACAGCGCCGACTTAAAGGGTGACCAAGGCTCGGGTTCGTAGCCCAGCAGTAAGAATTCCAGTGGATAATCACAGGGCTTCAGCTGATCGATATAGGCATTGACCCCGTCGGCATAGCGTTGTAAGATGGCATACTCCTCCGGCTCATTGATCCAGGCCGACAAACTGTTGGCTGCCGCTGTTACCAGGCCCTTGCGCCGCTGAAGCTTATCGCGCTCCAGCGCGCGCTTGCCTACCACCTCTGAAAGACGGCCGCTCACCGCCCGCACTGCCATATCCATTTGCCAGAGTCTGTGGTAAGCTGTCACATACCCCTGTATAAAGACTGCGTCCTTTACGTCCTCTGCAAAAATATGCGGCACCTGACGCTCATCGAAATACACCCGCCCTTTGGCCGGCAAGCCTGCAAATTTTTCCTGCAACTGCTCATCCTCCTCCCTGACGGGCTCCGCCCGTTTCCAAAAACCCGTATAGGGGCAAAAAAACCTACCCACTGCCGGCAGACTGCTGCCGCCAAGGCCATGTGTATCGCCTACCCATATCAGGATTACCAGCAGGGCGGCACCTATCCAGAACTTTATCTGCTTCATATAGTTAATTAGTCATCGCTGTTGACAAAATCATGCAGAACACTCCTTAGCAAAACGCGCCACCCTAAGAAGATTGCCCCGTGAGGCGGCTTGCTAAAAGCTCCATCTTCACTCAGCGCGTATCCCGAAATTTCTGCCCAACCCCAAAAGGTTCTTTTATCGCGGTTTGTATCTTTTCCCCTCCGGCAGCACTGCCTACCTTTCTTCAGAAACACAAGAAAAAGAATCTTTTTGCCTGCTGCAGAAATCCATACATACACCCCCGATGATTGTTTATTTTTCCGAATGTAGTCAATTTAACAAAATTAACAATCATTGAAAACATGATTGGGCGACTAAGGCCACCCAAAAGTATTTTGAATTGTTCTTATATCAACATCCATCCATAAACTTCAGTTAAAGGTATGAAAAATTATTTTTTCGGGCTTATAATGCTACTGGCTGTCGGGTGTCGGGTAGAAACACCTGCTGTGAGCGGCGCGACCCACGACCCAAGATTCAGGGTAGCCGAGCCCAACAAGCTGTTTTTTAAAAACATCCGGCAGATCGATTACCGGCAGTCTGCCCATGAGCGCGAGCAGCCGGAAATTTATATTCATGCCAATTGGCCACAACAGCAGGCCAACCATTGGCGGCTGGCTATAGAACACCATTGGCTGGCAGATGAAGCCTACCTCCGCTTCATTCCTCCTGCCGGCCTGATCGACAGTACCCAATGGAAAATCAGCATACCCGGCGACAAGGAAAAATCATTGGATCTCAGTTCGCTAACCTCCCAGTACGAAGCCGGCGAGCGGCTGCTACAATGTCTGCGGACGCAAAAAACCATTGCTGTTTACACAGAAGGCGGTAATCACCGCTATGAGCTTTTCACTACAGAAATTGACCAAAAAAGCGGAATAACCACCCTTCACGACTATTTTCAGTTGGTGAGTATGCGATAAAGCTTCTGTAGGAAAATGCTTTGGCGGCCGATGGCGCCAAAGCATTTTTCAAATAAACAGAATATTTGCCGAGGATATTCACCTTTTTTCCACCAACAAAAACCCCAGACCAGACAGCAAGCCCACGGCACCCATGACCCACAGCAAGCCCTCAAACCCCCAGCGCTCTGCCCACGCCAGCCCGAAGGAAGGCGCTATGATGAACGCGAGTGCCCAGGCGATAGACTGTAGCCCCATGTACTCTCCGCGCCGCGCAGCAGGCGCCCGCGCGGCTACCCAGGTGTTCATAAAAGGCATGCTCAGCATTTCGCCAAAGGTGATGATAATGATAAAGAAGACAGCAGGCCAGAGTGAGCCGCCAAATCCGGCGAGGATGATGAATGACAGCCCCACCAGCAAGCCGCCAAATGTGATAATCGACAAGATTTTCGCACGCTTCTCGGCCAGGTGTACCAATGGCATTTCCACAGCCGCAATGAGCAGTCCGTTGAGGGTAAAAAGGTAACCGATCTGCAACTCTGTATACTGCCAGTTCTGCTTAAAATAAACAGGCAGAACGCTAAAAAACTGCATAAATGCGATTGCCTGAAGGCTGATCAGCAGTACAAAAAACAAAAACAGCCAATCGCGATACGCAGACCGGTCGCTGACTGTATGGGCAGCCTCCTCTTTTTCCTCCTCTCGGGCTGTCTTTACCAATTCAATGCGGTTGGGAAAGCTAAGCTTGTAGGCCAGTGCTGCCAAAAGACAAGTAAGCCCGTTGGCCCAAAACAAAGCCGTGTATCCGAGGCCGGCAATCAGCCACCCCCCCACTACAGGGCCAAGTGCAAAGCCCAGATTGATGGCCAGGCGCAGCAGTCCGTAAGAACGAGAGAGCGTGTCTTTACTGCTAAAATAAGCTATAGCCGCCTGGTTGGCTGGCCGGAAAGCGTCGGTGATCATGCTGAGTACAAAAATCCCGATGCTCATCGTCACAATAGTATCCAGCTGCCCCACCACCCAAAAACACAGTCCGCTGCCGATCAGCGTCCAGAGTTGTACCCTGTAGAAGCCCGTCCGGTCAGTAAACCACCCACCTACATAAGAGCCCACGACAGATCCGAAGCCATAGCTACTCATGACAATACCTGCATCCTGCAGGCTGTACCCACGCTGCCCCGTCAGAAAAACAGTCAGAAAAGGAATGACCATTGAGCCTGCCCTGTTAATCAGCAGGACCAGAGACAACAGCCACACTTCCCGGGAAAGACCCGAAAAGGACGAACGATACAGATCAATAGTTCGTTGCAACATCACGGATGGGTTGGGGCGGATAGCCCGTACGATATCAAAAATGCCTCGCTGCTGCCGGCAACAAAGTAGGACAAAGAACAAAGGCTCGTTCTTTAACCTTTCCGGGAAAAATTAAAGAACGAGCCTTTGTTCGCACCTGCGAGGGGGCCTGAGCAGCCTGACAGCGCAGATGACAGCAGTCTGAGACTGCCTGCAACCGTAGTTGCTACTTAGTTATTCTTAAACAAGCCATTGTTGTTGGCAGGAAGACCTTCCGGCTCAGCAGGCTTAGCTTCTACCTTACCGCTGATCTTCAGCATCACGTTTTCACCGCCACTGGTAGTGATGGTAACGGTTTTGGTGAAAGGACCAACGCGGTTTGTGTCATAGCGGACAGCAATTTCGCCTTTTTCACCTGGCTGGATAGCCTCACGAGGCCACTCAGGTACGGTACAACCGCAGCTTCCTCTTGCGTTAGAGATCGTCAGCGGGGCGTCGCTTACATTGGTGAAATAAAATTTGCGCAGCGGCTCCGATCCTTGCTGGATGGTACCATAGTCGACCTCTGTAGCATCAAATTTGATTTGCGAAGGCGCAGCAGGCTGTGCAATGTCCTGAAAAACAGGCGCATCAGTTTTATTTACGGGCGCGACAGGTTGTGCTTGTCCGAACGCTGCGCCACATACACCCAAAGCGAGGGCGAGTACAGAAAAAATACGCTTCATTGCAATTGTATTTATTCGTTTGCGTAAGTTAATTGAATACTGCAAAGATAACTAAATCCGAGAAACCGAATGGTTAATGATTCGTTAATAGCAAACACCTTTCTCATAACGCACAAACGGCTACAGATGTTTCATACCTCGCCCGCACTTACTGCATTTATAATACGGCCCCCTCGATGCCGACTGCTGCAAGCCACAAACAATCGGCCATATTTTTTTGTATCTTCTTTATCGGGCCACTGAATTGCGCTATCTTTACGGGTGGAAACTGCCACCACAAGTTTCTTTCCTCCTAAACCCGACCACCTGAGCCAACAAACCAAATAAGACGCAAATATGTCTCATCACAGTATGATGGTTTCTGCGGAAACAATCGGGGTCGACCTGTCGGCAGCCGACATCCTGCGCGATTTTTACATCGCCTGCCTAAGTCGCGAGGCCAGCCTGCTGGCGCGCAGAGAAGTCCTCACCGGCAAGGCTAAGTTTGGAATCACCGGTGACGGAAAAGAAGTTCCGCAACTGGCTATGGCCAGAGCGTTTGCCAAAGGCGATTTCCGCTCAGGTTATTACCGCGACCAGACATTCCTCTTTGCGCTGGGGCTGGCAACTGTCGACGACTTTTTTGCCCAGCTCTATGCGGATCCCGACAATGATCCCTTCTCCGGAGGTCGCCAGATGAATGGCCACTATGCTTCCCCACTGATTGATGAAGCAGGCCACTGGCTTAGACAGGCCGAGCAATACAATGTGTCGGCCGACATTTCCAGCACAGGCGGGCAGATGGCCCGCGCATTGGGGCTGGCCCTCGCTTCGCAAAAATATCGACAGCTCCCGGGCATTGGCCCGGAAGGGCTTTCTGTGCGGGGCAATGAGGTGTCCTTCTGTACAATTGGCGATGCGAGTACATCAGAAGGCGTTTTTTGGGAAACCATCAACGCAGCCGGTGTCATGCAGGTGCCTTTGGCTGTCTTTGTATGGGATGACGGTTACGGTATTAGCGTGCCCATACAGTACCAGACAACCAAAAGCAGCATTTCTGAGGTACTCAGCGGATTTGCAGCCGATGAGAAGGCAGCAGGCTGGTCCATTTACCGGGAAAAAGGCTGGAATTATCCCGCTTTGGTATCGCTCTTCCGCAAGGCCATCGGGCAAGTGCGCGAAACCCATGAGCCTGCCCTTTTTCATATAGACGAGCTCACGCAGCCTCAGGGACACTCAACTTCAGGGTCTCACGAGCGCTACAAGAGCACCGAGCGCCTCGCCTGGGAAAAAGAATACGATTGCATCGAACAAATGGCCCGATGGATGATCACCGAGCAGTTGGCTACGGAATCAGCCATTGAGCAGCTTCGGGCGGATGCGCGACGCGACGCGCGCGATGCCCGCGACAGGGCCTGGCGCAAATTTAACCATAAAGCACAGGAAACGCGCAGCAAGCTGCTCGCCCTTTACCAGCAGCTCGGCGAAGCCGATGCTGTTGTCAACGAACTTAGGCAGGAGGTGGGTGCGCACACCCACCCGCTGTTGAGTGAGTTGGTACAAAATGTGCGCCGGCTCGCCAATCACCTCGGGCGGCTCCGCCAGCCCGCACAGCTTGCCGTAAGGCAGTTTGCCGAGCAGTTGCTGCAGCAAAACAGAAACGCCTACGGCCGCCATTTATATGCAGAAAATGCCGGCAGCGCCCTGCGCGTGCCGCAGGTGCCGGCAGCGTATTCTGAAAACAGCCCCTATAAGAACGGTTTTGAGATTCTCAATGCCTTTTTTGACAAGGCATTCAGCCGCTACGCCAATGTATTTGCCTTCGGTGAGGATGTAGGTCAGATCGGCGGCGTCAATCAGGCATTCTCCGGTATGCAGGCCAAATATGGTGCAGAACGGGTGTTTGACACCGGTATCCGGGAGTGGACCATCATGGGGCAGGCAATCGGCATGGCCATGCGTGGCCTGCGACCCATTGCGGAAATCCAGTACCTCGATTATCTTATCTACGGGCTCGAACCGCTCAGCGATGATCTCGCCACGCTCCGATGGCGCAGCAACGGGCAGCAAAAAGCGCCGGCCATCATACGCACCCGGGGGCACCGGCTGGAAGGTATCTGGCATGCAGGCTCTCCTATGGGTATGATTGTACATGCGCTGAGGGGCATGTACGTATGTGTACCGCGCAATATGACCCAGGCAGCAGGTATGTACAATACCCTGCTGCAATCCGACGAACCCGGTCTGGTTGTCGAGTGCCTCAACGGCTACCGCCTGAAAGAACGACTACCTGATAACACAGGCGATTACACGGTGCCGCTGGGCGTCCCCGAAATCCTCCGCCAGGGCAATGACGTCAGCCTCGTCACCTACGGCTCCTGCGTACGCGTAGCAGAGGCCGCTTGTGATATGCTTGCGCGCTACGGGCTCAGTGTCGAACTCATAGATGTACAGACACTGCTGCCTTTTGATCTGCACGCCCGTATCGCCGATTCTGTTAAAAAGACCAATCGGGTGGTCTTCCTCGATGAAGACGTACCGGGCGGGGCTTCTGCATATATGATGCAGCAGGTACTCGAAATACAACAGGCTTACCAGTTTCTCGACTCACCGCCGGTGACGATCACGGCAGCGGCCCACAGGCCTCCTTATGGTTCTGATGGTGATTATTTTAGTAAGCCCAGTGCCGAGGATGTGTTCCAGCGGGTATACCAGCTCATGAGCGAAGCAGATCCTGCACGCTTTATACCTTTTGGCAGCTAAGCTGCTGTATAATAAAGCTATGCAAAAGCCTGCAGCCGGCTCATTGGCCGGCTGCAGGCTTTTTTCAAAAAACGGCCTGGCGAATGCCAGGCTGTTTTTTTTATTTCTCCCCCCTGCCACCGCCACCGCGCGCAGGCGCCGGAGGCGTACCAAAGCTGCGCAGGTTGTAGGTAAAATTGAGCATGAAATACTGTGTCAGCACCCTGTTGATGCTGTCTTCAATGAAGGTCTCCGTCACGTTCCGGCCAACGCTCGTATTCTGCTTGAGAATATCGAACACCGACAGGCTCACTTCTGCCCCTTTGTTTTTCAGAAACTTATACCCTATAGCAGCATTCCAAAGAACAAAATTCGTATTGAAGCCCTCACCCAGGCCCGTGTAGGTAGTCTGCACCAAATCTGTATTAATGCGCAGGCTCTTAGTCGGCATCCAGTTGAGGCGAAGCGTCGCTGTGTGGAAGAAGAAGTCGCTGTTGAGCGTAGGTTGCAGACTGTTATCGACGACGTTGTAGGTCGCGTTATAGCCAATATTAAAGTCAATCTGCTGACTGATGTTGCTACTCAACACCACCCCTGTACTGGCATTGTAGGTATTCGCCTCATTGACAGCACCGTTGATCAGGCTGGGGCTGAGGCGATAGGTGACGCCCGCATTCATATTCAGGTTGCTCTTGATAAAAGTGAGCGGCAAACCGTAGGTGAGGAATAGCTGCGTATTCCAGGCACCATCGAGGTTAACAGGCCGGTTGAGCTGGGCACCACGGCGCAACAGCAGGCCGTCCTGCAAAAGCGTATCGCCATTGGTAGCAATCAGGGTTTCATTGCCGATAAAATCTGTGTTTCTTGTAGCACTGGCCAATACAAAGATGGTGTGTCCTCTGGCCGGCAGTGACTTATTGAAGCGCAGAGAAACGAAATGGCTCAGCTGCTGCCGGAGTTCAGCATTGCCGGTAGACAGCAACAGCGGATTGCTGTTGTCTACAACGTTTTGCAGCTGACTCACAGAAGGTACGTTGGTGAAGCTCCGCAAAAAAATGCGCAGGCTGGTGGAGCGCTCAGGCGCATAGGTAAAGAAAGCAAAGGGCAGCAGGTTGTTGAACGTACGGTCTATGTCCAGCAGGCTTGGAAATACCTGCTCGCCGCTGAGCTGTGTATTCTGTACATCTGCGCCCACCGCAAGGTTGATCTTACTGCCTAGGTTGTAGCGATAGCGGAGGCCCGCGCGCTGGGTCATAACCTCATTGTCGAGTTGGTTGGACAACAGAGTGTCGAGCAGTGAGTAGGTTCCGTTGGTTTCGTCGAGCCGGTTGGTATAGCGATCGGTATTGTTATCTGTCCAGGAAGGAGCGTAATTGATCTGTAGCTGGCTGTTTTTACCGATTGGCTCTGTATACGAAATGAAAGAAGAAAGCGTAAGCCCGGATGTTTCGTCATTGGCCTGCTGATCTATGTTTACCTGCGGTCGTATCGGCAGGAAGTAGAGCGTACCGGAATTGAGCCCGTTTGTTCCCTCCCGATCATTGAGATTTGTGGTAAGGTTGACGGAGATCGTACGACCACGCTTTTGGAAGCGGTGCTGGTACAGAATATTGTTGTTGAGGCTAAGACCTGTATTGTCGGAATTGAGCAGGTTGGTGGTTCTGTTGAGCAGGAGGAACTCATTGCTGTCATCAGCACCGAAGTTACTGCCGTTCAGAAAACTATTGGCCAGATTGTTCTGCAGATTTACACGAGGACTGATGATGATCGAGTTCATGCTGTCAATCGTGTACTCCAGTCGCATACTCAGGCGGTGATTGCTGTTATCATTGCTTATTTCGTTGACCTCTCCGTACAGTTGCGCCAGCGTCTCCGTTACAAAATAGCGGCGGGAGAGCTCGCTGAGGTTATTGTTCTCAGACTGGTTGTAAAAGTAGCTGGCATTAATCTTCCACTTGCCCAGGACATCCGTAAAATTGAGTCCCAGTGCATTGGTTGAACTGATGCCGTTCTGCTGCCCAATGGTAAAGTCGGAAGCGCTGGGCCCCTGTGAACGCCAGCGACCGCCACCGCCGCCCGATCTGCCACCGCCACTGTTTCCACTGCTCCCCAGTACCCCAAGAATATCCTGCGAACTAAAATTCTGCTGGTTAACATTGTTGAACATGCTGATCAGCGAGATGCGCCGCTTGCCTTTGAAGTAATTGAGGTTGGCACCGGCGAGGTAGCGATCATCCGTGCCGTATCCGGCATAGACGCGACCGAACTGCCCGGTATTCATGCCTGGCCGGGTAACGATATTAATGGTCTTCTCCGTGTTGCCGTCATTGAACCCGGTGAAGCGCGACTGATCGCTCTGCCGGTCAAAAACCTGAATTTTATCGACGACTTCTGCCGGCAGGTTTCTGAGTGCGGCTACAGCATCGTCGCCAAAAAATTCCTGCCCGTCGATGGTCACACGCCGCACATTTTCGCCTTGCGCCTGCACAGTTCCACCCTGCACAGTAACCCCCGGCATTTTGGCTACCAACTCTTCCGAAGAAGCATCTGTATTGACCTTGTAGGCCCTGGCATTGTATTCCGTCGTGTCGCCAATTTGTTCAGACCGCGTCTGTACCCCTGCCACCACAACTGTCTCCAGCTCCTGAGCGGACAACTGCAATTGCAACACCCCCAGATCGACAGGCGTACGACCAACCGTCACAGACTGCTCTAATGGCTGATAACCTATATACGTGGCCCTCATTTTGTAGGCACCCGGGCGAAGTGACCGGATGGTAAATGCGCCGTCGATATCTGTCACTTCACCCCGTATTATATTGGTATCGGCTTGTAACTGCAGGGTCACATTGACGCCAATGAGTGGTGTAGTGCCATCTTTTTCAAAAAATTTACCCGTCACTACCCCTGGCGGCTGCGCCCACGCACTAATGCCTGTGAGCATACAGGCAGCGATAAGTAAGTGTCTGTGTAAGTTTAGATAATACCCGTTTATTCGATTCATATTGGGCTTGATTAAAGAAATTTAGTTTTTTTATGTGCACGAGCTTGTTATCTGATAGCAGCCTGGTTACCCGTTGCCGGCTTTCCCTGCATACTTCAGACGCCTGACAATTGCGTGACAATTTTGGTGTTCGCCAACAAATGTGTATTAACCCTTTTTGAGTACCTTTTGTTGAGCCCTTCCGGGCGTAAGTGCAGCAAAGCTACAAATCACTGAACCTCCGAGCCTGTCAGCGCCGGCTAGCATTGCTGTTAGCCTCATCCGCCAACCGACTGAGCCGAATATTATTTTGATTTCCCCGTCACGAAAAAGTTTAACCCATTGAATATCTAAAAAGTAGCACACAACTATTTTTCTATATCCATTCACTTCAAAAATTGTGCGGTTGGCATCAAGCCCCGCGGCGAGCAGTCTGTGATCCTCAACGTATTCAGGCAATACAAGCTCGGAACAAAAAAATTTTGTTCGAAAATCAAGCGAAATAATTGGGCGTATACAGCACAAACCATGGTGTTTTTGAAGTGAGCGGAATATTATTTTACACTAACCCCATGTGCAGGCTTATCCCGGAGACACTGCTGACCGCCGGGCAGCAAAAAATTTGGGCATTATCAAAATATTGCAGATATTTGTAGAGCATTTGTACCAAGTCTCGGATAAACATATCAAAAAAATCACGCATGCAGCGTTACATTGTTTTGGCAGTACTGCTCACCACTGCCTGTTTAGGTTCGCTAACCGCCCAGTCGTCTTTTGTTCCCTCCGGAAGTTCTTCTGCTGCCAAAGCAGACAGTTGGTCGGTGTACTCAGACAGCGAAAACAATCTGTATTACATTGATTTCGAAAAACTTCGTGTAAACCTCAGCAGCATTGTACTCTTTGACAGCAATGGGCGAGTTGTTTTTGAAAAGGAAGTACACCACTTACCTGTGAATACGATTTTCGAACTGGACTTCAACTCTTTCCCGGAGGGCAGGTATGTGCTTGAGCTGCGTTCTTACACGACAACACTCAGGGAACAAATTGATTTCAAGCCCCGCCGCTCGTAGTTTTTTCCGGATCTGTTGAGGATTTTCTGCCAGCCGCAAACTTAGGCGTTATCTGACGTATTGCCGCGTTGTTGCGGCAGTATATCCTGGCTGTAGGTAAAACAGACTAATAAGCAGTTGCTTTGGTTCTGCTCAGGTGGTTCCGGCCAAATGCCGGACTGTTGCAAGCCCGGCGTCTGCTATGCGTTGAGCTTTGCTCGTAGAAAGCCAGCCCTTACATATTGGTACTTGTTCCTGAGCTTACAGATAGCTGCCAGACCTTCCCGGACTGAGCGTTCCCTCCTTACTGCTGACTTTTCGCTCGATAAGTTCGTAGAACTTGCCGGCTACATCTTCGCCTGTGACTTGCTCAATGCCTTCCAGTCCGGGTGAGGTATTCACTTCCATCACGAGTAAGCCGCGCTTGCTGGGCAGCAGATCAATACCCGCAACATCCAGCTCCATAGCCTTGGCCACATCCCTGATAAACTGCCTGTCTTCCCACGACAGTTCAACCGTTTCGGCTGTTCCGCCCCTGTGCAAATTTGATCTGAACTCACCGGGTTTTGCACGTCGCTGCATACTGGCAGCAATTTCTCCATCAATGACAATCGCGCGGATATCAGCACCTTCGGCCTCCCGGATGAATTCCTGTATAAGCACGGGCTGCCCAAAGCGTTCAAACATTTCGAGCGCGGATATAAGCTTTTCATACGATGTTACCAGCATCACCCCTACCCCATGCGTCCCCTCCAGCGGTTTCACCACCAGCGGAAAGCCCCCTACCATTTCGGCAAGCGCTCCCGCCTCCGGTGTTTTTCCCCCCACCATAACCGTCAGCGGAGTCGGAAAGCCTTTATCACTCACATGTTGCAGGCTGCGCATTTTATTACGTGCCCGCAGCAAAGCCTCAGCCCGGGCAGTCGTAGGTACGCCCATGAGTTCGAAATGACTTACAACCGAGGCACCGATAGTTGTCACACTGGATCCCACACGGGGAATAATGCCATCAATTGCGTCCATCAATTGACCTTGGTAGTACACAGATGCGCCCTGTGACCCGAGCAACAAATGGCAGCGGGCATGATCGATGACATGAACCGTATAACCTCTCGATTCCCCTGCTTCCCGTAAGCGCTGCGTACTGTAAAGAGTTGGCCCGCGCGACAATATGCCTATGTTCATATATGCTCTTAAAAGAAGTGCGAAATTTACGGCCGGTGAAATGAATTATCATCTTTGTCGGTAGAATAATTTCGCAGCAGCCGTATTCAGTGGGTATCGGGTGCCGGCATCCGGGCTTGTCGCGAATCAAAAACGACAATCTCAGCGGTATTGTGCGATCAGCACCACAACCACAGCAGTCATCTTCCATCGCTACATCTCAATCCGGCCGATGCGGGGGGAATCTTTTCTTCCGCCAAATTGTATATATTTGCGCTTTCAATACTTACAACAGACCGTGATATATCTCGAGCTTGAAAACGTTTCCAAATCATACGGTGAAAAGATACTTTTTGAAGGTATCAGTCTCCCGCTCAATAAGGGCAACAAAGTTGCACTGGTTGCCAAGAATGGCACAGGCAAGACCACCCTGCTGCGCGTAGCAGCAGGCGTAGACCTGCCCGAAGGCGTGGGTTCTCGTGTCTATGTGCACCGGGATGCACGCATGGCCTACCTCTCACAAGATCCGGAGTTCGATTCGCAACAGACGGTCATTGATGCCGTACTGGACGGCGACAGCCCTGTTGTAAAGGCTACACGCCGCTACGAGCGGGCGCTCATCCTCCCGGATATGGAAGCGGACCTGCAGGCAGCGCTGGTAGAGATGGATGACCACAAGGCCTGGGATTTTGAAGCTCGTGTCAAAGAAGTTCTCAGCAAGCTGAAAATCAATCGTTTTGACCAAAAAATCGGCAGCCTGTCGGGCGGCCAGCGCAAGCGACTGGCCTTGGCGCAGATAATCATACACGAACCCGATCTTCTTATTCTTGATGAGCCCACCAACCACCTTGATCTTGACATGATCGAATGGCTGGAAGAATACCTATCACAGCCTGGTCTGACCCTCCTCATGGTGACCCACGACCGCTATTTTCTGGAAAGAGTCTGCGACCATATAATAGAGCTCGAGCATGGCAAACTCTATCGCTACAGCGGCAACTACACTGCTTTTCTGGAAAAAAAGGCCATCCGTCAGGAAACCGGGCAGAGTGAGTGGGAAAAGGACCGCAAGCTGCTGAAGCGCGAGCTGGAGTGGTGCAACCGCTCCCCGCAGGCGCGCACCACCAAAGCCAAAGCGCGAATCGATGCAGCTGAAATCTTGCGCGAAAAAGTTGAAAACCACTCAGTCGACAAAGAGCTTCAAATAGAAATCAAGGGGCAGCGGCTTGGAAAAAAAATTCTGGAAGCGCACCATATAGGAAAATCCTACGATGGCGTCCCCATAGTGGAAGGCTTTACTTACAAATTTTCACAGGGTGAGCGGGTAGGCATTGTGGGCCCCAACGGTGTAGGTAAGTCTACTTTCCTCAAAATGTTGTTGCAGGAAATCAGGCCTGACGCTGGTAAGGTAGTTGTAGGAGGCAACACCCTGTTTGGCTACTACGGACAGGAAGGCATACAACTGGCCCAGGACAAGCGAGTCATTGATGTTGTACGGGATATAGCCGAATTTATCCCGCTCGAAAAAGGCCAAAAGCTGACCGCTGCGCAGCTATTGGAGCGGTTTCTTTTTAGCCGTGCCCAGCAGCAGGTATTTGTCAGTCAGCTCAGTGGTGGTGAAAGGCGCAGGCTCTACCTGCTCACCATCCTGATGACCAACCCCAATTTCCTTGTACTCGACGAACCAACCAACGATCTCGACATCCTCACGCTGAACGTTCTGGAGGATTTTCTACTCGAGTTTCCCGGCTGTGTGCTCATAGTTTCACACGACCGCTACTTTCTGGACAAGCTGGTCGACCACCTCTTTATTTTTGAGGGTAAAGGCCATATACGGGATTTTCTGGGCGATTATTCCGACTATCGCGACTTACAGAAACAGCAGGAGCGTGAGCAGCGGCGACAGGAGCGCAGCGAGCAGCAGCAGCGAAAAACAGAAGCCGTCCGTTTGCGGCCGGGGCTTACGCCTGAGCAAAAAAAAGAACTCAAGCGGCTTGAAAAGCAGATTGCCGAGCTGGAGAGGCAAAAACAGGAGATCGGCCTGCAATTTGAAGAGGCCGGCCTCACAGCAGACCGCATCACCGACTTGTCAAAACAGCTTGGCAAGCTACAGGAAGAACTAGAGATCAAAGAATTGCGATGGATGGAACTCGCTGAACTCGATTAATATGGGATATCAGAGCCGCAACCGAAAGTACCTTACACCTCGTGAAAAGAATGCCCGCACTCGCTGGCACGCCATCAGGTTAATTGTATTTCTGCTACTGGGTGGTTTGCTGTGGGTAATCAAAAATCGCCAATCCTACTGGGCTTGGCTGGAAACTTTTTTCTACTGATGCAAGAGCTACTAACTGTCACTGTGCTGGCCTTTGGTATCAGCCGTGATATTACCGGGGCCTCCTCCCTGGCCATATCCCTGGAATCTCCCTGTACGGTCGGAGAACTGCGCCAACATTTGCTGACACGCTGGCCGGCTATGTCCACACTGGCCAGTTTGGCGATTGCCGTCAACAGTGAGTACGCAATGGACGACCGGCTGCTGCAGCCCGGTGACGAGGTAGCACTCATCCCTCCTGTGAGTGGCGGTTAAGCGTGCTGCCGCTCACCTGCAAATCTGTAATACTTTTCAACCGTGCTGAGGCCCATGAGAACCAAAGAAGACTCACGCGTTTTACTATATGCGCTCCTTGTGGGCATCTTTCTCATGGCTGCCAAGTTTACTGCCTGGTGGCTTACCGGCTCCAATGCTATTCTTACCGATGCACTTGAAAGCATTGTCAATGTCGTAGCCGGTGGTATCGCCTGGTACAGTTTGTGGCTTGCTGCGCACCCGGCCGACAGCAATCACCCTTATGGGCATGGGAAAGTTGAATTTATTTCTGCCGGCGTAGAGGGTGCACTTATAAGTTTTGCAGGCTTCAGCATCATCATCAAATCGACCTATAATTTTTTCCATCCCCAGCAGCTTGAAAGGCTGGAGGCGGGGCTGCTGATAACGGCCGGCAGCGGAGCTGTCAATCTTCTGCTTGGCTGGTGGCTGCGCCAACGCGGGCGGAAACGGAACTCACTCACCATGGTGGCCAGTGCTCAGCACCTGATGAGCGACGCCTACACTTCAGCCGGGCTGCTGGCAGGCCTGCTGGCCATACAGTTGACAGGCGTGATGATGCTCGACAATATTTTTGCGATTGGGCTCGGGATACTGATTATCCTGATTGGGCTGCGCCTCGTACGTCGCTCGCTGGCAGGCATCATGGACGAAGCTGACGAGCCCCTCATGGCCGGTTTGGTTGCAGAAATGAACCGGGGACGATCGCACAACTGGATAGATGTACACAATTTGCGACTCATTCGGTACGGAGCTGAGCTACACCTCGACTGCCACCTCACGCTCCCCTGGTACTTTAACACCCGGCAATCCCATGATGAGGTCAAAGCTTTTGAAGTCTTGATTGACCGATACGAAGGGCAGCCGGTAGAAATGTTTGTACATGTCGACCCTTGTGAGCCACCACTATCCTGCCAAATTTGCCCTAAGCGGGATTGTGCCGAGCGGCAGGCGCCGCTGCTGGCTATGGTTCCGTGGACGATTGACAATCTGCGGGAAAACCACAAGCACAGCTTCCATGATTCTTCAGCCGGATAGCATTTTTGGGTGGCTAAGCCACCCAAAAATGCTATCCGGGCCAATTTTCACCCAAAGCCTGCGGCTTATTTTCCCTGAAAAACAGGTTTGCGTTTCTCCACAAATGCAGACGCACCTTCGATAAAGTCGGCTGTGGTCGTTGTGTGGCCAAATGCTTCCACTTCCGCTGCAAATCCGTCCTGATCATGCGCAAAGTAAGCATTGACAGCCTCAATGGCGCTGGCTACGGCCACAGGACCCTTACCGGCGATTTTATGCAGCATTGCTTTGGCCTGTGCCACCTCCTCGCCTGCCGGCACCACAGCATTGACCAAGCCCCACTGAAATGCCTGCTGTGCATCGATCATATCGGCAGTCAGGATGAGCTCCATAGCGCGTGTCTTGCCAATATACTGAATCAATCGCTGCGTACCCCCGTAGCCGGGAATGAGCCCGAGGTTTACCTCCGGCTGCCCAAAGCGTGCTTTTTCGCCTGCGATGCGCAGGTGGCAGGCCATTGCCAGCTCGCAGCCTCCCCCCAGTGCAAAGCCATTGACAGCTGCAACTACCGGCACACGGGAGCGTTCGATGAGAAAAAATACATCCTGTCCGCGCTGTGCCAGCGTTTTTCCTTCACCTGTCTGCAGTGACAAAAACTCCTTGATATCAGCCCCTGCAACAAAAGCACGGTCGCCGGCGCCGGTTAGCACGACACCTCTGATTCCCTGCCGGCCTGGCAGGTCGCGCCCGAAAAAATCACCCAATTCGCTTATCGTCTGCATATTGAGCGCATTCAGCGCCTTCTCCCGATTGATCGTCACCACCAGCAACTGTGCGTCCTCTTCAATCAGCAAGTTTTGGTAAATCATAGCCTTGGTTTTTCAATGGTTATGGGCTCAACGTGCCCAGATATTGTATTTGAGTATGCAGTAAATGGCTCTGAAGCCATCCTTCCAGTTGATTTTTTTGCCCTCTGCGTAGGTGCGTCCGTAGTACGAGATACCCACCTCATAAATTCTGACCCCCGGCACACGCGACACTTTTGCTGTGACCTCGGGTTCAAAGCCAAAGCGATTTTCCCGTAAAGCAACAGACTGTATGACCGGCCTTGCAAAAAGCTTGTAGCAGGTTTCCATGTCCGTCAGATTCAGGTTGGTCAGCGCATTGGACAAAAATGTAAGCCATTTGTTGCCAATGGAATGCCAGAAAAACAGGATTCGGTGCGGATTGCCACCTATGAAACGACTGCCATATACGACATCGGCCTGCCCCTGCAAAACAGGCTGCAACAACAAGTTGTACTCTGCAGGGTCATACTCCAAATCAGCATCCTGAATGATCACATAGTCCCCCGTAGCCAACTGTATGCCCGTGCGCAAGGCTGCCCCCTTTCCCTGATTGACGCCATGGCGCTCAAAGCGAACCGGAAAATCCGGATAGCGCTGCAGATAACTGTCTACCGCCTGGTCAGTGCCGTCGGAAGAGGCATCATCCACAATAATCACCTCTTTCTCAATAGCCTCTACAAGTTGCACCTGTCTTACTTTATCCAGAATCAGGTGAATGGTCCTGGCCTCGTTATAGGCAGGAATGACAATTGACAGTGTTTTCATCGCTACAATACATTATAGAAGACGTAAAGATAACTAATTACTGCTTGTGCGGACAGGTCAATGCGGGCGAAGAAATGTCTGTCATGTGTCACAAGGCCAGCGCTGACCCTCCTTAGGCCTGCTGCACATACTGCAAAACATCTTATCTTTGCAGAAGCCGGGCTGCCTACAGCAACCGCCGGCTCACACAAATTTAGCGCCTGCATGAAGATAATGTTCTGGTTCATAGGCAAAACAGCTGACAGCTACCTCGACGAGGGTCTCCTGCGCTTTGAAAAGCGCCTGAAACACTACCTGCCTGTTGAGGTAGAGGTGCTGGCCGATGTAAAAGGCGGGGGCAAGCTTCCGCCGGAACAGCTCAAGCTGCGCGAAGCGGAAGTGGTGCTCTCGCGGCTAAAGCCGGAGGATGCGCTCATTCTGCTTGACGAGCGCGGCAACAGCTATCGGTCGGCCGAGTTTGCCCGTTGGCTTGACCAGCAACTGCAGCAACCTCACCGCAGACTCATCCTGTTGGTAGGGGGCGCCTACGGCTTCGCCCCTGCGCTTTACGAGCGGGCTCAAAGCATGTTATCATTGTCAAAAATGACCTTCTCGCACCAGATGGTGCGGCTGTTTTTATTGGAACAGGTATACCGCGCCATGACCATCCTGCGAAACGAACCATATCACAACGAATAAACCATCATCATGTCACTAACGATCATACTCGTCATCGTCACCTCGCTCATCTCCTACCGCGCATTCAGCGACCCGCATGCCCGCGCGCAACTCATTTTTCACCCTGCTTCCATCAAATCACGGGCTGAATATTATCGCTTTCTGACGAGCGGCTTCATCCATGCCGACCTTACCCACCTGCTCATCAATATGTTTGTCCTTTGGCAGTTTGGCGAAATCGTAGAAAAGGTATTTACCGGCTATATTTTTGGCCCCCTCTGGGGCCGGATTGCCTTCGTACTCTTCTACCTCAGCGCCATCGTTGTTGCCAACATCCCCAGCTATTTCCGCTACCAGGACCAGTATGGCTACCAGGCGCTGGGCGCCTCCGGTGCTACTTCAGCCCTGGTGTTTTCTTACATCCTGCTGGGCCCGTGGGAGTGGTTTATATTCCCTCCCCTGCCGGCCATCATTTTGGGCATCGGCTACCTTTTTTACAGTTCCTACATGGACAAGCACGGCAATGACCACATTGGCCACAACGCCCACTTCTGGGGCGCCGTTTACGGGCTCGTATTTTTTCTTGTGAGCGCTTACCTGCTGTCACCGGGGCTGCTCGAAATGATTATAACAGAGCTGCTGAAAGGGCCCAAGGCGCCCGGCTTTTTATAAAAAAACCTGCGCGCCTGCGCCTGAAGGCGGCCGCGCATAACATCCTGAGCCCGGATTTTTGCCGTAGGCAAAAATTGCAGGCTCAGGCCAAGCAAGCTGCTTATGTATGTCTTTGGAAAAATTGTCGCCTTTTTCGTCCGCCCTTTCAGCTGGCTGGTACTGCTGCTGCTGCTGGCGCTGTGGGATAGCCAGCGGCGGAAACACTGGCTACTGGCATGCCTGGCACTGGTGCTGATTATGGGCAACGGCTGGCTCGCCAATGAGGCTGCCCGCTGGTGGGAGTATCCCCCCCGACAACCCGAGGGGCATTACGACATTGCTATCGTCCTGGGGGGCTATATGTCGGAACCCGGCCAGCTCCATACTTCCCTGCCGGAAAGCCAAAGCAGCATCGACCGCCTGCTGGCGGCGCTGCCGCTACTGGCCGGCGGCCAGGCAGACAAGCTGCTGCTGAGTGCCGGCAGTGCTGATATATGGCGAAAGCGCGTGCCGGAAGCGCAGGTCGTGGGCAGCTATTTGCGCTCCATCGGCATACCCGATTCTGTGCTCATCCTTGAAGATAAGTCCATCAACACCCTCCAAAATGCGCAGTTTACAAGCGCAATCGTGCAGAAGATGTACCCACAGGGAGCCCGCTGCCTGCTCATCACTTCCGCCTGGCACATGCGACGCGCCATTTGGTGCTTTGAACAAGCCGGACTGGAGGTAGATGTGTACCCTGTCGACTACCTGCAATGGCGGGTGGCTCCCGGCTGGCGGCAGTATTGGCTGCCCGGACTTGGCGCCTGGCAACAGTGGGAATATCTTTTAAAAGAATGGGTAGGCATAGTCGGATATAAAGTGCGCGCTTATTTTGAAAAATGAGCAAGTTTTCATACTTTTACCTCCCAACCATCAATCTATCAGCATGTTTCCAGCCAGCATATACCAAGCTCGCCGCCGGCAGCTTGTCAATGCCCTTGCCAATCAGGGTCTGCTCCTCATTATGGGAAATACCGAAAGCCCCATGAACTACGAGGACAATACATATCCCTTTCGGCAAGACAGCAACTTCCTGTATTTCTGCGGCATCAACAGGCCTGGCATGGCGCTGCTCATGGATACAGCCAGTGGAGAGTCTACGCTGTTTGCAGATAATCTGAGTCTCGATTACCAGGTGTGGATGGGCGTTCAACCCAGTGGACAGACATGGGCCGAACTCGCAGGTATCGAGCATTGGGCTCCCTTCAGCGACCTCCGCGGCCGCCTCGCTACGGCGAAGCAACTGCATTACCTGCCTGCCTACAGAGCTGACAGACAGCTTATGATGGCTGATTTTCTGGCAATATCGCCTATGGCAGTTGCCAGCGGAGCCTCTGTTCCCATGATACAGGCAGTCATTGGCTTGCGTTCGCACAAAGATGCCCTGGAAGTAGCCGAAATTGAAACCGCACTGGCGGTTAGTGCACGTATGTACGCCCGTGCGCTGGAATTATGCGCCCCCGGTGAGACCGAGCTGCGCATTGCGGGCGAACTTGAAGGCATTGCCATTGCAGGGGGCGGCAGGCTGGCTTATCCGGCCATTATCAGTGTCGATGGGCACATTCTCCACAACCATTCGCACCACAACACACTACAAGCGGGTCAGTTGCTGCTCCTTGACACCGGAGCTGCCAGCCCTATGCAGTATGCCAGCGATATCACGCGCACTTTCCCCGTATCGCGGAGTTTTAGCCAACAGCAGCAGGAAATCTACTCGCTGGTACTGGAAAGCCAGCTGGCAGCCATTGATATGCTGCGGCCGGGCGTGACTTATCGAGAGGTACACCTCGCCACCGCCCTACATTTGTGCAAAGGGCTGGTTGACATGGGGCTGATGCAGGGAGATCCTGCCGAAGCAGTCGAAGCCGGCGCCCATGCCTTGTTTTTTCCCCACGGACTTGGACACATGATGGGACTGGACGTCCATGACATGGAAGATCTGGGTGAAAATTGGGTTGGCTATGCAGCTGATCAGGAACGCAGTACCCAGTTTGGCCTCCGCTCTCTGCGGCTGGCACGCGCACTGGAACCCGGCTTTGTCCTGACAGTCGAACCCGGCTTGTATTTCATCCCTATCCTCATCGACCGGTGGCGATCCGAAGGATTACACAAATCTTTCATCCGTTACGATGTACTTGAACAGTGGCGAAATTTTGGTGGTATACGCATTGAAGATAATATTCTTATAACAGAAGAAAGTTGTCGTATCTTGGGAGAATCAATTCCGAAAAATATAGAAACGCTATGTCGGTAAGCGCTTCCCTTCCCCATGTATGCCGGTCGTTGGCAATGCGACTTGCAACGCTCATCGTCATGACGATGTCGCTGTTACAGCTGTCTGCCCAGTTGTCTGACAACTTAGACAATATCTATATTGCCAAAAAACTCATCGACGAAAAAGAGTATGCTACAGCTCAAAGCCTGCTTGAAAGCAGCCTGCCGGTTATCCCGCCGGGTGATGCTTATCACCAGGCCTATGCACGCATGTGGCTGGGTGAGTGCCTGTTCTATGAGCAGCGCTACGAAGAAGCCCTGAAGGTAACCAAGCAGGCAGAAGCTATTGTTTACCGGTCAATGGACATCGACACCTTTGAACACACTTTGTTCCTGCTTGGCAACTTAGGAGCCATCCACGGCATGCTGCAGCAGGAAGAACAGCAGACCCAATACTACCGACTGGCGTTTGACCGGACCAGAAAAGAGTATAAACCAGGCAGTATAGAGTGGGCTGAAGGCTACTTCAACATCAGCAACAGTTATTATCGGCGCTTCATGACTGATTCCTGTCTCATCTATCTGGATTCTGCCCTTGTAATAGCTGTCAATAGCCGCAATACGTCCCTCGAGTCACACATCCTCAGAAATAAATCCGCTGCTTTGGCCAGGTCAGGTGACTATGCCGAGGCCATACGCACGCAAATCAAATCACTTGAATACAATACCGAACCCTTTGACATCATCGTTGGTCATCTGAATCTGGCCGATTACCATTTTTCCATAGGCAACTTTGACGAAGCACTTAAGTATATCCAGCTTTCGCAAAGTCATCTTTCCAAGCAACAACGGGACGGCTCGCACACAGAATTGGAGGTGACCCTTTATACACAGGGCTGTCAGCTCTACGAGGCGTTGGGCAATACGGCCCAATTTGCTGATTATGCGCGTCGCCTGCTGAAGGTAGCAACTGCTTCCCAAAATCCATACCTCATCAAAGTGGCTCTCAACTACCAGGTTCGCCACCAACTCATGAGTGCCAACTTTCCGGAGGCCGAGCGCATTGCTCAACAAGCACTCCGTACACATCCCGGTCACTACCCTGAAGTAGACGGGGCGACACACAAATTGCTTGCAGAAATATACTACCTTAGAGGTCAATATGCACAGGCCAGCACACACATACAGCAGGCGCTTTACCGTATATGCACCGATTTTGGCCCGGACGCAGGATCGCAACTGCCCAAAATTTCAAGCATATCCATTGTTGACAAGACGCTGGAGTTGCTTGCCCTGCGAATCAATGTATACACTGGCTGGTGGAAGCAAACGAATAATGTGGTCTATGCTCAGGCGGCAGAAAACACCTACAAGCTGGCTGAGGATCTCTTTGACCAGCGGAGAAGTAAAATATACCATTCTGTCTCCCGACAGGTGCTGGGCAGCCAGATTCGTGAGCTCACGCAGGCTACCCTCGGTCTTTATTACGAGCAGTACGAAAGGAGTCGTTCTGTGAGTTGGATAGAGAAAGCATGGTTGCTCATGGAAAATAGTCGTTCGCTGCTGCTGCTCGAAAAATTGCACTTCCGCGATGCTATTAAAGTGCTCCCCAATGATATACGCTATGAAATCGAGCGCCTTAGCTTCCAAATAACGGATGTTCAGTCGTACCTGGCTGAAACATCTCCATCAGACCCGGATTTTCAACGGCTGCAACGCAAGCTCGCTGATTTAGAGGGCTTATGGACACAGGCTATGGCCAATTTGTCAGCCACCCATCCGGCTTTCTTCAACTGGATTCACCAGCGACCCAATACTGATCTCGCGGCTGTCATGCAGCTCATGAATGACGACAATGAACAGCTAGTCTCGTATTTCGACGGCAACAGACAGCTGTTTGCCGTCGCCATCGATGGTGGGCAGGCCAATTTCTTCAGGGTAGATCTCCCTTCCAGCAGTACAGAGATGATACAGGCATTGCGCGTGAGTATCAATAATCGCAGTCGCACCGCCTACCAGCAGCTATATGAACTTTATGACCTGCTGCTTAAGCCTGTGTTGAAAGACAATAAAGGCAGCCGGCTGGCCATCATACCCGATGGACCTTTCTGGCTATTGCCTTTTGAAGTACTATTGACGGCGCCTGTAGGTTCAGGCAGGAACAGCTCCCTGCCCTATCTGCTACGCACATACACGGTCAGACTGATGTTTTCCTATCAGACAGCGCTCGTGCAGCAGCGGGAACGGGCGGGCAGAACATACGCACATACGATTCTGTCCATGGCACCGGCAACCACTGATTTCAAAACTGCCCGTACAGATGTTCCATTTGTGACAGCCCTGCCTGGTTCTGTAGCCACACAGCGCAAGTTGTCAACCGCTTTTGGCAACAATGGCATCTTTCTGTCAGGCGCTGCAGCTACAGATAAAGCTTTTCGTCGCTGGTCAAAAGATGCCAGAATCATACACATTGATACTCACGCGTTTCTCAATGATCAAACGCCTGACTATACATGGCTTTTTTTCCAGCCCAGCGACAATAACAATCCCAATAGTGGTATCATCTCTGCTTCAGAAATTCAACAACTCTCATTGCGTGCTGAGCTGGCTGTGCTGGGGTTCTGTGATTCCGGTAATGGCAAATTACATGCCGGTGAGGGTCTTGCCAGTCTGGCAAGGGAATTCTATATTGCGGGCTGTTCAAATGTATTGGTGAGTTCATGGGCACTGCCTGATCAGCCGGCTACCTATATCATGCAGCGATTCTACGACTATCTGTTCTCCGGTATGGGCAAGGCAGCAGCACTGCAGCAAGCCAAGCTGGACTATCTTGATGATGAAACCCACCGCTTTGCACTACATCCCTATTTTTGGGCTGGTCTGCAAATGATTGGTGATGATGAGCCCATGGATATGCTGGAAGGGCGGAACGTGTTTAGTAATAACAGTCGCAATACAAGCAAAATTCCTGTATTCTTTCTAGCTGCAGTAATCGCAGGGCTGGCTGGTTTAGGATGGCTCGCTCGAATGAAAGGCATCGGCAATTGGTAAATACTTTTTGCTTTTGTGGCTTCAGCCACAAAAGCAAAAATACTTAGAGGCCACCTGACAGCATTAGCCGTCAGGTGGCCTCTAAAAATAAGTTCTGCAGCGCAGCAACAATATATTTTTGTCAATCAATCAACTCGAGTAACGCTCCAGCTTCCGAAGGCAATCTGCCTGAAGCAGCATGCAGAGAATCGAGTAAATACACAGCTGCTGCTTGTCTTTCGGTACGCAGGTACACCCAAGCCAGCAGATAACGCGCCTGATCGGTTATTGTCCAGTCGACATCCTGGTCTACGGCCAGTGATCGCAGTATATCTTCAGCTTGCCGGGGCTGCGTCAGCAGCAATGAATGACCTAAAAAAAGCTGAACCTCTTTAGCTTCAGGATACTGCTGACGGTACAATTCGAACTTTTCAGCCGCCTTTGCGTAGTTCTTCGCCTCATACAGGCTGAGTCCCTCAGACAGCAACTGGCTTCCCTCCTCTGACAGGGCAGCATTGCGGATGGTTCCCAAAGGTGTAGTGGACAGCGGTTGTGCCAGCCTTTCTTCCAGTTGCCTGAAAGCTGTATCCGTGGATGGAGCAGAAACCGGCATGAGCCACCGCACCACTAGCAGTAACGCCAGCATTGCGAATGCCAATGAAGCCACACGGGTAATGCGCACGCCCAAATTGCGATGCCAGCGGGCGGTAATACGCCCATCCAGGTCCCGCAGATCCTTTTGTACATTATGCCTACGCCGCAGGCCGTTGGTAGCAAGGCGGTCAAACTCATCCCCCGCTGGAGAATCGGTAGATTGCAGGGAATTGAGTATTTTTTTTCTTGGTGATGTCTGATCAGAATTTATCATTAGCAGAGTTTTTTAATGCGTTAGTAAGAAGGCGTCGTAAATTTCGTCTACCATTTTGGATGTAACTTCGTACCAGGCCCACATCAAAATTGGTGATTACTGCTATCTCCTGGTAGGTTTTGTCCTCAAAATAAAAAAGCGTCAGGCAAGTCTCCTGTCTGTCGTCCAGTTTTGTCAGCAGACTGGTAAGGAGCTCTATCTCGTCTTCTCCTTCGCCTCTATAAAGAGAGGACATTACATCATTTTGCACATCTCCCCCATCAGTATTTTCAGTAATTTCGACGAATAAATGGCGGTAGCGGCCATTTTTTTTCAGTTGCTGGAGACAATGGTTTTTGGAGATGATGAAGAGCCAGTTTTTAAAATCTTTGATCTCTGTCTTGGGAATATTTTCAATAGCCAGTGCGAAGACGTCCATGACTGCATCCAGAGCGTCCTGTTGGTGGTTGAGATAATACTGGCACACACCGAGCACATGCGCAGCGTAGCGCTGGAAGAGTGCGGCGGCGGCCCGGTTGTCCTGTGAATCCCTGAGGCGTTTCAGGAGAATTTCATCGGGTTCCTCACTGTTGTTATGTTTAGAAAATAGCATTACGTAAGGTGGATTTCCTGAATTCAACAATGCGAAAACAGCAGATGTTTAAAGTCTGTATAAGCTTTACGGGTGTATTTATCGCGACTTCAACAACACGAAAATAACAAATGTTTGTACCTCATGCGATAATCTTTGTGGTATACCTCCGTACCAATACGGGCAACCGGTTGCCAGATTCTCTTCATCATCGTCTCACATATTCGCCACAGTCAGTTCCTGACAACTCAAGGATCTCTCCGAAAAAAGACAAACCCGTTCTTTTCGTATAAACGTACGAAGCCAGGGCGATTACTGAGCTCTTCAGCTTTGTGTATCTTGGTTGCAATATACACAGGTCTGTCGACAGCTCCTTCAATAAGCCAGTCTTTTTGATAGGCAGAAGGGTTGAGTCCCTGTTTTTTAGCCCCATAAAACAGATGTGCATAAGACTTGTAACCAAATGTAGTAGCATAGGCATTTTCGTCAGCTACCTGCTCAAAGAATTCTATGGCCGCCCGCTGGGAGTAGGTTTCAATTTTTCCAACAAACAACCCAAGGCATAACCACAAAAAAACCAGCATGCCACCAAGTAATACAGTCATGCCTGTGCGCCAGCGCGCGGCTGCCAGCAGGCGGGTTGCAATAATCAGCACTACCAGCAACGCAAGGCCGGCGATCATTTCAGCTCCGGTCCATACAACCGATGCTTCAAGATTGCCCTTGGCAAAAGGATCTTGCACCAGATGTTGCCAGGAGGCAACACTTTTTCCCAGCCAGGGTAACAATAAGGTGATAACTATATAAATGCCTCCTACTGCCCAAAGTCCTGCACGCAGCCATATACCTGCAGGCTGCTTTTTTCCCCATGCACGGTCTATTGACTCGGCAGCGAGATAGGTCAGGGGAAAGTAGGCTAAGGAGGAATAATGTACAATCTTTGACTGAACGATTGAAAACAAAATCACTACTGTCCAAAATAAAAAAATCATCCAACGTCGAAAATCGAGGCGGTAGGCAGGCTCATCGGCCTGGTTAAATCCTCTTTTAAATGCCCGGATGGCAAAAATCGAGGCAGGGAAACACCCGATCAGCAAGACAACCGGATGAAAGCCGGGAAAGCCTTTGTGCCCTGCATCCGGAGTACTGAACAACCGCCATTGGTAACGAATGAATTCGGATACAAAAAAGGGTCCGTTGCGGCTCGTTTCCCAACCAAACCATGCCAAGGTGACGAGACCTGCAAAAGCAGTGAACCAGACAAAGTGAGGTATGCGGATATACAACCTGGCGCGTTGGTATACCCAGTAAACACCGAGTGTGAGAACTGTCAGCAAGTAGGCTACCTGCCCCTTGGTCAGCATGGCAAAGCCGATGAAAAGGCCGGCAAGGGCAAATAAGTGCCAGTCTGACTTGCGCTCAGGCAGATACTCCCCACCTGTGCTACGCCAATATCCCCTGATAAAATAATACAAACCCAAAAAAATAAACAGGTTGAATACGGGGTCGATAATCCCGGATTTGAAGTAGAGAAATGGAAGCACGGAGCACCCATAGACAGCTGCCCAAATGATGCCCAGCCTTAGTCCTCCCAGCCGCCGGCCGATGTGCAGCAACAGCAAGAGCGTAACAATACCCGTAAGGGCATTGGGAAGGCGTGCCGCATACTCCCCTACCCCCAACAGTTGCATGGCCATGGCCTGCAACCAGAAAAAGAAGGGAGGTTTTTCCCAAAATGGCTGAAAATCAATATACACACGGGCATACTCTCCGGTTAGCAACATCTCTCTGCTAATCTCCGCAAAATTGATTTCGTCCCAGTCGAACAGATGTAGTCCACCCAAAAAAGGAAGATACATGAGCGATGCTACTGCCACGACCACTGCTGAATATAACCAGATTGAACGCTGTTGGGCTTTGTCTATCATGCCAAAAACATCATTTTGGATTCTTTAATTTGAGGCGCGTCCGGGCATTCTTGCCTTAGGCACAAGTGGGTTGATTTTTGCAGGCATTTCCGCATTTTTGCAGAGCTATCTGACTACAAAAGCTATACCGGCACAAAAGAACCGTATGGACCCCGAAGAATAAATACGGCATACGCTCTTAGTTGATTTCTACGGCTTTCTGTTGATTGATGCGAAGCATAACAGGTGAATCGTTATTGCGCACCAGTAGTATAGCTTCCCCTCCGTTTGCCAGCCGGATGCGGGCCGAACGGCGCACCTGACCGGTAACCATCATACCCGATTGCTGCATACTTACAGGCTTTAGCTGCTTACCATCTGTATTGTGAAGTAACAGTCCATAGAACGAATCGTAGCGTCCCATTTGGATGTTATTATCGTAAAAATTGCCGAAAACAGCCAAATCCGGCCTGCCATCACCGTCAAAATCATAAGGTTGGACCGTAGTAAGCGTACTCCACTGCGCCTGATACGGCAACTCGTGCAGGACGAAACGCCCGTCGCCTTTGTTTTCGATCCATACAGACCGCAATTGTGTGGCCTCGAACACTTTGGCTGTTTTTAGCTTGCCGGGATCAATAACTTCATCGAGATCAGCATTGGCAAAATCGTTGTATTTGAGATACTTTTTCTTAAGGCTGATCATTTGGCTGACTACCTCATCGCGCGTGGCAAAGAGGTACTCTTTGCCACCTAAGTAGTGCGTGAGCAGTTGCTCTTCCTGCCCGTTGTCGTCAAAATCTCCGAGGTACATACGCACAGGTTCCTGCTCGCTGGCCTTCAGTTTGGAGTTGAGCCCCAGATTGCCGGCAACAAAGTCGAGATCTCCATCGCCATCCAAGTCGACAGTTGTTATGCTGTTCCACCAACCTTTAGCTGCTTCCAAACCTGTATTATCAGCCTGTCTGAGTACTTTGCCATCGTTGAAGAATACCTTGATAGCATCCCACTCTAAGGCCAGCACCAGATCAGGTCGTCCGTCACTGTTCAGATCAGCCCAGCTTCCGCCCCTGACCATACCCACCTGCCTGACTTCCTTAGCATAGGTATTGGTGACATCCCTGAAATTTCCCTTACCATCATTTTGCAGCAAGTAGCTGTCAGGTGCCTTGCCGTAGGCCCAAGTCAAGGCTCTTGCACCAACAAACACATCCATATCACCATCTCCGTCAAAATCAACAGGAAGTATACAGGAAGCCGTGAGCTTACAATTGGCTACAGCATCCGAATCACTGATAAAATTGCCCTTGCCATCATTGCGATACAATCGCAAAGCATTGGCCGGATGGTTATTTTGAAACTCATTACCGCCGCTACCGACCATGAGATCCTGATAACCGTCGCCGTCTGCGTCAAAAAAAGCAGCCGCAACATCCTCATTGAGGCTGTCCAGAACAAAAGCTGCGGTAGGTTTTTGTACAAAATTGCCATTGGTTTGCTGCATCCAAAGCGTTCCTGCCTGCCATTTGGCACCCCCGATGAACACATCCTCAAGACCGTCGCCGTCAACATCTGCCACGGCCAAAGCGGGCCCTTCAGCAGACACCATAAAAGGAATAAGCCGCTCCCTGTTGAAATCAAAAAACGTATTTTCCTGATGCTTGCTGTTAATCCCCGCTGCGTTGGCTAGCGGGCTGGTCCAGGGTACTAACCCGCGACTCCCTCTGTACAAATCGTAATCAAACTTCCCTCCTGCGTCCTGCTGCCGAAAGACGAGGCGTTGGTCTGCTGCCACCTGAGATCGCGTTTCAAAACGACCATCAGGCCACACAATGGTCAACTTATCCAACTTCCCGATACTGCCCAGTCCCAGGTGCAATCGCGGATCAACCGATGACTGATACCCTCGCGTAGGCATGAGTTCACGCACCAACAGCCGATCGCCCTGCGCAGCAATTAACTTAGCACCAATCCCGAAAGTATTGGGAGCCTCTCCCTCCAATTTTACAGACAAAAAATGATGATCATCGCCCTCCAGTTGGTTGGTGCGGTTGCGATATACAAAAGCCTCATCGTTAATATTGTTAATGACCAGGTCCAAATCGCCATCGTTGTCAAGGTCAGCATAGGCCGTACCATTGGAATAGCTAATATCAGAAAATCCCCATGCTTCTGCCATGTTGGTAAACCTCAGCTGGCCATCATTGCGGTAAGCATAATTGGGTAGCTTTATCTTAGGCATCAGCTCAGTGATCTTCAGGTCTTTCTCAGTAATATCCTCATAATGAAGCCTCATCTGCAGATCATCATCCGACATAAAATTGATGTAGTCCATGTCGTTGGATCTTCCGAGAATACCATTGGCAATGAAGAGATCCTGCCAGCTATCATTGTCCATATCCATAAACAAAGCTGACCAACTCCAGTCTGTCGCATGAATACCGGAAAATATACCCGTCTCACTAAAACGCACCCCTTTATCATCCCCCGGCAAAGGCCCCTGGTTAATTTGCAAAGTATTGCGGGCATACTGTGGGTAATAACCTGTATTGAGTTTCATGTTAAAAATATCGAGCGGATCTTCTGCGGCAGCAGCCTTCAGGATAATGGGATCTTCGGGCAACATATCCAATGAAACCAGTTCCGGGTAACCATCGCCTGTTATGTCAGCGAGATCATTCCCCATAGAGAAACGGCTGGTGTAACGCATACTCTCCCGCATAACATCGCGGAAGGTGCCATCACCATTATTCAGGTAGAGATAATCATCTTCGTGAAAATCATTGCCTATGTAGACATCCGGCCAACCATCGAGATTGATATCTCCTACCGCAATACCCAGACCGTATCCCAATGCATTAGACTGGATACCGGCAGTCTCCGTCACATCTACAAATACATCACCGTCATTGCGCATGAGACGGTCTCCGGCCGTGGGATGGCGTTTTGCTTCATAAGCCTTTTTATCCCCGAAGGTACCGTTTTGGTGGACTGAGTGATTGAGCTGATACATATCCAGATCCCCGTCAAGATCGTAATCAAAAAAGGCAGCCTGGGTGGAAAACCCAACTAAGTCGAGCCCGTACTGATCCGCCCTGTTTTCAAATACAGGCACTCCTTTTTCATCAGCACCCAGATTGATGTAAAGCTGGTTTTTTCCGCGAAAACCGATATAATCTCCTAATTGAGAGACGTAGATATCCAACAGACCATCCCCGTTGACATCAGCCATTGTGACGCCCGTTTTCCATCCCTGATCTCCGCCTACGCCCGCTTGTTCTGTGACGTCCTCAAAGCGGAAATCCCCCCTGTTGATGTATAGTTTGTTGGCTGTCTGGTTGGCTGTAAAATACACATCGGGCAGATCATCGCCATTGACATCGCCTACCGCTACCCCTCCTCCATTGAAAAAATACAAATAATTAAAAATATTAATTTCGGGCGAAGCTGTCAGTTCATTGCGAAAAGTAATGCCTGTTTCTGAAGACGGCATTTTCTCATAGCGGGGAGGTTCCGCGGTATTACAGCCGGCCGCGAGAAACAACAGGCCTATGAGCCCCGTCAGCGGGCGCCGGTAAGCTGCAGAAAAGCTGAAAGAGTGCATTGTGTCGTTGATTTTAATTCAGAAGCAGTTTAATATTATTGCCATTCCAACAACTTCATTTCCGCATTGTTGCGGGCAATCAGCACGGCAGGCTTGCCTGCCAGTGTGATAGCTTTGATGTGTCTTATTTCTCCATTAATGCTGAGTCCGCTGGCAGCAGCACTGAGCGCTGCCCACTTGCCGGGCTGTTGCTGCTGCAAAAGCAGGCCCCTGCTCGCATCAAAACGCCCCAACTCAGGTTTGACCCGATACAGGTTTCCACCAAGCAACAAATCCGGCAGTTCATCGCCATTCATATCATGCACCTGTATACTGTATACCGGTGACTGTTGGGCTGCCATAGGCAATGCCTCGAGCTGCCACTTATCTCCGGGTAGCTGGTAAAACACTGTTGTGGCTAAAGTTTGAATCTGTCGGTGCTCAGCTTTAGCGAGTAACTCATCGCCAAATACCTGCTGTACCGTCTTGTCCATGTAATCCTTGTAGGTAACAAACTGCTTATTGACGATGCCTGGAAGTAGTTTACCCAGATCCGCCTTGAGGGCTGTGGGATAACTTCTCCCTTGCTCACTGAGGCAATAGATCTGCTCATAGGACCCATTGTTGTCAAAATCATGCACGTACAAATCGAAAGGCCGCAAGCTGTCAGCATAAAAACGGCTGTTGAGGCCCCAGTTGCCGGCAACCAGATCCTGCTTTCCATCCCGGTTAAAATCGGCGACCGCCAGACTCAGCCACCAGCCCGCAGAGCCCGCAATGGTCCGGGCGGCGGCAGCCGGAAAGTATCCTTTCTCATTGTACAAAATCGTCACCGGCATCCATTCGCCCGCCAGGGCGATATCCTGCCAGCCGTCTCCGTTAAAATCAGCCGCAACTGCCTCTGTAACCATGCCCAGACTACGGATTGCTCCTGAGCGGGCCGATACATCCGTAAACCTGCCCTTCCCGTCATTGGCCAGGAGGTAACTGCTGGCAGCGAGGCCATAACCGGCAGGATTGATACGACCACCAACAAAAATATCCAGATCACCATCCTTATCGATATCAATACTCAACAGGCAACTCTGCACCCGACGGATGCGGGGCAACTGCTGTAGCTGCCTTTCAAAAAGAAGCCTGCCCCCTGGCTGCTGAATATACAGCCTCAGGTCGAGCAGATCGGACTGATATAAATGCTCATTCCCTCCGCTGGCTACCAGCAAATCAGCGAGCCCGTCGCCATTGGCGTCAAAAAACAGTGCATCAACATCTTCATAGACAGCATCGGCCGTCAGGGCCGGCTGTGCTGATTTTTCAAACCTCCCTGCTGCTGTTTGCAGAAATAACTGTCCTGCCTGGCCGGAAGCCCCCCCCATAAAAAAATCTTCGCGCCCATCGCCATTGATGTCCCCCACGGCCAAAGCAGGTCCTTCCGTCGACAAGGCATGGTACAAAAGTTTATCTCTGTCAAAGTCGATAAATACATTTTCGACATGTGAGGGCATTGTGGTCACCCAGTCGCGTTTTTCTGTCAGCCTTGGGCCGGAAGCCGCCGGTGCCGGCCCTTTGGGCGGCAGCGCCTGCCGCCGGCTGATACTGCCGGTCTCCGAAAAATCGATACGATACAACTTATTGACAGGCAAAGGTCCTTGTAATACAATCACTTCCCCGTAAGGAGACCAGGCTACCAGCGAGTCCACAGTGTTAATTTTACCCAGCCCCAAAACAGTCCGATAGCCCATGGAAGACTGAAATCCACGCATGGGCATGTGCTCATAGGTACGGCTCTCTCCCGCTGAATATGCGACTACCCGGGCACCGATAGCGTACGGATTGTCGCCATTGCCGGCAAATTCGACGCTCAGGCTGTTGGCATCCTGTTGCTGGGAAGCCTCATTGCGGTACACCTTTGCAGGAGCGTTCAGATTGCTGATGACAATATCCAAATCACCGTCATTGTCCAAATCCGCGTAAGCCGCCCCATTGGAGTGCGTAGGTTCCTCAAAACCCCAGTCCTTGGTTTTGTTGACAAAAGGCATACGACCTTCATTGGAAAAAGCATAATTGGGCAGAGGTGTCGAAGGCATCATATCGACAAATTTTTTAAAATCGACAGCCTCCCCTGCCTGGGCAGCCCGAATATTTTCATCCTGAGCAAGAAAATTTACAAAATCCTGATCCGTGACATCTTTGTATACCCCATTGCAAACAAAGACATCCCGGTAGCCATTGTTGTCCAAATCCGCCAAAATAGCCCCCCAGCTCCAGTCGGTAGCATGTACTCCTGCCAACTGAGAACACTCGCTGAAAGTTCCGTCGCCATTATTCCATTGCAAGGTGTTGCGCATGTACTGGTGATAAAGACCATTCTGCTGATAGATGAGATACTCATCATAGCGCAGAAAGCTGGTCGTCTGCTTGATGCGGGGCAGGTTATCGGGCAGCATATCCGTTACAAAAATCTCCGGAAAGCAATCATTGTTGAGGTCAGCCATATCTGCCCCCATGCTGAAATGAGAGCTTAAGCTCATACGCTCTGTCAGGGATTCCCGGAAAGTACCATTCTGCTGGTTGATATAGAGGTAGTCACGCTCATAAAAGTCGTTGGAAATGTAAATATCCATCCAGCCATCCAGATTGACATCTCCGACCGTTACGCCCAAACCAAAGCCAATAACGCTGCCATAAATGCCCGCTTCTTCACTCACATCCACAAATCCACCCTTACCATCAGACGGTGGTCCGTCGTTGCGATAAAGCTTATCTCCCCCGAGCTCATCCCTGAAAGGTCTTAGATTGCGCAGGCCGAGTGTTGAGATAGGTCGGAAAGAATTATTGAGGACGTAACAGTCCAAGTCTCCATCCTTATCGTAGTCGAAGAAGACCGCATGGGTGCTGAATCCCTTATCAGCCAGCCCGTATCGGGCTGCCTCTTCTGCGAAGGTTCCGTCTCCTTTGTTAATAAAAAGCTCATTTTCTTTATTGTCACCATCGACATCACCTGAATTGCATACATAAATATCCAGAAGACCATCCGCATTAACATCTGCCATAGCGACGCCGGTGCTCCAGGCATGTGTGCCCTGTACACCCGCTTTTTTGCCAACCTCCTCAAACCGGAAATTACCTTTATTGATATAAAGCTGGTTGGGCAGCTGATTGGCCGAAAAATAGATATCCTGCAGGCCGTCGCCGTTAACATCCCCAATGGCTACCCCACCACCATTGTAATAATTGCGATAGCGAAAAACGTCAAAATTACCCTCCAGATTGAGTTTATTGGCAAAGCTTACACTGGTAGAATCGGCAGGCAAATCCGTGAATAAGGCAGGTTCCGCTGACTCGACTGGTGTTGATTTTTGGCAGCCACCAATCAAGAGTAATACTGCAAAAAAGCCTGACAACCGTAGGAACGACATATTGTAGTGATTGGATTGGTGAAAAGTTGCAGCTTGGACATACAGAAGCGGCTACACTTTCTGTGAATCATCCGGCAAATTAGCAGAGTCCCCCTGGCAGTTGCCGGCAAGCAGGGGGGCTGCACCTTATAAATGAGACGGGACAGGCAATTGCCTGTCCCGTCAAAGTTAGCCATAAATCCTCAGGAAAAGCGGAATTAATAGCCAGGATTTTGCTTGAGATTGGGGTTATTATCCAATGCCACTTGTGGAATCGGGAAAATAACTACACGCTCCGGAGACTCAGGCTTGTATGACCATTCAGAGCGGAACTGCTCGAAGCGGATCTGGTCATTACGACGCCATCCTTCCCAGTACAATTCGAAACCTCTTTCATTCAGAACCTCTTGTCCGTTTGCAGCGACAGAAGCGACTGGCTGAGCTCCGCGGTGCGTGCGAATCTGGTTGATGATTGCCAGTGCACCAGCTGCGTTGCCCGTGCGCCACAGCGCCTCAGCCTTCATCAGCAGCACGTCAGCAAAGCGCAGCAGGTGGTAGTCATTACCCGGAGAGTCAACGTTGCCAAAATCCGGTGGATACTTGACTACACGTACACCCTCACGCTCGCTGGCATAGAAAAGGTCAACATCAACGCTGAATGCGAGTGGGTTACCACCACGATCCGTAAGGTTGTTGCCATTCTGGTCTTTCTGCTGGCCTTCGAGGAAGCCCGCGCGCAGACCACTTACGTCGGTAACACCCTGGATAGCTGAACCCTTACGCACATCGCCACCATCATTCCACTTGCTGTAGAAATCAGAGATGGTAGTAAAGCCGTTCCAGCCGCTTGGATTTTGGTTGTAGTGCAGCGTCATACGGTGACGGCTCTGCATGTTACCGCGACCGTTGCCCGTCTCAGCAACGATAGCAAAGATAGACTCCTTAGACAGCGCAGAGTTATTGGCAGTGAAGTTGTCCCAGTAATTCGTAAGCTCGAATACACCTGAATTAATGACAAAATCGCAGCTTTCAATAACCTTGTTCATGTCATCTGACGCAAAGGTATAAGGACCTGCCGGATTGGCTGCCGTAAATACAGCCTTATTGAGGTATACCTTAGCCATCAGCGCATGAGCAGCCTCCTTCGTAGCCACACCGGCATCTACAGAAGCGCGGTTGGGCAGGTTAGGCAGTGCAGCCGTCAGATCTTCGATGATTTTGTTGACAGCCTCAGTGCGCGTGAAAACTTTAGGAATGGCGTCAAAGCCCTCTGTAGCTTCACGGAATGGCACCTGGCCATAGAGATCTGCAACATGGTACATAAAGTAAGCACGCAGGAAGCGAGCCTCAGCCTCTACGCGATCGTTGTTGTCGCGGTCAGCGGCAGCAATGGCCTGCGTAGCCTGGAAGATACCTGAGTTCAGCTGGTTCCAGCCGCTCAGGACGAAAGAGTGAGAAGCATCCCATGTATGGCTGTGCAACTGACGCCAGACACCGAAGTCACTCCAGTCCGTACCACGAGTAGGACCCATCATTTCGTCTGAAGGATGCTCCATCAGTGCGAAAGCATTGTCCTGGCTGTTGAGGCCATGCAGCTGCGAATAAGTACCCCGGAGGGCAGCAGCCGGATCAGGAGGCAAAGGGAGCGTACCGTCGACGACTTCAACGCCGATGGCATCTTCCGTTACATCCTCAAGGTCTGTACAAGCCGGCAGCGCGAACAGCATGCCGGCAGGCAGCAACAGGTAGAGAAATTTTTTATTAACTATCATTGTCTTGACAGATTAAATTTAGTTAAAACCTACGTTTACACCCAAAGAGATGGTGCGAGAAGAAGGATAAGACGTATAGTCGATACCGAATGAAGGTATGCCATTGATAGCCTTGTCCGTGTTGACTTCAGGATCGAAGCCGGTGTAGCCGGTGAACAGCAGCAGATTCTGACCCGTCAGGAAGAAACGCAGTGAGTTGACACCTTTCCAGTTACGTGTATTAAACGTATAACCCAGCGAAAGGTTCTGCAGACGTACAAAATCACCTCTCTCGAGGAAGCGGGTAGATGCTTCACCGAAGTTGTTGGGGTTTTCTGCACTGTTAGCTATCTCTGTTGATACGTTACGACCATTGCGGAGGTTACCCTTCAGGAAGATAGCGTTGGCTGTGTTGTTGTACACATCAAAGCCAAATACACCGTTGAAGAAGATGCTCAGGTCGAAGTTGCCAAACGTGAAGTTGTTCGTCAGACCAGCCGTGAAGTCAGGCAGCGGATCACCAGAGAATACGACTGCGTCACCATTAGGATAGATGCCCAGACCTTCGCTGTCGAAACCACCGAATTCGCGCAGGTAGAAAGCAAACAGCGGAGCGCCGCTGATGATACGCTGTGCGTATGCACCTGTAAGACCCTGGCCGCTGATAGCACCGGTGTTAACGAAAGTCGGCAGATCACGCACCTCGTTTTTAATGTAGGTAGCGTTCAGCAATGCCTGCCAGGAGAACTTAGATCCCTCAACAATGCGACCGTCCAATGACAATTCAACACCCGTATTGAGTACATTGCCCTCAAGGTTGGTAAACTGACGTGGGTTGCCCGGAGCAGGCTGTGGAACCTCCACCTGGAAAATCAGGTTTTCTGTAACCTTGTTGAAGTAGTCGATAGAACCCAACAGGCGGCCACCAGCAAAACCGAAGTCGATACCAAAGTTGTACTGTGTAGTTTCTTCCCACTGAATGTTGGGGTTAGCCAACTGAACGAGGCTCAGAGAACCATCATTGTTCGGACGGAAGATAGCCTTAGCAGCGTTGCCCGGGAACTCCTGGTTGCCCGTAACACCCCAGCCAGCACGAAGCTTCAGATCGTAGAAAATATCAGGAACGAAAGACTCCTGAGTCAGACGCCATGCACCTGCTACAGAAGGGAATACACCGTACTTGTTACCTTCACCAAATTTGGTAGAACCGTCAGAACGCAGGGTAGCTGTCAGCAGGAAGCGATCGCCGATATTGTAGTTTACGCGACCGAAGTATGACTGAAGTTCCTCAACAGAACGATCAGAGAAACCGCGGTAAGCCGCATTGTTGTCCTGTGCATTGACACCGTCGATATTGTCAACCAGTGTGATATCATCCGTGATGAAGAACTGGGAAACAATAGAGTGACCGCGGTTGCTGAACTCCTGGTATGAGTAACCTACAATAGCGTCCAGGCGATTCTTGCCCATCTGCTTGCTGTAGTTAAGTGTGTGTTCAACCAGTTGGCTGGCAAGGTAGCGGTTGTCCAGTATGGCACGACCACGGTTGAGGATGTCGTTGAAGTACAAATCAGGATGGATACCTGTGCGACGAACAGACGCAGCGTTGTCAACACCCAGATTCAGTTTGTAAGACAAGCCGGAAGCAATGTGCCAGGTTGCAGACACGTTGCCAAGCACGCGCATAGTTTCACCTGTGTCATCAATCAGGTCGAGCATGGCCATTGGGTTACGCCAGTCGAAACTCTGGTTCAGCGTACCGTCGGCATTGTAAGGATTGCGCGTCGGGTTGGCCTGCAGTGCAGCACCGATGAGGTTGCCTTCGAAGCCTGCATTGTTGGTAACAGGCGCGTAAGTGTTGTTGAGGCGTGTAGCCGTCAACTGAACACCCAGCTCAATCTTATCGTTCAGCATCTTGTGATTGGCATTCACACGAGCGTTGAGACGCGTAAGATCCGTATTCTTAACAATACCCTGCTGATCCAGGTAACCCAATGAGAAGCGGTAAGTAGTCTTCTGGTTACCACCACCATAGCTCACGCTATAATTCTGAGTGATACCCGTACGGAAGATCTCATCCTGCCAGTCAGTAGCGCCGCCAAAGTTAACAACGCTGGCGTTGGCACCCGCCTTAACAGCCTGGTCAACATACTCGCTGGCATCCAGCACATCGATTTTGTTCAGGATGCTTGATGCACTGGTCTGGGCTGAGAAAGTCAGGTTGCCAGTACCCTGCTTGCCACGCTTGGTGGTGATCAATACAACACCGTTGGCACCACGTGAACCATAGATGGCTGCAGCGGATGCATCCTTCAGTACGGAGATACTTTCGATATCATCCGGATTGAGGAAGTTCAACGGGTTGCGGGCAGAAGAGGTACCGGCACCAAAATCAGAACCACCCGCACTGTCATCACGGCCGTCCAAAGGAACACCATCGATAACGAAGAGCGGGTTGTTGTTACTGCGCACAGAAGAGGTACCACGGATACGGATGTTCACTCCTGCGCCCGGCTCACCGCTGGAGGCAGTAATCTGTACACCCGCAGCACGGCCTTGCAGCAACTGCTCCGGTGAAGTGATCACACCCTTGTTAAACTCCTTTTCCCCAACAGCAACCACGGCACCCGTGGCGTCGCCTTTGCGGACAGAGCCATAACCCACTACTACTACCTCGTCCAGTACCTGACCTGCTGACATTGAAACGTCAACAGTTTTGCGGCCAGCAATGTCAACTGTCTGCGTAGTGTAGCCAGTGTAGGACACCTCAATCTGCGTAGCGCCAGCCGGCACAGACAGGGAGTATGTCCCGTCAATGTCAGTTACCGTACCTGTCGATGTCCCGACCACCAGAATGTTTGCACCAATCAGTGGTTCATTGGTTGCTGCATCGGTTACTTTACCGCTAATGGTTGACTGCGCCATCGCAGCCGTTCCCACTACCAGCATAAGTACCGCAAGCAGCCACCGAGGATAAAAGTCGACTTTAAGCTTCATACAATACTTCGGTTTGGTTAATTAAACAATTACAACACTTTACCCCATACAGCGGGGTAATGATTTACGAGCCAAAACTCATGCTCTTGCATATTGGTTGATTGGGGAAAAACTTGAGACAGGTGGCAAACACTATTTTTTCAAGAGCCATATAAATAACGAAATCGGGCAGATCAAATTTGTGTTAAAAAAACACTAAGTGACTGCAAATCTCTGTAATCGTATTCAATTATGCAAGAACTTGAAAAGATATTTTATATACATTGTGATTGCCAAATTTTATTTCATGGGATATAACCGTGTTTTGTAAACGTCAGGGATTGACTTAACGCTGCTTTAACAGTCCGTTTTCGCTCAATTTAACTTTGTCCGCCAGTTCGTTGTTAGTTCACAAAGCGCTTTTCACCTATGCATGCTGTAAGAATTCTGAAGCTGGCCATGTTGTTGCTTTTCAGCCTGCGTGCTGTAGGGCAGGACATGCAATTGCTGCGGACAGCCCGAAAAGTCGATATTCCGTTCACCTATGTCAATCGCTTTATCGTCATTGACGTACTTTTCAACGGGAGCCTCCCGCTCAAATTCATCCTGGATACGGGCGCCGAAAACACTATCCTCACGCAAAAAGAAATCGCACAGGCGCTCAATCTGCGCTTCCAGCGCGAAATTTCCGTCTATGGTGCAGACATGAGTCAAGAACTCACCGCATACCTTATAAGTGGTATCCGCATGGATCTGGGTGCTCAGCTAGTACTCCCCAACCGCTCTATGCTGGTGCTGGAAGAAGACTATTTTCGCTTCGCAGAAATTGCCGGCATATCTATACATGGTATCATCGGTGCCGATATTCTCCGGCGATTTGTAATGCAGGTCAATTACCAGCGACAGATTGTCACTTTCTATGACCCCAATTACTTTCAGCCTCCCCGAGAACATCGCGCGACCTCCCTGCCTGTTTCTTTTCACCGCCACAAGCCCTATCTGCAGCTCGACACACGCATATCCCGGGCCGACAGTACGCGCTCATTCAGATTCCTTATCGATACAGGCGCGAGCCTGTCGCTGCTACTGCATACAAGAGCCGATTCATCACTCACGCTCCCCGCGAGCGTGTTGCCTGCCAATATCGGCATTGGTCTGGGAGGCTATCTGCAGGGAGCTGTAGGCCGTATCAGCGGCCTTCAAATTGCCGGATACAGCCTTACACAAGTGATTGCTTACTTTCAGGAACGCTCAGATTCGCTCGACACTGATATCACCTTCAACCGGGACGGATTGCTCGGCAATCAAATGCTGGAGCGTTTTATACTGACCATCGATTATCCCCGTGAACGTCTGTACATGAGTGCCGGGCGCCGGATCAATCAACGCTTTCGGTTCGACAGGAGTGGCATGAGTCTGCTGGCCACCGGCCGCGATCTGCGTACTTTTGTGGTCATGAACGTAATCCCCGGCAGCCCCGCCGATCTGGCCGGGCTGAAAAGCGGCGACATCATACAATCCTTTAACGGTTGGGGTAGCAACTGGCTGGAACTGGGGTCGATCGTCAGCAAACTAATGGGCCAGCCCGGTAAGCGAATTCACATGAAAGTACGCAGGGATGGACAACTTTTATCTTTTTCTTTCAGGTTGCAGGAACTAATATGATCCTGTACTGTCTTCGCAGGCTGTCGAAGTTGCATTTAGCTGCCAGTCATACGGCAGGTAGCGGATGTGCGCTGATGCCGGAAGGGGCTGCGGCAGATAGTAATTGACATAAGCTCTCACAGACCCTCGGTCTCGCGCAAAATCACCCGAAAACCAAGAAAATATGGGCGACAGCCTGGCTTCCGTCCCTCCCGGTTGATTGCGGATTTCATCGAGCAAAAATGCCCGCATGGCTTCATCGAGCTGTTTCTCCAGCTTGTCTGCTGTATAAGCCTCTGCGCGCAGCCTGGGGCAGGAAACAGACGCACAATTGATGGCAGCATGTATACGCGCATCTTTGAACAGCGGCCGCAGTATGTTGTGCTCAATCTGGTTGAGATCATATTGCCGCCCCGCAATATTGATGAATGCAATATCCCATACACTGTTTACAAACGGTAAGCCCCGCTGTATGTCTTTGATACTTGCGACCGGATAGTGATCGACAATTAGCTTTATGGTAAAGGCATTGTAAGCATTGATCCAGTAGGCCATCTGTTCGGATCTCGACCAGGTGTCTACCGAGGGATGACTATGCGCAAGCTGCCCCAAGTAGCGATTTAGCTGCTGGCTGTCCCGGATAAATCCCTGATAATCGACCATGCCATCGTTGCATACATACCTGCGCAGCAGGCTATCCCAGGCAGCATGACTAACCGGCTCATCCTCTGTATGCAGTGCTATGGTTCTGCACTGTACGGCAAGTACGCCTACAGCTGCCAGCAAGAGGTACAGGCTTATTTTTACAATGGTCGATGGTTTCATACATTCTTTCTTTACTGCGTGCCGGGCAGGTGTCTGGAAAATTCTTACCGGATCAAAACAGTTTTACAGGCAGATTTCACATTTTTTAGTCATACAAGATCATTGAAAAAAGTGACGAGGCGTAATAATAACTTTTTTTGCCTCTGGCAAGGCCGCCCGAATATGCTTATAAATATACGCATGATCAGCACATTAGCAAAAAAACAGCCAAATACACACCATCAATTCCCCATCGCAACGCGTAAATTTTCACTTTTTTTCCAGTCTGCGTGCAGCATTTACAAAGTTAACCGGCTTTATAAGACAGCAGGCAGCATCAAGCGTGTTTTGGCGACTTTGGTTTCATTACAACTAACAAACAGCCGAACATTTTTATTACAAAGAGGTGTCTGCTGAGACGTTTTTTGGCAACTTAGCCTGCCAAAAGTCATTTTGAGACTGCCTGAAGGGTCGGATCCGCCTATATTCAACAACCATTTAATTTGTACAATATGCAACTCAACCGAATCATTCTTTTTCTCATGCTTGCACTTTCACTGGCAAGCTGCAGAAAAGATACCGATGACATCAGCCTGCGCGATATTACCTACCAGCCACCCGTTGTCCGGGTCAATGGCAAGCTGACCGGCCAGGTCGTTGACGCGGATGGCAATCCCGTAGCCAATGCCCAGGTGAGCGTAGGGCAACAGACAGCACAAACCAATGAGCTCGGGCTGTTTTTTTTCAATGATATAGCCCTCAATGCTGCGGGCACCTTCGTACAGGCGCAAGCTTCCGGCTACTTCCCGGGCTCCACCCGCTTTTTTCCCCGCCCCAATGCCAGCAATATCGTTCGCATAGGCCTCATCCCTCGTACCTATGCCGATCAGGTGTCGGCAAGCAGCGGAGGGACCGTCAGCCTGAGCAATGGTGCGAAAGTGACGCTGCCGGCCAACGGCATCGTCGATGCAGCGGGTAATAACTACAGCGGCAGCGTACAGGTCGCCATGTTCTGGATCAATCCGGCTGCAGACAACCTGCACGACATCATGCCGGGTAATCTGCAGGGCATAGACCGCAACAACCGCGAGGTATCTATGGCTACCTGGGGCATGATGGCCGTGGAGCTTTTTAGCCCTGACGGGCAAAAGCTGCAAATAAAGCCCGGGGAAAAAGCCATTTTGACGTTCCCGCTGCCTGCCGAATACCGCGCCCAGGCGCCGGGTAGTATGCCGCTTTGGTATTTTGACGAAAATCTCGGCCTGTGGATAGAGGAAGGCCAGGCCAGGCTGCAAGGCAATACCTATGTAGGTGAAGTGGGTCACTTTTCTTTTTGGAATGTCGATTTTCCCTTCCCGCTGATTGATATCACAGGTGTTATAAACATCAATGGCCTACCGGCGGGGAGCAAGTTGGTGGTTATCCGGGTGGACGGACTCAACAGTGTAGGAAGCGGCTATACCAACACCGAGGGCGTATTTTCCGGCAAGGTACCCCAAAATCAGGTATTGACTGTACAGGTAATGGGTGCCTGCAACAACGTCATGGCGTCTTTGAACATAGGTCCATTTGCTGAAAATACAGATGTGGGTACACTCAACTTTACACTCAGCGGGCCTACCAATTCTGTTATCAGCGGGCAGTTGCTCAATTGCGATGGTGAGCCTGTAACAGAGGGCGCTGTCTATTTCAGGTGGCTGGGCAACGAACAGTTTGTTGCTGTTGGCGACGACGGCCAGTTCTCTGCTACTTTACAGCACTGCGGAGCAACTTCCTATACGCTTTGGGCAGTAGATTTTGAAAATCAATACATTGCTGATGAAGAAACCTACAACTTCAACAGTGGCCCTCAGGATCTGGGTGAAATAGAGGTGTGTGATTCACCTTTTGTGGGTTTCATGGAGCTGACGTTGTTCAACCAGACGACGATTAACCTCGGTCTGGTTACGCTGACATCCCAGGAAATCTCATTCGATTCATTGGCAGCACCCCAGCATTTTAAAAGGATCCAGGGGGTAAGCAATCCCAGCAACACGGCTGACCGATTTGCACTTTACCTGCGAGCGCCGCTGGCACTCGGCACCTACACGGGTGAGACGCTCTTTGCTGATGGTTATCTTAGCAACCTCATCAATACCCAAGGGCCAATCAGTGTCAATTGCGCTTATGCATGCCAGGAAATTACAGTCACCCTTACGGAGGTAGGTCCCAATAGTGGTGATGTTATCTCGGGCACGTTTTCCGGTATCATTACCGGGTTTGGCAGTGGTTCTGTGTTCGAATTTCCTATTTCGGGAAGTTTCTCCGTGCTAAGGCCGTAAGTTGTTCTGTATTATTGATTGGCGGCATCAGCCGCCAATCAATAATTATATTTAGTTCTTTTTTTGATTTTTTTCAAAAAATCAAAAAAAGAAAACCTGTTTAAGTTCAAGAATCTATAATTATCCTTGATGACGGAAGCAGCTATCATTCTGGGATGTCAGCAGGAGCGGCCTGACTGCCAGCGGGAGCTGGTGATCAGGTTTTCGCCTATGCTCATGACCGTTGCGCGCCGCTACGCGGCCGACGATCATGCGGCGCGTGATATCTTACAGGACGCTTTCATGGCTGTGATACAAAATATCCGGCATTACCAGGCAACAGGTTCCTTTGAGGCCTGGCTGCGTCGCATCGTCGTAACCACGGCACTCAAGCGCATGGACAAGGCTGCCTTCAAGCGCGAGCAGAACGGTTTTCTCCAATTGCCTGACACCTTGGTTGAGCCCGAGGTTTACAGCCAATTGGGTGCAGAGCAGTTGATGACACTCATTCAGCAGCTACCCGACGGCTACCGCCAGATTTTCAACCTGTCGGTCATTGAGGGCTATTGCCACGAAGAAATTGCTGAGCTGCTGGGTATAAGCCCGGCCAGCTCGCGCTCGCAGCTGAGCCGCGCCAGAAGGCGGCTGCAGGAAATGATTTTACAACAAGAAAAAACCAGCTATGTCACAGGACCAGTTTGATGACTACATACGCCGACAACTTGCTGATCACAGCACTGCCCTTGATGCCGAAGGCTTATGGCAATCCATACAGGCTCATCAACAACCGAAGCGGATGACCATTTGGTGGGTTGCTGGCTGTATGCTGCTGGGACTGGGACTGGCTGCCTACGCCCTGTCCGCAGGGAAGGAACAAAAATCAAGCGGGCAACCTGGCAGTATGGCGGATAAACAGGCAGTGGCGGCGGCCACAACAGCCGTAGTTGCCCCCCGACAAGCAACAGCTACCTATTCAGCCGGGGCTACCGCTGCCAAATTCAATGCTGCTGCTCCCCCCCTGGCCGGCAGTTCCTCGCAGCCAGCTGCCGCAGATGCCAGCCCGCAGATGTACGCTTCTGCTGCTAAAGCATTGGCTGCTGATCGCCCGGCGGATACGCTCCTGACAAGCGCCCCCCAAAGGCAATGGTCAGCGCATAGCCTGGTGTTGGCTACTGATCATCTGGCAGATACGCTCTTGTCCCAGCAGGCTGCCGGCACGGATCGTGTAAATGAAGTGCTATCGGAATCAAATCTACCGGCTGCTGCTGTGGTGCCGGCCGATGCCAGTCCGCATCAGCATGATAATCAACCATCTACACTGTCACCCGAAGTCTTACTCACTTCTACTGGTCCGCTGACAGACAGCGAGCTCACAGCGCCCATGGAAGCGCAGCCACTCCCAAAGCGATCTCATGACTGGTTCATTGGCATAGGTGGTAGTACCTATAACCCGCTAAGGAGTCTGAGCAGCAGTGATCCTGAGAGTGAGCTGTTAGCAGAAGCTATCCGCCGTACCGAAAAACCGCTGGAAGTCGCAGGTGCTGAGCTGCAGCTAGGTCGCTATCTTCGTCCCGGCTGGACGGTACAGACAGGTATAGCTGCGCACCAGCAAACAGAGCGTTTTGAGTGGACTTTTGAGCAATTAATTGTTGATACAGTCATTGGTGTACAGTCCATTATTATTGATGCCAATGGGGACTCTACCATTATCACAGGTCCCATTGCACGCTATCAGCAGTTGTCGCGCTTCAAGCGTACCTTCAACCGCTATACATTCATTGATATACCTTTGCTTACAGGTTATGAATTTGGTGAGGGAGCTCTCAAATTCAGCGTCACCGGCGGTGCTATTATCAACCTGATAATGCAGGCATCAGGTGAACGGCTTTCGGCCCAGGAACAGCCCGTGGCACTGGGAGAAGCCACTGCATTTCGCATGCGCGCCGGCCTGTCATTTCAGGCAGGTATGGGTGGTAGCTGGGAGCTTCATCCGCGCTGGCGCTTGCATGCTCAGCTGGCCATGCGCTATTTCCCATGGACAATAACACAGGCAGACAGTCAGTTAACCCAACAGTACCAATGGTTGGGAGGACAGCTGAGTCTGCGCTATTTGCTATAATTGTTTGCTGCCATCCTGCAGCAAACCAAGACAGTGCACAGACACCCTTTTTGTTTTAAAAAAACCAAAAGGGTGTCTGTCAAACCTCCATTTCTGCCATCACCCAGTAGGCATCCAGCATAAAGCCTATGGCCAGCAGCGCCAGCCCGATACCAAAGGTGGCAGCCACCGCCCAATCTATCCACTGCAAGCCGGTGAGGTGTGCCAGCAGCAAAAACAAGGCCGTAGTCACCGAGCAAATAACCAATATCAAGAGGGACTTGCCATGCCAGTGACTTTGCCACAAGGAACGGAGCCCTTGCCAGCCTATGAGCCATAGCAAACTGTGCCCACCAACACTCAGCCAGATTACCGGCAGTGCATCTGCCGAAGCGAGGTAGTGGCCCTGTTCGTACCAGCGAACATAGCATTCGTTGATCAGGTAACCAGAGGCCAGCAATACCAGCAGGCCAAGCAAGAGTTGACCGGCTGGCCTGAGGGATGCCAATCGATGCCGGAAAGACAGCGCGATACCTAATTCGTCTGCCAACAGGCGGCTCAGGACGATGGTGAGCACCAACTGAAGTAAGGCGTGGTAGCCCAGCAAAAGACTGCCCGTAAGCTGACTAAAGCGCCACTGAATGAGTGCAATCAGCAACGCAGGTATGATACTGAAGGGTAAGAGCATAGCAGAATACTGAACATATTACGGAATGGGGTCTACCGTGTTGTTATGTCAGGTAAAGGTCATAATGAAATGCGAATTCTCTGTTAATTCAAGGCTAAATAATTGTCATTTGTATAACCAACCCCCTTTCAGCAGGCTGTGGGCTTGTGTTGACACGCAATATAGTCTTTGGCGGCTGTTGCCGCCAAAGACTATATTGCGTCAATTATCACTCGAATTCGAATAAGGTACCAGCGCGACCCGGCATAACGAGTCCCAGATGTCGCCAGGTTTTTTCAGTTGCCTCACGACCACGGGGCGTACGCTGCAGGTATCCTTCCATGATGAGGAAGGGTTCGTGTACCTCTTCAATCGTCCCGGACTCTTCCCCTACCGCCGTAGCGATGGTAGTGAGACCAACGGGTCCTCCCTTAAATTTATGGACGATAGCACTGAGGATCTTGTTATCCATCTCATCCAGTCCCCCTTCATCTACGTTGAGTGCATTGAGCCCAAATTTAGCGATCTCGAGGTCTATGCTGCCATTTCCCTTTACTTGTGCAAAGTCGCGGATACGACGCAGCAGTGCATTGGCAATGCGGGGTGTACCCCTGCTGCGGCGGGCAATTTCGTAGGCCCCCTCCTCATTGATGGCTACATTGAGTATACCCGCTGATCGTTGGATGATACGCATGAGCGTAGGCACATCATAATAATCGAGGTGGCAACTGATCCCAAATCGCTCCCGCATGGGTGCCGTCAACAATCCTTGCCGCGTGGTAGCCCCCACCAGGGTAAAAGGATTCAGCGTTATCTGAATACTGCGGGCATTGGGACCGCTATCGATCAAAATATCGATGCGATAGTCCTCCATAGCCGAATACAGATACTCCTCGACGACGGTATTGAGTCGGTGAATTTCATCTATGAAAAGCACATCTCCCGTATCGAGCTTGGTGAGCAATCCGGCCAGATCGCCGGGTTTCTCCAGCACGGGGCCGGAAGTCATTTTGAGATCTGCGCCCATCTCCCTGGCTACAATATGGGAGAGCGTAGTCTTTCCGAGCCCCGGGGGGCCATGCAGCAACACGTGGTCGAGCGGCTCACCCCGCTGCCGCGCTGCCTGAATAAAGACCGTAAGATTTTCAACAATACGGGGTTGCCCGGAAAACTCTTCGAGTCCCTTGGGGCGGAGTGCGCGTTCGACCTGTTGGTCTTCACGCGGCATTTCATCCTTATCTGCCGACAAATTTGGATTGCGCATGCTATTGATCCAGTAAACGGGTCGAGTATTGTCAACCCTTGATTTTTACCACTTACACGCTGTTAACAGGCTGACAGCAGCACGGTTTACCGACTACAATCGGAAGAAATGATTACCTTTGCGCTGCTTCGTGAGCCGCCCAACTTTCGTTCATTTTGCAGAACAGTTGATCGAAAGTGGAGTTGCCATGTGCAAGCTTGCGCAGTAAAGTTAATATTATTCATCAAAATTTTCCTAACCATGAGTGGAACGAAAATAACCATCCAGGACGGTAACCTGTTGGTGCCGGACAATCCTATTATCCCATTTATTGAAGGAGACGGTACCGGACCGGATATTTGGGCCGCTTCTGTACGTGTACTTGATGCTGCCGTGGAAAAGGCGTATGGCGGTAAGCGTAAAATTGAATGGGTAGAAGTGCTGGCAGGCGAAAAAGCCTTCAACCAGACAGGTGAGTGGTTACCACAACAGACACTGGATCTGATAGAATCACATCTGGTTGCCATCAAAGGTCCCCTCACTACGCCTGTAGGCGGTGGTATTCGTTCGCTCAACGTAGCCTTGCGCCAACAGCTTGATCTGTACGCCTGCGTCCGGCCCGTGCAGTATTTTGCGGGTGTTCCCAGCCCTGTTAAACAACCTGAGCTGGTGGACATGATCATTTTCCGTGAAAATACGGAGGATATTTATGCAGGTATCGAATTCAAGTCAGGTACCGATGACGTTGCCAGCCTGCTGCATCTGCTGAAGGAACATTTCCCTGACCGCTATAAGAAAATTCGCTTTCCGGAAACCACCGGCCTGGGTATCAAGCCTGTCTCACAGGAAGGTACCGCCCGGCTTGTACGCGCTGCCATTCAGTATGCCATCGAGAATGACCGCAGCAGCGTTACCCTGGTGCACAAGGGCAATATCATGAAATTTACGGAAGGTTCTTTCATGGACTGGGGTTATCAGGTAGCTGCCCAGGAATTTGGTGCGCAGCCACTGGACGGAGGTCCGTGGCATGTCATCAAAACGGCCAACGGTAAGGAGATTGTTGTTAAAGATGTTATTGCTGATGCCTTTTTGCAGCAAATCCTCACCCGCCCTGCTGAATACGATGTTATTGCTACGCTAAATCTCAATGGCGACTACATCAGTGATGCGCTTGCAGCTCAGGTAGGTGGTATTGGGATTGCTCCGGGTGCCAACATCAACTATGTCAGTGGCTGTGCTATTTTTGAAGCCACACACGGTACGGCTCCCAAGTATGCCGGTCTCGACAAGGTCAACCCGAGCTCAGTCATTTTGTCCGGCGAGATGATGTTCCGCTACCTCGGCTGGAAGGAAGCGGCCGACCTCATCGTGAAGTCTGTCAATGCTGCCATTGGTAAGAAGCGCGTTACTTATGACTTCCACCGCCTCATGGAAGGCGCTGCTTTGCTTAAGTGCTCCGAGTTTGGCGACGAACTGATTGCCAATATGTAATTGAGTGCCTGGTTTGGGCTGCTGACGCAGCCCAAACCAGGCGTATAAGGTGACTAATCAGCGGGTTTGATTTATGAAAATCAAGCCTGCTGACTAGTCCTCTTTGATTTCGAATGAGAGGATGGTATTCTGTACCCGCTGTTCAAAATAACCAACCACCTGCTTACCATTGGCGGCCACCAGTTCCGGCGTAACAAAGAAAGGGAATGATTCTACATATTCCTCTTCCGTCTTGATATATAACATACCCGGCAGGTCTCCTGTCGTTTCAAATTCAGCTCCGCTCAGGATACCCTGTATCTTATTGAGTTCAGCCAAATTCACCCCATCCATTTTCAATAGCGGCTTACCATTGTATTTCACTTCCAACAGTGCATTTTCAACCAGACTTATATATTCGAAGGAAGCATATCTGCCCACGGCGGCGGCCATTTTTCCGGGATCGAGATCCGGAAATTCCTCCAGGTTCAGTTGAAAATTTTCTTCAAACTGCCGCTCCGGGAACTCAATGGTGAGTACCATGAAAGGATAACCTGCATCTTCAGCCGCTTTTACGAGCCCAAATTCTTTGATTGGATCCGTCGGCAGGTTTGCAGATGCTTCATTATCTGTATTCGTAGTGGCATCTGCCATTTCCTGAGCAGCAGTCTCAGCACCTGCCCCGCCGGATTTGCAGGCGACCAGAAAAAATACGCTGCACACGATGAGCATGCGCAACATCCCTGTTGTGTTCAACTTGTCCATATTATGTGATTTTAAAGATGCTATGACTACGCAGAGAGCTTATTGGCTGCTAAAAGCAGCCAATAAGCTCTCTGTGCACGCCTGTTCTTTGGCGGCATCAGCCGCCAAAGAACAGGCGTGCGTTAAACGTATTGAATATCAACAAACAAAACGCCCTTACCAGTCCAGAAAATTCTGTCTGGCACGTCTTCCCATATTGTCCATTACATCAGTTCCCTGAATAAAATCCTGCGGGTGTTCGCTGGGTGCAGCGCGATAGAGCTGCAACTGCCACTGAGGGTTATTGCGCTCACCGATCACATCACTGTGCAGCAGGATGTAGTCATCTGCTGCGAGACTGGGATTGTAAAAAACAAACCGGACGTTATTTTGATTGGTTTGTTTCACCTCATCGTAGCTCCAGATTTCGTAAGGAGGGGCGGAAGGTTCATTTTCCTGTCGGATGATATCATTGGGTCGGCCGTATTTGAGGTAGACATACCCCCTGTCTGTTTCAAAGCCAAAGCGGAATCCCGAGTCGAACTGCTGGTCCACTGCCCGGGCTACCTCCATATATTTATCGTAGGCATCTTTGGGGTTGACCGCATTTTCCTTGGCCCAAAAGCTAAGCAAGTAGATCTTTTGCGCGCGCAGGCTATCATAACGGAGCATGAGATTGACTACTTCAACATCCCGCTGGGGCAAGAGCGGCTGTATGGCCAGCAAGCTGTACTTGAGTTCGGCAGCATCCATATTACTTACAAAAGAAGCCCCCATTTGCTCGTCATTGACCTGTTTGTATAGCGCCTGCAGATCGAACTGCGGATTGCTCCGCTGGAAGTCTGTCTTTTTGCTGCTCAGCAGCTGGCGATTTCTGTCTTTGACTTCGATTGTCAGACTATAGTTGCCACTGGGCAGGTCGGAGATATCCATCAGTTGTACGATGGGTACAACTGCAGCAGGTTCCTGGCGTTTGTGCATAGTGCGCACTACTTCCTTCTGTGCCCCATTGAGGCGCTCGATCACGAATGAAACAGCAAAAGGCTCAGCGATAATCTTATCGGCCTGATAAACTTCATGGTAGATTGCCAGTGAGTTGGCATTACGCCCGTAAAAATTATAGGGCAGCAGATCAAGATCGAGGCCGTTTTTGGTGAAGGGGCCTTCGGTCACTGCTTTTTCTATCGAAGCCAGCAGGCATATATCGGACTGCTGCAGACGATCTGTGGCAAAAGCTACTTGCAGAGCAGCCTTGTACAATAGTTTATCCTCTGCCTGATTGGCATCGGTCATGAGAATCTCCATGACATAGTTGCCATTGGGCAGCGCATAGCGTTTGAGATCGCGGAAGTTGAGTGCACTGCGGCTCCGGGGGCTGTTGAGGGTAAACTTATCGTACTGCACGATCCTGTCGCCGTCGCTGAATGTGATGACCACTTCTACAGCAGACACAAAAGTTGAATCGGGCTGTGGCAGGCGGGTGAGGCTTTTACCCCAAAAGAAAAAGCCCACCTCTACATAAGGCTGGCCGGGGCTGTAGTAAAGATGGTGGCTGACACTGGCATCCAGTGCCTGCAATCGGCCAATACCTACAAAGACAAGAATCGCAATTAGCCGGAAAAAGATTCGCATCTGCGTATTGAATTTGGGCGGCATTGGCATCCAAGTTTACAGCATCACTGTGCTGTATTGGTTTGCTTGCCAAAAGTGAACATAAAGTCGTACTGATTGATCTGCGTTTTGAGCACCAGCACAGAATCTTCCAGTTTGACGATTTCGTATTGTACTGTCATTGGATCTCCCAGCTGCGTGAGCTGGTTGCCATCCAATTCAAAAGCTTGTTGTTGCGGGCTACCCGACAGGTTGGTAGACAGGCTGCCGTCGGGATTAAATTCATAGTAGAGAGAAGACATTCTTTCAGTAGGCCGACCGTTACTGATGGCTTCACGCAGCAACCAGCGACCCGACAATTTGCGCAACACCGCCTCTTCGTCGCTATTACAGCCCATCAATACTGCCACTACCCCTACTAAAACTACCCCCTGCAGAAATTTTTTTGCCATGTTTTGATTATCAGTTGAACGCACAGAATTGAGACAAATATAGACACATTTTTTCATACCCTTGACAAAGGTCTCAGTATACAAAAGCTACTCAACTTCTGTTGCCGCTGCTCTCCGCAACCGATCATTGATTGCCCTACCCAACTGCTGTTCGGGTACCAGCTCAGCGACGATGAGATCCAGGTCCTTTCCGTCGAGGTACCGCATGGCAGCAAACAGCTGCTGTGCCGCCTCTGCCAGATGCCCCTCGGGTGAAAGTACGCGCTGATGGTCGTCCGGGATGCCCGCCACTTTGTGGCGAAAGGAGATTACCCCCATTCTTTCTGCCGGGCATTGTTGCCGGTAGTCTTCGGGATGCCCCAACACCAGCGGCACCCGTGGAGCGTAGTGGCTTTTGAGCATACCCGGTGCCATCGGATTGGAAGAAGAATGTACGTTGACCCGCACCTTTCCAAGCAGTGCTTCGATCTGCTCGACGGCCAGTCCTCCCTTGCGGTATACGACCACCTCCCCTTCTTCCATACCTACGATCGTACTTTCCAGCCCTACCGAACAGCTCCCCCCGTCGAGTATATAGGGGATTTTGCCCTGTAGCTGCTGAAAGACATGATGGGCCGTTGTGGGACTAATATAGCCGAAAGGATTGGCGCTGGGCGCAGCCAGCGGAAAGGCGATTTTTTCCAACAAAGCCCGCGTCAGCGGATGGGCGGGCACGCGCAGCGCTACCCGGGGCAGACCGGAGGTCACCAGCTCCGGGATGATGTCCTGCTTGGGCAGCAGCAAAGTCAGCGGCCCCGGCATGAAAGCATCGGCCAGCTGCTGCAGCAGCGGCGGCACTTCTGCTGCCCAGGCGCCCAGCATGGCAGCCGAAGCTACATGCAGGATGAGCGGGTCAAAATGAGGCCTGTTTTTTACCTCAAAAATAGCGGCTACCGATTTACTATTTAATGCATTACCAGCCAACCCATAGACAGTTTCCGTAGGGATAGCTACTAGTTCACCGGCGCCCAACAGTGCGGCCGCCCGCTCAATATCCGTGCCTATTTCTGTTTGGTAGTACATTTCTTTACATCAACCAGCCAGCCAGCAATTGGTTCACCCATGCATCTCCCTCCGCAACAGCAGCCTGATTATTTTTTCCAAAAAGCAATATCACTGAAGTGCGTCTTACCCAAAGCAAAATACTGCCAGACGATGCTACCGTAATAGATACCCGCGTTGGAGCGGCCCGGGCGAAGCGAGGCCGCCGCTATCAGTCGGTTGTAGTGGTGGCGCTTTCGCCACCAGTAGGCTGCTCTCGGAAAAAAATACCAATGGGCTGAAATGATGGCTGATATATGCTTCCATTTTCCCTGAAATAAAAACAGCCCCCCGGCCAGCCCGTCGAGCAGCAGCCGCAGCGGCAGCCACCAGATCAGCATATAGATGGGGGCATTTTTGTAGACCGTCAGCAGGGTGTTGCGAAAATTGAGATAGGCTTTGCGGGCCGACAGGTAGTCGAGTGTGCCGCCACCCAGGTGGAAGACAGAAGATCCGGGTTCGACCCAGATTTCAAAGCCGGCCCGTTTGAGTCGCCAGCAGAGGTCGATTTCTTCAGAGTGCGCAAAATAATCTCCGTCGAAGCCCCCCAGTCCGTGAAAGAGGTCTGCTTTGATAAAAAGTGCTGCGCCACTGGCCCAGAAAATCTCCTCGGCTGTATCGTACTGCCCCCGGTCATCTTCCAGATCACTGAAAATACGTCCCCTGCAGAACGGATAGCCAAGCATGTCTATCCAACCGCCGGCTGCCCCTGCATATTCGAACTTACCCGGCTGTGAAAGCGACAGAATTTTGGGCTGAACCGCGGCCACCTCCGGTGCCGACCACAGGCGTTGCAGGCAAGGTCGCATCCACCCCTGCTGCACAGCCACATCAGAATTGAGCAGCACATAGGTATCGGCATCCAGTGTTTTTAGCGCCTGATTGTAGCCTTCAGCAAAACCATAATTTTGGGTAAGTGCAATGACATGCACTCCGGGCTGATGCTTCCTCACCCAATCGACAGAACCGTCGGTCGAGGCATTATCTGCCAGGTAAACGGTCGTATCGGGCTCTACATGGGCCACGACTGACGGCAAATACTGCCTCAGATAATCTATACCATTGAAATTGAGGATGACGACTGCCGTCTTACGGGCTCGCTGAACAGGCGGCGACGCCAATGAAGCTGCAGACAGCCGGGCACGAGCCTGCTCGCGATCCGCCGAAAGCTGCTGCTGTAAAGCCTCTACGGACTCGAAGGTCGCATCAGGCCGTATGAACTCGACGAATTCCACCTCCAGTGTCTGGCCATAGATATACTCGTCGAAATCAAAAATATTGACCTCTACGGAGCGGTGGTTATCGTCTTTGATAGTCGGGCGCTGTCCGATGTACAACATGCCCTCGTACTGATTGCCTTCATGCTTCACCCTCACCGCATAAATACCATCGCGCGGGATTAGCTTATTGGCTGTACCTGACTGCAGGTTGGCGGTTGGAAAGCCCATTTTGGTGCCGAGCTGCCGGCCATAGACAACTTTGGCCATCAGCGTATACGGATGACCAAGCAGTCGGTTGGCTGCAGCAATATCCCCTTCTTCTACTGCCTTTCGGATTTTCGTCGAACTGACAGAGAGATCGTCAATGACCTGCTTTTCAATCTGTATGACCTCATAGCCCAGTGAGCGTCCGTGCCATTCGAGGTAGTTGATATCCCCCATCCTGTTGAGGCCAAAGCGGTGATCGTATCCGATGACCACATAGCGGGGGTGAAAGCGACCGACAATAAACTTGTGGATATACTCATCGGCACTCAGTTGGGAAAAAGCCACGGAGAAGGGCGCAATGACGAGGTGATCCACTGCATAACGCCCGATCAGCGATATTTTTTCTTCGATGGTAGAGAGCAGGCTGAGTTTATCATCCTGCGGATAAATAATGCTACGCGGGTGCGGATGAAAAGTGATGACAACACTTTCGCCACCTGTACGCCTGGCCAGCCGGTTGATCCGGTGCAGCAGTTCCTGATGCCCCAGATGCACCCCGTCGAACGAACCTATAGTGATGACCGCGTTGTTAAACGCCGGCAGTTTATCTAAATCGTAATGTACCTTCATAACAACGCAAAAGTAATCCTATTCCTGCACGAAAAAACCGAATGCAACAAAGAATTGTTCTATAACTTTGTCCAATTAAGCTGTAAAAAAGCCAGCATACGCGATGGAATACGATAAAACAACAGTAGTGAGAGCACTGGCCAAGGTAATGGATCCCAATACCGGCCAGGATCTGATATCTGCCAGCATGGTGCGCGATCTGCAGATTGACGGTAATAACGTCAATTTTACGCTCGAATTGCCCTCACTTAGCGCCTCTTATAAGTCAGACCTCAATTTTGCCTGCATGGAGGCCATTATGGCTGTTTATCCGGCAGCCAATGTCAATATCCATGTGACCTCCCGGGCAATCGAGAACCAAGGGCAGGGACCGACCAACCCCATGAGTCAGGTGCGCAACATCATTGCCGTTGCCTCAGGCAAAGGCGGTGTTGGTAAGTCTACGGTAGCTGTCAATCTGGCACTTGCGCTGCAGCAACTGGGTGCCAAAGTGGGGCTGCTGGACGCGGATTTATATGGCCCCTCCATGCCTACCATGCTGGGGCTGCAGGGACAGCGCCCCAAAGTGCAGGATTTTTACGGGCAGCCCAAGATTGTGCCCCTGCAGGCCTACGGCATGCCGGTCATGTCCATCGGCTTCATCATTGAGCCGGAGCAGGCTGTTGTGCTGCGCGGACCACGGCTGTCGGGCGTCATCCGGCAATTTTTCAACGATACTGTCTGGCCACCGCTCGACTACCTGGTAGTCGACCTGCCGCCCGGCACAGGCGACGTGCAGCTGACCCTGGTGCAGACTGCTCCCATTACAGGAGTCGTACTCGTCACTACACCCCAGGAGGTGGCTCTCGTCGACGCGGTCAAAGCCATGAACATGTTTTTGCTGCCCAACATCAACGTCCCGATTCTGGGCGTGGTCGAAAATATGGCCTGGTTCACCCCTGCAGAGCTTCCCAACAACAAATACTACATTTTTGGTGAGGGGGGCGGTAAAAAGCTGGCTAAAATGAGCAACAGCGTGCTGCTGGGGCAGGTACCGCTGGTGCAGGGTATCCGGGAATCAGGCGATGCCGGCAAGCCGGCAGCCGTAGCTGCTGAGACTTCCGTGCAGGAAGCTTTTGCCAAAATTGCCCGCGATACAGCCCGGCAGATTGCCGTGCGCAACGAAACGATGGCGCCCACGCAGGTTGTACGACTGGACAATTAGTATTACTTTTGCTAAAATGCATATCATGTTATCCACTGAAAAAGAACAGCTCCTGCAGGCTATTGATGCTGCACTCGACGCAGTCCGCCCCCACCTGGCCGTAGACGGCGGCAATGTGGAGGTCGTAGATGTCACCGAAGAAGGCATCGTACAGGTAAAATGGCTGGGCAATTGCCAAAACTGCAACATGTCTATTTTCACCATGCGTGCAGGTGTAGAGCAGGCCATTCGGAGCCGCATACCTGAAATCGCCGGTGTGGAAGCTATTAACTAAGCTGTTTATTTTGTATGCAGCGTTTTATTCCCGACACAAAGCAATCCTGTTTCGCGGGTATTCATCTTTGTATACAGCACCGAAAACACCCCTTCAAAACACAAAAATGTGCGAAAAAATATCTGCCCTTTATCTCCCGCAGAAAACCGGAAGCACACTTATTTTTTAACGCAATTTTAACTGCATGCATAGCTGAATCAGACAACATTTGAGCGCCCTCAAACGCTATTATAGTGTACTTTTTAAAATTCTTTCAGCTATGAAAAAGGTTTTCCTCCTTTCTGGTTTTTTCGCCCTCTTATGCCTGGGTAGCCTGCAGGCGCAGACGCAGTACAAGGTCGTCACGGTAGTCGAGTCCATCGTTCCGGCAGGTATTGGTCGCTCGCGTATCATTGAAAGCAATGAAGCAGTCCCGGTTGCTCAATACACGACGCAGCGCACCGACGGACGGTCCAGCGCTCAGGGTGATATAGACCGCAGCGAACTCAAAGTCAGCAACTTCTACGAAACAAAGCTTCTCAACTTCTTCAGTCTGGGAGGTATCAACTTCCAGAACATCGCTTCTAACGATGCGCTGATCAGTGCCAAACTCGACCAGCTGACAGCTGAGGGCTGGGAACTGGCTTTTGTGACCAGTGGTGTGGAAAGCCAGGGCGGGGATACTGACCCGCAGGGTATTTTCATTACCCGCTTTGTGTTCAAAAAGGTTAGTCGCTAAGTATTTACACTTCACTGCTTTTAGCGGTCTAGCTATAAAAAAAGCCGGTTTTTGATTTTTTGTAAAAAATCAAAAACCGGCTTTTTTTACAGGCATGCTTATTTGGCGGCTTCCGACGCCAAATAAGTATGCCTGATTGCATGACTAAGCCTTAAGCTCCGTGTAGTAAGCAAAATAATACGGAATCGTCTCAATCCCCTTATAGAAATTGAAGATACCATAATGCTCATTCGGCGAATGCAGCGCATCGCTGTCAAGCCCAAAGCCCATGAGCACGCTCTTCACGCCCAGAATTTCCTCAAACAACGCCACAATCGGAATACTGCCCCCCTCCCGCTTAGGAATAGGATCTTTACCAAAAGTAGCCGCCATGGCCATGTGCGCCGCCTTGTACTCAGGCGTATCCGTAGGCGTCACCACCGGCTTGCCGCCGTGGTGAGGGTGCACCGACACTTTTACCTCCGGTGGTGCTGCCGCCAGGAAGTAATTGGTGAAAAGCTCCGTGATATTATCAGGGTCCTGGTCAGGCACAAGCCGCATGCTGATTTTTGCAAAAGCCTTGGCAGGCAGCACGGTCTTGGCACCCTCGCCGATATATCCACCCCAGATACCGTTGACGTCCAGTGTCGGGCGTATGCTGGTGCGCTCAAGCGTCGTATAGCCCTTTTCGCCCCTCACCTCCTCTATGCCCAGACTGCGCTTATACTCATCAAGACTGAAGGGTGCTTTATTCATTTCCTCCCGCTCAGCATCACTGACCACCTGTACATCGTCGTAAAATCCCGGAATGGTGATGTGCTTATTTTCGTCCATCATATTGGCGATCATCTCGCAGAGCACATTGATGGGGTTGCCCACAGCACCGCCATACACCCCGGAATGCAGGTCGCGGTTGGAACCTGTGACCTCTACCTCCAGATAGCTAAGTCCCCGCAGCCCCGTCGTGATGCTGGGAGTATCGTTGGCGATAATACTCGTATCGGAAATCAGGATGACATCACAAGCGAGACGCTCTTTATGACTTTGCAGAAAATCGGCCAGGTGGGCGGATCCCACTTCCTCCTCCCCTTCGATCATAAACTTGACATTGCAGGGCAAAGCATCGTTGGCCAGCATAGCCTCCACAGCCTTGATGTGCATAAATACCTGCCCTTTATCGTCGCAGGATCCCCGGGCGAAAATTGCCCCGTCGGGATGAATATCCGTCTTCTTAATTGTTGGCTCAAAAGGGGGACTTTCCCAAAGATCAATCGGGTCAGGCGGTTGTACGTCGTAATGGCCGTACACCATGATCGTCGGCTTGGCCGGATCGATCATCTTTTCCCCATAAACGATAGGATGCCCCGGTGTAGGAACAATCTCTACCTGATCTACCCCAATCTTTGTCAGGTGTGCTGCCACCGCCTCAGCGGTGCGGCGCACGTCGGCTGCGTAGGCAGGATCGGCGCTGACCGAAGGAATTCTTAGCAAATCCAGCAACTCATCGAGGAAGCGGTCGCGGTGCGCCGCTATGTATTGTTGAACCTGTTGCATAGTGAACATTTTCCTGTAAAGATAACCCCCTCGGGCCAAATCCGCAAAAATGTGTTACTTTTACCCAGCCAATAACCAAAATTATCTGCCCCGTTATGACGACCACCGCCATACTCCTCACGGCCCTGGCCTGCCTGCTGGCAGGCGTAGTGGCTGGTTTTTTTTTCGGAAAAATATACCAGCAGGGCCGCCTGCAGGCAGACCTCCTGCCTCGGCAGGAGGTCGAGCGCGACTATGTGCCCAAAGCTACCTTTTCTACCATCGCTACCCAGGCGCAGCAATATGAAAAGCGCTGGCAGGAATCCCTTACCGTTGAGCGGGATCTGGCGGCACGCCTCGCTGAATCCAACGCCCACCTGCTGCACCTGCAGGAAAGGCTGAGCAACCAGGAGGGAGAACTAAAAAGGCAGCAGGAACAGGCGCAACTCACCTTTGAAAATCTTGCCAATCGACTGCTGGAAGAAAAGAGCGCCCGCTTTACCAACACCAATAAGGAGCAGATTGACGGCCTGCTGCAGCCCGTGAAGATGCAGCTGGAAAGCTTCAGCAAGCAGGTTCGCGACATGTATATCGAGGAGACCCGGGAACGCGGCAGCCTCAAGGAGCAACTCGAACAGCTGCGGCAACTCAACCAACAGCTCAGCACCGATGCCAACCAGCTGGCCCTGGCACTCAAAGGAAGCAGCAAAACACAAGGTGATTGGGGTGAAATCCAGCTCGAACGACTGCTCGAAAAGGCTGGCCTGCAAAACAACGTGCACTACCGCACCCAGTCTTCTTTCCGCAACGAAGACGGACGCCAGAAACGGCCGGATTTTATCATCCTGCTGCCCGACAACCGCCACCTGATCATCGACTGCAAAGTGTCGCTCACCGACTACGACCGCTACAGCCAGTCGACCGACAGCCAGGAACAGGCCCGCCACCTGAAAGCGCACATCGACAGCCTCCGCAGGCATATCAAAGACCTTAGCAGCCAAAATTATCAGCAGCTATACCAGCTCAACTCCCCCGACTACCTGCTGCTGTTTGTACCCATTGAGCCCGCCTATCAGTTGGCCGTACAACACGACGACAAACTCTTTGCCGATGCTTTTGACCAGAATATTGTGCTGGTGACCGCCTCCACCTTGCTAGCGACCATGCGCACTGTTTCCTATATCTGGAAACAGGAAAAGCAAAAGCGCAGCGTACAGGAGATTGCCCGCCAAAGCGGCCGGCTGTACGACAAACTCGTTGGCTTCACCAATGACTTACTGCAGATCGGGCAGCGGCTCGACCAGGCGCAGGCAGGCTATCATGATGCCATGAAAAAGCTGAAGGAAGGCAAAAAAGGCAGTACACTTATTGATCAGGCAGAGAGGCTTCGGCAACTGGGCGCAGATACCTCCAAGACGCTGCATGCTTCTTTGCTCGATGCCGGGGATGAAGAGGAAGAAGAATCCCGGGAGGAGGAGACCGCCTAAGCAGTTGTTTTTGCTTTTTTAAAAAAAAGCAAAAACAACTGCCAGCATAATTTGATTTTGCTGCCAAAGGCGGCAAAATCAAAGGCTGATTATTCCTCAGTTTTGCGCTTGCGCCTTGTTTTAAACAACTCGACAACCTCCTTCTCTTCCAGAAAATCGAGATCGAGGAAAGAGGATGAAACAAAGCGCTTGATATCCTGGTAATCCCTGCCGCGCTTATCTGTGTAGTAAGCCAGCAGCTTGCGCACATAGTTCATCGACAGGTCTTCAATATCCTGATTGAACTGCTGGTTGCCGAAAAGCGCTATGTAAAGCGAAAATACCTTGCTGATTTCGAAGAATTCAGGGTAGTCACGCTCTTCAAGATTATTTATAAAGCGGGCGAAGTAGCGGTAAACGGTGCGGCGGATACCCTCGTTGAAGCGGGACAGGCCATCGTGCTGATTACAGGCATCCCGAATCGCTTCCTGTACTTCAGGCAGCAGATACCCCTTATCATGAATAAGATCAACCAGCTTAAAATAATTACTTAACTGATTATCAGATCTTTTATCAACTACTGCCGACAACCTTCTGTCCTCCGCAGGTCGAATATCAATCCCTTTGGCTGACAAGTCCAACAGGAAGGAAAGCACTTTATCATCAGCTTCGAAGATAGAAGACACCTGATCATTGAAGACCGCCGCCAAGTTCTGATGACTTGCATCCGGCATATCAAAGAAAGTAGCGTAGATCGTGAGCAGGTACAGAAACTCATCCTCCCCGTACAATTCATCATTGGCCAGCAGTTCATCCATTGGCTGAATGAGGCTCTGGTTGAAGCTGGGCTGATGTACTACCCTATGCACCAGAAAATCGCGAAGTGTATTGTAATATACTTTCAATTCTGCAGCCGTAGTAGGGAAAACGGCCGTCTGGAACACTTCGTTTCTAAACTGCCGGGCATAGCGCTCGTAACCGATACCTCGCTCGGTTTCATGGCGGAAACGCTCAATTTTCTGGCTTTGCAGGTAGTGACGGATTCGCTTATTTTCGATTTGGTTGAACAGGTTGGTGACCCAGATATCGCTACTTAGCGCGAGTCCCATCTGTACCGACTGCCCTACCCGCTTCTTCAGAATGTCAAAATTGGTAGACTGGCAGAGCGACATCAGAATTTCTTTAAAATGCTCCTGCGGCCGGACATACTTGTAATGCTTATCAATTTCGCCACGAAGAACAGCATGACCCAGAATTCGGGGTAAAAACAAGCCTTCGAAGGCCGGGTCAAGCAGGATCAGTTCAAATGCCAGCAGTTGCAGCGGATGGTGGATGGCCACCGTCTCATAGACAGCGGCAATACGAGGCTCATAAGCATCTTTGAGCTGGTTGTACAGCTCTTCTTCTTCCTCCTCCAGGTACTGCTGCAACAGTTCGCTGTCCTGAATTTCCGCAGCCAGGATTTCCAGCTGCTCGATGTATTCGCTATTTAATTCGTACATAAGACATCCCTATTTGAACAAAGAACCTGGCAGTGCAAAGAGAGGCACTGCCAGGTTCCTAAACCATAATTACCACAAAAATAAAGCATTTTTTATCATAATTGCCTTTGTGGCTGCTTTTATTTTTATTGCTTGTCTTGTCTGTAGTACGTTAATCGGCATTTCCCACTTTGGCTTGTTCAAAAGCATTATTGTGCGATCTTGACCGTCACGAGTGCTGTCAGACATACTTCGAGTTGCCGGATTTTGTGCATGGCATTGTAGCCAGGTTGCCAAAGTCCACAGCATTTTGGCACCCGGCCACGCACAATACCTGACGACCTAAAGTGTACTATTCACCACTCATCCAGCAACTGCCTGAGTTCGGCAGGCAATTCTCCAATTTCCTCCGCAGTGCGCCGGGCATATACCAGATCGCGCAAGCGGACAAAAGACCAGTCCAAGGTCCGTGTCTGCGGATGGTGGTTGAGTATAAGTACAGAATCAGGCTGCAGGTTCGTGACATAGTCAGGCACGTAGTCCTTGTCGAGGCTGTTGTTGATGCCCGACCCCAACAGCCAGATACCCTCTGCGCTGCGATGGGCAAACGTCTTGGCATTCATACCAAAATCTCCTCCGATACAGACTACCTGAATACCCCGATTTTGTACAGCTACCAGCCAGGGATACACTGTTTCCGTCACATTTACCTCCTGCGGCGGGCAGCCTGTGCGCACCGGCATGGCATTGACGTTAAAAAAACGCATAGTATCACCTTGGTCATTGATTTTCAATTCATTGAACAGCGCATGATGGTGCAGTACCACCAAGTGAGAGGCAGCCTGCAGGCTATCGCACAGTCGATGAATCAGCGATAACTGCGCCTCGCGCTCCTCACAAGCTTCGACCGGCTGCTTCCATGGGTTGTGCCACATTAGCTGGGTATTGAGTACCAGCACGCACATACCTTCCAGCCAGTGTGTATAAAAAAACGGTCTGCCGGTAGTCGTGCTGATGCGGTCGGTATGCCCGTACATCAGATCGTGATTGCCAACCGCCCAAAAAGTTGCCGGATTTTTCAGTCCAATCAGTGAATCGAGGTAGGCAAGCGTTGCTTCCCTGGCAGTCGTCTGGCTGCATACGTCTCCTCCCAGCCAAATTCCATCATATTCTTGAAAATCAATTAGTTCAAGCCTTGGATCCAGCCTGTCTGGTCGCCGCCAATCATAAGGATGCCCTAAAAAAAGGTAAGATTTGCCCCCTCCATCCGTCTCCGGGATCAGGCAGGCAAGCCCTACGGCAGCAAAACAGACAAATAAAACAAGAAATCTCATGAAAAAATCCTTTGAATATTGAACACAATAACGGACCATCTGTTAAAACCACAACTCATGAATGAGGAAAGTTATTTCATCCGAACATTTTATTGTTGTGTACTTGTCTGGCTTTTGTTGAGTGAAAATGTTTTTTGTTTGTTTATAGTTTAGTACCGGCGTTCTGTCTTCAGAACGCCTTTTTTTTTGCTGCCGGCTGATCTTATATTCCTAAGGCGCATGCCAGTGTAGAGCCTTCCTCACCTAGCCATAAACGGCTTTTCCCCACAAATTTTTACTTTTTTCCAGCCGTGCAGCACCACCACGCTCCGTACAAAAAGCAACAATACGCAGGGGGTAGTTCGTTAATACCGCTGACAGAAATGCTCAACAGCACTCTCAGTCTCCAAAATATCGTATTTTCGCGTTTCAAACAGCTGCTATGGATTTTATACAAGCCCTGCAGGAGCGCTACATACAGGAATTTTCCAACAATGTGCCTCTGGGAGAGTTTTTACTCAACATAGGTGTTGCGGCCCTGCTGGCGGCACTCATCCGGCTTTTTTACATCCACTACGGGCATGCCCTTTCCAATCGCCGCCGCTTCAGCGCCAATTTTTTGCCCCTCACGCTGAGCACCCTGCTGGTGATCATGATTGTCAAGTCGAGCATTGCCCTCTCACTTGGGTTGGTCGGAGCCCTGTCGATTGTGCGTTTTCGGGCTGCCATCAAAGATCCTGAGGAGCTGGTCTTTCTGTTTATGAGCATTGGCGTCGGCCTTGCCTGCGGCGCCGGCCAGCCCTTGCTGGCGGTTGTAGCGCTGGTAGTCATACTGGCGGTTATGTGGACGGGGCGTCGCTTCAGCCGCAGCGCTGACGTCAATACCGAGTCGGGCAGGCTTTTCATCAACATTTCTACAGACCTGCGGGATTTGACCCTGGTCAGCAATACTGTTATGCAGCACTTATCGTCGGTGGAGCTCCGCCGCATGGATACGCCCGCAGCCGGCGGCCTCGACCTTACCTATATTGGCCGGGCTACTGATTTGCAGCAGCTTAGCAAACTAACGGAGGCCGTGACGGCGCTTTCGCCGGCAACGCGGCTGTCGGTTATTGATCAGCCTGATCTGATCATGTGATGCCCTTTTTGCCATAGAGCAAAAAAGTCTATGACAAAGCCCGGGCCAATAAGCTGTGAAAGTGATGTACGGCCGTCTCCTGCCGGACCGAATACCGCCCGCGCTCATAGTAGCGCGACCGTATGCCCTGCTGCACACTTTCCACTACGGCCTCGTCCTCAAGTTCTGTCAGATCCAGTTGGTTTTTTGAGCGGTCGAGTTGGTTATCCGGATAGTAGTAGGTTCTGAAGCGCACCCGCGTCCGGTCGGGCCCCAGCGGTTCTACTACATTGAGCGACAAGCCCCAGGGGTAAAAATTGAGCATCAGGTTGGGAAAAAGCCAGTAGTAGTAGGCATAGATGCGCTTGCCGTGATCCTGCGCCTGCGGAGGGATATCAAAACAAGGCTCCCCCTCCTTGGCCAGCCCCAGTTGCAGGCTGCTGTAGGAGAAAAGCTCGTAGCTGTACTGCTCAAATGCAATCGCCTGATTCAAAGCAGGATGCACAAAAGGAATATGAAAACCCTCCAGATAATTGTCGCAGTAGAGCGCCCAGTGCGCGTTGACATGATAATCTTTGGAATCCTCCGCACTGAAGACCAGCGAATCCAGCGGCAGCCAGCCCAGGCGTTCGCGAATGGGCGCTGTCATTTCCTCCAGACTGGCCATGGGTGAGAGCGACACGAACAACAAGCCCAGCCATTCGGCAAAAGGGATCTGAGCAAGATGATCGGCAGGGCCGGGAAAATCCTCGACGCCCTCAAATTCGGGCATACTCTTGAAGCTTCCGTCGAGCCGGAAGCAACGACCGTGGTAGCCGCAGCGCAGCACCCTGCCGCGGCCGGGTTGTTCTACGATCAGCTTAGCGCGGTGTGTGCACACATTAGACAAGCAGTGCAGCCTCCCCTCTTCGGTGCGGGTAAAAAGCAGGGGCTCGTCCAGCACGCCCGGCAGCAGGGCGAATGGCAGCTGCGACAGCGGCTCCGCCACAGCTGAGCCCTCGGCCACCCATTGCCAGGTTGTGGCAAATACTTTCTCTGCAACTTCGGCAAAGACGTTGGCATCTTTGTAGAAACGTGCCGGCAGCGTATGTGCGCGGCCGATGTTAGCATCTATGCTGAAGCGTGACGACATGGCTGGATTTTTTCCACAATAAACATGCACTTCGGCGGCTTCAGGCCGCCGAAGTGCATCTGTATGGTTTTTTACACCTCCATAAACGGATAACGATAATCCGTAGGCGGCACAAAATTTTCCTTGATGGTCCTGGGGCTCAGCCAGCGATACAGATTGAGTACCGAACCGGCCTTATCATTGGTGCCCGAGCCGCGGGCACCGCCGAAGGGCTGCTGGCCCACGACCGCCCCTGTGGGCTTATCGTTGATGTAAAAATTGCCTGCGGCATTGCGCAGGCGCTCTGTCGCCTGCGCTATCGCGTAGCGGTCGAGGGAAAAAACAGCCCCTGTGAGCGCGTAGGGCGAGGTGCTGTCGACCAGTGCCAGTGTCTCTTCCCACTGCGCATCTTCGTAGACGTAGATGGTCAGTACAGGGCCAAAGATTTCCTCCTCCATGGTGCGGTAGTGCGGATCTTTCACCAGCAGGACGGTAGGCTCGATGAAGTAGCCGTTGGTCTTATCGCAATGGCCGCCGGCGATAATTTCCACGCCTTCATCCTTTTTGGCCTCAGCGATGTAGTTGCTGATTTTGTCGAAGGCGCGCTCGTCGATGACGGCGGTAAAAAAGTTGGTAAAATCCTCCGGTGAGCCCATGCGGATGCTTGCCAGATCGCGCTCGATGCCTTCGCGCACCGCCGCCCAGCGGCTGGCGGGGATATAGGCCCGCGACGCTGCGGAGCATTTTTGCCCCTGAAACTCAAAAGCGCCGCGCACCAGCGCGGTGACCACCGGCGCCGGATCGGCCGAAGGGTGCATGAGCACAAAATCCTTACCGCCGGTCTCCCCGACGATGCGCGGGTAGGTTTTGTAGCGGGCGATATTTTTGCCGATAACGCCCCAGAGCGATTGAAACACCTTGGTGCTGCCCGTGAAATGCAGGCCCGCGAAATCGGGATGGCTGAAGACTACCTCACCGGCGGCAGGGCCGTCGACATACACGAGGTTGATAACGCCTGGCGGCAGCCCTGCTGCTTCCAGCACTTCCATGACCACTATGGCCGAGTACACCTGCGTTTCGGCGGGTTTCCACACGACGGTATTGCCCATCATGGCAGGTGCCGCCGGCAGGTTGCCCGCGATGGAGGTAAAGTTGAAAGGCGTGATGGCGAAAATGAAGCCCTCGAGCGGGCGGTAGTCGAGGCGGTTCCAGGTAAGCGGCGCACTGTTGGGCTGCGTCTCATAGATTTCCGTCATGTACTGGACATTGAAGCGGAAGAAATCGCAGAGTTCGGCCACAGCGTCAATTTCGGCCTGGAAGATGGTTTTGCTCTGGCAGAGCATGGTAGCTGCATTCATGCGGGCCCGGAAAGGGCCGCTCAGCAGGTCGGCCGCGCGCAGGAAGATGGCCGCGCGATCCTGCCAGGGTAGATTTTCCCACTGGCTTTTGGCGCGCAGGGCAGCGGCGATAGCCTGCTGCACGTGTTCGGTGCCGCCTTTGTGAAAATAGCCGAGGGTATGCGCCAGCTCATGCGGCGGATGGATGGACACGCGGCGGTCGGTAGTTACGCGTTGTCCATCGATGACCATCGGTATGTCTGCAACGGTAGCTTTGAGTTCCCGAAGCGTCGTTTCTAGTGCTACGCGCTCCGCTGAGCCCGCCCGATAGCTCAGTACCGGCTCATTGACAGCCGTAGGCGGCCTGAAATATGCATTTGCCATGGTAGTATGCAGTATTTGGTTAAGATACTGCAAAGGTAGGTATTTATTCAAAATACTTTTGGGCGGCTGTGGCCGCCTGTGCGTATTTTTAGCCGACGGCTGCTGCCGTTCAAAAATCACCGGCAACAGCCCATAGCTCACCGCCTCCAATAAAGACAAAATAGTATCTTTGCTATTGGCTGTCATGGCTGCCACTAACTAAATAAACCAAAAATATGGCCACTGACTTACAGATTGCGCGGACCATCAAGCTCCGCCACATACGCGATATTGCCGCGCAGCTCAACATTGCAGAAGACGACCTTATCCTCTACGGCAAGCACAAAGCCAAGCTGCCGCTTTCGCTCATCGATGAGCGTCGCTGGAAGCGCAACAAACTCATCCTTGTATCTGCTATTTCTCCTACACCCGCCGGCGAAGGCAAGACAACCGTATCCATTGGCCTTTCACAGGGGCTCAACCGCATAGGTAAAAAAACAACCGTGGTACTGCGCGAACCATCGCTGGGGCCGGTATTTGGTATCAAAGGCGGAGCTACCGGTGGCGGTTACAGCCAGGTACTGCCCATGGAGGACATCAACCTGCATTTTACGGGCGATTTTGCTGCCGTGGAAAAGGCACACAACCTGCTGGCGGCACTGATTGACAATAACCTGCAGAATAAAAAATACAGCCTCAACATTGATCCCCGCACAGTCGTATGGAAGCGGGTGATGGACATGAACGACCGGGCACTGCGGCAGACGATTGTAGGGCTGGGCGGCACCACCATGGGGGTACCGCGCGAGACGGGTTTTGACATTACCGCCGCGTCTGAAGTGATGGCCATCCTCTGTCTCTCGACCGACCGGGCAGATTTCAAGCGGCGGCTCGGCAATATTTTTATCGGCTTTACCCATGATAAAAAGCCCGTCTATGCCCGTGATCTGAAAGCGCAGGGCGCTATGGCCGCCCTGCTCAAGGATGCCATCCTGCCCAACCTGGTGCAAACCAACGAGGGCTATCCTGCCATTATCCACGGGGGGCCTTTTGCCAACATAGCCCAGGGTACCAATACGGTGCTGGCTACGCGTATGGGTTTGTCACTCAGCGACTATGTAGTCACTGAAGCAGGTTTTGGCTTCGACCTGGGGGCAGAGAAATTTTTTGACATCAAGTGCCAGAGTGCCGGGCTTTCCCCCAATGCTGTGGTGATTGTCGCCACCATCCGCGCCCTCAAATACCATGGTGGTGCGGGCCTGAAAAACCTCACCACCCCCGACCTGGCTGCGCTGGAGCGCGGGCTGGAAAATCTTGGTAAGCATTTGGAAAACAGTAAGCTCTTCGGCATCCCCGCTGTGGTAGCTATCAATCGTTTTACCACGGATACCGACGAGGAAGTAGCTGCTGTACAGGCCTACTGCCGGCAGCTGGGCGTGGCAGCGGCAGTAGCTGAGGTGTGGGCCAAAGGCGGTGAGGGGGCTGAGGCGCTGGCGGCTTTGGTTGCAGAGAAAGCTGATGCGCACAACGAAGCTTTCCGGCCACTCTACGACTGGTCCTGGCCGGTGGAGAAAAAAATCGAGACCATCGCCACCACCTACTACGGTGCTAAATCTGTCGAATATAGCCCGCAAGCCAAAGCGGATCTGAAAAAAATTGAACAACTGGCCCTCAGCGGGCTGCCTGTCTGTATGGCCAAAACCCAAAAATCACTCTCGGATAATCCCGACCTGATCGGCCGCCCCCGGGATTTCGTACTCACAGTTCGCGAAATAGAAATTGCTGCCGGAGCCGGTTTTGTAGTACCGATTACGGGTGAGATGATGCGCATGCCGGGCCTGCCCAATGTGCCGGCGGCGGAGGGGATTGACATTGATGAGGAGGGCAACATAGAGGGCTTGTTCTAAACGCAGCTGTGTCTTTCCGGACCTGATGCTGTCGGAAGCAGCTAGCTGCTTCCGACAGCCTGTTATCGCCTGTTTTGGTGAAAAAGTGCGATTGCCTCCGCTTTACTGTTGATGTGCAATTTTCTGTATATGTTTCGTATGTGAACAGGAAGTGTGTTGGGAGATACTTTCAGCCGGTCAGCAATCAGCTTATAGCTAAGTCCTTCTGACAAGGCCTCCAGCACCTGCATTTCCCGGCTTGTCAGGACGAGCGTATCGCCCCGGGCTGTCAGCAGCGAGCTGCCTTCCACCACTGGATTCAGGCGATTGACAACCAGGCGAGCTATCGTGGGAGACATGGCTGATCCCCCGGAATAATGGGTGGTGATCGCCTCTGCAATATCGGGCAGAGAAGTATTTTTAAGCAGGTAGCCCGTAGCCCCCGAACACAGCGCCTGAAAGACGTAATTGCTGTTGCTGTGGATGGTAAGCATGATAATCTCCAGCCGGGGCAAGAGGTTTTTAATGGGTCTTATGGCATCAAGTCCCTGCATGCGGGGTAAATTAATATCCAACAAAAGAACATCCAGAGATTGCAGATTTTGGGCTTCCGCCAAAAAATCCTCTGCATTGTCAAATACATCTTCACACCGGATCGTTGGCTGCATATTGAGGTACTCGGCCAGATAGGTGCGTATACCATTGTCGTCTTCGACCAAGCCTACTTGAATCATTACATAAATTTTGCTGCTAAGTTGGGAAGTAACTATATTAAATGCAATACCATAAACATAGTATAGACCAGGTTACAGGCTGGTATATTTTGGTAAACAAGCAAAAACATCACCATTTTTTTGTCAACCGTATGGAATAACCACTATGGGACGGTGTGATCGTCAGCTGTGCCTTGATCCTGCCAGCCCGAAACCGCATGTTTTGCAGTCCGCTGCCCGTCTTCTTTGATTTAGCGATGGAACCAGGAACAGCCTTCAACTCATTGCCTGGTGCATACTGTTCCTGGATTTCCATTTGAAAAAAACTATAATTTTGCTGTAGGGTCACCAGCACTTGACGGGGTTTACCATGGCGAACAGTATTGGTGATAGCCTCCTTAAAGATGAAAAAAATATCCTGTCTGACTTCGGGCAGAATGGGACACTGCTGCATAACCGCACGGCTATCGATTAGGTAGTTGATACCTGCGGAGCCTAACATCTCCTCGAGTTGCTTTTCCATACGGAGAATAATATTGTCATTGGCATCATTGCGGGCGTCAATTGACCACACAATATCGCGCATCATATCGAATGCATAGCGGCTGGTGACCGCAATATCCTGCAAAATCTGTACGGCTCGTTCAGCGGAGACATACTTGACCATTTCCGACTGAAACGTCAGGCGCGACAACAAGGCTCCCATCTCGTCATGAAGATCTGCAGCAATCTGGGTGCGCAATACCTGTCCTTTCTTGTACTGTGTAAGTTGATACCGATACAGGCCATAAAAAAAGGCTGAAACCAGTAGCACACATAAAACTATGAACCACACCTGTAGGTAATAAGGCCGGATTACATCCACAGGGATTTCCAGCAGATTGCCGGCACCAGCCCGCAGATTGGTGGCTTTGATTTGTACGATGGGTGTACCATAAGGCAGATTACCCAACAGTAGGATGTTGTCATTAATCTCCAGCCACTTGCCTTGCGAATTTTTCAGTCGGTAGAAAAACTTGGAATCGGGCTGCCACTGAGCTTGCTGTGCAAGTGAAAGTTTCAGCGTGATAAACCTGTCTTCTGGTCTTAAAAGCAAGGATCCCCGTTCGTACAGATCCGCCGTCCGGTCTTCGAGCTGCTTCGTTTTACCGCTGTATTGCAGCGCCTCTACCACCACTGGTTGAGTTGCAGGCCAGGGACTGCCTTCCATCGTAAAATGGAACGCCAGTAGTCCCCCGTTACTGCATTGCCACACAGACTGACCCGACAATAAGTTTTGGCGATTATAGTTCATCATCCAGAGTCCCACTTCCTGTATTCTGTACTGCCAAATATCTACCAAAGGCTTTTTCATTGATATCGACAACTGCTTAGCTGCTGCTTCCTGGTACCTGTACAACTGTGTACCATCTTCCTCGAACAGTATAGCACGATTTTCACTGACCAGCCAGTAGGTGTCCAGTTCCCGATGATAAGCTACTTCGTCCAGTTGATTGATGTCAAATGCCAGCGAGTAGCGGTTCATAACAGGGGGTACAATACCTGCCGGATCAACGAAAATAAGCTCTATATACTCAGTTCGCTGAAACAATCTACGACAAAAAACCAGCTGCCCTTTTTCATTCACACTCACCCAATGAAATCTGTAATCCTTCAACGAACCCATACAAAAACTATAGGCATGATCGCCATTGACCGTGTTTGCCATCAGCCACATCGAATCAGCCTCCCCCCGCGTATACCAAATCCGGGATTTATCAAAATACAATATCTTTTCAGTCGGGTAATCACCTCCCACCTGACGCAAGCCAGTAGCCGTATCGTAGCAAAACAACTCGCCCGACGACTTGTGAAAAAGTAAGGCTCCTTCCTGTATACGAATCTGGTCAATATCGCTGGCTGCAAACGGCAGCTCGCTGCCGAGATAATTTTCTACTGACTGTATCTGACCGCTGAAAACGTCCATAACCTGTATACTCAGCAGCTGGTCCACATCTGCTGCCCGCTCCTTGTAAAACAACCATAAATACCTGCCTCTCTCCATGAACAGATCTGAAATATGGTTGCTGTAGAGATTGTCACTGGCCGTATATACTTTGAAACTGTGGCCATCGAAGCGGTTGAGCCCAAATTTAGTTGCAATCCACAGGACCGATCGCTGATCCATGACAACTGCATACACCTCATTGCTGGACAAGCCGTTAGCCATAGTCCAATGCCGCACGGTTGCTGTCATCGTCGGTTGTGCAACGACAATACAGCCGCGGGTTAACATACACATTATCCCCAGCGCACTGATAAGCAGGAAGGACTTCATTTCTTTACGAGTTTCAGCCTGTAACCTTGTTGGGTCACTTCAATATGTAAGCTCGCCTGCAGACGTTCGGCTCTCTGCATCGCACGCTGAAAAGCAGCCTTGCTATCCGCCTGCAGCTGTTCTGTCAGGATGCTTTGAGGCGGATGACACTCCTCCATAATCATTTGCAAATGAGTGCCCGTGTAGGAAAAAAATATAGTTAAAGATGCTGGTTTCCCAATCTTTACAGCATTATCCAGGGCTTCTTTAAAAATAAAAAACACCTCCCGTCGCAATTGCGGAGAAATAAGCTGCTCTGGTTTGGCATTTTTCGTGTCAAAGGAATAACCGATACCTGCGGGTGTAAGTACTTCTTCCAGTTGTTCTTCCATCCGCAGCAGCATATCACTGCAAGTATCATAACGTGCGTCAATCGACCAGATGAGATCGCGCATCGTATCCAGCGTCACGCGGCTGGTATTGAGAATATCCTCCAATATGGGTTTAGTACGGTCGGGCTTTGCATAGTTGGCCATCTCTGCCTGCATAGCCATGCGCGAAAGCATAGCGCCTACATCTTCGTACAGATCCGCAGCAATCTGGGTGCGCAATCGCTGTTGATGCCGAATATTCCTGATCTGAAGTCTGTAAAACAAATAAAAAATACCTCCCAAAACTGCAACACAAGCCAGGACAAACCATACGGTAAGATAAAAAGGCCTGTACACCTGAATCGGGATATGCAATATGCTTTGTGAAGCTCGTCCATTGGACAGCTGTGCTTTGATCTGCAACAACTGATTGCCATAGGGTAGCTTGTTTAATGTCAGTTGATTGCCGTCTACAGCAATCCACTCCTCATCAAGGCCGCTGATGCGATAATAAAACCGTGTATCGCGGTTATTCCAGCGGGCATCCTGCAGCGCTAGGCGGAGCGAAATAAAACGCTCGTCCGGGTACATATCGATGCTACCTGTCTGCATCAGCTCCTCCGTTCTGTTTTCGAGCCGATCGCTGTTGTTATCGTACTTCATCAGTTCAACCACCATTGGCCTGACAGCATACTTCTTCTTCAATTCATCCCGAAACAGTGACGGGTCAATGATGAGCACGCCATTAATGCTGCCAAAAATCAACTTGCCATCATCATCCTGAAAGTGTGAGATGCGATTAAACTCATCGGACAGCAGGCCATCGCGGGTAGTATATATTTTATACTGATGGCTTTCTTTATCAAACTGTACAATCCCGCCTTCTGTAGACATCCAAAGATGTCCATGAGCATCTGCATACACCGCATGCACCATGGAAACCAAGCTTTTATCAAAATAAAAAATTCGACGCTCTCCGGTTTGCGGATCCCAACGCAGCAACCCCTTATCCCCGGTAGCCAACCAGTATATGCCCGTTGCTTCATCATAGTACAGATGCCGGAAGTCATTGGATGGCAGGTAGTATTCCCCTGCGCCACCCGACCAATACCTTGAAAGTATGCCTCGCTGCGGACTGAATCCAAACACCCCTGCTGTCGTTAGCAGCAGCAAACTATCGGGCGTAATGGTATGAAAATAATACACTGTATGGTTTTGCAGTACCTTATAGTCTCCGTAATTGACACTTTCCTGCTGCTGCTTTCCCGGGTCGTACTTAAAGAGACCCTTCTGACTCATCCATAAATTGCCAGTGTAGTCCATATACAGACTCCAGGCCTCATTCATCGTTGTAAGTTCGTATGTCTGTAAGCGTTCTTCTTCTATATCATAGGCAATCAGCTCTTGGGCTGCCGTCATCCACCAGCGCCCATACTTATCTACCACCGAAGAAATACCGTGGCGGGCTACCCGCTCATAGTCTCCGGTATCCAAATCTTTCATGAGCAATGAACCTGCGGGGCTGCTAAACAGATAATTGTCTTTCCATTTAGCGATGCTCCGGCAGTTCCAGGCCGGCCAAAGATCTGCCAGCACATAGCGAAATCGGTTGGTAAAAAAGCCAAACTGATAGAATCCTTCGTCGCTACACTGCCAGAGCGTATTGCCAAGCAGACAGTGCTGCCGGCCTTCATTCATCATTTTCCCTTGGGCAATATCGATCTGGTAGATCACTTCACCGTCCTGATTGACCAACAACCCTTGGGTACCGCATCCCGTCCAGTAAGCATCCAGTGCCTCTACGTATAGCCAATCCTGCGGATTGGCCAGTGCAGCGGGCACACTGACCGTCATACAAGTTGAAAACAAGCCCGACTGCAGATCTGTCTGCACCCAGTGAAGTTGGGTGGTATCTCCTGCCGTCCGCAACAGCCAGGTGAGCACATCCCCTTCCGACTGCAAAAGATGCGGTTGTCCGATATATCGCTCCGGAAATCGGATACGCTGTCGTATAAGGCCGGAAGGCTTCCGCAGATTGATACTGTACTGACCGGCCTCATGGCTCAGCGTGACAATTTCCTGCGGTCGAATGGCCAGCCAATGCTCATTGGCTGCCAGATGCTTGAGATGTCGGAAGCCTTTTCCATGTTCAAACAGATACCAACCACTGTTCGAAACGCCAAAAACGAGCGTGTTGTCTTTAATGAAAAAGGTATCGAGCTGATCAATTTCGAAAGGCAGCGGAACTTGCAAGCTGTTTCCTATAGGGACTACCCTCCCCTCTATACGATCGAAAACATCAAGTTGCAGACCCCCCTTTTGGGCATTTTTGTTTTTTTGCTCGTAAACAAGCCACAAAAAACGATTTCCATCCAGGTGCAGCTGCCTCAGCCCGTTACTTCGCAGCCCCTCCCTGCTTGTCCAACAGACAAAATCGCGACCATCAAAGCGATTGAGACCATTGGTGGTGGCTATCCACAGCATACCCTGACCATCGGCTCTGATAGCATTGACCTGTTTTGCTGAGAGGCCGTCACCGGGCAGGTAATTCTTTATCTGTGCACCTACGCTGCTTTGGGCCTGCAGTGGCAGGAAGGTTATAAGTACCAAAGCTGACAACAGGAGGAAGCGTACTTTCATCTACAGCGACGGGCGTATTGTATCGAAACGGGTACCAAAATAAGTGATTCCCGCTACTTTTCTGTTTATTTTGAATCTTTTATCCATTTATCCGTAAAAACAGACTTAGCGCTGACATTGTCTTTATGCGAGAGACCTGTCAAGCAGGGTGCTGACCCACTTGACTTATTCTAAAATTGCTGCCCTTTGAGAATATCCTGATATTTATCGAATATTTTCTACAACAGTGATTGATGAGCCAATCATTTTATACGACAATCGGGTTTGCGCCGGGCGCAAACCCGATCGTCATACGCTACAATTGCTACCATTCAAAAAACTACCCTGTGCCCGAAAACGCCCACTGGCTTATTACCAGGCTAGTGTAACTGTCCTTTTACGCCTGTTCCCTCAGCTGCTCGTGCTGCTGCTGCAACAACAGCAGCTCTGCCGACAGTTCCCTGTACTCCTGCCATAGCTGCAGCAGCCGCTCCTCCGGTGGTGGGCTGCTTTCGACTGATATCGCCGCATGACCGCCGGTAGTGATGCCGTCCAGTAACTGCAGGAGTATTGCTGCATTGTCATCCAGCCAGGGGCGCTGGAACATCGCAATATGCTCTCCGACCCCCTGATATTCTCTGTATTTTCCCCGCGTATGAGCCCCCCACTGCTTCCAGCCATCATCGTCCGAACGATCATCGCCGGACATCAGCAGGTGGATGTTAGCATGAATTTGATCTCTCGTGGGGTGAGATGCTCTGTAAGCATGGAAGGAAACAATCCGCTCGACATTCCGGGACTCTGTAAGTAACTGCTTGATTTCTTCATCCAGATCCTGCAAATCTGCGACGTACTCAATCAAACTCCTCGCCGCCGCCTCATACGTGTCCTGTACCATACCCTCTGTCTGCCAGCGCACTCCGCTATCGAGCAGAATCAGGTCACTCACCGCAACACCCTGCGACTCCAGATACAAAACGAATTCATACGCAAGATTTCCCCCCAGGGAGTACCCCATAATCAGGTAGGGCCCTGCCGGTTGTACAGCTATCATTTCCCTGTAATATCGCTCCAGCAGATTATCATCCTCCACAAAATCAAATGCATAGACAGGGTAATCTCCCAACCGTTCTGACCAGTGGCGATAGTATACCGCCAGCCCCAGCGCAGGCGGAAAAGCAAATACAATTTGTTGATTACCCGTATTGGTGAACATTCCCAGCGGCAAAGAGGCTGATCCGCTGTGCTGCAGCTGCAGCTGCAGCGCCATATCCGACAGCCGGGGATATTGGTAAATGATGGTCAGCGGCAGCGATACCTGCAGGCGGCCGGCTATGAGTGACTGCAGTTTTATCGCTTTCAGGCTGTGCCCGCCCAGGTGGAAAAAATCGTCGTGGATCCCTACCCTCCTGCCTCCTGTTCCGTTGATATTCAGCACTTCTGACCAGATGTCGGCCAGTGCCTGTTCCAGCGGGTTTCGCGGTGATAAGAAGATGGTTCCTGAGACTGTGTTGTGCGCTGTCGGCAGCGGCAGCGCCCGCCGGTCTACCTTGCTGCCCGCCGACAGCGGGAAGGACGGCAGTGACACAAAATAACCCGGCAGCATATAGTCCGGCAACTGCGCAGACAGGTAGGCGCGCAGCTTGCTACTATCCGGAAGCTCCTCGCCTTCTCTGACAATCACATACGCCACCAGTTCTTTTACGCCGCCTATCTCCGGCGCTGCTACCACGCAGGCTTCTATCGCAACGTGCCCCAGCAGCACCTGCTCTATCTCCCCCGTCTCGATGCGGTAACCCCGGATCTTCAGCTGATGATCGAGGCGACCCAGGAATTCTATGTTCCCGTCTGCCAGCACCCGGCCGAGGTCGCCCGTCCGGTAGGCCAGCATCCCCGGGATAAACGGGTGCGCCACAAACCGCTCCGCCGTCAGGTCCGGCCGGTGGAGGTAGCCTTTCGCAAGGCCCTCCCCCGACAGCAGGATCTCCCCGGCTATGCCCTGCGGCTGCAGCTGCAGGTTTTTATCCACCACATACGCCTGCATATTGTTGATCGGCCGGCCTACGGGCGGCAGCGACGGCCAGCTGTCTGCATCCGCGTCCAGCACATACTCCGTCGCCACATGCGTCTCCGAAGGGCCGTACTGGTTTTTCAGCCGGCAGCCAGGCAGGCTTTTCAGCAGCGACCGGAGAGCCGCGCTGCTCTGCAGCTGCTCGCCGGCGGTGATGATTACCTGCAGACAGGACAGTTGTTCCGGGTGCTCCTGCACCAGCTCCGCCAGCTGCTGCAGGGCCACAAACGGTAAAAACAGCCGGTTGACGCCCTGCCGCGACAGCAGATCCGGCAGCTGCGTGAAACGCTCGCGGATGTCCGGCGGCAGCAGCACCAGCGTACCCCCCGCGTGCAGGGTTGCAAAGATCTCCTGCAGCGATACGTCGAAGGTGTGAGGCGAAAACAGGGCTGTGCGGCTGCCGGCATCGGTGATGCAGCTCGTCCGTGTCCAGTAAATCAGGTTATTGAGCGCGCGCATCGGCATGGCGATGCCTTTAGGCTTGCCTGTTGTACCCGAGGTGTAGATGATGTAGGCGAGGTCTTCGGGGCTGCTTTTTCTTGCAGGATTGTGTATGGCGCCCGAGGCGGCCAGTCGTTCGACCTGTTCTACCGGCAGTTGCAGCGCCTTCGCCTGCTCCACGGACTTTTGGTCACTCAGAATAAGCTTCGCACGGCTCTCCCCGAGGATGTACTCTGTGCGCGCCTGTGGGAAATCTGTCCCCAGCGGCAGGTAGGCAGCACCGGATTTGAGTACCCCGAGGATTGCGATGATCTGCCATTCGCTCCGCTCCAGTTGCAGGGCAACGATATCATTGGCTTGTATATCATAGTGATTACGCAGGTAGTGTGCAACCCGGTTGGCGGCTGTGTTCAACTCCGCATAGGTCAGCTGACGCCGTCCCGCTTCGCTTTCCACCAGCAGCGCAATGCTGTCGGGCCGGAGCAGCACCTGCTCTTCAAATAGCGAAATCACTGTCTCTTCTGCAGGGTATGCTGCTGCTGTGGCGTTGTATGTGTGCAGCAGCGCTTCACGCTCCCAAGCCGGCAAAATATCCAGCTCCCCGATATCCGCCCCCGGTGATGCCAGCACACTGTTAACCAGTTCATCAAAATGGCCGAACATGCGCCTGATGCGCTCCTCTGCGAACAAATCCGTATTATACTCTATACCCACCGAAAGCCCTGCTTCCGTCTGTGCAAAACTGAACAACAAGTCAAACTTAGCCAAGCCTATTGATGAGGGTTCAGGCCTGACTTCCAGGCCTTCCAGCTGAAGGGTAGTCTCCTCGTTGTTTTGCAGCACCACCATAACATCGAATACAGCCGAGCGGCTCATATCCCGCGGCAGATCCAGCTCTTCTACCAGCCGGTCGAAGGGGTAGTGCTCATGCTCAAAGGCTTCCAGTATCGTCTGCTTTTGCTGCGCAAGCAGCTCGTCAAAAGGCATATCGCCGCGCAGGCGCGCGCGCAGCGCCAGCGTGTTGATGTAAAAACCTATCTGACTGTGCAAGTCGGCCTGCCGACGACCCGCCGTCGGGCTGCCGATGACGATATCCTCCTGGCCTGTGTAGCGGTGCAGCAGCACATTTACCAGAGATGTCAGCGTCATGAAAAGGCTGGCACTCTGGGCGGTGGAAAAAGCTTCCAGCTTTTTAGCTACTGCCGGCGGCAGCAGCCCGCTCAGCTGCGCGCCATTGTAGGTTTTTACCTGCGGGCGCACGAAGTCCGTGGGTAGCTCAAGTGGTGTGATGTCTCCCAGCTGAGTCTGCCAGTAACCCCGAACTTCTTCAAGTGTACTGCCTTCTGCCAGCTGATTGTTCTGCCAGGTAGCGTAGTCTTTGTACTGTATGCGCAGCGGCGGCAGGATTTTTTCAGGAACCTCTGCGCCCAATAAGCAGGCGCTGTACAACGCACCTAGCTCCTTGAGCAGCACATTGATCGACCAGCCGTCGGTGATGATGTGGTGCATGTTGAACAACAGTAGATGTTCTTCTGCGCTCAATTGCAGCAATTCCAGCTTCAATAACAGGTCGTTTTCAAGGTCGAACAGATAGGTAGCGTGATCGTGTATCAGCGCCTGAATGGCCTCACCACTCTCGCCACGGCAGTCACGTACAGCCAGCTTGTAATCAAATGTGTCACGAACCACCTGACGACCCTCACCCGCCTTTTCTTTAAAATTAGTCCGCAGTGACTCATGCCGCGCGAACAACAGGCTGAACGCTTTTTCCAAAGACGGTACATCCAGTTCCCCCTGGAGCCGGACGGCGGCAGGCATGTTGTAAGCAGCAAGACCCTCGTCCAGTTTTGACAGCACCCACAACCGCCGCTGCGCGTTCGACAGCGCATAATCCGCAGCACGCGCAGTCAGCGGTATCCGCGCCTGCAAACCCTCATCGAACACAGAGACATCTATCAAAGCCGCCTGTCCCGCAATCGTTGGATGACTAAATATGTCCTTCAGCCCTATCTCCACCCCCAGCGACTCCCGGATCAGTGACACCAGCCGTATCGCCCGAAGGCTGTGACCTCCCAAATGGAAGAAATTATCATGAATGCCCGGCTCTTGCTTACCCAACACCTGAGCCCATAAGTCCGTGAGCTTGCGCTCTACGGCATTGCGGGGCGCAGCATAAGCCGCCCCGCTGCCAAGGCTGCCCGCTGCAGGCGCAGGCAGCACCCCCCGGTCTATCTTGCCGCTGCTCGTCAGCGGTAGCTTTTCCAGTGGCACATAATAGGCCGGAAGCATGTAGTCTGGTAGTGTGGCTGCTAAGTGCACCCTCAGCTCGTCGCTGTCCGGCAGCGTTTGCTCCGCGGCGGCTACCAGATAAGCTACCAGCTCCTTGCCGCCTTCAAAGACGTAGCCTGTAACCACTGCTGACTGTATCGACGGATGAGTCAGCAGCGCGTGCTCAATTTCTCCCGCCTCAATCCTGTATCCCCGGATCTTCAGCTGATGATCTATACGTCCTAAGTATTCTATGTTACCGTCAGACAGCCAGCGCGCAAGGTCGCCTGTGCGGTACAGTCGCTCGCCTGGCCTGAACGGGTGGGGCATGAACTTTTCTGCTGTCAGTGCCTCATTGTTCAGATACCCACGCGCAAGGCCTGCTCCACCAATGTACAACTCGCCCGCAACACCCATAGGTTGCAGTCCACCCTTTTCATTCAGTATGTATATATCCGTATTCGCTACACCCCCGCCAATCAACACTGGTGACGCTACCTGATTTAGCTGCCGGACGCCCGACCAGATCGTCGTCTCCGTTGGTCCGTACATATTCCACAGCTCGCCACAGCAGCCCAGCAGCCGCTCCGCCAGCTTTTCGCCCAGCGCTTCACCACCGCACAGGGCCTTCAGCCGACCACTACCTGACCAGCCGCTGTCCAGCAGGTGCTGCCAGACAGAAGGCGTCGTCTGTAATATCGTCACCCCATGCCTGTCCAGCAGCGGCAGTACACCTGCAGCGCCCTGCTCGTTATCGCCTATTACCAGTCGTGCACCCTTTGTCAGGGGGAGCAGCAATTCCAATATCGAAATATCAAAGGTGTAGGTCGTCACAGCCAGTAACACATCTTCCGAACCTATCCCTGGCTTTTCAGCCATCGACAACAGGAAATTGACTACCGAGTGATGCTCAATCATGACCCCTTTCGGCTGACCCGTGGAACCTGAGGTGTACATCACATACGCCAGTGAACTGCCCGTGTTGACAGTAGCGGGGTTTGCCGGATTGCAAGCTGTGAGCATTTCTACATTTTCCACTGCCAGCAGCGCTGCATAAGATGAAGACATGCCCTGCGCCGACGAATCTGTCAGCAACAGCCTCGCAGAACTTTCTTTGAGCATGTGTGCGATCCGGGCTGCAGGGGCTGTCGGAGCAATTGGCAGGTAGGCGGCCCCGGATTTTAATACCCCCAGAATCGCGATGACCATCCATTCACTCCGACTAAGCTGCAGGGCGATGATGTCATCCGCCTGAATATCATGCTTTTCGCGCAGGTAGTGCGCCACCCGGTTGGCCGCTGCGTTCAGCTCCGCATACGTCAGCGATCGGTCTTCGAAAATTACCGCCGTAAGGTCTGGCGTCAGCGCTGCCTGCCGTTCAAACAGGGAGACGATCGTCTCCTGTTGCGGATAGGCTTTTGCAGTATCATTGAAGATGTGCAGTAGTAAAGTCTGTTCCTCTTCCGATAGTAGGTTTAGGCTGCTGATACCTTCTTTCAAACCAATCAGGGTACCTGTATCGGGATTTTCAATCTTTCGCTCTTTTTTGATACCCACACTTACAGACGTGTTATGCAGCACACTGTTAACCAGTTCTGTAAGGTGACTCAGCATCCGCCTGATGCTGTCTGTTTTAAATAAATCGGTGTTGTACTCTATACCAAAAGCTAGCCCTTCAGGCGTCTGCGCAAAGTTGAACGTCAGGTCGTATTTGGCAAGTCCGGTCGGTGATGGTTCGGGGATGACCTGCAAGCCTTCCAGTTCGAGTGTCGTCTCTTCATTGTTCTGCAGCACCACCATCACGTCAAATACCGCCGAGCGGCTCATGTCCCGTGGCAGATCCAGCTCTTCTACCAGTCGGTCGAAGGGGTAGTGCTCATGTTCAAAAGCTTCCAGTATTGTCTGCTTTTGCTGCGCAAGCAGCTCCTCGAATGACATATCGCCCTGCAGGCGCGCGCGCAGCGCCAGCGTGTTGATGTAAAAACCTATCTGACTGTGCAAGTCGGCCTGCCGACGACCCGCCGTCGGGCTGCCGATGACGATATCCTCCTGGCCTGTGTAGCGGTGCAGCAGCACATTTACCAGAGATGTCAGCGTCATGAAAAGGCTGGCACTCTGGGCGGTGGAAAAAGCTTCCAGCTTTTTAGCTACTGCCGGCGGCAGTAGCCCGCTCAGCTGTGCACCCTGATAGGTTTTTACCCGCGGGCGTGCAAAGTCTGTGGGCAGCTCCAGTGATGTGATGCCTGCCAGCTGAGTCTGCCAGTAGCCTCGTACCTCTTCAAGTATACTTCCTTCCCTCAGCTGACTGTTCTGCCAGGCAGCATAGTCTTTGTATTGTATGCGCAGCGGCGGCAGGATGTTTTCAGGAATCTCTGTGCCCGACAGGCAGGCGCGGTACAACGCACCCAGCTCTTCCAACAGCACATTGATCGACCAGCCATCCGAGATAATGTGGTGCATGTTGAACAACAGTAGGTGTTCTTCTGCGCTCAATTGCAGCAATTCCAGCTTCAATAACAGGTCGTTTTCAAGGTCGAACAAATAGGTCGCATGCTCGTGTACTAGCGCCTGTATAATCTCCTCACTCGCCTCGCGGCAGTCTCGAACAGCCAGTTTGTAATAAAATATAGTACGAACTACCTGACGACCCTCACCTGCTCGCTCTATGAAATTAGTCCGCAGCGACTCATGCCGCGCGAACAACAGACTGAATGCTTTTTCCAAAGCAAATACATCCAGCGCCCCCTGCAGCCGGATGGCGGCAGGCATGTTGTAGGCTGCAAGGCCTTCATCTAGTTTTGAAAGTACCCACAAGCGTCGCTGCGCGTTTGACAGGGCGTAATCTGCCGCCGGCGCTGTCAGCGGTATCTGCTCCCGCACGCTCTCGTCGGACACTGAGGCGTCTATCAGCACGGCCTGTCCCGCAATCGTCGGATGACTAAACACCTCCTTCAGCCCTAGCTCCACTCCCAGCGATTCCCGGATCAGCGATACCAGCCGTATCGCCCGGAGGCTGTGACCGCCCAGATGGAAAAAGTTATTGTGAATACCCGGCTCGTCTTTACCCAGTACCTGAGCCCACAACGCTGCAAGCTTGCGCTCTACGGCATTGCGCGGCGCAGCATAAGCCGCCCCGCTGTCAAGGTTGCCGGCAGCAGGCGCAGGCAGCGCCCGCCGGTCTACCTTGCCGCTGCTCGTCAATGGTAGCTTTTCCAAAGCTACATAATAAGCAGGAAGCATATAGTCCGGCAATGTAGCTGACAGATGCTGGCGAAGCTCGCTGCTGTCGGGCAGCGGCTCACCTGTAGACGCTACCACATAGGCCACCAGTTCCTTACCACCCTCAAAGACATAACCTGTAACTACCGTCGACTGTATCGACGGGTGCGCCAGCAGTGCATGCTCGATCTCACCCGCCTCGATCCGATAGCCCCGGATCTTCAATTGATGATCCATACGACCCAGATACTCGATTGTACCGTCCGGCAGCCAGCGCGCAAGATCTCCTGTCCGGTACAGCCGCTCACCCGGCTTGTAGGGATGGGGGATGAATTTCTCCGCTGTCAGTGTCTCATTGTTCAGATAACCTCGTGCAACCCCTGCACCCCCAATACACAACTCACCCGCAACGCCCACAGGCTGCAGGCCACCCTTTTCGTTCAGTATGTATATATCCGTATTCGCTATGCCCCCGCCGATCAGCACCGGCGACTCCGACCGGCTTATCCGGCGGACACTCGACCAGATCGTCGTCTCTGTCGGACCGTACATGTTCCATAGCTCGCCACAGCAGGCCAGTAGCTGCGATGCCAGTTTTTCTCCCAGCGCCTGCCCGCCACACAGTGCCTTCAGCGTCCGGCTGCCCGTCCAGCCGCTGTCCAGTAGGTGCTGCCATACCGAGGGCGTCGTCTGTAATAGGGTCACTCCGTGCCTGTCCAGCAGCGGCAGCAGACCCGCAGCACCCTGCTGGTTGTCTCCAACCACCAGGCTCGCACCCCGCGTAAGCGGAAGCAGCAACTCCAGCACCGAAATGTCGAATGTATAGGTCGTACCTGCCAGCAGCACATCCTCTGCATCCATGCCCGGTGCCTCAGCCATAGATGTCAGGAAGTTAACCACCGAGCGGTGTTCTATCAGTACTCCTTTCGGCTGGCCGGTAGAGCCCGAGGTGTACATCACATACGCCAGCGAGCAGTCGTCACCGACCGGTATCGGATTCTCTTCTGCGCAAGCCGGGAGTTGTTCTACATTGATTTCCGGCAGCAATGCCTCATAGGCCGTTGAAGAGCTCCTTGTCGATGAATCTCTCAGCAGCACGCTGGCAGCACTGTCCTGAAGCATGTGGGTTACCCGCGCCGGCGGTGCATCCGAGGCTATGGGCAGGTAGGCAGCACCCGACTTCAATACGCCTACAATAGCGATAACCATCCACTCAGTCCGCTCAAGTTGTAGTGCAACGATATCGTCCGCCTTGATATGGTGGTAGTCACGCAGGTAGTGCGCAACCCGGTTGGCAGCAGTATTCAGCTCGCGATAGGTCAGTACCCTGTCCCCAAAAATAACGGCTGTATTGCCGGGAGCCTTCTCCACCTGCTCCTCAAACAACGAGACAATGGTCTTTTGCGACGGATAGGGTGCTGCTGTGTCATTGAAACTTTGCAGCAGCACAAGCTCTGAGGCGGGCAGGATACTTAACTCGCCTACCGCTGAGCCCGGGCTTGTCAGCGCACTGTTGACCAGCTCTGTAAAGTGGCTCAGCATGCTTGCAATGCGGTCGTCCGTGAACAGATCCGTGTTGTATTCTATGCCTATGGCCAGCCCTTCTGATGTCTGCACAAAAGTAAAAGTCAGATCGTATTTGGCAAGACCTGTCGCTGAGGGCTCGGGCGTGACCTGCAGCCCTGACAGTTCAAGCTTTGTCTCTTCGTTGTTCTGCAGCACCACCATCACGTCAAAGACCGCCGAGCGGCTCATGTCCCGCGGCAGGTCCAGTTCCTCTACCAAGCGGTCGAAGGGGTAGTGCTCGTGCTCAAAAGCTTCCAGTATCGTCTGCTTTTGCTGCGCCAGCAGCTCGTCAAAAGGCATATCGCCGCGCAAGCGCGTGCGCAGCGCCAGCGTGTTGATGTAAAAGCCTATCTGCCCGTGCAGGTCCGCATGCCGGCGGCCGGCCGTCGGGCTGCCAATGACGATATCCTCCTGACCTGTGTAGCGGTGCAGCAGCACATTTACCAGAGATGTCAGCGTCATGAAAAGGCTGGCACTCTGGGCGGTGGAAAAAGCTTCCAGCTTTTTAGCTACTGCCGGCGGCAGCAGCCCGCTCAGCTGCGCGCCATTGTAGGTTTTTACCTGCGGGCGCACGAAGTCCGTGGGTAGCTCAAGTGGTGTGATGTCTGCCAGCTGCTGCTGCCAGTAACCCCGAACTTCTTCAAGTGTACTTCCTTCTGCCAGCTGATTGTTCTGCCAGGCGGCGTAGTCTTTGTACTGTATGCGAAGCGGTGGCAGGATTTTTTCAGGAAACTCAGCACCCAACAGGCAGGCGCGGTACAACGCACCCAACTCTTCCAACAGCACATTGATCGACCAGCCGTCGGAGATGATGTGGTGCATGTTAAATAGCAGCAGGTACTCCGCTTCCCCAAGCTGCAACAGCTCGAGCTTTAACAGCAGTTCGTTTTCAAGGTCGAACAAATAGGTCGCATGCTCATGTACTAGCGCCTGAATAATTTCCTCACTCGCCTCGCAGCAGTCTCGAACAGCCAGTTTGTAATCAAATATAGTACGAACTACCTGACGACCCTCACCAGCCCTTTCTATGAAATTAGTCCGCAGCGACTCATGCCGCGCAAACAAAAGGCTCAACGCTTTTTCCAAAGAGGATACATCCAGTAACCCCTGCAGCCGGATGGCAGCAGGAATATTGTAAGCAGCAAGCCCATAGTCCAATTTTGACAACACCCACAGCCGCCGCTGTGCGTTCGACAGCGCATAGTCCGATGCGGTGGGTACTACAGGAATTGGTAACTGTGCACTCTCACCATACACTGAAGCGTCAATTAACAAAGCCTGACCAGCTATCGTCGGATGTCCAAATATATCCTTCAGACCTATCTCTGCCCCCAGCGATTCCCGTATCATCGATACCAGCCGTATGGCTCTGAGACTGTGTCCTCCCAGATGAAAGAAATTGTCATGAACGCTAATTTCTCCCCTGCCCAGCAGCTGTGACCACAGCCCTGTAAGCACCTGCTCTGTCGGATTGCGCGGCAGCGCGTAAGCCCTCCCCCCGAGGCTGCCAGCCTCCGGTGCCGGCAGCGCCCGCCGGTCTACCTTACCGCTGCTCGTCAACGGCAATTTTTCCACTGCCACAAAGTAAGCAGGTATCATGTAGTCAGGAAGCGTCCCTGATAAGTGGACTCTAAGCTCGCTACTGTCAGGCAGCAGCTCAGCTGTCGATGCCACTACATAAGCAACCAATTCCTTGCCGCCCTCAAAGGCATAGCCAATAACTACTGCCGACTGTATCGACGGGTGTGTCAGCAGTGCATGTTCAATCTCCCCGGCCTCAATCCGGTAACCCCGGATCTTTAATTGATGATCTATCCTGCCCAGATATTCTATGTTGCCGTCCGGCAGCCAGCGCGCAAGGTCGCCAGTCCGGTACAAACGCTCGCCCGGCTTATAGGGATGGGGGATGAATTTCTCCGCCGTCAAGGCCGGATTGTTCAGATACCCTCGTGCAAGGCCGATGCCAGACACACATAACTCCCCGGCCACACCCACCGGCTGTATTGCTTCACCCTGCAAGATCAGCACCTCTGTATTCGCTATCGGCCGGCCAATGGGTATCGAAGATCCCTCAGGTAAGCCTCGTACCTCATAGCTGCTTATGCAGACCGAGTACTCTGTAGGTCCGTACGCATTGATACACCGAAGCCGGCCGCTCAGCAGTGCCACATCTCCCGCAACAGCCTCCTCGCCGGCAGTAATCAGCACCCGAACACCCGAAAGCTTCGACTTGTCAAGCCCCGAAAGATAGGCCGGCGGCAGTGTCAGCACACTAATCCCCCTCTCCTCTATGTATTCCCCCAGCCAGTCTGGATCCTGAAGGCGATGTCGAGTAACCATAAAGAGACTCGCACCCGACAATAGTGCCAACAGTAAGTCCGATACCGAAGCATCAAACGTATAATCTGCAAACAGCAAAACCCTGTCCTCAGCACTCATATCAAACAGCGCCTGCTGGCTGAGTCCCATGTTGACAACACCCCTGTGCTCCACCAGCACACCCTTAGGCTTACCTGTGGAGCCCGAGGTGTAGATAACATAAGCCAGCGAGCGGCTGCTACCCACTGCAGGCAGATTACTCACATCCGGGTGGACTATCTCCTGCACGCGCACCACCGGCAGCTGATCAGCCAACTTTTGCCCACGCTCTGCGGCAGATACGTCCGTCAGCAGTATTTTTGCGCCGCTGTCGTGCAGCATATAAATAACTCTCGATTCGGGCGCATCCACTCCAATGGGCAGATAGGCGGCACCCGATTTCAACACCCCCAATATCGCAATGATCATCCACTCGCTGCGCCCGAGTTGCAGGGCGATGATGTCGTCGGGCTTTATTGCATATTCATTGCGCAGGTAGTGCGCCAACCGGTTGGCCGCTGCGTTCAGCTCGGCATACGTCAGCGACCGGTCTTCAAAAATTACCGCTGTATTGTCGGGAGTCTTCTCCACCTGCTGTTCAAACAGCGATACAACGGTCTTTTCCAACGGATAAGAAGCCGCTGTGTCGTTGAAATTTTGCAGTAGTACCAACTCCGGAACCGATAGGATATTTAGTTTCCCTACACCTTTCTCTGGACTTGTCAGCACACTGTTGACCAGCTCTGTAAAATGGCTCAACATCCTTGCAATGCGGTCATCCGTGAACAGGTCCGTGTTGTATTCCAAACCTATAGCCAGGCCAGCCAGCGTCTGCACAAAGTTGAACGTCAGGTCGTATTTGGCAAGTCCGGTCGGTGATGGTTCAGGGATGATCTGCAGACCTTCCAGTTCAAGTGTAGTTTCTTCGTTGTTCTGCAGTACCACCATCACGTCAAAGACCGCCGAGCGGCTCATGTCCCGCGGCAGATCTAACTCCTCTACCAGCCGGTCAAAGGGGTAGTGCTCATGCTCAAAAGCTTCCAGTATTGTCTGCTTTTGCTGCGCCAGCAGCTCTTCGAAAGGCATATCGCCGCGCAGGCGCGTGCGCAGCGCCAGGGTGTTTATGTAAAAGCCTATTTGACCGTGCAGGTCGGCATGCCGACGGCCTGCCGTCGGGCTGCCAATCACGATATCTTCCTGGCATGTGTAGCGGTGCAAAAGCACATTTACCAGTGCTGTCAGTGTCATGAAAAGGCTTGCACCTTGGGCGGTGGAAAAAATTTCCAGCTCTTTGGCTGCTGCCGGCGGCAGCAGTCCGCTCAGCTGCGCGCCCTGGTAGGTTTTTACCTGCGGGCGTACGAAGTCCGTGGGTAGCTCCAGTGGGCTGATGCCCGATAGCTGCTGCCGCCAGTAGCTTCGTACTTCTTCAAGTGCACTTCCTTCCGCCAGCTGACTGTTCTGCCAGGCGGCGTAGTCCTTGTATTGTAGGCGCAGCGGGGACAGCCTGTTTTCCGGAGCCTCCGCGCCCGACAGGCAGGCGCTGTACAACGCTCCCAGCTCTTCCAGCAGCACATTGATCGACCAGCCGTCAGAAATGATGTGATGCATATTAAAGAGCAGCAGATACTCCGCTTCTCCCAGTTGCAGCAGCTCCAGCTTTAACAGCAGGTCGTTTTCAAGATCGAACAAATGCGTAGCATGATCCTGTATCAGGGACTGAATGGCCGCTTCATTAGCACCACGGCAGTCGCGTATTGGCAAATTGTACTCAGCTATAGCACGAACTATCTGACGACCTTCGCCAGCCTGCTCTATGAAATTAGTCCGCAACGACTCATGTCGCGCAAACAGCAGGCTGAACGCTTTTTCCAAAGACCATACATCCAGCGCCCCCTGCAGCCGGACGGCGGCAGGTATGTTGTAAGCCGCAAGGCCTTCGTCCAGTTTTGACAGCACCCACAGCCGCCGTTGCGCGTTCGAAAGGGCGTAATCAGTCGCCGGCTCTATCAACGGTATCTGTACCTGCACGCTCTCGTCAGATTCATATGTACCCAGTAGAGCAGCCTGACCAGCGATCGTCGGATGACTAAATACATCCTTCAGCCCTATCTCTACCCCCAACGACTCCCGTATCAGCGACACCAGCCGTATCGCTCTGAGACTATGGCCACCCAGATGGAAGAAATTATCGTAAACGCCAATTTCTTCCCTGCCCAGCACCTGTGACCACAATGCGACGAGCTTTCGCTCCCCTGCATTGCGTGGCGCTGCGTAAGACAGCCCGCTGCCAAGGCTGCCAGCCTCCGGCGCAGGCAGCGCCCGACGGTCTACCTTGCCGCTGCTCGTCAGCGGTAGCTTTTCCAACGGCACATAATAGGCCGGAAGCATGTAATCCGGCAGCGTCGCTGATAGGTATGTTCTCAGCTCGCTGCTGTCTGGCAGCGGCTGGCCTGTCGAGACTACCAAATAGGCGACCAGCTCCTTGCCGCTCTCAGATGCGTAACCCGTGACTACCGCAGCCTGTATCGACGGGTGTGTGAGAAGCGCGTGCTCTATCTCTCCCGCCTCTATCCGATAGCCACGGATCTTCAGCTGATAATCCATCCGACCCAGATACTCCAGATTGCCGTCCGGCAACCAGCGCGCAAGATCCCCCGTCCGGTACAGCCGCTCACCCGCTTTGTATGGATGAGGGATGAATTTCTCCCCCGTCAGGCGTTCATCATTCAAGTAGCCATGTGCCAGCCCGGCTCCCCCTGTCACCAGTTCACCGACAACCCCCAGCGGCAACAGCTCTCCTGCGCTGTCAACAATCAGCACCTCCGTATTCGAAACAGGTCGGCCGATTGGTATCGATCCTTCATATTCCTTTCTGACCAATCGGTAGCAACACGTAAAGGTCGTATTCTCCGTTGGGCCGTAGCCGTTAATCAGCTGTGTGCCGGACAGCAGCCTCAATGCCTTGTTTATGTGTGGCACCGACAGCACCTCCCCGCCCACCAGCAACTGTTCTACACCCTCCAGCACAGAGGGTCGGCTTTCAATCACCGCATTGAAAAGACCCGACGTCAGCCATAGTACATTTACCCCATGATTAGTCACCAACCCGCCCAGATCCTCCAGACTCACACCGCCGCCCTGCTTCAACACCAATCTGCCCCCGTTGAGGAGACTGCCCCAGATCTCGAAGGTCGATGCATCAAATGATATTGGCGCATTCAACACCAGCCTGGTCTGCTCATTCAACAACACATAGTTGGCCTCACTAACCAGCCGGACGACCCCGCGGTTGGCAATCAATACCCCTTTGGGTTTACCCGTAGATCCCGAAGTATACATTACATACGCCAGAGAGTCCGGCACTCCCCCAACAGGGAGATTTTCTGCCTGATCACAGGACAGCCGCTGTATGACCTCTACCCGCACCAGGTCAGCATACAGATCCTGAGCTGAATGAGCACCCTCATCTGTCAGCAGCAATTTTGCCCCGCTGTCTGTCAACATGTGGCGCACTCTCTCTGCAGGCGTATCCGGCGTCATCGGCAGATAAGCAGCACCCGCCTTCAGAATACCCAGCATACCAATCACAACCCACTCACTTCTCTCCAGTTGCAAGCCAACAATTTCACCACAATCAACACCGCCATGAGCACGCAGGTAGTGCGCTAAGCGGTTGGATGCGGTATTGAGCTGGCCGTATGTAAGTATCCGGCTTTTCCCACTACCCTCATCAACAACCAGCGCAATGCTGTCTGGTGATTCCTCAGCTCTCCTTTCGTACAGCGAAGCGATGGTCTCCCCTGCCTGATAAGAAATTGCGGTATCATTGAACGTATGCAGCAGCTGTTCACGCTCCGCAGCAGGCAGCAGGCCTAGTCGACCAAGCACTTCCCAGGGTCTCGCAAGCACACTGTCAACGAGTTCGCTAAAATGCATCAGCATCCGACCTATACGGGATGCTGTAAACAGATCCGTATTATACTCAATGCTAATAGCCAGTCCGTCCGCCGTTTGGCCAAAGTTAAAGGTCAGATCGTATTTGGCAAGCCCTGTCGCTGAGGGCTCGGGCGTGACCTGCAGGCCTGACAGTTCAAGCTTCGTTTCTTCGTTGTTTTGCAGCACCACCATCACATCGAATACTGCCGAGCGGCTCATATCCCGTGTCAAATCCAGCTCCTCTACCAAGCGATCGAAGGGGTAGTGCTCGTGTTCAAAGGCTTCCAGTATCGTCTGCTTTTGCTGCAAAAGCAGCTCGTCAAAAGGCATATCGCCGCGCAGGCGCGTACGCAGTGCAAGGGTGTTGATGTAAAAGCCTATCTGCCCGTGCAGGTCGGCATGCCGGCGGCCGGCCGTCGGGCTGCCGATCACAATATCTTCCTGGCCTGTGTAGCGGTAGAGCAGCACGTTCAACAGTGCTGTCAGTGTCATGAAAAGGCTCGCACCTCGCTCTGTGGAAAAAGCTTCCAGCTCTTTGGCTGCTGCCGCCGGCAGCAGCCCGCTCAGCTGGGCGCCGTTGTAGGTTTTTACTTGCGGGCGCGCAAAATCCGTCGGGAGCTCCAGCAAGCTGATGCCTGCCAGCTGCTGCTGCCAGTAGCTTCGTACTACTTCAAGTGTATTTTCTTCCGCCAGTGTACTTCCTTTTGTCAGTGTGCTTCCCTCTGCCAGTTGATTGTTCTGCCAGGCGGCGTAGTCTTTGTACTGTATGCGCAGTGGTGGCAGGATGTTTTCCGGAGCCTCTGCGCCCGACAGGCAGGCCTTGTACAACGCACCCAGTTCCTCCAGCAGCACATTGATCGACCAGCCGTCGGAGATGATGTGGTGCATGTTGAACAGCAGCAGGTGTTCTGCTTCGCTCAATTGCAGCAATTCCAACTTTAACAACAGGTCGTTTTCAAGGTCGAACAGATAGGTAGCGTGATCGTGTATCAGGGATTGAATGATGGCCTCACTCACCCCCCGGCAGTCTCGCACCGACAGCTTATAGTCCGCAGTAGCACGGACTATCTGACGACTATCCCCTGCCCGCTCTATGAAATTAGTCCGCAACGACTCATGCCGCGCAAACAACAGGCTGAACGCTTTTTCCAAAGACCATACATCCAGCACCCCCTGCAGCCGGATGGCTGCAGGGATGTTGTAGGCTGCAAGCCCACCGTCCAGCTTTGACAATACCCACAGGCGTCGCTGCGCGTTCGACAAAGCGTAGTCCGAAGCTGCGGGGACTATGGGTATCCGCGCCTGTACGCCCTCGTCAGACACTGATGCCTCCAGCAAAGCCGCCTGTCCCGCGATCGTCGGATGACTAAATATGTCCTTCAGTCCTATCTCTACCCCCAGCGACTCCCGCATCAGCGATACCAGTCGTATCGCCCTCAGGCTGTGACCCCCCAACTGGAAGAAATTGTCATACACACCCGTCTCCTCACGGCCAAGTACCTGCCCCCACAGTCCCGCTAGCCGCGCCTCCGTCTCATTGCGCGGCGCCTCGTAGGCCGTACCCGACTGCACCGCCTCCGGCAGCGGCAACGCCCGCCGGTCTACCTTGCTGCCCGCAGACAGCGGGAAGGACGGCAGCGACACAAAGTAAGCCGGCAGCATGTAGTCCGGCAGCTGCGCAGACAGGTAGGCGCGCAGCTTGCTACTATCCGGAAGCTCCTCGCCTTCTCTGACAATCACATACGCCACCAACTCTTTTACGCTGCCTATCTCCGGTGCTGCCACCACGCAGGCTTCTATGGCCGCATGCCCCAGCAGCACCTGCTCTATCTCCCCCGTCTCGATGCGGTAGCCACGGATCTTAAGCTGATGGTCGAGGCGACCCAAAAATTCTATGTTTCCGTCTGACAGCACCCGGCCGAGGTCGCCTGTTCGGAAGGCCAGTGATCCCGGCAGGAAGGGGTGCGCCACAAACCGCTCCGCCGTCAGATCCGGCCGGTGGAGGTAGCCTTTCGCAAGGCCCTCCCCAGACAGCAGGATCTCCCCAGCTACGCCCTGCGGCTGCAGCTGCAGATTTTTATCCACCACATACGCCTGCATATTGTTGATCGGCCGGCCTACGGGCGGCAGCGACGGCCAGCTGTCTGCATCCGCGTCCAGCACATACTCCGTCGCCACATGCGTCTCCGAAGGGCCGTACTGGTTTTTCAGCCGGCAGCCAGGCAGGCTTTTCAGCAGCGACCGGAGAGCCGCGCTGCTCTGCAGCTGCTCGCCGGCGGTGATGATTACCTGCAGACAGGACAGTTGTTCCGGGTGCTCCTGCACCAGCTCCGCCAGCTGCTGCAGGGCCACAAACGGTAAAAACAGCCGGTTGACGCCCTGCCGCGACAGCAGATCCGGCAGCTGCGTGAAACGCTCGCGGATGTCCGGCGGCAGCAGCACCAGCGTACCCCCCGCGTGCAGGGTTGCAAAGATCTCCTGCAGCGATACGTCGAAGGTGTGAGGCGAAAACAGGGCTGTGCGGCTGCCGGCATCGGTGATGCAGCTCGTCCGTGTCCAGTAAATCAGGTTATTGAGCGCGCGCATCGGCATGGCGATGCCTTTGGGCTTGCCTGTTGTACCCGAGGTGTAGATGATGTAAGCGAGATCTTCGGGGCTGCTTTTTCTTGCAGGATTGTGCACGGCGCCCGAGACGGCCAGTCGTTCGACCTGTTCTACCGGCAGTTGCAAAGACGCTGCTGTGGACTTGCGGTCGCTCAGAATCATCTTCGCGCGGCTCTGCTCAAGAATGTATTCGATGCGCGCCTGTGGGAAATCTGCCCCCAGCGGCAGGTAGGCTGCGCCGGATTTTAGTACTCCAAGGATTGCGATAATCTGCCATTCGCTGCGCTCTAGTTGCAGGGCGACGATGTCGTCGGGGACTATCTGGTAGTGATCGCGCAGGTAGTGTGCTACCCGGTTGGCAGCGGTATTCAGTTCTGCGTAGGTCAGCTGACGCTGTCCCGCTTCGCTTTCCATCGATAGCGCAATGCTGTCGGGCCGGAGCAGCACCTGTTCTTCAAATAGCGAAATCACTGTCTCTTCTGCAGGGTATGCTGCTGCTGTGGCGTTGTATGTGTGCAGCAGCGCTTCACGCTCCCAAGCCGGCAAAATATCCAGCTCCCCGATATCCGCCCCCGGTGATGCCAGCACACTGTTAACCAGTTCATCAAAATGGCCGAACATGCGCCTGATGCGCTCCTCTGCGAACAAATCCGTATTATACTCTATACCCACCGAAAGCCCTGCTTCCGTCTGCGCAAAACTGAACAACAAGTCAAACTTGGCCAGTCCTGTTGACGAGGGTTCAGGCCTGACTTCCAGGCCTTCCAGTTGAAGGCTAGCCTCTTCGTTGTTCTGCAGCACCACCATCACGTCAAACACCGCCGAGCGACTCATATCCCGCGGAAGATCCAGCTCCTCTACCAGCCGGTCAAAGGGGTAGTGCTCATGCTCAAAAGCCTCCAGTATCGTCTGCTTTTGCTGCGCAAGCAGCTCGTCAAAAGCCATATCGCCGCGCAGGCGCATGCGCAGCGCCAGTGTGTTGATGTAAAAACCTATCTGGCCGTGCAGGTCGGCATGCCGGCGGCCGGCCGTCGGGCTGCCGATCACGATATCTTCCTGACCCGTGTAGCGGTGCAGCAGCACATTTATCAGCGAGGTCAGTGTCATGAAAAGGCTTGCGCCTCGGGCTGCGGAAAAAGCCTGCAGCTTTTCGGCTGACGCCTGTGGTAGTAGCCCGCTCAAGTGGGCGCCGTTGTAGGTTTTTACCTGCGGGCGCGCAAAATCCGTCGGAAGCTCCAGCGGGCTGATGCCTGCCAGCTGCTGCTGCCAGTAGCCCCGTACCTCTTCAAGTGCACTTCCTTCCGCCAGCTGACTGTTCTGCCAGGCGGCGTAGTCTTTGTATTGTATGCGCAGCGGTGGCAGGGTCGTTTCGGGAGTATCTTTTCCCGAAAGACAGGCGGCGTACAGTGCGCCTAATTCCTCCAGCAGCACATTGATTGACCAGCCGTCAGAGATGATGTGGTGCATGTTGAACAGCAGCAGATACTCTTCTGCGCCTACTTGCAGCAGTTCCAACTTTAACAGCAGGTCGTTTGCAAGGTCAAACAAATGCGTCGCGTGATCATGTATTAGCGCCTGAATAGCCTCCTCACTCGTACCCCGACAATCTCGTACAGCCAGCCTGTGGTCGGATATATCACGAATTATCTGACGACCTTCTCCTCCCTTTTCTGTAAAATTTGTCCGCAGCGACTCATGCCGCGCGAACAACAGACTGAAGGCTTTTTCCAAAGAAGATACATCCAGTACCCCCTGCAGCCGGACGGCTGCAGGCATGTTGTAGGCCGCAAGACCCTCATCCAGTTTTGACAGCACCCACAGTCGCCGCTGCGCATTCGACAGTGCATAGTCCAAAGCTGTGGGTACTACCGGTATTTGTACCTCTACGATCTTAGCAGATACTGAGGCGTCTATCAGTACGGCCTGTCCCGCGATCGTCGGATGACTAAATATGTCCTTCAGTCCTATCGCTACCCCCAGCGACTCCCGAATCAGCGATACCAGACGTATTGCCCGAAGGCTGTGGCCTCCCAGGTGGAAGAAGTTATCGTGAATACCCGGTTCATCTTTGCCCAGCACCTGAGACCACAATGCAGCGAGCCTTTGCTCCTGCGCATTGCGGGGCGCAGCATAAGCCGCCCCGCTGCCAAGACTGCCCGCCGCAGGCGCAGGCAGCGCCCGCCGGTCTACCTTGCCGCTGCTCGTCAGCGGTAGTCTTTCTAGTGCCACGTAGTAGGCCGGTAGCATGTAGTCAGGAAGCGTCGCTGATAAGTGCGTTCGCAGCTCGCTACTGTCCGGAAGTGTTTGCCCCCCGGCAGCTACCAGATAAGCCACTAGCTCCTTACCGCCTTCAAAGGCGTAGCCTGTAACCACTGCTGACTGTATCGACGGGTGTGTCAGCAGCGCATGCTCAATCTCCCCGGCTTCAATCCGGTAGCCACGAATCTTCAGCTGATGATCTATGCGTCCCAGATATTCTATGTTCCCGTCCGGCAGCCAGCGTGCGAGGTCGCCTGTCCGGTACAGCCGCTCGCCGACTTTGAACGGGTGGGCTATGAATTTTTCTGCCGTTAAAGCATCGTTATTCAAATATCCCCGCGCAAGCCCTACGCCTCCGATGCACAGCTCCCCGGCTACACCCACCGGCGACAGCCCTTGCTCGCCCGATAGTATCAATATCTCATAATTCTGTAGCGGCCGGCCAATCGGAACGGAGCTCAGCGCCTCCAGACCATCGCGCCCAATGCCATAATAGCTAGCATATACCGTCGCCTCTGTCGGTCCGTAGGCGTTGTACAGCAACACATCCTGCAGGCTGCTGTGGGCGTAAAAGTCGCGCACGAGCCCTGCTCCCAAAGCCTCACCCGCCAGTAATATAACACGAAGTTTGTAATCCGTATAACGCGCCGGATTGCCACTCAGCAGTATGCCAAATGCCGCCGGTGTACAATCCATGGCCGATATCTGCGCCCTGTGCAAAAAATGGACCAAGGCAGCTCCGTCCTTTTTGATCTCATCGCGCACGGGGAACAACGTGTGCCCGAACAGCAGACTGCCGAACAACGTCTGTACCGATACATCAAAAGAATAGGAGGCTACCAGCGCAATATGTGCACCGGCTTCCAGTACCTCCCCGTAGCAGCTCCGCTGCACGCCCGTCAGCAGGTTGACCACCGAGCCGTGCTCTACCATGACCCCTTTTGGCTGGCCGGTTGAACCGGAGGTGTAGATTACATAGGCCAGCGAGCGTGCATTATGGATATATACGGGGTTTTCGTCCGTCGGCCAGTTGATGGTCTCAACATTCAGAACAGCCGTATATGCCTTTTGTAAATCTGCGATATCGCTGGTCGCATGGTCTGTCAGCAGCACACGTGCCTGGCTGTCCTGCAGCAGGTAGCGCGTCCGCGCAGCAGGCATATCCGGTGTAATCGGAAGATAAGCAGCTCCGGATTTTAATACTCCCAAAATTGCGATGACCATCCATTCACTCCGATCAAGTTGCAGTGCGACGATGTCATCCGGTTGGATGTCATGATGATCACGCAGGTAATGTGCCAGACGGTTGGCAGCAGCGTTAAGTTCACTGTAGCTAAGTTCTTGGTCTTCAAAAATTATGGCTGCACGGTCGGGGGTCTCCTTCACCTGACGTTCGAATAGCGAAACTATGGTCGCCTGCGTTGGGTAGAACACTCCGGTATCGTTGAAGCTCTGAAGCAGCTGCAACTCCCAAGCTGGTAGAATATTAAGCGAATCTACCTGTCGTTCCGTGTTTGATGTAACTTCTGATGCCAGTGTTGTCAGATGCTGTATCATTCGCTCTGCCCGGCTATCCTCCCACACACCCGCATGCCAGCTGATCTTCACCGACAGTTCCGCACCCGGTTGTATCGTCAGGCTCATACCGTAGTGTACTACCTCTGCTGACTCGACAGCCGCTATCCGCAGACCGCTGTCATTACTCCCCCGCTCCCGAAGCTTGTCGTCTATCGGGTAGTTTTCGAATACCATGAGGTGCTCAAACAAGTCCTGTCCGCCCTGTATACCTACCAGATTCCTGATCTGCGCAAGGCCGTAGTGACCGTACTGCTGCACCTCCGATGCCTCCCGGTGGATACGATCCAGCAGGCTGCCGAAGCTGTCCTCCTCCGACCACCGAATCCGCACCGGCAGAGTGTTGATGAAAAGGCCCACCATCGTCTCTGCTTCCTGCTGTCCGCTGCGGCCTGAGGTCGTCATACCGAAGACCACGTCACGGCGCTGGTTGTAGCGACCCAGCAACACTGCCCACAGGGCCTGTACCACTGTGTTGAGGCTCACCCCACGGTGGCTCGCAAGTCTTGACAGTCCCTCACTCAGGGGTCTGCTCAAGTGAAAGATCTGCTCTTTCGGGATGATCTCCCCTTTGCTCTCCTTCAGGTCGGGAATCAGCCGGCCGGGTTCGTATCCGCTCAGGTAGCCCTTCCAGAATTCCTCCGCCGCTGCCGCTCCCTGCTCCAGCAGGTGGCGGATGTGGCGGCTGTAGGGAATGGCAGGACTGTCCTGCAGTGAGGCCGGGTTGTCGTACAGCTCGAACAACTCCTTGAACAGGATGCCTGTACTCCAGCCGTCCAGGATGATGTGGTGGGCACTCTTCAGCAGCCGGCTCCGGTCTTCCTCCAGCCGGAACAGCGTGAACCGAAGCAGTGGAAGCTCTCCCGGCACAAAACCTCTGCGCCGGTCTGCTGCTGTGAATTCCTCCATCCGCTGCTGCTGCTCCGCTTTATCAAGCCCGCGAAGGTCGATTTCCTCCAGTGGTGTGGCCATGTCTGTGAACACGACCTGCAGCGGGGATTGCTGTGCACCCGTGTAGGTCGTGTAAAAAGCCGTCCGAAGGATGTCGTGGCGGCTGATCAGTTCACCTATCGCTGTCTTTAGCCGTGCTGCATCCAGCTGTCCTTCCAGGTCTATTGCCAGTTGCGTGAAGTATGCCGGCGACGACGGCTGCAGCAGCCATTCAAACAGCAGTCCCTCCTGCAGCGGACTCAGCCGGTAAATGTCAGCTATCGAAGCTGCAGCCAGCTGGTGGTGGCTGAGGAAATTTTTGTATTCCTCCAGCGTCAGCCGGCAGTCCGTGTAATCGGAGGGGGTGCGTACGGAGATGGCCTGTTCGCTGCAGTGGCTGACGAGCTCCTCGAGGTTTTGGAGGTAGTGTGAGGCCAGTTGCTCGATCGTTACCCTTTCAATACGCTTGTTTGAATAAGCCAGTGACAGTTGCAGTTCACCTGCCGTTACTATGCCGGATACGTCAATATCGTGGGTGCGAAGTCTGCGGGGGCTTATGGAATCCCCTGTCGGATAGTCAGAAAAAGTGAACAAGCGTTTTTCTGTGCCGGCTCCGTCCTGCTCCACAGCATCTGCCGCCTGAAAATCTCCCAGGTAGTTAAAGCTGATGGTCGACACATCTTCCAGTGCTTCCTCACCCCCCGTGTAGCGCAGCAGCCCAAAGCCTATGCCTTTGTTAGGGATGCTCCGGAGATGTTCCTTGATCTTCTTCAGGTGATATATCGGATCCGCTTCATACGGCAGCACCACCGGATACATGGACGTAAACCAGCCCACTGTGCGACTGATATCGATATCCGTGAGCTCCTCGCGGCCATGGCCTTCCAGCGTCACGCAGTGATCCTCACCACCGTAGACAGCCTGCAGGGCGCGGCTCAGCGCTGTGAGCAGCAGGTCGTTCATCTCCGTGTTGTAGGCGCCGTGGGCGGCGCTCATCAGCGCTTTTGTCTGGGAGGCGCTCAGGGAAAGGTGTACCGTTGAGGTATCTGCGTAGGTGTCCGGACTAGCGGCATTAGAAGGGTAAGTATCTGTTGCATCACCTGACGCGGCTGTACCCGACACATCAGCATTTGGTGTGGCTGTCACCACCGTGGCTGTATCTGACAGGACTGTACTCAGCACGTCAACACTTGCCGTAGCAGTGCCCGGCGTGTCAGCGAACCGCATATCGGCGCCTGACACCGCAGTATTTGATATATCACTGTCTGACAGGTCAGTACCCGACATAGCAGTACCCGGCTCAGCCTTGTCTGACACAGCTGTATCTGACGGGACTGTACTCAGCGTATCGGCACTTTCCTCAGCTGTGTTACCCGATAAATCGGTAGTTGACATGGCCATACCCGGCCTGTCGGTTCCTAACGCAGCAGCCTTTGACCTGTCGGTATCCGGCATACCGGTACTTATCGTGACTGTGCCCGGGCTGTAGGTGTCTATCACGGCTGAAACTAATGCCGCTGTGTTTGATGCATCAGTACCCGACCCATCGGTACCTGCTGATGTGTTCGGTCTGTCACTACCCGACTCATCAGCATAACGGATATCACCACCGCCGCTACCGGCAAGACGCTCCAACGAAAGCTGCCCGGCACGCGAAGAGGCTACCACCTCCTGCCAGTACGACAACTCCTTCTCCCGAATGGCCGCAACCTGTGCCGCAATCTCTGCCGACCACAGCCCGAAGGAGGCTGTCTTGGCAGGCAGCTTGATACGCTGACCCTGCTGCAGTGACTCGTAGGCCGTCTGCAGGTCTTCCAGCAGAATGCGCCATGATACCCCGTCGACCACCAGGTGGTGGATGACGATCAGCACATGATCGGCTTCTGTGGTGCGGAATACCGTCACGCCCAGCAGGCGGCCTTCCGCAAGGCTCAAACCCGCTTGTACCGCACTGGCGTGTGCGGCTATTTTTTCAGGCGCATCCTCCCCCGCAGGCAACTCCACCAGCGCCACTGACACATCGGCTCCGGCACCAATCACCTGCTCAACCGCTTTTTCCCAAAAGACATACCGCGCCCGCAGCAGGTCGTGCTGCGCTGTCAGCGCAGCCACGGCGCGCTCAAGCAGCTCTGTATCTACCCGGCCCGTCCAGCGAAGCATCACCGCCTGGTTGAAATGATCTATCGCTTCTTCAGGCTGCTCGAAAAACCAGCGTTGTACAGCCGTCAGCCCTACAGGACCGCTCATCAGCCCCTGCTCGTAGCTGCGAAGCCGCCGCTCAAGCCGTGCCGCCTGCTGCGCTATCGTCGGGCTGCTGAAAAAGTCCTTCATGCTCAGCTGCCAGCCTGCGGATCCCAGCCGCGACGTTACCTGTATCGCTTTAATCGAATCGCCTCCCGACTGGAAAAAATTGCCGTGGATGCTGAGGCCTGAACGCCGGAGAACGCTCTCCCAGATGGCCAGCAGAGTCGATTCCTTTTCGTTGCGGGCACCGGCGTAAGCCGTACCCGTAGCCAGCAGATTTTGATCCGGTGCCGGTAGTGACCGCCGGTCTACCTTGCCACTGCTCGTCAGCGGTAGTTTTTCCAGCGGTACGTAGTAGGCCGGTAGCATGTAGTCCGGCAGCGTCTGCGACAGATGACTTCGCAGCTCGCTGCTGTCCGGCAGCGTTTGTTCAGCAGCAGCGACCAGATAGGCCACTAGCTCCTTGCCGCCCTCGAAGGCATAGCCTGTAACCACTGCCGACTGTATCGACGGGTGTGTCAGCAGCGCATGCTCAATCTCTCCCGCCTCAATCCGGTAGCCACGGATCTTTAACTGATGGTCTATCCGGCCCAGGTATTCTATGTTCCCGTCCGGCAGCCAGCGTGCGAGGTCACCTGTGCCGTATAGCCGCTCGCCTGCCTTGAACGGGTGGGCTATGAATTTCTCCGCCGTCAACGCCTCGTTGTTCAGGTAGCCCCGCGCAAGACCCGCACCACTGATGCACAACTCGCCGGCTATCCCTATTCCCGCATGCCTGTTCAACCCGTCCAAAATCAGTATCTCCGCATTGGCAACAGGCCTGCCTATCGGAACACTCAACCCATGGCCAATTCCGTCTGCTTCATACTTGAATATGCTTGCCACAATGGTACTCTCCGTGGGACCGTACGTATTGAAATAATTGATCCGGGATCCGTAATGTACCACATCATCTTCCTGCGCCCGATCTCCTCCCGTGATGATGGTATGTACCGAACCCAGCGCTGAACGCTCCAGCGTAGCCAGCAGCGCAGGCGTGATGTCCAGCACCGTCACCTGCTGCCTCTCCAGATAACTGATAAAATCTGCCCGTGAAAGCAATACCGATGACTCGGCCATCACCAGACAAGCACCGGTCGTCAATGCCAGAAGCATCTCCTCCACAAAGGCATCAAAGGTGTATGAGGCCGTACTCATCAGCCGATCTGTTGAATCCAGCCCAAATACCTCCGAAGCGTAACGAATATAGTTGACTACGCCCCCGTGTTCGATCAGCACTCCTTTGGGCATCCCGGTCGAGCCTGAGGTGTAAATCACGTACGCCAGTGAACGGGCGTTGATGACAGCCGTCGGGTTGGAATCTGCGCCCGTACACAGTTTTTCAACCTCCTCCACAATCAGCTCATCCGCGAAAATAGCCGCGGCCCCCGCTGTACGACCATCTGTAAGCAATACCTTCGCTCCACTGTCTTTGAGCATGTACCTTGTCCGTTCCGCAGGCGCATCCGTTGCTATCGGCAGGTAGGCAGCACCCGATTTCAGCACCCCCAATATCGCAACCATCATCCACTCGCTCCGCTCGAGTTGCAGTGCAACGATATCCCCGGGCAGGATATCGTACTTTTCGCCAAGGTAATGCGCAACCCCGTTGGCGGCCGCGTTCAGCTCCGCATACGTCAGCTGCCGGTCTTCAAACACGACCGCTATGCCTTCAGGCGTCCGCATCACCTGTTGCTCGAACAGCGATACGATTGTTTCCCCGGCAGGACAGGTCTCAAATGCTGGGTTGAAGCTTTGCAGCAGTGACAACTCAGATGCCGGCAACATACTTAGTGCGCCTATACGCATTGCGGGATTACACAGCGCACTGCTTGCCAGCTCCGTGAAGTGCCCCAGCATGCGCCCAATACGCCCCTCGCTGAACAAATCCGTGTTGTACTCTATATCGATAACCAGCCCCGACGGCGTCTGCGCAAAGGTGAAGGTCAGGTCGTATTTGCTCAGACTGGTCACTACCGGTTCAGATGTGACCTGCAGGCCCTCCAGCTCCAGCCTGATCTCTTCATTGTTCTGCAGCACCACCATCACGTCAAAGACCGCCGAGCGGCTCATGTCCCGCGGCAGGTCCAGTTCCTCTACCAGCCGGTCGAAGGGGTAATGCTCATGCTCAAAAGCCTCCAGTATCGTCTGCTTTTGCTGCGCAAGCAGCTCGTCAAAAGCCATGTCGCCGCGCAGGCGCGTGCGCAGCGCCAGGGTGTTGATGTAAAAACCTATCTGACCGTGCAGGTCGGCATGCCGACGGCCGGCCGTCGGGCTGCCGGTCACGATATCTTCCTGACCCGTGTAGCGGTAGAGCAGCACATTTACCAGCGAGGTCAGTGTCATGAAAAGGCTGGCGCCTTGGGCTGTGGAAAAAACCTTCAGCTCTTTGGCTGCCGCCGGCGGCAGCAGTCCGCTCAGCTGCGCGCCCTGATAGGTTTTTACCTGCGGGCGCGAAAAATCCGTGGGCAGCTCCAGCGGTGTGATGTCTGCCAGCTGCTGCTGCCAGTAGCCTCGTACCTCTTCAAGTGCACTCCCTTCTGCGAGCTGACTGTTCTGCCAGGCGGCGTAGTCTTTATATTGTATGCGCAGCGATGGCAGGATATTTTTAGGAAACTCAGCTCCCGAAAGACAGGCGCTGTATAATGCACTCAGTTCCTCCAGCAGCACATTGATTGACCAGCCATCGGAGATGATGTGGTGCATGTTGAATAGCAGCAGGTACTCCGCTTCCCCAAGCTGCAACAGCTCGAGCTTTAACAGCAGGTCGTTTGCAAGGTCGAACAGATAGGTCGAGTGATCGTGTATCAGCGCCTGAATGGCCTCACCACTCTCGCCACGGCAATCTCGCACAGCCAGCCTGTAGTCGAATATATCACGAATTATCTGACGACCCTCACCCGCTTTTTCTATAAAATTAGTCCGCAGCGACTCATGCCGCGCAAACAACAGGCTGAAGGCTTTTTCCAAAGCAAATACATCCAGCGCCCCCTGCAGCCGGATGGCTGCAGGCATGTTATAGGCTGCAAGGCCCTCATCCAGCTTTGATAGTACCCACAAACGCCGCTGCGCGTTCGACAGCGCGTAATCTGCAGCCAGTGCGGTCAGCGGTATCTGCGCCTGCACGCTCTCATCGGAGAATGAAGCATCTATTAATCCCGCCTGTCCCGCGATCGTCGGATGTCCAAATATGTCCTTCAGTCCTATCTCCACACCCAACGACTCCCGGATCAGCGATACCAGCCGTATAGCCCGGAGGCTATGGCCGCCCAAATGGAAAAAATTATCATGAATGCCCGGCTCATCTTTACCCAGCACCTGAGCCCACAATGCAGCGAGCTTTTGCTCCTGCACATTGCGGGGCGCTGCGTAAGCCGCCCCGCTTCCAAGGCTGCCCGCCGCAGGCGCAGGCAGTGCCCGCCGGTCTACCTTGCCGCTGCTCGTCAGCGGTAGCTTTTCCAACAGCACGTAGTAGGCCGGAAGCATATAATCTGGCAGTGTGGCCGCCAAATGCGTTCGCAGTCCGCTGCTATCCGGCAGTGTCTGGTCTGTTGAAGGTACTAGATAAGCTACCAGTTCCTTACTTTCTTCAAATGCGTGGGCGATGACTATTGCCGACTGTATCGACGGGTGTGTAAGCAGCGCATGTTCTATCTCCCCTGCCTCGATCCGATAACCCCGGATCTTCAATTGATCGTCTATACGACCGAGGTACTCCAGGTTCCCCTCCGGCAGCCAGCGCGCAAGGTCGCCTGTGCGGTACAGCCGCTCGCCCGGCCGGAACGGGTGGGCTGTGAATTTTTCCGCCGTCAGCGCCTCATTGTTAAGGTAGCCCCGCGCAAGGCCCGCACCCCCAATGTACAACTCGCCCGCAATACCCACAGGCTGTAACTCAGCCCGGCTGTCCAGTACGTATATATCCGTATTGTCTATAGGCCTGCCAATATGAATATCCCCCGTCGAGACCCCCTCCCACAAAGACACGCAGCAGCCCACCGTGGCTTCCGTCGGTCCGTATTCGTTGAATACCCGCATCCCCTCATGCAGCCCCTGCAGATAGGCGACCTGATGGCGGTGGAGCTGCTCGCCGCCCACTATCACCGTGCGAATGCCCGTCTCCCGCAAGGGTGTCAGCATCAGTAAATCTATATGCGTCGGCGTAAGTTTCACCGCTTCCAGTCCTGAGGACGGATCAAAAATAGCAGTCAGCAGACCCGCCACTTCATGCTCACCGTATACCTGCACATAACCTCCCCGCAGCAATGGCCCCAGCAGGCTGGTGACGGACATATCGTAGGCGTACGAACCAAACAGCGGGAGTCCCGCTTCCGCATTGTCTCCGAAGTAATGCCTGTTGCTCCAGCGCAAATAGTGAACCGCAGAGCTGTCCGTGATGCTTACACCCTTGGGTAAGCCCGTAGAACCGGATGTGTAAATCACGTACGCAAGCGAGCTGCTCATACGCATCGGCAACGGATCGGTATCGTTCATGCTTTTTATCCCCTCCACAGCCACAAGCGGCAGCGATGGTATGTGCGGCTGCAGTTGTTCCTGCGCGTCTTCATTGACCAGTAAAACCTTTGCGCGGCTGTCGTCAAGGAGGTGTGTCAACCGAAGCAGTGGTATGTCGGGCGCGATGGGCAGGTAGGCTGCACCGGATTTTAACACCCCCAGGATTGCGATGATCTGCCATTCGCTGCGGTCGAGTTGCAGGGCGATGATCTCATCGGGCTGGATATTATGCCTTTCTCGCAAGTAGTGCGCTACCCGGTTGGCTGCGGCGTTCAGCTCCGCATACGTCAATGAACAGTCTTCGAAAATAACCGCTGTACCTGCCGGTGTTCTCGCTACCTGTTGTTCAAACAGGGAGACGATTGTCTCCTGTTGCGGGTAAGCTCCTGCAGTGTCGTTGAAAGTGTATAACAGTAAGGTCTGCTCCTCCTCCGACAGCAGGTTGAGGCTGCCGATGCCTTCTTTCAAACCGGTCAGGGTACCTGTGTCGGAATTTTCAACCTTATGCTCATTTTTGCTGTCAACATTTATAGCTGAGTTAAGCAGTACACTATTCACCAGTTCTGTAAAATGACTCAGTATGCGTGTAATGCGGTCTTCTCTAAACAGATCCGTGTTGTATTCTAAGCCTATGGCCAGCCCTTCTGATGTCTGCGCAAAAGTGAAAGTCAGGTCGTATTTGGCAAGACCTGTTGCTGAGGGCTCGGGCGTGATCTGCAGGCCTTCCAGTTCAAGGATCGTATCTTCATTATTCTGCAGCACCACCATCACATCAAATACCGCCGAGCGGCTCATATCCCGCGGCAGATCCAGCTCTTCCACCAACCGGTCAAAGGGGTAGTGCTCGTGCTCAAAAGCCTCCAGTATCGTCTGCTTTTGCTGCGCGAGCAGCTCGTCGAAAGGCATATCGCCGCGCAGGCGCGTGCGCAGCGCAAGGGTATTGATGTAAAAGCCTATCTGCCCGTGCAGGTCGGCAGCCCGACGGCCGGCCGTCGGGCTGCCGATCACAATATCTTCCTGCCCTGTGTAACGGTGCAAAAGCACATTTACCAGCGAGGTCAGCGTCATGAAAAGGCTGGCGCCTTGGGCGGTGGAAAAAACCTCCAGCTTTTTGGCTGCCGCTGCCGGCAGCAGTCCGCTCAGCTGTGCGCCCTGGTAGGTTTTTACCTGCGGGCGCGCAAAATCCGTGGGCAGCTCCAGTGGTGTGATGTCTGCCAGCTGCCGCTGCCAGTAACCCCGTACTTCTTCAAGTGCACTCCCCTCTGCGAGCTGACTGTTCTGCCAGGCGGCGTAGTCTTTGTATTGTATGCGCAGCGGTGGCAAAGTATTTTCAGGAAACTCTGCGCCTGAAAGGCAGGCACTGTACAATGCACCCAGCTCTTCCAGCAATACATTAATTGACCAGCCGTCGGAGATGATATGATGCATATTAAAGAGCAGCAGGTGTTCTTCTGCGCCTACTTGCAGTAGTTCCAGCTTCAGTAGCAGGTCGTTTTCAAGGTCGAACAAATGCGTCGAATGATCATGTAGCAAGGACTGAATGGCAGTTTCATTAGCGCCACGGCAACCGCGTATCGCCAGCCTGTAGTCGGATATATCACGAACCACCTGACGACCCTCGCCCACCCGCTCTATGAAATTTGTCCGCAGCGACTCATGCCGCGCAAACAACAGGCTGAACGCTTTTTCCAAAGACGATACATTCAGCACCCCCTGCAGCCGGATGGCGGCAGGGATATTGTAGGCCGCAAGACCTTCATCCAGCTTTGACAGCACCCACAACCGCCGCTGCGCATTTGACAGCGCATAGTCTGCCGCAGGCTCGATTAACGGTATCCGCACCTGTACATCCTCAACAGACGCTGAGGTATCTATTAAGACCGCCTGTCCCGCAATTGTCGGATGACTAAATACTTCCTTAAGCCCTATCTCCAACCCCAGTGATTCCCGGATCAGCGATACCAGTCGTATGGCTCTGAGGCTGTGGCCGCCCAGGTGAAAGAAATTATCATGAATACCAGGCTCATCTTTACCCAGCACCTGCATCCATAATTCGGCAAGCTTTCGCTCTACTGCATTGCGGGGCGCAGCGTAAGCTGCCCCGCTACCTAGGCTGCCCGCCGCAGGCGCCGGCAGCGCCCGGCGGTCTACCTTGCCGCTGCTCGTCAGCGGTAGCTTTTCCAGCGGCACATAATAGGCCGGAAGCATATAATCCGGCAGCGTTCTGGCCAGGTTTTTGCGCAGCTCACTGCTGTCAGGTAGCGTTTGCTCCGCGGCAGCTACCAGATAAGCCACTAGTTCCTTACCGCCTTCAAAGGTGTAGCCTGTAACCACTGCTGACTGTATCGACGGGTGCGTAAGCAGCGCATACTCGATCTCCCCCGCTTCAATCCGGTAACCACGGATCTTCAGCTGATGGTCGATACGGCCTAAGTATTCTATATTACCGTCCGGTAGCCAGCGCGCAAGGTCGCCCGTGCGGTACAGCCGCTCGCCCGCCTTAAACGGGTGGGCTATGAATTTTTCTGCCGTTAAAGCCTCGTTATTTAAATATCCCCGCGCAAGACCTACGCCTCCGATGCACAGCTCTCCCGCCACGCCCACAGGCGACAGCCCTTTCTCGCCCGATAGTATCAGCACTTCATAATTCTGCAGCGGCCGCCCGATCGGGACAGAGGTCAGTGCCTCCAGACCCTCGCGCATAATGCCGTAGCAGCTTGCATACACCGTCGCCTCCGTCGGTCCGTAAGCATTGTACAGCAACACATCCTTCAGGCAGCTGTGGGTGTAAAAGTCGCGCACCAGCCCTGCCCCCAATGCCTCACCTGCCAGCAAGATAACACGAAGCGAATAGTCCGTATAACGCGCCGGATTGCCACTCAGCAGTATGCTGAATGCCGCCGGTGTGCAGTCCATGGCCGATATCTGTGCTGTGTGCAAAAAATGGACGAAGGCAGCTCCGTCCTTTTTGATCTCATCGCGCACAGGAAACAGGGTGTACCCGAACAACAGGCTTCCAAACAGTGTCTGCACCGATACATCAAAACTGTAGGAGGCTACCAGCGCAATATGTGCGCCGGCTTCCAGTACCTCCCCGTAGCAGCTCCGCTGCACGCCTGTCAGCAAGTTGACCACTGAGCCGTGCTCCACCATGACCCCTTTGGGCTGGCCGGTCGAACCGGAGGTGTAGATTACATAGGCGAGTGAGTGGCTGTTGGTGACAGGTACAGGGTTTTCATCCGTTGGCCAGTCGATGGTCTCCACATTGAGAACAGCCGTATATGCCTTTTGTAAATCTGCGATATCGCTGGTCGCATGGTCTGTCAGCAACACCCGCGCACCGCTGTCCTGCAGCAGATAGCGCGTCCGGGCGGCAGGCATATCCGGTGTAATCGGCAGATAAGCAGCACCCGATTTCAGTACCCCCAAAATTGCAATCACCATCCATTCGCTGCGCTCCAGCTGCAGGGCGATGATGTCTTCGGGCTGGGTGTTGTGTATTTCGCGCAGGTTGCGCGCCACCCGATTAGCGGCGGCGTTCAGTTCTGCATACGTCAACGACCGATCTTCGAAGATTACCGCTGTACGATCTGGCGTCATCGCTGCCTGCCGCTCAAACAATGAGACGATCGTCTCCTGTTGCGGGTAGGCTTTGGCGGTGTCGTTGAAGGTTTGCAGCAATAAAGTACGCTCCTCTTCCGATAGCAGGTTGAGGCTGCTAATATTCTCTTCTATACCGACCCCGACACCTGCATCGGCAGTTTCAGTCCTACACTCATTTTTGCTGTCATCATTTACAGCTGAGTTACGCAGTACACTGTTTACCAATTCTGTAAGGTGACTCAGCATGCTCACAATGCCCTCTTCCTTAAACAGATCCGTATTGTACTCTATACTAATTGCCAACCCCGCCGCCGTCTGCGCAAAGTGGAACGTCAGGTCGTATTTGGCAAGCCCTGTCGCTGACCGCTCGGGCGTAACCTGCAGCCCTGACAGTTCAAGCTTTGTCTCTTCGTTATTTTGCAGCACCACCATCACGTCAAATACCGCTGAGCGGCTCATATCCCGCGGCAGGACCAGCTCTTCTACCAGCCGGTCGAAGGGGTAGTGCTCGTGCTCAAAGGCCTCCAGTATCGTCTGCTTTTGCTGCGCCAGCAGCTCTTCAAAAGACATCTCGCCGCGCAGGCGCGTGCGAAGCGCCAGGGTGTTGATGTAAAAACCTATCTGACCGTGCAGGTCGGCATGCCGGCGGCCTGCCGTCGGGCTGCCGATGACGATATCCTCCTGACCTGTGTAGCGGTGCAAAAGCACATTTACCAGCGTTGTCAGTGTCATGAAAAGGCTTGCGCCTTGGGCGGTGGAAAAAGTCTGTAGCTTTTCTGCTGACGATTTGGGTAGTAGCCCGCTCAGCTGGGCGCCGTTGTAGGTTTTTACCTGTGGACGCACGAAGTCCGTGGGAAGCTCCAGCGGTGTGATGTCTGCCAGCTGCTGCTGCCAGTAGCCACGTACCTCTTCAAGTGCATTCCCTTCTGCCAACTGACTGTTCTGCCAGGCAGCGTAGTCTTTGTATTGTATGCGCAGCGGCGGGAGGATGTTTTCAGGAAACTCAGCACCCGACAGGCAGGCGCGGTACAACACACCCAGCTCTTCCAACAGCACACTGATCGACCAGCCGTCGGAAATGATGTGGTGCATGTTAAACAGCAGCAGGTGCTCCGCTTCTCCTAGCTGCAGCAACTCAAGCTTTAGCAGCAGGTCGTTTTCAAGGTTGAACAGATGCGTCGCATGCTCATGTATCAGCGACTGAATAGCCTCCTCACTTTCACCCCGACAATCTCGTACAGCCAGCCTGTAGTCGGCTATATCACGAATTACCTGACGACCCTCCCCTGCTTTTTCTACGAAATTTGTCCGCAGCGACTCATGCCGCGCAAACAACAGGCTGAAGGCTTTTTCCAAAGATGATACATCCAGCACCCCCTGCAGCCGAATGGCTGCAGGCATATTGTAAGCAGCAAGCCCATCATCCAGCTGCGATAAAACCCACAACCGCCTCTGTGCATTCGACAGCGCATAGTCTGCAGCCGGTGCTATCGGTCGTATCTGCACTTGCAAACCCTCGACAGATACTGAGGTATCTATCAAAGCAGCCTGTCCCGCGATCGTCGGATGACTAAATATTTCCTTCAGTCCTATCTCCGCCCCCAGTGACGCCCGAATCAGCGACACCAGCCGTATCGCCCGAAGGCTGTGCCCCCCCAGATGGAAAAAATTATCGTGTATTCCCGTCTCTCCGCGACCCAGCACCTGCGACCATAGCTGTGCTATCATTTGCTCCGTTGCGCTGCGGGGTGCTGTATATGAAGTACCTCCCACCAGACTCGTCGCCGCCGGTATCGGCAGTGCCCGCCGGTCTATCTTGCCGTTACTGTTAAGCGGCAGTTTTTCTATCCCTGCAAAGTATGGCGGTATCATGTAATCAGGCAGCATGGCCGACAAATGACGGCGAATCTCTGTACTGTCAGGCAATTCATGCCCTGCCGATGGCACCAGATAAGCCACCAGTTCCATGCCCTCTTCAAACGCATGGGCGACGACCACTACAGCCTGTATGGCCGGGTGATTAAGCAATGCATGCTCAATTTCCCCCGCTTCAATCCGGTAGCCCCTGATCTTCAGCTGGTGGTCGATGCGACCCAGATATTCGATAGTCCCGTCCGGCAGCCAGCGCGCAAGGTCACCCGTGCGGTATAAGCGTTCCCCCGCTTTGTAGGGGTGAGATATGAATTTCTCCGCTGTCAGCGCAGGATTGTTCAGATAGCCTCGTGCAAGACCTGCACCGCCTATACACAACTCGCCGGTAATCCCCACTCCGCACAGTACATTCCCTGCCGACAGCACCAAAAGCTCATAATTCCCCAGCGGCCGGCCGATAGGTATGGTTCCCCCTTCTTTTAGTTCACCCGCTTTAACCCGGTGGTAACTGGCGTTTACCGTACCCTCCGTAGGGCCGTATACATTGAATATCGACACACCGCCCGCATACGGCCGGGCATAAAACTCCCTGATCATGTCCGAACTCAGCGCCTCTCCGCCAATCGGGATTACCAGCAGCGACGAAGCAGGCATATTACCCAAGCCGGCTCCTACCAGTATTCGCATCAGTGAAGGCGTACTGTCCATAACCTCTATATGCCGGCGGCGGAGAAGCTCCACGAAGGCGTGTCCGTCGCGCTTGATCTCATCTGGTACCACCAACAGCCGGTGGCCAAACAGCAGGCTGCCAAACAGCGTCTTGACAGACATATCGAAGGCGTAGGAGGCAACCATGGCAAAATTACAGGCTCTCGCAGGCAGCTCTGCGTAGCAGGTTTCCATGAACCCGTGCAGCAGATTCACTACTGACCGGTGCTCGATCATTACGCCCTTGGGCTGACCCGTTGAGCCTGAAGTATATATCACATACGCCAGCGAGCTGTCGGGCATTGGTAGCCCCAGATTCTGATCTTTTGCGTCGGTGGCTCTTTGTATACTCACCACCGGCAGCAGATCCGAAAATGGAGATGTCTCTTTGTCTGTCAGCAGAACCTTCGCACCACTGTCCCCGAGCATAAACTGCGTCCTGGCAACGGGTGTATCCGGTGTAATGGGCAGGTAGGCAGCTCCGGATTTCAGTACCCCCAGAATGGCAATGACCATCCACTCGTTACGTTCCAATTGTAAGGCTATTATGTCGTCAGACTGCAACTCGTAGTTTGACAGTAGGTAGTGCGCCACCCTGTTGGCCGCTGCATTCAGCTCACGGTAGGTCAGCTCAAGACAGCCGGTATCTCCTTGCTCGATAATCACCGCTACCTCATCCGGTGTACGCACAACCTGCTGTTCGAACAGCGACACGATCGTAGCCTCTCTCCTGTAGGCTGCCGAAGTCTCGTTGAAATTTTGCAGCAGCATTGCCTCCTCCGCTTTTGGCAGCATAGGGATATCCGACAGTGGCAATGTAGGATCCAGAACTACCGCCTCAATAATACGCTCGAGGCGGTGTGGCAGCAAATTCATCTCCCAGACCGGATAATGATCCTCTGAAAAATTGAAATCAATAACAACATCCCCATCCCCTGAGTATTCACGTATATAGATACTCAGCGGTGTTTTACCACAATCCCCTGTCATATTATTTTTAAGGACACTCGTTTCCGGTAGGTCCAGTTCCATTAGCTGTTTCTCATACGAGATGTTCACATCAACCAACAACCGCTCCCCGCGCGTCATCGATGACAGTTCCCTCACCAGCTCCTGTACAGGAAGCCGCTGGTGTCTGTAATCTGCCCGCAGGGTTCGCTTTATCTCGCCACACAATTCTGCAAACGTCAGCTCCGACTGTATACGCATCACTAACGGACTGATCCCGGTAAACAGCCCTATCGTATTTTTATACTTTTGCCCACTGCGATTAAGTACAGGTATCCCCACACAAATTTCTTCGCGTTGCGTCGTCCGATGAAAATACACCCCCCAAATACCCAGCCATACGTGGAGTGTTGACACCCCAAGCTCCTCCGCTACCCTGCTGATGCCCGCGACTAACGTTTGGCTCACTCTCATCTGCTGCCGACTCACCGGCAAGAGTGTGGCCTTTTCGGCAAGACCCCTTGTCCGCTCACGCAAAAGAGCCGGAAGTACCTTGAATTTTTCCTTCCAGTATTGCAGATCCTCCCCAAAAGCGGCTGAATTAACATACGCCTTTTCCGCCGCCAGATAGGCCGAAAAAGGAAATGTATTTGTCTGTTCTTCTTCCTGTCCATAGAAAAACTGTCGGTACCTTCGACGGATTTCCTGCACCATCACGAAGTAACCCCAACCATCGATTATCAGATGGTGCATTTTCATTAAGAAGAAATAGTGCGTCTCTGATACCTTGAGAATTGTAAAATCATAGAGCGGACTGTCATATAAATCAAAGGGCTGCTGAAAATGACTGTCCATCCACAACTGACAGGTCTCCACAGGTGAATCGGTCTGCGAAAAATCCTTCACCTGAATCTGAAAGTGTGTCTCAGATATAAATGACTGCGTCACATGACCCTCATCATCTAAGTGCAGCCGGGTGCCGAAATTTTCATTGTTAGCAATGACATATTCCAATGATTTTATGAAAAGAGGAATCTGCAAGTGTCCATTGATTTCGTACTGTCCACCTATGTTGTACATCGAACTTGCCCCGTGTACCACTTCATCCAGCCAGATCGCCTGCTGGTTTTGGGTTAGGGGATAGCTTTCGGTTTGTGCTTTATCAGTGAAGGATACTTCTTTGTTCATTTGTTTTTTTCTGGTTGTTCTTAGACTCTAAAAATTGACAATCAACTGCTGTACTTGAAACAGTTACCCTCTCCACGTTCTACAAAACCCAGCGGTGGCAGAAAATCCGTAACCGTACTTGAAACAGCCATGCTCTCTACACCACAACTTTCATCTCAATGACCGCATCAGCCGCAAGCACACTTGAAACAGTTACTCTCTCGACCTTACCAACCGCGACACCACCCGCTCCGCGAAGGTCGATGCCTGCTCAAACAGGAAAAAGTGGCTGCCCTCAAATCGCTCGAAGGATACTGCGCCTGTGAATTCGTGCTGCCACGCATGTACTTCCTCCTCAGTACTGTCCTCCCCTGTAGCCGAGAATACGGTCGCCGGCAGCGGCAGCTTCGCGTAGCTGCCGTCATGCGTCCATAGCTCCGTCGCCCGGAAGTCGGCCCGTATCATCGGCTCGAAAAAGGAAAATATATCGTCGTCTTTGGTGATCTCTTCTGCTATGCCGCCATAGCCCTCCAGCTTGGCTTTGAAGTCGGCATACGGCAGCCGGTGCTCAAAGGGCTCTTTGTGCGGCACCGACGGGCCCTCGCGGCCTGATAAAAATACGTGCTCCGGCAGCCGGCTGCCGGACGATACCAGCCGGTGGCACAACAGCCAGCAAAGCAGGCTGCCCATGCTGTGACCCAGCAGGGCGTAGGGGCCGCCGGTCATCGGCCGAAGCTGCTGCCACAGGTCGTCCGTCATGGACTCCGCTGTGTCCAGCAGGGGTTCGTCGTACCGGCGGCCCCGCCCGGGCAGGCTTAGCTCCGCGAGCTCCACAAAGGGGGGGAAGTGTGCCCGCAGGGGGGAAAAGCAACCGCTGCTGCCACCCGCGTAGGGTATACAGATTAATTTTATTTTGACAGGTGGCTGTTGTTGTGCCATTCGCTCGTTTTCTTTTGTCTCTGGTATGTGCCCGGCTGAGAGCATCGGGGTGTTTTTGCGGCTATTGCGCAAAAACACCTCAGTGGCCTTAAGCCTGCATTCAAAAATTTTCAAAGAAAATTTTTGAATGCAGGCTTAAGGGGGAAGTGTTTTGGGGCCTTGGAGCCCCAAAACACCTCCCTATGCCTTTTTCTTCCGCCGCGGCCTGAACAGCACCGTCAGCACTGCTGTCACCAACGGGGTCAGCACTACCGAAAACAACAGCAGCCCCCAGAAGCCTACCTTGGTGTCCCGACCCGCATAGGCCACCAGCAGGCACAGCCCTGCATAGGCCAGTAATAATAGCAGCTGCATCTCTATTTCTTTTTGGTTCCCTTATCTGCACGACCTCCTACCAGCGACGCCTGCAGTGCCTGCAGACCGTCCATGTCGCCAGCAACCGCCAGGCGCGCCTGCTCCGGCCAGCTGTCGGGTACCGACAGGCTGAAGTTGCCGCCTGCGCTGTCCAGTATCGCCTGCAGCTGCGATGCCTCCGCTGCAGCCAGTGACCGCAGGTCAACAATGCCGGCGGCGCGTAATGCTTCCGCTATCTTGGGGCCTATCCCTTCGATCAGTTCCAGATTCGACAGGTCCGGACCGGCGCCGGCTGCCTGCTGCCGCAGCACCAGCCGCAGATCCGTCAGTGCCGCCAGCAGTGCCTTCTTGTCGGCCGCTGCGTCCCCAGCCGCCGGCTGCAGCCCGCGCACAACCTCTATCCCCTGCTCAAATTCAGATAGATAGAATGCCCGCGATGCTTCCGGATCAAAACTCAGCAGCGTGCCTCCCTGCGCAAAGTGCTGGCTGAATACCCGGCCCAGCGCATAGGTCGAGGCAGCTCCTGCCACCGATGCTGTCAGGCCTGAAAGGACACTCCCAAAGCCCGGCAGCAGTTTCGTCACGCTCACCGTCGCCACATCCCCGACCAGGGTCGTGATCAGTGCCCGTACACGCGTCTCCCGAAACGGTGTCTCATATACCCGCGACAGGTCCCGGATCATCAGCAGTTGTATGCCGATGATGGCTGCTGCGTCCACTACCAGCAGCGGTATCAGGCCAGCGCCCGCAGCATACAGCGTACGCCTGCGGATGATCTTTTGCGCCGAGGCGGCGCGCCCCGCTGTGCGGGACTGGTTGGTGATTGTGTGCATCTTTGCTTGAGTTGATGGCAAAAAAATGGCTATCCGGATCCTGCTGCAGGATCCGGATAAACTCTGTATACCCATGAAACATTATCCAATCATCAGGCTGTACAGCCTTCATCGTAGCTAGTAACCGCCATACTTCAGGCCGGCAAGTCTTGTGCATGCTAAATACCCCAAAACCAGACGCTCCGGTAATCAGGATGTAATACCATACACAAAACCTGACAATTCACAGTATACATGGCAATTTCATGTTTCGGTCATGGCTGGGTACCGAAATTCCGGAGATTTAGGCAGTCCCTATGCAAGAGCATACCTCACGCCAAACTATAAATTTATTGCCTGCACTGTGACCCGATTCCACGCCTGCTCCTTACTTCTTCAGCGCCGCAATCTCCTCCTTCAGCCCGGCGATCGCCTCCGCCAGCGCCTTGTTTGTCGCCAGTATCTCCTCGCGCTCCTGCTCCGCCTGCTCCTTCTTTTTGTTGCTGAAAAGGTTGCCGAAAAAGCCCTTCTTCTCTTTCTCCACACCCTCTTCTACATCCTGTACGTCTTTCACCAGCAGCCGCCCTGCCTCAAATTCCTGCTGGAAGTATTCCCGGGAGGCTACCGGATCGAAGTTCAGCAGCGTGCCTCCCTGGTCAAAGTGCTGGGTGAATACCTTGCCCAAAGCGTAGGTCGAGGCTGCGCCTACCGTCGCTGCCGTCAGACCGCCGATGGCTGTGCCTACTACCGGGATGGCCTTGATAACGCCGGCTGTGCCCACCGTACCCACCAGCGAGCCGATGATCGACTTTACCAGGTTTTCCTTGAACTCAACCCCGTACACCTGTGAGATGGAACGGACCATTGTTATCTGGATTCCCAGCAGCAGCGCGGCGTCTATGATCGGGAAGGGCAGCAGGCCGGCACCTGCAGCGTACAAAGTCCGGCGTACCGTGATCTTGTCTGCTTCTTTCTTTAGCTCAACGGTTGATTTGACCTCTGCGCTTGTGTTTTCAATTGTCTCACTCATTGTAGTTGTGTTTATGCATTAATAATCAATTCCTTTCTTGTCATCCTGCCCAACAGCCTGAGCGCTGGTTTGCTGCCGCAACAGCACTTTACACTGCGAGTCGCCGGGGGTTGTACACAGCACTGAGGCCTGACGGCTGAAATCCACAGCACTTCGGCACGCTACCACGCACAAAACCTGAGGGTGCGAAGTATTAAAAATCTTGCTATCGGCAAGGCTGCTCCTGATCTTCAGCCTTCCAACGTACTATTAGGTGCCCCCCACAACTACTCATCTCTAAGCTGCCTCCTCACACACATTTGCTCCAAAACCACCCGAAGATCCCTCAGCTCCTATCCGGTGCTACCGGCAAATATTTCTGACTATCTATCCAAGACCCGGCCTCACACACGCTGCTCTCCTAATGCATCAAAAGCGATCCCCCATCTAAAATCCCTGCCTAGTTGCCCCCAAATATCACCGGAAGCTCTTTCGAATCCGTCCCCAAAAAGATGATTTTCGAATTCGGTGACTTCGCAAGCTCGCGCGTCGCCTCGATCCCTTTTATCTTCAGCAGGTCTATGCCCGACAGCCGCTCGAAGCGGCGGTAGGTGCGTGCCTCTATATCGCTCCGCTCAGACTCTTTTTCCTGCCGCTCGATCAGGTAATCGTAACTCAGCATGTCCTGCTCCCGGACCAGCTTGTCCGCTATCGCCCGCTCAACAACGCTGTCAAGCTTTATATTCCGTACGATCAGGTCTATCGTCCGCACAGGGTAGTATGCGTCCACCTGCGAGCGAACCTGCGACAGCATGTCTGCCTGTATATCATCGCGGCTCGTGTTGTACAGATCATCTACCCGGTAACGGCTCACCACATCCCGCGTCGCCGCAGCAATGTGCGGTATCAGCACCTTCTCAGCGTAGTCATCCCCTACCAGCTGGTGCAGCGCTCCCAGCGAATCCGCCAGCGGACGGTAGCGGTACGACAGCTCAGCGTTTACCCGAAGACCGTCACTCGTCAGCGCGTCTATCGTATCCTGACCGCTGAGAACCCGGTTGTCGTAGACCGTCATCTCATTCCACGGCGAAATCAGTACAACCCCCTCGCCCCAGGTACGGTCAAGTACCGTACCCTCGCCCAGATTCCTGAACAGCACCCCCTTGTGGCCTGCAGGTATCTGTACAACCATTGAGTCCCAGAAGGCCAGAAACAGTACCGCTACCACCATCAGCAGTATCAGTATTTCCATCAGGTAGGATCGCCTTTCATTGGTCTCTTCTGACATAATTATTTCTTATTCCTCTGATAAACAATTATCTAAATCATTATCACCACGACTAACAGGCCGGGTGCAAATCAGACTGTCGCATATTTTCAGCTCTTTCGCCAGTAGTCAGTAAGCGTTCCGGACATAAAGCTTAAATCATCCGCCGCATAAGCTGTTTTTCCACAGAAGCATCAGCAAATCATCTCTCTCAGGCTCCAGGCACACAGCTCCTGTCACCCCCCCGCCTCAGCTATTTTTCCCCAGCGACATCAGCGCCGCAACCTCCTCCCGACCCAGCTCCCGAAGCTGCCCATCCCGGAAATTCAGCAGCCGGTCGGGTACCAGCCAGTACTGCTGGTCGTGCGATACCACGAAAATCGTCTTGCCACGACCCTTTAGCTCCGGCAGCAGTTCGTAGTAAAACTGGTCCCTGAACTCAGGGTCCAGGTCTGCAGCTACCTCGTCATAGATGTAGATCTCTTTATCCTCCAGCAGACTCGTCACCAGCGCCAGCCGCTTCTTCTGTCCGCTCGACAGCCGCGTCGTGCTGAACGCTCCGGCTGCATACCTGACCTTTTCCCCCGATAGTCCCATCGACTGCAGCAACGCATTCACCCGATCCTCCTCCGCAGCCGTCTCCAGCCCGTAGACCCGGTCAAACAGGTGGTAATCGCTGAAAATGATGCTGTACAGGTTCTGGTACTGCTGGTAGTTTGACCAGTCAACCACCCTACCTCCTCCGCTGCCCCCGTCTACCACAATGCGACCCCCGGTTGGCTTGTACAGGCCCGCCAGCAGGTGCATAAAAGTCGACTTGCCCGAGCCGTTACCGCCCGTGATGAAAATCAGCTCTCCTTTGCTCACCCGCAGGTCCAGCGGACCCAGCTGAAAACTGTTCCCGTTACCGCCCTCATACTGATAACTCACCCCTTCCAGCAGCAGACCCGAGCGGTACGAAAGCTGTTGGTAGTTGCGCTCGTCATCCGTAGAAAGCCGGTCTGCCCCCTCCCGCTTCAGCTGCTCCTCCAGCTGGTCTTCCAGCGTCAGCAGATTGCCCGCAGCATTTTCGGCATTTGAAAAAGAGGAAATCGAGAAGATGATCCCTTCCAGCGGACCCGTGATAAACAGCAGGGCCGTCACTACCTTGGTGATCGATTCTGCATGCTCCGAATGAAACTTGGGCAGCACAAACAGCACTACCCCCAGCATGATGTAGAAGAAAACCTGTGTGAATATCAGCAGCAGATTGTACTGCTGACTCGTAGCTATGCGGTAGTCGCGCATCGAATTATTGACCGACTCATAAGCCGAAAACACATCCTCGTTCTTGCGACGGTTGATCCGTATCTCCTTAAAACCCCGCAGAATGTGATTCAGTCGCTCGTAAAACACGGTCTCCTTGACCGACAGCGTCTGCCACATCTCCCTGAACTTACCGGCATACGCCAGGTAGTACGACAGACCCATCCCCAGGCCTGCCACGATCAGTACAAATGATCCCAAGGATACCCAGGCAACATACAAGAGCGTAAACAATACCATCACACTCGACTGCACACTGTTGATCAGCGTAGTCGTCACATTCGAAATAATCGTCGCATCCTGGCTGATGCGCGCATAGATCGTCGCAGCACCATATTTCTCCAGCGTCGGAAGCTCCGTATGCCGCACCTTGTCCGCCAGCCGGTGGCGGATCCGGTTGATCACACCCTCCACGATCTCCGACGAGCGATCCAGCGTGTATTTTTTTGAATAAAAAAACACCGCCGCCAGCAGCACGTACATAAGCGTATAGCGCCAGTTCACCGCACGATCAGCTACCGTCTCCGCAGCACCATTGATCACTGCCACCAGACTCGCGTTGGATATACCCGACAGCAGGCCGAACACCATCAGCCAGTGTGAGGGGCCTGTTACTTCCCGCCTGAGTAATTTGACTAGTTGCAAAAATTAACCTTTTGTTGCACAGCATTTTAATCACGGATCACCCTAACAAAAACTCAATCCGTCGATTAGAAGTGACCTGCTGCCCACACCGCAGCAGCAGCATGAGACGCAAGCCATGAACGCAACAAAACTAATATACCTCCAAAGGACTGGCAATACCATGTTTATAGTATACTCGCATAATATCTATGTGCGTCACACTGTCAAATTTTGGGTATGGCATACTTCGCGCAGTTAAGTTTTGGGCATGGGAAGTTGCCCAAATCTCCTGGATTTCAGCAATCCGGCTGTAGTGTTATGTACAATAACTGAAAGTAAAAGCTTAGCCTACCTGAAAGGAGATCTTTTCTCCATCAAGAATCTTGATGAAGTTCTGGAAGACACTCATGGAGTGCTTTCTGAGCGTTGAGTAGAAAGATTGTATTCGTGCGTAATGCTGAGCACCCTTGAAAGTTTGAAAATTGGT
>CAYTVG010000010.1:0-149393 GCA_964441755.1 uncultured Saprospiraceae bacterium
TGGGTAGTCCCGTAGGGACGGAATGTGGGTAGAAAACACCGGGGCCGGTGTTTTCAGGAGTCCCGTAGGGACGCAATGTGGGTAGACCCGTAGGGACGCAATGTGGGTAGACCCGTAGGGACGCAATGTGGGTAGAACCGTAGGGACGCGATGTGGGTAGAACCGTAGGGACGCGATGTGGGTAGAAAACACCGGCCCCGTTGCTACCCATATCACGCCCCTAACGGGGCTTCCAATCCATCGAAAAACAGCACCAATCGACCTGCCTAACGGGGTTTCCCTAGCTTTTAACTGACTGACTGTTGAGGTGGGTCAGCATACTCCGAAATATGCACCAACCAGGATGATTACACCCAAACCCGCAACTATTGGTGTTGCTGTGAAAGGGTTGTATATTTGGTATAGCCTTCGATGAAGGGTAGAAAAACGCTACAGATAATGGAAACAGGCGCAACAGGAGGTGAAGAATTGCGCAGAGCGGAAATCTATGCGTAACCAACACAAAATCAAAACTTTAAATTTTTAGCCAATGATACGCGAACTACTTACTGACCTGCTCATCCAAAATCAACTAAGCTGCCAGTTTGCCTTTAAGGAACTGACTTCCGAGAATATCCAGTACAGGCTCACTGACGAGGCGGCATCAGCTGGTTTTCTGTACCGTCACGTAGGCGAGACAATGCTTTTGTTTGGCCATTTCTTTGGCTTTCCTCCTGAAATACCTAACACAACGATGGGCGTCACCGACACAGGTCAAGGGGACGAGTTGGATAAAAGCCATAAACTGCTAGAGAGGGGATTTGCCCTCCTAAAGACAATCATTGACGAAAGCCCCGACTCAGACTGGCAAAATGAGATTGAAACGCCGTTTTTCGGTACTGTCACCAAGGCCAGGCTATTTGCCCATGTGCTTTACCATACAGCCTACCACGCAGGTCAGATTTCACTGACGCTCAAGAGAGGAAAGGCACCTCAGGAGGCGGTCAGCACTGTAACAAAAGAGTCCTAAAGCAGTTAGAGTCCCTGATGCGCAGAACACCAGCTTGCTGCAATACGAGCTGACAAACTAAAACTACATACCTTACTTTATTCAGCAACAAATCATTACGACAATAAACAAACATGTAATCATAAAGAGATGATCGGCAATAGTCGAACAGGAGCTTAAGCACCAGGTTGACTGTCCACGGTTGCCAGCCACCTCAGTAAGTAAGTACAATTGCCACAAGATCAAAAATATGTCCAAGCTTTTACAAAAAAGTTTATCTTTATGTCATGATAACGCCACAACAGGAAAACATCATCCGTACTGTTACACAAAAGGTAAAGCCTACACTGGTTGGTGTGTTTGGCTCTTACGCGCGTGAAGAAGAAAATGAAAAAAGTGATCTGGATATTTTGATCGATTTTGATATGAAAGTTGATCTGCTGGAGTTAATCGGCATAGAACAAGAGCTTTCCGAATTACTTGGCATTAAAGTAGATCTGATTACTTTGCGCTCCGTACATGCGTCACTAAAACCATACATTGAATCGGATCTAATCAGGTTGGTATGAAAAAAGATCCCCTCATTTATATTGAGCACATCAGGACGTGCATTTCCAGAATCAAAGAGTATACAAATAGGATTGATGAAGAAGGTTTTATAAATAACCCTCTAATCCAGGATGCGGTGATTAGAAACTTCGAAATCATTGGTGAAGCGACAAAAAAGCTAAACGATGATTTTCGCGCCAAGTATACAGCAATTGAAAGAAGATTGCCGGCATGAGGGACAAATTAATCCATGACTACATTGGCGTTGACCTTTGGGCCGTCTGAGCCGTTGTGGAGAATATCATTCCAACCCTTGTTACTCAAATTGAAGATATACTCAGAAAGGAAAAAGGCCTCTAATAACAGAGAACTAGGTTGACTGTCCAAATATTGCCGACCAACTCAAGGAACAGTAGTATCTATCTACTCCGAGAATGCAGATGATTTCATCAGTCTTACCGATATAGCCCGTCACAGGGATTCTGATCGCAGTGACTATATCCTGCAAAACTGGATGCGCAACCGAAGCACCATAGAGTTTATGGGGTTGTGGGAGCAGTTTCATAACCCCGGGTTTAATTCCATCGAATTCGATGGAATTAAAAATATGGCCGGATCAAACAGTTTTTCCCTTACCCCAAAACGCTGGATAGAAAGTACTAATGCCAGGGGAATTGTGGCCTAAACCGGCCGCTATGGCGGCACCTATGCCCACCGGGATATCGCTTTTGAATTTGCCAGTTGGCTGAGTGCCGAGTTCAAGTTTTACCTGATTAAAGAATTCCAACGCCTGAAAGCCGATGAAAGCGACCGCCTGAAATTAGAGTGGAACCTACAGCGCACCCTTGCCAAAGTGAATTACCACATCCATACCGATGCCATCAAAGAAAACCTGATACCCCAGGAACTGACCAAAAAGGATGCGGCTCTGGTGTACGCCAGCGAAGCAGACTTGCTAAACATGGCACTCTTCGGAAAAACTGCTGCTGCATGGAGAAACGAAAACCCAAAAGCCGAAGGAAATATTCGGGATTATGCTACCCTGGAGCAACTGGTAGTGCTTACCAATTTGGAAAGCCTGAATGCTGTGCTTATCGCCCAAGGGTTACAAGCTCCTGAGCGCCTCCTGCAACTCAATAGAATTGCCATACAACAACTGAAAACATTATTCAACCACTCATCACTCAAAAAATTGAAATAGCCGGATATGGACGATCAAAATAATCAAGAACTCCCTTTAGGTTTGTAGCGGCAGGTACTTATCGTACTGCTCACCGCCGCGGATCGGCCGCCAGCCGGAGCTTACTGCGGCTTCTTCTCGCCGCATCACACCAGTTGTAGGCGGCCCGACTCAAACCGCAGGTCGTTGACGTAGATCGAGTAGCTGTACTCCAGCGGTATGCCCAGCGCGCTAAGCTCTATACTGCCCTCACGGCGCCGGATCTCATTGAGCTCCTTGATGCGCCCCGGAAGACTCGCCAGGTAGCGGCCCGCCTCCAGCAGTGACACCCGAAACTCCACAGAATCCAGCTGCGTCGTCGCCATCGGCTCAATCGTATACACCTTGCTGTCCGGCGCCGTCGACGCCAGCAGCTGCCCCTTCGTATACAGATAAACCACCGGCTTGGTCACCGTCACCGTCGCAGCGGTAGGATTGTCCACCTCCAGCTCCATGCGAATAAACAGCCCGTTGGCATTGAGCTTATGCACCCGCGGCCGAAGCGTGCGCACCACCGACTTGTCACCAAGCCGCTTGGCTGAAAACAGCCGGAAGCCAAAAAACAGCAGCCCCCCGATTACCCCCAGTGTCAGTATGTCCTTCATCGCCCCTGTCTGATTCGTTCTGCCAGCAGATCCCACCCAAATTTTACCCCGTATCCCACACTACCGCTGATCAGCGCATAGAAGGCTACATCCACGATCCCGCTCCAGCTGATCGCCCCCGGCAGCAGCGGCTGCTGCAGCTGGTGGTTGAAAGCGCGGCTCAGGCCGCCCAGCAGGCCGCCGACGGTCGTCAGCAGCAGCAGGCTCTGGTCGTGATCCGGTAGTCGTGACATCTGTCTGCTTTTTTTTACAAGGTTACGGCCGGCAGCAAGGCTGGCGGGGATGTGCGAGGATGTTCGGGGATATTCGGGGATATTCGGGGATGTTGGAGGATTTTCTGCCTTTTTCGTATATATAGGAAGGCTGTTTTGCTATATATACGGAGGCGTTTTTGTATATATACGAAAGCGTTTTCGGATATATAGGAAAGGGCTTCGTATATATAGGTTTTTGCTCCGATATATATATCCGGGGATATATCCGCCGCCCGGGGGAATTTGCTTCATATATATAGGAAAATCGCTGCTGGGGAGGGGGGCGGATGCGCTGCGCGCATCCGGTCGTGCGGCTTCGCCTGCAGCCCCGCCTGCGGCAGGGGCTGAAATAGGCCCGCCCTGCCTGCGGACAGGGCTAAAAAACGACGGGGGATGCGCTGCTGCGCACCCCCCGCGGGTTGTTTGTTTTTTGTTTGCTTCGCTTTGGCCCCTGTCGGGGCTTTTTTTTCGAAAAAGGTAAGAAGGTAAAAAGGATAAAAACTAAGGGGTCCTGGCCAGGCGGAAACCGAGATGGTCGCCGCGATCGCCAGGGTCGCCGCGGCCACGAATGGCAACGCGCCAAAACTGCGGAGCGTCGCGCCACGACCCGCCGCGAAGGACGCGGAAGGCGCCGGTGGTAGGCCCTGTAGGATTCGTCTGTGCCGAAGCAGAATAGTCTCCATACCAATCCTGACACCACTCTATCACATTACCGCTCATATCGTACAACCCCAGCTCATTAGACCGCTTTTGTCCGACGGGGCGGGTATTTCCTCCGGAGTTACTACTATACCAGCCAACATCCTCAAGGTTATTACCACCGGCATACTGATACCTCTGACTCTTGTTCCCTCCCCGGGCTGCAAACTCCCACTCCGCCTCAGTTGGTAGCCGGTAACTCCTGCCAGTTCTTCCACTCAGCCACTTACAGTAGGCCATGGCATCATTCCAGCTTACATGTATAACAGGATGCCTGTAATCAGCTGCCGGCCGAAGTACCCCTTTCCCATCATGCCGCCAGTTAATCCCTGCTCGTTTTTTCCAGCTACTACCCGTCCAAAAATAACTACCCCCGTCTTTTTCTGCGTCAGTCACATGATTGGTGGCGTCTACAAATGCTTTGAATTCCTGCACAGTAACCTCGTACTGCCCGATGTAGTAGCTGTCGAGTGTTACGCGGTGAACTGGTTTTTCTCTGTCCCAGCAATCCTTCTGCTCCGACGTACAGCCCATATCAAAAGATCCACCTTCCACCAATATCATTTCAGGCAGAATAAAATCTACAACAGGTTTTTTGGCTGTACTTCCTGACGGTTTCTGCTCAGCAGACACGACGGGTGGTTTCCGACTCTCTTCAGTATGCTTTACCGTTTCTATTGTATCACTGACAGCCAGTGTTTTCAGTACAGCCTCAAGCCGTTTGCGGACTTCAGGCGCATGGGAGGAGTGTGGAAACATACGCAAAAACCCACGCAGGCTAAATTCAGTATCTCGTAAGCTAAGAAAAGCCTGACGCTCTTCAAGTTGTTCGCCAAGCTGTATCGCCTCTTTCTCGTGTTTGCTACCTTCGTGGGTATCACAAAAAAGGCTCACCTGAGAACGCTTTTCTTTGACCTGTGTAAGGCTCTCCTCAGGCATAGCCACAATCTTTGCCCAGGCCAGCTCATCAGCCGGCTTTCGCACTACTTGCCGGCGACTGAACACAAACTGTCCTCGCTGGTGGTTGGCATTGGACAGCGGGCCACCATCCGGGAGCTGATCGTAATTCGAGCGGGTCTGGTTTCTCACCTGATCCAGGAGGAAGTCAAGTGTGATATGCTCGCGCTCACTCTTTTTAAGCACATCCAGGATACTTTGCGCAAAAGGACTGTGCCCCTCTGCAGGGCCGTCGGCCACCGTCTCATCATGGCGACCGGAGCAAAGCGCCCAGCGGCTACGAAGCCGCATCAGTTCGCCGGCAGTCAGTTGCTCGTCGCGCTGATAACCTCGTACAAACAATGATCCTGAAAAACACGAGTCACTTATAAGCAGGGTATGCAGCGACGGAATGTCGGCCAGATAGTCTTTGATGACCGAATTAGGCAGGTAGTCCTCTATTTTCCTGCTCCCTGCATTGGCCGGTATCCAGAACCCGCGCTTGGTAAGTTCATCAAAATGACCATGCCCGGCATAGTAGATCAAAAGGCTGTCTTCCTGACTGACAAGGCTCACCATCTTACGCAGTACACCAATCACCCCGCCATAGGTAGCCTCCCTGTCAGTCAGCAGATGCACATCTTCCTTTTCGAACCCGTACTCCGCCAACAGCAGCTCGCAGATTGCCTGCACATCCCGCCTGGCATTGCGCAGTTGCGGCCAGTGCTCATACTTATCGATAGCAATACCCAGGAAATACTTTCTACCCGCCGGCCTGTTAGTCTTGGAAGACGAGGCCGCAGAAGCGCGACCCGCTCGGCTTGAGGCACCTTTTGCCGGCCGACGACGATCATCTGATTGTTGCTGGTGTTCGGTGGACATAGGTAACGGATTTCATGCGCCTCAAATATATTCTTTTTTTCTTTTCCCACCCACTAAAAGAGTAAATTACTTGTCGTTAGGTAGTTGTGTAACAATGGTGTTCCTGTAGTACAGGGAAGTAATACATGAGATCCGCAATTTAAACCATATGGCTGAAATTGGTGGTACTGACCATAGCAGGGCTAAAAACGATACTGGTGATATGATAATCTCTGTGACTGGTATTTGTGAACTTTTATCAGATACCTATGTACTCTGCAGCTTTTGTCTTATTCCTTGTTCTGGTGGACTATACTCTCTGACATATTTCTCACATTCAACTCACTACCAAACACTTGAACACCAAAAACAACTGCAAAAGCGATCATATTATACATATCAATCAAGTGTCTTGATCTTCCTTGTAACAAGGATAGGCTTTTCTGCGGAAAAAATGCAGGCACAGAGTGGTAAAAATCTCAGGGTTCGCCGAGAGCTTCAACAATCAACCGCACCTGCAGCGGCGTCAGTGTCTTGCTGTATCTACGCCAGCCGGAGGCCTCCAGTGACTGCAGCAGTGGCTCATTGCGCACAATCCATACCCGCAGGCGGTTGGTGGCGCTCTTGGGCATGACATCAGGGAGGTAGAGCTGCGCCAGCTCACCGAAACCGTAGCTGCGCAGCTTGAAAGTTTCCTCCGCATCATCCGGTATTCTCGTGTTCATTGCTGTAAAGATTGTATTGTTGTTCTGATCTCTGAAGCAGGCAGATTCAAAGTGTGTACTGCCGCCAAAATGCAGCCGGCTCCTGCAATTTCTTGCGGAGCCGGCCTCAAAATCCAATATATACAGACACCTATTCCCTGAACTTGAGTTTGGAAGACAGCTTGTCGGCCAGCATGGCCATATCGTCACCTACCTTCTTATCGACTATGCGCGCATAGTGCTGGGTGCTGCGCAGATTTTTGTGGCCGAGCATCTTGCTCACACTTTCAATCGGCACACCATTGGTCAGCGTGACCGTCGTAGCAAAAGTGTGGCGGGCAATGTGGAAGGAAAGCACCTTGCTGATGCCGCATATATCCGCCAGCTCCTTGAGGTAGGCATTTATCTTTTGGTTGCTGGAGATTGGCAGGACGGGATCGTTGTCATTGAGCAGCTCGAGGCGGGTATACTTTCTAATGATGCGCATGGCTGGTTCCAGCAGCGGAACGCTCGTCTGCGCACCTGTCTTTTGGCGCTTTGTCCGTATCCAGTAAGCGTTTCCGTTGGTCTCCAACTCCGATCGCTTTAGCTTCTTCACATCCGAGTAAGCCAGACCCGTGAAGCAGGCAAACAGGAAGAAGTCCCGCACCCGGATCATCCGATCTATCGGTGACTGATAGTCAATCAGCCGCTGCAGCTCTGCCTCGGTCAGATAGGGCCGGTCAACATCCTTCAGGCCGAGTTTGATTCCATAGAAAGGGTCTTTCAGCATCCAGCCGTTGCGCTGGCAGATGATACAAATACCTTTGAGTTTGTGCATAAATTTGATGGTGGTGTTGTGGGAGCAACTTTTCTCTGTCTTAAGGAAAAACATAAACCTATCCACCAGATCCGGCTCCATTTTCTTGACAGGCAGGTCCGACAACTTATATTCCTTGCTAAGAAAGTCCACGAAGTGATTCTTGCAGGTGTTGTGCTTTTGGTAGTTGGTATAGGAATTCTCCAACCCAATCATTTTTTTCAGCCTTTGATTGTGCTCCTCCCATATTTCCACAAACATCTTCGGTCGGGCGCTGTCAACACCCAGGATAGCGTCTTTGAGCAACTGGGCTGTCACCTCATCGTGATGAATCAGCAGTTCGTTGTACTTCTTAAAAGCATGAAGCTTAAGCGAATCCAGATAATCGTTAAGTACCTTAGCTCCCGGGCTGCGCCCGCGAGCACAGCCGTATTCCGGATCCCAGTCTTTGGGCATGACCAAGCGTTTGGTGGAGAGAGTAACCACATCACCGCACAGGTAGACCTTCATTGTAATGGGAACTTGGCCGCTTTTTCTGGGCTTGTTGCGGCTAATGTAGTAGGACAGAGAGAAAGCCGAATTTTTGTTTTGCATGGTAGCTTTGTTTGGTAATGAAATGGTAACAGACCTAATTACACAAAGCTACATCAAAAACGACCTCGAAAAAACACTTAACAATTTGATTTACATAATCAATATGCATTAACTTATGGCATCATCCGTTACCATTTTTGGCAATCGAGGGACATGGTAATGAAAACGGCCAAAATGGTAACTATTTTGACACATTTTCTGACACATATTGATAAAAAAAAAGTGTGTAAATCGCTGATTTACACACTTAGTCACACTTTGTCATAAGTGCCTGGCGGTGATACCAAACTTTACCGCCCTTTTTCCACCCCCCGCTTCCTCTTTACCGGCGAAAAGGCTGACAATTACATCTTTGGCTTCGAGCAGCTGCCCATTCGCGGCTACATTCTGTTCATCACCGGCGGTGAAAAGGACGTGTTGAGCCTCGTCGCCAACGGTTTTAGCGCCATCACCATGAACAGTGAGACGGCGCTCATCCCCAAAAACCTGCTGCGCGGCCTTACCTACCGCTTTAAGCACATCGTACTCCTCTACGATGCCGACGAAACCGGCCGCAATTCCATGCACAAGCTCTGTGCGGACAACAAAGAGTACAACCTCAAGTACCTAGTCCTGCCCCTGGCCGGCACCAAGGAAGAAAAAGACATCTCCGACTTCTTCCGCCTGGGCCACACCGAGGCAGACCTGAAGATGCTCTTCCTCGAACTGCTCGACAAACTCTACGAAGACACAAATTCCATCATGCGCACCTGTGAAATCAACTTTGACTTCCCCCCGGCCGTCCCCCGGCCGCTCATCACCATCAACGATGTCACCGTCGGCACCCCCGGCAACCTCATGTGCGTCGCCGGCGCCGAAGGCAGCGGCAAAACCAACTACCTCGGCGGCATCCTCTCCGGTGCCATCCGGCCAGTGGGCACAACCATCGACACCCTCGGCACCAGCGTGCGGGAAAATTCTGATGGCGGCGCCGTACTTTTGTACGATACCGAGCAGTCAGAAAGCCAGTTGTACAAAAACATGACGTATATTGTGCAGCGATCCGCGCAGTCCCGACCACCTGTCTGGTTCCGCGCCTTCTGCCTGGTGGGCATCTCCCGCAATGAGCGCATGAAGCTCATCCTGGAGTCCATGGACAAGTTCTTTTACGAGTACGGCTCCATACACCTCGTGGTCATCGACGGCATCGCGGATCTGCTGGGCGGCGTCAACGACGAAGAAAGCTCCGTAGCCCTCATCGAGGAGCTCTTCCGGCTGGCGGCCATCTACAACACAGTCATCATCTGCGTCCTCCACCTGGCGCCTTCCGGCATGAAGCTGCGGGGGCACCTCGGCTCAGAGGTACAGCGCAAAGCGGCAGGCATACTGCTGGTAGAAAAAGATGACGACAACCACTGCAGCGTCGTCAAAGCACTCAAAGTGCGCGACGGCTCTCCCCTCGATGTGCCCATGGTACAGTTTGGCTGGAGCAAAGAGGAGGGGCGGCACATTTTTATGGGGGAAAAAAGCAAAGACGACTCCCACCAGCGCAAGCTGGAGGAGCTAAGCGACATAGCAGCCAGCCTTTTCCACGGCCGCGGCTACATTGCTGTCAACGAGCTCACGCAGCTACTGATGGACGCGCTCTCGATCAAAGACCGCATGGCGCGCAACCACATCAAATTTATGCGTGAAAATGGCATCATCGAAGTCAATGGGCAGTTTCCCGGCAGCTTCGGCCTCGTAGGCAGCAAGATGCAAAGAATGGAGTCTTGATACTATTACAACAGGGTTTTTAAATGGGTTTTGGGGAGCCTCCGGTTTGCTGGGGCTCTCTTTTTGTTTCTACAGGTTAGATGAGGTGGTCGACAATATTTGAGCAGCAACTCAAGAAAAATTAACATACTGTACTTTTCCTTAGCTTTTGCTAGATCTGTCCAGATAAGGTCGGCCATCTCATTTTCGTATATATAGGAGACGCGTTTTCCTATATATATGAAGGCTGTTTCCTATATATAGGAAACCACTTTCGTATATATAGGCGAGTGCTTCGATATATATATCCGGGGATATATCCGGCGCCCGGGGGGAATTTTTTCGTATATATAGGAAAAAGGGGGCTTTTTGATTTTTCTTCGAAAAATCAAAAAGGAGGATGCGCTGCTGCGCCGCTGGCGCGGCGCAGCAGTAGTGATATAGGTGGGAAGGGTGGAAAACTGCCGTACATGGCACAAAATGCCGCGGGGGACGCGCTGTGCGCATCCCCCGCGGGTCGTAAACCTTGTTTGGAAGCCCCTTTTGGGGGGCTTCATTTTTTTAAGAAGGTAAAAAGGTGAAAAGGATAAAAACTAAGGGGTCCTGGCCAGGCGGAACCCAAGAGCGCGGCCGCGAAGGCCAGGGTCGCTGTCGCGGCGATCGGCAACGCGACAACTCTGCGGATCGCTGCCCCACGAGCCGCCGCGAACGACGCGGTAGGAGCCGGCTTCAGGACCACTATAATCTTTCTTATCAACCTCAGGATAATCACCATACCAATCCCAGCACCACTCCCATACGTTGCCGCTCATATCATACAGCCCGTAGGCATTGGGCTTTTTGCTTTTTACAGGCTGTGTGCGACCCTTGTTGTTATCACTATACCAGGCATATTCTCCCAGCGCTTCGGAACTACTACAGCCTGCATACGCCTGCTCCTGACCGCCACGGGCTGCGTACTCCCACTCTGCTTCTGTGGGCAGGCGGTAACCATTTCTACGTTTGGTCAAGTCCCAGATAACACCACTTCCATCATCCGAATATACAGTATCCAGACCCATTCTTTGACTTACCCAGTTGGCATATTCAACAGCGTCATACCAGCTCACGTTTACAGCCGGATTGTTGCCCTGGACGCCCCAGCCTGGAGCTTCGTATTCACGCTGCGTAGCCTCACAAAACAACCGGTACTGCCACCAGGTGATTTCATGACGAGTGATAGTAAACCCATCTATCGTCTGGTCATGTAACGTTCTATTACCAATACCATCATAGCATCTTCCATCTCTTCTCCCCTTACATCCCATTTCAAATGTACCTCCGGAAACAAAAGCTGTATCCAAAGGGTAGTATTTTTTCATGAGCATATGAAAGATGTTTTTATTAGCACTTTCAATAGATTGGCGTAAGCTTATTGACAAATCAGGCTGTTTATTCAACATCTTGTAAGCTATTGTTAACATGGTATCTGCTTTTACTTTCTGACCAGTTTCGCCGTACCAAAATGCAAGCTCTAGAGCCGTACTTGCGATAGTATCTTTCAGAATACCCAATTCAGTATCTGATTTAACTCTTTCATAGGCATAGTCATAATTAAGCTCCTGGATATCTCTCTCTGTGTCCCTGTAAAATGTTAGTCTAGCAAATTTCTGATTTGAGATTATTAAATCATCCAATGTGCGCTTTGCACTTTTTTCTGCATCTCCTGCTTTCTTAGTAGCCTCCTGCGCCTGCGCATAATTATCCTCCGCTATGCGCCGCTGCGCCTCCGTGGCCGCTTTTTCCCGCTCCACCTGCACAAGTGCCGCTTTGGCTCTTTTTTCCTCCTGCTCGGCCCTGCGCAGATTGGCCTGGGCAGCTGCATAATTTTTTTCAGCCTCCTGCGTAGCGGCTATGGCCTTCTGTCGCTGCCGCTCCGCCTCCTGCAGGTTGGCTTCCGCCTCATTTTTAGCCCCTTCCGCCGCCGTCTTCGCCACCTCCGCGCTGTCCTTGGCAGCCTCCGCCCGTTGCCTGTCTTCTGCGGCCCGCACATAAAACACCCCTGCCACCACCGCCAGCACCACCGCCAGCAGCGAAACCAGCACCGCCAGCCGTGTTCGCTGACCCGCTCGTGCTTCATTTTGCTCAGCCAACATACGCAGCCGCTCCGCTTCCTCTGCCCGCCGTCTTTCCTCCATTGCTTTCTCTTCAGCTTCCCGCGCGCGCTCCTCCGCCGCCTGTCGTTCCGCTGCCTGCCGCTCTGCTGCCTCCACTGCCAACCGCTTCTCTTTTGCCTTCAGCACTGTCTCCAGCAGCGTATCATGGCTAATTTCGTAGTAAAAGCTACCACCACGGGGCTCCTCCCGCAGCAGGCGCTCATTGCAGAGGAGCCGCAGCACCTCATCGGTCAGCCCGGGCGCGCGTTTGATGGTCTCCCGCTCGGCTATGATGCGCCGCTCGGCGCTGATGAGTTTTTCTTCCACCAACTGCTGTACGGCGCGCCGAGCCTCCGGCGCACACTTTGCCAGCACCTCGGCGTAAAAGCTGTCGCGGATGGCGTCTATGCCTTCCTTACCACCAAAAAAAGATTCCTCTACCTCAAAGCCGGCAGGAGCTCCTTTTTCCAGCAACAGGCGCTCGATGCGCTGGCAAAATTGCTGAAGCAGGAAGGCTTCCACTTCCCGCGATTTGTCACCGGCCTCACGCTGCGCCCGCAGGTTGTCGAGGATGGTATTGAGGGCAGCCTCACTGTAAGTGAACGGCCGGGAGGCAAAGTCGCCTTCCAACGCAGCCGGTGCCGTGATGGCGCGGCGCGCATTGGCTTCGTCCAGCGGACTGAGCTCGTAGCGGCAGCGCAGGATGGCCGGCATGTGGGTCGAAAGCCGGTCGAGCAGGTAGAGGAAGTCGGAGCGGATCGAGATAATCACCCGTACCGGCACGCTGTCCTGCCCCGCACTCGCTCGCTGTCGGCTGTCGCCCAGCAGGGCAGCCAGTTGTGCAATGAAGGCGTCGCGTTCCTCTGGCTGATCGCCGTAGAGGGTAAATAGTTCCTCAAACTGGTCGAGCAGCAGCAGGGGGCTCATGGTGGTACCCCGCACGGTGTGGTCGAAGCGGCGGCAGTACTCAAGCAGGCTCAGGTTGTCGGGCGTGCCCAGTGGCAGGTACTCGCCCTCGTTAAATTGCTCCCACAACTGTCGGCTGATGGAGTGAGCTGTGTCGTTGAGGCGCAGCCTGACGGGCTGCAGTTGCAGCTCCTGCAGCAGGGGCGACAGGCCTGCCTGCAGCAGGGAGGTCTTGCCGGTGCCCGACTTGCCGAAAAGAACTACCACGGGGTTGAGTGCTACCAAACGAAAGAGTTCTTTGGCCTCGCGCTCGCGCCCAAAAAACTGCAGCTGCTCGGCTGTGGTAAAGGAGTGTGTACCGGGATAGCGGTAAGCAGGTGTACTCATGGCCGGGTGTTGGGTTGGTTGAGTATGCGCTCCACAATGCCGCGCAGTTCCTGCGCAAAAGTGGTGAGCGTTTCTTTGCGGTCGGGCTTCTGGCTTACAGCCCTGCCCTTGGGCTTAGGGTAGAAGGTGTTGAGCTCAAAAAGTGGCGTACCAATCACGTCGCAGGGACTATACAGCAAGGGCACCAGCTTGGCCTCGCCGGTATCATGGCGGCGCAGGGCGATGCTGAGGTGGTCGTGGTAAAAGCGGTCGTCGGCCAGCAGATTGGCTGTTACCAGCGGTAGTATGATGCCCGCGCTGCCGAGGTGTTGCTGCATCTCCGCCTCGGTCTCCTCACTCGCCAGTATGCAGGCTTCATGCCACACTTTCACCAGCCCGCTGTTGCGCAGGGTCGACAGGTAGGTCTCGAGCTCGTCCCGCAGGCTTTCATCGGCAGGATGGTAGAGCAGCAGCAGCTCCATGCTCGCCGCCGGTGGTGGCGGCGGCGGCGCGCTCAGCTGCCGCCGAAGCTCCTCCAGCAATGACGATGGATCGTGCGGCACAAAAAGCATGTCGAAATTGTCCGTGTAAAAAATGGCGGCGTCTCTTTCGAGGTTCTCCTCGTTTTGGAGGCTCAGAGAGCGCGGCAGATGCTCATTGTTGCGGCGCAGCAGGTGCATGAAAAGCCGCAGGTGCCACTCGTTGAAATCGAAGCCAATAAAGAGAAAGGTTTTGCGAAGCCTGTGCACGGGCGGGCGCAAAAAATGGTAGGCAACGTTGGGCGGCAGGCTGGCTTCCTTTTCCCGCTGCAGTACCACTTCCAGGAAGCGCAGCCGGTCGGCATCGGTCAGCACCAGTGAAGAGGCGTCGTCGTAGTGACCGAGAAGATTATATACCAGCGGAGAGTCATCGCTGATCTCCTTTTCAAGATCAGTCGCCCGATTGTCTGCGTTCTTGTTGTGCTCGGGCTTGCTGAAGTGAAAACTGTAAAACAGTCCTTTTTTATTCTGCCGCCTCAGAGCTTCCAACAACAGGCTGTCGGGGGTGCAGTTGAGTATGCACCGAAAGGGCAGCCGGGCGACGAGCTCGTAGAGCGGGATTTTCTCGTCTGCAAACTCTTCATAAAATTCGCGCAGCAGGGTGCCGGTTTTTTCCAGCGCCTCTGTCTCATTTTTCGATGCCTGCCGCAACTGTCGCGCAAGCTGGGGCAGTTCGCGCGGACTGTCGGCCGGCAGCTTCAGCGACTGCGCCAGTCGCTCGGCCAGCAGATCCTGCAGCAGCTCTCCCTCAAAGCTGGCAGCCTTGGGGCCCAGCACCAGCACGCAGTCTTCCGTGCGCAGGGCTTCTACAATGTTTTCGATGTCTTTCATACGGATTATTTCTGTGGGTGTGGTAGTGGTAAAAAGATGCATCACGCGGCCAGCAGCCTCAGCTGCTGCCGCAAAAAGCCCGTCAGGCCTCCAGCACCGCCCGCAGGCCTTTGGCTATCTGCAGGTAGGCTTCGTCCCTGTCGGCAAAAGCAGCGACCGGCCGCGCATCGCGGGGCAGCCCCTGTATACCCTCAAAAGGCATACCTTTCATGTCGCAGGCACGGATGAAGACAGGTACCACCCGCGCTTCTCTGGCCCGGTGCCGCTCCATGGCACGACCAATCTCCACCTGCCAGATGTATTCGGAAGCCAAAAAACTGGCGCTCACCAGCAGCAGGATAATATCGGCCGCCTCAAGTTCTGCCCGAATACCATCGTCCCAGTCGGTACCGGCATCAATGCGGCGATCATGCCAGACATCCACCAGTCCGCTGCGCTTCAGCGCCGAAAGGTGCACATCGAGTTCATCCTTGAAGGTTTCGTCCCGGTGGGAGTAAGAGATAAATACTTTCTTTGCCATGGTTTTCGGTTGGTATCTATTATCGTTGGCAGGCACACTGACCGATTTTTCTCACAGACAGCCAGTGCGGTGCCCTCCTTAGCTTTTATAATCAAACCTGTTTATTATCCTGCCCGCCCTGCTACACAACCCTGCTTATCCTGTGGCGGTACATCCTCTTTTTCTGGCAGACTTTAACCTGCTGTTGTACTCTGTTATCCTACACAACTCCTGACCACTTTGGCTGACTATGGTAACTGGTCCGTATGCCGTGGCTCGCCATTGCGATACTATCTTCGCCAGCATTTTCGAGCCGTGTATCTCACTACCAAAGCTGTGCAGTTCAAAGGTAAACAAAAAACTTTTCGAAGTATGGTTTATTAATCTTGAAATATGTGATTTACTCAGCAAAACAGCAGCTATACTGCTGGTAGAAACAGACGACGACAACCCATGCAGCGTCGTCAAAGCCCTCAAAGTGCGCGACGGCTCCCCCCTGGAGGTACCAACCCTGCAATTTGGCTGGAGCAAAGAAGCCGGTCGCCACATCTTCCAGGGCCAGCAGAGCAAAGACGAGCTCGAAAAACGCAAACTAGAGGAACTGCAGCGCATCGCCCGCGCTGCTTTCACCGGCCGCAGCGTACTCACCGCCACAGATATCAACCGCTACCTCATGGACACCCTCGACGTAAAGGAGCGGATGGCACGCAACTACTTCCGCCTGCTGCGCGATCACCAGATCATACAGCCCTCCAACCAGTTCCCCAACAACTTCTTCCTCAACGAAGATCCACAGGGGGCATAATCCGGTAGTATTCATTCACACATATTTGCGCCTTCCATTCAAGGTTGAGAAACCGCTTTCCGCAGATCCCTCGCCTGGGGGGTCTGTTTTTTTTAAAAAAAGCACGGAAAAGGTGCTTTGGATTTTTTGGCACGGAGTTTGGAATTATCTTTACAGCTACACACACTGGCGGATAGCCAGTTAGGATTGAAAAAGAGAATTTGATTTAACAAGTTACCCCATCCTCGAGTAAACACGGTTTTATCATTTTTGCCGTATTTTACCGTTATTTTCTGTCATAGACGTCCCCCCTGTTGGGGGGCTTTTTGTTTTGGGGAAAATTCTCGACGGAACGATGGCTGAGGGATTAGACGCCGAATCCATCAGCCGCGAATTAGTTTCTCCCAGTCTATGGGCTGCCAACTTGGCCTACTGAATAGGTATACATATCCATAAAAAAAATCAAAAAATCAATGCTAGAAATGAAAATATTGATTAACTTTGAGAAAACTACCTGAGTACTGAAGTCCATTGCTTAAGTACTCCTGCTAACAGTCAGCCTAAATAAACTAAAGTCTCAAAAGCATGCAAAGCATATCTAAACCTTTATTCAAAGATCTTGAGTCTCTTTACAATCAGGGATTTATCGAATCCGCGAGAGCACTCAATCAAAAAATAGACAATAAGGACAAGAAATTCAATGAGCTTGAAGAACCTATGTACTTCGTAGGAAATCCTGATGCCCCAACGGTATTTGTAATGCTCAATCCCGGCTCCAGCAAAGATACACTCACCTTAGTGAAGGAAGATTACAAGAATATTGACGACTTATTTTCAAAGCATTACAATCATTTAAAAGACTATGGAAAGACAAGTCCACTCGATAATTTTGACCTTAAACAAGCTGCTTTCTTATCAAAATTTGAGGACTCCGGAATAGACATACCCAACTTTATCGACGAGAAGAGTATTGAACATAGACAAATAGCCAATAAGAATGTGCTGACCCAAAAATTACAGTTAGAACTCATCCCCTACGGTTCGCGAACATTTACTGGAATTTTTGACACCAAGTCCATGTCTATCAAAAATATCGACCTTATTGCTGAGCATCTGGAGAGAACTCTTGATTCTATTGTCGAAGTCCCCAGAAAATATGTATTGTTTGGAAGCAAACAATTTTATCATATTTTCTGGGCTGCAAATAAAACAGGCTTAAAAAATATTGATATAGCAGAACCTGTATACTTTAACTTGGATGGAATTAGTAATCGCGTTTTTTTCAATACTGCTACCATTGAGCATAATGGAAAACTCATCAACGCGGGAATACCGTATGCTTTTCCAAGACGTGATCTACCTTATGCTTTTGACAGGATGAGACAGTATGGTGAACTATGTTACTTAGAGATGAAAAATCGGTTTCGGTAGTTTAATGGCAATTACGCAACAGGCTTTGGCAAGTGAGAGCCATAATAGTCTACAAACAGATTGGTGTCCTTAACATGAATAATAAGAATGCACGAAACGAACCAAATTAGATATCTACATTCGTTTGTGGCAACCCCCAAACTGTGTACTCAACTCGTGTACGTATAGCATAGATATCTGAACGAGTTGGAAAATAAGTAAGTAAAAAACAAATCTCTAACAAGCCGATATATAAAGCGAGGTTAAACAGTAGTAGGGAGGTAAATTTTAAAATATAACAACACATGGCGACGATTAAAGTAATAATAAAATGGCTTTACGGAATTAGCTTAATTACTTCAGGACTGGGACTAATTTTTTCTGTTTCTTTTATTGGAGGGCTACTACTCATGAGCAGCGGACTCATCGTATTACCAGCAACATTGAAGATTATTGAAAAAATAATCGGCAAACAATTAACTAAACCAATCAAATACTTGATGGTATTTAGTACGGTTTTCGTTGGCATCTTATTAGTTTCAAAAGATCAAATTAGTCAAGAAAATGAGAAAGTACAACAAGAGCAGGCGGCGTTTGAAAAATTACCACAATACCTTAAGGATAGCATTAATCTTGCAAAAGCGAAGCAGGATAGTTTAGACAGAATACAACGTGAAGCAGAGAGACTTGTAAACGAGCAAAAAGCAAGGAAAGAAAAAATCGAGATGCAGTTCAGTTCTTGGGACGGTTCGCACCCGGGACTAACGAATTTAATCAAAGAGAACATGAACGATCCGGACAGCTACGAGCACATTAAAACAAAATTTAGAGATGATGGAAATTCAATACTTGTGATAACTGAATTTAGAGGAAAAAATGCGTTCGGTGGAAAGGTAAAAAATACAGTTTCAGCAAGAGTTGATTTGAATGGTAATGTAATCGAAGTGTTAAGCCAAAATTAAAAAATTTGATCATGAGAAGTGTAAAAATTCAAGTTCCAACCACCTTAATTGGTCGACAAAATTTAGAAAACTACTTATGCATCCTTTTCTTAACTTTGGTCAAATATGTCCAAAAAGTGTCGACCACCTCAAACAATACGTTATGAAGATCAGGAGACGCTTACACCCGTTAGCCCAATACCGAAGTGGTAACTAAGCCAATAATAAATAAATGACTTTGTCGAGACTGGTTCAACATGAACAATTTATTGTGATGCATAACTATTAAAAATACAGTTTTCATCCTGTTTCTATTATGGCTAAATCTAATGAAGAAAAAAACCAGATAATCCAGATGCTTACGCAAATTACCACTGCTGAGCAACATTTTAACAGTCTGGAATCTGAATATCGAAAACTTGCCTCAACTTGGTTACTAGCAGCCTTAGGCGCTTGTGGATTTATTCTCACTACACGATCAGAAAAACTTTTATTTGACCCTTGGCTTTTGGTTTCAATTATTTGCCTCTTGGGTTCAATTGGTATTTTAGTCCTATATATGCTAGACCTAAGAGTTTATCACCAACTTCTAGCCGCCTTCTTTAATAGTGGTTTACAGATTGAGACTGAAAATCCTGATTGGGTTCCACCAGTAAGAATAAGGATGATGAAAACACATGACAAAGGTATTACAAAAAGAGTGCTATATTTCTATTTCACTCTCACTTGCAGCCTAGCCATCATCGGTGCTGTTTCTGTGTGGTTTATCGAACAAATATCGGAAACGGTATGGCCCTTGTTACTCTCTATTTCAACAGTAGTAGTATTAGGCATGCTTTATTGGACAATGAAGAATACTGCAATCAATAGAGAGGCTGTAGAACTGTTTGAAAAATTTGAAAAATCCCAAAAAAGAAATTTGGAGTTCAAAATAAAAGCAATTAATCCAGACGATAAACTATTGAATGGATCTGAAATTAGAAATTTACTACAATTTCCATCAGGTAGCATTATACATTGCACCCTTCCTCCTGGTGTGACATCCAAAGCCGTAAAACATATTACAACAATGGAAGTGTGGTATGTCATCGCAGGAAGGGGTGAAATTTGGCGAAAGCTTGGTAATGACGAATTAGTAGAACAACTAACGCCCGGAACTAGCATTAATTTACCTGCTGGAACCCATTTTCAGTTCCGAAATACTTAGAGTTTGCTGAAAAAGTCCTAAAAGAAGCCTCTAACCTGAGGCTGTATTCCCCCCAAAGCTGGTTGGCGGAACCCAGTTATATCAAATAAATTTTTCATTTCATTCATTTGTGCTGCCGTATCTTCTCCCCAGGCTGTTATTTTGGTCCAAAAAGGACTTAAAAAGGCGATCACCAGCTGGATGATTGCCACAAGGCTCACTGCGGGCAGTAAACTTATGTATCGCTTTAGATTCATCGCCAGCCATATAGCTCCTAACCATGCTTCTGAAGTGTCTTTTCTGCGTGCCCGGATATCGGTTAGACCATAGCCGTTTTTTGCCTGACCAAATTTACCCTCTATGTGGTTGCGTTCAGCCCGTTCTTTATTCATTCTTTTTTTCTCGGCAGGTGTCAACTGCTTAGGTCGCCCTATGGCCTTACCGATGTGACGGATATTTTTGTCTCGCAGATATGCCCTGTTTTCTCTGCTCAGATAGGCTCCGTCTGCAAGCACTACTTCAGGGTAATAGCCAAACAGCTCTTTGTAATTCTCTACCTGTAACGTCAGGTCTTTCGATTCGCTGTAGGCATCCCAGCTGATACGATCTATACGACTGAAGCCACATATTTCACTGACACCCAACTTCGCACCAAATTCAATGTTATTTTTATCCTTTCCCCTTGGAATCGGCCGTATTTGTGGTTGATAGATATTGACAATGCGGTGCGGATGCGAGTTTACTCTGCCGACATACATCGTTCTCTGCTGATCATAGATGTGCTGGATGACCCAAAATATCCTGAGATCCCGGTGGCGAAGTGGCATTCCCTCAAAGTGGTCGAGCAGCAACATGATTGTAGCGATATTGCGTTTCAGATATCCGAGTTGCTTGGAGATTATTGACCTGATTTCGCGTCTTGTCTTTTTCTTTTTCATAGCCAAAGACAGGAACTCCCTGCGGGCTTTTTTTCGGTATGTTCTGGGTTTTATTTCTATTTGTGTCTGACTGTAGATGATATCAATCAGACGCTCACTTTCTTCTCTTGAACGGTTCAACAAGCCGATATCTGTCGGGTATTTTATTTTCTGGTCAGCAACCGTAGCATCAATTTTTAGCTTGCCCTGATTCGGGGGCAATACATTATTAATTTCTTCCACTGATTCTATCAGGAAAATTTCTTTATCAACATTTACAGTATTTTGAACTATTTGACTTGTATTTTCAGTGCCAGGGTTTGAAGTAGCATCTACTTTTTCTACTCGTAATTGTTCAACGGATTTTAGATCAGCTGAGCTATCCACATTCCCTTTTTGATTATCTTGTCTATTCGAGTTTAAAGAAGTATTATCATTCGCATTATTTTCAAAATTATTTTTCTTGGTTTCGGATTTGTTACCCCTTCCTTTTTTTCCTTTGGAAGCATTTTTAGATGTAATATCCTCAATCAATGACTTCGCCTTTGTGATAATAATAACACTCATATCATCAAACGCTTTGGAGCCCATCCGCGCACGCATTTCAACTAGCAGCGAAGGATCGAATGGTGTTCTGGTCGTGAATGAGGGATAGCCTGCAAAGTATTGCAGGTAGATGTTTTCCTCTAAGGCAGCTACCACCCCTCGATCATCTAATCGCTCCATGTGTTTGATTATCAGTGCTGAAACAGCAAGCCGCGGCGAAATAGATGGACGACCACGTGTTTTTGACATCGACCGCGAATAGATCGCTATGAACTCATCCCAGGGAATGACATTAGCCAACTTGACCCACTTGTTCTCTGGGTTGAGGTGCACATCAAAAGGGGTCTTAAAACCCTCAATCGTCAGCTGTTTGTCCGATGAATACCTGAGCATCTGCAAGGAATTTTGCCTAAAAATCGCAAAAACCTTGCAGATTGGCACTATATTCGAGATTAAATTTATTCACAGATGTTTATTTTTCAGGTGATTAATGGTAGTTGATGATTTTTTCAGCAAACCCTACTTATAATATCCCTCTTGAGATCATGCTGAATACTACGCGAACCAAATCCAAATCTGACGACACTGTTTTAGTGGACAACCACTGGTCACCCTACTAGTATCCTTGCCACTTGATACCTCCGTAAAGTAATCAATCATATCTGAAAAACAATTCCTCAGATTATTATGTAATAATTGTAGGTATACTCAATAGCGGGTGATTTGTCAAGGCCAACACAGCAAGTAATAACAGGTATAAATAACAAATTACACTAATTTAAGCATTCAATAAAAAAATATTAGCGACTTTTTTTTCTCTTCTCTATTATTGCTTTATATCTCGAATTGATTTCTTTTTCATCCATAATATCAGGTATTGAATAGAATAACTCTTCAAGCTCTTTATCCCAAAATGCAAATTCAATTGGCTTTGGTTTAAAACAAGAAGTTTTAAGTAATAATTGCATTAACTTAAATGTAAGCCAGTGCATCATTATTAAAAATTTTCCTCGCTCATCACTACCGAATTTTTTGAAATTAAGATCCTCAAATTCATGTAGTTTTTTAAAACGTTTATATAAATTATTAACTTCATTGCTTAACTCATTATTGGTTAAAGATATAGATTCAAATGAATGCGCAAATTCATTTCTTATTCTCCTTAATGCATTGAGGACGCTCTGGAATTCTTCACTTATGAGTCCTAGTCGATAAGCGAGATCAATTTTTGATGACAAAGTACCAACAGGAGAATTTGGCAAATCAAACAATGTATCTTTTTTTTCGCTAGCCGGAACCAACTTTCTTTTTAACAGTACCTCTAATAATTCTTCAGTATAAGATAATGAAATCAATACAGCACCTCTATCTGATTCGTTTTTGAATTCAGCAAGAAAAAGGGACTCCCAATACTCTTGTCCTCTCTCAACAATTGAACTAAAATCAAATTTTTTATTTCCCATATAGCAACTAAAGATATGAAGTGGTCAATAGCATTTAGACTAAGGTGGTCGATACTTTTTGGACAGATTTAACTTAACCTTAAGTTGCTGTCCAAATTTTGTCAACCACATCAATTATTCTTCTCTCTTGATTTATCTTGTAAATAGTTGTACATATGTGATACAACGGGGTCAGCTAAATTAAATCTAATTTTAACAACTGGTAATAACTTCCCGCTATTATCCGTTATCTTGGATTCTTCCACCTGATTCAAATTAGGACTTATTTCACCCATATAATAGAAGTCCATTCCTTCGTCATTGTTTTTCTTGATAAATAATGGGAGGCGAATAGGTGAATTATATCCTAAAATAGATTGAACATCCCTACTTTGCAATGTTCTATTGGATTTTGACATCCAATCAAATTCGATATTATTTATAAACTCATCGTTATACTTTGTAGATTCCGAAATATGTTCTTCCTTATGGTAATTCACAAAAATCGGACAATGTGTAGGGCTTACCAAATAACCACCTACGTTTTGAGCAATAGGATTTTCTGGCACATTCAAAATTCTAAATACGTCTTTTCGTGAGTACTTTCTATAAAGTACAAAACCATTTCGCCATTTTTCGGCATCAAACAAAAAGTCAAACATACTGATAGCGTAATCGGCTGAGTCGATCAAAAAACGCTTGAATTCCAGTTGATTCAAGTAACTAATAAATTTGTTGGAAAATACAAAATATCCATTTTCAATACTAATAACTTCTAAACCATAAATTTCTTTAACAGATAGCATTTTACCATCTTTCTTTTCACGAATAAACTCAAAATTCAAGTTAATAATACAGGAGGTTATTGTCTCATCAGAGATAAAATAATGATATTTATCATAAACCATCTCTTTTAAATCATCGACTGAAAATCTTCCTCTTTCAATTAGATATTTTAATATTAGGCTTTCTTCAACTCGTTTTGAATTATTTATTTCTTTTGAAAATAGTTCAAGTAATTTTAATACTTCCGGGGTTAAAGAAGACTCTAGTTTCTCAACTTTGAGCATGAAACTGTAATATGAGTTTGCGTATTCTACGAACAAGAAAGGATCTCTAGATCCATGTTCAATAAAATCCATCATCATTGGCACACGACCCAATTTGAATTTCAGCAGATTATAGTCTTTTTTCAAGTCAGATAACAACTGCATATTTGCTGAATCGATGGATTGAAATATTTTCTCTTTTGCAATTTCGTCAAAATTAATAGTAGAACCCCCAGGAATCATCCTACTACCTTCAGTTATTAATTTCCTTAATGAGTCTTTATTATATGATATATCTCCATACAACGCAATAGGAATGAGATAATTATTTTCATAATTCCCGATGAAATCAATGACAGTCAAATAACTTTTCCCTTTTACTTTCCTCAGTCCTCTTCCCAATTGTTGAATAAAAATAATTGCTGATTCTGTCGGACGAAGCATAATTATTTGATTGACTTTTGGAATATCAATCCCTTCATTAAAAATGTCTACTGTTAAAATATAGTCAAGTTTTTCATTCAAATTGTCTGTTTCTAATTTTTCAATTGATGAAGCCCTTTCTTCCTCAGAGCTATCCCCTGTTAAGGCAACTGTTTTAAATCCTTTTGCATTAAATAATTTTGATAATTCAATCGCCTCCTCTTTTCTGGAACAAAAGATCAACCCCCTTGTTATCCCATTATCAGTCCCGTAAAATTTCGCCTTTTCAATGATCCGTTCAACACGCTCACTAGACACCAAATATCTGAAATCTGATTTTTTATCGACTTCATGGCCATTTATTGATAAATCCGTTACTCCATAGTAATGAAATGAGCTTAGCATCTCTTCTTCCATTGCCCTGCTTAATCGTATTTCGAAGGCAATGTTATGACCAAAAAGCTGAAATATATCATTTCCATCAGTACGTTCAGGAGTTGCTGTCATTCCTAATAGGAACTTTGGCTCAAAATAGTCTATTAAGCGTAAGTACGAATCTGCACCCGACCGATGAGTTTCATCGATAACGATATAATCAAAATGATCTTTCTCAAAACTAGCTAAGTGATTAGCCTTAGAAATTGTTTGAATGGTAGAAAATACAAAATCGCAATCTAAATCTCTTTGGTTTCCTGAAAACAAACCCATTTTCTTTTCATTTCCAAAAACTTTTTTATACGTATTTAATGATTCTTTTGCAATCGTTAATCTATGAACAACAAAAAGTAATTTTCTTGGATTAAATTCTTTGGCATCAAATGCAGAAAGATAAGTCTTTCCTGTACCCGTTGCTGAAATGATTAACGCCTTATTTTTGCCTTGAATCCTCAAGTTAGTTAAATTTACTAGAGCATCCCGTTGCATTGAATTTGGACTGACCGAGTGTTGATATGTAACAATATTTTCAAATCTTTTTTCATGATTTAAGCGTAGCTGATCCTGATATATTTTTTCATAAGACATAATATAATCTTTTGTTACGGGAGTTGCCTTTTCAAATTCAGAATCGAACTCACGAAGAACTTTCTCAACAATACCACTATTATATAATGCCGAGATTTTGATATTCCACTCCTTATTAGTAGCTAATGCCTGAGCTGTTAGGTTACTACTACCAATAATTAGGTTATAATGATCTCTGTTTTTAAAGATGTATCCTTTTGTGTGAGAATTACCTGTTGTTGCAATTTTTAAATCAATATTTTCAAACTGCATTAATCTTTTCAGTGCTTCTGGTTGAGTAAAATTTAAGTACTGTGATACTAATACTTTTCCCTCTACACCCCTGTTTTCTAGCTCTTTGATTTTGTTAATTATTGCAGCAACTCCACTGGTTGTAACAAAAGCAACTGAAATGAAAAATTGATGGCAATTATCAAGTTCATGAAGAATAGCTGAAAGTACCTTTTTGGGTGGGCTCTTTTGATTAACTAGCAATTCTGGCTGGTAGTCCAGATTAGACAATATAGATTTATCTACATAGCCTGTTTGTAAACTCCTAGTAAAACTTTGAATTAGATCATCCATTTGAAACGAGTTTATTAACTATAGGAACATCAGCAGCAGCCCAATCAAGTGAAGTGAGCTCGTCAATTTTCAACCATTTTAGATCTATATGTTCACGAAGTGTGAGTTCTTTAGAATCAACTTCACAAATGAAACTATGCATAGTTAATTCAAAATCTGGGTATTCGTGAACTACAGTTAGAAAGAAGGATTTGATATTTATTGATACATCTAATTCCTCCAAAAGCTCTCGATGTAAAGCTTCTTCTTTTGTTTCATTTTTTTCAATTTTTCCCCCAGGAAATTCATATTTTTCTGAGATATAATGAAACTTATTTTTGGGTCTCTGAACACAAAGAACCAAATTTTCAAAAAATATCACGCCTGCAACTACTTCAATTTTTTTCATTCCTGAATATTTAAACGACAACACATCTAAATTCGAACATATTCCCTCTTGTTTCAAAAAAGGAGTATCAAAAAACAATAAGTTTAAAAATACGATTCTTGGTCTGTGCGTGGGCTTTTGGGGCTTTGGCAATTTGCTAGAAAAATGAGTGGACTATTTACTGATATTTTCATATGCATCTTTTACGACTTGTGCAATTCGTTTTCTGCGCTCAATTAAAAAATCTTCAAATTTCATTTGCTCCCAATTTTCAGGTAAGGCGTGCCAATAGTACATTTTTTGTTTTTCATCGGCTGAAAGTCTATTCAGATATTCAGGCAGGTAATCTGCCGGTGCTTTATCCGAAATCGAAATATTATCACTCCATTCTACTAAGGCGAAGTTGGCTATTTGATTGGTTTCTCGCTGTTCTGTTATTCCATTTCGTTGTAGCCAAGCTTTTGGAAATAGATGATGGCGTTCTAATGCCGATTTTTTACTTCTCAATCCTTCTTGCAACAAGTCTGATACTTTGAGTTTGCTGAACAAGCCATTTGCTCCTAATACATACAATGCTGCATAATAGGCATACAAGGACGGGCTGGTTGAAGAGGACGTGGATAAGTCCATTGGTAAGGTAATATCCCAAAAGTCGTTCGTGAGCTGTGAGACAATAATGTCATCCAACACTTTTTTAAATTCGTCTGCTGTGGCAAGGCCCCTTAATCTGGCTAAATCCATTTCCATTACTGTTTCAGGCGAACCTGTGTAACGACCGGTGATGGACGACATAAAGAACCATTTTCCTATGAGTTTTTTCAACTCGTACAAATCCATCCTAAAATCTTCTCTGCCTATCAAAAAGAAGATGTAAGCATAGAGTAAGTTGTTTTTTGAACTGATGTAATCCTGACGGGCAAAACCAGCCTGTTTTACCGCTTTGATGAACTCGTGCCAATTTTGAATATGGAGTGATTTGACTTGGGCTAATTTTAATAACTCAAACTGATTGTCTCTGCGCTCGGTGCTGAAATTACCTGTTTCTAAATCTTTACCTCTTAAAATACTGTACACATACTGCAACCTTGCTCTGCGGAAAGCCAAGCCAACAGAAACCCGAAGCATTTGATCGGGGTCGGGGTCTATAAGGTAGTTGAAAGGCGAAGCCGCATCTTTAGACGGCAAACGACACAAACGGCAAAACTCTTCCAGGTCTTTTCGTCCTTCTTCCCAAAATACGCTCATTAAGGTTAAAATAAAATCGGCCTGGTTGAGTGTTTTGCCTTGTGAATTGATGCGTACAAACACATCAGCAACTTGCTCTTCGGTTATATTGGTAGAAAGTTCTAAGGCAGAAAAGGGATAAGATTCCAAATTCTTCAGTTGCATAAAAGCATTCTGAATGTTTTCTTCTTCTGCCTCGGTAAGCTCTACAGATTTTTTAAGGTTTAGTAAAAATTCATTGATGACCTTGATGATGTTGATGTTCGGCTGCCAAATCTGTGAGATGTTCTGAAAATAGCGAGGGTTTTTGCGAATGGAGGCATCAGGGATTTCAAATTTGGCTTCCAGCGGATTGAAGGCAATGACAATGGTGGCTTTGGTGTAGTTCTCTCGTATGATTTCTTGTGCTTTGATTACGGCATACAAGGAAGTAAGCCGCTGCTGACCATCCACGATCAATAAATTAGGATGCTTTTGCTTTGTTGAAGTACCTATGCCTTTGGTATGCTCTACATTGGCATTTGCCCAAAACAGGAAATAGCCCACAGGATAGCCCTTGTACATACTGTCAAACAAATCCCTCACCTTGGTATCAGCCCAAACGAAAGGTCGCTGAATATCGGGTAAACCAATGATGCCCATATCAATTTGTTGTATGAGTGTGGCTAAGTTGTAACTGACTTCTTTAAATAGTGTTGCCATAGATTATACTTTCTCCATTTCCTTCATCTCAAACGCCTGATGCAGTAATGCTTTGAGCAACTGCTCGGTGGCTTGTTGGTTGGCGAGGATGTGTTCTTTTAGTTGTTTGGTTTTGGCTAATTGCTTTTCGATTTCTGCTACGATACGTTTTTGTTCGGAGAGTGGGGGAAGGGGAAAAGCTAAATTTGATAGTGATGTTCCATTTACATTTGGTTGTGCTGCTCCGCCAGCTGCATCATAAAGTTGTTTCCAATAGATTGGGCTTTCCATAAAAAATTTTGCATACTCTGGAAAAATAACATTTGAAGGTATTGCCCTAATGAGATATGATGCAAATAATGCCTTCAATGGAATATTTTTTACCAAAAATGTTTTTCCAATTGTTCCTCCCGTTCGAGCGATTACTATGTCATTTTCTTTTAGCAAATAATTTTCCAAATCACTTTCAGAATAATCACATCCTGGAACTGTATCCCAATCAACTTTATTTTCTTGAATGTCTGTAATCCTCAGTAACCTAACTCCGGTATTGTTTGGTTTTGCAGATGCATTAAACCCATAGTGTATTCGTTCACAAACATCCCCCAACCTACACCACATCCAATTGTCAGGAATCTCAAAAGGAACTTCTTCGGGTTTGATGGGTGGTAAGGGTTTTTCTTTTTTGCCTGATTTGGCTTTCTCGGTTTTGATGCGTTTGAGCAATTCGCTGGCAGGTTCGTCAATTTTATCTTGTGGCACCAACTTACCCTGCACCGCTTCTTGTAATATGGCTTGGTTTAGAGAATCGATGAGGTTGAGTTGGTGGAAAATATGCTCATCCAACTGATTAAATTTTGCTTCTTTTTCGAAAAAGTGCTTTGCAATAGCCTTTTGCTTCGTTGTTGTTTTAGGAAAACAAACTTCTAATGGTAATATATGTTTCGGTTTAATTTCTGTTTTTATTCCTCCTGGAACTTGTTCTTTTAAAAGCTGAATAAAATCAGGACTTCTTAAAAAGACTTTCAAGAAGTCAATATCAATTTTAGTAGTATCGAAGATATAGGTAGAATAATGTATTGTCGCTAAAATATCTTCCTCACCTTCATAAACAGTTAATGCCCCCTTTTCAACATTAATACCTGAAATTACCAAATCACCTTTTTTGATTAGTATCATATCGGTATTTGAGCCTTTATCAGAAAGGAAAATTTGCCCTGAGAAACTTATTTTATCAATTCTTTTTAAGCCGACAATTGTTGGGTCGTTTGGTTTATATCGTCCTTCACGATTTTTTAAGACATCACCAAGTTTCATTTTCTTCCAGTTCATATCTCCTCCCTTTTCTGATTATCCCACAATTCTACCAACTCATGTAATTTGGCTTGGAGTAATTTCTTGTCTGGCAGTGCCATTTGGTATTTACTCACCAAGGCAGGGGAAAGATTTCGGCTGAGGGTGTACTCCACCACTTCGCTATCTTTGCCTTTACACAGTAAAATGCCAATGCTGGGGTTTTCATGGGGTTTCTTGACATCCCGGTCGAGGGCTTCGAGGTAAAAATTCAATTGCCCCATGTGCTCGGGTATAAATTCCACTGTTTTAAGTTCGAAGGCTACCAGGCATTGTAGCTGTCGGTGATAGAACAGCAGGTCAATAAAAAAATCTTTGTTGCCTACCTGCAGGCGGCATTCTTCTCCCATAAACAGGAAGTCTTTGCCTAGTTCAAGCAGAAAAGATTTTAATTTTTGGGTAAGTCCTTTTTGTAGGTCGTGTTCGGTGAAGGGTACTGGCAGCTTGAGAAATTCAAAAACATAATGTTCTTTGAAAACTGTATCAATTCCCAGGGGCAAGGCATTTATAGGTTTCTGTTGTGTCTGAATTGAGGCCTTTCCCAACATGCTTCTTTCAAAATAAGAAGTGTTGATCTGGCGCTCAAGTTCCCTGACGCTGTATCTTTCCTTAATAGACAATCGCAGATAGAATTCCCTTTCTACCTCGTTTTTTAGGGGAAAAATCAGCCTATTATGGCTCCAGCTTAATTCTCGGCACAGTATGGCGAGTTTTGGTGCATCAGCATAGGTCTCGAAAAACTGTTTCATCCGCCACAGATTTTTATCTGAAAAGCCCTTGCTGCTGTTTTCCTTCAATTGAATACAGTGGGCTAGCTGAGTAACCGTGCTTTTACCCCATCCTTTTTTTTGGGTTCTCTCCGAGATGTACCTGCCAATCTCCCAATACAAGTTGATCAATTCACTATTAACCGCTCTGTAGGCATTGTTTCTTGCTTTTTGAGTAAGTTGCATAACCTCTCCAAAATCAGAAATATTTTGTGGGTTATCCATGTTTTAGCTCATTGAGAAGTTGAATGGATGCCTGAAAGGATTTTTCCAGGTTTTCAATGATGGCCTTTCGATCGTACACCACTTCTTCTACTTTCTTATTGGGATTCTTGATATCCAAGTCGTAATTGCGGTCTATGATGGTTTGTATGGGCACTTTCCAGGCCACTTCACTTTCCTCTCTATTGTTCCACCAGGCTTTTAGAGGTTCAAATTCCTCAATTCGGATGGGCCTGGTTTTGCTGTATGCTTTTGCTCCTTCGGGCAAAGTGTGTTCGTAATACCAAATGTCTTTGGTGGGTTTACCTTTTTCAAAAAAAATCAGGTTGGTATTTACAGTGGCATAAGGGGCAAATACCGATTGGGGCAATCGAACAATGGTATGCACATTACAATCTTCCAATAGTTTTTGCCTTACCCGTTGTTTTACACCATCGCCTGTTAAACTGCCATCGGGCAACACAATTCCTGCCCGTCCGCCATCTTTCAGCAATTGGATAAACAGTATCAAAAACAAATCAGCACTTTCCTTGGTGCGGTAATTCAAAGGAAAATTGGTTTCCATACCATCACCCACCACGCCACCAAATGGGGGATTGGCAACAATGATGTCCACACGGTCTTTTTGTTTGATGGAATTGTATTCACGGCTCAACGAATCACCGTTTTCAATTTGCGGCACTTCAATGTCGTGGGTAATCAGGTTTACAACACTCAGCATAAAAGGCAGGGGTTTCAGTTCGCTGCCTGTTACGGTTTCTTGTAAGGTTTTGCGGTCTTCAATGTTTTTTACCTGCTTTTTCAAGTGTTCAATGGCACACACCAAAAAGCCCGCAGTTCCACAAGCAGGGTCTGTAATTTTTTCACCCAATTTTGGGTTTACCATATCCACAATAAACTGGGTTACGGCTCTTGGCGTGTAAAATTCGCCGGTGTCTTTCTTGGCAGCCAGTCCCTGTAAAATCTCCTCATAAATCACATTGAAAACGTGATGCTCTTTGCTGCTGTTAAAATCAATTTCGTTGAGTTTGTTTATCGCTTGGCGGAAGGTCGTTCCGCTTTTCATATAGTTGTTGGTTCCGTCAAAAATTTGGCGAATGGTGATACCCAACCTGTCGTCAGCCGAAACTGTCAGATTTTTGAGTGTCGGGAAAAGTTTGTTGTTCACAAAATTGATGAGTTCATCGCCCGTGATGCCTTCATCATCTTCAGCCCAATTACGCCACTGCAATTCCGACGGAATGTCTGATTTGTAGTTGGGGTTAAGGATTTCTTTTTCCTTGTCTTTGTCGTCAAAGAGTTTCAGAAATATCATCCAACCCAATTGCTCAATGCGTTGTGCATCTCCACTCAAACCCGGGTCTTTGCGGAAAATATCTCTGATTGATTTTATAGCGCCTGCTATGTTGCTCATATGTCTATGCTACTTTATACAATTCGTTTTCTAATTCTTTGATGGCATTCTCGTACGCTTCACGACTGCCAAATGCATTGATGATTTCTCTTACCGAGCCAAACTCATTGATGGGTGGAACAGTCAGAATTTGAATGTTCTCAATGTTTTCAATGCCTTGGTCTGCATATTTGTCAAGTAACGCTTCTAAAACTTTTCGGGCTTGGTCGCCATACTTGGTAAAGTAGTTGCGTTTCTTTACATTGTTTGCTCGTTCCTTTCTTGTCATTGGCGGTTGGTCATACGCAACGTGGCAGATTAAATCAAACAAATCCACTTGCTTGTCAACTGCTTCATACAATGCTTCCACCATTACGCCCTGTTCAATCAATTCAGCAATGATGGCCTCTTTGCGGTCAGAACCTTTCCACTTATTCAAAAAATCATCCAGGGAGACAAATTGCTCTTTGATAATCTCTCTGGTGTGGTCTTGCAAACTTGTTGTGACGGGTCTGCCGTGTTGGTCGAAATACAATTCACGGCTTATTAAAACCGAAACATCAACACCGTTTACATAAACCTTTGCTCTTGGTTCGTTAATAGTTTGTGGTGGTAATTCTGTTGCAGGATAACGAATTTCAGGAGGCGTAATTTCAATTTCTTCTCCCGTTTCAATATCAATGATCGGTTCTGTGTTTTCTTCTTCTTCATCTACAATGCCGCCTAAGTCGGTTTCTTCTGCAACTGGTTTTATTCTTATTGGATCACCGTCAAATTGCGGGTCTGCAAAAAGGTCTGTTGCATTTCTGAAATCCAAAATGGTGAAATACAGTTTGCCATATTCTTCATTGATTCGTGTTCCTCTACCAATGATTTGCTTGAATTTGGTCATTGAATTGATGGTGCTGTCCAATACAATCACTTTACAGGTTTGAGCATCAACACCTGTAGTCATCAATTCGGATGTGGTGGCAATGACTGGGTATTTTTCTTCGGGATTTATAAAGTTGTCCAACTCCCTTTTGCCTTCGTCATTATCGCCTGTAATTTGCATTATGTATTTGTAGTTCTCGGCAACTAAATCAGGATTGTGTTTGGCTAATGAGGTTCGCATTCTTTCTGCGTGGTCAATGTCCACACAAAACACAATGGTTTTAGCAAAGCGGTCGTAACCTTTTAAAAACTCGGTTACTTTTCTGGCAACCAAATCCGTTCTTTCTTCAATCACCAAATTTTTATCAAAATCTCTGCGATTATAAATGCGATCTTCAATTTCGTTTCCGTATTTGTCAGTTTTGCCCCGTTCAGGTCGCCAACCTTCAGCATCAACATTCAGTGCTACTCTCACCACACGATAAGGAGCAAGGAAACCATCATCAATTCCTTGTCGCAAAGAATAAGTATAAACAGGGTCGCCAAAATATTCAGTGTTGCTTGCTTCGTTGGTTTCTTTTGGCGTTGCCGTCAAGCCAATATGCGTAGCATTTTGAAAGTAGTTTAATATCTCTCTCCAACTGCTGTCGTCTTTTGCACTTCCTCTGTGGCACTCGTCAATTACAATTAGATCGAAAAAATCTCTTGAAAACTGTTTATAAACATTGGCTGCTTCGTCTGTTCCTGAAAGCCCCTGATACAATGCCAAATAAATTTCAAAGCTCTTGTCAATTTGCCTGTGTTTTACCACAGTCATTTTATCCTTGAAATGTTTGAAGTCGCCTCTGCGTGTTTGGTCAATCAAAGCATTTCTGTCGGCTAAAAACAGAATACGTTTTTTTGCTCCGCTCTTCCAAAGTCGGTGAATGATTTGAAAAGCTGTGTATGTTTTCCCTGTTCCTGTTGCCATTACTAGCAGAATTCTGTTCTGACCGTTGGCAATAGCTTCAACCGTTCTGTTTACAGCGATTTGTTGGTAGTATCTCGGTTTACGGTTTGTTCCATCAAAATAATAGTCTTGTGAAACAATTCTTTCCACCTCGGGTGTTTCAATACCCTTATACTTTTTGTACTTCTGCCACAGTTGTTCGGGACTAGGGAAGTCCTCTAAACTGATTTCAGTTTCAATGTTTCCGTCTGTCGATGTGCGGTCGTGAAACAAAAATCCGTCTCCGTTGCTACTGAACACACAAGGAATGTCCAATATTTGAGCATAGTCTAAACCTTGTTGTATTCCTGCTCTTACGGAATGATTGTTATCCTTTGCTTCAATAATTGCAATAGGAATATTCGGTTTGTAATACAGAATATAGTCGGCTCTTTTTCTTGTTCCTCTTGCTGTGATCTTTCCTCTAACGTAAATTTTACCATCAGTAAAAGAAACTTCCTCCAATATCTGCAATTGCTTGTCCCAACCTGCCTTTTCCAAAGCAGGAGTGATAAACTTAGTACAAATATCTCTTTCTGAAAGTGTCTTTTTATTCATTCTTTAATTGTCAAAATATAGTTTACCAAAATACCTATTTCTATCCACGCGTAAGCAATAAAGTGGCTCTTTTTTGTTTGCGAAGGGTCGGCTTGTAGGTGGGGCACCTGCTAGATGTGCCACTATACTGAGATGATCGACCCTTTTTGAAAACGTTTAGCCAAAGTTAATGAAAATTTGAATCCTAGCATGGCTGTTGTTTATCTTTCGATGAAGCAAAACATGTCATTCGTACCGCTTAGCGGCGAGCATTAGCAGGAAGTGGTCAACCCTTTTCAGACAGATTTAGGTAAAGTTGAGGAAATTGATTAAAGTCATATTACCTTGATGACTACAGGTTGTCAGTCTTTCTGTATACAGTAATCAACTTTTTCGCCCTTCTTGATGCCTATGTCTGCTACAAATTGTGGGATTACCTCTGTCGGATTGAACACGTCATACCCTAAGGCGGAAATGAAAGGCATCGCAAAGGCATTTTTGGTCGCTTCTTCCGTTTCTACTTGGCTTTTGAGCTTGGCTATGCGATCAGCAATTGATCGGAGTTTGTCTATCAGATCCATCGATCTAGTGTTGTTTATACGGTTCTACAATTATGTGGCTATTAACTTTTTTTACTTTGTGTACGTCAGGATCACTTTTTTGTTACATATATTCAAAAACGATAATCATCCCAGTATTGTTGGACGTACCGCTCCAATGACGGAGCGGTGGCATTGAGCAATCTAACTGAATTTCGGATTAGACTGATTATTCCGTCCCACTTGGCATGATGATTGGCCACTACTGGAAATAAATCTTCGAAATAGGTGTAAACGACTTCTGAAGGTATGTATACGCCACTATTAACGTAGCTTTGAATTAGATTGCGAAACCTGAGATCACGGTATGTTACCTTGGCCTTATTGTCGACAACTGTGATGACCAGGGTAAACTCTAACTCAGTGCGCTGGGGTATTGTTTTGATATTGCCCCACAGGTTCATGTAAGAAGTTAAGTACTTTATGTTGACATAACCATCAATGATAATCTTACCGCTTTCAAAATCTTCGTAGTCTATGGCCCGATCCAGGTGCCTGAAGCTAAATGATACCCATTCTTTGCATCTACGATATGCCTGAGCTTTAGTTATTCCCGGAAATTCAATCACTTGTTCAAAAAGGAAGCTCCCTGTGAGTGAGTCATAGGGTAGTGCGGGATATTGTTCTCTTGTATACCGCCAGACGCGTCCTCTTTCCTGTACCAATTGAGGATCGTAGTCTGCATTGTTCGCTGGGCTCATCAGATACTGCGTCTCCAGTTCAACTGTCTGGGCATCCATCAGCAATGAATAGAGAACAAGGAGTAAAAGGAATAAATATTTCATAGATGTGGTTTTAGCTAACAAATTCAACAAATATAACCAATCATATTCAAACCTACAATATGACAAACTTTTTTATTTGATCAATACAGTGTGGTTTTCAGACAAAAATCCCTCCTTACATGCACCGAAGCACGAACAAAGTTTTTGTCAATTTCCTGTTGCAGGTAACACCACAGTCCATGAAAGATCAATTTTATCTAAGAACGAGTTTGATGACAAACCTAGTTCATACACATGTTCGCAGAATTACGACGGGTGCAGATGCAAGGTTGTGATGTTGTTTAAACATCCTGAATTTTTTATCCCTATAAAACCCGACTCATATACTCCTATATTATTAACAAATCCGATAATCCTTGTCGCTTTTACATAAGGCTGTCCATATTGGCTAAAAATCAAACCGCTTACCACCTCGCAGCTCACTATCCGACGCGACTACTAGCATATTATTATTTCGAATTATCTGAAAATTTCAACGAGGTCTTCTTTACATATATACCTACTCTAAATAAATCAAGTTCATATATAAATAATGCTATATTAATCTATATTTGCAAAAAAAACAACCTGCTATGCTCCGAACTCCCATACCTAATTTCATCAAAAAATTCCTTCACTTATTTAGCAACAAAACAAGCGACATTCGCAGATCTTTCCATCTTGCTACACTGGCCAAGGCTGTTTTTCATATCAGTATGCTCGCGCTGCTTGCTTACATCAGCGTACAATTCGCACAAAAAACAGCCCATAATCAGCCAGATGGACAGCAGGTTCAATGGTTTCAGTATTTCCTGTTCTTAGTGGTCGGGTACTTCGCATTTGCTCACTTGCTATTAGTAATTACAGAACTTGTTGGAGATATCAGCCTTCACAATCGCGCTGTCGAACGGTTTACCAACCAGCTGGAGGAGCCGGGTGATATGTTCGAATGGTCAGGTGATGAGCGCGATGAAGCACGACGACTGCGCGAAAACAAATCAGTCCTTCAGCAAGCTGTTATCGGGCACCTCTCCAAAATACTTGTAAGTATTTTGATCCTCGGTCTCTGTATCTACTTTCTCGTCAGTATTCAGACGATCCCGATGTTGTAGCGTCATTAAATGGCATGCGAATCTATTATTCTGGAGCTCATCCTTCAAAGAACTTGCCTGAAAAGCAGAAGGCCTGTCGTACTGACAGGCCTTCTGCTTTTCAATCAATATTTATCCCCTACACCCGCATCTCCCCACCAGCCAAAAACCGCCCGCTGGCCTTAGCAAGCCCGCTCTCCACCTCCACGATCACATCCACCTCGTGCGCCATCTCATTACCACCGCGGAAGCGGCCGTCTTTGGTGGAGTGGAACACAAAGATGAAGGAAGTCCGCGGGTGGCGCTTTTTCAGCTTTACCAGGTCTTCCAGCTCGAGGCCAGCTTTGCTCACGCTGTCGATGAATACAAAGTCGTAGCCGGCAAGCTGTTTTGGCAAGCGGTCGGAAAATACCAGCCGCTCGTGGGCTGCTCCCAGCCGCTCGATCTTCTCTTTGAGGGTGTAGCCGTAGCCTTCCTCGATGGCGCAGTAGAGCACGCGGCCGTGGTGTACGGCCAGGTGGTGCGCGAAGCGCAGCATCAGGGTACTCTTTCCGCTTTTGGGTTTGCCAAATACCATGGCCGTGAAGCCTACTGACGGATCGCCGATCAGCTCCCGGAACCTGCCCCTCAGGCCGATGGTTTCAAATTCCATGCGCAAAAGCTCGCGGCTGGCAAGGGTCTCGCCTTTGATGGTAGCAGGGTTTGCAGAGGACCTTAGGGCAGCTTTTTTCCCCACCAGCCCCAGCATGCCGTTGAGTTCGCCGCTGGCGATGGCCGGCACCTCTGACTGCTTTTCCAGGTAACTGGTCAGCGATTTGTAGGCTGCCTCCAGCCGCTGGGCGTAGGGGTCGTCTTTGGCGACCTTCTGCTGCTTAACTGCCTTTTTGATGGCTGCTGCCAGCTTCTCTGCCCGCTCCTGTACGCCCGGACGGCCATGCAGCAGCAGGTAGCGCTTGAGCAGGGCTACGGACTCGCTGATGCGCTTAGAGGAGGCGATGGAGCGGTAGCGCTCCAGGCTTGCCGCAGCTATGCTGATCTCGGCAGCCTCGCCCATGCGGTTGACGGCAGCGCTCAGTTGCTCCTGTACCTGCATGACTTCTGAGGCGTAGGGTGAACTCTTGCGGATGCGCTTTTCCAGCATCGCTTTTTGCAGCGAACTAAGCAGCGTCAGCAGCTGTTTGCGTGTCTTTACTTTGCCGTGCATGGAAGCGTAGCGGCGGATAAAGCTGATCTCCAGTGGTATCATCTCTACCCGCTGTACCTCGTTGAGCGGTATTTCCATTTGCTTTGGCTTAGCAGCTGGCTGGCTGGCCTGCCTGCGAGCTGGTTTTGGTACTGCAGCCTTCTTGGTGGCAGGCTTTTTCTCGGCAGCGGGCTTCTTCTCCGCCGCAGGCTTGGCTGCGGGCTTGCTAGCAGCCTTGCTAGCAGCCTTCACCACCTCCGGATGCTCACGCAGATACGCATTCAGCTTCTCCAGGTAGCTGTCCACCACCCGCGCTACCGTCGCGTTCGAGCGGTAGGCCGCCGCCCCGTTCTCCAGCGCACTCACCGTCAGGCCGTGCCCCTTCTGCAGCGGTGAGGGCAGCTGCTCAAAGTCTATCTCTGCCCACCGCGTACTGTAATTGTTGATCGTTATCATCTCCTTTTCCCTCCCCTTTTGTGTGTGTCTCTCATGCTATCTCCAGCAGCTCCAGTTCCAGCTCCAGTGCCAGCGCTTCCAGCTCCAGCAGCTCTGCCGGCGTCATGCCGCCTTCTTCTCCCTTGTCCTCACTGCTGTCCTCCTCGTCCTGCTCCTCTGCCGGCTGCGCCAGCTCCACCCGGTAGTCCAGCAGGTAGTTGAGCCGCGCAAATTCCTCCGCCCGCTCACCGGCCGTGCGGCCTTCCACCTGCAGGGCCGATTTCTTGCGCTCAATCTCCTTGCGCAGCTCCTCCCAGCGCGGTGAACTGCTCTCACCCGCATAGCGCTCGGCCTGTGCCTTCAGTTGGTCGATCTCCTGCTGGTAGGCAGCAGTCACCACCTCCAGGTCACTGTCGATCGTGAAGCCCTTCGAGCGCAGCACCGTCCGCTCAGTCTTGCGCACCTTGGACACATACTCCTTCAGGTACTCTATCACCCAGCGGTTGTTGAAGTATACGCCCGTGTAGTTGTTGGCACCCATCAGCTTGCGCCCCAGCGATATCAGCTCCTTGTCCTGTATCTCCGCTGCCGACAGCAGCGCCTCCAGCTCATCGTGCAGCGCTACCGTCTTTTTGTAGTCGCGGTAGCGCGGCGAGTCCTTGTCTGCCTGCGGCTCCGTCATCGCCGGCTGCTGCTTGAGGCTGCTCAGGTAGTCGCGCAGTGCCCCCAGCGCCCGCTCGCGGTACTCCCGGTAGCGGCGTATGTCGCCCTTCACCTCCTCGATCAGCCCCATCGAGTAGCGCAGCCGCCGGAACTGCCGCTGCAGCTCCTCCTTCTCCTGGTCAAAAAACATGCGCACCAGCCGGTCAATGTCCGTGATCAGTGCCAGCTTGATCTCCTGCGGATCCAGACTCTCCAGATCCAGCACATTGCCCCGGTCACCGCGGTACCAGATGTCGTTGATGCGCGAGGTCTTCTCCTCCAGCTTCTGAAACACGAACACGTCCATCGAGTCCTGTATCAGCGGCATCACCACCCGCACATACTCGTACTGGTTGCCCTGCCGCCAGATGCGACCCTCCAGCTGCCGGATGTCCGTCGGGTTCCACTCCGGATAGCAGTTGTAGATCACTGTCCCCCGCCGCTGCAGGTCTATACCCTCCCGTATGGTCGCCGTGCCGATGATGATCTTGGTCACACCCTCCAAAAAGGCTTCCTTCACTGTCTCCTTGCGCGTATCGTTGATCTCCGACGAGATGATCTCCACCTCATCCACCCGCGTCTTGGCATAGCTCACCCCCCGCTGAAAGCCGATCTCCTCCTCGAGGTACTGCTTGATCAGCGGGAAGTACTCCTTGCCGCGGTTCATGTAGATCACCTGTCCGCTCACACTCTCCCCCCGCTGCTCATGCCAGCTTTTCACCGAGCGGATGCACTCCATCACATAGGCAATCTTCGGGCTCTGCGCCACAAAATCCCGGTGATCCTCCGGTGTGCCGTTCAGCAAAAAGGGCGACAGGGCATTGTCCAGGCTGTAGGCCAGTGCCCGGAAGAGGTTGCCCATGTCCATCTTGCCCGCGGTGGCATTCTTGGCCATGGCCACAATCCCGTTCTGGTTTTCCCGCTGTCGCGGTGTCATATTGATGTAGGTCAGTGCCTGCCGCTGCACCGGCAGCCGCTCCTCCGGTTTATCCTCCAGCAGGTTGTAGATCATCGGCAGGTTGATCTTCTTTGGCCGCTTCACCCCCGCCTCCTCACCCGTCTTGTACAGGATGTGGTTGTAGATCAGCTTTTGCAGCACCCGCCGGTTGGTAAACCGCTTGATCACCTCCTTTTCCACAATCTCCTCTTTGTAGTTGGCCGTCCACTCCATGGTCGGCAGCACAAACAGGTCAAAGAAGGTGTCTATGTTGTAGATCCCGCTCCCCACCAGGCTCTCATAGCCCACCAGCGACAGCATGGAGTAGATCTCCAGCGGTGAGTTGGTAAAAGGTGTAGCCGTCAGCAGCATGGTGTTGCGGCCGTAGCGCCGCTGGATGTAGTTCAGGATCAGAAACGCCTTCTGCCCCGTCTCCGAGGTGGCCGAGCTAATGCTGTAGCGCTTGCCCGCCTGCTCATCGGCTTTCACCCCGTCAAAGACGTTCTTGCAGCGGTGTGCCTCATCGATCACCACGTAGTCAAAGCCCAGCACATCCACATCCGCGATGCTGTTCTTCTGCCCCACACCGATCATCTCCCGGTATTTCTGGTACTTGATCTCCTTGTCCCGCTGCGTCTTCTCACTACTCTGCCCCAGGATGTTGACCAGCTCCACAAACAGCTCCTCGCTCACCTGTTCCCCAAATCCCAGCCGCTTGAAACCCTCGTAGGTCACCAGGGTGATGCTCTTTTCCGGCACCGGCTTGTCGAGCCGCACCTTCGACAGGGTATCCGTACCCAGGTTGTACCACTCGTTCACCGTCACCCCCGTGTACGACAGCACCCCCGGCACAAATTCCCCCGTGCGCCTGTCCGTATAGCCCACCAGTTCGCCCACCCACTTCCGGTAGGTAGGCTTGGGCACCACCACCAGCGGCCGCCGGCACTTGCCGCAGTAGAGCGCATGCGCCAGGTTGGTGATGGCCGTCATGGTCTTGCCCACCCCCACATCAAACGCATTGATCCCGCTGCCCATGGCCTCCATGAAGGCGATCCCCTCCCGCTGGATGTCCGTGATCTGCAGCACCCCGCTCTTGAAGGTGCGCGAGCACTCAAACCCAATCGGCACCTTGTGGTGGCGTATGTCACTCTGTCCGTTGTACAGGCGGTTCCACGAGTAGTCCAGCTTCTGCTGGTCCTCAAACGTCAGCACTTCGTGCAAAAAGCGCGAGAACAGCCGTTCGCCCTCCTCCCGCGCATTCGACTTCAGCTCCGCCTTCTCCTCCTTGCTCAGGCGGTCGTCCCGCAGCGGCTTGTTGAGCAGGTAGTAGTCCGAAATGTCGATGGCCGTACTCTTGCCAAAGTCCGTCTCCTGCAGCGTAAACAGCCACTTGATGTACACCTCCTGCAGGCTGTAGCGGCGCTCCCCGTCGAAGCTGATGCGGATGCTCTCCTTTTCATTCTTGCGCTCGATGCGGCCGTTGGTGCGCTTGAGCTGCGAGGCGCGCTCCAGATCCATGTACTCCTCCCGCACCTGGCTGATCGAAAACGTGTCCGCATTCATCGCAAAGTCCGAGATCGCCATGATCACCGGCCGCTCCTTCTCATCCGGGTTGGTCACCGTCAGCAGCTGCGGCTTGGCCTCCGACACCTGCCGGCGGTGGTTTTCCCACACCGCCTCCCCCCAGGTCTGGGTGATCAGCACTCGGTCGCTCTCCAGCTGCAGCTCCCGGTCGTACATATTGCCGTAGGTATACACCGGCAGCGGCAGCAGTTCGCCCCCGTGGTAGAAAAGTATGCCTGCACGCACCAGCCGGTCGAGTTCCTGCTGGTTGTTGCCCGCCTCACCCGCCACCAGCCGCGCGCTGCCCGTCTCGGTCATAAAAAGCCCCGTGCTGCTGCGCACCACATAGTACTGCCTGCCCGAGGGCATCTCCTGCTCCCGCACCAGCTTACCCAGCCGCTCCCCCGCATAGGCCATGCGGATCTCCTGCAGCCGCGTGTCATACAGCACCGTTTGCCGCGTCACCTCCACTTCCTGCGCCCGCGCGCCTCCCTTGAGGTAGTAGCGCTCCCAGCCGTGCATCGGCACGCCCAGACTCCGCTTGTACCACACCCAGGCGCGGATCTCATCCTCGCTGATCCCCTGGTTGTAGCGCTCCACCACCTCCGAAAAGCTCATCACACGGCTGTCCGTGCGACCCAGCCCCGCCGGTGCCGCTGTCTCCTCCAGCAGCCGGCTCATCTCCCTGCGCTGCGCCCTCAGTCCCGCCACCAGGTAGGGGTTCAGCGCACGATCTTCCGTTCCCTTCATCTGTCTCATTATTGCTTACAGATCCAGCAGCGCAAGCTCCGTCTCCAGTGCCAGCGCCTCCAGTTCCAACAGGTTCATGCTTGTTGTTCCTTCTTTCGGCTCTCCGGTCGTTGCCCGTATGGCCGCCTCCACCTCTGCCCGCGTCCCTTTGACCGTCACCGGAAACTCCCGCGAGCTGGTCACCACCTGTTGCCCGCACACCTTGTGCGGATACAGCCCGAAAAAGGTGTTGTAGGTGCACAGCTCCGCAAAGCGCAGCGGCTCCTTCGAGAATGACTGCTCCCCTGTGATGCGCTGTATGCGCCGGTGGGCATCCTGCTCCTGCTCAAACACCCCGTTGCTCACCAGCCGCAGCAGCCGCTCCAGCGCTGCGCGCTTTTCACCCCCGGCCGGCAGCGTGCGCAGCAGCTCGTTGATCTCCTGCCGCATCGTGTCCAGCAGCGCTATGCGCGCACGCCAGTAGTCGTTCCCTACAGACTTGACCATTCCATCTCCATTTGCGGGATGATTGCCTCCGGTATCCGCTTATCCCGCAGCATGCGCGCGATGATCTGCTCCTCCAGCCGACCGTAGCCCTCGCGGCTGCGCATCATCCGCCACAGGTTGGGCGAGTTGGCGCGGCTCACCCGCGACAGCGCCTGCCGCACCCGCGCACGCACGGCGCGCACCGCGGCATCTTCCTCTGCGGCATCAGCAGCCGTTCCCTGCAGCGAGGGCTCCGACTGCTCGGCAAAAGAGTAGAAGCCACCGGGTGTCACAATCAGGTGATCCAGCAGCTGAATGTCAAAAAACTTCAGCGCCTCCTTCAGCCGCCGCGTCACCGTGCGGTCGGCCTCACTCGGCTTCAGGCTGCCGCTGGGGTGGTTGTGCGAGATGATCAGCCCCTTGGAAAGCGTCTTGATCGCCACTGCCGTGATCAGCTCAATATCCGCCACCGTCGAGTTGATAGCCCCCTTGCTATGGTGGTAGTAGCCGATCACCCGGTTGGCATTGTTCATGTACAGCACCACAAAGTGCTCCTGCACCTCCAGCCCCTCGAAGATTACGTCCCGCACAAACTCGTAGGCCTCCTGCGTAGACGTCAGCTGGTTGAAGTGAAGCTTCCCCTGACGGAAGGTGATGTCTATCTCCCGCACCCGAAAATCCCGCTCCAGGTCTGCCAGCTCCATGTCCAGGGCCGACAGATCCACCCCGTCCATCACCAGCAGGTGGGCGGGTGCTTGCTTTGTGTAGTAGTACATCGCTATACTTTTTGTAGTACCAGAATGTCGGTCGGCACCTGCGAATGCCGGAACACCGGCGGCAGCCGGTACGCATCCAGCAGGTGTGCCCGCTGTCCCAGCAGCTCTTTCTCCTGCTGGTAGGCATGACCACTGCGTATGATGTTGCTCGACGTCAGGTACACCAGCAGCCCCCCGGGTCTGAGCAGCTCCAGGCCGTAGTAGAGGAAAAAAAGCTCCATCTGCCGCAGCGGCGGCCGCCCGAAGTAGCTCGAGTAGCGGTTGACATGCCGGCCGTAGGGCGGATTGCCGATCACCAGGCTAAACGGGTAGCCCGTAAGCCAGGTTACCCCCCGCCGCAGCCGGCTGGTGAAGCGCGGCGGCTCCATGAAGGCCGTCTCAAAGTAGTGCGGATAGATGTGCGCCTGCGGGCTCATGATCTGCGCTATGCGCGCTGAGACCGGATTGATCTCAAAGCCGTAGCAGTCGCTCTCCCTCGGCGCATGCTGCAGCAGCCGGCCTGTGGCCAGCGACGGCTCCAGCACCGTTCCCTCCCGGTAGCCATAGTGCCGCGCAAGTTCCCACATCAGCACACACAGCCAGTCCGGTGTGTAGAACTCGTACAGCACCCCCTCACCGCTCGCCCCCTTGCTCCCCTGTCCGCCGCTGCCCTCGTACTGCATGATAAATGCCTTGTCGGCAGCATCATAGCCCTCCCCCGCAGCGTCCTTGCGCCGGATGAAGGCTTCGATCCGGCGGTTTTGTTCGTATGTGTTCATTGCACCTCATCACTAGTATCAGGGCTGTCGCATTTTTTGTAAAAATGCAGCAGCCTTATGGTTCGGTTTTGTGGCCAAAGGCCGCAAAACCCTACAACTGCACCTCCAGCGCCCCGTTTCTGCCCACCATCTTCAGAATATAATTGTACGCCTCTGCACTCCGCAGCCGCGCACTGTCCAGCGTCTGCGCGATCGTATCCCCCTGCGGCTTGTAGAAGTAGCCCTGGTTGTAGCGCACCACCGCCTTGTCGAGCCGCAGCACGCCCCCCTCCGTATGCTGGTCGATCAGCAGCCCCAGCAGCATCGAGCCCACCAGCAGGTTAAACTCCGGTTTGAGCAGATCCTCCCGCGTCACCACATTGCCGCTCTGGTTGTTTTGCGGCAGCTTGTGCCCCAGGTACTTCATGCGAAAGATCCCCTCCGCGCGTGTACCCAGGTAGCGGATGATGATCTCCCGCTCCGCCTCCGTGAGCCGCTCCATGCGGTTTTCCAGAAAGATCGCATCATTGGCCGACTGCGGTTTGAGCTGCATCAGCCCCACTGCCCCTGCCGAAGACACTGCCGTCGCCCGGCCGTTGCTCTCCACAAAGACCAGTCCCGCAATCAGCCCCGCAGGCACCCGTGTCAGTGCTGCCGACTGCTCGATCAGCCGGCTGTACTGCTGTCGGATCTCCGTGATCCGCTGCCGCACCATGCCCGCCTGGCTTGCAGGATAGTAGGCCGCCGTCGTCATCGGCAGCGCAACATTCAGTTCCATGACCGCTGAAAAGTAAGTTGTCGGTTCAGTTTCACCGATCGCCCCGGCGCCAGCTGCGTAGGATCCCGCTCGCTGCGCGTCAGCAGCAAAAAAGCGGCAGCCCCTGCCAGCAGCGCTATGTGTAGTCCTTTCATCGCTTCTCTATTTTGATCGTCTGTGCATAGTCCAGTTCCGCACGGCCGTTCTTCAGCCGGAGCCGCTGCTCCAGCCGTCGCCGCGACAGTATCCACAGCCATGGCCGCCGCCGCTCGCCCCGGTACACCACCTGTATGAGCGTGTCCCGGTAGCTGAAATCAAGCCGCTGCAGGCTGTCTGTTGCCATCCCCCACAGCTGCAGGTAGTCATCCGCATAGCAGAATACCCGCACTGCCACCGTATCGTAGCGCACCGAGTCGTAGATCACCGTATCCCGCAGTGGTAGCTGCAGCTGCTGCTGCACCGCCATGCCTGCCGCCGTATACTGCTGCACCCACGACAGCCGCACCCCCAGCCGGCGGATGTCCGCCTCCAGGGCGGGCAGCAGGGCTGTCGCCTGTGCCCGTGAGAGTACCAGCAGCTCGTTTTGTGCTGCCAGTGAATCCCGCTGCAGCTGTGCTGTGCGCAGGCTGTACAGCAGGGTTGCGCTGCGCGCTGTCTCCTCCTGCCAGCGGAGGCTCAGCCGCTGAAGGCCGAGCCAGCTGCCGGCAAGTGTTAGCAGCAGCAGTAGCAGCCAGCCGGCGGGTTTGAGCTTTTTGAGCAGTGTCCCGCCGCCGGGATTGAGCTTCCTCAGCAGCCATGGCAGCAGCTTAGCCGTAATCGTCCTGTACATCTCGTCGGTTTTGGCGGCCTTTGCCGCCTGGTTCGTTCGTGCTGTGTTGCGTGTAGGGGTGGTCTGGTGGGAAAGCGTTGGTATGGTTGTCGCCGGTATGGTAGTCGCCAGCTTGGTGATTCCCGGTCAGGTAATCGCCAAGCTGGTAATCGCCAGCCCGGTAATCATTTGGCCGGTAATCGTCCACAGAATCGCCATCTGTATAGCCAGAGCCAGTCCGATATTCATCAGCCTGGTAATTGCCTGTGTGATAATCGCCTGTCTGGTAGTCCCCGGCCTGATAATCGCCAGTCTGGTAATCGCCATACAAATCCCCTCCCGGCCGCCACCCCCGGCTAGGCCGCCGCGTCTCCGCCCAGATGTAAGTCGACAGTATCGTCATCACCCCGGCCACGCAGGTGGTCGCTACCCCCTCCATCCCCCGGGCGATTGACACAAAGGTGGTCACCACCAGAAACACCGTCGCGCCCAGCGTCAGCTTCAGCCGCGTACGGCTGTTCATCACGCCACGCTCTGCCATTGCCCCCGCAGGTAGGTCTCCGTCTTCACCACGCCGCCCGCCACCCACACCCGGCTGTTGCCCTCCTGGTTCAGCAGTGACGCATTCTGTACGAAGTAGATAAACCCGTTGCTCAGCACAATGTGATTGGCCGACGTACCCAGGACCGTCACCGGCGCCGCAAAACGCTTCGCACCGGTGACGTCCTGGGTCGAGTTCGTATCAAGGGCACCCTCTACCTGCTTAGCCTTGATGTTGCTCATTACCGCCAGTTGTAGCTCACCATCACGTCATCCGTCGTCTCCGTGAGGTAGGGAACCTGAAAACTCACATTCTTCGTCCCCGGCGTAAACGTCACCGTCTTCACCCGCACTCCGTTGAAGTACACCTCCGGCGTAAAGCCGCTGGCAATGTTGTTCTGCACCGTCACCGTAATCGATGTGTTGGCAGCCCCCGTCAGGTTGGTAAAGGTCTGCACCGCGTGCGTAAACAGATCCTCCTTGCTCGACTGCAGGTTGTACACCTCGATCATCGCATCCTCGGCCGTAGCAGCCGCTGCTGCCGCCGCCGTAACACCCTGGTTGGCCGTCGTCAGCGCCGTGTTGGCCGTCGTGGTCGTCGTCACAAGTGTCGACTCCATCGTGTCCAGGTTCACCGCCTGCGTCACCGTCAGATGCCCCACCTTCGCCTTTTCGGCATCCGTGTACGCATTCGTGTTCGAATTGCTCTCGTAGGCGGCCTTGATGCCCGCAGCACTCAGCGCATTGTTCAGCAGGTCCTTGTCCGAGATCTTCTCAAAAGTCGAGGTCGCGCCCGTGCCTGTGGTCACCGCCGTCACAATGTACAGCGCCCACTTGCCGTCGCCGTCGTCGCTCACAAACACTCGGTCGGTCACCTTCAGCCCCGTCAGTGCATCCCGCTGGGCGATCGTCCCCACGCTGTGCGCGTTGTCAACACCCGCCACCAGCGCATTCACCTCACCTTTTGAGAATACATCCAAGTTCGTCCGCGCCGTCGAGGCTGTGACGTCGCTCAGGTTGTTCGACTTTTTGAGTACATCCGCGTTTGCTGCCTTGTCATTCAGCGCCACGCTCAGGCCTTCCACCTGTTTAATCCTGATAAATTCGCTCATCCTTGCTTATTGAAATTGGTTTACTTATGCTTTTTACCTGCGGCGCTTTTTCTTTGGGGAAAAAGGCTGCCGCCTTTGGCTTGTGCCTGCGGCGCTTTTTACCTGAAAATGCTGCCGCAGCGGCCTGTGCCTGCGGCGCTTTTTACGTCAAAAAAGCTGCCGCTCCTGGCTTGTTCCTGCGGCGCTTTTTACCTGAAAAAAGCTGCCGCAGCGGCCTGCAGCGCAATGCCCCTTACTGATTCACCACCAGCAGCGGATAGCGCACCACCAGCCGGTCGTTCGTATCCAGCGTGAAGCCCCCATGCCAGTACAGCTCCCGGCCGCCGCCCAGGTGAAAATCCCGGTTCTCCCCGTGCTCGTACAGCACATTGTTGACCGTCAGAAACACCGACTCCGCATCCGTGATCTCGTGCGGCAGCACAAACAGCGTCTGGTTGCCCTGCTGCACCGGCAGCTGAAACTTCTGCCAGTCGATCTGGTAGTAGTTCGGCTCACCGCCGCCGCCGCCCGTCTCCTCGCAGGACGATATCCGGTAGCGCTGCTGGCCGATCAGGATCTCGTCATTGATGCTGTCGCCCAGCAGCGACAGGATCTCCCGCGTCGTAAAGCTGCGCACCGTCCCCGTGCGCACATCCCTCAGTGTAAATGCCATCCCTTTACCTCTTTACGATGTAGTAGGCCACCACGGCCGACAGCAGCAGCACCCCAAGTCCTGCACCACCGGCCGCCGATACCGGGCCTACTTCATCCCTTTTTTTTTCAGAATCTCATCGATGCGCCGCGCAGCATAGATGATGTTGAGCCGGTAGCGGTCGCGGTTGTCTCCGTTGCTTTCGCTGATGTAGGGACTGCCCGCGATTGAGGCCGCATACGCCTCTATGTTGCGACTCAGCGCGTGCGACTGCCGGTAGCGCGACGAGATCAGCCGCGCAAAATCATAGAAGCTGTCCTGCACTGTCCGGTACACCCGAAACTTGAGCGCATACTGGTTGTTGCCCACCGTGTACGAGCCGTCCCAAAACTCATTCGGGCTGCCCGCCGCCGTTATTCCGAAGTGGTTGCGCCTCACCTTCGCTCCGTGGCTCTGCCCCCAGGCGCTCTCCAGCGCCCCCTGTGCAAGGATCGCCACCGGATTCATGTTGTAGCGCGCACCCGCTTTTTGTGCATGGCCATAGTGCGCCAGTACATACTGCTCTTTCGTGTCCATTGTCTTGTTTTTATCCCCTCACACCAGCTTTGTGTCTTCTGTCTTCACCCACCTTTCATGCCCCTCAGCCGTGCGCACCAGCGTGTAGTCTATCCCGCGGCCGCTCAGACTCATCACCGCGCAGCCCATCAGCACACCAGCCTCCGCCTCGGTCAGCACCCGGAAGTGCTCATCCATCACCGCTGTCGGCCGCAGCGTCACCACGCGGCTGCCGGCAGCACCGTTCAGTGCATTCTGCGCGTTCTGTGTGTTCTGTGCATTCAGTCCGCCAAGCCCCGGCAGCGGCTGTAGTTGCGTCGTCACCCCCCGCGTCTGCGGCCAGCGTGCCTCCATGGCCGCCGCCGTCGCAAACTGCTCCGTGTAATTGCTCGAAGCACTCACCCACAGGATCTGCGAGCGACCCGACAGCCGCCGGTACTCTGCCGGAAGCGTCGACACCGCAGCCCCCGGTGACACCCGAAAGGCCACCTCCATAAACTTTACCCCGTTCGTCGAATCATAATGCTGCCGACCCGTCGCATAGCCAATGAAATCCCCCGCCTTCGCCGTGCGGAAAATATTGCGCTCGCTAAGCACCTCATACCACGCACCATGATTGCTCGCATCGGGTGAAGTACGCACATAGACCGTTTTTTTGGCCACCACCAGCCGGCCAGGGCTCGTATATGCCCCCTGGCCCGCCGTCGAATTCCCCGGATTCGCATTGATCCGGTTGTTCGATACCGTGGTCAGAAATGACTGAAATTGTTCATTCGAAAGCTCCCCCTGCAGATCCTCCAGCAGCTCGCTGCGGTAGAGCGAGCGGTAAGCAGTAATCACCTCATCGAGGTTTCTGATCTGCCCCGCCAGCTGCCGGATCGCCGCCTCATCCGTACCGTCAGCCCACATCAGCCAGCTCATCCCGCTCGGATTCATCGCCGAGCGCAGTGCCAGTGCCTGCTGCACCGAGGGCGAGTTGTCGGCCTGCAGCGCCGTATGCCGTGCCCGAAGATCCTCCACAATGCTGCTCCCCACCCGGTAGCCCAGGTACAGACCCCCCGCGATCAGTATCCCCCGGAGCGCCTGCTGCTGATTTATGCCTGTCTTTTCCACCTGGTTCTCCTCGTTTTTGCTTTCGTTGCCTCACTTCCTGGTAGCCTGTGCCGCCAAAAAGCATCGTCCTCGTTTGGTTTTGCTATCCTGGGCAGCACCCGTCTACGTGCGTATCAAAGCATCGTCCGTGTTTGATTTTGCTATCCCGGGCAGCACCCGCCTACGTGCGTATCATCGCCCGGATCTGCTGCCTGATTACTATGTTGCGCAGCTTCGCACTGATCGCCTTCCACTCCGTCGCCGAAAACAGACCGCTCAGCTCCTCAACAGCGCGGGCGATCTCCTCAGCATCCCGCTGCGTGCCCGCCGTGATCTTAACCGTTACATCGTGTTTCATCCCTTCGCATGCTTGTGATCAAGACCCGTGATGTACGACAGCACGCTCCCGATCAGTTCACGATTGTTGCTCAGCTCAACAATCACCATGTACAGCTTCGCCAGCTGCTGGTGATCGAGGCTGCGCGTAAACTGCCCGATCTCCTCAATCATCAGCGACGACTCATCGCCGCCCGACTGCTGTGCACCAGCGTCCGCTCCCATGCCCGCCAGCATCCCCAGCGTGCTGCCCAGCGGTGAGCCGCTCAGCATGCGCGCAAGCCCCGGCAGTGCTATGCCGATGATGCCCGAGTAGTACTCTATGCTCTTCTTCGCCTCCAGCGACTCCTCAGCCTCATCGAGCTGTCGCCGAAGCTGCTCATTCTCCTGCTCCAGCTGGTCGCGCTGCACCCGCAGGTCGCGCAGTTCATCCTGCCGCCGCATCTCCTGTATCTTGGCATTCACCAGTTCCCCCAGCTCTGCCTCCCCAAGCCCCTGGAACACCGCCCCCGAGGGAACCCCCGTCTCCACAGGACCGTCGTCCACCTCCAGACTGAAAGTCTTGCTCCACAGCAGCTCGTCGCGCTCCCCGCGAAGCTCCACCCGCACCTTGTCCGGATCCTCACTGTTGATGTAATCCCGCAGCAGCCGCGACGCATTGTCCACCGCCGCACGCTCAATGCTGTTCAGCTTTTTCGACCTGCGCGACAGCAGGGCCGAAAACAGGATGCTCTCATGCCCCTGCATCTGCTGTGCCCGTATCGCCTTCGTGCAGGCCTCCACCAGCCGCTTGATCCGCCGCCGGTTCTGCTCCCTCATCTCTGTCATCATGCCTTTGCCTCCTGTTTTTGTCCTCGCTCCCGCACCCGCAAAAACGTCAGTTCCTCAACCGTCGCCCCCGCCGGCAGCCGCAGGCTCAGCTGGCCGGAAAACTCTTGTATCTGTCCCATGCCCGCCGAAGACCACTGTGCCCCCACGCGCAGCGCCCAGGTATCGCTGATCAGCACCGCACCCGCCGGCAGCGGCTGCGGAAGCAGGTAGTAGAGTGCCCGCTCGCCGCCCGTGTTGTAGTGCCTGCGTCCCGCAGGGATTACCCAGCGGTACACATCCAGGTAGTAATCCGTGATTCCCCGGCTTGCCAGCAGGCCGCGCACGTAGCCGAATATGTCCACCGATACGGTTGCTGTTGTCATGTCTGCTCTTCAATATGAAAGCTGCGCTTCTCAAAGCCCGAAGCTGTATGTGTTATGTCTGCTCCTCCGGATAAATAGTGAACTTACAGCAAGCTCCTTGGCCTAACACTCGTTCACAGTGTCTGCTCCTCCAGATGAAAAGTGAACACCACCTCATACGGCACAAAGGCCGCTTCTTCCCACGCGCCCGTGTCCAGGTAGTAGCCCGTCACCAGCCGGTGGTCGGTCACCTCCTCCCACAGCGGCAGCATGCCCCGGTCATAGTCCAGTTCCTCGCTCACCGCCTGTGGCGACACATAGCTCAGGTGAAAATTCACCGGATGGCTCTGCTTGCCCCCAAACTCCAGCGAGTACTCTCCCGCCACCGGCACAAAGTCGCGATGCGTTCCGGCAACTCCCACCAGCATCACCTGCAGCCCCCGGCAGCGGACAACCCCCGCCGGCAGCCACACATCCAGCGGTACCACCTGGCCCGCACGATCTACGGCGATGCGGTGGTTATACCTGCGCATCCCCCGCAGCATCATTGCTCAGCCACAGATACACCTTCACATCGTAGGGATACACGCCCCCCGGCTGCCCCCCGTCGCGGTACTTCATCTCCAGCGATGCACCCCCCGCCTCGATCCGCTCCGGAAACAGGAAAAACCGTTGGTTGGGAGACACATGCTGCGAGCAGGTCAGCAGCCGCACATCGTGCAGCTCATCGAACAGCTCGCGACCCCCCACCCGCAGCTGCAGGCTGCTGCCCACCGCCAGCAGCGGCTCGGGCAGCAGTACGAATATCCCCCGGACGTAGCCGTAGGCCTTGTCCGTCTCTCCCGTATAGCGCTCCGAGCTGCCCGCTGACTGTATCGTCAGCCGGTGATGCTGATATTTGTGGTTCTTCATGGCTCTTGCTTGGTGTGCCTGTGAGGGCTGCGGTGTGCATGGCATACCGTCTGCCCTTTTGGCTTTTGTAATCATCGTCACCCGCAGCCTGGCGTGCCCGTATGGCACCACGGCTGCCTTTACACCTTCGTAATCATCGTCCATGGCAGCTTAGTATGCCCCGTCAGGACAGGTTGTGCCTGCATGGCGATCCCCTTATGCCTTCGTAATCATCGTCCCGTGCAAAATCGCCTTGATGTAGGTATTCTCCGGCGCGTTCGTCGCCCACTCCAGGTTGAACTCCATCGCCTGCTGGTCCCGCACCAGTTTCGGATTGTGCAGCTCATAAAAACCCGTCGGGATCGTCTGCCCCGTCGTATTGAACACCTCGCAGGACGCATTCGGGATCAGGCTCGTACTGTTGGCCATGAACTCAAACTCCCCGTTGCGCAGGTAGTCAGGGATCACCGCAAAATTCACACTGCCTGCACTCTCCCCCTGACCGGCAACACCCGCCAGCAGACTGATCCCGTACAGCAGAAAATGATTCCCCTTCTCCAGCTTCGCGCTCGACAGGTTCGATATCCCCACCACCTTGGTGTCATCATCCTTCAGGATGCGCTGCACCTTGCTGCCAGAGATATTTTTGACCACATAAAACGCCGCATCCACCGCCTGCAGCTGCTGCCGCCCCAGCCCCACCAGTATGTCGGCCGGCAGCATGTGAAGACGCTTCTCCAGCTCGCCGCGCGAGCCCTTGCCGCCGCTGCTGCTGCGCTGGCGCAACGTCTGCTGCACCGAGCGCAGAAACATTCGCTTTTCCTCCTCCGGCGCATTCTCATAGATCAGCTGCATCTGATCGGCGCCCACCGATCCCAGCAGATTAAACTCACTGCTGACCAGTTCTCCCAGTGTCGTCATGTCTTGTTCTCCTTGTTTGCTGATTCAATTTCTACCCCCGACCGATGACCCCCGCTCATCAGATCATCTCAAAGGCCACATCCGGCGTCTCGCTGTACACCGCCGAAAGGCTCCCCTGGCCGCCGCCGCCACCCGCCGACAGCCCGCTGCCCAGCAGCGGAAGATCCGGCTCAAAACGCGGCAGCGGTCGGCTCATCGGTCGGCTCATCGGATCCCGGTACACACCCGCATAATCCCCCGACGCCCCCGACAGCAGGTCTTTGCCCGTCAGCGCCTCCACCGTGCCCAGCAGTCCCGACGCACCCACGCCCGCCGACAGCAGCCGCAGGTTGCCGTCCTTCATGCGCATCGCCCCCGCAACACCCGTGCCCAGCAACAGCAGCGGCCGCGCAAGCTTTTTCAGCTGCATACCACTGCCACCGCTCTCCACCTTCAGCAGCTTATCGATTGCCTTGCCGCCCATATTCCCCAGCAGCAGACCACCACTGATCAGCGCCAGCGTCTTCAGCTCAACCATCATCGCGCCCCTGTTTCCTGTCTTCTTTTTCATGCAAAATCATTGGCTATTTTAGAAATAATCGCTGCACCCCGCGGCCTTTGCTGCCCGCGCGGCGCCTGCCCGTGCGGCCCGCAGCCGCACTGCTCCTGCTGCGACCCCCCGCAGGCCGGCGTCGGCCGCCCGTGCCCGCAAGGCCGCCGCCACGGCCTTTTTTCCTGCCCCCCTTCTTCGGTGAAAGCAGCGCGTAGGCCGCATAGGCCACAGCACCCGCGCCCGCGAGCGCCAGCACCGGATTGTTCCTGATCATGCCCGTTATCCCCCCGGGACTACCCTCTGTGCCTGTTGCCGGTAGCATAGTCTGTTGTTGTGTTGTCGTTGGTAATAATGCCGGCCTTACGGGGTCGGCAGGTGCATATTGCGGCAGCTCAGCACCACTCTTTGCGGCCTGTTCGGCCTCCGCCACCAGGTCCGTCGTATCTGTTCGCTCGCCGGCCTGCATGAGACCGGCCTCCTGTAGTATCTTCAGCGCAGCCGCAATCAGCGGCGCCGCAGCAGCTATCGCTGCCGCCATCGTCACCGGCTCTCCAAGCCCGTCTTCGCCGCTCAGTCCGCCGGCCTTACCCCCCAGGATCGCCTCCCGGAGATTCTCCCGCTTGCCCTGCAGCTTATCCGCAAACAGCACCTCTATGCGCGTCAGCGCCGTACGCGCCTTCTGCCAGTCCGCAGCACTCACCCCTTTGGCCGCCGCCTCCGCCTGGCTCGCATAGCCCCACTTCAGCCGCGACGACATCCGCCGCAGGTTTAGCCGCAGCGCCGCCAGAAACCCCTGGCGCGCAACCACCGACACCGGATTGACTTTCACCACCACCTGCGCCACACTTTTGGCCGCAGAGGCCACCCCGCTGCCCGCCTTTTTGACAAGATCACCCAGCTTCTGGAAAAACGTCTGCTTCGTGCTCCCCAGCCCCGACAGCTGCGCATTGAGCGCCTCCTCGTTGCGGGCAAGCACTGCCAGCGCCTCATCCCGCTGCGGCGTATCCCAGTAGCGCAGCGCATAGTCCAGCATTGCCACAAACGATGCTCCGTAGGCGCCCGTCACCGCAGGTTGCGACGCAGCTGCCTGACGCGTGGCCACCAGGTAGCGGTACATATCCTCTGTGCCCGTCTGTCCCCCCGGCAGACTGCCCCACAGCTCGCTACCTCCCCTCTGTTCATGCCCGCTCAGCACAGCCACGTCGATACCTGTTAAACTCATGGCAAAGTCCTTCTTTTGCGTATATGCTTTCTCGTAGTCAAAGCGCGACAGCACCGCGTCGATGATCAGCTCTTCTCCATCCTCAGCAGGCACCACCACATACACATGCTGGTAGTTGGGCCCGCCGTACTTCACGATCCGAAAACTGTGTGCAATGCCCAGGTTGGTCAGCACCGAGCTGCAGAAGATCGAAAAACAGTCGCAGTCGATCCCGCTGCGCCGGTCTGCCCACGAGCGCGCCGGCCGCCGCAGCTGCTCAAGCCCCCGCTCATCCTGCCGGTACTGGATGTGGTGGTACAAAAAGTCCCACAGCCGGCTGCACGTCTGCCGGAGGCTATTCCCCCGCAGCACCGGCGCCAGCCGCCGCGTGTCCCCCAGGTACTTCCACACCACCTGCCGCATCAGTTCGACCGTATCCTCCACCGCACCGTCCTCGATGATCACCCGGTCGCGCACTTCCGGCGCCGGTATGTACTTATCGTACGCATCCCCCGCGCGGATTGGCCGGTAGCCCGACACCACCGCAGCAGCAGCCCCGCGCATCACACCAGCGTCAGGCGGCCCGACTCAAACCGCAGGTCATTGACATAGATCGAGTAGCTGTACTCCATCGGTATGCCCAGCACCTTCAGATCGAGGCTCCCCTCGCGCCGGCGAATCTCTATCAGCTCCTTGATGCGGCCCGGCAGTGTGCCCAGGTAGCGCCCAAGCTCAAGCAGTGGCAGGTGAAACTCCACCGAGTCCAGCTGCGTCGTCGCCATCGGCTCAATCGTATACACCTTGCTGCCCGGCGTAGTCGATGCCAGCAGCTGCCCCTTCGTATACAGGTGGATCACCGGCTTGGTCACCGTCACCTGCACATTCGTAGGATTGTCAACCTCCAGCTCCATGCGCAAATACAGCCCGTTTGCATTGATCTTGTGGATGCGCGGTCGCACCGTACGCACCACCGACTTATCCCCCAGCCGCTTGGCCGAAAACAGCCGGAATCCGAAAAACAGCAGCCCCCCGATTATCCCCAGCGTTAGTACATCCTTCATCGCCCTTTCCTGATTCGTTCTGCCAGCATATCCCAGCCAAATTTCACCCCATAGCCAACACTCCCGCTGATGAGCGCATAAAACGCCACATCGACAATCCCGCCCCAGCTGATCGCCCCCGCCACCAGCGGCTGTTGCAGCTGGTGGTTGATTGCGCGGCCAAGGCCGCCCAGCAGGCCGCCAGCAGTCGTCAGCAGCAGCAGGCTCTGGTCATGATCCGGTAGTCGGGACATCGTTCGTGTTCGCTTTTGTTATTGCAAGGATACGGGTGGCCGGGAGGCCAGCGAGGATGTTCGGGGATGTTCGGGGGGATTGGAGGGGGTTTGAGGATGTTGGTATGTATTGAAAGGGTATTTTCCTATATATACGGAGGCTGTTTCGTATATATAGGAAACCACTTTCGTATATATAGGCGAGTGCTTCGATATATATATCCGGGGATATATCCGGCGCCCGGGGGGAATTTTTTCGTATATATAGGAAAAAGGGGGCTTTTTGATTTTTCTTCGAAAAATCAAAAAAGAGGATGTGCTGCTGCGCCGCTGGCGCGGCGCAGCAGCAGTGATATAGGTGGGAAAGGGTGGAAAACTGCCGTACATGGCCTAAAATGCCGCGGGGGACGCGCTGTGCGCATCCCCCGCGGGTCGTGAAACTTGTTTGGAAGCCCCTTTTTTGGGGGCTTCATTTTTTTAAGAAGGTAAAAAGGTAAAAAGGATAAAAACTAAGGGGTCCTGGCCAGGCGAAAGCCAAGATTGATGTCGCGACGGCCAGGGCCGTCGACGCTGCGATAGGCAACGCGACAATACTGCGGAACGAGGCCCCACGAGCCGCCGCGATAGACGCGGAGGGAGCCGGTTGAAGGCCCTGTAGGATTAGTCTGCGCTGAAGACGAATAGTCTCCATACCAATCCTGGCACCACTCCCATACATTACCGCTCATATCATACAGCCCTAACTCGTTGGGCGATTTTTGACCTACCGGACGCGTTTTACCGCCAGAATTGCTACTATACCAGGCAACATCTGCAATGTTGTTGCTCCCCGCGTACTGATACCCCCTACTTCTACTCCCACCCCGCGCAGCAAACTCCCACTCCGCCTCCGTCGGCAGACGGTAGTTCTGACCTGTGCGGGCATTCAGCCGCCGCAAGTACTCCTGTACATCCTCCCAGCTAACCTGCTCCACAGGGCACTGATCACAACCCGAGAAGTTCGAAGGATTACTCCCCATCACAGCGCTCCACTGCGCCTGCGTCACCTCATACTGTCCGATGTAGTAACTGTTGAGGGTTACGCGGCGTACGGGCTTTTCATCGCTACCGCAATTCTGCTGCTCGGAGGTGCAGCCCATATCAAAACTCCCCCCCTGCACCAGCACAAAAGTGCCGGCGCTGGCATCGGTGTAGGTGGCCGGGCTGCTCGCGACAGGCTCAGTTTTGGCAGGAATTGGTGCCGCCGGGGAAGGCGTGACGGGCGAACTTACCTGAGGATTAGGCGCAGTATTTGCAACAAAAACAAATCCACCGCTTGCATGTCCTGGTAATACGCCCTCGTGCGGCAAGGGATTAACCCGCTTCAAACGCGCCAGCAAATCTGAGTACATCAGCAGACCGTCACCGCGGGTGTATGCATCGCGGAGGGCACCGATAATTGCGCCGCTGAACGGAGAGTTATTCACTCCGTCGGGAGTACGTACTTTACCCCCGGAGGTGAGCAGCAACCGACTCTTGTGGAGGAGCTGGGTGGATACAATCCTTTGCTTCTCGACAGCAGAGCTCGCGCCGGGGCGGGCATAATCGCCGTCCCTGAATGCGATTGCCTGGTCTATCGTACCCGCATAACAGGCATCTATGGCCAGTAGTATATGATTGCATGGAAATCCTGCTACGCTGTTGCCTATGTCCGTCAGATCAATGTAGGACTCATACGCAGCCCTGGTGCCCGAAGGCAGAAAGGGTACGAAATAGCCCTTAAGGTTGAAATCCCAAAATGTCCCATGCCCGGAGAAAAAGACAAACAGTTGCGCATCCTCTTGAAATTGCTGCGCTTTTTGCCGCCATTGCGTCAGCTCCCGGATGATATCGCTCTTGCTCGGATTTCTATAAATGTGGGTTTCAAAACCGTACATTTTCTCCAGCTCCCATGCAATCTCAGTAGCATCTTTGATGGGGTTTCTCAGGTTGGTAAATGTTGGTGAGGCATTGCTGTAGTCATCCACCGCAAAAAACAGGGCGTAGTCTTTACCTATCCGGGTAAAATCTGCAGGTTTCGGGCTTTCATGTACAGGCGTAAGCGAGCCGGCTGAACACAGCCAAAGGCTGAAGATTAGAATTAAATATTTTTGACTGCCTCTCATTGATCCTCTTTTTTAAACAACGCGAAAATGATCTGACCTACATAGACCCCCATGGCACTCTCAATCAACGCCAGCAGTCCGCTCAGCTGACCCATGTCTTTTGTATCCAGTACGCCTTGTACCCGCATCGACAGCACTTGTATGATTGCTACAAAGTACAATCCCATAATCCAGTAGGTCGTAATCCGGAAACTACGCTTCACGATGCGCTGGTCTGCCGGCGCATCCACATGCCGCTTGTTGATGATCTCTTTCAGGATCAGGGTAAGGTAGGTGGCAAATACAGGCAGTATGATGGAAAGAACCGTGATGAAGTCGGCATTCGTCCAGCCACCGGACTGCCAGGTAGTGTAGATAAACAGCAGGACAATCAGCTTGGCGGCAAGCAACATGTATAGTACGTGCTCTTTGAATTTGTCTTCCGTAATCCCACTGACCGGCGGCGTGACAGAGGCAACCCCTACTCCCGGAGCGAGCCGCTCAATCAACATACCGACTGCCTGGCTGATTTCTTCCTGTTCACGCACGAGCTCGTCGGGGACTCGATCACCCCCGGCCTGTTGCTCGCCCAGGTGAAGCAGCCGTGCCCTCAGGCCGACTATCTCACCCTGTAGGTGGTGCTGCCCCGATTGCTGCGCTGCTGTCTGCAATCCGTCCAACGTTTCTGCTATGAGACCCGCTTTCAGCCGGGTCATCAGTGCTTGCTTACTTTCTTTCATAGTGATTGGTGATTACCGTATACAAGTTCTAAGGTATTCTCTGAAAATATTTGCATAACGCTCCAGGTATTCATCAAAATCGATCTCCATATTCATGTAGCCGCCCCTGCGCACATTGCTGTACATGCCACTACCATACCTGCCATCCAGCTCAATCTTCAGCTGAAATCCGTCAGCGGTGGTCTGGTACTTGATGGTGAATATCAGCAACTCTCTTTTCACCCAGTTGCATGGATAGCCTACCCCCTGCAACAGCTGACAGAGCGTCGGATTCGCCTCATCAATGAGCACTTCACGGCACAGGTCTGTAACTTCAAATCGCAATACTTCGCCATTTTCCAGCACCACAACGCGGGGATTGCGATCCTCACACCTCTTGACCTCAAAGCGCAGACGGGCACACGCTATGATTTTGTCGTACACCACCCCCCTGTCAAATCGCTGCTGAAATTCCTGCAGTTGCAGCGATTTCATGTTCCTGAAGTCTGCCGGCCGAAAGGCTATGTCCCTGATTTTTGATCTGTCACCCGAGCTGTCCACCTTGACACTTCCGTCCTTGAAGGCTATCCCCCGGAAAAACAGCACCGGTAGTGCCAGATCGTAAGTATCGTAGATTTGCACATCACCCATCGTCTGGGGAACATCCAGCAGGTTAATCATTTTATAGAACAGCTCCTGTTCGAGCGTCACAAAGCCCTTGCGCTCATAACTCTCCTTGAGCGATGTCCAGGCCGCATTGATGGTATCGAGGTCGGTTGCATGGAAAGCCAGGTAGAGCGAAACCCGCGCCGGCTTCACCGTCACTTCCTGTACTTTCAAAACGGTACCAAAGCCGGCATGGTCGAGCCAGCGCTGATAAAGCTGGGCGCGTTCCTTGAAAAAGGCTTCGTCCTGTGTGAGGTCTTCTGTCTGGGAAAAAAGCATGAAAGGCAGCAATGCAAAGATGCACGCCATCAATGGCTTCAAAAGGAGTTTTGTGCTCATACTTGCGAAATGGTTTTGGTGACCAACGGTAAACTTACGATTTCCTGCCGCTCACAGGCGCAAGTCCTGCCAATCTGTAGATGTATGTATTTTTTGCTTTAACTTCTATCCTTTCTGCTTACCATCCTGTGATGGTCAGTCCCGCACTATTTTCTTGTGGCTCTGCATTTTCCCTTTTCAAACTACTACCAAGCCGATTGCAAGTATACATATTTTTTTCAGGACCACAAGCTGCCCGACTGCAAAATTTTGAAGCAGTCTGCTCCGGTATGGTTTTTCCCCCGCACTTTCTCTTGACAGCCCCGTCTCTGCTGAAATACAGTACCCGACACTATGTCAGTAACTGCCTGTTCTGCCTTTTTCGTATATATAGGAGACGCATTTTCCTATATATACGGAGGCTGTTTCGTATATATAGGAAATCACTTTCGTATATATAGGCGAGTGCTTCGATATATATATCCGGGGATATATCTGGCGCCCGGGGGGAATTTTTTCGTACATATAGGAAAAAGAGGGGCTTTTTGATTTTTCTTCGAAAAATCAAAAAGAAGGAAGCGCTGCTGCGCCGCTGGCGCAGCGCAGCAGCAGTGATGTAGGTGGGAAAGGGAGGAAAATGGCCGTACATGGCCTAAAATACCGCGGGGGATGCGCACAGCGCATCCCCCGCGGGTCGTGAACCTTATTTGGAAGCGCGTTTTTGGGGCTTCATTTATTAAGAAGGTAAAAGGGTAAAAGGGTAAAAGGGTATGAAACTAAGGGGTCCTGGCAAGGCGAAAGCCAAGATTGACACCGCGACTGTCAGGAATGTTACCGAGGCGATAGGCAACGCGACAAAACTGCGGATCATCGAACCACGTGCCGCCGCGAAGGACGCGGCGAAAGCCGGTTGAAGGCCCTGTAGGATTGGTCTGTACAGAGGATGAATAATCTCCATACCAATCCTGACACCATTCCCATACATTGCCGCTCATATCATATAGCCCCAACTCATTGGGCGTTTTTTGTCCTACAGCCTGCGTTTTTCGACCTGCATTGTCCCAGTACCAGCCAACATCTCCTAGATTATTACTCCCCGCATACTGATACCCACGGCTTCTACTCCCTCCCCGCGCAGCAAACTCCCACTCCGCCTCCGTTGGAAGACGATAGCTTCTTCCGGTTCTCCTGCTTAACCATTTACAATATTCAACCGCATCATTCCAGCTCACGTGTATGACCGGATGCCGATTTTCCGACGCAGGTCGCAACACACCCTGTGCGTCATGCCGCCAGTTTGTTCCCGCCCTTTTTTCCCATGCACTCCCTGTCCAAAAATAACTGCCTCCATCCTTTTCCGCATCCGTCACATAACCGCTGGCATCAATAAATGCCCTGAACTCCTGAACTGTCACCTCATACTGTCCAATGTAGTAACTGTTGAGGGTTACGCGGTGTACGGGCTTTTCGTCAGCATTACAATTCTGCTGCTCTGGGGTACAACCCATATCAAAACTCCCCCCCTGTACCAGCACAAAGGTGCCGGCACCCGTTTCTTCGTAGTTAGATGGCAGGGATGGAGGCGGGGGTGTAACCACATTGTAGTCGGGAACACTAGTAGACACAAAAACAAATCCGCCATTCTCATCTCCAGGCAGCTTTCCGTAATGTGGCAGGGGGTTGACGCGCTCCAAGCGTGCCAGCAGGTCAGCATACGTCAGCAGCCCGTCCCGGTTGGTATAAGCATCGCGCAGCCCGCCAATAATCGCACTGCTGAAAGGCGAGTTTTCTACTCCCGTAGGTGTGCGCTCCTTGCCGCCCGAAGTCAATAGCAGTTTGCTCTTGTTGCGCAGCTGAAGAGACATCACCCTTTCTCTTTCTGCTGCAAGCCCTTGTCGGGGACGGGCATACTCCTCACCCATGAATGCTATCTCCTGGTCTATTGTACCCGAGTAGCAGGCATCAATGGCCAGCAGCGTGTGGTTGCATGCTATTCTGGCTACCATATAACCTATGTCCGTAAGTTCGACGTAAGACTCGAAGTCGACCTTAGTGCCCGGCCGCAGGTAGGGAACAAAATACCCTTTGTTGTTCAGATCGCGAAACGTCCCGTGCCCCGAAAAAAATACAAACAGCTGGGCATCGGGGGTGAAAGGCTGCGTCCTGCGCTGCCACTGACCAATTACTTCTTCTATTTGTGCTTTGGTCGGATTTTTATACACAAATGTCTCAAAGCCGTACATCTCCCGCAGCTCCTTCTCGATGTCCAAAGCACCCTTGATGGAAGTCGTCAGGCTCCTGAATTGCTGCCCCGTGTTGCTGTAGTCATCCACCGCAAAAAAAAGAGCATAATCTTTGCCCGTACGCAGTTTTGCAGACGGCTGTCCGGCTGTCCCGGTATGCTCCCGGGAAGAAGTGGTAAACAGCCACAGCGGTAGCAGCAGCAGCAGCAGGAATCCTTGGCGCATAGCAGTTAATTTTCTCTAAGGTTTACTGAATCCGGTTAATAATTGGTCGTTTGGTTCTTTCACAAGCCCAAATATAAGATTTCTTCAAATTACTCAGCCGCCGCAGCACATTAATTTCCTTTTGTACAAGGCCTTAGTTGCTTTTTTTACGGCTCCCCCAACGCCCCCACAATCAACCGCACCTGCAGCGGCGTCAGCGTCTTGCTATACCGGCGCCAGCCCGAGGCCTCCAGCGACTGCAGCAGCGGCTCATTGCGCACAATCCAGACGCGCAGGCGGTTGGTGGCGCTCTTGGGCATAACGTGGGGGAGGTAAAGCTGGGCGAGCTCGCCGAAGCCGTAGGCTCGCACCCTGAAGACTTCCTCCTCTTCCTCATATCTTCTTGTATCCATAGTCAGGCAAGTTGAGTTGCTGCAGCGACTGGTGGTGCAGGCAGTTTCAAAATGTATACATACCCACAAATGCAGCCGGCTCCTGCAATGTCTTGCGGAGCCGGCGTGAAAAAGAAATATACATAGACACCTATTCCCGAAACTTTAGCTTGGAGGAGAGCTTGTCGGCCAGCACGGCCATATCGTCGCCTACCTTTTTGTCCACAATGCGCGCGTAGTGCTGGGTGCTGCGCAGGTTTTTGTGTCCCAGCATCTTGCTCACACTCTCGATGGGCACACCATTGGTAAGCGTCACCGTAGTGGCAAAGGTATGGCGGGCTATGTGGAAAGACAGCACCTTGCTGATACCACAAATATCAGCCAGTTCCTTCAGGTAAGCATTCATCTTCTGGTTGCTGGGGATGGGCAGTACAGGATCGTCGGCATTCAGCAGCTCCAGCCGGGTGTACTTCTTGATGATGCGCATAGCGGGCTCCAGCACCGGTACGCTCGTCTGAGCACCCGTCTTTTGGCGCTTCGTGCGGATCCAGTACTCACTGCCGTTGGTCTCCAGCTCCGAGCGCTTCAGTTTTTTGACGTCAGAGTAGGCAAGACCGGTAAAGCAGGCAAACAGGAAAAAGTCCCGCACCCTGTTCATCCGGTCGATGGGAGAATGGTAGTCAATCAGCCGCTGCAGCTCTCCCTCCGTCAGGTAAGGCCTGTCGACATCCTTCAGCCCCATCTTGATCCCAAAGAAAGGATCCTTGAGCATCCAGCCATTGCGCTGGCAGATGATGCAGATCCCTTTAAGCTTGTGCAAAAACTTGATGGTCGTGTTGTGCGAACAGTTCTTTTCTGTCTTCAGGAAAAACATAAACCTGTCCACCAGATCCGGCTCCATCTTCTTTACCGGAAGGTCGGTAAGCTTGTAGTGCAGGCTGAGAAAATCCACAAAGTGGTTCTTGCAGGTATTGTGCTTCTGGTAGTTCGTGTAGGAGTTTTCCTGACCGATCAGCGTAAAGAGGCGCTGGTTGTGCTCCGCCCACACCTCCACAAACATCTTAGGCCGGGCACTGTCGATGCCCAGGATGGCATCCTTGAGCAGCTGGGACGTCACCTGGTCGTGCAGCAGCAGCAGCTCGTTGTACTTTTTGAAAGCATGCAGCCTGAGTGAATCCAGGTAATCGTTCATCACCTTTGCCTCCTGGGTACGACCGCGCACGCAGCCATAATCCGTATCCCAGTCCTGTGGCTTAACCAGTCGCTTGGTTGAAAGCGTGACCACCTCTCCCCGCAGGTGTATCTTCAGCGTAATGGGGACTTCGCCATTTTTTCTGGCTTTGTTGCGGCTAATGTAGTAGCTCAGCGAAAATGCCGTGTTTTCGGTATTCATGGCAGCTTTGTTAGGTAATAAAATGGTAACAAACCAGATTCTACAAAGCTACGTCAAAACAGGCGCCAAACAAGATACAAAAAACTGATTTACAGTGTCATTATGTATTAATTTGGGTCACACTGCGTTACCATTTCTGGTAATAGAAGGGCATGGTAGCGAAAACGGGCAAAAATGGTAACCATTTTGACCCTTTTTTTGACACATATTGAAACAAAAAAAGTGTGTAAATCGCTGATTTACACACTTTTCGACGTTTTTGCACGGAGGCATAGCGGTGAAGGCGGGATTCGAACCCGCGGTACCCTTTCGAGTACGTCGGTTTAGCAAACCGGTGGTTTCAGCCACTCACCCACTTCACCAGGGCTTTACTGAAACAAGGAGCTATATGCCCTTTCACTTAAAGCGATGCAAAAATAAGTAGTCGCATCAATAATACAAAATTAATTGTCAACTATTTTGCTGCGGGCGGCCTAAAAAACGGCCGCCCGCAGGCAACTAGCAGAGCTCCAGCATGCTCATGCGCAGCTTCTGTTCTACTTCTTCTGCCACGCGGCGGTAGTTGGTGTCACTTTCCAGCAAGGTCAGGGCTGTGTTGCAGGAGTAGATGACGGTGCTGTGGTCGCGACCGCCAAAGGCTTCGCCAATAGCTTTTAAGGGTTTGTCGGTCATTTTTTTGGACAGGTGCATGGCCATCTGCCGGGCCATGACGACTTCGCGCTTGCGCGATTTGCCCATCAGGGTCTCCACCTGCAGGTTGTAGTGCTCGGCTACCAACTGCTGTATATAGCCAAGCGTCAACTCAGTGCCGGGAGACTTGACGAGGTTGTTGATCAGCTCGCGTGCCATGGCGATGCTGTACTCCTTTTGTTGTATGGTCGCCCGGTAGATGAGCGAGGTGAGCGCACCCTCGAGTTCGCGGATGTTGTCGCGTACGTGGTAGCTGATAAACTCGAGTACTGCTGCAGGGATGCTCACACCTTCGCGCTTGGCTTTGGCCTCGAGGATGGCCATGCGGGTTTCCACATCGGGCACCTGCAGGTCGGCCGTGAGGCCCCACTTGAAGCGGGAGATGAGTCGCTCGCTGATGCCCTGCATGTCGCGCGGCGGGCGGTCGGAGGTCAGGATAATCTGCTTGCGCGTCTGGTGCAGCTGGTTGAAAATATTGAAAAATATTTCCTGGGTCTTTTGTTTTTCTGCCAAAAACTGGATGTCGTCCATGATGAGTACGTCTACCAGCTGGTAGAAGTTGGTCAGGTCGTTGACGGCATTGTTTTTGATCGACTGTATGATCTGGTTGGTAAACTTGTCGACCGGCACATACAGGACTGTCTTGGACGGGTGCTGCTCCGTGATGCGGTTGCCAATGGCCTGCGCGAGGTGGGTTTTGCCCAGTCCTACGTCACCATAAATGATGAGCGGATTGAAGGAGCTGTTGCCGGGCCGGTCGGCGATCGCCAGTCCAGCCGAGCGCGCCAGTTGGTTGCAGTCGGCCTCCAGAAAGGTATCGAAAGTATACTGATTGCTCAGCTGCGAGTCGATGCGCGGCTTTTTGATCCCCGGAATGATGAAAGGATTTTTGATCTGCACCGAATCAATGGAGCCCGGTGGCAGATAGGTATCGCTGCTGTAAGCCGGGCGGCCACTACTGGCTGCTGCCGTTGCCGTGTGGCTGTGCGTGCCCCCGCCGTTGACGGAAGGGGGAGCCGACCTGCGCGGCGAGGCGGTGGAAGCGGGTTCCTGGGTGGTAATTATCTGGTACAGGAGCTGCCCCTTATCCCCGAGTTCTTCGCGGATGGTGTGCTTCAGGATACCCACATAATGCTCTTCCAGCCACTCATAAAAGAAGCGGTTTGGCACCTGAATTACCAGCGAATTGTCTCTCAGCGATACCGGCCGGATGGGTTCAAACCAGGTCTTGAAACTCTGGTCAGGCACCATGCGGCGGATGGTCTGCAGACAGTTATCCCATACCGTAGCGTGATCTTTCGCCATACTACATGAACAGTCTACACGGAATGAGTTCTCTCAAAGCTTTCCGTCAGTAAAAAAATAAACTTGCTAAAAACTTTTGCTGGTATCAGTAGGTCGCTATAGCCGCCGAAACGACTTCATGAGCGTGTTGGAGCAGGTCGGCTGAAGCTTGTTGTCACTGGCCGACCGCACCAGGAGGATTGCAAAGGTGGGGAAAAAAATTGAAGTGCTAAAGCTTCATTTGCCTTTTTATGATATTTTTTTTGGGGTAATACATAACTGAAAATCGCCTTCACCCGGCCTCTCTGCCGAATGGCTTGTATTCATTGGAATCTCGTATCTTTGGCCGGCAACCATCAAAATTTTTTAGCTTCATGGCTGACGTACGTATCGAAGAATCCTGGAAAAAGGTGCTGGCACATACTTTTCAAGAACCTTATTTTCAGTCACTTGTAACTTTCTTGCGCGAAGCTCGTCAGGCGGGCCGCATCATCTATCCGCCGGGCAGCCTCATTTTCAATGCTTTCAACAGTACGCCCTTTGAGCAGGTGAAAGTGGTCATTCTGGGGCAGGATCCCTACCACAATCCGGGGGAGGCTATGGGGCTCAGCTTTTCGGTTCCGCGCGGACAGCGCATTCCGCCTTCACTGCAGAATATATATAAGGAGTTGCAGCGCGACCTGGGCATTCCGCCTGCGGCGCATGGCGACCTGAGCAGCTGGGCTGCGCAGGGGGTGCTGCTGCTCAATGCCATGCTCACAGTCGAGCACAACCAGCCGGGCAGCCACCAGAAGATTGGCTGGCAGGATTTCACCAATGAGGCTATCCGGCAGCTGTCGCTGCAGCGCAGCGGGCTGGTATTTATGCTGTGGGGCAATTTTGCCCGCAGCAAGGCCTCGCTGATCGATGCTTCCCGCCACCTCATCCTGCAGGCGGCCCACCCCTCCCCGTTTTCCGTGCAGGGCTTTCTCGGCTGCGGGCATTTTTCCCAGGCCAATGAATGGCTGCAGCGGCAGCAGCTGCCGCCTGTAGCGTGGGCATTGCCGGCCTAGGCCGGCCACATTTCGTTTGGCTCAATTGGCTCTTTTTAAAAAAAACACCCCCTACACAGCCATTCATACAAATCTATTTTTTTCAAAACCGTTTGTTTTCAAAATAAATACATACATTTCGCCTTGGTTACAGGCTCCTTTGCGGCTGGCTGCCCGGCCGCGCGGGGTCATTTTTTTCACACAACCAAGGTATTTCATGAAAAAAGTCTTACTCCTGAGCAGCCTGCTGTTGGTCTGCGCCTACACCTTTGCCCAGCAGCTCGCGACCGGTACGGTCAGTGACAACAGTGGTGCGCCGCTTATCGGCGCCAATGTGCGTGAAAAAGGGGGCAGCAGCGGTACGGTCACCGATGCGGAGGGTGCGTTTACGCTGCGCGTGAGCTCGCCGGAGGCGGTGCTGAGTGTCACCTATATTGGTTATCTGAGCCAGGACGTGCCGCTGTCGGGGCGCAGCAACCTGAGCATTGTACTCGAGGAGGGTGTCAACCTCGGCGAGGTGCAGGTGGTGGGTACGCGCAGCCTCAACCGCTCGGCGACGCAGACGCCGGTAGCGATCGACATCATCGACCTGCGGGAGGTGACCAGCCGGGTGGGTCAGCTGGACGTCAATCAGTTGCTGCAGTTTGCAGCGCCTAGCTTCAATGCCAACAAGCAGTCGGGCGCCGATGGCGCCGACCATATCGACCCGGCCACGCTGCGCGGCCTGGGGCCCGACCAGACGCTGGTGCTGGTCAATGGCAAGCGGCGGCATCAGTCGTCGCTGGTCAATATTTTTGGCACCCGCGGCCGCGGCAATACGGGTACCGACCTCAATGCGATTCCGGTTTCGGCTATCGAGCGCATCGAGATTCTGCGCGATGGTGCCAGTGCGCAATATGGCTCTGATGCCATTGCGGGGGTGATCAACATCGTCCTCAAATCCACTGTGGACGAGTTTAGCGGCAATCTCAACGTAGGGGCTTACAATGCGACGCCGCCGGCCGACTATGCGGTGGCGTCGACGGATAAGTACGACGGACAGATGATGCAGCTCAACGGCAACTACGGTGCGCGCCTGGGCGAGAAGGGGTTTGTCAATGTGACGCTCGACTACCTGACTAAGGATCACACCAACCGCCCTGCCGATCCCAATGTGTTTGACATCTATCGCCAGCAGTATGGCGATGCAGCTTCCGACAATTTTTCGGCTTTCGCCAATGCCAGCACTTCGCTGGGGGGCAATACCAGTGTGTATGCTTTTGGTGGCTTTACCCACCGCTTTACCGATGCCTACGCGTGGACGCGCTCGGCCGACTCGGAGCGCAATGTGCCGGCTATCTACCCCAATGGTTTTAATCCGCGCATCACCTCTATCATCGGCGACCAGTCCTACTCGGTGGGGCTGCGCTCCAAGTTGCGCGGCTGGGATGTTGACTTCAACAACACCTTCGGGCAGAACGACTTCCGCTACACCATCGACGGCACGCTCAATGCGTCGCTGCTGGAGCGCTCCCCTACCCGCTTCGATGCGGGTGGCCACCGCTTTTCACAGAACACAACCAGCCTGGCGTTTACCCGCTCGCTGCCCGATCTGCTGCAGGGTGCCAACATCGCTTTTGGTATCGAGCACCGGGTCGACAATTATGAGATCTTTGCGGGTGAGGAAGGTTCGTGGCGCAATTACGGCATTGTGGACACCATCATCAACGGGCGGCCGGTACAGGTCGATCTGCTGGGGCGGCCCGCCGGCTCTCAGGGCTTTCCGGGCTTCCAGCCGGCCAATGAGCTCAACGAGTATCGCACCAATCTGGGGGCTTATGTAGATGCCGAATTTGACCTGACCGACCGCTTCATGGTGGCGGCGGCTGTGCGCTTCGAAAACTACAGCGACTTTGGCGCCACCCTCAACGGCAAGCTGGCGGCCCGCCTGGCCGTCACCGATGCGGTGGCGCTGCGCGCCTCGGTCAGCAGCGGTTTCCGGGCGCCTTCGCTGGCACAGATCTATTACAACAGCACCTTTACCGACTTTGTGAGTGGGGTGCCTACCGAAAAAATTATCGCCCGCAACAACAGCCCCATCACGCGGGCGCTGGGCATTCCGGCGCTGCAGGAGGAAAAAGCCCTCAACGCCAGCCTGGGCCTGACGGCCCGCCTGGGCAACTTTACGGCTACCATCGATGGCTATTATGTGGATATTCAGGACCGCATCGTGCTCACGGGCGCTTTTGAAGATACGGATCCCGACATCGGCCAGGAATTGCAGCGGCTGAATGTGGCGGCGGCGCAGTTTTTCACCAATGCACTAGACACCCGCACGAGCGGGCTGGACGTTGTCCTGAGCTGGGCTAAGGCTTTCAATGACAATCGCCTGCGCCTGTCTTTTGCCGGCAACTTCAACCGCATGGAGCTGGGCGACATCAATACCAGCGCCAAGTTGCAGGGCAAGGAAGACATCTACTTTGGTTCGCGTGAGCAGCTCTTCCTGCTCGCTTCGGCGCCGGAGAGCAAGCTCAACCTGACGATGGACTATCGCCGGGGCAAGTTTAATGCCAACCTGCGCTTTGTGCGCTTTGGTGAGGTGACGCTGGAGGATTTCCTCGGCACGCTGGACGTGTACGAGGCGCGCATTACCACCGACCTGACGCTGGGGCTGGATTTGTCGTCCCGCATGTCGCTGAATGTGGGTGCTGCCAACTTGTTTAATGTGTACCCGACCCAGCAGGATACTGAGACCGAGACCGGTGGTCTGTGGGATGCCGTGCAGATGGGCTTTGGCGGGTCCTTTTATTTTGCGAAGCTCAACTTCCGCTTCTGACAAAAAAGCCTGCCCGCGACGCGGGCAGGCTTTTTTGTCTCAAAAATCAAACAGATCCTCGAGGAAGGAGTCTCTTTTCTTTTTCTTGTAGTCGTAATGCTTATGGCTGTCGTGGTGGCGATGGTGGTCGCGATCCCGGTAAAGATCCGGTGCAGGCCCGCTTTTGGGCGCTGAGCGGTCTGCCATTGCTGAGCGCTCGATGATTTTATCGAGCTCCCCGCGATCCAGCCAAATCCCCCGGCAGTTGGGGCAGTAATCGATTTCTACACCGTTGCGGTCGGTCATGAGCAGGTTGACGTCGCAGGTTGGACACTTCATGTGTTTGATTTTTTGGTAAAAAGCAGTTGCCTGCCAACAGCAATATATTGGATCTTCATTTTTTCTTCGAAAAAATGAAGATTTAGCTAATCGTACGGCTGGCTTTTGTTTTTTCCTTCGAAAAAAACAAAAGCCAGCCAATACATACACCTTAATACAATAACAGCCAGCCGCACAGCATTGTTGGCTGCCGCCCCAAATATCTCCGCCAGCGGCAGGCTTGCGGCCACCGTTACATAAATATGCCCGCCAAATAATTGAAAAATTGTAAATTTGTCCGTAACTGATTACACTAATCGGCATTCACTAACGTTCTATTTTCGCTACTCACAAAAAACGATCACTTCATGTTTAACGACTTTTTGCTTCTCTTCCAGAGCTATGCTGCGGATGCTGCAGCAGATACCGAAGCGGCCACAACTGCGCCCATGAGTCTTTGGGACATCATCGCCTCCGGCGGCCCCATCGGCATTGCCATCATGCTGGTACTGCTGGTCCTCTCTATCGTGGCCACGGTTATTTTCATCGAGCGCTATATGAGTATCAGCCGCGCAAGCCGGGTAGATGAGTATTTTATGAACAACATCCGCGCCAACGTGCAGGCGGGCAACTTTGCCGCCGCCCGCGCCCTTTGCCAGTCGACCGACTCACCCGTCGCCCGCATGGTCGAGAAAGGCCTGCAGCGCATCGGCAAGCCGCTGCGCGATATCGATGCAGCCATTGAAAATGTGGGCAACCTGGAACTCTTCAAGCTGGAGAAAAACCTGTCAACCCTCGCCAGTATCTCCGGTGCAGCGCCTATGATTGGCTTCTTCGGTACGGTGACGGGTATGATTATGGCCTTTCGAGAAATGTCAGTCACCAAAAACATCTCTCCTGATGTACTGGCAGGTGGTATCTATCAGGCGCTGATGACGACGGCCTTCGGTCTGTTCATCGGTATTTTCGCTTTCGTAGGCTACAACCTGCTGGTGGGCAATGTAGAAAAGGTCGTCTTCAAGATGGAGCGCACCACGGTTGAATTTATGGACCTGCTGCAGGAGCCAACTGCATAAGCTACATCACTATGGGACTCAAAAAAAGAAACAAGATCAATGCGGAGTTTAATATGTCTGCCATGACAGACATCATCTTCCTGCTGCTGATCTTCTTCATGCTTACGTCGAAAGTGGTCAATGTCAAGCCTTTTGAACTGCCTGAGTCGAATGTGAAGACGGTGGCCCCGGCCTCTCTTGTGCTGTCGGTCACCCGCGACGGTGTATTTGCGCTCAACAACGAACCGCTAGAGAGTGAAGCCCTTGAAAGCTCGGTACAGACGGCCATTGAGGCTGCTGACAATAAGGAAGAGATTACCATGACCATTGTTGCGGAGGTGGGCACACCCTTTGACAATGTCACCCGCTTGATGCGCATTGCTGCGCAGAATGATATTAAAGCGATCCTTGCTACGCAGCCTACCTCTTAAGGGGGGGTACCGCAACACTATTATACCGCAACACATGGCACTCAAGAAAAAAACCAAGGTTAGTGCAGCTTTCAGCATGTCGGCTATGACTGACATCATTTTCCTGCTGCTCATTTTTTTCATGCTGACCTCTACCATCGTATCGCCCAATGCGCTCAACCTGCAGCTGCCGGGGCAGTCGACGGATACGCCACCGCCGCCACCCAAGGATTTCGATAATGTGTCCATCTCTGCCGAAGGTGGTTTTACCATTGGCAATCAACGGGTAGATGCTGAACAGCTGGAATTTTTGCTCAGCAAAAAGGCTATTGACAGTGGCGTACGGGAGTACGAGGATGGTAAGCGTGTAAGCAACTATGTCATCACCATCAGTCCACATCCGCAGGCACCGGTTGAGTCGGTGGTTAAGGTCATGGACATGGCGATGAATTCGGGTATTGAGGCGGTTTTGTCCGTCAACCAGTAAGCGCGTGCGCGGGATTTTATGCCTCCGGCAAAAATCCCGGCCATGCAGCCGCTCCGCCGGCGGGCTGCTGCCGGCAGCAGGTTGCTGTGCAGGCTTGGCCGCCAGGTTTTTCAACACTATTTCTCTGTATAATTAATTTCCGGTCTTATGAATACGCTCAGTGCAACGGAAAGTAAAGATTTGTGGACAGCACGCGCCTTTAGTCTGGCGCTGCACCTGCTGTTGCTGGTGTTGCTGTTCTTTGTACCTACCTGCGAAACGCAGGTCAAGCCGTTTGATACCGTCAATACGGTGACGGTCGAGCTCGGCGGTGGCGGCGGCGGCAGCCCGGCGGCGGTGCCGGCGGCAGCGCCTGAGCCTGCGCCGAGAGAAGTCGAGCCCAGGCCCGTCAAGCCCCAGCCGGTGACGAAACCGGTGACGGAGCCAGCGACCAAGCCGGTCACAAGTCCGGTTATCAGCGATAAGCAGCCCAGCAGGATCAACACGCCGCCGCCGGCAAATCCGGGGCCTAGCAAGGAGGAGCTGGAGCGGCAGCGGCAGGAGGCTGCTGCCAAAGACGCTGTGGGGGGTATTTCTTATACAAAAAAGCCAGGCAGCGGCACAGGGGGTAGTGGCGGTGGCACGGGTGGCGGCACAGGCGGAGGTACGAGTGAAGGCAGCGGCGGTGGCAGTGGCCCCGCACTGCGCGGCTTCGGCAACCGCGGCGTGCTGAGTCGCCCCAAGATTACCGATAATGTTCAAAACAATGCTACGGTGGTGGTGCGCATCTGTGTGAGTCCACAGGGGAGCGTCGTGAGTGCTGATTATACGCTGAGCGGCTCTGAGGGGGCGGTTCCTACGTTGGTGAGTATTGCTGAGCGCAATGCCCGGAACTGGAAGTTTGAAGCGATTAGTGGGGGGGAGAACCAGTGTGGTAGTATTGTGTATCGGTTCTCTGTGCAGTAGGGGATTTTTTTGGCGGCTGGCGCCGCCAAAAAAATCTTAGTTAAACACCCTGACGGCTGACGCCGTCAGGGTGTTTGTTTTTGTTTTTTTTCGGCTGGCGCCGCCAAAAAAATCTTAGTTGAACACCCTGACGGCTGACGCCGTCAGGGTGTTTTGTTTTTGTTTTTTGCGGCTGACGCCGTCAGACAGGGGCACCTGCTTTGGCGGCCTCAGCCGCCAAAGCGCTTCGCTACCCGGGTGATCATACGCGCCATTTCCGCGGCAGCGGCCACCTCCCCCAGCGGCTCGTGTACGAGCAGCAGGAAGGGGTAGTGCTGCCAACGCACTTGCTCGCTGGTGTTGCTGAATACCTCCGGGAGCTTTTCGACATACCAGAGGCGGTAGGTGCTGCGGGTGAGATCGTAGGTGACCAGTAGCAGGTGGCGGGGGTAGTAGTTTTGGACTGCCAGAAAGCAGGGGGCGTCCAGCAGTGATTCGTTGCCTTCTGTGAGGCGGTAAGCAGAATAGAAGTACTGATAAGCCACGGACTGCCAGACCTGAGCTGACAGCAGCGTCTGCAGCGCCTCCAGCGCCTGCCGCTGCCGGCCGATATGATCCTGCTCGGCCGGGGGCATAGAGGCTTCGGGTACCCAGGCCGACTGCCGCAGGTCCCAGAGCTCCAGTGCACCGAGGCGGTGCTTGTAGTCGAAGCGGGGCGTATCGGGAGACACATAGCCGGGGTAGTAAAAATCCATGCCCAGCTGCCGGCAGTAGTCGACTTCCAGAAACAAGGTAAACAAGCCCAGGCTGTGCGCCTCCCAGGCCGGATTGTAGACGCCCATTTTGCCGTAGGCGCTCTTTTCGCCCAGGTCAAAAAAGCTGAAAGCAACCAGCTCATGCTGGTAGCTGACACTCACCTCCCAGGTGTTGAGAAAGCTGTGGCCCGACTCCGTGCGCAGGTGATAATCATACCACAGCTGCGTCTTGTCGGGATGCGCCCAGGCATACAGGCGATACACATCATCTTTGGCTGCATCGGCAAAAGCCGGGCGGATAGCCACCTCAAAAGTATCTTTGTTTTGCCGCAGCAGCTTGCGCTGCCGCTTCGACCAACGGTGGTCGGCCAGCCGCAGGCGGGTGGGGATGAGATTTACCAGTTGCCCCGGATCAAGTTCTATGTAATCCAGCTCGTACACCAACTGCCCTGTCGGGCGCCAACCGGCTGCCAGCAGGCTGTCGAGGCCAGCCGCTGTCAACCCCCGGGGGGTAAGTATATTCGTAGGCATCTATTTTTTGGAAAAATGATTTTTGCAAATGTAAACAATTCCCGGGGATTTGGTAAATTTGCGTAAACAGCGAAATTTCGCTGCTTGCAGGATTGCCGGGCCTAGCCGCCAGGCTAAGTGCTGCTGGTACTCTTTTCACCGCTCGCAACATCTCTTTCCATGAGCAGAAGAATCAAAAAAGTGGCCGTTCTCGGCTCGGGTGTCATGGGGGCAGGCATCGCCTGCCATTTCGCTAATATAGGGCTGGAAGTTCTCATGCTGGACATCCTCCCGCCCGTACAGGAAGGGCAGGCAGCGCCTGTAGGCAACAAACGCAATGCCATGGCTGATACAGCCCTGGCTGCTGCCCTCAAATCCAAGCCCGCCCCGCTCTACGACAACGCCTTCGCTGCCCGCATACGCACCGGCAATTTTGATGACCACCTGTCCGAGATCAGCAGTTGCGACTGGGTAATCGAGGTAGTCGTCGAGCGGCTCGACATCAAGCGGCAGCTCATGGAAAAGGTAGACCAGCTGCGCCGCAAGGGCAGCCTCATCACGACCAATACCTCGGGTATCCCCATCCACCTCATCGTCGAGGGGCGTAGTGAAGATTTCCGCCGCCACTGCTGCGGTACTCACTTTTTCAATCCCGCCCGCTACCTGCGGCTGCTGGAGATCATCCCCGGGGCCGACACCTCGGCCGAGGTGGTTGATTTTTTCATGCGCTATGGCGACTACTACCTCGGCAAGCAGACCGTTCTCTGCAAGGATACGCCGGCTTTCATCGGCAACCGCATCGGCGTGTATGCCATGGCCAAGATTTTTCAGCTGACCATAGAACTGGGGCTCGATATTGAGACGGTCGACCGGCTGACAGGTCCGCCCATGGGCCGCCCCAAGTCGGGCACTTTCCGGCTGAGCGACCTCGTGGGGCTCGACACTGCAGCCAACGTCATCCTGGGTATCCGGCAGCATTGCCCCCAGGATGAGCAGGCGGCGGCTTTTGAAGTGCCTGCCTTCCTGCAGTGGTTGCTCGACAACCGCTACCTCGGCAACAAGACAGGGCAGGGCTTTTACAAAAAAACTAAGTCGCCCGACGGCCAGCGGGCCGTCATGGCGCTCAACCTGCAGACGCTGGAGTACCAGCCTTCGGCCAAAACAGAACTCGCCAGCCTCAAAACCGCCAAGCAGATCGACTGGCTGCCCAAGCGCATACAAGCTTTGTTTGACGGCAGCGATGCGGGTGCCGAGCTGGTGCGCCGCAGCTTGTGCGGACTCTTTGCCTACGCTTCCAACCGCATACCGGAGATTTCTGATACGCTCTACAGCATTGACGACGCCCTGCGCGCCGGTTTTGGCTGGGAGATGGGTCCTTTCGAGTACTGGGATGCCATTGGTATCGCCAAAGGTATAGAGACGGCTGAAGCTGCCGGCGAGCAGATCGCAGCCTGGGTCAAAGAAATGGTGGCTGCCGGCCATACCTCTTTCTATAAGCGCGAAGGCGGCAAGCTGTTGGTCTGGCATCCGGGGCAGCAGCGGTATGAGGCTAAGCCCGGCACGGATACTTTCATCCTGCTCGATAATCTGCGCGCCAATGCACCGGTGCACAAGACCAGTGAGACCATACTGCACGATATTGGTGAGGGTGTACTCTGCCTCGAATTTACGAGTCCCCACAACACCATAGGTGAAGGGGTGCTGCGCGGTATCAACGAAGCAATCCAACTGGCAGAAGAGGGCGATTGGCGCGGGCTGGTCATTGGCAATCAGGCGACCAATTTCTCTGTAGGCGCCAACCTTATGATGATCGCCATGATGGCCTACAACCAGGAATTTGACCAGCTCAATATGGCTGTAGACTTTTTCCAGCAGACGACCATGCGCTGCCGCTACTCGGCTATTCCGGTGGTAACAGCCACCCAGGGCTATGTATTTGGCGGAGGCTGTGAGACCCTCATGCACTGCGACGGAGCCGTCTGCTCAGCAGAGTCCTACATAGGACTGGTAGAAGTGGGTGTAGGCCTCATTCCGGGCGGTGGCGGCACCAAGGAATTTGCGCTGCGCGCCAGTGACCAGTTTTTTGAGGGGGATGTACAGATTCCTACCCTGATCGAAAAATTCAAGGCCATTGCTATGGCTTCGGTGGCGACTTCTGCCCATGAGGCCTACAAGTACGGCTATCTGTTGCCGGGGCGCGATAAGGTAGTCATGAACAGTGCCCGCGCCATCAGCAAGGCGCGCGACCTGGTCATCTCCCTGTCAGAGGGCTATACCCAGCCTATTCGCCGCAATAACATTACGGTGCTGGGCCGCGGCGGCCTCGCCACCCTGCTCACGGCTGCCAATGAGCTGCGGCTCGGCAACTATGCGAGCGAGCACGACATCAAGATTGCCCGGAAAGTTGCCCATGTCCTGTGTGGGGGTGACCTGACCGGCACGCAGCAGGTCAGCGAGCAGTACCTGCTGGATATTGAGCGGGAGGCATTTCTGAGCCTGTGCGGTGAGCAGAAGACGCTGGAGCGTATACAGCATATGCTTACGACCAATAAGCCGCTGCGCAACTAGGATTTTTTTAGGCGGCGCTCTGCGCCGCCTAAAAAAAGAGCAGGCATTATCGGCAGCTTTCGCTGCCGGTGATGCCACCTAAAAAATAAAAGCGTTTATAGGCAGCTTTCGCTGCCTATAAACGCTTTTGAAATCTTATTTTAGGCGGCGATTTGCGCCGCCTAAAATAAGATTCAGCCTTTTTACTTTAAGGCTTACCTGCTGCAGGCCGCTGCTCGTCAGCCGAATCGAGGCGCTGCACCAGCTCGTCGCGCAAGCGGCGGAAATTGTCCATTTCCGAAGCCGGCAGCGGCTTGGCCGGTGGCATCTCCAGCTTGAGGTGATTGACCTGACGGCCATTTTTCCAAAAGCGGAAACACACGTGCGGGCCCGTTGCCAGGCCTGTCGAGCCTACATAGCCGATCACCTGTCCTTGCTGCACGCGTACGCCCGGGCGGATGCCCGTAGCGAAGCGCTGCATGTGCAAATATTGGGTTTCGTGCACATTGTCATGGCGAATCTTCACAAAATTGCCATTCCCACCAGTGTACGACGCCGCCGTTACGACGCCATCGCCAACGGCCATGATGGGTGTGCCCGCCGGTGCCGCATAGTCGGTGCCGTAGTGCGGGCGATTGTACTTGAGCACGGGGTGCAGGCGACGCAGACTGAAGTGCGAGGAAATGCGCGAGTACTTGACCGGCGCCTTAAGAAAGCGCGACTTCATCGGCTCGCCATTGAGATTGTAATAACCCTTATATTCTCCGTTTTCGTAATAGACAGCATGGTGAATTTTGTCGCCCGACTGGTAGCGGGCGGACTGTACACGACCGACGCCGGCCTCTTCCCCTTCCACCAAATGCTGCTCGTAGACAAGCTGAAAGCGATCGCCCTTTTGGAGGTGGTGAAAATCGACAGACCATTGCAGTGCGTCTTCCATCTTGTCGGTCAGTTCATAGCTATAGCCTTTGTCGATCATCGTCTTCCAGAGTGATGCCTCTATGGTGCCGCTGGCCGTGCGTACCTCACTGCTGGTTGGCCGCTTGACACGCTCAACGCTAAGCTCGCCTTCCAGAGAGAAGCGCAGGTATTCGTAGATCGAAGGTTCGTAGATAATGTAGGAAGCGCCACCCGCCTTGCGGGGCATCAGCAGGTAAAAAGGCTTATCGGGACGCACATTGCGCACGTCAAAAACAGCTGAAGCAGCCTCGATGAGCTGTTGCTGCTGCCGGGCTGACAAAGACTGCTCCTGCAGCAGATCCGACAGCGACTGACCATTCTTGAGGCGATGTTCGACAACGCGGAAGGTATCGGTCACCAGCCCCCATGCTACCGTAGGCTCCGTAATCGGGAAAGCAGAGAAGACCAGTCCGTTGGCCGCTGCAGAGGACATATACTTATGAGGAGAAGAAGACTGACCTACTATTAGTGCCGAAGCTGTGGCAAGTGTCACTATTCCCACGGCAATGACTGCAGCGAGGCGCACAGCCGTACGGGACTTGTTTTCGTGTAGCGGTTCGTGATAGTTCACTCGTTTTTCTTTTTGTTTAACCCCTTAGGACCTGTATAAGGCCTTGTTTTTCACACTTTTTTTAGAGCGCTTACAGACGGGAAGGGTCACACGAAGCACCCTTGTCCACTGCAAATATATCATTTGCTGCCAAAGATGCCTACTTATTTGTGTTAAAGTTGCCTTTATCGGCAAAGATCGTACCTTTGTGCAAACGTTCGGATTTCTATGACCAACCCCTCAAGATACGAGCAACGCGGCGTATCCGCTACCAAAGATGAAGTGCATGCAGCGATCAAAGGCATGGACAAAGGGCTGTATCCCAATGCTTTTTGCAAAATTCTTCCGGATTTTGTCGCCGGTGATCCCGATTGGTGCAATTTGATGCATGCTGATACGGCTGGCACCAAGACCAGTCTGGCCTACCTGTACTGGCGAGAGACGGGCGATCTGTCTGTCTGGGAAGGCATTGCGCAGGATGCGCTGGTGATGAACCTCGATGATATGGCCTGTGTTGGTTGTTACGACAACATCATCCTTTCATCTACCATCGGCCGCAACAAAAACCGCATCCCTGCCGAGGTGATCAGCACCATTATTCGCTATGCAGAGACTTTCCGCGATCGTATGGCTTCGCTGGGGGTGCAGCTGCAGCTTGCGGGCGGCGAGACCGCCGATGTGGGCGACATTGTGCGCACGCTGGATGTAGGCTACACGGCTTTTGGCCGCATGCCGCGGGCGGCTGTACTGGAAAATCAACTACAGGAGGGCGATGTGATCGTAGCCCTGGCCTCTTACGGGCAGGCCAGCTATGAGACTTCCTACAACGGAGGTATGGGCAGCAACGGCCTTACCGGCGCCCGCCACGACGTACTCGGCAAACAATATGCACACCTGTACCCGGAGAGTTACAATCCCGAGCTGCCTGAGGAGGTAGTCTATACCGGCAGCCGAAGCCTGACGGAGACTGTCACTGCAGGCGGACAGACCATGCCGCTGGGCAAGCTCCTGCTCTCCCCTACCCGCACCTACCTGCCGGTCATCAAGCAAATTTTTGAACAACTGCGCCCCTACCTGCACGGCATGATCCACTGCACGGGCGGCGGGCAGACCAAGGTGTCCAAATTTTGTGGCGAGCTGACCGTCGTCAAAGACCAGTGGCTGCCCATGCCGCCGCTGTTCGAGCTCATACAGGCTGAGTCTAAGACCGACTGGCGGGAGATGTATCAGGTGTTTAATATGGGCCAACGGCTCGAGGTATACCTGCCGGCAGCACAAGCGCAGACAGTCATAGACATAGCCCAAAGCTTTGACATAGAAGCTGCTGTGGTGGGTCGTGTCACGGCTTATTCGGGTGAAAAAGTGCGGCTTGAAACGCCGCAGGGAACATTCAGCTATAGCTAAAGCGGTTTTTTGATGCGAAAAAAAGAAAAAGCTACGGCCATTGCTGCCATCCTGGAAGCGCTGTATCCGGAGACGCCCATACCGCTGCACCACCAGGATCCCTACAGCCTGCTGGTGGCGGTGCTGCTGTCGGCCCAATGCACCGACGAGCGCGTCAATCAGGTCACACCCAGCCTGTTTTCGCTGGCCGACAGTCCGGAAAAGATGATGCGGCAGTCGGTGGAAGCTATCCGCGACATCATACGCCCCTGCGGACTGTCGCCCCGCAAGTCGCAGGCTATCCATGAATTATCGCACATATTGGTAGAAAAATACGGGGGCGAAGTGCCACAGTCGTTTGAAGCGCTGGAAGCCCTGCCGGGTGTGGGGCACAAGACAGCTTCCGTGGTCATGTCACAGGCTTTTGGCGTGCCCGCCTTTCCGGTCGATACCCACATCCATCGCCTGGCCTGGCGCTGGGGCCTCAGCGACGGCAAGAATGTAGAAAAAACCGAAGCCGACCTCAAGGCTCTTTTCCCCAAAAAAAGCTGGAATAAGCTGCACTTGCAGATTATCTTTTTCGGCCGGCAGTATTGCCCGGCCCGCGGCCATAAGCCTGCCGAATGCCCCATCTGCAGCCTGTATGGCCGCAAAGAGCTTTTTGCTGATTAGCTGTCGCCCGGGTAATTGAGCCGCCGGAGGGCGACCTCAGCTACCCAGCGATTCGCGCTTTACAACAAAAGCACCGGGCGCCAATTGCCGCTTAATTTTTCCCAACTGCTGCTGCAACTCTGCCTCCGACCGGAAAGGCAGCAAGATGCCTACGCGCGTCAGATCGCCCTCGCGGTTAGAAAAAGGCTCATAGCCCGCCTCTGCAATCCGTTGGTTCATGCGGGCAGCATTATCGGCATTTGCAAATTTGCCCACCGCTATCCAGGCAACGGACGTTCTGGCTGCAGCCGCCGGTTTCGCGGGAGCCGGTGCAGCGGGAGCCGGTTTGGCCGGAACGGAGACAGCTGCCGGTTCAGTCGCCTTCTCCTGTTTATCGGCAGTGGCGGTTGATGCATCGGAGGGTGATGGCTCTACTGCCTCTTCATCCTGTGCATCCGGCACTGCCGGCAGATCGGCAGAGGGCGCTACATTGATGCGTGCATCAGCAGGCGCAGTTTCGCCCTCCATTGCCGCCTGCTCGGCTGCCTGTCGGGCGGCCGCCAGGCGGTTGATGTACAGGCTGGCAAAAATGATGCCTGCCGTGAGCAGCGCAAAGACGCCAAACAGCCAGTACCAGGGCCGTAATCCACTGACTTTGGCAGCAGACTGCACAGGCGTGCTGCCCGCAGTGGTAGCGGCAGCTGACGAATTGGCCTGACGTGTCACCACAGCAGCCTGCAGTACAGGCAGTCCAAAAGAATCTTTGTTGTAATTGTAATTGTCCGCCTTAAAAACAATTTTCTTTTCGTGATTGAGATGCAGGCGACCTATGTTTGGCAGGTGAACGAGCTCGCCGCGGGACAATTGCCCGACGATACCTGCCACGAAGCTGCTGATTGCTTCGTCTGCTACCTCAGCAGACCAGCCCGTGCGCTGCCGGAGATGCTCGAGCAGCAAGCCGTCATCCATAACCAGATTGGTATCGAAAGACAAATCCAGCGAGGGGGGCAGCAACTGCCCCTGTAAATTGTCAACAATGGCGGGCTTGTATTGCAGCAGAAAAGCCCCGAGGCCGGGCAGGTGGAGCTGCCGGTGTTCATACAGCAGCTCCGAAATGAGCGCACATAGATAATCTGCTGAATTGGTCATCTGCTAGCATTGAGGTGGAATGCAAAAATACATTTTTTTGGCCATCCAATCAAGCCGGCTCAACTGTTTTGCGGATTCTCGGCCAAAGCAGCATAAAAGCAGCCTACTATTGGCGCAGTCCTTTTACCTTTGCAAGGGCAAACAGTGCGAGTCGTCGGGTTGTATACACAGATTACTCGCCCTCGGGTTTTGTTCGTAGCGTTACACGGCCACACTTACTGAGTCCTGATGACTTCAGCTATCCGTCCTGCTCAACGCTTGACGGCATGATTGTCAGCAGGCCATAATGCTGTACATTCGGCCATCTGCCAGGCGCTACAACACGACAGCCTCCTGCATAAAAGATCGACCAGCACCAGCAATGCAAGTTCACACAAGCCAATGGCGAAAAGCCCTGAACCTGATACAGGAATCACTGCGCAACGAAGAACGCAGTTACACTTCCGGCAGCATAGACAAGGCCATACTCCTGCTCAGCATCCCCATGGTACTGGAGATGATGATGGAATCCCTGTTTGCCCTCGTTGACGCATTCTTCGTATCCAAAGTAAGCTCAGCAGCCGTCGCTACTGTAGGGCTTACCGAGACGGTAACCACCCTCATCTACGCCATCGCCCTGGGCATCAGCCTGGCCCCTATGGCCATCATCTCCCGCTATGTAGGCGAAGGGCGGCAGGAAGCAGCCGCCAGTGCTGCCCGGCAGGCGATACTGCTGGCACTGAGCATTGGCATTCCCATGAGTTTGCTGGGCTGGTGGCTGGCACCGGGCATACTGCAGTTTATGGGCGCCAGCGACACCATGATCGCTGAAGGCGCCAACTACCCGCGCATCATTTACGGCAGCAATGTGATCATCCTACTGCTCTTTCTGCTCAACGGTATCTTTCGGGGTGCCGGCGATGCCAACCTGGCCATGCGGACCTTATGGTTATCCAACGGCATCAACATCGTGCTGGATCCACTACTGATTTTTGGCTGGGGCCCTTTCCCCGCCATGGGGATCGAAGGAGCTGCCCTGGCTACCGCCATCGGCCGCTCTGCCGGTGTTGCCTACCAACTGTATGCCCTCTTCAGCGGAAAGTCGCGCATAGACCTGCGGCTGGGCAGCTGGTGGCCCGACTGGCCGGTCATCGGCAAGCTGGCCAACATTGCTTCCACGGGAGCACTGCAGCACATCATTGCTTCCGCCAGTTGGATATTTATTGTGCGCATCATCTCCGGCTTCGGCCACGAAGCGGTTGCCGGCTATACCATTGCCATACGCCTGATTATTTTCACCCTCCTGCCCGCCTGGGGGCTGTCCAACGCAGCCGCCACCCTGGTGGGACAAAACCTTGGCGCCGGCCAGCCCGAACGGGCAGAGTCGAGCGTATGGCGGGCGGGACGCATAACTTTTATATATACCTTCCTGCTGGCCATCGCCTACCTGGTCCTCGCCCCCGCGCTCATCAGCGCCTTTGATGATACGGCTTCCGTTGTGAGTGCCGGCGTCACCGCCCTCAGCATTTTTGCCATCGGCTACCCGCTCTTCGGCTATGGGATGATCTGTATGCAGTCATTCAACGGCGCCGGTGATACGCGCACCCCCACAATCATCAATTTTGTATGCTTCTGGATGATCGAAATCCCCCTGGGCTACTTAATGGGCCATTATTGGAACGGGGGCGTCGCCGGTGTCGTCGCCGCCGTGGTCTTCAGCGAGAGTATTATGGCTTTTGCGTCCATGTACTACTTCCGCAAAGGTCGCTGGAAGCTGATCAAGCTTTGATTTTGGGAGCCTTGGGGCTTATTTTTTGGTAAAAAACAGGCGCACAGGCCTTGTTTTTTTGGTAAAAAACAGGCGCGCAGGTCTTGTTTTTGGGCAAAAAACAGGCGCACAGGCCTTTGTTTTTGGGCAAAAAACAAGCGAGCGGGTTCCTGTTTTTTTCCAAAAAAACAGGAACCCGCTCGCTCATCCCCGCCGCCTTGCGGCGAAAACCGCCACAGCCCTGCCTCAGGCAGCAAATACCACATCCAGCGCGTCGCAGAAGTGTGCAACCGCCTCGTCGATATCCGCCTCGGTATGCGCCGCACTGATGAAGCCCACCTCATAGCCGGAAGGGCCGAGGTATACCCCCCGCTGCAGCAGTTCGTGGTGAAGCACCTTAAACAGTTCCATAGAGCGGGCATCGATCTGGTCGGCCCGCGTGATACGCTCATGGCTGAAGCATACCCAGAAAATAGAACCAATGTGCGGGATGCTGAGCGTATACCCTTTGGCTGCCGCATACTGCAATATGGGCTTCACAAAACGCTCCGTTTTGGCTGCCAGCGACTCGTAAAAACCCGGTGCCAGACACTGCTCGAGGGCTGCCAGGCCGGCCGCCATGGCCACCGGGTTGGCCGACAGCGTCCCCGCCTGGTACACAGGCCCTTCGGGCGCTATGTGTGCCATGACCGAACGACTGGCCGCGTAGGCACCCACCGGGAAGCCTCCGCCAATGATTTTGCCAAAAGTGAGAATATCCGGCTGGATGTCATAATAGCCGCTGGCTCCGCTGAAGCCCAGGCGGAAGCCTGAAATAACTTCATCAAAAATCAGCATCACACCATACTTATAGGCTTTTAGCCGCAGGCACTGCAGGAAGGAACGATCCTGCAGCAGCAGGCCGTTGTTGGCCGGTACCGGCTCCACAATGATGCAGGCCACATCATGCCCCCACTGTTGCAGCACCTGCTCAAGGGCATCCGGATCGTTGAGTGGCACTACAAGCGTTTCTTTCACCAGTGACTCGGGTACACCGGCCGAACTGCTGCTACCAAAAGTAGCGAGGCCGGAGCCTGCCTGCACCAGCAGACTGTCGACATGACCGTGATAACAACCCTCAAATTTAATGATTTTATTGCGACCGGTAACGCCTCTCGCCAGGCGGATAGCCGACATGACCGCTTCCGTGCCCGAGCTCACAAAACGCAGCATCTCCAGATACGGATGGTTTTCGATGATCAGCTTGCCCAGCCCGGTGCCAAGGCGCGTAGGTGCTCCGTAGCTCGTGCCCCTGGCCACGGTAGCCACCACCCGTTCGCGGATATGGGCGTTGTTGTGACCATGAATCAGCGGCCCCCAGGAACAACAGAAATCAATGAGGGTGTTGTCGTCCTCATCTGTGATGCGACAACCATCACCCTCCCGGATAAACAGCGGCGGTCCGCTCACCGACTTGAAAGCTCTGACGGGCGAATTGACCCCGCCCGGAAAGTATTGCTTAGCTTCTTCAAACAGCGCTGCCGAGCGCTCGCGTGGAATGCGACTGATCAATTTCATGAATAGGCTGCTTGCTTGGTTTGTATACGTATGCGTTCCATAATAAGGCGCAAAGGTACACTTTCCTGCCCCTACCTGCGTCAGCCAAGCGTCAACTTATTGAACGAGCCTGTAGTGTTGCTCAAAAATCACTGACAACCAAGCCAAAACACCGCATTTGATACAGAAATTGGCAAATAGTTATGTTAATTGAAAACTTGGCATTATCTTTGTTCGGTGTTGCCATGAACTACGTATCTTAAAAAAATGCAGCTGTTGTCTGTCTGGGTCTACAGCCCGCGCTTATCAGCGGAGCACGCACCTATAAGACAGGCGCAAGTCTGCAAGCGTTTACCCGAGATAGCCGATTTTTAAGAACGAGTCAAAAGAAGTATTATGTTATCAGATTCATGCAGTAAGCGCTGCTTTGTTTTTTCTCGGATATTGTTTGCAGTGCTCATCCTTTCCGTTTTATCTCCGCTTTCCGCAACAGCCAATGGTGGCGGTTCTGACAGTACGCTCGTAAGCAGTACGGCCAGTGAGTTGGCAGAAAAAGAAGCTGCTTTGCGCAAAATGTTGGTCGATAAGGCGCATTTGTATGTGGGTATTCGCTACCGCTACGGAGGTGCAAGCCCCCGCCTCGGCTTCGATTGTTCCGGTTTCACTTCCTATGTAATGCGGCATTTCAACATACAGCTTGATCACTCATCACGCGCCCAGGGTCAGATGGGGCAGCAGGTGAAGCTCAGCGATGCCCGCCCGGGCGACCTGATTGTATTCCGCCGCTCTTCACGCAGCAGTATATCGCACGTGTCTATGGTGGTTTCTAATAGCGATCAGGGTGTTATGATGATTCACGCTTCCTCCAGCGGGGGTGTGGTTGTGCAAAATCTCAACCATTCATCCTACTGGAAGCGCCGGATGTATATGGTGCGCGATGTAGTGTCAACTACGCTCGAAACGGCTCAGCTGCCTTCGTCACTGGACGATGCAGCGCTGCCTGCTAAAGAATTGGCAAGCAAAGAATTAAGCCCGGAGGAGCTCGCTTTATTGACCAGCTTGGGACAACAGATACCCTACATGCTCACGCGCTAAGCGCCACTTCTTTCGGTTCATTCACACCTCAGTGTAACATTTAAGCCGCATCCCCTATGGGTGGTGCGGCTTAAATGTTTTATCTTGTACTGTGTTTGGCAGGCAGTTGCCGGCACAAATGCTGTGCGAATGCAGCTGTAAGCGGCAGTAGCCGGCCAAAGCTGCCGTAAGCAATTTTCGCTATCCGCATAAAATAGAACAACCATGCACAAAAAGCTGCTCACCATTGTATTGCTGGCCTTTACTTACCTTCTTGGCGCGCAGACCGCGCGGCCGCTCACCATTGCCGATTTTGACCGATGGCAGACGATTGAAGCCCCTGCACTCACGGCCGACGGGCACTGGGTTGCCTGGATTGAGCAGCCCGATGCAGGCGACGGGCAGCTGGTGCTGCGCGATACCCGCAGTCAGGCTGAGCGCCGTTTTGCGCGGGTGAAAAATTTTCGGTTTGCAGCCGACGCTGCCTGCCTCGTGTTTACCATCACACCTCCGCGGGATACCCTCATCGCCCAGCGGCGGCGCAAGGTAGACAAAAACAAGCTGCCGATGGATACACTGGCCATACTGCCATTACAAGCTGGCGCTTTTGCCTCGGCTGAACCTACGTACATTCCGCAGCTCAAAAACTACCAACTGCCGGAGAAATGGCCTCAGTGGCTGGCCTATGGCATCAAAACACCCCTGCCCGACAGCCTCTCCAGAAAACTCGATAAAGAAAGCTATCGGCTGGTACTACGCCACTTGCCGACGGGTGACACCCTGGCTTTCGATGGCGTAAAGGCCTATGTGCACGCCGACGAAGCTCCGGCCTTTATGCTGCATACGGCAGGCGACAATCAGTCGCTTTCGCCCGGCGTCTATTTTTTTGATCCCCAAACGCGGCGCGTAGACAGCCTGCTGACCGGTAAGGGCAGCTACACCTCTCTGAGCATCCATCGGCTGGGAGACAAGGCCGCTTTTGTAGCCGATCGCGACACGACCAAAGCGCTGCTGCGGCCTACCCAGCTTTTTAGCTGGCAAAAAGGGCAGCCGGCTGCCAGGCTGCTGACGGCTACCGATTCGCTTAGCCGCGTCAGCGAGCATGCACCCCTGACTTTTTCCTATCAGGGCAATCGCCTGTACTTCGGGCGGGCTCCTATGCCCATACTGCAGGATACCAGCCTGCTGGAGGAAGAAATTGTACAGGTGGAGGTGTGGACTTACGACGAACCCCGCCTGTATACCCAGCAGGAAGTGCGCCTTGAACGAGACCGAAAGCGCGCTTTCACGCATGTCTATCACTATGACAGCCAACAGCTTGTAGCCCTGCATGACGAGCAGGCGGCTGAGTGGGTAATGGCAGACCGGGGCGATGCTCCCATAGGTCTTGCCTATGATGAAACACCCTACCTGCTGTCTACCCAATGGGAGGGCGGTCCTTCGCGCAAAGATCTCTACCTCGTAGATGTCAGCAGCGGCAGCCGGCAGTTGCTCGCACGCGCCATACACGGGCAGCCTGCCTGGTCGCCCGGCGGGCAGTATATTTTCTGGTATTCGCCTGCCGACACTGCCTGGATGGTGATACACCGGCAGGAAAAAGTGGTGCGGCAGCTGAGCAACCGGCAGCAGTCGATCTTTTATGATGAGGAAAATGACGTGCCCGACCATCCCTCGCCCTACGGCTTCGCCGGCTGGGCCGAAAATGATGCCGCGCTCTACCTCTATGACCGCTACGACTGGTGGCGTTTTGACCCGAGCGGCAAGGGGGCGCCGGTGCGCGTCACGCGGGCACGCGAGCAGCAGCAGCGGCTGCGCTATATTTCCCTCAGCAAAGAGGCTCGTTTCCTGCCCGCCAACGGGCGGGTGCTGGTGCACTTTTTTGACGAAAAAAATTACGAGCAGGGCTACAGTTGGCTCTACCTGCCTTCCGGCAGGCTGGAGCAACTGCAGGGAGGTGCTTACAGTTTTGCGAGACAGGTCATCAAAGCACGTGCTGCTGAGCAATACTTGTGGACACAGGAAAACTTCCGGGAGTTTCCCAACCTGCGGCTCAGCAGCGATCTGCGGCAGGCGGTGCGCATCAGCGATGCCAACCCCTGGCAGTCGGAATATGCATGGGGCAGTGTGGAACACGTGAGCTGGACCAGCCTCGACGGACAGTTGCTGAAAGGGCTGTTGTTTAAGCCGGCAGATTTTGAACCCGGCAAGCAGTATCCCATGATTGTCAACTTCTATGAGCGCAATTCGGAGACCATCCACGACCACCGGCGGCCTTATGCACACCGCTCACAGATCAACTATCCTCACTACTTGTCCAATGGCTACCTGATTTTCAATCCCGATATCCCCTACCGCACTGGTTACCCGGGCGAAAGTGCCTACAATGCGCTCATGCCGGGTGTCATGAAGCTGCTGGAGCAGGGCTTTGTCGATCGCGACCGCATCGGCATTCAGGGACATAGCTGGGGTGGCTACCAGATTGCCTACCTGCTTACGCGCACCAACCTGTTTCGCTGTGCTGAATCAGGCGCACCGGTGGTCAATATGTTTTCGGCCTATGGTGGCATCCGCTGGGAGTCGGGCCTCAGCCGGCAGTTTCAGTATGAGCACGCCCAGAGCCGCATCGGCGGCAGCCCCTGGGAATACCCGCTGCGATTTATGGAAAACTCGCCCTTGTTTACCATCGATAAGGTGACCACCCCGGTGCTCATTATGCACAATGACAATGACGGCGCTGTACCCTGGTATCAGGGGATAGAAATGTTTACTGCGCTGCGCCGCCTGGGCAAGCCCGCCTGGCTGCTCAACTACAACGGGGAGCCCCACTGGCCGGTGAAGCGCCAAAACCGCATTGATTTTCAATTGCGTATGAGCCAGTTTTTTGACCACTACCTCAAAGATGCTCCTATGCCCCCCTGGATGAGCAAGGGCGTAAGCCCTATGGCCAAGGGTATTATACAGGGCTACTAAAATGTAAAGCTATGCGATCTCTGGTGGGTTTATTGACTGCAATTCAAGCGCCTTTGTGCATAGTGCTATCGACCGATGGCCGAAATCTCCGGGATTGCGGCCATCGGTTCTGTTCCAAACCCGGCGGCCCAAAGTATACCCTGCCCGTCAATATTTTCCAAGGCTACTAAAACCTCTGCCTATGCAATACCCCATTTCTTTTCGGAGCCTGTGGCTGCAGATGGCTGGCTGCCTGCCACGCCTGCCACTGCTTTCATACCTCAGCCTCAGCGGCCTGCTGCTGGCTTCTTCCTTGCACGGCCAACAGCCCACAATCCAGGACTGTCTTGGTGCCATTCCTGTCTGTGTACCTGTCTACCAGGAATCGCAGTCTCCCAGTGGCGTCGGCAACTATAACCAGGAAATAGGTCCCGGCCAGACCTGCAATTTTGAGGAAACCAACTCTATCTGGTATATCTTCACAGCCTCGCAAAGCGGTCAGCTCGGTTTTCTCATCACGCCCAATGTACTGTCGGACGATTACGACTGGGTATTGTTTGATCTTACCAATGTGAGTTGCCAGAATATACGCAACAGCAACAATGTGGTTGTCAGCTGTAATGCGGCCGGCGGTGGCAACTGCAACGGACTTACGGGCGCTACGGGCGCTACCAACAGCAATAACCAGGGGGCGGGATGCTCGGGCGGTAATTCAGCCTTCAATGCCTTGGTTCCCATGCAGGCCGGGCAGACTTTTGCGCTGCTTGTCAACAACTGGACGGGCTCCCCCAACGGATTTACCATCAATTTTGGTCTTTCGACAGGCCTGGGTATTTTTGACCAGCAGCCCCCGCAGGTTGACAATGTAGTGGTGCAGCCGAGGCGCTGTGGCGAAAATGCTATACGCCTGCGTTTTACTGAAAACATAAGCTGCAATTCCCTGTCCTCTTCCGCTTTTACACTGTCCGGCCCGGGAGGGCCCTATACGCTTACGGCCTCCGCTACTGCCTGTCAGCAACAAGCAGCTGCTACGCGGGAAATCAACCTGACCATCAGTCCGCCCATACAACAACTGGGCAACTACACACTGATCATCAACCCCTTACAGGCTTCTCATCTGCTCGACCAATGCGGCAATCAGCTGGCTGATACCAGTCTGGTGCTGGAAGTCAACCAGCCGCAGGTATTGCAGCCCAACCTCGGCCCCGATCTGAATCTGAACTGCCCGGGTGATACCGTGGTCTTATCTACGCCTATCACCGACGCAGCCTACCTGTGGAGTGATGGCTCAACCAACCGGCAACTGCTAGTCAGCAGTCCGGGTGTGTACCGACTCACGGTCACCAATACCTGCGGGCAAGGCGTGGACAGTATATCGGTAAGCCGGTTGTTTGATGTGCCGGCTGTTGATCTGGGGCCTGACCGGCAGCTATGCCCGGGGCAGACGCTGGTGCTGGGGGGCGGCAGTCAGCAGGGGGTCGACTATCTTTGGAATGACGGAAGCACCGCCCCCAGCCGCAGCTTTGGTGGCAGTGGCGGACTCTTTTGGCTGACGGCCACTAATGTGTGTGGCTCGGACAGTGACAGCGTGCTGCTTACCTATATTCCGCCCATCGATGTCAACCTGCCAACCAACTGGACGGGCTGCGCCGGTGAAGAGTTGCTGCTCGACCTGAGCCATCCCTTTGGGCAGTACAACTGGTCGGATGGCAGTCAGTTGCCGCAGCGGCTGGTCACCACTGACGGTAGTTACCGCGTGACCGTCAGTACCCCTTGCGAGCAGCAGGCCTTTGATTTGCAGGTGACCTTCCTGCAACCTTTACAACTGTCGCTGGGCAATGATACTACCCTTTGTACCGGCGATTCATTGCTGCTGGATGCCAGCCTGGCCGATGGCAATCTCTACCAGGCTGTTTACGACTGGCAACACGGTGAGCAGACGGCCCGCATCGTTGTGCGCGAGCCGGGCTTATACCAGCTCCGCCTGCGTACACGCTGTCAGCTGCTGACCGATAGTATCCGCATTGATTATCTGGACAGGGTCTACCCTTCTCTGGGACGGGATACCTTTTTGTGTGAGGGAGAGCGACTGCAGCTGGATGTAAGTACTCCGGTCGAAGCAGATTTCATCTGGGAAGACGGCAGCAGGCTGCCTGTACGCACCATCGAAGGTCCCGGCAACTACTGGGTACAAGTATTTACGGCCTGTGAATCACAGGGCGACAGTCTGCTCGTCAGCCCCTGTGAGCGCTGCCTGGTTTACAGCCCCACAGCTTTCAGTCCCAACAGTGACGGTGTCAATGACCAGTGGCGTCCTTACAGTGACTGCGAGCTTAGCGATTACAGCCTCAAAGTATTTGACCGATGGGGTGGTCTGCTGTATGTATCCGAAGCGCCGGAAAAAGGCTGGGATGGCCGGAGGCAGGGCGAGGATGCCCCGGCGGGTGTGTACGTTTTTGTACTGGATTATTGGGTCGTAGAAAATGGCAGGAGGAGAACAGCTACCGCAACAGGATCCTTTCAGCTGCTGCGGTAGCCTCCGGTATTAGCTGTGTTTTGTTTTTTGCTTTGGGGAAAAAATCCGAAACACTTACGCTAGACGGCAACAGGACTCAGCTGGTGCGCACGGAAGCAGCGGCCGGCATCGGCTACTGTTTCGATACCTTCAATTTCTTCGGCACTCAGGTAGACATTGAGCCGGCTCTCCAATTGCGCGATGAGCAGGTTGATGTCTACGGCGTCCATCATAAGATCATCGCGAAAGCGCGTGTATGGACGAATAGAGGAGACATCGACATGTAGCTGCCAGCTAAGCATTTCAATCATTTGGTTTTCAATAGGACTGCTATTGATAAAAACAGATGGGGTATTGAGCATGATCGGTCAATTGTGTAGATTGCTATACAAACGTACACCCTGTGCACTTAGTTGCCTGTATGTGAAATTATTTATCAACGGGGGCACTGCCAGTGTGTAAAATGTTAAAAGAATATTAAAGTCCTTCCGGAACCGCATAATTATACAAACAGCAGGTGTTGTATTGGCTGCAGGAGCATGGCCGGCAATGTGGTAAAGACAGGTTGCCCGCCTGTGTTTCGCCGCTTTCGGCTGCGAGATGCCCATTTGTCAAACAAGCAAACTATTCATCATGATCAGGTATTGGATGTTGGTATCTCTGCTGCTAGTCCTTGGCTGGCCGGCAGAAGCGCAGCAGGCAACAGGAGGCGGATCCACAGGCAGTGTCCAGTGGCGCAACTGGTCGAGCGTGCAGGCGGGCAGTCTCCGGCAGAAGGCGATGGTATTCATCTACGCGGACTGGTGTGCATTGTGCAAGCGGATGGAAACAGAGGTTTTCGAATCGGAACCGGTAGCGCAGCGCATCCGGCAGTTTTTTATTCCGGTTCGCTTCAACAGTGAGCAACGCGAACCGATGGTATACCAGGGCAGCACCTACGAATACATCCGCGAGGGCGATGTACGCTACCACGGTCTGGCGGCCAAGCTGATGGGCGGGCGGATCAGCTATCCCGGGCTGGTCTTTCTGGATGAGAGCGGTCAGGTCATACAGGCCTTATCGGGCTTTCGCAATGCCGATGAGCTGTTGATGGCACTCACCTATTTTGGTGAAAATCACTACAAGACTACCCCCTGGTCAACCTTTCAGCGCCATTACAGTCCGGACTGAGTGCCCCGGCCGCTGCTGCGCATGGCCGGCAGCGCCTGTGCGGGATTTTTGCCGGCAGCAATAGCAACAGGCCGCGGCGGCCGAAGGCCTCCTCAGGCCTGATGTTCGTCGAAAGGGGTACGGAAAAAATAATCTATGCGATCATCGGCCAGCAAGGTAGTCTGCTGCCACTGTCCGCTGACTGCCGGGGCGGGCAGGCCGCCACCCAGCTCGACGGCTGCGGTGATGATGCGCGCCTCGTCCCACAAGCCGGCGGCCAGCAGGGACGAAAGGACTTTTGCTCCGCCCTCAACCGTAAGATGCCCTATGTTGTGGCGATACAGCTCGGACAGCATGGCCGACGGCCAGTCGGCCGCTGCAAAATCGAGGGGACAAAGCCGGACGTTGGGCGGTAATTGCCTGTCGGGACGTTCGATGCCCGACTGAGAGAACAGCCATACGGGCTGGTCGGGCGCAAAAACGCGCAGCTCTGCCGGCAGCGTCCGCTGCCCTTCCAGCACGACCCGGGCAGGTGAGCGGCCGGGAAAGTAGCGGCTGTCGAGGCGGGGGTCATCGGCCAGGGCCGTACCTGCTCCAATAAGAATGGCATCTGTCTGCCCCCGCCAACGGTGCGTGAGCCGGCGCGTAAAATCGTTGCTAATCCAGTAGGCTCCGGCTCTGTCGGGTGCCATATACCCGTCGCGGCTGCGCGCATATTTCAGCACGATATAGGGCCGCCTCATGGAAGCAAAAACATTGCGAGGCAGTGCCAGCAAAGCGCCCTCCGCCGGCAGGAGGCCCGTGCGAACCTCTACGCCTGCGGCCCTGAGCAAGTCGACAGAGCGGCCCGATACCTCCGGCGTAAAATCCAACTGAGAAATAACTACCCGCGGAATGGCGTGCGTGCGGATCAGATCCGTGCAAGGAGGCGTTTTGCCAAAAATACAACAAGGCTCCAGCGATACGTAAAGCGTACTATGCGCTATAAGCGCTCTGTCGGCAGCAGCCACGCTATTAACAGCCATAACCTCCGCATGCGGTCCTCCATAATAGGCGTGATACCCCTCCCCTATTATTCGTCCGTCGCAGACAAGTACAGCACCTACAGCCGGATTGGGAGAAACCTTGCCGAGTCCCAGCTTTGCCAGCTGGAAGCAGCGGCGCATATACGACTTGTCGGCCTCGCTAAACACAACAGCACTCATAGCTGGCGACTTGCGCGAATCATCTCGCGTTTGCCCGGAGGGCCAGGCAAGCTTTCTACCTCAAAGCCCAGCGCCCGCAAGCTGCGCTTCACCTCCCCTTTGGCGCAGTAGGTAACCATGACCCCGCCCGGCAGCAGCGCGTCGTACATTTTGCTCAGCGCATCGCTCGTCCACAAATCGGGCTGAGCTGAAGGCGCAAAAGCGTCGTAGTAGATCAGATCAAACTGTTGTTCAGGCATATATGCCTCCAGGGTCGTAAGCCTTTTGCAAAAATAAAAATCTGCCGACAGCCGCTGCAGCTCATCCGGCGGACAGGTATGCAACTGCAGAAAGACCTCCCGGTCAGCCGGCGAAAGCCGTAGCTGCCCGGGGTAATTGAGCACCGCCACCTGCTCCGGGCTGAGTGGAAAAGCTTCGATAGCCTCATAGCGAGACACCTTAAAATGGTGCTCCCGGGAAGCCAAAAAAGTTAGCAGCACATTGAGCCCTGTGCCGAGGCCCATTTCGAGAATAGAGAGCGATTTTTTCTCCAGCAGCAACGGAAACAGACCTGCGTCCAGAAATACATGCATACTTTCCCGGATAGCCCCGTAGCGCGAGTGATAGCTCACCCCGAATGTACCGGAAATGAGCGTATGGGAGCCATCCTGTGTATCAACAACTGCAATATCTGTCATACCGACTATGTGCTCAGGAGTTGGTGGCCTGCAGCTCCGCCTCAAGCTCAGCTACCTGAATATCCAAATGAGAAGCATCGTAGACGCACTCCCCTTTGGAAATCAGCAGCACTTGCGGCGACTCATGCCAGACCGAAAATTTGTCAGCGATGTACTGCGATACAGGCCGGTAGGTAATAAGATCCAAATAGTAAGGAACCACTGCCTCTGCAGACAATGTCCAGTCCTGCTCCAGCCGCATTTTGGCCATAGAACTGATGGAACAGCGGGTACTGTGCTTGAAAATCAGCACAGGCGTCTGCATAGACATATCGGCGATAGCATCGACTGTGGCAGTATCTGCCAGCGTACGCCATTGAATCATAGAAGAAGTATTGTTAATTGGCTGCAGGGGATTAGTTAGTGTACAAGCCCCTGCCCCTGTAAAGCACCTTGCTTGTTACTAGAAAATGGCTGCCAGCGTCCAGTCTACGACTGTAGTGACGACCTCCTGCAGACTGAAATTGGAAGGACAGCCTACGCCGCGGTTGCAGGAAGAAACGCTCATCAGCGCAATGAACGCTACAGCTGCCGGGAGGAAGCGGCGGAAAGAAGAAGTTTTCATGATTTTATAATTTATGTACATAATTTGCAAACTAACGAAATGGCCTGCTGGTTTATTTCTAAGCAGTAAAAAAATAATAAACCTGCTTGCTGCGGGCTCTCGGCAGGGGTCTTCACTTAAGGGCATGCAAAATTAGGGATATTGCGGCTTAGTAGCAAGTGATTAACCGAAATGACTTGTTAATTAAGGCAAAATCGTTATTTTTGCGCCGTTGGGTCGATCAGGCTCGATCGGGTCGGTTACTTTTTGCACATACTAAATACAAGTTTTATATGGCGAGGACACTTACATTGCGCGATGCGCTCCGCGAGGCCATGTCAGAAGAAATGCGCAGGGACGACAGCGTGTTTCTGATGGGTGAAGAAGTGGCAGAGTACAATGGCGCCTACAAGGTCAGCAAAGGAATGCTGGAAGAATTTGGCCCCCGTCGCGTGATTGACACGCCGATTGCCGAGCTGGGTTTTGCAGGTATTGGTGTGGGAGCAGCTATGAACGGCCTGCGCCCGATTGTGGAGTTCATGACCTGGAACTTCGCCGTGCTTGCCTTTGACCAGATCGTCAACAATGCTGCCAAGACGCTGGCACAGTCGGCCGGGCAGTTTCGCTGCCCTATTGTCTTCAGGGGTCCTTCGGGTGCTGCCGGGCAGTTGGCACAGCAACACTCTCAGACCTTTGAAAGCTGGCTGGCCAATACGCCCGGCTTAAAGGTAATCTCTTGTATTGACCCTGCTGATGCCAAGGGGCTTCTCAAGTCTGCGATTCGCGATGATGATCCGATCTGTGTGATGGAATCGGAGATGCTCTACGGCTTCGAAGGTGAGGTGCCTGAGGGAGAATACCTGACACCCATAGGGGTTGCGGCTGTTCGTCGTGAAGGTACAGATGTGACGCTCGTTTCTTTCAACAAGATGATGCTGCCCACGCTGGAAGCTGCCAATGAGCTGGCCAAAGAAGGCATCAGTGCGGAAGTGATTGACTTGCGCACCATTCGTCCGCTCGACTACGATACCATCATTCGCTCAGTAAAGAAGACCAATCGGCTGGTAGTTATTGACGAGTCATGGCCGTTTGCGTCTGTGTCTACCGAGATTGCCTACGCCGTACAGCGCAAGGCTTTCGACTATCTCGATGCGCCGGTGATTCGTATTAATGCAGCAGATGTATCACTGGGCTATGCACCAACACTGGTAGAGGCCTACCTGCCGAATGCGGCACGCATTATTAAGGCGGTCAAAGAAGTGATGTACATGAAGGCCTGATGAAGGCGTTTACGGACTTTTTTATAGAGGCCTGGCCCCACCTTTTGCCGTCACAATGGGCATGGCTGCTGATCAGCGGCCTGCTCATCGGAATGGCCAAAGGTGGGGTCAAGGGTCTTACCATCCTTGCCGTTCCCCTCCTGGCTGCCGCCTTTGGCAGCAAAGCCTCCACAGGCATAGTACTTCCCATGTTGCTTTTTGGTGATGTCATTGCCGTGCGCCACTACCATGCGCACGTGCGCTGGCCCTTTGTTGTGGGCTTGCTGCCGGCGGCCGTGATTGGCATTGGGCTGGCCATGTGGATTGGCATGGAAGCCGATGAAGCTGCTTTTGACGGCTACCTCGCCTTTGTGATTTTGCTGGGACTGGCCCTGATGCTGTGGCAGGAGTTTAGGCCACTGCCGGCCGTTGTTATTGAGAGCAAAGCCTATGCTTTCTTTTTTGGCATCCTGGGAGGCTTTACGACCATGATCGGCAATGCCTCCGGCCCTGTGATGTCGGTTTACCTGCTCAGTACGCGGCTCAGCAAAGAAGCCTTCATAGGAACAGGCGCCTGGTTTTACCTGATTGTCAACCTGATCAAACTCCCGCTGCAGTTTTTCATCTGGGACAACATCAACACGACTACGCTCACCATCAACCTGCTCAGTTTTCCCGTCATCATAGCCGGCCTGCTGCTCGGCGTGAAGCTTGTCAACTACCTGCCGGACAAAGCTTTTCGCTACTTCGTGATGGCCATGACAATGATTATTTCTGTTCGCCTGCTAACAGGGATTTGATGCGCTGCAGCGCCTCGTAAGGCCGGGGAAAAATTTCGTGTGCCTCAGCCAGGGCCGTAGCAGTTTGAGAGGTTGTGAGTCCCAGTACATACAAACCAGCCTTTCTTGCCGCGGCCACCCCGGCGGGAGAATCCTCCATAGCAATGCAATGAGCAGCTGACAACCCCAGTCGCTCGACTGCCAGCAGATACATATCGGGAGCGGGCTTTAGCTGCTGTACGTCATCGGCCGTCACCACCTGCTGCAACCACTGCCCGAGGCGAGTAGCCCTGAACACTTGTTCGACATCTGCCTGCGGGCTGTTGGTGGCCAGCGCCATGGGAATACCCCTGCCGGAAAAACCGGCCAGCTCCTCCTCTACCCCCTGAAAAGCCTTTAGCTGTCTGGCTACCAGCGTATGAAACAGTTGTTGTTTTTCTTTGCGCAGCAGCTCGGTTGTCACGGTAAGTGAATAGTCAGTGGCCACACTTTCTGCCAGGTGACGATCGGACAGCCCCACCCAGCGATCAAACCAGTGGTAGTCGAATTCAAGTCCGTAACGGGCCAGCACGCCCAGCCAGGCGTCGGCATGTACAATTTCAGAGTCGACTAAGGTACCATCCAGGTCGAATACAATTCCTTGAAAATCTTGATGCATGGATATTATTGATTATGCCGGCACTGGCGGTGTTTCAGCGCTTGTTATACCTATACGCACAGGCCGAATGGCAGATAGGTAGTTTGCTGCATTGATGAACCGGCTGTGACACCAACGCTTTTTAGTTGTCAGCAGCCACAGCGATCAGTTAATTAAACTGCCGATTGCTGCTGACACGGCAGCAATCGGGTGATTATTGTCTCCGGTCACTGCTGATTCCGCTCTTGACGTCAGCGCAGTCGTTGTTCGTCACAAAATCAAGACCTGTACACCGTTTAGTTGCACAAATATAAAAGAATATGCCGCCAAGCCTGTAACTTTATCGCCAAAATTAGCACACTGCATTTGCATCATTTTTATGAACCACAAAGGCTTTCTCCTGCTTGCCGCCAGCCTGCTGGCATTTTCCTGCAAAACCGCCCAGCCCATGAGACCTGCAGAACAATACGAAGATCGATACGAACAAAAAACATCGACCCTTTACCTGCCCGTAGAGATCAAGGTAGCGGCGCTGGAGCGCGCCCTCAACACACAGTTTGCCAATGTCGTATACGAGGATAATTCCTTCAACGACGGCGACAATATGACGGTCAAAGCGACGCGGCGCGATGCCTTCCGGCTGCGGGTAGAAGGAACGACTATTTACTACAAGACGCCCCTCAATCTGCTGATTCGCTATGACACAGGTCTGGGTAAAGTTGATGCAGATGCTTCCATTGAGCTCAATTTTCGCACCAATCTGGAGCTGACTGACAAGTGGTCGCTGGAGACCAATACCCAGCTCGAAGGATACCGCTGGCTGAGCAGTCCGCGGCTGCGGCTGGGTAGCTTCAGCCTGCCTGTGGAGACCATTGCCAACTACGTCATGAAGCGGGCACAGACCACCCTGGCGGATGCCATCGATACCCAGATAGCGCGCAATCTGAAGTTGGAACAGTATGTAGCGGAGGCCTGGAAGATGATGCACCAGCCTTTTGAAATGTCTGCCGAATACAAAGCCTGGCTGCTCATACAGCCACAGCGGCTCGGCATGACCCGTCTGGAGAGCAGCAACGGGCTTATCCGCTCCACCATCTTCATGGAAGTACGGCCCGAAATGGCTTTCGGCCCCCGCCCCGCCAACAGCCGGCAGCAGCCGCTGCCGCCTTTTGCCTATCAGCAGACGCAACAGACCCGCCAACCTTTTTCCCTCTATGTCAATGCCATGGTTACCTACGATGAAGCCGAGCGCATGGCTCGTCAAACCGTTCAGGGAATGACATTCAGCCAGGGGCGACGCTCCGTAAAAATTAAGGACATCGAGTTGTACGGGCAAGGCAGCCAGCTGGTTGTCAACCTGTTTCTGGAGGGGAGCTATGATGGCAACATTTACCTGACGGGCCGGCCGGAGTTTAATCCCCTGACCAATACCGTTGACCTCAAAGACCTGGAGTTTACACTCGATACCCGCAGCTTCCTCGCCAAATCGGCCGGCTGGCTGCTACAGAGTACGCTAAAAACCAAAATACAAGAAAGCGTCGATTTTTTGCTGCAATACAATATTGAGGATTTGCGCAAGCAAGTACAGGCTTCCCTGAATAACTACAAAGTCAGTGAAGGCATCACCATCAACGGGCAGCTGCACGACCTCAACCTGTATAACGCATACCTGACGACAACCGGCATACGGGTTAATGTGGCCATCAGCGGTGATGTCAAAGCTCGCGTTGAAGGATTACAATTTTAATATTTTGTCCCGGAGCAGGGTCAAGTGCAGGCATGCCCACGGACAGTCAAGCAAGCATTTTTATGTGGATTAAAATTTCACTGATACTGACGGGTACCGTCTTCTTTATTTCAGGTTGCAATAGCCTGGTGTCTCAGTTCTTTGGCACCCACAAATTGCGGACTTTCACCGCTGAGGAAGTGTTGCGCCAGGGTGTCGGTGATGCCGACTATATTGCCATCACCGATGCCTGGATCACCGACGACTACATGGTCGTACCTCCGCGCAACAAGGCCGACAGAGCCGTGCTCATTTACCCGGTGGTATCGGCTTCCCAGCTGGCTGCCATTGACAGCGGAAAGGTAGTAGAGCCCCTGGCCATTGCCTGGACGCGCAATTTTGATCTTAGTTGCGACACAGACCAAAATTGCGTCAAACGAGAGGGACCGCTCAGGCTGGAAGGTGTGGTGAGAGATATGAATAAATCAAAAAACAGAGCACATTTGCTGCCTTCCGATCGCTACCGGCTACCCGAACTGCCCCTGTATCTCGAGTCGGGTCGCGCCCCGATTGCATGGTACTGGAATCTGCTCATGATGGTGGGGGGACTGGCCCTTGCTTATTTCTACGGTATGCGCAAAATTACTTAGCGCCCATAGGGAGGCCTGCCAGAAGCAAAAATCAAAACGGCTAAAGTATTACCTACTGCAGCACCACCTTTGGCACAATTCGCTGGAGGGCCGCTCCTTCATGGATGCGCGGCAGCTGTGGATAGTGGCGGCTGAGGGCTACCTGCTCCATAGCGATTGTCACAGAAGCTACCGAAGGGGTAATATCCTCAAGGGCTACAGGTGAAGCCGATAACTGCTGTCGATGGCTGCTTACACTGTTGGCCCCCCACACAAGCACCCCCAATAGCATAATAGCCGCCGCCGCGCGCAAAACTGACCTCAGGCGGCTTATCCCTGTTGGCCGTGCCTGTTTGTCAAGTCGGGCAGCTACCTGCTCCCAGACGCGCTCGGAAGGCATGATAGCGTTTTTATCAGCAGACTGCTGAAAAAGTTCACTGACGGTCTTTTTAAAGCTCATAGCAGTCGTAATTATGGTTCTTCGATTATGGCAATATCTTCATAGCCAGCCTTGATCAACAACTCCCGCAAGCGTTTTTTGGCCAGGATGAGTTGCGATTTAGAGGTGTTGATACTGATGCCGAGCAGCTCGGCAATCTCCCTGTGTTTGTATCCCTCAATGACATATAGGTTGAATACAGTCCTGTAACCTTGCGGAAGCTGGCCGAGCAGTTGCAGTATCTCTGCCTCTGCCAACCATTCAACAGCCGTAAATTCGTCAGCCAGCTCCGGCTGAGCATCGAGCTCTGCAGCATGGCGAAGCGCATGCTGCTTGCGCAGAAACATGAGCGATTCATTGACAGCGATGCGGCGCAGCCAGCCCTCGAGGCTGCCTTGCGCCTTGAAGCGGTCAATGTGGGTAAAGATTTTGTAAAAAACCTCCGCCAGCACGTCTTCTGCATCTTCATAACTGTTGACATAGCGGCGAACAACGGCAAACAGCAGCGGGGCGAAGCGCTCGTAGAGCGCGCGCTGCGCCTTTCGGTCCTGTTGGATACAACCCGCAATGATGGCCGCTTCTTGCATACTGTCGTTGTTAGTTGTTAGGATGCGAATCTACAGCTTTTTGGTGCTTGCCGGCGCGAAAATTCTATGCGGCAGCGGTTACAACGCCAGCCTGTGTTCATGATTTTCACGGCAACCTTACAAATGTTCTCTTTTCACAGCTTTCACTTTATACATCAAACGACGGAGGATGCATGCATTTTCCCACCCCCGAAGCATCGATTTGGGCTTAGGCAGTAATTTTTTGAATGCCTGTAAAGCAGATAATTCCGGTTCTGCCAAAAAATATTTTTAGCTGCTGCCACAAATATCCCTGTAAAAATAAACGCCATTGTATTTTTGCAGCCGCAAAAGCTGTGTATAAACAGATTAATCAACAACTTACGCGCCCCTGTATCAATACCGTCAGGAAACATGGACAACAATAAGTATCCGTATTTACTAAGCGGCGACATCGATCCGCTCAAGCTGGTTGAAAAGTACGATTGCCCGCTCTACATCTATGACAGTGCCATCATGGAGCGGCAGTACCAGCGCATGCTGGCTGCCTTTGATGTCAGGCGGCTGAAGATCAACTACGCCTGCAAAGCGCTGGGCAATGTCAATGTACTGAAGCTTTTCAGACAATGGGGCGCGGGGCTTGACGCGGTTTCCTATCAGGAAGTACAACTTGGGCTGCTGGCGGGCTTTGCACCACAGGACATCATCTACACGCCCAACTGCGTCAGCATAGAAGAATTTGAGCAGGTCAATGCTTTAGGTGTACGACTCAATATCGACAGCATTTCTATTCTGGAGCAATTTGGCCATCATTTCCCGAATGTGCCCGTATGCATACGCATCAATCCCCATATTATGGCCGGCGGCAACGCCAAAATATCGGTAGGCCACATCGACTCTAAATTTGGGATTTCCATCCACCAGCTTCCGCATGTGGTCAAAGTCGTCGAGGCCCTCGGCCTCAGGATTGAAGGCGTACACATGCACACCGGCTCGGACATACTCGATGCCGAGGTATTCCTGCAGGCAGCAGAAATTCTGCTGCGGGCAGCCAAGCTTTTCCCGGATCTTGACTATGTAGATTTCGGCAGTGGTTTCAAGGTACCTTACCGGCCAGGTGATGTTGCCACCGACATAGAAGAACTTGGGCGGCGCATTAGCGAGCGCTTCAATGAATTTTGCCGGGAGTATGGCAAGGAGCTCTGCCTGATGTTTGAGCCCGGCAAATTTTTGGTAAGCGAAGCCGGTAGTTTTTTGGTAAAAGTCAATGTAGTAAAGACCACACCATCAACTGTTTTTGTGGGCGTTGACTCGGGCCTCAACCACTTCATCCGGCCCATGTTTTACAATGCCTACCATCACATGCTCAACCTGAGCAATCCTGAAGGCAAGCCCCGCATCTACACGGTAGTAGGCTATATCTGCGAGAACGATACCTTTGGTGTCAACCGGCAGCTACCCGAAGTACGGGAAGGTGATATTCTTTGCTTTCAGAATGCCGGCGCCTACTGCTACGCCATGTCGTCCAACTACAATGCACGCTACCGGCCTGCCGAGGTGTTGATACACCAGGGACGCGACTGCCTCATTCGCCGCCGTGAGACTTTTGAGGACCTTACCAAGACGCTTGAGCTGGTGGATTTGTAGTGATACTGCTGTTGACATAACTTGCTCAAAACAAAGCGGATTCTCAGCCGGTAATCTGGCGAGGTTAATAAGACCGCTGATTCGACTTGCGCAAGCGCAACACTGCTAGTAACGGGCAATACCATCACTGCAGTATTCCTGTTGGCCATGCGTGTCTGCAGGGCTGGTGTGCATGATGCCTGCCATAAAAAATGAACCCTGTACCCTGTGGGGCATTTTTTCAAAACTCAATTTTAAGTATAAACTTTTCAGAAAATATTAAATGAGTAAAATAAAAATTCAAAAAAGTAGTACTCCTGTCCCGCAACAAAAAAAACCGGGAAAAAACAGCACAGTTATGCTGTCTTTTTCCCGGCCAGAAAACACTATCATTCAGCAAGTGTACCTTACAATAAAATCGGCATCAATCTATTGATTTACAAGTATTCATGATTTTTTTACATCAGTTCCGGCGCCTCTCCATCTCCAGAATCTGTAATCTCGTTTTGGCATAATTTTCCTGTACGTTGCGAATGATTTCCTGCCGATAGGCCTGATCGTTGAAAAGCTTGTACAAGCCGGCATGCTGATTGATATCATAGCCTCTCGCGCGATAAGTATCCTGCAGGAGCATGATAGCTTCTTCTACCTGTGCCGCATCGATAGCTATTGGCATACTGCCTTCGATATACGCGCTGTGAGAGAGCGGCTGCGGTTCGACGGCAGGAGGCGCCATGGGCTTACCTGACTCCAGCGCTGCCAGCCGCTGGTTGAGGGAAGAAAAGTCATTTCTCAAAGCGGCCACCTCTTGGTTCAATTTTTCGATTTCGCTCTGCTGCTTTTCTACCAGACTTGCTATTTCATTGTTATTTAAGCCGATCGCCATATTGACATAGGACAATCGACTGGCAGCAGGTGCTGCAGACCAAGCCACCCCTACTATCTGGCGGTACTCGCCGGGCGTGATCTGTTGTGGTGATACTGCTCTGCCGACACCGTCGTTGTATCCGGAAGGCAGGATATAATCACCAATATTCACCTGACCGCGCACTTTTACAGGAATCTGCCCCATAAAGGCTACTTTTTCAAAGCTGGCACTTTCACCTTCTGCGGGCATATTACCCAATACGGCCGGGTTGGTAGATATGACCAGTAACTGGCTTGCGCCGTCGTCGGTACGCTTGCTGATCAGACCACCCTTTACGCCAACGATATCGCCGGGCGTCATTGTTTCGGCAGGCATGCGGCGCTCCAGCCACTCCGCATAATCGGCTGAGCCGGATTGATAGGTGACGCCCAGATTGGCATAGGCAAATGCCTGATAAGCCGCCAGGTTGGCAGCAGCTACCACTTCATCTGCTACAGCAATGGCCACTACGGAAGGTTCCGGAGGGCACACGACAGCTCCCAGACCGGCACAAGAGTTGGGCAAAGCGGATAGCCCGATATTGACGCCTCCGGCTACTACCTCGGCACTCAGGATAGCTGTTTCAACAATATACTCCGGGCTGGAGGCCACTTCAGAGGAAGTCTGGCCCTCAATACGTCCCCGAGCATTGTTGTTTTTATCAAAAAAGGTGATAAAGTTATTGTTGCCATTGGGTGTTTCAGCGTCCACTTTTAAGGCCATGGCCTGCTGGCTACCCTCCACCCTGAATGGATAGGCATCGTAAGAGTCGTCGCCGCCACCCACTGAGGCTCTGACGGTAACCCGTCCGTTCAAATCGGTGATGTTATTGACCGTTAGTTTTCCGGCGCTGGTAAGGGTTCCGCCTACCGTACTATTACCCGCTGTAGCACTATTGCCGCCCACGTTCAGGTTTTTCTCAATACCTACACCTCCTTCAACGATGACTGCACCATTGTCCTTGGTAGTAGACTCCTGGGTATTGCTGAAAGTAGCCGTGCCGTTTACGCCCAGCGTCCCACCTACGGTGCTGCTACCTATCACGGCACTGTTGCCACCTACATTGATATTTTTTTCAACGCCCACACCCCCCTCTACGATGAGTGTCCCGTTATCTTTGGTAGTAGACTGTGTGGTATTATTCAGGCGGGCTATCCCCCCGGCAGTGAGATCATTGGCAATATTGGCATTGTTGCCAACATTGACGTTGCGGCCGACGATGGCATCGCGGCCCGTAAAGATATCAATGCCAACGCTGAGTGAATTGCCTATATTGACGTCCCCTGCGGCCGTAATGCGCATTCGCTCAATGTTGCTGGTTTTAAACACCAAATCTTTGGAATCCAGCGTACCCAGGAAGTGGGGTCCCGGAATCGTCAGATCATTACCGTTAGCTTTCCAGAATGGCGATGTTTTTTCAGTGCCTTCCTCTTCAGCAAGGCTACCTGCCGTGAGCGCGTGATAGGCGTAAGGCACAGCCAATAGTTGGGTTGCACCCAGTGAGCTGTAGTTTTCACCTCCGTCTTCATCAAGTCCAATTTCCAACCAAATCTGCTCGGTACTCCAGGGTAAGCGACTAAAATCGCCACCTTGTACTTCACCTCCACCCATCACCAGATTGAATAGCCCGGCATCACCTGTATTCACCCGGTGTACTTCTCTGTATCCCACTTTCCCGTCAGCAGCCCCTAGTCGGAAGGTAGCCTGAAGGGAGATGGTGCGGTTTGTGAGAGCCTCGCCGTCCTGATTGCGGGCAACAGCCTGATAGTTCATACCCCAACGCAGGGATTCCTGTGCCTGTACAGCACCCCAACTGACCAACAGGAACAGCATTATTGATAAATACTTCATTGAGTTAGATTTTTGATTTTTTGTAATTTTTAACTACTGCTTGATAATCTGTGCACTACCCATCACTTCTTTCTGCTGGTTACGTGCTACCAGCCAGTAATGGCCGGCCGGCTCGCCGCTCAGGTCTATTACCTGCCCTCCATCGTTGGCGGGTAACAGCCCCGACCACAACAGGCGGCCCTGGCTGTCGAATACCTGCAGCAGGGCCGGCTCTGTGAGACCGGTCGTGCTAACCGCCACCGTACTTTGAGCGGGAACGGGGAAAACTTGCCAGACGAAGGCTGGCGAAAAAGACGGTTCGATAAAATCAGGCAGTACGGCTGCCTGAGAGATTACCTGCAGCCGGGCTTGGTGAAAGCCTTCGGTAAGACGCCCCTGAGTGCTATTGCGGTCGAGCACGGAGGTTTCGCCCAATGTCCATGACAATTGCACATCGCCGGAGCGAATGTCCGTGCCGGCACTGCCTAGCGCGGTTCTTTCCAGAGACTGTCCGTGCAGGATTACTCCCGGGCACGACAGTCCCATTACAATGAAAATGTACTTCATCGTTACCTTTTATTTGGTGAAAAAATTTAGGATTTACGCTAATAAGACAGGTTTAGCACATGTGTATTGAGCAGGGACTTGGATTGTACTGGCCAAAACAACACATTGATCACCGGAGTAATCAACCAAAAAATTTAGATTGTTAATACGATTTACCCCATGGATGAATCTTTGCAAAACAGCTATTCGCTGCTGGCCGGACGGCCAGGCAGGTAGATCGACCTACTTAATCAGGCATTGGATTGGGATGGGAGAAGCCGCCCGGGCTGATAGGGAACGAGCTTAGCTTACAACTGCAAGCATCGCTTGTCGGTCACTACAAAGGTTAGTAATTATGGACATTGGAAGCCGATTACGGAGGTTACAAATCATCAATCGGCGTTACAATTCTTTAAAATCTTGTGAAAGCAAGCGCTATTGTATCAACTACGGACACTTCATACCCCGGGTATAGTCCGGGCAGGTATCTTTACCTACACAGTGCGCGCTACACCCCCGCCCCGGACTGAATGCAATACGATACGGTAAAAAACAGCCCGAACAACTTATGATACTGAATGCAGTTAGTCTCGACAACTGCTTCAGCCTATATAGATGCGATTGGAATGGATAAAACTTTCCCAGCCGGGAGCTTATACACCGCCACCCGATTTTCGGAAAACATACAACTTTCTAAAAACCAACTAATCAGGTATTTTAGATGATACCCAGACCGCCCGTAGACTTGAGCGCTGCAGCCACATTGACATCGAAAGCCTTCTCTGCCAGTGGATTGCTGAAAGTATTGAGGGCATCGATCGCCTGGTGGATGGCATCTTTATCATCTCCTTCCACTGCCTGTTGCAGGGCGGTGGCCAAACCGTTGAGGGTGCTCACCTCTTCGGCTGTCATCCAGTTGCCGTTTTGCTCTACAAATTTTTCGGCTGACAGCAGGATGCTGCGGGCCTCATTGCGGGCTTCCAACAGGCTGCGGACGGCCATATCTTCGCCGGCATGCTGTATAGATTCCAGCAGCATGCGCGCCATTTCTTCTTCGCTGATACCGTACTGTGATTTGATGACGATCTCCTGCTCGACGCCGGAGCGCAGTTCCTGCGCTTTCACCTTGAGAATGCCGTCGGCATCGATGTAAAAATGCACCTCTATCTTTGGCAGGCCGGCTGCCATGGGCGGGATGCCGGTGAGGATAAATTCACCCAGCTTGCGGTTGTGCTCTACGAGATCTCTTTCGCCCTGATAGACGGCGATTTTGAGCTTCGTCTGTCCGTCGACCGAAGTTGTGTATTTGCGGCCCACCTTGGCCGGGACTTTGGCATTGCGGGGGATGATAACGTCCATGAGTCCACCCACCGTTTCAATACCCAGTGAGAGAGGCGTAATGTCGAGCAGCAGAATATCCTTTTGATTGCCGGCCAGCACATCGGCCTGAATGGCTGCGCCCAGGGCCACGACTTCGTCGGGATTGAGCTTGTCGTAGGGGGTGCTTCCAAAAAAAGCGGCTACCGCCTCCTTGATGACGGGCATGCGCGTAGAACCCCCTACCAGCACCACATGGTCAATCTGGCTGACTGTCAGGCCGGCATCGCGCAGCGCCTGTCGGCAGGCCTGCAGCGTTTTTTCGACCAGCGGCTGCGCCAGCTGGTCGAAGAGCTCGCGGCTGAGCGAGCAACTTACGCCATTGATTTCTGTGGTAAAAAGCCCATGGCTGCTGAGCTGCTTTTTAGCCTCCTCCGCCGCGAGGCGTATGCGCTGGCTGAGCGACTTATCGGCAGCGACTGCTGCCGGCTCCCAGCCATAGGTCGCCATCCAGTGGTCGATGATGAGGCGGTCAAAATCATCTCCCCCCAGAAAGGTATCGCCGTTGGTGGCCAGCACTTCGAAGATTCCTTGCTGTATGGAGAGGATAGAAATGTCGAAAGTGCCTCCGCCGAGGTCGTAGACAGCGATGAGCTGGTCATCAGCATCTGCCTGCAGGCCGAGGCCGTAGGCGAGGCTTGCAGCCGTGGGCTCATTGACGATGCGGAGCACGTCGAGGCCTGCCAGCTTGCCCGCATCGCGGGTAGCCTGGCGCTGGGCGTCATTGAAGTAAGCGGGCACCGTGATAACTGCTTTTTCAACGCTTGCCCCCAGTTGGCCCTCAATGCGCTTTTTGAGTGCCTTGAGGATTTCAGCAGAGAGTTCCACAGGTGTAAACCAGCTATTTTTCACCCGCACTTTTACCAGGCTGTCAGCGTCTTCGTCGATGATCTGGTAGCCGAAATACGCCTGCTGCGACTGCAGGTCCTTGTAGGATTTGCCCATCAGGCGTTTGACCGAATAGATGGTATTGGCCGGATCCTCAATGAGCTTTTCTTTGGCCGTTTCGCCAACCTCTACTTTACCCGATTCGGTAAAATGCACCACTGAAGGCATGAGGGTACTTTTGCCGTCGGCATCGCGCACTGCTACTGGTTGTCCGTCAACGATATAGGCGACCAGGCTGTTGGTGGTACCCAGGTCGATGCCGATAATCATTTCTTTTTCCGGCTGCGCTACGTTGCCGGATTTCATATCTATGGAGATCTTTGCCATGGACTAACTGAAGTTCAAGTACCTAAATGAGGCTGCTGCAAGGCATATTAGCACTTGCACCAGTCTTCTGTACACAATGAACAGATGTTTTGGTAAAAGTGTTTTTGCCGGATGCCAGTTCAGGCCCATATTTGGCGGCAGGTGCCGCCAAATATGGGCCTGAAGTAGGGGCTTTTTTTCAAAAAAACCCCAAGCGGCTTAGAGCAGGCGAAAATAGCTAAATACGGGGATAGGTATAAAAAATTCTGTTGCTGAAAGGGGCAGCGCCATCAGTCCCAGATCGAAGCGACTGCGCCCGACCATGCGGGAATACATGAGTGAAGGGATGAAACCCGAGTCTACGGAGCCGGCATAGTGCATGAGGTCGCCGTAGACGCGGCTGCGGGAATTGATGCGGTAGCTGCCGCCGAGACTGACGAGGCCCGCCTGGTCATCGTTGCTCCACAGAAAGACCCGCCCCAGGCTGAGGTTGAGGTAACGCTCGCGTTGACCCATAGTGAGGATACCGTTGAAATTAGTGAGATTGAGGATATCCGGTATGAGAAAATTGGCCTGCTGGGCTGTTACGCCCATCCGCAGGAAGGGCTTGAGTTCAAAGACTGCCTTGGCCCTGAAGTTCAGGATGACCGGCAACACGAACCCTGTACCTACCGATACGTGCTTGCCGATGGCAAAATCTATTTGGTTGTATAAGACCATTGTGTTGCGGTAGACTTTATTGCGCTCTGGCAGAAAGCCGGTGGGGATGACAAACAGGTCCTCGCCCCCCATATACTGCACTTGGTCGCGCACGGCTACTTTGATGACGGGCGGAGCGGGCTCGCCTGCGAGGCGCTCGCCCTGCAGGCCAAGAAAGGCAACCTCTCCCAGGGCGAAAGGAATAATCTGCCGGTTGCTGCTCATTTCAAAAGAAAGCTCAGTGCCTGATATGCCTATGGCGCGGCCGACGATTTTGTCGCCCCGCTGCGTATGCAGCACGTGTACCTGTGTCGTATCTCCCCAGACAATCTTGTTGCTGATAACCGTCTGCGCCTGCAGGCTGCCGGCCAGTAAAAAAAGGCAAAGGAAGATAACAGCAGACAGCAGGCTGTTGCTGCGGGAAAGTAGTAAGCACTCCAAATGCTTTGTCATAAATGAAGTATTATGTCAGTGAAACCAAGTTTGCCCTGTCAGTTGTTTCGGGAATACAGCTTTATTGAGCCCGAAAGTAAACCTATCTGATGAAATTTTGTATTAATTTCCAATAACTTTAGAAAGAACCGATGCACAATTCCAGTCATCCCTCATCAGAGCAGGGTTCCGCTCAACATACAGAGACAGCCACAGCGGGTCCCGGGGTTGGGTCGCTGTTTCCGGAATGGTCATCCGGTGATATTAAGAGCCATAAGCCCAGCTTTTTGTTCTTTGTATTGGGCGGCTTTTTCATTGCCAACGCGCTGGTAGCAGAATTCATTGGCGTCAAAATTTTTGCGCTCGAAGATACTTTTGGCTGGAAGCCCTTCGACCTGCAGCTTTTTGGCCAGCCGGGAGCCCTGCAGTTTTCTGCAGGTGTGCTCTTGTGGCCGATTGTGTTTGTGATGACGGATATCATCAACGAGTACTATGGCAAGCGTGGCATACGTATGTTGACCTTCCTGACGATGGGACTGATTGTCTATGCCTTTGTCATGGTTTTTCTGGCCATACAGCTGGCGCCTGCCAGTTGGTGGGTAGGGCAAAATGCAGCACAGGGAGTGCCTGATATGCAGGCTGCCTTCGGGGCTGTCTTCGGGCAGGGATTGTTGATCATCGTCGGATCAGTGGCTGCTTTTTTGCTGGCGCAACTAGTAGATGTTATCTCTTTCCATCGGATCAAAGCACTGACGGGCGAGCGTATGATCTGGCTTCGGGCCACCGGCTCTACGGTGGTCTCGCAACTGGTCGACAGTCTGGTTGTGCTGTATATTGCCTTCAAACTGGGACCATCACTGGTGGGCAATATTGAGCCCTGGAGCTGGAATCAGTTATTGGCTGTAGCCAGCATACAATATGCCTATAAGTTTTCGCTGGCATTGCTGCTCACGCCGGTGGTCTACTTTATGCACGGCTTCATGGACCGCTACTTAGGCGAAGAGCTGGCAGCCAAGATGAAAGCGGCAGCGAGTAGTTGGAATTAACCCAGCCTGTTTGGGCAGCTGAAGTTGCCTGCATAAGCTGTCAGAAGCACTTTTACAGCAAGCTGTCAGTACCGGGTACACACTTTACCGCCAAAACAGCTTACCTTTGCAGTTCAACAGAACGCAACAGTTATGGCTTTCCAGATAAGTGATACCCTCCTCATGGTGCGCCCTGCTCACTTCGGTTTCAACGAAGAGACTGCGGCCTCCAACGCATTTCAGACCAAAAACTCTCTGCTGTCCAATGAGGAAATCAGTCGCCTGGCCTTGGCCGAGTTCGATGCTTTTGTAGAAAAGCTCCGCGCTGCCGGCATCCGTGTACTGGTTGTTGAGGACACCCCCAGCCCGCTCAAAACGGATGCAGTTTTTCCCAACAACTGGATTACCACGCACAGCGATGGTGTTGTAATCACTTATCCTATGTACTCGCCTATGCGCCGCCTCGAGCGCCGTCGCGATATCATCGATCAGCTTTCAGCGTCTTTTGTGGTCACCAATTGGCTGCGGCTCGAACAGCATGAAGCTGAACAGGTTTACCTCGAAGGCACAGGCAGCATGATACTCGATCGCACCAACCACATCGTCTATGCCTGTCGAAGTGTGCGCACGGACGAACAGCTGCTGCGCGAGTTTGCCGACGGTATGCGCTATCGAACAGTCGTTTTCGATGCCATCGATCCCGCGGGTATGCCCATTTACCATACCAATGTGATGATGGCCGTGGCGGATACTTTTGCGATCATCTGCCTCGATAGTATCACCAACGAGGCCGAGCGCGAGGAAGTCATCCACAGCCTGCAATCTACCGACAAGGAGATTATCCCTATTTCTTACGACCAGATGATGCACTATGCCGGCAATATGTTGCAGGTGCGCAATGATCAGGGGGCGTCCTTTCTGGTCATGTCGCAGCAGGCATACCAGTCGCTGCAACCTGCGCAACTGGAGGCTATTCAGCATCACTCTCATATCCTGTACAGCGACCTGCAGACCATCGAAAAATACGGCGGCGGCAGCGCTCGCTGTATGCTGGCAGAAATTTTTCTGCCGGGCAAGGACTAGGTATTTGTTCTTAAGCAACCATCAATGGTCTTTTTCCAGCCGGAAGGTCATGCGCTTGATGCGGTCTTCCAGTTTCTCTGAACTCAGTCGCTCGCGCAGGCGATCTACAATAATTGGAAATGCAAAGGGCGTTGCCCGTGCAGGCTGTGTGTACAACAGCCGGCTGCTGTTGATGCGCTCCATAGCCTGCCGCAGTCGACCCTCTTCCAGCTGAAAGGTCATCACCTCTTCATACGCCTGCAGCAACAGCAGGCTGTCGGGCTCATAGCTGCTAAATACGCTGAAAAACAAACCAGCATTGGCCTGCAAGTGCCTGTCCGGCGCTTGCTTACCCGGAAAACCTTTGAACACCAAGCCCGCCACGGTGGCTATCTCCCGGAAGCGGCGTTTGGCCATCTCTACCTGGTTAATGCAGGCTCGTATGTCCTCACTAAGCCCTTCCGTACTCAGTAGGTCCGGCAGGTCAGCAGCCCCCACAGGCAACGGCTGATCACTCAGCAACTCAAAGCCATAGTCATTGACAGCCATGCTGAATGTGATGGGCCTGCGACAACTGATGCGGTATGCCAGTAAAGCACTCAGCCCTTCATGTACAAAGCGTCCCTCGAAAGGATAGCAAAGCAGGTGATAGCCTTCCTGATCCTGAAAATACTCTAGCAGTAACTCATTTGCCTTCGGCAATGCAGACCGTTGTTGCTGCAGTGACAGCAGCGAGCGCACCCCTTCCATCTCCGGCTGTAGCCACTGCCCACGCGCAGCTTCATCCAACAAGGCGCGAATCTCAGCGGCCAGGGACGAACTCAGCGGCATGCGCCCGCCCGCCCAGGAGGGAATTTTTCCCTTATTCGCCTTACTTGCCCGCACAATGGCCGTCATATCCCGAATCCGCAGAAATTCCAGGCAACGACCAGCAAACATGAAGGTATCACCAGCTTTGAGCTGCGCGATAAATCCTTCTTCGACATGCCCCAGCATTTTTCCCGCCTGAAAAGCTACCGGCAGTAGGTTTTCACTCAGTATGACACCAATATTCATGCGGTGCTTTTTGGCTATCCATCGGTTGCTCACCCGCCATAGACCCGATTCGTCGACCACTACCTTTTGGTACTCGTCACGACTGCTGAAACACTTACCACCGGAACGAATGAAATCCAGACACCATGCCCACTCTTCATTGCTCAAACTTGCGTATGACCATGTCTGTCGCAAATATGGCAGCAATACCTCCGGACGGAATCCGTCGCCCACCGCCAAGGTTACCAAAAATTGCAGCAACACATCAAATGAGCGCACATAGGGCTCCCGCGGCTCTATGCGCTGCCCTTCCATGGCATTGCGCAGTGCCGCTCCTTCCATGATTTCAAGTGCATGCGTTGGTAGCAAGTAAATACGACTCACAGCCCCTGGCTGGTGACCGCTGCGGCCTGCCCGCTGCAAAAAGCGGGCTACTCCCTTGGGACTGCCAACCTGTACTACGGTCTCCACGGGCCGGAAATCAACCCCAAGGTCGAGGCTAGATGTACACACAACCACCCGCAACCGCCCGGAGTGAAGATTTTCCTCCACCCAGTCGCGGATTTCGCGGCTCAGAGAACTGTGGTGCATGGCTATTTCCCCTGCCAGCATGGGCTCAGCCTCCAGCAGCGCCTGGTACCAGGCTTCACACTGCGCGCGGGTATTGGTAAAAATCAGGCTCGAACGGCTACCTGCCAGCACAGGCAGCAGCTGGTCGATCATATGAAGTCCCAGGTGCCCCCGCCAGGGAAACCTGGCCATGGTTGGCGGGATAAGCGTGACCAATTCATAGCGCTTATCCATAGGGGCCTGTATGATGCGATAGGCCTTCGCTGCCGCCTCACTGCCTGCCAACAGCTGTAATGCCAGCCCGGGATTGCCAATCGTGGCTGAAATCGCCCATGTCTGCAGGCCGGGACGAAGCCGCCGCAGCTGCATAAGCGCCAGCTCCATGAGTACCCCCCGCTTGGATCCCAGCAGTTCGTGCCATTCGTCACATACAATTCCTCGCAGTTCGGCAAAGTAGTCGGCCTGGTTTTGCTGGCAAAAAAGCAGCTGCAGGCTTTCAGGCGTGGTCACCAGTACCTGCGGAGGCTTGGTTTTTTGGCGGCTGCGGGCCGCCGCCGGCGTATCCCCTGTGCGCATTTCCACCCGCCAGGCGAGACCCAGTCCCTCCACTGCCCGCTGGCAACTATCGGAAATTTCGCGCGCAAGCGCACGGACAGGGGTTATCCACAACAGCTGCAGCCCCTTGGCTGCCACCGGCTGCTGCAGGGCCTGCAGGGCTACGCCCAAAAAAGCAGCATAGGTTTTGCCGCTGCCTGTCGGCGCATGGATGACACCCGACGCCCCCTCCAGCCAGGCACACCAACTGCTGCGCTGAAAAGGAAAAATTTCCCACCCTTGCGCTGCAAACCAAGCTTCCGCGGGTACCAAAGCATTCCTGTGCTCAACAACTGTCACTTGCTTGTATCTGTGATTTTTTGATCTTCTGAAAATCCCCTCAGGGTGCGTTTACCCTCCGCTGTGTCAGCCTGTACCCAACCGGGCAGAAGTCTGCCCAAAACTACAAGACTTATCCTACCCGTCCGAGCCTGCACTGTACAAGTTTTTCCTACAACAGGGAGTCAGACACTACAAATCTCCTCCTACCCGCTGTGCCCATCCAAGCCTGCACTGCACAAGTTCCTCACTGTCTTGCAATGCCCGTAACCGTTACAATATCTTCTTCGTCCAGCGTTTCCTGCTGTATCAAAGCATCTGCCAGCGCATCCAGTGCCGGCCGATGCAACCGCAACAGCCGCAATGCCTCCGCATGTGCCTCCGAGAGAATGCGGCTCACCTCTTCATCGATAGCTTCCGCCGTCTTTTCGCTGAATGGCTTGTCACCGGCATACGATTCGAAGCCACGACTCAAAAAGGGATTCTGCCGTGGCGCCAGTTCAATCATCCCGAGGCGAGGGCTCATCCCCCAGCGAGTGACCATATTACGCGCCAGCTGCGTCGCTTGTTCTATATCATTTTCGGCTCCTGTCGTTTTGTCGCCAAACACAATTTCTTCCGCACAGCGCCCTCCCAGAATACCGACGATACGTCCGCGCAGGTACTCCTCTGCATAATTGTAGCGGTCGCTGTCAGGCCGCTGGTAAGTGACCCCCAGTGCCTGTCCTCTGGGAACGATGCTCACCCGCTGTACCGGATCTGCACCCTTGACGACCATCCCCAGGATCGCGTGCCCACCCTCATGGTAAGCAATGCGACGGCGATCCTCCCCACTGAGCAGCAAGGGCCGCTCCGGACCGAGCACAATCTTTTCCAGTGCATCCACAAAATCCTGCTGCTGTACAGCTTCCCGCTGCTTGCGGGCAGCCAGCAGAGCAGCCTCATTAACCAGATTTTTGAGGTCGGCACCCGAAAAACCCGGTGTGATGGCAGCTATTTCCGCCAGGCTCACAGCCCCGTCCAGGGGTACTGTGCGCGTGTGTACCTCCAAGATAGCCTCCCTGCCCTTTTTATCCGGTAAATTGACGATGATGCGGCGATCAAAGCGCCCCGGGCGCAGCAGCGCTTTATCGAGCACATCCGGCTGGTTGGTCGCTGCCAGCACGATGATGCCCTCCTTGCTCGAAAAACCATCCATCTCCGACAGAATCTGGTTGAGCGTCTGCTCCTGCTCGGCTGCTCCGCCAAAAGCGTACTGGCCACGCGAGCGGCCAATAGAGTCAATCTCGTCTATAAAAATAATGGCAGGTGCCTGCTCACGTGCTTGCCGGAACAAGTCACGTACCCGCGCAGCCCCTACCCCCACGATCATTTCAATAAATTCGGAAGCGCTCATCGAAAAGAAAGGAACACCTGCTTCACCGGCAATCGCCCGCGCCAACAGCGTTTTACCGGTACCCGGTGCACCAATCAACAGTACACCTTTGGGCGCATAAGCACCCAAACGCGTGTATTTTTGCGGATCTTTCAAAAAATCTACAATCTCTACCAGCTCGTTTTCCGCTTCATCAATACCCGCCACATCTTCGAAGGTTACCCCCAGGGCCGTATCCTTGTCGAAACGCTTGGCCCGGCTCTGCCCGATACCCGAGAGACCTCCCATTCCGCCGCCACCTGACTGGGCCCGGCGGAACAGCCACCAATAGAACAAGATCAACAAGGCCAGCGGACCAAGATAAAGCAATAACGACCAGAGCCCACTGCTCTCCTCTTCCGCAGGTGCTACCTCAATGGCAACCTCTTTAGCCGACAGCAAGGCTCCCAGCTCCTCACCCGCAAAGGACGGTGTAATGGTCGTAAAGGCGGTGACCTTAACGGTATCGGGTTTACTGTTACCCTCATCAGCACGGGCCGCATAGACCACTGCTTTCTCAAACGTTCCGCTGATACGCTCACCTTTTACCTGTACGGCCTTGACATTTCCGCTGCTGACCTCCGTCCGGAATAGCGTGTAAGGTATGCTCACGGGCTGCTCTTCTGCCGCGAAATACCGGCGCAGTAGGATGGCGTTGATCATGACGATGACTATCACCCACAACCACAGATTGCGGCCTGAAAAGTTGGATCCGAGGGGCGGACCGGCCGGCTTGTCTTTTGTTGGTTCCATAGGCCTCTATAGTTTGGTGTGTCGTTCAAAGATAGTTGTTATTTATTACTCGCCCATGTTTTATATTATTTTTTTGATAAAAACAAAAAACAAACAAATACATAGCTAAAAACCATTTTCTGCCTTGTGTGTTCATAGACAAAACAATGCGCTCACGGATAATCCTGCTGATTAAAGCTTGGTGCGGATGAAGATTCTGGTGGTTGATAATTACGATTCTTTTGTTTATAACCTGGTGCAACTGTTGCGCGAGGATAAGCCGGCGGCTGAGATAGTCGTGGTCAAAAATGACCGGCTAAAGGTAGAAGATGCTGCTCCTTTTGATAAAATCCTGCTTTCTCCCGGTCCCGGCCTGCCGGCTGAAGCCGGACAGATGCCGGCGTTAATCGATGCCTGGGCGGCGACAAAGAGCATTCTCGGTATTTGCCTCGGCCATCAGGCCATCGGACAACAGTTTGGTGGCCAGCTCGTGCAGCTGGCTGCGCCGCTGCACGGTATTGCCACAGGCCTGCAGCGCTGCTGTGATGACTATCTTTTCGACCAGCTGCCTCCGCAGTTTACGGTAGGCCACTACCATTCATGGGTTGTGGCACAGCCACTGCCATCGACGCTCGAACTCATGGCTGTCGACAGCTACGGGCATGTGATGGCTGTCCGGCATCGTAAGTACGACCTGAGAGGCCTGCAGTTTCATCCCGAATCGGTGCTCACCCCACAAGGCGCTACTATCATCCACAATTGGTTGTCCAATTGATCAGTACTATCTCCTAATGCTTCTGCGGCCCGGAATTGCAGGCCGCAGAAGCATTAGGTGTTTTTGATTTTCCGGCGGAAAATCAAAAACACATAATGCTCGCCGAAATACCAAAATGACTACATTTGTATACCTGTCGGACAGCAAATCGCAGGTTAAGGTAGATGAAAATTTTGCAAGTACTATCCGTATTATGCGCAGTATCCCTGCTGCAGGCCTGTTCCTCAGTTCGCCCCAAGCCCTGGCCTATGCAACTGCATGCCGGCCGGGTAGAACGCATAGAGTCCATGCCCAGCCAGTGGGTGGCTGCACGTAATATCGATATTTGGTTGCCGCCCGACTATCAGCCGGGGCAGCGGTATGCAGTCTTGTACATGCACGACGGGCAGATGCTTTTTGACGCAACAACGACCTGGAATAAGCAGGCATGGCGGGTCGACGAGCAGATTAGCAAGCTGATGGCACTAGAGCTGATCGAGCCGACGATAGTCGTAGGCATCTGGAACGCTGCTGCGTATCGGCATGCTGAGTATTTTCCGCAAAAACCTTTTATGCAGCTGCCACAAGCCGTTCGCGACAGTTTGTTGCAGGCTGGCGGACCAGGGCGCCCTGCGCTGTTTGCAGGACCTGTTCAGTCTGATAACTACCTGCGTTTTATCGTCGAAGAGCTCAAACCGCTGATCGATCGTCGCTATCCGACAAAGCCAGAGGCGGCACATACTTTTATTGCCGGTTCGAGCATGGGAGGACTCATATCCATCTACGCTGTTTGCGAATATCCAACAATATTTGGTGGCGCAGCCTGCCTGTCAACCCACTGGCCCGGAACGTTTCAGCAAGAAGATAATCCTGTGCCCCAAGCTTTTGTCAATTATCTCGATGCTCATCTCCCGACACCCAACAGCCATCGGCTTTACTTCGACCGGGGAACAGAAGGCCTGGATGCCTGGTATGAAACACCTCAGTGGCAAGTAGATACCCTACTGGCTGCCAAAGGCTATCGCTCACCATGGCTGCAAAGCCTGACGTTTGAAGGCCATGACCACAACGAGCTGGCATGGGCCGGCAGGCTGGCCATGCCCCTGGTTTTTTTGTTGGGGAAAAAATCTTAAAGCCTCTACCCGCGGAGCCTGCTGCAGCCTGCTGTCCCTGGAGAACTGCCGGCCAACCTGCACCGATGAGCAACCACATCTTGCTTTATCGTCCGCTCAACCAATATTCAGGCCTTCCACCAAGCCTCTTAGCTTGTTGACAGTGAGCTCAACAGCTCAACCTGATTATTCTCTGTCCGATGCAGTCATATTTTCATACAGATTGTGGATGTACAGGATCAACAATCCAAAAATAACTGCCGATACAATCAGGATAGTATTGATGAGCCCGTCAACCGCAAATGACAGGCGAATCAGTATGGTAGAAATGATAAATCCTGAATTGCGAATAACTTTGTGAAATTGGTCTGAATAAAAAAAAGAGATGAGCAAGAGTACGACATCGACAACAATCAGCAGCGTGAAAAATTCGTCAAAAAAGATGTTGTTGATATCCTTCAAACTCACTGCCGCTGTTATATCGGCTTGCTGCATACCCCACAGCCAGGTTGATAAGGTAGCCAGGGCAATGTAGAGCAGTACAGGCACTAAAATAGCGGCTATAAGCCTTTTTAACCCTATAAACTGCGCTACCTGCAGAGCTGAAGTACCATCTGCCGATTCTCCACTTGGTCTTCTACCTTGCCGTACAAAGAGGTACAACAAGAAAAAAAGCAGCAGCGAAGCGATGATGTCATACGTAAACTGCATATCGCCCTTGTCCTGAAACCAATTGGAACTGAGCTCAAGGGTCGATAAGTCTTTGAACAAACGTCGTATGATGATTAGTGTGATGATTTCATACTGCTTCCGTATATAGGTCGTGATTGACTTGGGCAGATAGTATACCAATAGGTAGACCTCATAGATCAATATGAAGGAAAAGGGCGTATAAATGGCAGATATGGCATTATCGAGCAGCGCTGATTCCTCATTCGCCGGAATGATGCCCAGGTTGACCAGGTAAATCAGACACAAATGCACAATGAAACTAACAATGGCGATGATGAGTATAAACCGCTCAATTTTGTGCCGTGCCCGCTCAGAGAGCAGCAAATCGTATATGCGACGGAGGTAGGGGTGATCAACCATAGTGCAGATTCTTACTATTGACTTCCCTTGGCACAATAGCCTTGGGGCACAGTTGTGCAACTGTACCGTAAATCTACACTATTTTTATCAAATTTAGGTCGAAACCTTTGATTTAGAAACAAATATCGCACACTCTTGACAGTTGCCGATGCTAAATTTGCGCGATATCTGTCGCTGGAAAGAAAATGGCGAAGCAAATGCAGGCTGAGCCGGACAGCCGGCAATATAGGCTGTTTGTCGCACAACCTACGGCTGCAACACTGCCAGGCTGCTACTCAGTGGCTGTAACCAAGGAATACAGGCCGCATGTATAGCTACTTTACCCGCAGCAGGCGATAATACCGCCCGGGAACACCATCCATTTCTTCGTCCTTCCAGTACGTCATACCCAATTTTTCCATCACCCTGATGGAAGCAGTATTTGCTGTATGAGCGCGCGCAATGATCTCGTCAAGCCCCAGCTTTTCAAACCCGTATGCCAGACTTGCTGCTCCTGATTCTGTTGCCAGTCCCCTACCCCACCATTTTCTAAAAAAACGATACCCTAAGTCTGTGACCTGAACGTCAGGCTGATAACGAAGGCCACACCAGCCAACACATTCGTCGGTATCTAATAAACATACCGACCAACGGCCATAACCTTCGCCACGGTATACTTCCTGGTAGGCTTGCAAAAATTCACGGGCAGCATCAACCGAATCGAAAGGATCATCTCCCGTGTACCGGATAACCTCCGGATCACTATTCAGCGCAAAAAAAGTAGCTGCGTCATCCGGCAGCATTTTGCGAAGCCCAAGCCGGGCGGTGGTAATTTCATACATGACAGTCGGTACTACTGTGTAACAAAGATATGATACTACTACTTGGCAAACTGTATGTACTGTGCCTCAGAAAGCTTTCTGTAATACCGGGATACCCGGCAGTCTGCTGTGACCAAAACCCGACGGCTTGTAGTATGATTCGCATTCAGTAACATACACAGTGTATAAGCCTGCAGCCACCTGATTTGTTCCACCGTCAATACACTATCGATAGTAAGGCATGAGCATATAGTAACAGACAGGCCCTGTTACAGCTACATACAACCACAACGGGAACACCCAGCGCGCCATCTGCCGGTGCCGATCAAACTGTCCGGTATAGGCCCGAATGAACGTAAATAAAATGAAGGGCAGAATGACCGCAGCAAGTACAATATGCGAAATCAGTACAAGCAGGTAAATTGTACGCATACCAGCAACAGCTGCTTTCTCCGCTGCATCTACCAGCCCGTCTCCATTGGCATCACCAAAAAGGGTCTCCGGGGTTGTAAAGTGATAGGCTACATAACTAAGCAAAAACAACAATGACAAGCCCATGGCGACGTAAATGGCCTTTCTGTGAGCCTCTATCTGCCCTTTGCGGATAAAATAGTAGGCTACCAGCAGGACGACTGCTGTCAGTGCGTTGACAGTTGCGTGAAAGGGCGGCAAAAAATCAAACGAAACGCCTTCCGGCAGAGGGATCTTTACCCTGCGCATCAGTCCTACCAACAGCAACACAGCGCCGGTAATAACCCAGGCAAGCCGGTTCAATTTGGTTTCCAATGCAGCATTTTCTTGTGTAGCCATGGTATAATCGGAGTATGATGAGCTAATGTTAGTTTTACACTTACAATTTGTTTAGGGTTTTCTGCCAGCACCGGGGACAAACTGTCTTCCCGAGGGTTTCTCGCTTTAGAAAGAGCGGTGCTGCTGTCGGCTGATCGCAAAAGGGATGAAATTTGTATACAGAAAAGTCAGTTGTCTCTGTGAAAAATTCATCAATATGCGTGGAGCCCTCTAAGCCCTATTTTTCAACTTCTCTTTTAAAAATAAGTTCTTTATCCTTTTTCCTCGGCATAATCATAGCACCCAGACGCACCAAATCACCTATGTCTTCCTGACTGCGCAGGGAATAATAAGCATTGATTTGTCTGTCTGCAGTTACTACTGCTATCTGGGGAGACTTTCCTGCCGGCCACTGCATTTGCTGCTGCCATTTCTCCCAATCGGCAGTATCTGCCTGATAAACATAGGTACGGCCATCACCTACTACACCACTGCCCCTGAGGAAGGTTTGCAGCCTATCCATGTCATCATCTGCAGAAGACAACACCAGTACAAATGACACCGTAGTAGTTGTATCAAACTGTTCAACCAACTTGCTCATCTCGCGCTGAAAAACAGCCGCATCCTCAGCAGCAGCCAGATCAATCTGCGCCACAAACCACAGACGCCCTGCCAGGGAGTCGGGCACAACTTCAAAAAGCGGATTGCCCGGAAAAGTTGTCAGCTTTCCATAATCCTGCATACGGGACGTTACATCCTTTCGGAAATCTAGTCCGCGTTTGAGGTAGAGAAAAGATCCTGCAGGTAATACAACCAGGATTAAGAATAAAAGCCCAAACTGAATGAGCGATTTTTGGTTCAAACGATTCATGTGGCGCAGTGACTTACATTTGGTTTAATGCCGGGGTAACGGACTGCCTGCCTGCGCAAGCGCGGATAAGCATTACATAAATGCTCATTCTTTTGATTTTGTTCAAAAACAAAAAACAAGCATTAATTCAAAACACTCTTTGGCGGCCAAGGCTGCCAAAGAGTGTTCCGAGATAGCTACTTTAGTTGCTAAAGCAAAGCCGAAGTTGTATAGTTGAAGTACACCTGCAAGGCAGGCGCCTGCAGCTAGCCTTTTGCTGAGAAAATATAAGTAGCACCCTGCTCTTGCAGCATACCCTCCTGCTTTGCAGGCTTAGTATCTTCTACCTCCTGCTTATTTTTATCTTTGATCAGCTCACGGCGCACCTTCCAGGAGTTGCCCTCCTGAAAGAAAGCCACAATAGCCCAGATGAGCAGCGTTGTCGGCAAAAGTACCGTCAGTGCCAGACCCTTAACCTCATAGCGCATGTGCATGAACTCATAAATGATGAAGTAGGCCTTATAGAGCGACAGGACAATAAGACCGATACCTACGAGGGCATACAATACCTTGTATTTCTCAGCACCTGCAATGATATGACCTTTACCCAACAAGGAGATGAATACCTCTACCAAGGTAACGACTGCCAGCAGGACAAGCCCCTGAAAAACTTTCTTTTTAGATTCTTCGTAAGTCAGATGTGATGACATCTTATCGAGATTTTGTAATGATCAAATGAAATTGCTTGCCGCCTGCCTCTGATTTAGAGCAGGTAGAAAACAAGGAATACAAACACCCACACAAGGTCTACAAAGTGCCAGTAAAGGCCGATCTTCTCAACCATCTCGTAGCCGTTCCTGCGAGCCACATACAAACCACTGGCCGCATTAAGCATGATGATCAACAGGAAAGCTACCCCGGAGAGTACGTGGAACCCGTGAAAACCTGTAATGAAGAAAAACAGGGCACCAAAAGCCTTGGGACCGTATTGTTCCATTTTAATGCTACCTGCGTCCTCACCTTCAGTGACCTTATACTTGCGGTGAACGAAACCCTTTTCATCGACATAATGACCGGGCTTGTCTTCCGGAAAAGAAGCAGCATATACCACGTGGGCGTGATCCCCACCGGCAGCATGCTCATCGTGAGCAGCTGCAGCGGCTTCACCTTCCTGCTTGAGCTCAGCCTTGTGCATCAGATAAGAAGCCCCCGGCTCGAATGTTTCACTGGTCTCCTTTCCGTTCTCGTCAAGATACACCCCACCTTCGACATGCGAACCAAAGGGGTTGACCGTGACGGTCATGTGTTCTTTACCAATCAGGTTATTCCATTCCCAGGCCTGACATCCGAGGAAGCCGGCGCCACCCAGTACGGTAAGCAGCATCCAGAAGACGACACCCTGCTTATTTTCACGATGGCCTTCCTGCACAGCACGTACCATAGTCACCGAGCTGATGATCAGCAGGAACGACATGATGGTAACAAAAATCAGCGGTGCGTTGTGAATGCCAAAGGGCGCTGTAGAGAAAACAAAATCCGGTACAGGCCAGGTAGGACTGCTGAAACGTAATGCCCCGTAGGCAATCAGGAAACCGGCAAACGTAAATGCATCTGACAACAGGAAATACCACATCATCAATTTGCCATAGCTGGCCTTGAATGGTTCTTTTCCTCCTGACCAAGCGTCCTGGTCGTGATCTGTCTGATGCTTCAAAGCTGTGTCTGTATTGGCCATGCTTACCCCAGTTTAGGTTTGGCTAATGTTTTGTTGTTTGAAAATATGAATCCCCAATTTACCCCTGTATCATCCAGAAACCAATCAGATACAACCAGAGGAAATCGACAAAATGCCAGTATGTTTGGGTCAGCTCCAAGCGAAGCTGACGACCTTCGTTCTGCTTGAATGGCCTTACCCAGGCCATCACGGTGGTTAGCAACAGCGCTGCTACTCCTCCAATGATGTGGGCGGCGTGAATACCGGATATTACATATATAAAGTCTCCGGAAGGATTGGTACGCAAAGGAATACCGGATTCCTTGAGTGCTATCCAACCCTGGTATTGTAATACCAGAAACAATACACCCAGTAGTAAAGTTAGCAACAACAGCCAACGATAAGCAGTAGCCTTTGATTGCTTGTATGCGCGATAGGCTGCATACATACTAATGCTGCTGCAAAAAATAACCAGAGTGTTCCAATAAAAAATGACAGGCATAGGAAATTCCAACCAGTTGCCCGCAGCCTTCCGGACTATATAGGCACTTGTCAGTGCTGTAAACAGCATGACGATACTTGCCAGAGCAACCCACAACGCAAACTTATGCGGGTGGATTTTACTGCGCTGAAAGCCTTTTGTCAATACCTGCTCCATTGTATGATTGGTAATGTCCTGCTAATGTTATACTATTTTATCCATCCAGAATGCCAATAGCAGGAAAGGCATATAACCGAAAGAATAAAACATAAGCCCAAGTGCCGTTTTTCTCTCAGGACGCCGGTAAAAGCGCCAGGAAAACCACACATAACCCAATGAGAGTAAGGTGGCGAACAGCATGGAGATAAACCCACTCGTGTTCAATAAGTAGGGAACCATGCCTGCAACTACCAGCAAAACAGCAGAGTACAGCGACTGCAGCCCTACCGATGCCCAATCAGGTGAACCCGCTTTGTGGGGTACCAACTGATAGCCGGCTTTGTGGTAATCATCGTACCCAAGGAATCCAATAGACCAAAAGTGAGGAAATTGCCAGAGGAACTGTGCTACAAAAAGAGCTACACCCAACCAGCTCAGTTCTCCTTGTGCAGCTGTACAGCCAATGAGTGTAGGCAGAGCCCCCGGTATCGCACCGATGATGACTGCTTCGGGACCTACTCGCTTCATAGGCGTGTAAATGAAAGCGTAACTCACCAATGCCAGTGTGCCTAAAAAGGCGGTCCAGGGATTAAAGAGTGCTAACAGGCTTACACCCAGCAAACTCATGAAACCTGCAGCCAATACAGCCTCTCCCATCTTCATGCGGCCAGAAGCCAAAGGCCGGTCAGCCGTTCGCTTCATCTGCTTGTCAAAATCCTTCTCTAATACCTGGTTCAGCGCGTTTGCCGCACCAGTAACCCAAAAACCTCCTAATGCCAGTATTCCCACTGCCAGCCACGAAGACTGATCACCCGCGGCAATCATATAGGCAACGACTGAAGAAAAAACCACCGTAAGGTTTAATCTCAGTTTTACTAACAAACTGTAATCTCTCAGCTTGGCCACCAAGCGATCGAAGGAAGAGCTTACAGCAAAAGAATCTGTTGCAGAACGTTCTTCCTTAGTATCCAAATGTGGGGGCTGCGCTAACAGCTTGCTCATGTATTTGGTGTTAGGTGCGGCGACTTTTTGTTAAAAGTCGCCGCACTTTACTTTTATCAAATCGAAATTACAAAAGATTTTACAGCCATGACGGAAAGGGAAAAGCTCCCAACGTCTTCAGATGCCCATTAGTGGCCACCATCGCGTTCACCTTCCTTCATCGGAACATGCTGCGGGATGAATTCATTGCCATCTTTAGCATAGTCATAAGGCCAACGCTGTACTGCAGGAATATTACCCGACCAGTTGCCGTGACCAACCTCAACAGGCGTTGTCCACTCAAGTGTATTAGCACCGTATGGGTTTTTCTCCGTCATTTTTTTACCATTCCAAATGCTGTAGAAGAAGTTGATCACAAACAATACCTGCACAGCGAATACTACGATGGCGGCAATGGTGATGAACTTGTTCATCTCATCGAAATGAGCAAATGTGTTGAAGACATCAAAGCTGTAATAGCGCCTTGGTACACCGGCCATACCCAAATAGTGCATCGGCCAGAAGATTGCGTAGGCACCAATCAGTGTACCCCAGAAGTGAATTTTACCCAGTGTTTCATTCATGAAACGACCGTACATTTTGGGGAACCAGTGATAAATACCCGCATACATACCAAAGAAGGCAGCTACCCCCATCACGATGTGGAAGTGAGCAACAACGAAGTATGTATCGTGCAACTGTATATCAATAGCCGAATTACCCAGGAAGATACCCGTAAGACCCCCCGAAATAAACATCGACACAAAGCCTATACTGAACAAACTGGCCGCATTAAAGCGAATTGCACCACCATAAAGGGTCGTAATCCAGTTGAATACTTTTACCGCTGACGGTACAGCAATGATCAACGTAAAGATTACGAAGAAGTTAGCGATGAAAGGATTGACACCTGACATAAACATGTGGTGAGCCCACACGATAAACGAAAGGAAACCAATTGCCATAATGGACATTACCATCGCCTTGTAACCGAAGATAGGTTTGCGGGCATGCACCGACAGTACTTCGGACACCATACCCATGGCAGGCAGAATGATGATATATACCTCAGGGTGACCAAGGAACCAGAATAAGTGCTGGTACAGAACCGGGCTACCCCCTACATGATCGAGTGCCTTACCACCAATGAAGATTTCACTGAGGAAGAAGCTGGTACCCAGACCACGGTCGCACATCACCAGGAAAAAAGCAGAAGCCAAAACAGGGAAAGAAAGAAGCCCCAGAATGGCTGTAACGAAGAATGACCAGATAGGCAATGGCAAACGCCACATGCTCATGCCTTTCGTCCGCATGTTCAATACCGTAGTGATGTAGTTGATACCACCCAGCAGTACAGACACAACGAAAAGCACCAGACTGACAATCCACAAAGTCATACCCGCGCCAGAACCGGTCGATGCCTGTGGCAACAAACTCAACGGTGGATAAGCCGTCCAGCCACCACTAAAAGGTCCCGTACTCAGGAAGAGCGACACGAACATAACAACACCAGCGAGGAAAAAGAACCAGTACGACAACATGTTGAGGAAGGGAGAAGCCATATCCCTGGCACCTACCATCAAAGGAATCAACAGGTTACTGAACGTACCACTCAATCCGGCCGTCAACACGAAGAAAACCAGTATCGTACCGTGCATCGTCACCAGCGCATAGTAAAACTCCTGGCTCAGCTTGCCAACACCTTCCGGGTTAACTTCAATCCATTTGCCCAAGACCGGCTTCAACCATGCAATGCTCTCCTCAGGAAAGCCCAATTGAAGGCGGAAAACCAACGACATCAAACCGCCAATGATAGCCCAGATCATACCCGTAATCAAAAACTGACGGGCGATCATTTTGTGATCCTGGCTAAAAATGTAATGCGTGACGAAACTGGATTGATACTTGTCACCATGGTGATGCGCGTGGAAGTGATCATCATAGCCGAGTTCCTGTATCAACTGCTCGTCCTGCGTCATCGGATTAACTACTGCATTAGCCATGCTTTCTTGCGTTTATGACTGATAACGAATATACGTTGAAATTGCAATTGTTTTGCATACTGCCATCGGGTCGGATGAAACCTGCTCAATACAGACCCTTCCCAATTGCATAAACACTTATTTTATTGAGGTTGTTCTGCAGGCACTGTAGCCGTAGAATCAACTGTTGCAGAATCAGCAGCAACTGTCTCCTCTACCGGATCAATCCGCAGCTTCTGTCCCTTAAACGGATCTCCATCCTTGTTGCGGATGTTAGCTACATAGAAAGAAGACTGGTTGGCAACCCAGGCGTCGTACTCCTGCTGGCTTACAATGCGCACGATACGGCGCATATTCCAGTGACCCGCACCACAGAGTTCAGCACAAGCCAACTCGTATTCAAAGGTCTCCCACAACATCTTACCTTCGTTGTTGGGATCCTCAACATTGTATTCCGGATACTTGCGAAGCTCCTGACGATATTCCTCCGTAGTCTTCTTTGGTGTGAAGACAAAGTAAGTAGGCATGCCCGGCACTGCATCCATTTTTACGCGGAAGTGTGGCAAATAAAAGTCGTGTAGTACATCCTTAGCTGTAATACGCACGCGAACCTTCTTACCAACAGGCAGAACCAACTCGTCGGGCTGAAAATCATCCCAGTTTTTCTCATCTTTCCAGTCCTGTCCCAGCGGGTTGACACCAGAAATCAACCGGAAATCACGGCCACCCAGCTTACCGTCAGCACCCGGATAACGAAGTTGCCACGCAAACTGAAAGCCCGTAGCTTCAATCTCCATGAACTCTTCATCAGGATTGACATCCGCCATTACCTCATTCCATACATCCAGACCACCCACAACCAGCAGCGTCATCACGACAGCAGGAATTGCCGTCCAAATGATCTCAAGCTTGTTGCTGTGAGAAATGAATGAAGCCTTGCTTCCGCGGACCGCACGGTACTTATACGAAAAGTAGAAAAGCGCAATCTGCGTCAGGAAAAATACAATGCCCGTGAAGAAAAGCGTAACATTGAATATCCTGTCGAGGCTCAGACCATGCTCGGAAGCCGACTCGTGCGGACCATAACCCAGCATGTAGTTCTTGTAGTAGAGTGCTGACCATACGCAAGCTACCAAAAAAACAACCATGAACACCATCAGCCATACAGCCGTGCGGCGATTGTTCATCTCCTGAACCTCTTCCTCACCTCTGATCTTGGCTGCCAGCTCGACAACCTTACCGATCTGAACGGCGATTACTGCTATTAAAGCAACACTGATAATTGCCAGTAAAGCCACCATCTGTATTATATTTTTAGATACGCAAAGGTAACAATTTTATAAGCCTTTTGCTCCGACTAACACCCGCCGAAACGCTTTATTTAGATTTATTCTAAATAAAACTTACACGTGGTGCTGCAAACTCTCCGCAATGTAAGGATCGTTCTTCGGTGACAAAGAAGCCTTTGCAAGTTGAGAAAGTGTGAAGTACAGAAAACCCGCCAAAAATCCGATCATTGTTCCCAGTTCGAGCAAGCCCGGAAGGCTGAAGCCCGGCGTGAAACCGGCGTGACCGTGACCCTCATGCCCCATAGCTGCATGGGCTGTATGAAGAACCCCAGGCTTGATCATCAGGAAAAAGTCCCACCAATGCCCAACAAACACCAGCAAGGAAATGAAGAACAGTGTACCCGCCTTCCGCTTGGTGTCATTGCGCAACAAAACAAAGAAAGGCAGTATGAAATTCATCAGCAGGTTGCCGTAGAACATAACCGGATATTCATCGATACGCGTACGGAAGTAAACTGTTTCTTCACCAACGTTTGCGTACCAAATCAGCATATACTGACTGAACCACAGGTAAGTCCAGAATACACTAAATCCGAAGAGATACTTACCCAGGTCATGGAAGTGGTCAGGACGGACATTTTCGTAGTAGCCCTTACCCTTAAGATAAAGCAACATCATGATTGTGAGTGCCATCATAGACACAAACCATGAAGCTGTCGTATACCACGCAAAAAGTGTGCTGTACCAGTGGGAATCTACAGACATTATCCATTGCCACACCATAGCGGCGCTTGTAAAGCCCCCGATAGGCAAGAAGATAGCAGAAAGTACCTTCGTCTTTCTGTACTGCTCATAGCTGGTGCTGCCGGAAGCATCTTCCTGAACAGACAGCTGTCGCAAGCGATTAGCGAAATAAATCCATACCCCCAGAATCAGCACAGTACCTACACCGTACCAACCCTTGTTGAGGAAAGAAGACTTGTGCAGCAGGATAGGATCCTTTGCTACCTCTGCGTCATCAGCCCAGTGATAGAGATGATGTGCATGGGTATAAAGACCTGCAATGATGACCAGCATCAGAATCAGGCCAGGGATAAGAAACATCATGTAGGACTCCCATACGCGCTTCATCACCGCATGCCAACCAGCATAGGCAGTCGTAAAGGCCGTCTGAACAAACAATGCCAGGAAAGCAATTCCTGTAAAGAACACAGAGTTGTGTAAGAAATTTGACCAGAACCGCGAATGGTAGGCATCGTCGGTCAGATACGTAATGACCAGGCAAACTAAGCCAAGCGCCATGGCGCCGCCTAATACTCTCTTTTGCCTGGCTTCAAAAGTAAATTGATTCATCGCTTATGGTTTGAAACGTCCGCGGATGTTTTGTTTTTTGTCTGATTGTAACAGCAACTGACGACTAGCGTCCTCCTTTATTTCCAGCAGCAGCTGCGTTTTCACTCATCTGCTGATTCCCACCGCTCGCAGCAGGTGCAGTTGTCTGCTCTGTACTTGTTGCAGCCTTCACAGCTGCTACCGGTGTTCCAAAGGATGGATTAAGTGTATTCTCGCTATCGCTGTAAGTCAATTTTTTATCCTGTGCCTGTAATGCGCGGATCCAGTGAATCACCTGCCAGCGCTCTTCATAGCTCATTTTGTCGGCATAACCACCCATGACGTTCTTTCCGTACATGATAGCGTGGTAGTAGCGACCATTGCTGGCTACGCTGAACTCTTCATTCAGAAAGTTGGCAGGCGCTGCAGGGTATTTAGCATTGGGATTTTCCTCAGCATAGAGGTAGCCAAGACCATTGCCCTTTTCACCGTGACATACGCCGCAAAAGATATTGTACAACTCTTTGCCCTTTTCAAGGCCGGCAGCTGTAATTGGGAAAGGATTCGCAAGGATCTCCGCAGTAGCACGCAGACGCTCCTCCTCTGTATCAGCATAGTAATAAGGTACCTGTCCATTGACCGGTACAACCATACCGTTGATTTGATCGGCAGCAGCATCAGCAGCGCCCCCCAGGGCAACACCTGCATAACCACGGGGAACTGTCCCCAGTACCGGCTGTGTGATATTCCGGACAAAATCAGCCTTGGGTGCAGTACTCTCCTTATCCCAGGTGTTGTACTTGTAAGCACCGTAGACATTTGCCTCAACTGCGACAGAATGGCCCATATCAGGCATATACTCGCTACCCGCAAAATTACCCTCTGCAGGAGAGCATGCCTGCATTGCAGCAGCGGCAACCGCTGCCAGCAACATAAATTTGAATGTATTCATTGGACGTTGCATCTCAGAGTCAATTAAATCACCTTGGTGTTTACTTCAGAAGCACCGGTGCCGTTGAAAAATGCGCGCAGCTTACTGACTTCCTCATCGCTTGCACCATTTGTCTGGAAAGCAATGCAGAATTTATCGTCGGTAATGCGATCGTCCAGGGTGGGGTTTTCAGCACCCGGCCACAAGCCGCACACAGAATAGAAAGTGACCACCATACCGATAGCCGCAAAAAGCACTGTAAGCTCGAACGTTATCGGGATGAAAGAAGGTACAGACCAGTAAGGCTTTCCACCAAAAATGATCGGCCAGTCGCGGGTAAATACCCAGGTCATGAACAGGAAGGCCGTCAATGTACCGATTGACCCGTATACAAAACCGGCGATATGCAGCCGGCTTTCCGACAAGCCCAGCAAAGGATCTAACCCGTGCACAGGAAAAGGCGTGTAGACATCCATGATATCCAGGTGCTCCTTCTTGGCCTCTTTCACCGCCTGCAGCAGCAGCTCCTCATCGTCGTACAGGCCGTACAAAACCTCTTTATTGCTTACTTCGCTCATTGGTATTGCGATTAAAACTTACTCAGAAAATTGATTTTAGTGATGTCCGTGATCATCATGGTCGTGGTGGGCATGTACCTCTACTTCGTTGTGGTACTTAGCATTCTTTCCACCCTTTCCTGCGTACTGATCACCTGCCATCTTCAGGATGCTCTTGACCTCCGCAACGGCAATTACCGGCGCTACCCGTACAAAGATCAGGTAGAGCGTAAAGAAGAGACCCAGGGTACCTACAAACAATCCTATCTCTACCCAAGTTGGTGTGTAATAACTCCAGCTGGAAGGCAGATAATCTCTTGCCAAGGTCGTAGCAATGATTACAAAGCGCTCAAACCACATACCAATATTCACAAATATCGACATCACGAAAGTGACGAAAATACTGCGGCGGTATTTTTTCACCCAAAATATCTGAGGAGACAATACATTACAAGCCATCATACCCACGTAACTCCACCAATAAGGCCCCAATACGCGGTTATAGAAAGCAAACTGCTCGTAAACGTAGCCAGAATACCAGGCTATGAATAATTCTGTCAGGTAAGCAACCCCTACGATAGTTCCCGTCAGCAGGATCACTTTATTCATACTTTCGATGTGCGCAACCGTGATATAGTCCTGCAGGTTAAGCACCTTGCGCGTAATCACCATCAGCGTCTGCACCATGGCAAAACCTGAAAAGATGGCTCCTGCCACAAAGTAAGGCGGGAAGATGGTGGTGTGCCAGCCGGGAATTACGGAAGTTGCGAAGTCAAAAGATACGATGGTGTGAACCGACAATACCAGCGGCGTTGACAAACCCGCCAACACCAATGAGAGGCTCTCCCAACGCTGCCAGTGCTTAGCAGCTCCTGTCCAGCCGAACGACAACGAGTTGTATATCTTCCTGCGCAGTCCTTTAGAGCGGTCGCGTACCGTAGCAAAGTCCGGCACAAGACCCGTATACCAAAAGAGCAGAGAGACCGTCAGGTAAGTAGAAATGGCAAATACGTCCCACAGCAGTGGTGAGTTGAAATTCACCCACAACGGCCCCCTTGTATTAGGATAAGGGAAGATAAAGATAGCCAGCCACAAACGCCCCATGTGAATCAGCGGGAACTGCCCCGCACACATGACCGCAAAAATAGTCATGGCTTCCGCCGCGCGGTTAACCCCTGTGCGCCACTTTTGCCGGAACAGCATAAGGATAGCGGAGATCAGCGTACCTGCGTGACCGATACCTACCCACCAAACGAAATTGGTGATGTCCCAGCCCCAGCCGATGGTTCGATTGAGATTCCAGGATCCAATACCTACCCATATCGTCCAGGCAAGACTGAAAGCATAGAGCCCAAGTCCCGTCACCGCGATGAGAAAGGCAATGACCCAAGCCTTGCTGGGTGTCCGCTCAGTAGGCGAACAGATGTCTTCGGTAATCTGGTGATAGGTCTTACCACCAGTGATTAATGGTTCCCGAATTGGAGAAACAAATGCGCTCATATTTAGCTATTTGCCGTTGCGGATGATAACGAACTGTGATGACGAACTTCTCCGCAAGGTTATCGAAAACAATTTATTCGCTTATGCCTTGTCCAGTTCTTCACTGGTGTTGCTCACGCGTGCTGCATAAAAGACACTTGAACGCGTGTTGACCTCTTCAAGTACCAGGTAATTCAGCGGATTCTCCAGGCGAGCTGCTACTTCCCCTTCCTTGTTATTGCGATCACCGAAGACGATGGCGCCCGTTGGACAAGCTGTCTGGCAAGCTGTACGAACATCCGCATCTTTCAGGCCGCGCATCTCTGACTTAGCCGTAAGTTTGCCCTGCTGTATGCGCTGCACACAGAAGCTGCACTTTTCGATTACACCCCGTGAACGAACAGTCACATCCGGATTGAGTACCATGCGGGTGAGGTTGTCAGCACCAAATGGCAGCTCTTCATTGGTAACCTGCGGTTCATTCATACCGAACAAGTCCGCTGTTGTGTAATCAAGCCAGTTGAAGCGACGCACCTTGTAGGGACAGTTGTTGGCGCAGTAACGTGTACCAATACAACGGTTGTAAGTCATCTGGTTGAGACCCTCTGAACTGTGGTTGGTAGCCGCCACAGGACAAACGTTCTCGCAAGGCGCATTATCGCAATGCTGGCACATCATCGGCTGGTATACAGCCTTTGGATTTTCGTAGTCACCGTAGTAGTAGCGGTCGATGCGCAGCCAGGTCATTTCGTGGTGGCGAGCCACCTCTTTTTTACCTACCACAGGCACGTTATTCTCTGCCAGACAAGCCACCTGGCAGGCTCCGCAACCAATACAAGCGCTCAGGTCGACATGCATAGCCCAGTGATGACCCTGGCCATAAATTGTCTTAGAATACTCCTCATACGGATAGAGCGTCTGTTGATTGAGGTGCTCTGCTTCCGCGCGCTTGTGTGTAATATGATCTGTAAGCTCTTTCAGTTCGTTGAGCTTACCGTGATAAATAATTGAGCGATTGGTAAGGCCTCCCTGGTATCCTGACCCCAGGCGCATAACCGTTTTTTCGTCCACATTAAGTGGCTTACCGGTCTCTTTATCCAGAACGACTGCACCATTTTCATCCCGTGCAGTAACGCCCATAGTATGGTGATACTGAACGCAGGCAAATGCGTCATCAACACCGATGCGATCGCTGACAGCAGCATCTGCGGCATAGTACTGCGTATTGCCGTCGCTGTCAGTCTTCAGCCAGGAGTATACATTCACACCGATTTTATCACCCAGTGCTACGCCCATTTTACCGGTTGTCTCACGACCATACCCCAATGCCAATGAAAGTGTTCCTTTGGGGAGACCAAACTGCCGTACGCAAGTTACTGCCTGCTTTTTGCCGGCGAGTGTCAGCTCAACGATATCCGCTTCGCCATACATCTCACGATCGTTGAGGCCCCGCAATGAAGTCCACTCATTGCCACCATCCCAACTAACCGGAATTCCCAGATAATTGCCCCATGTTGTCCGGGTGATAGGATCCGGCATTTCCTGCAGCCAGGGGTTTGCAGCATAATCACCGCCACCCATATTGACTGTTTCGAAGAAAGAAACCTCCAACTCAGCAGAAGAAGGCTTGCGCACCTTAGCAGCAGCAGCATTGACGTCTGCAGCGAAAGAGACTGCTATCGTTGCCTGTGGAATCTCAACCACACCATCGTGCAGAGCGCTGTCCCAGAATACCTGGAAAGTACGGAAAGAGGACTGTCTGGAGAAGATAGCTGTCTCCCAGTGTGCCTTGATATAATCAAAATAAGGCTGCTCAGCTTCTTTGTTGTAGCCCGCTGCTTCTGACCATACCAACAGGCTCTCTTCCGCCTGCCGGGTACCGGGACGACCGATAGCTGCGAAGATAGGCGCAATGGTAGGCTGTACGAGGCTGTAGTGCCCCTGCTTAGGTGCAGCATCACCCCAACTTTCGAGATAGTGGTGCGTAGGCGTTACGTAGTCACAAAGCAGGCTCGTCTCGTTGGGCTGCGTTGCGAAACTGACTTTGAGTTTTACACGCTTCATAGCCGCAGCAAAATCAGCTGCCTCCGGGAGTTCATAAGCAGGATTGGCACCATCCCATACCAGCACTGCATCGACAGCACCGGATTTCATATCTTTTACCAGCTGTCGAACAGCCTTATCGTCGCCCTGGCGCTGATTGGAAGCATTGGTAAAATCGATGGTAGTACCATAGTTACCCAACAGGTTATTGATAGCATTTACCAACACCTGCTCACCTTGGTTATTAGAGCCGGAAACGACCAGACCCTTACCACGTGCCGACAGCAGCTCAGCAGCTACCAATCCTATTTTCTTCTGCTTATCTGCAGGAAGCTGAGGACCGGAAACAGTAGCAGCGCCGGTTGCCTTCGCTACTTCGTTGTAAAGTGCTACAATGGCAGCCCCCACTTCCGAAGGCCTTACAGCAACCCGGTGGTCAGCATTGGATCCGGTCAGGCTATAATTGCTTTCCACCTGAATATGACGAGACATAGTCGGCGAATCGGTCGAAATCTTGCGACCCTTCGCATACTGAGCAGCATATTCTATCGGAGAAATCCAGGTACCCAGGAAATCGCAATCGATACCCACGATGACAGACGCCTTATCGAACTGATAAGCAGGCACAGCCCGCTGTCCGAAGCTCAGCTCATTGGCCTGCAACAAGGCTGAACTTGAAACCGCATCATACATCACCACAGCGGTGTTGGGGTACTTAGCTGTAAAGTCCTCAATCGCCTTACGCGTAGTAGGACTCATCAAAGTTGGTGCTATGATGCGCACTTTTGCGTCTGCCTGCAGCATACCCTTGATCTCCATATCAATGGCATCCCATGACAAACCACCTTTGACCACTTCAGGCTTACCGTCCTTCATGCGGACAGGGCCGTCGAAGCGGCTGGTATCATACAAACTCAGGACGCTCGCCTGCACACGAGCACTCGTACCGCCCTGCGTAACTTTCGAATAACTGTTGCCCTCCACTTTGATAGGACGACCCTCGCGTGTTTTGACAATGATGGCACAATAGTCACCACCGCGAACATAAGAACTGGCGAAATAAGTTGCTACACCAGGAACGATACTATCCGGCTTTACAACATAAGGAATAGCCTTGCGCACAGGAATTTCACAACCTGCGGCCAGCGTAGCTGCACCGATACCGAATCCCAGATAGCGAAGGAAATCGCGGCGGGTGGTCTCCAGTCGGCTGGACTCTGCTGTGCCCAGCTGGTCTACGATATTCAGCTCTTTAAACTCAGACTGGCTGGCCTCCAGAAAAACAGGATCGTTGTTTAGTTGATCAGCACCGATCCATACGTGATTATGTTCTTTATTTTTCATTTCGCTTGTTTATACTGCGTGCTTCCGTAGAATTAATGGATGGTTGTCGAAAAATCAGCAAAGGAATTAATAGTGACACTTCTGGCACTCCAGACCACCGATGTCCTCAACGGTCACCTTGGTTCTCTCCCCTGTCTGAATCTGCTTGTGATACATGTGATACGACTTGTAATAGTCATTATCAGCAAATTTCACCTCCGTCTGGCGGTGGCAGTTTACACACCAACCCATGGACAGCGGACTGTACTGGTACACTACCTCCATTTCCTCTACAGGACCATGGCAGGTTTGGCAAGCTACTTTACCTACCGTAACGTGCTGCGCGTGATTGAAGTACGCGTGGTCAGGCAGGTTATGAATGCGAACCCATTCGATCGGGCCGTAAATTTTATTGTCACCGCTGGCAGGATCTGTGAGTGCATCCACAATGCCCTGCCACTCTGACTCAATCTTCTCTTCGTCCAACGATCCTCCTGAAGACACCTGCGTATCAGCAATCCACTTCTTGTAGATACGCTCCAGATCCTCATTACTCATCGTATCCGCATCGAAATACTTATCTGTATTAGGATCGTAGCCCGCTGAAGCAAAGATTTTTGTCAATTCGGCTGTTCCGTACTGTGAACCCACCTTGATCGCCTTGTGGCAATTCATACAAGTATTGGAAGCGGGAATTACAGAATGCTTTGACCGACGAGCACCATCGTGACAGTACTGACAATCAATTTTCTGCAGGCCCGCGTGGGTAGCATGCGAAAACTTAATCGGCTGCTCAGGCTCATAGCCCTGCTGCCGTCCCAGTGAGATAGCATTGTTGACTGTGGTATAACCACCCAGTACCAACAGGGCGAACACCAGAAAGCCCACCACCCCACGGCTTGTGAGCACCTCTTTGAGCGTACGGCGACGCGCATCCATGTTACCAGCCTTCAACTCATTGATGTAGTTGAGGTTGGACATGATACGAGCGAGTACCAGTGCTAAAGCAGCCAGGGTAAGTGCCAGAATAGCAAATAAGGCCGTATTGTCCTTAGGCTCTTCCACTGTCGCTACAGCACCACCGGCAGCAGCCGGCTTAGCACCATAGGTACCCGTGTATACCCCGTCGATGTATCCCAGGATATTTTCGATATCCTGATCTTTCAGGTTGAGGAAGTTGGTCATCACAACCGGACCCCACTCAGCCCAAAGCTCCTTCGCCTTGGGGTGACCTGCGGAAATCATCGCCTGTGAGTTGCGAATCCATGAATAAAGATCCTCGCGAGGGTAAGCTGACCAGCGCTCTTCCACCCCGCCAAGAGCGGGACCGGTGAGCTTGCTTTTCATATCTTTCGCGTGGCAGGAAGCACAATTGGCTTGGAATAAGCTTTTGCCGGCATCAAGATCAACAGCGTCCTGCGCATTTACTGCCATAGTGGCAAATACGAGGCAGACTGCCAACAAAAGACGGTGCATCAAAGACTTGTATGTCATCGTAAGTGACGTTTAAAACTTTTTTTGCGATCGTTGTGGTTCATTTATCTCATGAACTCGCCGCAAAGATAATTTCATGACAATTTTCTAACAAAACAAATGCAGTTTTAGCAGTTATTTAGACAAAATCTAAATAACTATCAAACAGCAATGGGTGCCCTAATTGACGGATAGGGGTCATAGCCCTGCAGTTGTATGTCCTCATACGTAAAAGCAAAAAGATCCTTCACTGCGGGGTTTAGCACCACTTGCGGCAGTGCCCTTGGCTCGCGACTCAACTGCAGGCGCGCCTGTTCCTGGTGATTGAGGTACAGATGCACATCTCCGAAAGTGTGTACAAATTCGCCTGCACGCAAATTACAGACCTGTGCTATCATTTCTGTCAGCAGTGCGTAGGAAGCAATGTTGAAAGGCACCCCCAGGAATACGTCTGCCGAGCGTTGGTACAACTGACAGGAAAGGCGGTCCCCGGACACATAGAACTGAAAGAGCGCATGGCAAGGAGGGAGGCCCGACCGGACCATCATGGGTATATCAGCCGGATTCCATGCTGTGACAATCAGCCGCCGCGAATAAGGCTGCGTCTTAATATCATGGATTAGCTGGCTTATCTGATCGACACCGGCAAAATTGCGCCACTGCCGGCCATAGACCGGCCCCAGTTCTCCCCAGTCTGCTGCGAAGGCTTCATCTTTGCGAATTCTTTCTACGAACGTCTGCATCATGGCCTCCCAGGCCTCACTGTACTTGGGGTAATCTGCCTCAAGCCCCTGCGCCTGCAGCCAATGCTGGTAGGGCCACTCGTTCCAGATATTAACGCCCTGCTGCACCAGATAGCGAATGTTGGTATCCCCTTTTAAAAACCAGAGCAACTCATGCGCAATCGCTTTGAAAGAAACCCGCTTGGTAGTCATCAGCGGAAACCCCTCTGACAGGTCGAAGCGCATCTGGTAGCCAAAAAGCCCCAGCGTACCCACGCCCGTCCTGTCGGGTCGCTGCTTTCCCTGCGTCAGCAGTTGATGTAATAAATCGTGATAAGCTTGCATAGGCGCGAAAGCAGGTTTATTGTACCGATTGCAGGCTGTCTGTTCGCAATGTATCAGCAGCGACGGCAGCCGGATCATCAATCCCCGGCGGCACCCCCATGCTTAGGTGGCGATAGGTAGCCAGCAGTAATAGCGCGATGATTAACAAGGCGCTCATACGCACGAAACGCCAACTAAACATCATACCCGATTGTTCCTCCTGAGGAGATTGCGGGTTGGGCGTATTTTCCATAAGCGTGTTGTATGTTAGTCACTGCAAAGGTAACGCTACAGTTTGGCTAACGTTCGTGAAAAATGATGCTTTGTATAATAATATTTGTCGACCTCAGGCTGTCGACTGCCGCCGGTCGGGCTGTCTGCACAAAGTTGCCGGCCGACAAATCCGGTAGTCAACACCACAGAACACACAGAAAAACTCCCCAAAACGCCTTATCTTTAGGGCCAAATTGATCATCTGAACACATTGTTCGTGTATGCATATATACGACAAGCCAGTCCGCTGGTGGCTTATTTTGACTTTCTTTTGCACAACCGTCAGTGGTTTGACAACCCTGCTGCTCCACCGGCTTTGGCTACAGCCACAAGCGGCAGCATACAGTTATCAAGGACCGGACCTACTCGAAAAACCTGTGCAGCTGGCTGCGGCTCCGCGCGGGACTGCTGCTGACTGGTTTGCTACGGCTGCCGAGCGCGTGCGGCCGGCTGTCGTTTCTGTACGTGCCACCTCGGGAGGCTGGCTTGACGAGTTGGCTACCCCCTCATACAGTCGCTCTATCTCTGCCGGTTCGGGTGTTCTCATTAGTCCTGACGGTCTGTTGGTGACGAATTACCACGTAATTGCCAACCAGCGCAAGCTGGTGGTTACCCTCAACGACAAACGGGAGTTCAAAGCAAGTCTGGTGGGTGCTGATCCGGCTACCGACCTGGCATTGCTTCGCATACAGAGCCAACAGCCCCTGCCCTTCCTAAGCCTGAGCGACTCCGACTCACTGCGGGTTGGCGAGTGGGTGCTGGCTGTAGGCAACCCTTTTCATCTCGAATCGACTGTCACGGCCGGTATCGTCAGTGCCAAGGGACGCAGCATTGACGTGCTTGAAGACCAGGACCGCATAGAGAGTTTTATACAGACAGATGCCGTTGTCAACCCGGGCAATTCGGGAGGAGCACTCGTCAACATCCGGGGCGAGTTGGTGGGTATTAATACAGCTATCCTTACCCGCACCGGTCATTATGAAGGATACTCCTTTGCCATTCCCGTCAACCTGGTGCGCAAAGTAGTGCGCGACCTGCGCGATCACGGTCAGGTGCAGCGGGGGCTGCTGGGCGTGTTTGTAGAACCGGTGACTGCCAGTCTTGCCCAACAACTTAGGCTTTCGCAGATTGGCGGTGTGATTGTTACCCGGGTGACTCCCGGTGGTGGTGCCGAAGCGGCTGGTCTGGCTGTTGGCGATGTCATACTTGAGATAGACAAAAAAGCTGTCACAGAGCTCCCGCTTATGCAGGAGCTGTTGGCCAGTAAGCGACCCGGTGCCCGCATACTAATCAAATATCTGCGAGACGGACGCATCCGCCAGGCGCAGGTAGTGCTGTCTGCCAAAGAAGGACGACACCGGGCACCGCTGGCATCCCTCACCCTCAACGAGCCAGGCTTTGAGCTTCGCGACCTCAGCAGTGATGAAAAACGCAAACTCGGCACCCGTGGTGCCAAGGTAATCACCGTCTTCAGGAACAGCACCATTGCTAAGATCAACATGGAACCCGGCTTCATCATCACTGCTGTCAATGAGAAAGACATCCGCTCGGCTAAGGACCTGGCCGGCAGGCTGCCTGAACTGAAGGGAAAGATTATGTTTGAAGGGATTTATGAAGGCTATCAGGGTAAATACTACTATGTGTATCATCGGGACTGAGGAGGCTGCCCGGGATTTTGTGCCGGAGGCCCAAATGAGATGCCCTTTCGCAAGCTTTTACTCCCCGGCAAACCAGCGCAGCTCATCCGGGTACTTTTTCGAAGCATTTACTCCCCGAAAAGCAATATGTTGACTAATACAAGGTAATTACCTGCCACCATAGAATCAAACCTGGCCTGCTGAAAAAACTTTAAACAGGCGATGATTTTCTGACTATTTTATATCGTTTGCCATGACCAAAGAAAACCTCGACTACAACAAGCACGAAGACCACCACAAGCTGCTGATCAGTAAGATGCAGCACAAGCTTGACAAAATTGCCCTTGGCGGTGGTCCGAAAAAGATTGCCAGAGAATATGAGCAGGGAAAGATGACTGCCCGTGAACGGGTGAGCTTCCTGCTTGACAAAGACCGGCCCGTCCTCGAGCTTGGCGCCTTTGCGGGGGATGATATGTATGCCGAACATGGCGGCTGCCCTGCCGGCGGCGTCATAGTCGTCATAGGCTATATCCGTGGCCGCCAATGTATAGTTGTAGCCAATGACGCTACGGTCAAAGCCGGCGCCTGGTTTCCCATCACCGGTAAAAAGAACCTGCGTGCGCAGGAAATAGCCATGGAAAACCGGCTGCCTATCATCTACCTTGTCGACAGCGCAGGTGTATATTTGCCTATGCAGGATGAGATTTTTGCTGACAAGGAGCATTTTGGCCGCATTTTCCGCAACAATGCCCGCATGTCGAGCATGGGCATCCCACAAATTGCAGCCATCATGGGTAGCTGTGTAGCCGGCGGAGCCTACCTGCCGATCATGTCCGATGAGGCACTGATTGTCGAAGGCACAGGCTCAATCTTTTTGGCAGGCCCCTACCTGGTCAAGGCGGCTATTGGCGAGGCGGTAGACAAAGAAACGCTGGGCGGTGCCCACAGCCAGAGCAATATTGCGGGCATCACCGATTATGTCATGCCCGATGACGAAACTTGTCTCAACACCATCAAAGATTTGGTTGACAAACTGGGACACTTCCCTACAGCCGGCTTTGACCGAAGCGAGCCGGAGATGCCCGTCGGCGAAGCCGACGATCTGTTACGCCTGCTGCCCGACAGCCCGGCTAAGCCTTATGCGACGGAACAACTGCTGCAACGCATCGTCGATGGCGGCAAGCTGACTTTTTATAAAAAAGGCTATGGGCAGACCATCCTGTGTGCCTATGCCCGCATCGACGGCTGGGCTGTAGGCATCGTCGCCAACAATCGCGAAGTGGTGCGCTCTGCCAAAGGAGAGATGCAATTTGGCGGAGTCATTTACAGCGACTCGGCCGACAAAGCAGCGCGTTTTATCCTCAACTGCAACCAGAAAAAAATCCCTCTGGTTTTCCTGCACGATGTTACGGGCTTCATGGTGGGCTCGCGCTCCGAACAGGGCGGCATCATCAAAGACGGCGCCAAGATGGTCAATGCCGTAGCCAACTCAACTGTCCCCAAGTTTACGGTAGTTGTAGGAAACTCCTACGGCGCCGGCAACTACGCCATGTGTGGTAAGGCCTACGATCCGCGGCTCATCGTCGCCTGGCCATCAGCGCGCATAGCTGTGATGGGTGGCAGCCAAGCCGCCAAAACACTGCTGCAGATTCAGGTATCCACCCTCAAAGCCAAAGGGCAGGCGCTCTCCGCCGAAGAAGAGGCCGCACTGCTCAAAGAAATTGAAGACCGCTACGACCTGCAGACGAGCCCCTACTATGCGGCTGCACGCCTGTGGGTAGATGCTATCATTGATCCTCGTGATACCCGCCGCTGGATCAGTGAGGGAATTGCTGCTGCCAATCATGCGCCGGTAGAGCGTTTTAACCCGGGCGTAATCCAGACCTAGGCGTTTCATTGGGCGGCTGTGCCGCCCAATGAAACGCAAGGGCTGTGTCTTGTTTTTTTAGAAAAAAAAACAGCCTAGAGCCCCAGCTTGCGCAGGGCGGCATCCTTTTGCACCAGCGCATCGACCCTGCGGCTGACAGCAGGGTCGACCTCCAGCACAGGTGCATGCCACGGTTTAATCCGGGCATCGATGACCATAGGGCCTTCGCAGCCCCAGTGCTTATGCTCGTAGTGCTCACGGGCACCATGCACATCGTGGCTCGGATTAGAGCGCGTAAAGGTCACCCACAGAAAATTATTGAGTGTGGCTGCTGTAAATTCACTGTCATCACACAGCACCACCCAAGGAATACCCTGCAGGGCCTGCTCCGCCAGCTGCTCTGTCAGCTCTTTGGCAGCCGCATAGGCAAGCTGCCCGAAAGCCGGCCCCTGGACGGCCATAATGCCGGGCATCACCATGACAGGCCGCCCGAAGCCAGCCGGCAGCCGCAGGCCGGCCGGCAGCTCGCGGCTTAGCTCTCGTCGTTTTTCCCCACGGGCCGCAATGACCAGCTTGGAGCCTGCATTCCAGCCCGAGCCGGAGTAATCGAGCGTATCAATGGTCGTTTTGGTCTGAAAGTGCAGATCGCGGTTCAGATCCACCCGCTCCAGCAGGTGCGTCAGAAAAGCAGGAATCTCGCGTGCCCGCAACTGCGGATTGTCATCGCCATCGACGATCAGCAGATACTTGGCCAGCGACGTCTGCCCCGAACCAATGATGCGGTTGGCCTGGGCGAGGATTTCCTCCGGCACCCGCTCCCTGAACGGCATATATCGTTCAGAACCAATCGCCAGCAGCAAGGGGTGGACGCCGGCAGCATCGACTGCATGGATCTCCCTGACCCCCGGAAACTCCTGAGGGGTCAATTTTTTAACCAGCAGGTGGATGAGGTGACCAAAACTTGAGTCCTCCTGCGGAGGCCTGCCGACGACGCTGAAATGCCATAGCGGATCGCGCCGGTGATAAACAGCCTCCACGTCCATGACCGGAAAATCGTGGGTAAGGCTGTAATAACCCAAATGATCGCCAAAAGGCCCTTCGGGCTTTTTTTCCCCCTTGCGCACGGTGCCTACGATGGCAAAGTCAGCATCTGCGCTCAGCAGATGCCCTTCCGACCATGTATAACCGAAGCGGCGGCCACCCAGCAGGCCGGCAAAGGTCATCTCACTGAGTCCCTCCGGCAGCGGCATGATGGCCGAAAAGGCGTGGCTGGGCGGTCCCCCGATGTAGATAACACAACGGAAAGGCTCATCGCTGGCGTTGTAAGCTGTATGATGCACCCCTATGCCGCGGTGCAACTGATAGTGCAGCCCCACCTCCTTATTCAGCTCGTAGGCGTTGCCCGACAACTGTATGCGGTACATACCGATATTGCTGTGCATAGGATTGCGGCTGCCGGGCGGCAGCGTCAGCACCTGCGGCAATGTTACAAAAGCCCCCCCGTCCATGGGCCATGATTTCACCAGCGGCAGCTGGTCAATGGTGGTGCGGCCATAGAGTATGGGCGCGCGCCAGCGCCGCCGCGGCAGCGCTGTCAGCGCCGTCAGCGGCGCTCCGACATAGCGCAGCGGGTCTTTGAAAAAATTAGCCGGATCGGCTTTCAGTTCGATTACCCGCTGAACATTTTCCATGGTATGGCGGAAGAGCCATTCTGTGCGCTCGTAGGTTCCGTATAGGTTGGATATAGCCTGAAAAGGGCTGCCCTTTACCCGCTCAAACCAAAGGGCCGGACCTTGAGCGTCAAAGACGCGCCGGTGAATCTCTGCCATCTCCAGATTGGGATCCACCTCGGTGGAAATCCTGATAAGCTTGCCTGCCCGCTCGAGGTCGAGCGCGGCAGCGCGCAGACTCGCGTATGCCATGAGGTTTTTTTTAAAAAAAATGAGCCCCCGCCTGCGGCGAGGGGGCAAAAATCATCCCGATCAACGATCGAGGTAGCGCTGCAGCAAGCCGCCGTAGGCGTCGATGCGGCGATCTCTGAAGAAAGGCCAGATGCGACGCACGGCCTCCGTGCGGCCGCGGTCTATGTCCACCACCGCATGCGTCGGCCTGTCGGCCGGCGCCTGGTAGAGCAACTCGCCCTGCGGGCCCGCCACAAAACTCTGCCCCCAAAACTCTATCCCGCCTGTCACCTCCGACCAGTCGGCCTCATAACCGGTGCGATTGACCACCACCACCGGCAGGCCGTTGGCAACCGCATGGGCGCGCTGAATGGTTTGCCAGGCTGTAAACTGTCGTTCTTTCTCGGCAGCTTCATCACTGCTTTCCCAGCCGATAGCGGTTGGGTATATCAGGATTTCGGCGCCTGCCAGCGCCATCAGGCGCGCTGCTTCCGGATACCACTGATCCCAGCACACCAACACACCCAGCCGGCCAACAGCAGTATTGACAGGCTCAAAACCCAAGTCGCCGGGCGTGAAATAAAATTTTTCGTAATAAGCAGGATCATCGGGGATGTGCATCTTGCGGTACTTGCCGGCAATACTGCCGTCTTTGTCGAGCACCACCGCTGTATTGTGGTAGAGCCCGGGCGCACGCCGCTCGAAAAGCGAAGTCACCAGTACAATACCAAGTTCCTGTGCCAATGCTCCAAAGAAAGTCGTAGAAGGCCCGGGGATAGGCTCAGCCATGTCGAACATAGCCGTATCCTCTGCCTGACAAAAATAAATGCCGGTATGAAGTTCCTGCAAAACCACCAAGGCGGCACCTTCTGCCGCGCAGGCGCGGATACCCGCTTCAGAGGCAGCAAGATTTTGCGCCCGATCCCGACCATTGGCTTGCTGTACAAGCCCTACGCGTAGCGTTTGCATATTTTTTCAACTGGCTTTTTGGACAAAAGAGGTGTCAACGACACCCAAAGGGTACTGCATACTGATACAATGGAGACTGCCATGTTGTTCAATTAAAGCCCTGCAGTTGATGGCAACCACCTCCCTGCCGGGAAAGCAGGCGGCGATCACCTGCAATGCTTCAGCATCTTGCGGCAGCCCGTAGACAGGCACTAGTACGGCATCGTTAATGATGAGAAAATTGGCATAGGTAGCGGGCAGGCGATGACCATCGTCGGCATAAATGGCCGACGGCCAGGGCAATGGCACGAGGCGGTAGTGGTCCCCGTTGGCCTGCCGGAAAGACTGCAGTTCCTGCTCCATCGCCTGCAAAGCCGGAAAATGCTCGTCGGCAGGCTCATCGCAACGCACGTATGCGATGGTTTTTTCGTCGCAAAAACGGGCAAGCGTATCGATATGGCTGTCCGTATCATCACCCGCCAAATACCCGTTTTTGAGCCAAAGGAAGCGGTCTACTCCCAGGTGATATTTCAGTTGTCCTTCCAGCGCTGTACGCGACAGATGCGGATTGCGGTTGAGCGACAGCAGGCATTCGGCCGTCACCATGAGCGTGCCGGCGCCATCACTTTCGATGCCCCCGCCTTCCAGTACCAGCCCTGGGCGCTCGAGCTTTACAGGACCAAAGACGCCCCGGGCATGAAGGCGGCCCGTGATCAGGTTGTCTCTGAAAGCCGGAAATTTGAGCCCCCAGCCGTTGAACATAAAATCCAGCAGCAGCGGCTTACCGTCTTCCAGCACAGTGATGCCACCGTGGTCACGTGCCCAGGTGTCATTGGAGGGGATCTCTACCAGCAGCAGGCGATCCTGTCGCGCTGCCTGCAGCAGCGGGCGCACCCGCGCAATACTGTCGCAGACCACCAGCACATGCTGAAAGCGGCTGACAGCCACCACACAGTCGACAAAACAGGGCGTTACCGCTTCGAGCAAATCAGCCCAGTCGCTATCGGCATGCGGGAAAGTGAACTGCACGGCGCTTTGGGGCGCCCATTCGGCAGGCAGGTATCGTTTCATACTCTTTGTCATCATTTTGTGTCTGCCGGCGACAACAATCGCTTGATCAGTCGCAGCCGGTGCGTATAGCGCCGAAACCGGCGATTGTAAATACCAAAGTGGTCAATCCAGTCGACACACACCTTATCAAAAACATGGATGATCTCTCCCTCTCCCAGCAGGATGCCTGCGTGTGCGATCTTTCCCTGCGCGTTTTCAAAAAATGCCAGGTCCCCTGCCTGCGCTTCCTGCACAAAGTCGATGGTCTCGCCGTACAGCAACTGCTGCTCGGCCGTCCTGGGCAGGAAAACACCACCCACCCGGCAGCAAAGCTGCACAAAACCTGTACTGTCCAGTCCCAGCGGCGTACGCCCGCCCCACAAAAATGGTACGTTGATCAGCTGCCGGGCTGCCCGCAGAACGACTGGCAGCGGCTGCCGGATATCCTCCGGAAAGACAGCCTGTCCGCTGAAAGTGTAGCGCTGCTGCCCCAGGTACAACTGCATACCGTCAAAGCCCGGCAGGTTGGCGCCCAGCGTCAGGGGTATGGCCTGATGCTCGCCCATCATGCTGTGGAAAAGGTCGAGTACCAGCGCGCGCTGCGGCTGCAGCCGGCACAACTCCTCTTCGCTGATGGGCTGCAGCTGCAACAGCGGCACCCAGCCGATGTTGTGGTCATCGAGGCTGCGAATCTTAAGCCAGCGATGTTTTTTCACCGACAGGATCTCTACCAGCTCGCCGAAGAGCAACTGCGAACACATCTCTGCCCGATGCGTAGCAGCACGACGCACCGGAACGGCGGTGAGGGTACAAATGGCAAAAGACTTCATGCTGCTTTTGTGTTCTGACCCTCAAAAATATAATAATCTGTGCATATTAACCGTTCCCCAAGGTGAATTCTTCATCAAATACGTTTGTCGCAGGTTGTCGGGCAGCGATCAGCACAATAAATGCCGCGAATATTGTACCTTTGACACCGTATCGAACCTCGACAAGCATGAAAAGAATGGTATTTCTGGGGGTGGCCCTGTCTTTGTTGTCCATCCTCCGTGCACAGGACCAGCACTTTACGCAGTTTTTTGCGTCGCCCCTCACCCTCAATCCTGCTATGACAGGTATGTATGAAGGGAAATATCGGGTCTCGACCATCTATCGGCAGCAGTGGGCACAGGTGCTCAGCGCTCCTTACCAGACAATGTCGGCAGCGGCTGATTTTCGCTACTCTGTCAATCCGTACAATCGCCAAAACCGGGATCTCTTTGGAATTGGAATGGTTTTTTACAATGACAAAGTGCGTGAAATCAACTTCTCTACCAACCAGGTGATCGTCTCAGGCGCCTTTCACAAGTCACTGGGTCGCGAAGGACAGCGCTACCTCAGCCTGGGTGTGCAGGCAGGCATCGCACAACGCAATGTCAACTACAGCCAGCTTAGTTTTGACGACCAGTTTAACGGCTCCAATGGCTATACCGACCCAAGTGCCGAGCCCCTGCCTGAGAACAATTTTGCTTTTGGCGACTACAACATAGGACTCAATTATTCGGCTCTTCCGGAAGACAGGACCGGTATATATGCAGGCGTTGCCATGCACCATATCCTCGAACCTGAGATGAGCTTCTTTTACCGTGTCAGTCAGCAAGATGAAGATGATCAGCGGCTCAGCAGCCGCTTGTTTCGCAAATATACGGCTTACGTCAACCTGCGGGTGCCCATGGGCGATTTTGTGCAGTTCCAGCCACGGGCACTCGTATACCTGCAGGGGCCTCACAGTGCCCTGAATACGGGTTTCAACTTCCGCTTCCTGGCCAGCGAAACATCCGGTACTGCCATCCATATTGGCAGCTGGATTCGGGGGGTCAAAGATTTTGATGCTGTCGGAATCGATGCACTGGTTGGCATGGTGGGCATTGAGTACCAACGTGTAATGGTTGGGCTCAGCTACGACGCTAACTTCCGCGATCTCACCAGCACCCGTACCGGACAGGGGACTTTCGAGATCAGTATCGCCTACCTCGGCGAGTACCTCGACGATTCTGTCGTCTGTCCTAAATTCTAGCAAACGCCAGTCGTTGCATCATGGTGTCTGATACTTACCTGAGCCTCGCAGAGGCCTGTACAGCGGAGTTCCGCGACCGCGGCAGCAAGTTCCTGACCTACGCATTTCCCATACGCACGGAGAGCGACTGGCAGCAGCGGCTGGAGGAGTTGCGCAAAATGCATCCTAAGGCCAATCACCACTGCTATGCGTGGCGGCTGGGGCTCGATGGCAATCTCTGGCGTGCCAATGATGATGGTGAGCCCGCAGGCACAGCGGGCAAGCCTATATTGGGGCAAATCGACAGTTTTCGCCTCACCTATGTGTGTGTGGTGGTAGTTCGCTATTTTGGCGGCACGCTGCTGGGGGCCGGCGGGCTCATCCATGCCTATAAAACGTCGGCCATGGAGGCGCTGCGCATGGGGGATATCCGTGAGTACATCGTCTACGATCATTACCGGCTGGATTTTGACTACAGCCTCATGAACAACCTCATGAACGCCATTTCCCAGTTGCAGTTGACGGTTGTCCGGCAGGATTTTGACGAGCGGGCGTCTATTGTGGTTGCCATTCGCAAGTCGCTGACTGCATCTTCTCTGCTGCGCCTCAAAGCCATCGCCGGACAGTTGTACCTCGAAGAGGTGCATGAGAAGACGGAGATTCCCGGACTGGAAATCAGCTACCTGACTACGGTCTAGGGTGGCACCTCCGGCTTGAAAAAGTTCTTTTCAAAGAGCTTTGTGCAGGCTATGCGCGACTTCCGTGTATACACGCTTCCGGCATTTCCGGGCCTTCTTCCGCCCCGTGTACGGGCAGGGCGATTTGGGCGCAAATCAAATTGTCGCATTAAAAAATATACAATATTTAAGAACGCCTTTATTTGCTGGACAATTTTCATCGGATGCCAGGTGCATCAGCGATTTTATGTGACAATCTGGTTTGCGCCCGTTGTTTCCAGGAGTCTCGTGGGGACGGAATGTGGGTAGAAAACACCGGGGCCGTTGTTTTTTGTAGTCCCGTAGGGACGCGATGTGGGTAGAAAACAACAACCCCGGTGTTTTCCGGAGTTACATAAGATGAACGGTATATTTTCAAACCGTTGGAATAATGGATGATTGAGAATCACACCCACATTTCGTCCCTACGGGACTCCGGAAAACACGGGGGCCGTTGCTACCCATATCAGGCCCCTAACGGGGCTCTCAAAAACACGGGGGCCGTTGCTACCCATATCAGGCCCCTAACGGGGCTCTCAAAAACACGGGGGCCGTTGCTACCCATATCAGGCCCCTAACGGGGCTCTCAAAAACACGGGGCCGTTGCTACCCATATCAGGCCCCTAACGGGGCTCTCAAAAACACGGGGCCGTTGCTACCCATATCAGGCCCCTAACGGGGCTCTCAAAAACACGGGGGC
>CAYTVG010000011.1:0-141232 GCA_964441755.1 uncultured Saprospiraceae bacterium
CATGTGCATTGACAATCATACCCACATTTCGTCCCTACGGGACTCCGGAAAACACTGGAACCGTTGTTTTCTACCCATATCACGCCCCTAACGGGGCTTCTGTTGTACGGAAAAAATCATACCCACATTTCGTCCCTACGGGTGCTACCCATATCACGCCCCTAACGGGGCTCCCGTTGTATGGAAAATAGCACCAATCGACCTGCATCGCGGGGCTTCCGATCTACAGAAAACAAACAACCCCAGTTTTTCCCGCAGTCCCGTAGGGACGGAATGTGGGTAGCAACGTAGGGATGCGAGGTGGGTAGTCCCGTAGGGACGCGAGGTGGGTAGTATTGCAAAAAAAATCGTATTCATGTGCATTGACAATCATACCCACATTTCGTCCCTACGGGACTCCGGAAAACACCGGGGCGGTTGGTTTTCTACCCATATCACGCCCCTAACGGGGCTCCCGTTGTATGGAAAATAGCATCCATCGACCTTATTAGAGCCCCCTGTATAACCGCACATAGATTAGATATACCCAGGCCCCGTGCAGGAAAAACCAACAGCAGCCCAACAGCCAGCACTGACAGAATAGCTGCTTGAACACTCATTCGATTTGGACGGATTCCTTCCGCCTGATCATTTTCCCTGCGCATATAGCCGAAGATTGCCCCTTTCGAAATTAACACTTTGACAACGATTCAGTCCGGTATCACCGGAACATTTTTCCACCGGGTCTGCAATGGTATTGATACTACGAGCCTGCAATACAGCAGTGCCCTATACCTGTCAGGGGAACATTTTAGACAAAAACTTGTTCGGGTCTCCGGCACCTATTTCGGACGATAAAGATTCTTTTCCAATTTTGGTGAAAACAGTATTGAATCATTAGGCGTTGACCCCAAGCGGTATAAAAAATAGGAACTCAGAAATTCCTCCTGTAGTTCAAACAGTTTTCAAAGGAAGTACAAATCAAAGATTTCAACAGTGTTACATGGGATCAGCTGTATTAACAGGATTACGAGGTATAGGCTGATAGCCGTTTGCCGGGTCAAAACAATTGGCTGCTGTACCCTTGATGATGGAATTGTCGGTTAGTTTTTCCATGACCAACGGTTCATTCATAAATTCTTCATACCACAAACTGAAAAAACCGCTATCAGCTGCTCTTCTGGCGATATCCGTTGCAACCGTATGGGCATTGTATGTAGGGGAGGCTACAGCCATGTCATAAACCTGCCTGGCTGATTGTACAGACAGCATGGCAGCTCTGCGTTTGATGCTTCGAATGTCAACAATAGCCGGCCTTTCATCAATATTATCCAATTTGAGTAATTCGATAGTATTATGAGCCTTCCGAAGCTGGGATGCCTGTAAACCTCCTCGTTCTGTAATAATCGCATGGTCAGCATTCGCGCTCATGACTGTCAAAAATGGCAAATGCGTATTGTGTTCTTCAGGCAGGTAATATGTATTTGCATCTATTGGTGTATTTCCCTTAGCATTATTGCATGGGCCACAAGCAAGAAGCATATTACCCCAGTCCAGCGCTGCGCCCGGCGCGATACCTGCCGGCGGATTTTTTGGAATTACATGCTCTACCTGAAGACTGTGACTTAAAGACTGATTGCAATGGGCACAATAATACCCTATGCGTTCGATCAATTGATAACGCCAGTCTTTATAAGCTGTAACGACCATTGCGCTGCCCGCTGCATCTTTTGGGGTATTTCCTTTATCTAATGGTCTCATTTACCTTTTGCTATTTTTTGCAATTCAAGAAATGCCCTTACAGCCGGGTCAGAAATTTCATCTAACTCTTTTTGCAGCTCCGCACCTGATTTATTTGTGTCAAGGTCTTCCATGAACTTTTTGCTCCTGTCAAATAAACGCTCATTAGCTTCTGAGTAAGGACTTGAAACACCCATTATTTCGGTTGCAACTGTATCTATTTTCAGCTCGTCCGGAGCCACATCCATTAACTTATCCAAATTCCATATTTCATCACTTTTCAATGATTGTGTAATAAATGGAGAATGTGTAGTAGCCACAAATTGAATATTAGGAAATGCTTTCTTTAAATCTTTAACAATTCTGCGCTGCCAATTTGGGTGCAGGTGTAAATCAAGCTCGTCAATCAATACAATACCCGGTGTTTCCCTGACAGCATCTTCACCTAAATGAGGATTTAATTTGATACAGCGATAAGCAATATCAGCGACCATTCCAATTATGTTTCTGTATCCATCGCTTAATTGCCTGAACTGAAGTTTTTCCTTCTTGCCATTGGGCATAACAAAAATACCGGTGAGGTCTTCAGCCGCAAAACTGTATGCCATATCCTGCCAATGATTGTCAGGAATCATGGAGATAATTGCGTTATTGAAAGTCCTTAGCAGAAGTTTGTCACTATCCTGATCAAATTTCCGAATTTCATCCTCGTAGGTTTTATACCAGGAAAGAAACTCTTTACTAGAAGACTTTGGAGAAAGGCAATTAATGTATGCTTGTGAAACCCCTTCACCCGATTTCTTATAGTCTGTTTTCTTCTCCTCGTGTTCAGCCCATAATCTTCCGGTGCCATGATAAGCTATGACAGGCATGATTACATTTTTACCTGAACGACTCAGTTTCAGCATATCTTCAGCTATTTTCTCAATATTTTTCGCTTTTACATAGGTTGTATTTGTTTTCTTAGGTGAAATTTTATCTACGGTTCTCAACCAGCCATTATCAATACTTTTTCCATTCACACTACCAAATGCATGTATTTCAACAGGTAACTGAGGGAGCGGTTGCCCATCTTTGGTAACTACCCGAATTTCATTTTTATTTATACTCCTCGATTCAAGTTTCGCCACATCGATACCCCGTAAGAAACTACCCGCTGCGACTGCCAAAGCGTCAAGAACCGAAGTCTTCCCTTTTGCATTGTCTCCGATAAATACCGTAAAACGAGGATTTAGCAGAAATACTTCCTCTTCAAATCCTTTGAAGTTCTTGACTATAATTTTGTCTATCCTCATTATTGTAAAATTATATCATTTGCACTGTGCGTCATCAGATGGTATGGATAGTTTGCTATGAATAGTAGCCATGTATCTTATCCTCTATGCGAATACCTCCCGGATAACATTACCTGTTTTCCCGTTTTTTGGTCGGCTCGGCCGACCAAAAAACGGCTTTTTACACCTGCACACCAAACACATAACCTACCAGGGCCGACAGGCCCATGGCGATACTCCCCCAGATGACAATCCGCAGGACAGCCTTGCCCAGGCCGGAGCCGCCCGTTTTGGCAGAGACTGCCCCAAGGATGATGAGTGACAGGATGGTAAAGCCGTACAGGAAGTACTCCATGCCTGCGACGGGCGCCCAGAGCGTCACCAGCAGCGGCAGCAGGCCGCCTGCGGTGAAAGCTGCCCCTGAAGCGAAAGCTGCCTGTATGGGCTTCGCCTGACTGATCTCGTTGATCCCCAGTTCGTCGCGGATATGTGTCCCCAGCGCGTCAGCTGCTGTAAGCTCTTTAGCCACCTGCAGCGCCGTCTCCTTGCTCAGGCCCCTGCGCTCGTAGATTTCGGCCAGGATCTGCATCTCTTGTTCGGGCATATCGGCAAGCTCCTGCTGCTCCCGCGCGATATCTGCCTTTTCGATATCTGTCTGCGAGCTCACCGACACATACTCGCCGGCCGCCATGGACAGGGCGCCGGCGACCAGCCCGGCGACCGTCGCCAGCAGGATAGGCTCCCGGCTGCTGCTGGCTGCCGCCACCCCTATAGCAAGGCTCGCGATGGAAATAATGCCGTCATTGGCCCCCAGCACGGCTGCCCGCAGCCAGTTGCTGCGATGTATGTAATGACTGTCGAGGTAGTTGTCGATGGTGACCATACGGCTGTAGTTTTTTCTACAAAGCTAAGCAATTATCGACCTACTGCTGAGCCGCGCACGCAAAATTTTCAGCCCGCCCTGCTGAATGAACAAACAAAACAGTAGCTTTGTCCTGTTGGTAAGGTGGCATTTCAATCACCCGAATACAAGCAATATGATTCCTTACGGAAGACAAGATATCAACCAGGACGACATTGAGGCCGTTATCGAGGTACTTCGCTCAGACTGGCTGACGCAAGGCCCCACCGTGCCCCGTTTCGAGCAGGCCGTTGCCGCCTACTGTGGCGCCGGCTACGGCGTAGCCGCCAACAGCGCCACCAGTGCCCTGCACATCGCCTGCCTGTCCCTGCGGCTGGGCCCGGGTGACTGGCTGTGGACGAGCCCCAATACCTTCGTTGCCAGTGCCAACTGCGGACTTTATTGCGGTGCTCAGGTTGACTTTGTGGATATAGATCCGCACACCTACAACCTCAGCGTGCCACGACTGGCAGAGAAGCTTGAAAAGGCGGAAGCAGCCAACAAGCTGCCCAAGGTGGTGATTCCCGTACATTTTGCCGGGCAAAGCTGTGACATGGCCGCTATCCATGCCCTTTCGCAGCGCTACGGCTTTAAGATCATCGAAGACGCCTCCCACGCCATCGGGGGGAGCTATGGGGGGAAAAAAGTCGGCAACTGCCGCTACAGCGACATCACCGTCTTTAGCTTCCATCCGGTAAAAATCGTGACCACCGCCGAAGGCGGCATGGCGGTCACCAATGATCCCGACTTAGCCGAGCGCATGCAGCGGTTTCGCTCGCACGGTATTACCAACAAACCGGAGCGCATGCAGCCAAGACCTGCCGATGAGCTATGGAACTACCAGCAACTCGACCTGGGCTACAATTATCGCATGACAGACATGCAGGCAGCGCTGGGTATCAGCCAGTTGGCGCGCATTGACGCCTTTGTCCGGCGGCGCCATGAGATTGCGCAACGCTACGACGCAGCCCTGCGGGAGCTGCCCGTCATCGCCCCGCAGCAACATCCGGACACCTTTTCCAGCTACCACTTATACCCCGTCAGGATACGGGAAAGCCAGTGCGGCAAGACCCAGCGGCAGGTATACGACAGCTTTTTGCGCGAAAAAATCTGGGTGAACCTGCACTACATACCCGTTTATCGCCAGCCTTTTTACGAAGCCCTCGGCTTTGCGCCGGGCCACTGCCCGGAAGCTGAACTCTACCACAAAGAGGCCATCAGCATACCCATGTATTCCGCCCTGACCGATGAGCAACAGGAGATCGTGATTGACCGCCTACGCGCTGCCCTGGCGTAGAGCCGGCAGGCAGCAGTTGTTGTGCACAAACGTGCAAAACCAACTATTGTAAAGCAAAGCAGCGCACGACCCGGCTGCTGGTGTACAAGATATAAACTTATTTGTATCTTTGTCTGACAAAACCAACAAATATGAGCACCGCAGGCAGATACATCAACCCCTTCACTGATTTCGGCTTCAAAAAACTCTTTGGTTCCGAGCCCAACAAAGACTTGCTCATTGATTTCCTCAACGAGCTGTTGCCGGAGAAGCACCGGCTGCGCGAACTCAGCTACGGGCAACCCGAGCAACCCGGCAACAACCCCGCCGACCGCAAGGCCATCTTTGACCTTTACTGCATCGGCCAGAACGGTGAGCGCTTCATCGTAGAGATGCAGAAAGCCAAGCAGAACTATTTCAAAGACAGAAGTGTATTTTATGCCTCCTTCCCCATACAAGAGCAGGCTCCCCGGGGTGAATGGAATTTTAAACTGGCTGCCGTATATCTCATTGGCATCCTGGGCTTCGTCTTTTCCGAAGACGCTGATGAGCAGTGCGTGCGCCACGAGATACAGCTCAGAGACCAGCGCTGCAAAGTCTTCTACGACAAGCTCACCTACATCTACCTCGAGATGCCCAACTTCCGCAAGACCGAGTCCGAGCTGCAGACCAATTTCGACAAGTGGCTCTATGTACTCAAGCAACTCCCCACGCTCAAGAACCGCCCCCCTGCCCTGCAGGAAAAAGTATTCCAGAAGCTCTTTGACACGGCCGAGATCGCTAAGTTTTCTCCCAAAGACAAGCAGCAGTATGAGCAAAGCCTCAAGTACTACCGCGACCTGAAGAATGTCATTGACAGCTCCTTTGATGAAGGTATACAGGAAGGCATGGAAAAAGGCAGGCTTGAGGGAAGGCTTGAGGGAAGGGAAGAAGGTATACAGGAAGGCATGGCAAAAGGCAGGCTTGAGGGCAGGGAAGAAGGCAAGTTCGAGGGTAAGCAAGAAAGCATGCTCACCATTGCGCGCAACATGAAACAAGCCGGTGAGCCTCTTGAAAAAATTGCTCTTTTCACTGGTCTGCTAACCGCTGAAATCGCTGCCCTGTAGTACACATGCAGTCGAGGCTGTTGGTGACGAAGCCGTCAGTCTGCCAACCACCGGGAGCGCCGCCCTGTAGTAGCCGGGAGCGTAATAAAACGCCTTGAGGGTAACAAGCATTTCCGGTACGAGTCATCGGATCTGTGTATGGTATTGCAGTCAGGCCAGCGAAATCCAATGGATTTTGGAACACTGCCGCGCACAAAACCCCGCGGCTTGAAGTATCAGGGAAACCCCCTATTTTTGTGCATCAAAAAACCAAAGCACATGCCAGCAATCTCCCGGCGGTCGAGTGAAACGCCGCAATCACCCTTCCGAAAATTTGCACCTTTGGCAGAGCAGGCCAAGGCAGCCGGCAAGCGGGTGTATCACCTCAACATCGGGCAGCCCGACATACACACGCCCGTACAAGCCCTGCAAGCTGTGCGGGACAACCAACTTCAGGTCATAGAATACAGTCTGGGCGAAGGCAACCTAAGCTACCGCCGTAAGCTGTCGGCCTACTACCAGGGTCTGTCGGTGAATCTGGCCCCCGAGCAGATCATGGTCACCACGGGCGCCTCCGAAGCCCTGCTGTTCAGCATGTTCAGTTGTTTTGATGCCGGTGACGAGCTGCTGTCCCCGGAGCCCTTTTACGCCATCTATCACGGATTTGCCCACATGGCAGGCGTAGTGCTGCGCCCCATTACCTGTCGGCTCGAGGACGACTTTCAGCTACCCTCCATAGACGAATTTGCGCGCAGCATAGGCCCGCGCACCCGCGGCATACTGCTGTGCAATCCCAACAACCCCACCGGCTGCCTCTACGACGAGCCAAGTCTGCGCGCCCTGGCCGCCCTCGTCCGGCAGCACGACCTATACCTCATCGTCGACGAAGTTTACCGCGAATTCATCTTTGACGACCGCCCCTTCTTCTCTGCCTTGCGGCTCGACGACATACGCGAGCAGGTGGTGGTGATCGATTCGATCTCCAAGCGCTACAGTGCCTGTGGTGCCCGCATAGGTGCCCTCATCACCTACAACAGCACGTTGCTCGACGCTGCCGACCGCTATGCCAAGCTGCGACTGAGTCCGCCCACCTACGGGCAGCTGCTGGCTGAGGCAGCGCTGGACACCCCTGCCGAATACTTCACCAACGTCAAAGCCGAGTACGACCGACGCCGGCAGTACGTATACCAGCGCCTGCAACAGTTGCCCGGCGTACAGAGCTACCTGCCCGGCGGCGCCTTCTACTGCTTTGCCAGACTGCCCATCGACAGTGCCGATCGTTTCTGCCGCTGGCTGCTCACTGATTTCAGCCACGAAGGCGCCACCGTCATGCTGGCGCCCGGCGAGGGCTTCTACGCAACACCCGGGCTGGGTAGGCAGGAAGTGCGCATTGCCTACGTGCTCAACGAGCGCGACCTGGCCGCCGCCATGGACTGCCTTGAGCAGGCCCTGCGCGTATACCCCGGCCGCAGCACAGCCAGCCTGTGAGGCCGCACTTTTCGGCTGCCTGTACCGCTGAAAAGTGCGGTGGCTGCATAAAAAACCTTACCTTCGCGACTTTAATGTAAACAATCATGCTGGACTTAGCAGGTAAATCGATACTCATTACCGGTGGTACGGGCTCTCTGGGCAAAGCGCTCACCGCCCACCTCCTCAAGCACCATCCCGACCTGAAGAAGCTCGTCATCTTTTCGCGGGACGAGCAGAAGCAATACCAGATGGCGCTGGAGTACTCTATGAATGACTACCCGCCCATCCGCTACCTCATTGGTGACGTGCGCGACCGCGAGCGCCTCAAGCGCGCCTTCAACGGCATGGACTACATCATCCACGCCGCTGCCATGAAGCACGTGCACATAGCCGAATACAACCCCGATGAGTGCGTCAAAACCAATGTCGGCGGCGCTGAAAACGTCATTTATGCCGCCCTGGAAACCGGTGTACAGCGCGTTGTGGCCTTGTCGACCGACAAAGCCTGTGCGCCCATCAACCTCTACGGCGCCACCAAGCTCACTTCCGACAAGCTTTTCATAGCCGCCAACAACATTAAGGGCTACAACCCCATCGTCTTTTCCGTTGTGCGCTATGGCAACGTCATGGGTTCCAACGGTTCTGTCATTCCCTTCTTCCTCAAGAAGCGACAGGAAGGCGTGTTGCCCATTACCGACCCCCACATGACGCGTTTCAACATCACCCTGCAGCAGGGCGTTGATATGGTACTGCACGCCCTGGAGACCGCCTGGGGCGGCGAGCTGTTTGTGCCCAAGATACCCTCCTACCGCATTTTGGACGTAGCCGAAGCCATCGGTCCCGACTGTGAAAAACCCGTGGTGGGCATACGGCCCGGCGAGAAAATCCATGAGGAGATGATCACCCGTTCTGACTCCTTCTACACCTACGACCTCGGCAAATACTACGCCATACTCCCGACGGAGCCCATGTGGAAAATGTCGGACTACATAGCCCACTTCAACGCCCGCAAAGTTCCCGAGGGCTTCAACTACTCCTCCGACGAAAACAGCGAGTGGGAGACGGTGGAAAGTCTGCGCAGACTGATAAGGGCGCATGTGGATCCGGAATTCAGCGTATAAACGGATTTAACATCCCCGGCACAGCCCCCGGCGCGGGTAGTTTTACCCGGGATTCAGCGTACAAATAACTTTAGCACTGATGTACAGGCAGTTACTGAACATAGAATCCTTTAGCGATATGCAGTGGATCATCTCCGATAACGAGCATAGCCTATGAGTACGCCTGTTCGCCGGAAAGTTATCTTCCGGGCTGACGGCAGCGACCGCATCGGCCTCGGCCACCTCATCCGCAGCCAGGCACTGGCGGAGATGCTGGCAGATGATTTTGACTGCGTATTTGCGCTGGCCGAAGCACCCGCGGTGATTGCTGAAGAATTGGCAACGCGCTTTAGCGTGTATTGGCTGCCGCCTGCTGTTCCTTTTTCGCTTGTTGCTGCTGCGCAGCAGCAAGCGGATGATCCTGCACCGCTTGCTGCTACGCAGCCAGCGGAAAAAAACTCCCCTGCTGCTGCTGCCACGCCGCAGCAGCAGGCAGCAGCCCTCGCAGCTTTGGCAAGCCCGGATGACATCATCGTCCTCGACGGCTATCCTTTTGACACCGCTTACCAGCAGGTGCTACGCGAGCGGGGCTGCAAGCTGGTGAGCATTGACGATATACACGCCTACCCCTTTGTAGTTGATGCCATCATCAACACGGCCGGGGGGGTACGGCCGGTACATTACCAGGCCTTGCCGGAAACCCGTTTTTGTCTGGGGCTGCGCTATGCCTTGCTGCGGCGCCCCTTTCGGCTTGCGCAGGCCGCGGCGGCAGCGAGCCCTTCCTCGGCGGCCTTGCAGGCAGGTCAGGCCGGCAGCGCACAGGCAGCCATTGACAATCCTCCTGCAGCGGCCATGCAGGCAGATCAGGTCAGCGGTGATGCAGCCGATGCCCCGGCCCTGTTCATTTGCTTAGGCGGGGCAGACCCGCGCAACGACACCCTTGCGGTAGTGAAACACTGCCTGTCGCTGGGCTACTTTGGGCGCTACGAGTTGGTCCTCGGCGCTGCCTACCGCTGGCAGTCGGCATTGGATGATTACCTGCACCAGCAAGCAACAGCAGTCATACATATACACCGCAATCTTTCGGCTGAGGCCATGGCTGCGCTCATGCAGCGTTGCCCCTACGCTGTCTGTTCGCCCAGCACTGTCGCCTACGAATATGCAGCCGTGGGCGGTGTACTCTACCTGCAGCAGACTGCCGACAACCAGGAAGACGTGCGCAACCACCTCCTGTCTGCCGGCCTCGCACGCGATTTTGTGCGCGATTTTGCGCCCCCCGGCCATGATGCCCGTGAGCAGGCCCTTCGGCAGCGGCAGCGGCAGGCATTTGACGGCCGGCAGGCTGCGCGGCTACGGCGGCTGTTTCTCGGGCTGCACATCCATCTGCGCAAGGCCACCGCTGACGACTGCCGCCGCTACTTTGACTGGGCCAACGACCCGGCGGTGCGGCAGCAGTCGTTTAGCAGCGAGCCCATCCCTTACGAGCAGCACGAACGTTGGTTTGCCGCCAAGCTGGCCGACCCCGCGGAATACCTCTACCTGCTCAGTATGGATGAACAGCCCATGGGGCAGGTGCGATTCAGCCTGACAGGTGAGCGGAGCGAGACAGCCATTATCAGCTACGCTTTGGCAGCGCCCTTCCGCGGGCGCGGGCTGGCTGCCCCCATGCTCGAGCGCGCCATTGCGCAGCTCGCTCGTGACCAGCCGACTGTACAGCAGCTTCTCGGTTATGTCAAAAATACCAACGAGGCCTCCCGTCGCGTATTTACGGCCCTTGAATTTTCCGCCCGGCCCACCGAACTTTACCCCGACAGCAGCGTATTTATTGCATCGTCTGGCGAAAGCCTGCTGTAAGAGCGATAATTTGACAATAGCCGATGCGGGCTCGTACGGAAGCCGTGACAAACCATGAGGCTGTACACAGCCACGCACAACAACCGTGAAAACAGTTGTACGGAAAGACGTAACTTTACGGATGCAACAGCGTGAAAAGCAGTAAAAAGCCATTGCTGCAGGACGCGCTTTTACCAGCAACACTAGCACAGCAACTATATGGAAATTCAGGGAATACAAATCGGCCACGCGCACCGGCCCTACATCATCGCTGAAATGTCGGGCAACCACAACCAGTCGCTTGAGCGCGCCCTCGAGCTCGTCAAGGCCGCTGCTGATGCCGGCGCCCACGCCCTCAAGCTGCAGACCTATACCGCCGACACCCTCACCATTGACCACCGCGGCGGCCTCTTCGACATCACCGACCCCGGTTCTCTCTGGTACGGCAAGAACCTGTACGAACTCTACCAGGAGGCCTACACCCCCTGGGAATGGCACAAGCCCATCTTCGACTACGCCCGCTCCCTCGGCATGGCTGCCTTCAGCTCCCCTTTCGACGAGACGGCCGTCGATTTCCTCGAAAGCCTTGATGTGCCCGCCTACAAGATAGCCTCCTTTGAGAGCGGCCACCACCCCCTGCTGCGGCGCGTGGCCCGCACGGGTAAGCCCGTCATCATTTCCTCCGGCACCTCCACCCTTGACGAACTCTACAGCTCTGTGCGCGTACTGCGCGAAAACGGCTGTCGCGATATAGTCGTGCTCAAGTGCACCAGCACCTACCCTGCCAGTCCGCGCAACACCAACCTGCGCACCCTGCCCGTGTTTCAGGAAATCTTCCCCGACTGCCTGGTCGGCCTGTCCGACCACACCATGGGCGTGGGGGCGGCTGTAGCCGCTGTAGCCCTGGGCGCGCGGGTGATCGAAAAACATTTCACCCTGCGCCGCGCTGACGGCGGCGTAGACAGCGCCTTTTCGATGGAGCCTGAGGAGTTGCGCATGCTGACAGAAGAGACCGGCCGCGCTTTTGAAGCCCTGGGAGAAGTGCAGCTCAGCGCCCAGCGGGCGGAGGAAAAAAGCAGGCAGTTTAGGCGCTCAATCTACGTTGTCGCTGATCTTGCTGCCGGCGAGTTGCTGACACCCGAGTCGGTGCGGGTCATCCGCCCCGGCGACGGGCTGCCGCCGGCCTTGTATGAGGAGGTGATTGGCCGCAGGGCGGCGCGGGATTTGCGGCGGGGTGAGCCTTTGCGTGTGGGTGATTATGCATAGTCCGGTGCTGCAGCACCGGACTATGCATAATCATGCAGTATCGGTGGCTGTCGCCGCAGCAGAAGACATAAGACCAGTCATGATTTTTCGAAGAAAAATCATGACCACCTATTTTTTTCTGCTGCGGCGACAGCCGCAGCAGAAAAATAAAAACCAACAATTAACCCAAAAACACTATTTTCGCGGCTGAAACCAGTGGGAACATGGCGATAAAACGAGTTAGCCGAAGGCGGGTGTTCCACGCCTGCAGACAGGTACTCGTTTTATCTGCCATGACATGCGAGATCACTTCGCCAACTTGCGTATGGAATTAAATCTGTTGAAAAAAATTCCTCAACGCAAACATTCATTGCATGTCTCTCCTACGATGCACCAAATGCGTTACACCGGAAACGCACGAAACTATCACTTACGACCAGCAGGGCGTATGCTCCATCTGTCGGCAGGTAGAGTACAAACAGTCACAGATTGACTGGAACCTCAAAAAGGCAGAACTCGACCACCTCATTGAGCAGCACCGCGGCCAGTACGATTACGACTGCATCGTCCCTTTCAGTGGTGGCAAGGACTCGACCTGGACGCTCTACTACCTCGTCAAGGAGTACAAGCTCAAACCCCTGGTTGTCCGTTTTGATCATGGCTTTCTGCGGCCCAATCTGGAGGAAAACACCAAGCGCATACAGCGCGAGCTGGGTGTTGATTTCCACCACTTCACCCCCAACTGGAAGGTAGTACAAAAGCTTATGCTGCAGAGTTTTCTGGAAAAAGGCGACTTCTGCTGGCACTGCCATACGGGCATTTTTTCCTACCCCATGTGGGTGGCTATCCGCTACAACGTGCCCCTTATCTTCTGGGGGGAACCCTCGGCCGAGTATACCTCCTACTACAGTTATGACCAGCCCGAGGAAGTGGACGAAAAGCGTTTCAACCGCTACGTCAACCTAGGCATCAATGCCGATGACATGTACTACCGCCTCGGCGGGCTGGTAGACAAGCGCGACCTCAAGCCCTACAGCTACCCGCCCCTGGCGGAGTTGCGCAAGCTCCGCTACCGCTCGGTATGCCTGGGCTCCTACGTCCCCTGGGATGTCAAAGAACAGGTACGCATCCTCAAAGACGAGCTCGGCTGGAAGGGCGACGAAGTGGAGAACGTACCTGCCGACTACGACTACGAGAAAATCGAGTGTTACATGCAGGGGGTGCGCGACTACATCAAGTACATCAAGCGCGGCTACACCCGTCCCACCCACCTTGCCAGCATTGACATCCGCAACGGCCGCATGACACGGGAGGAAGGCATGGACATCCTCGAAACCTATGAAGGTAAGCGGCCGCCCAGTCTGGACCTTTTCCTCGACTTTACAGGCCTGAGCGAGGCAGAATTTCAGGCCATCGCCGAGTCGCACATGGTATCCCCTTACCATCACGACCAACAGTTGATACAGCCCGGCAAAAAAACAGCAGACTTTGACCAATGGTCGCGCGACGGCAAGATGCCCCGTGAGGAGGCGCTGGCGCAGTTGCAGGCATGGCAAGCAAGGAAGGGCGAATGATTGGCATCGTAGACTACGGCATGGGCAACCTTTTGTCGGTCAAAAACGCCCTCGACTACCTTGGGGAGGATACTGTGATCTGCCGTGAGCCGGCGGCATTGGCGTCGGTTGACAGGATCATCCTCCCGGGGGTAGGCGCTTTTCCCGACAGCATGCGCAACCTGCATGCGCGCGGGCTGGTGGCTGCACTGCACGAGCAGGTGCTGGTGGAGCACAAGCCCGTGCTGGGCATTTGTCTGGGCATGCAGATCATGGCCCGGGTCGGCTACGAGCAGGAGGAGACAGCCGGCCTCGGCTGGTTTGATGCCGAGGTGGTGCGCATGGAGCCGGGTGACAGCCACTGCAAGGTGCCTAATGTAGGCTGGCAGGATGTGAGCTACCGGCCCGGCAGCCCCCTGTTCCGGCAGTTTCCGCTGCGGCCCGACTTTTATTTTGTGCACTCCTACCACCTGCGCTGTGCCGATCCGGACGACCTCATTGCCTGCTACACCTATGGGCAGTTGCAGGTGACTGCTGCCATACAGCGCGGGCACATCTTCGGCACACAGTTTCACCCCGAGAAAAGCTCCGATTTCGGGCGGCAGCTGCTCATCAACTTTTTGGACTACCATGCATAAGCGCAGCCTACCAAACGACAGCCCGGCAAGCCACAGGCAGCTGCTGCGACAGCGGAGCGGGAGCAGGCACGAGGCCTGTCGATGCCCTGTCAGCCCGGCAAAACAGCCATTAGCGAACCAATTGTCGGACTACCATGGCTAAAAAGCGTCTCATCCCCAAGCTGCAGCTCATGCCTTCGCGCCTGAGCAGTGGCCGGCTGTCGCTGGTCACGACCGTTGGCTTTGACAGGATCATTGAAGTGGGCGACCCCGTATCACAAGCCAAAATCTACGAAGCCCAGGCTGTTGATGAGCTGATTTTCATTGACTTGTCGCCCGCCAAAGGAAAAGACAATGGTCAGTTGCCGCTGGCTTTGCTGGAGGAGGTAGCCCGCGAGGTATTTCTGCCCCTGACCATTGGCGGCGGCGTGCGCAGCGTCGACGATTTCCGGCTGCTGCTGCAGCACGGCGCCGACAAGGTGGCTGTCAACAGTGCAGCGCTGGCGCAGCCGTCGCTCATCAGCGAGGCATCGCGCCGCTTTGGCGCGCAGTGTGTGGTGGTGAGCATCGACTATCGCTGTGATGCCGACGGGCAGTGGCGGGTATACAGCCGGGGCGGGCAGCAGCCTCACGCCCTGCACCCGGTCGACTGGGCGCGGCAGGCCGAAGCGCTGGGCGCCGGCGAGTTGCTGCTCACCGGCATTGCGCAGGATGGCAGCCGGAGCGGTCTGGAGCCGGACATTACCCGGCAGGTATGTGCGGCCGTGCGCATACCGGTGATTGTATCGGGCGGCTGCGGCCGCGCCGCGCATTTTGTGGAGGGTTTCCGCGAGGCGGGCGCTGATGCGGTGGCTGCCGGCACGTTTTTTTGCTTTCAGGACCAGAATCCTATGCAGACGCGGGGGCATGTGAAGAATGCCGGGTTTGAGATACGTACTCATACGTAGGGGTATGTGGCGGCTGGCGCCGCAAAAAATGAGTATGCTTTGGCGGCTGGCGTCGCCCAAAAGACGTATTGGTTTTGCGGCCGCAGCCGCAAAACCAATAACACCTCTTTTTTGCGGTCAATGCCGCAAAAAAGTATTTATTTTGTTGCCGGTGCTGCCAAACAGCACCGGCAACAACGACATGCAACACGCATTTATAACCGGTACACACCTCTACCTCCGCGGGCTGCAGGCCACCGACGCCGCTGGCCCCTACCTCAACTGGCTCAACGATCCGGAGGTGGGTCGCTACCTCGAGACCCGCTACCAGCCGTGGTCGCAGGCGCGGCTGGAGCGCTACCTTGCGCAGCTTGACGGCAGCCAGCACGACTTCCTCTTTGGCATCTGTCTGCGCGCGGGGGACCGGCACATTGGCAACATCAAGCTGGGGCCTGTCAACTGGATACACCGCTTTGCCGACATCGGCCTCCTCATCGGCGAAAAGGACCAGTGGGGCAAGGGCTATGCCTCGGAAGCCATCGGGCTCATCTGCGACTTTGCCTTTGGCACTCTCAACCTGCACAAGCTCAAGGCGGGCTGCTATGCCGACAACCAAGGCTCTGCGCGCGCCTTTTTGCGCAACGGCTTTGTGGAAGAAGGGCGGCTGCGGCAGCAATGGCTGATTGATAACCAATACCAGGACAGCCTGCTGCTGGGGCTGTTGCGCGACGACTACTACCGTGGCAAAAACACACAACCATAAACTCATCCTCGGCACGGTGCAACTGGGGCTGGACTACGGCATCAACAACCGCAGCGGCAAGCCGCCGCGGGCGGAGGCCTATGCCATTCTGGACCTTGCTACGGCTGCCGGCCTCGGCGGCCTCGACACCGCCGCCGCCTATGGCGAAGCCGAGCAGCTCATTGGCGACTATCGGCGCACGCACAGCGGCGGGCAGCTGCCGCTGATCACCAAATTTCACTACAGCAGCAGCCACAGCCCGCGGGAGCAGCTCAGCCGCTCGCTGCAGCGGCTGGCAGCTGAGCGGGTCGATGTGCTGCTTTTCCATGCGGCTGCCGACTACCGGCAGCACCCGGAGGTGCTGGACGAGCTGCTTGCCGAGCAGGCCGCCGGCCGCATCGGCAAGCTGGGCGTATCCGTCTATACAGCCGAAGAGATAGAGAGCCTCATCGACCAGCCGGCCATAGAAGTCATACAGGCGCCTTTCAACCTGCTCGACAACGAGTACTACAAGGGCGCTGCCCTGCGGCGGGCGCAGGCGGCCGGTAAGATCATACATACGCGCTCCGTCTTCCTGCAGGGGCTTTTTTTCAAGCCCCCCCATGAGCTGCCGCAGCAGCTACAGCCGCTGGCCGAAGCCCTGCGGCAGTTGCAGGCGCTGCAGCAGGCGGCGGGCTGCAGCATGCAGGCGCTGGCACTGGGATATGTGCTGTCAAAGCCGTATATTGAGGGCGTTTTGATCGGTGTGGACAGCAGGGAGCAGCTGGCGCAAAATCTGGCAGCTGCCCGGCGGCTGCCGGCGGCGCTGGTAGCGGCCATTGATGCGCTGCGCGTCGACCAGCCCCTGCTGCTCAACCCCGCCCGTTGGGTCGTGGGCTGAAGCGCTGCTGTCTGGCCTGCCGATGCGACAAGCAAAAAAGCGCCCGGGCAGGCGCTTACAGGACGTTGATTATTGCAAATAATGAAAATATTAGCCATCACACAAGCCCGCATAGGGTCGAGCCGGCTACCCGGCAAAGTGCTGCTGCCTTTGGGCGCCGGCAGCCTGCTGGATCTGCAGCTCGCGCGCCTGTCGCGGGCGCAGCTGCCCGACCGCCTGCTGGTGGCCACCACTGAAGAGGCCGGCAGTGAGCAGATATGTGCCATTGCGGCAGCCCATGGCTGCGACTGCTACCAGGGCTCCCTCAATGACGTGCTGGATCGCTTTTACCAGGCGGCCAAGCCCTACGCCCCGGACTGGGTTGTACGGCTCACCAGCGACTGTCCGCTGCTCGATCCGGTGCTGGTCGATGCCGTGATTGCCGCGGCCATAGCCGGCGGCTACGACTATTATACCAACACCTTTGTGGAGCACTACCCTGACGGGCAGGATGTAGAAGTCTTCCGCTTTGCCGCCCTCGAGCGTGCCTGGCAGGAAGCGCGCCTCCCTTCGGAGCGCGAGCATGTGACTCCCTACCTGCGCAAGCACAGCGACTACCTCGGCGGCAGCCTTTTTACCGCTGCCAACCACGCTGCGCCGGCCGATTATGGCGGCCTGCGCATGACCGTCGATGAGCCTGCCGACCTGGCTGTCATGCGCTGGCTGGTCGACGCCCTGGGCGGGGATGCCGGCTGGCAGACCTATGCCGATTATATGCTGCAGCAGCGCGAATCGCTGTCAAATGCCGGCATCGGTCGCAACGAAGGGTATCAGCAATCTGTCGACAAGGACCCTGCGTCGCCAGCGATCTGAGCCCGGTGAAGAGCCGGCACAGCCGGTGATGCCGGCAGTCGGTGCCCCTGCACAATGGCAGACGGCACACAAAATCTGACAAGCGCGACCCGCAGCCCGTGACAATACGAGCCTGCTGAAAGGCCGTCGGGGCGTAGCGTACAGCCCTGCACGACAGCTGCAGGGCGCCTGATAAGTGATCAACAATGTAGAACGAGACACCAACAATATGAGAACAGGCAAGGGGCAATCCCTCTACAAAAAGGCGAAAACGCTGATTCCCGGTGGCACCATGCTGCTGTCCAAGCGGCCGGAAATGTTTCTGCCGGAGCAGTGGCCCGCCTATTTTTCCCGCAGCAAGGGCTGCACCGTGTGGGATCTTGACGATAATGCCTACCTCGATGTGAGCATCATGGCCATAGGCACCAACACCCTCGGCTACGGCAATGAGCGGGTGGACGCGGCTGTGCGGGCGGTGATTGACAAGGGCAACATGTCCACTTTCAACTGTCCTGAAGAGGTAGCGCTGGCCGAGAAGCTGGTGGAACTGCACCCTTGGGGTGATATGGTGCGGCTGGCCCGCAGCGGTGGTGAGGCCAATGCCATTGCCATCCGCATTGCGCGGGCGGCCAGCGGGCGCGACAAGGTGGCCATCTGCGGCTACCACGGCTGGCACGACTGGTACTTGTCGGCCAACCTGGGCGAGACCGACGAGCTCGACGGCCACCTGCTGCCGGGGCTCGACCCGGCCGGCGTGCCCCGCCACCTCAAAGGCAGCGTGCTCACCTTTCCTTACAACGATCTTGAGGCCCTGCGGGCGCTCATCGCCCGGCATCCCGACCTGGGGGTTGTCAAAATGGAAGTATCGCGCAATATGGGTCCGGCGGAGGGTTATCTCGAGGGGGTGCGGCAGCTCTGCGACCAGCACGGGCTGGTGCTCATCTTTGACGAGTGCACTTCCGGCTTTCGGGAAACCTATGGCGGCCTGCACAAAAAATATGGCGTAGCGCCCGACATGTGCATGTTTGGCAAAGCCCTCGGCAATGGCTACGCCATCACGGCGGTGCTGGGGCGGCGGTCGGTCATGGAAGCAGCACAGAAGACCTTCATCAGCAGCACTTTCTGGACGGAGCGTATAGGCCCGGCGGCGGCCCTGGCCACCCTCGATGAGATGGCTGTGCAGCGCTCCTGGGAGGTCATCAGCGAGCAGGGCCGCAAGATTGGCCAGCGCTGGCAGGCGCTGGGCGCCTCGCTGTCGCTGCCGCTAAGCGTTGCCGGCTTGCCGGCGCTCACGTCTTTTGGCATTGATGCGCCTGACTGGCTCAAGTACAAGACCTTCATCACCCAGGAGATGCTACGCCAGGGCTTTTTGGCCGGCAACAGTGTGTATGTGTGTACGCAGCATACGGATGCCGTGCTGGAGCAGTATTTTGAGGCTTTCGCGCCGGTGCTGGCCCGGGTCGCGGATTTTTTCCACGGCCGGGCGTCGGTGGAGGAGGCCCTGGAGGGGCCGGTTTGCCATGGTGGCTTCAAAAGGCTTAATTGATGGCTTGTTTTTGCGGCGCAAGCCGCAAAACGAGCAACAACTGGCATTGCGGCGAAGCCGCAATGCCATAAAATCCCCTGTTTTTGCGGCGCAAGCCGCAAAACGAGCAACAACTGGCATTGCGGCGAAGCCGCAATGCCATAAAATCCCCTGTTTTTGCGGCGCAAGCCGCAAAAACAAACAACATTTCTTCGGTAAAAAAAACCAGTATGACCTACTTCAACCTAAGCAGCTTCATTCAGGAGCACGTCATCGGACGACAGGGCAGCTTCTTCGAAGCAGACCTGCAGCAGTACGGACCGCAGTTGCGCGAGCAACTGCAAGGAGCGCGCATGCTGGTCATCGGCGGTGCCGGCACCATTGGTTCATCCTTTATCAGAGCAGCGCTGCGGCACGGGCAGCTGGCCAGCCTGTACGTCGTTGATATCAACGAAAACGGGCTTACGGAGCTCACCCGCGACCTGCGCAGCACAGCCGGCATGGCTGTGCCGGCCGATTACAAGACCTACCCCATCAGTTTCAGCGAGCCCGTGTTTGCGCGGCTGTTGCGGCGTGAAGGGCCCTTTGACATAGTGGCCAACTTTGCGGCCCACAAGCATGTGCGGTCGGAAAAAGACCCCTACAGCATTGAAGCCATGCTGGAAAACAATGTGTTGCGCGCCCGCGACCTGCTGTCGATGCTGGCGGAGCAGCCGCCGCGGCATTTTTTCTGCGTGTCGACCGACAAAGCAGCCAATCCCGTCAATGTGATGGGCGCCAGCAAAAAGCTGATGGAAGAGCTGATCATGGCCTATGCCGACAAGATCAAGATTACGACTGCCCGCTTTGCCAATGTAGCCTTTTCCAACGGCAGCCTGCCGGCCGGCTTTTTGGAGCGGCTGGCGCGACAGCAGCCGCTGTCGGCGCCGCGCGATATTCAGCGCTTCTTCGTCTCGCCCGACGAGTCGGGCGAGATATGCCTCATGGCCTGCCTGCTGGGCGAAAGCGGACAAATATTTTACCCGCGGCTGCAGACGGAGCTGCATACCAATACCTTTACACATATCGCCGACAAGCTGCTGGAAGCCAAAGGGCTGAGACCTTTCCACTGTGAGGGCGAAGAGGAAGCGCGGCAGCTCGCTGCCCGCTGGGCGGCTCAGGGGCGGGTGATAGAGGACAGGCCGCTCCCCTACCCTGTGTTTTACTTCAGTTCGGATACCTCCGGCGAAAAGCCGTATGAAGAATTTTATACTGAAAATGACCAGCGCGACGAGCAGCGCTTCAGCAGTCTGGGCGTCATCACCAACGCGCCCCGCCCGTCCCTGCAGGCCATCGACCGGGTGGTCGATGAGCTGCGGGCTATGTTTGAGCAGCCTTCCCTCAGCAAGGCGCAGCTGGTAGCTGCCCTGCAACAGGTGATCCCCGGCTTTGCGCACCATGAAACCGGTAAGGGGCTGGATGAGAAAATGTAGTACTGGGGTGCGCTGCAGCGCACCCCAGTACTTGCAGTGATACTGGCAAAGGAGCCGGATGAGAAAATGTAGTGATGGTTGCGCTGTAATGCAACCATCACTTGCAACATTTGCAACATTACTTGCAACATTTGCATTATTAATTGCAAAATTTAACTTGTTTTGCATACACATTAGTAAAAAAGATGTATATTGTTGTGCCTTAGATTTTGGACGATAATTTTTATGTTTCGTCCCCCTATCCTCGCTATGTAATGCAATGCGGTGTCCGGTTGGCCATCAACACATCACCCTCACTCGGGTTGTCGCCACAAACAAGCTTCCCGCCTAATTTCGATCATTTTCAATCACCTTGCTGTGGAGCAGCAAGGCTGATACAGTTTTTGGTTCCCGCTGTGCATATACTACAAGCACCCCCTAACACAACCTTTGTGTTCATTAAGTAGTATATTTAAACATGTTTACAATTCAACAGCCTGTGTTGAATATGCCGAAGCGGTTCGGGCAATATGCCTTTGTCCGCGTAGAAGGAGGTATATTCAGCATGGGAGCGGCTAAGGCAGATTTCGACAACGAGCTGCCCCAGCACGCCGTAGCGGTGGAGACCTTCTACATGAGTAAGTACCCCGTCACCCAGTCTTTATGGGCTGCTGTCATGGGCGGTACTGCTACCGACTCACAATTCCCTGCTCAAAAAGTAAGCTGGGACGATACCCGTACATTACTGGACCGCCTGCTGCAGGACACGGAACTCAGCAGCTGGCTGTCGGGCCTGGGCTCAGGCGTACGGCTGCGGCTCCCCTACGAGGCGGAGTGGGAGTACGCTGCCGGCGGCGGCAGCCAGCGCAAAGGCTTTCCCTTTGCCGGCGGCAGCCAGCTCGACAAGCTGGGCTGGTACGAAGGCAACAGCGGCGGGCAGCCCTCTCTGGTGGGTAAAAAACAAGCCAATGAGCTGGGGCTGTACGACATGAGCGGACTCGTATGGGAGTGGTGCGAAGACTGGTATGGCCATGACTACTACCGCGAGCTAGTCCGCAGCGGACAACAACAAGCTGTATACGGGCCCGAAAGCGGACAGTTCCGCGTGCTGCGCGGTGGCAGCTACCAGAATTCACCTGTCCACTGCCGGATTAGCCGGCGTGGGCGGTCGCTGCCGGGCCTGCGCTCCAATGATGTAGGGCTTCGGTTGGTTATAGCCACCCATGGCATGGGCAGCTGACGCTGCCCATGCCATGGGTGGCTCTTTTCAATTTCTTTTGGGCGGCTGTTCACCCCAAAAGAAGCCCTCTGAAAGCCATTTGAGCAATTTTTGATAGTACGGCTGTCAAAAATTGCTCAAATAGCTTATATTTGTACTGCTTCCCCCCTTTTTTATTACATACCAGCCTTGAAATTTCATATACATGACACGCAGGGGGCAAGTTATTGTTACACGGCAAGGCCGTTCAATCAACACCTTATATCTAAGCAGTCATTTCCTCGTACGATGCTTACTGCTTTTGTGCGGAGCAGTTTCAGGCGCTGCCCTGTATGCCGGCGGAGCCGACCCCATTCTCTCACTGCTGCCCGCACAGGTCGAGCAGGCAGAAAAAAAGGCCCGGCAATACCACCTCCGGGCGATGGAATCCAACAATGATTCACTGGTGGCGCAGTCCTACTACTATTTGGGAGTTGTCAACTACTACCTTTCGCGTCCCTACCTTTCCAACCAGTACTACCAGCGCGCACTGAAAACCCCCTTTGGGCAACGCAGTACGTACATGCAGGAAAAATGCTGGAATAATATGGGCGTCAACTACGCCCTGCTGGGCGAGCACTCAAACGCTCTTGATGCCTACCTCAAATCGCTCAAACTGTCGGAAGCCAAAGGCGATGAGGTCGATATAGCCAAATCGTGGCTCAACATCTCCGAGTTATACCTGCAGCAACAGACCAATCTGGAAGAAGTGGAGCGCAGACTAAAAGAAGCACTCAACACCTTTGCAGCTGCCGGTGACAGCATTGATCTGGCGGCCACTTACCAGAATCTCAGCAACCTGTACTTAGAAAAAAACGACTATGTGCTGGCAGAACTCTACATCCGCCGCAGCATTGAGCTGAATGAGCGGCTTGACAACTGGTACGGACTGCTGCGCAGCCAAAACAACCTCGGGCTGATTTTACTGCTTACCGGCAAACAGGAGCAGGCTGAATTGCTTTTTGCCGAAAGCCTCGCCCAGGCCCGCACACGCGACATGGAGCATCTCGTGACCATCCTGCTGTTCAACATCGCCAAAGCCTACGAGCTGCAGGGCAATTATGCGCTGGCACTCCAAAAGTTTGAAGAAACGCTGCGCGTTGCCAGGAAGCTGCAGCAACAGCAGTATGAAGGCAACGCACTCTTCGAAATGATTATCGTAGCCGGCAAGCTGAACAATAGCCTGCTGATCGACAAATTCCGCCTGCAGTACATGCAGTGGATGCAGCGTTCGCGTACCCTAGAGCAGAATACTGTTATGCAGGAGTTGCGGCTGCTGTATGATTTCGATCAGCTACAGAACCAAATCGAACAACAAGAGACGCGGCTACAGCTGCGGCGGCAGCAGATACAAGGACTGGTGTTTGTGACGGTACTCACTTTAGGCGCCCTGATGATTATACTCATCATGTACAATCGCAACCGCAAGCTGATGGGTTACCTCTATCGCAATGCGCGTTCACAGGAGGAGGCTGGTCCGGCAGTGGCTGCTGTACAGCAGCCCTCCGATGTGCAGGATCTGCGCAACCAGCAACTATTTGAAAAAATTGACCGCTCGGTAGTCACACAGCGCCTGTATCTCAACAGCGAACTCAACCTGGCAGAGCTGAGCCGACAGGTAGGATCCAACGAAACCTACGTATCCTCGGCCATCAACTCCGTCATGGGCATCAACTTCAGCACCTACATCAATCGCTACCGCATACGCGAAGCCAAACAACTGCTGCTGGATCCTCGTTATGCGTCGCAGTGGAATGAAATATATGCCGCCTGCGGCTTCAACTCCCGCTCTAGTTTTTACCGCATCTTCAAGCAGGAAGTGGGCTTGTCGCCCAGTGAATATCGCTCTGTGGCGCGGGAAACAACTTCCTAGCCAGACCAGCCTGGCAGCCAGAGCCGGCAGGCTGCAGCTGCAACACAAGCGCGGGTGCTGGTTTTTCATGAAAAAAACCAGCACCCGCGCTTGTGTCTACCCCCCCCCTCTCCTCAACTGTAGTAAACCCAAAAAACAAGCCCAAATAAAAAAACCGGACGGAACAAGACTGGCAGGGGGGGACCATCTTTTTCCTCCGGTTCATCGCCGTAGACAGCACACAAGGGGGGGTATTGGATTGCTATCGGCACGACTTAATAATGTTAACTCGAATCGGTAAGCGATTACAACAGGGGGGGAGTAATAATCACTTGTGTCGTCATAAGTATCGAATCACATTTAAATACCTGACAAAAATAGGAGCATTTCGTACACAATGCATGTTTTTACATGAAAAACTAATCCCAAAAGCTATAAAGGGTTTTTTGATAACGCACAAACATATAACCAATTGAAAATCAATACAAAAAAATCCGTTCTTTACAACTGTCTTACAACCGGATTTCGGTAAATTGTCAAAAAGTTAACTCAAAAAAGTCGATTTTTGAAAAGATCCGTGTAGTTAAACAACAGGGTTCTTGGTCAAATATAATGGGTATTGAGATCTAGCCCCCTAAGTGGAAGTAAATCATACGGACGAAATTTTGAATATTTCGGTACGGAAGCCCCGTTAGGGGCGTAATATGGGTAGCAACGGCCCCGGTGTTTTCCGCCATGACCACCGTTTTGTTTGCCATACTGAAGCCTGTTGCGCTCTAGTGTCTGCAAATCTTACAGCCACTTGCAGCCGATCTCCAGACCCGCTGCTTTGCTGCCTGCAGGTTCGACAATCCCTTACAGCCGGTCTGTTCCAAACTGCTCACGCACCAGCGCACCTACCTTCTTAATTTCCTGCTCGCGGTTTTTGGGAAAAATCAGCAGCACATCCCCTTCGTCGACGATAATGAAGTCATCGAGTCCGCCAGCGACCACCATCTTACCCTTGGGAGCACGGATGAGGCAGTTGTGCGTATCATAGGCCAGAATCTGGTCGCCCTGCAGCGCATTGCCCTGCGCGTCTTTAGCCACCTCTTCGTGCAGACTCGCCCAGGCTCCCAGATCGCTCCAGCCAAACTGTGCCGGCAGCGTAAATACATTGTCCGCCTGCTCCATGATCGCATAATCGATAGAGATAGAACGCGTAGCCGGATAGTGTGCATTGATAAAATCCTGCTCCCCGGCGCTGTTCATCACCGACATGCCGGGCGACAACTGCTCGTAGATATCCGCAGCATAGCGGCGGAAAGCCTCCAGTATGGTCGATGCACGCCAGATGAAAATACCTGCATTCCACAAGTAATTGCCGCTGGCGAGATAAGCGCGCGCCTGCTCTACCGGCGGCTTTTCGGCAAAACGCTTCACTGCGTATATGCCGGGGCTGTCACTTTGCCCGCCATATTCAATATACCCATAGCCCGTATGCGGGTGGGTGGGAGCGATCCCGAGCGTGAGCAGCGCCTCCTGCGAAGCTGTGAAATCGAGGCAGTGGCGAACATTGTCCAGAAAAATATCCTCATTGTGGATGAGATGATCGCTGGGAGCAATCACCAGGTTGGCCTCTGCATCAAGCTGATAAAGCTTCATAGCCGTATAAGCGACACAAGGCGCCGTATTGTTGCGCGAAGGCTCCCCAAGAATCTGCCCGTCCTCCAATTCCGGCAGGTGTTCCTTCACCAGTGACCGATACCCCTCATTGGTCACCACAAAGATATGCGAAGCCGGCACCAGCCTGAGAAAGCGCTCGAAGGTGAGGCGTAGCAAACTTTTGCCATTGCCGGCAATGTCCAGAAACTGCTTAGGTTTGGCCTCCCGGCTGGCAGGCCAGAAGCGAGATCCCACACCCCCCGCCATGATGGCGATATAGGTATGCTGCTGAGAATGTTGATTGGCTGTCATACGTAAATAGATTAGCGCTGGCTGCAACAAGTGCTTTCAGCAAAAAAAGCCGCCCGGGAGGGGCGGCTTTCGAAAGCAATGAATATAATTCCACGAATTGTAAACAACTGTTGATTGGCAGGCAGGCTGCCTGTACCCGGCACGACAGCCGGGCAGCATCATCTGACGGCCGCTACCTTAGCGGCCAAAAATTTCGACCTTGCGGTTGATCAGCCCGGAGTTGGTTGTCACACTGACAACATACATACCGGCAGGCAGATTGCCAACATTGATTTCAGCCTGTTGGGTCGAAATATTGCCCACATGGCTTACCCGCTGGCCCGTGAGGTTGTAAATAGCAATATCCTGCATTTGCTCTTCCCCTTTGAGGCGCAGCGTAAGCATATCCGTTGCCGGATTGGGATAGAGCCGCAGCAGGTCAGCTAAAAGCTGATCATCACTTATCTCCTGCTGCAGGCGCAGCTTGAGCGTAAATGGCTTAATGACCACTTGCGACATGCTGCCATCCATATTGCTGGCAAGCCCTGTGCCCCCGCCTACCGTCAGTTCCAGTTCCTTCTCATCCGGCCGTGTACCTGCAAGGTCATCGACCACCACAAAAGAAACCGTACCAATCTGGCCGTGGCCACTGGCTGCAATACCATTGGTACGCGTGTAGGCCATTTCCAGCAAGCCCGTACCATTGTTATGCTTCATGTGCAGGACCGGAGAATTATAAGCCAGCCAGTTGGACGACTGAAAGCTCACATCGACGCTTTCCGGCTCAAAAAACTCGGGATTGTACAGGAAAGGAAAGACAAAGCCATACATATTGTGCGCCGGACTACCACTATTGCCAATGGAGAAAGTCAGCGTCACCAGCTCACCCGGCTCGACAAAAATGTCACCATCCAGCGAAATCTCGTAGGGTGCGTACGGCAGCACGCGCGGCACCATAGCATGTGCGCGGCCGTAGAAGAGGTTGATACCAACCGTATCCACTGCCGTGACGATGCTGCTGCCATCGACATCAATATGCTTGAGATCTACCGTATTGTCGGTACTTGCAAAAAGATCACTCCAGTCATCAGCATACTGCCCGTACCAGTAATCCAGGCTGGCATCCGGCCGCGGGCGGCCGATGCTGCCCATGGCCTGACCGATCGGCAGCAGATCCTCCATATTGACAAGACCATCGAAATTGGTATCTCCGGCCCAGACACAAGTACCTACGCAGATCGCCTGTCCTCCGGAACCAATATTGAGAATATCAAGAAAAATTTTGACCGTCTTGGAGACAGCACAGCCACCCTGTGGATCCATCAGACAATAGACAATCTCGATTTCATCCTGCCCCTCCTGCACATTCGCATCGGGCACATAGATGAGCAGATCATTGCCCACGATAGACGCACCATAGATAACCGTATCTACCGACCCCTGCAAAAACAAGGCTGTACCCAGGCCTCCCTGTTGTGCAACACTAAAGTTGAAAGTCCCCACCGGAATATTGTAACCGATGATGATGGGCGTCATCTTGGGCGTAGAGATATGGAAAGTAGAGCGATCAGGCTCAAAATTATTGACAAACACATAGACCGTAGCCGTTTCGGGTTCGCCCTGACAGCCCGGACCATAGATCTGGTAGGTAAACTCATCGACCCCGATGAAGCCGGGGGCCGGCGTATACGCCAGCAAGCCCTGCGGAGCCCCGTTGTAAGCCGGTGCTACAGCACCGTGCGCCGGCTGGTTGTAAGAAAAACAGTTGGTAGCCAGGTCGTTGGACAGGACATTGATTTCTACCGACTGGTTGGCGACCGTATAAGCGCGATCGTTGAAAGCATACTCGTTGTCGCGGAGATTAAGCACTTCGATAGCAAAAACTGTGACCCCGCTGCCGTTGTCAAAGCTCAGATAATCCATGCCCACATACCCGTCCCCGGGCGTGTAGGTAGGCACATCTGAAGCAGGATCGTAGGACCCGTGCTGTGGCGGACTCAGCAAAGTATACTCGGTAGGCGACAGGATGAACTGCGGTTCATTTTTACGGGTGAACACCCGGATGGTATCCTCGGCAGGCTGTGCCTGACCGACAACCGTGATACTGAGCGTACCCTCGTCACAGTCGCCGAGATTATTACAAACCACATAGCCCAGGTGCGTCAGGCCGGAAAAGCCCGGCGCCGGCGTAAAGGTGACGGTACCATCGGACGCATTGGAAGCAGCAGCCCCGTTGTTGACGATGGGTATGACCGCCAGATTTTTGACGCCATTGCTGCTAAAATCATTATCGAGCACATTGACCGTCACGGGCTGACCGGCGGAGGTGGTTGCATAATCGTGATAAGCCTTGACATTGGCCTGCTGCACCTCGATGAAGAGCGTCAGCAGCGTCCACTGCGTAGCCGGGTTCTGCACCCAACGAACAATGCGGATGGTATCGAAGCCGACGAAGTCCGGATTTGGCACATACGTCAGTTCGCGGTTGTAATTGGAAAGATTGATCCAGGAAGCCGTCCCGTTGACCGGCTGGCGGTTCCAGTTGGGGTGATTGGGCTTAGACTGAAACTGGTAAATCAGCGGTGTGTTTTCATAGGTTTGCAACCAAACCTGCTGCGCCCAGTGCCGGTAAGGCAGGCTGAGAAGCAACAAAAAGGCTACAAGTCTGACTGGTGTAAAATTCATGGAAACTTCGTTTTTGGTTCCGACCCTACCCACGTGGCAGATCGGTTTTTTGTCATTGCTTTCGAGACGCTAAAATAGGTCAATTAAATGAAACCTGACTTATCTTTGTGTATGTTTTTTTCAAATATTCAAAAAAAATTCAATTTATATTGCTGACGAAGCCAAACCTGCCTGCGACATCCTGACGGTTAGTGCCGAACAAACGACGGGTATCGCGCAGCATACTGGATTTTTCTGTTGTGCGGGCGCTCATCCGGCGGGAGGAAATTCCAGTAGCTGCTCCCTGCGGGGATAAGCCGGGCTGCGGGAAAAACTTTATCAGGCGCATATTGCCGGACTTTGGCTGTGGCCAAGGAACCCGTCATACGCGCTAAGCGTTGCCAAAACATGCGAAAGACAAAATTATACAAAGGCCTTGCGGCCATTGACCGCCCGGACTGGCGGCGGCTTCGCAAGCTCGTCGCCTCGCCCTTTTTCAATCGCAGTGAAGAGATCATGCAACTGCTGGACATTCTGCTGCGCGACATAGAAGCGGGCGGCGGCAGTGAAGACGGCTGGGACAAGGAACAACTGTGGGCGCAGCTCAATCCGGGCCGCCCCTATGACGACACCCGCTTCCGCAAGTATGTATCTGACCTGTACAAGCTTGTAGAAGAATACTTTATACAGCAATCGCTGGACCGCTACCCCAACCTGCGGCTCAACCTGCTGGCTGAGCACATCACCCGGTCGAAAACAGAGCCCCTTCGGCAGACCGTGCACCAGCAACTGTTGCGGGAGCTGGAAGGCAACCCCCTGCGCAACGGCGCCTACTACTTTGACCGCTACCGCTCGGAGAAGACCATCTACTACCTGCTCGACCTTGAAAACCGGCGCAGCGACCGCGCCAACATCGAGGAAATGTCCAATCACCTCGACGATTTTTACCTGATTGAAAAGCTGCGTTTTTTGATTCTGGTATACAGTCGCAAGCTGTTAAAAACCTTTGACTATCAGCTTGAAATCGGTGAAAACATCATCCCTTTTATCGAGCAGAGCGGCAAGCTCAACAACCCGTCCATTGCCATTTTTTACAACATCTACCGCCTCTACGCTGCCCCCCAGGACGAGAGCCACTACCACGCCCTGGTGCAGTTGCTGGACCAGCACCAGCACCTGTTTACGCGGCAGGAAGCCATGGACGAGCTCTACACCTCGGCCATCAACTACTGCCTTGGCAAAGCCAACCAGGGCAACCAGCAATTCTTGCGCGAGTACTTCAACCTCATCGCCAGCCTGCTGAAAAACGGGCTGCTGATAGAAAACAACCAACTGTCGCCCTGGCACTTCCGCAATACGGTCGTCGCCGGCCTGCGGCTCGGGGAGTACAGTTGGGTCGAAAATTTCATCAGCGACTACCAGCAGTACCTGCCCGACTCCTTCCGCGCCAACGCTTTGTCCTACAACCTCGCCCAGCTGTATTTTTACCAGAAGCGCTACGACCAGGTCATACAGCAGCTCCGCAATGTAGAATACGAGGATATATCCTACAACCTCAATTCCAAGGTATTGCTCATACAGACCTACTTTGAGACCGACGAAGACGAGGCGCTGTTTTCGCTGCTGGACTCCTTCAACACCTTCCTGCGCCGCCGCAAGGACATAGCCACCAACCGCAAGCTGCTTTACAAAAATTTCATCAACCTGACGCGCAAGATTACCAAGCTGATGCCCGGCGACGCCAAAGCTGCGCAGGCGCTGCTGGCGGAGATTGATTCGCTGAAGGACAAGTCCATCAACCTCGCCTGGCTGAAAGAGAAAGTGGACAGGGCGGGCAGCCGTTAGGTTTTTTTTTGCGCCGGCGCGAAAAAACAAGCCCTTTGCCGGCCGCCGGGCCACCGCCGCCGGACAACAATATGCCCCGGCAGCGAACCATTTTTCGTTGTCAACGTTTTAAACAGTCGATTCATACAAATACAACAATACATACCCATGAAGCCAAGTACAACCTTAGGCGAATTGAAAGCCAGCGGCTACCGCCCGCGATCGGTCAGGCAGGAACTGCGCGACAACCTGGTAGAGCGGCTCAAAGCTGGTAACCACCGCTTTGAGGGCATCATTGGTTTTGACGACACCGTGATCCCGGACATACAGCGTGCGCTGCTGTCGCGCCACAGCATGCTGCTGCTGGGCCTGCGCGGGCAGGCGAAAACGCGGCTGGCCCGCGGCATTGTGCAGCTGCTCGACGAGTATGTGCCCGTCGTGGCGGGCAGCGAGCTCAATGACGACCCGCTGCAGCCTCTCTCCCGCTTTGCCAAAGACCTCATCGCTGATATGGGCGACGATACGCCCGTCGAATGGCTGCACCGCCACGAGCGCTATGTGGAGAAGCTGGCGACGCCGGATGTGAGTGTGGCAGACCTCATCGGCGATGTAGACCCCATCAAAGCGGCGGCCCTCAAGCTGCCCTACAGCGATGAGCGGGTGATCCACTTCGGCCTCATCCCCCGCTCCCACCGGTCGATTTTTGTCATCAACGAGCTGCCCGACCTGCAGGCGCGCATACAGGTGTCGCTTTTCAACATCCTGCAGGAGGGCGACATACAAATCCGCGGCTTCAAGCTGCGGCTGCCGCTCGACATACAGTTTGTGTTTACGGCCAATCCGGAAGACTATACCAACCGCGGGTCTATCATCACCCCCCTCAAAGACCGTATTGAAAGTCAAATACTTACACACTATCCTAAAAACATCGAGATTGCCCGCAGCATCACCCTGCAGGAAGCCAAGCTCAGTCCCGAGCAGCAGCGCCAGGTGCAGATGCCGTTGCTTTTGCAGGTTTTGCTGGAAAAGCTGGCCTTCACGGCCCGCGAGAGTGAGCTGGTCGACGAGAAGAGCGGCGTATCGGCCCGTCTGACGATTTCGGGCTACGAAAACCTCGTCAGCACGGCTGAGCGGCGCATGCTGCTCAATGGCGAGGCCAGGACCAGCGGGCGCATCACCGACTTTTGGGGGGTAGTGCCTTCCATCACGGGCAAGGTGGAGCTGGTGTATGAGGGTGAGCAGGAAGGCCCCTACGAAGTGGCCATGACCTTGCTGGGCGAGTCCGTCAAGGAGTTGTTTCTGGAGTTGTTTCCCAATCCCGAGCGGCCCGACAAGCGGCAGGAACGCGACCCTTACGGGCCGCTGAGGGCTTTCTTCGGAGCCGGCAAAACGGTGGAGCTGCTCAACGACGCTGCCGACCAGTTGTACCGCGAGCAGTTGGACGGAGTGCCCGGCCTGCGCCGGCTGGCGGAGACGGCTGTCAGTGGTGACAGTGAGGAGATATATGCGTATATGGAGCTCATCCTCCACGGTTTGTGTGAGTGTAATGTGCTCAACAAAGAAGTGCTGGAGGGCAAGATGTACTTCCGCGACCTGCTTGCGGAAATGATGGATGACGACTTTGATTTTAGTGATGACGACGAGGATGATGAGTAGTCTGCGCGCACGTTCGGGCTTTGGGGCTGCAGCCCCAAAGCCCGAACGGCAAGCTTAGGCAGCCGGGCCTTGGGTGCGGTTTTTTTAAAAAAACCCTGCGCGCTGCCTCATCGCGGGTAAAAAGCCTGTACGGCCAGCCCTCGCCCGCTGGATTCCAGCAGGCGGTTGAGGCTGTCGCAGGCGCGCAGCGCCTGCAACTGGTCGGTATACAGTCCGTCGACACACAGCAGAAAGCCCGGTGGCAAGCCTGCCTGCAGGCAGGGCGTAGCCACGGCAAAGGCGGGCAGGCCGTAGGCCGTGTAAAACAGCAAGGCAGACCGCAGGTCGCCTATGCGCACCGCCAGGCTGCCGGCCAGGCTGTCGCGCAGCAGAAAGGCCTCTGCCGGCAGCAGGCCCGTACTGTCGGCGGCCAGCAGGCCGCTGCAGTCGGCAAACGCCTCCGGCAGCGAGCCGGGCGACATTTTCCAGATCATCAGCGGCTGCACCACGGCCACGAAGGGATCCAGCAGCGTATCGGCAGCCTGTGGGTGGTAGCTAAAAAGCCGTTCATTGCGGTAGGCCGGCGGCAGCTTCCCGAAAGGCGCCACCGGCGTGTCGGCCAGCAGCTCGGCCGGCAGCGGGCGGTTGCTGCGCGCCGCCTCCGCCAGCGTACGCCGGTACCAGGCCTCCGGCAGGTAGCGAAAAGGCAGCGCTTCCCACTCCTGCCGGGCTGCGACGCCGGCGCCAATCAGCCCCAGCAATACAAAGAGCAACTGCCGGTGGTAGACAAACCGGGGCAGCAGCCGCAAAGCCGGCAGGCGGCCGGCCGACCAGGCGCGGGCCACTTTTTCCACCTGCTTCCACTGCCGCCGCCCGCGGCGCAGCAGCTCCCATGACTGTAAGCGGCTGTACAGGCCGCTCAGGGGGCGGCTGTTGGTAAAAGGCACCAGCTTGCGCCCCTGCAGCAGCGGCTGCAGCGATGGCGCACACACCAGCTGGTTGCGCTCGCCGTCGGCCACTACCACCAGCCCGAAGCCATAGCGGATACACTGCCTTTTGAGCTCCTCAAAAAAATAAGTCTCATAGGGCGCAAAAACGTCATCACTGATAGCAATCCACTGTGCATTAGCACTATACACCTTAAACTGCTCGACGGCAGGTATCCAGCGGTAGCGCGCCTGCCGCGCCAGCAGCAGCAGTATGGGCAGGCTGAGCGCCAGGTACATGGCGGCAAGGCCGGCAACAGCCGGCCACAAGCCAAACAAGCGCACCGGAAAGTAGCCCTGGCTGTGTACGCCCAGCCACAGAGCCGCACCGGCAATGAGCGTGGCGGCAGCGCCCTCCCAGGCCAGCAGCCCGCGGCGCAGCTGATAGCTCACTTCCTCCCGGCCGGCAAAGGTTGTCACATCAAAAGCTACAAAAAAAGGCTGCTCCTGCAGGTCGAAAAAGCTGATAAATCCGTCGGCCTGCAGCCCTTCGGCGCTGCTGATGTCTTCGCCCGCTACCAGCGGATGCCGGGGCGACCGCGGCCAGAAGCGGTAGTAGTGCTTGAGAAAATGCAGCATGTGTGTGCGAAGCTCGGCCGTGCTCAGCGGCCGCCCCATCAGGCTGTGGTCATCCGCTGCCATAGGGTAACGACTTGTCGGGCAGCCGCTACGTCGTGGACGCGCAGCAGTTGCGCGCCCTTTTCGAGCGCTGCCCAGTGCAAAACGGATGTTCCTGTGAGTGCCTCTTCGGGCGATACGCCCAATACTTTGTATACCATCGACTTGCGCGAAAGCCCTACCAGGAGCGGCACTTCGAGGATGTGGAAAATCTCCAGCTGCCGGAGCAGCTCGTAGTTCTGGTCGATGGTTTTGCCAAAGCCGAAGCCGGGATCGACGATGACATCTTTGATGCCCAGCGCCCGCAACCGGGCCAGCTCCGCCGCCAGAAAGTCCAGCACTTCAAGCGATACCTGCCCGTACTGCGCCTGTTGCTGCATGGTCTCGGGCCGCCCCTTCATGTGCATGAGCACGTAGGGCACCGACAAATCTGCCACAGTGGTATACATGTCGGCATCCAGCGAGCCGGCAGAGATGTCGTTGACGATGCAAGCCCCCGCAGCCACAGCCTCACGGGCTACGGCAGCCCGCAGGGTATCTACCGACAACAGGGCCTCCGGAAACTGCCGGTGGATGGACTCAATGGCCGGAATCACCCGGTCGAGTTCTTCCTGCACACCAATCACTGCCGCGCCGGGGCGCGAGGACATGCCGCCGATGTCGAGTATATCGGCCCCCTCCTGCAGTAGCTGTTCGCTGCGCGAAAGCCAGGCCGAAGCGGTAGCCGCCCGGCTGCCTGCATAGAAAGAGTCCGGACTAATGTTGAGAATCCCCATAATCCGGGGTTGCTCAAAGGTCAGCAGACGACCGCTGCAGTTGATGCTCAGTTGTTGATTGCCTGTTTGTTGCATGTATTGGCTGTAAGTTGTCGCCCTGTGCAGCATACGTTGACTGTATGCTGGCTACTGTACAGGGACGCCCGGCGCTAAGATACGCCCTTTGCACAAGTGATGCAAGTCGCCGGCGGGCGGGCGGGAACAAGTCTGCAATACGGATGTTATTTTGAAATAGTCTAAATAAATTTATCTTTGTAGAAATAAAAGGCGAGCCACCGATTATGGACGAGCGAGGCACACGAACGGTCATCATTGCAGAGCCTTACCTGCCGGCCCGCAGGGGGCTGCGACAGTTATTGGCGGCCCTGCCTATGGAGCTGCGGTTGCTGGAAGCGGGTGATGAGCAGGCGCTGCAGCAGCAGTTGCAGCAGTATCCGGTATCGCTGGTGATTGTTGACTATGCGCCGGCGGGTGCGTTTAGTTACGAGCGGCTGCAGCAGTTGCGGGAGCAGCATCCGGCCACGGCCGTGCTGCTGATTGGTCCTGCCGATGATGCTGAGCACCTGCAGCGGGGGCTGGCCTGGGGTGTTGAGGGCTTTCTCACGCGCAGTTGCGACGAGGAAGAAATAGGCGACGCGGTGCGCTCGCTCTTAAAAGGGGAAAAATTTTATTGCACCCGCATAGTAGATTTTTTGCTGGAAAAAACCTTTTCGGCCGGCAGCCGGCCGGCAGTGGAAGAGGCGGTGTGCCCTGCGGGGCTGAGCCGGCGGGAAATTGATATCATCAGGCTTACAGTTGCTGGTTATCAGGCGAAAGAAGTTGCTGCCATGCTGCACCTGAGTGTGCATACCGTCTATACCCACCGAAAAAATATTCGCAAAAAATTGCAGATAAACACCACGGCCGGCCTTAGTGCTTTTGCCATTGACAACGGTCTGGTCGAAAATAACAAGCAAAAAATATAATTAATACATATCATTTGCGTTTTATATAGGTTTTTGTTGTAAATTAGTGGTACCAAAAACATAATACCAGCTATGAAAATGACTTACTTAGTCCGCCTGTTGCTGCTCGCGGGAGTTGTGTTGCCGATGGGGGCGCGACTGCAGGCCGAGCGGGTTTTCCTTTCTTTTGACCAGACATGCATTGACCGGATGCAGTACACGCTGGTTGCTGCCGGAAAAACGTCGCCCTATTTTGTCTATCATATTAATATCCGCCCCGGCGAAAAGGTCACATTGTCTGTAGGATATGAGGATGACAACCGCGGGGAGCAGTTGAATCCTGCGGATCTGCTGAGTTGCGCCAACGCGACTTTTGACGAGCAGTTTGTCAACCGCGTCAATACGGGTACTGACGAAGTGTTTGTCGCCACGCGCCGCAGCAATGGCAGCTACCGGGTATCAAAGGTTTATGCAGCAAGTTATTACAAGAAAACCGGTACGGTGGTCAGCTACGCTTACAGCCTCTACCGTTTTCAGTTTGATCTGCGTACGGTGAATCCGGGCGCACTCGTCAACTGGGGCAACCAGCCGGGTACCAATGTGTACTTCGAGGAAATGCGCGATCATAGCTGCAGTAAGATATATGTGTTGTCACAATTGGCACAGCAGACTGAGATTCCCTATATGCGCATTGTCTTCCTCCCGGAAATCGGTGTTGTGGAGGAGAGTGCCGGACAGAATCCTACGGATGCTGCCAATACGCGTCTTTCGCTCAAGCTGGTGGGCAATCAGCAGGCCTCTCAGTTTCTGGCGGCCAACTGCGGCAAGGAGCCCGGCGGGCATAGTCCTGCGATAACGGACTACGCACCGCAGTCGACAGCTTACGATAATCTCTACCCGGCAGCGGGTCAGCCAATGTCGCCGGCGCTTAGCTCCGGACAGGAGTTGCAGCCACGGGGATCTGTGCAGCAGCCTTCGCAGGCCTATCCACCGGCTGACAACCGCCTCACGGCCCGGGGCATACAGCCGGCACCGGCCCAGACCTACCAGCAGCCGGCTTATGGCGCGCCTGCAGCGGCGCAACAGGCGCCGGCGCAGTCTTACCCGCCGGCTTACGGCGCACCGGCAGCGGCGCAACAGGCGCCGGCACAGTCTTATCCGCCGGCTTACGGCGCACCTGCAGCGGCGCAACAGGCGCCGGCGCAGTCTTACCCGCCGGCTTACAGCTCACCGGCAGCAGGCACTCGTCAGGCTGCACCGCCACAACAGGCAGCAGCGCAGGCCTATCCGCCCGCTTACGGCAGTGCTTCTGCCCCCGGCACCCAGTCGGCACCGCAGCAGGGCTGGCAGGCACAGGCAGCCCGGCCGGCTTATGCGGCAGCGGCTACCGGTACACAAACCAATAGCTCACCCACACAGGTGACCGATCAGTTTTTGATGCATACAGTACAGCACGGAGAGACCATGTTCCAGATTGCCCGGCGCTATAATCTGCACATAGACCAGCTGTATGCCGACAACAATCTCAACTCGAGTTCCATCATTTTTGCTGACCAGAAGCTTCGCATACGCCAGCAGCCGACAGCCCAGGCTTCTCCCGATCTGACAGCCCGGTCTGTGGCAGCACCGGCCGCTACACCGGCTGCCTGGAATGGCAGCCCGGCGGCTTCCGTGCAGCGCAGCGCAGCCCCGGCGACCAACGCGCCGGCCTGGCGGACTACTACCGGCTGGCATACTTTTGCTGCCGGTGAGACAGTAGCTACTGTTGCTTCCCGCTACGGCTACACAGAAGCGCGCTTCCGCGAAATGAACGGCTTGTCGCCAACGGATTTTCCACGCATAGGGCAGCAGCTCCGCACCGTCGACAATCCCGCTCCTGTGGCTGCTGACAGCGAGTTTACGCCCCGTGGTGTCGCGGCTGGCAGCAGCTATATGCCTGCGGCCGCTGCAGCAGCTCCGGCAGCGGCTTCGCCTGCAGCCGGCAACCCGGCTTCCTACCTGCCGAAGCCGTACCAGCCCAATACCAACAACCCTGCAGCACCTGCGGCAGCGCCTGCCAGCCGCCCGCAGCCACCCGTGCTGGGAGGTTCCAGACCTTCCGGTAACCAGCTGCCTGCCAATGGTTATGACTGGCAAAAATAATTTTCTGCTGTTTTTGGGCGGCTGTTGCCGCCCAAAAACAGCCCCTTCGTATTGCTTTTTTTGAAAAAAACTAGGAGCCCGCCCGCTGCTCCGTCATGCGCAGGTTCTGCGCATGCTCCTCCCCCAGGCCGCCCGGAAAGGGATAGCGGCTGAGCCATTTTTCTAAAGGAAAATCACCACCGGATAGTTGGGCTGACTGCAAGTCGTGCAGGTAGGCGCGGCTCTCAGCTATGCGTGCACTGATGGCCTCTGTGCCCAGCGCTACATCGCCATGGCCCGGCACCAGCAGTGTGGGCCGGTAGGTGTCCACGACTTGCTCAAAGGTGTGCAGGGTGTGCAGATAGTCATCCAAACTGCTGCCAACAAAAGGAAATTCTACATTCGACAGGTAGTCGCCGGCCAGCAGTATGCCGGCTTCAACGTCCAGCAGCATGAGCCCGTCGGCTGTGTGCCCCGGTGCAGGCCACGTCAGAAAGTGGCGGCCGGCCAGCAGCAGCGGCTCAGCAGGGGCCGAGGGTGTCAGGGCCAGCTTCGGAAATGCGTGCGCATAGGTGCGGGCGATGTAGTGCTTTTCATCCCAGCTTTTTATGGCCTGCACTACCGCTGCCGGATCGGCATGCGCGGCCAGTAGGGCCGACGCCAGCATCCGTGCGTCGGGGAAGGCTCCCAGACCGATGAGGTGGTCGTAGTCGGCATGGGTGATGCCCAGCCATCGCTCGCAACTGTCCGGCAGGGCATCCACGGCAGCCCTGATGAGGTCAATCTCCCGGGGTAGCCAGTTGGGGTCGAGCAGCAGACAGCCGCTCCCCCAGTACAGCAAGGCTGTATTGGTTCTGTACAGAGCACTTTCCCAGAGGGTAAGCCGGCATTGGCCACGTGTGTAAGTCGTTGTCATAACTGTGCGGCGGATGAAAACAGCGGGCGCAGTAGCTGCTCAGAACCGGCGAATGGATTCGATGATGTAGAGCGGGCGCTGCTTGATTTCGCTGTATATGTTGGACAGATAGATGGACATGATGTAGAGGTTGAGGCAGGTGACCGCAAAAAAGACGGCAATGAGGATCACCAGAAACGTCCAGCCTGACCAGGCTTCCCCTACCTGCCCAAACAGGTCAACGCCCGTAAATTTGACCGTCAGGGCGTTGATCACAACAAACAACAGAAAGGCTGCGGAAAAAAGAAACAGCCACAGCAGCACGCTCCGCAGGAAGGTCGTATACGATGTGATGGCCATGAGCGAAGTGCGAAAACGCTCACGCAGCCCTTCTGTCGACGGCAGGGGCACGGCCGTATCCTGCTGTGCCGTCCGGTAGCCCACGATGGAGTAGATCGCTTTCATGTAGTGCAGGTTTTCGCGCAGCCGCAGCAGTGAATTGAGCGCGCGCCGCGAGATGATGCGGCTGTTGTGGGCACGCGGATCTATGCGCAAGGGGGAGTAGTGCTGCATGATGAAATAAAACAGCCGGTACAGCCACTGCTGTAACCAGCCGGTTTTGCGGCCGGGACCCCGCAGGTAGACAATATCGTAGCCGGCCGCTGCCTGCTCATACAGCTCGAGGATACGCTCCGGCTGGTCAGCGAAGATGGACTCCCACAGCAAGGTGTAGTCGCCATTGGAGCGGTCGAGCCCCGCGAGATAGGCATGGTTGTGGTTGACCCGGCTCGACAGTTGCAGCAGGTAGATGTGCTGCCGGCAATGTGGCTGCAGCAGCTCCGAAATTTCATCTGCCTTGTATTCGGGGATATTGTTGACGACGATAATCTCGAAATGTGCAAAATGGTTGCGCAAAAGCGCGCAAAGTTGGGTGAGCTGCAGGCTCAGCAGGTCCACATCCTCCCGCTGGTGAAGGATGGTCACAACAGATACAAAAACACTGTGCATTTGGCTCGTTTTGGCCGGGAAAGATAGCTAATTCGGCCATGCCACCCAAAACGGGCAACAAAAAAAGGCGATCTGCTGAAAAAAAAGACCAAAACACAGCCGAAAAAGGCGCTGACAAGCAATCATCTTGCAAATATTGTAATGAATGCATATATTTGACGGGGGATTGATTAGCCTCGGTTTAGAACCCAATAATTGTCTGCAGCGCAGCAGGCTGACAGCCCGCAGGCGGGCAACAGGCAGGCAGTTTACAAACAGGCCGGTACCCGCGACAGAAACGAGAACAGCAAACCACTGAAATGATTCGAAACTTCCCTTTTTACCATCAGCTGGATGCGATGGACTGCGGAGCCACCTGCCTGCGCATGGTGGCGCGCTTCCATGGCCGCTACTACTCGCTGGAGCAGTTGCGTGAGCTGACGCAAACGGGGAAGCAGGGCATTTCTTTGCTGGGCATCAGCAATGCCGCTGAAGAGATCGGTTTCCAGTCGATGGCCGTCAAAGCCAGCATGGACCGGCTGATACAGGAGCTCCCCCTGCCCTGCATTGCCTACTGGCAGCAGGAGCATTTCGTTGTCGTCTACCGCATCAGCAAGCAGTACATCTACATTGCCGATCCCGCCATGGGGCTGCGGCGGCTGACCTATCCGGAGTTTATGGCCAACTGGGTCAGCGATGAAGAGGACGGGGAAGCATTGGGCGTTTTGCTGCTGCTGGAGCCAACCCCTGATTTTTATCGCAGTGAAGACCAGCAACAGCAGAGCTCGGGTCTGTCGTATATCCTCAGCTACTTTCGCCAGTATCGCTATCTGATTGTACAACTGCTGCTCGGGCTTTTTATCGGCAGTCTGCTGCAGCTGTTGATGCCCTTCCTCATCAAGTCGATGGTGGATGTGGGCATTGGCAATGTAAAAGTAGACTTCGTGGCGCTGATCATTGGTGCGCAGTTTGTACTCTTCCTGTCCAATACAGGTATCGACCTGCTGCGTCGCTGGATTCTCTTGTATGTCAGTTCGCGGGTCAATGTGCGGCTGCTGTCAGACTACCTGATCAGGCTGATGCGTTTGCCCTTGCGTTTTTTCGATACGCGCATGAATGCCGATATACTGCATCGGATTGCCGACCATGACCGCATACAGCGGTTTTTGACATCGACTACCCTGAGTTCGGTGTTTTCTGTTGTCAATTTCATGGTGTTTTCGCTCGTATTGTTGTCCTGGCATCCCGGTATATTCCTTGCTTTCACCGTCGGTTCGGCTTTGTATGCCCTCTGGTTTGTGCTTTTTCAGCGGCGGCAGCGCGAGTTGGACTACAAGAGCTTCGACCTCGTCTCCGAAAGCCAGCATCAGCTTGTAGAAATGATCAGTGGCATGCGGGACATCAAGCTGCACAATGCCGAGCGTCAGAAGCGCTGGAGCTGGGAGAGCCAGCAAGCCAAGCTTTACCGCAACAATACCCAGGCGCTGGGCGTAGAGCAGGTACAGCGCACTGGTGCCGTCGTCATCAACGAAGCCAAAAATCTGTTTATCGTATACATAGCAGCCACGGCGGTCATCTCGGGTGATATGACGCTGGGTATGCTGGTGGCTATACTGTATGTCATCGGCCAGCTCAATGCTCCGGTACAACAGTTTATGGAATTTATGCGCGCCTGGCAGGAAGCCCGTATCAGCCTGGAACGACTCAATGAGATCCACCTGCGGGCCGATGAGGAGAGCATGGCCAACAAGATACAACTGATCCCGGAATTCGGTGATCTCGTGCTCGACCGCGTCAGCTTTCGCTATCCGGGCGCCAATGACCAGCTGATACTCAACCGGCTAAGCCTGCGCATCCCCAAGGGGAAGACGACAGCCATCGTTGGCAGCAGCGGCAGCGGCAAAACGACACTGCTCAAACTGCTGCTCAATTTTTACAGCCCTTCAGAAGGTGTCGTACGGCTTGGCGATGTAAACCTCAACAGCATAGAGGCGCGCCTGTGGCGCAGCCAGTGCGGCATCGTCATGCAGGACAGCTACCTGTTTAATGACAGCATTGCCCGCAACATCGCTTTAGGCGATAATTTTATCAACAAGCAGCAGTTGCTCATGGCCGTCAAAATGGCCAATATCCAGACATTTATCGAGTCCCTGCCGCTGGGCTACAATACCAAGATTGGTGCCGAAGGGCAGGAACTTAGTCAGGGACAGCGGCAACGCCTGCTGCTGGCGCGCCTCATCTATAAAAACCCCGACTACATATTCTTTGATGAAGCTACCAGCTCGCTGGATTCTTTCAATGAGCTGGTCATCATGGAAAACCTGAGTGATTTTTTCCAGGGTAAGACAATCATCATCGTGGCTCACCGCCTCAACACCATCAAGCATGCCGACCAGATTGTCGTGCTTGACGGAGGAGAGATCGTAGAGCAGGGCGATCATGCTTCGCTGACTTATCTGCGAGGTGCCTACTACCATCTGATGCGAAGCCAGATGGAACTGGGAGCCTGATGCTATAGGGCTGCGCCGACTGGAGGGGTCGCTGCCGCTGTACAGCAGCTTACAGCCTGCGATCTGCCGGGTATGCACGCTTGCAGGATTTTTGCCGCAGGCACTAAGGCATGCCAGACTGCAGATTGTTGCAATTATTATAGAAAGCCGGACTGTACTGCGTCACAGAAACAGCAAAAAGCAGCCGGGAAAACAGGCCGTCTGAGGCCCGGCAAGGGAGGCCCCGAAACGCACGGAAAGAGGCGCTGATGGTCGTGACCCGGGCAGGCAATACGGATACAAAACTTATGGAACCTCAAAACAAGGATGATATCAACATCAGGAGTGAGGAGATACTCGAAATCCTGTCGACACCACCGCAATGGCTGGTCCGCTGGGGCACGCTGGCGGCTTTTGTAGCTTTGGTACTGCTCGGCTGGGTGGGCTATTGGGTCAAATATCCTGATATGGTGGCCGCAGAGGTGGTTGTCAGCGCTGCTGAGCCCTTGCAGCGACTCAACCCCAAGGAAGATGTGTACATCGAACACCTCCTCCTGAAATCAGAAGATACTGTGCGCGCCGGACAAGCTATCATTGTCTTCCGCAGCCAGGCAGATTTCAAACACGTCTATGCCTTGTCTGACATACTGGTCCAGGTAGGTAACCAGACAGAAAATGACTCTTTACTGCTCAACCTGTTTATCCCCAAGTCGTGGCTGCTGGGCGAACTCAAACCATACGTCTATGATTATGCCGAAAAACAACGGCAATACCAGTTGCAGCTCAGCGGGCAGTTGGATAATCTGGACGGGCGGGAGCTGCGCAGCCGCATCAGTACCGAGCAGGCCGAAATCAGGGCGCTGAAGCGCGAACAGGACAGGCTGAACGCACAACTGCAGCTAGCCCGGGAAAATACCATCCGCGAGCAAAACCTCGCCAGCCAGTCTAAGTCTCAACAAAGCCAGGTTCGCAGGCTCAAAGCCGAGGAAATGGCGCTCGAAGGACAACTGCAAACGCTGGAAGCTGAAATCAAGGGAAAAGAATCGGAAATCAGGATTATCAGCCGGGGGCTGGAAGGTTATCGGGGGAGTACCAAAGACAGCCGGCTGGAGTTTTCAAAAGCCCTGCGGAACAGCTACCAGAATCTGCTGGCCAATACCGAGAAATGGATTAACAAATACACCCTCACCTCCTCCGTCAATGGCGTGGTGATGTTTGATAAAAGCCTGCGTGAAGGATATTATTGGCAATACCAAAACGGTCGGGACCTGGCTGTCATATCGCCGCTGCAGACCAACGAGATTGTAGGCCGTGGCGGCCTCAAAGCCAATGGATCCGGTAAGGTTGCCGTCGATCAGGAAGTTATTGTTAAATTTGAAAACTATCCCTTCCATGAGTTTGGCGCTGTGACTGCCAAAGTCAGCTGGAAAGGCAAGGTGCCTACGCTCGAAGGAAAAATCCCCTTCGAAATCAAGTTTCCCAACCCCCTGGTGACTTCCAGCAACTATACCCTGGAACTCACGCCTGAGATGAAAGGACAAGCAGAAATTATCACGGCTAAAAAAAGCCTGCTGGTTTGGATTTTTGAGCGCCTGAGATGAACAAACTCACCTCAGGCGCTCCCCTTCCAATAAGCGCGTGCCTGGATTTTGACAGCCCCCGCCGGCTACTTTTCGTCTTTCTTTCAGTCCGCGGGGATGGGCTGTCACCCTCCTCCTGGTCGCAATAAAGCGCGAAAAGACAGCTTTTTTGCCTACGGCAGCAATTACCGCACACACGCTAAACTAGTATTCGCTATCATCTACGACCATACCCGGAACCTCCACCCCGGGACTGGCGATAGCAGGCTTGTCCTGCTGCCCCCGCAGTACACTCATTGCGCCGTACAAGCCCGCCAACAGCAGTACGAGCAGCAACAAGCCTTCTATGGATTTGTTAGAAGTCGTTTGTTTCATTGTGCAAGTGAGAATGGTTGAACAAAGGGACCTACAGGCCTGCGGGCTGTTCTACCCACAGACGTCCTTGTGAACACCGGCTGCCACATGGCAACACCTGACCGGGGCGTTCTTTGGCCTGATTTGACTTGACTGGATTGGATCGGAGAGCAAACTGGATTGTCTTGAGTGCAAGCGATGACAAAACACGTATGGCGAACATACCTGGTCCGGAAAAGGTAAGCAGTTGCGTTTAGCCCGTCAACATTGCAAAACAATGCCGCGACAGCACGCAGCGCGTACGTATCCCGTAAAAAAAACCGCCTTATACGTTTAGTTTGCTTCTCTCACCGCTCTACATCAAAACAAATGTCCCTGAGGACAAAGCACGGAAAGGGGTTGTTGGTAGCTGCTACGAGATTCCTCATACCAGCACTGCCCTGTTCCCGGCTTAACAGGCAACTTACGCCCGGCTACTTATGGCCACTAGGTGGCAGGTAAGCAGCGTTGTTCTGACACACTTGGAGGAATTGGCGCTCCCCTTGCATCGCTTTTGTTTGATCTGTCTTTTTTCATAGTGCTCCTGAAAATTGGTTTACAAAAAATGAGGTCTAAGGTTTGCTACAAAGGTATGACATATTCTAATAATATGTTATACATAATTTTTTTCTGCCTTACGCTTGTAGTCCAGCCTCAACACTTTAATAAATATCAAAATACGTGCCAAAAATGCTTAACAAAGGGAAAACAAGTGAGAAACTAAAAAAAAATTAAAAATTTTTGGGATATGTTAGCCTTTGCCGGCGACTAAAGAGGGGGGAGAGATTGTGTCGCCTGGCTTTACAGCATAACTCAACTGGAATGCTCAGCAAATATATGAATATTTTATCTAATTCATAATTTATATGCTGATTTTTTTAAATATTTGAGCACGCAGATCAGCCCGGATATGTTGCTGTTTTGGTGGGAAAGTAGAACAATACGCTTGTTGCAGCCTGCAATAGTGAATGCTTACGTTTTTGTCCGCCGATATATGCGACTGATTTTGCGGGACATAGAATAACAAAGTTGATATAAAGTGCCCTATAGAGCTTTATCAGTTGATATATGCGCTGCTTATGGCCGGTAAGGAGCGAAACTGCCTTGTTGTTATCTGTCAGTGACTAGATATTGAGATCGTACTCTTTAATTTTGCGATACAGTGTACGTTCGGAAATACCCAACTCCTGGGCCGCATCTTTGCGACGTCCGTGGTATTTGCGAAGTGCTTTTCGAATGAGATCTTTCTCATTATCGATAATGGAGAGATTATCCTCAACGATTTCGGTAGAATAGAAACTATCCTTCCCGTCGAGCAGTATAGGCCGTATGTCGCCCAGTTCGGGTGTCACCTCCTGCTTGGAATCGGTCTCTGTATGTGAGGGTTGTGGAGGCAGTGCAATAGCGCCAGCAGCGGGCATAGCATTATCGGCTCTTCCCATGGACAAGGGCAGTGCCAGGCTGCGGGTAGCCATCGTATCCGGCACCCGGAGATTATTGCCCCGGATAAGTTCGTAGACCAGTGATTTGAGATCGTTGAGATCTCCCTTCATATCAAAAAGCAGCTTGTAGAGGATTTCCCGTTCCTGCATACCACCACCAGCCTCAGCGTTGGCGGAAGAAGAGGAGGGCAGGTTGCGGCTGAGCAAATGCGGCATCATCTTACTGAGAGAAGCTGCATCGAGTTGCCGGCTTTCGGTTAGCACCGAAAGCTGTTCGGCCACATTTTTGAGTTCGCGAATATTGCCGGGCCAGCTATAGTTTTCGAGTATCAGGCGGGCGCCATCATCCGGTTGCAGCGGCTGTGAGCGATACTTCTCTGCGAAGTCGACCGCAAACTTGCGAAACAGCAGAATGATATCTTCGCGTCGCTCGCGCAAGGCAGGCAACTGAATAGGCACAGTGCTCAGGCGATAGAAAAGATCCTCGCGGAACTTATTTTTGCGAATATTTTCTTCGAGTTTTACATTAGTTGCCGCTATGATACGCACATCGGTGCGCTGTACCTTTGACGATCCCACGCGAATGAATTCGCCTGTTTCGAGTATGCGCAGCAGGTAGGTCTGGGTATCGAGCGGCATCTCGCCGATTTCATCGAGAAAGATTGTACCCTTGTCATAGGACTCGAAATACCCTTTGCGGTCGCCGGTAGCGCCGGTGAAAGCCCCTTTTTCGTGACCGAAGAGTTCCGAATTGATCGTTCCTTCCGGTATGGCCCCACAATTGATGGCAATAAACCCATTGTGTTTGCGGGCGCTGTTGTCGTGAATGATGCGGGAAAAAATTTCCTTACCCACACCGCTTTCACCCGTGATGAGGACACTCAGGTCGGTATTGGCAACACGAAGAGCCGTCGACAGTGCCCTGTCGAGTGCCTCGGATCTGCCGATGATGCCATACCGCTGTTTGATACTTTGCAAGTGAATATCCGTCATGGTGTCTGTCGATCACATAAGTCAATAACAGGATGCAGGTTGCCACCTTTTCAGGCAAGCTGTCCGATCAGCGTTGCGCTGGTAGCAGCTGCAATGGTAACCAGTACATACTCCCCGGGTTTTTCGCTACCCTTCTTGGGGAAGACAACCATTTTATTTTGGCTGTTGCGCCCCTTCCACTCCTGGTCCGACCGTTTGCTGTCGCCTTCAATCAACACACTAAAGGTCTTGCCTATATCCGCCTGGTTGTGCTGCAAGCTCACCTGATTCTGGCGTCGGATGACCTCCGTCAGCCGGCGCTTTTTGACCTCCTCGGGTACATCGTCCTGTAGCTTACGGGCAGCCGGCGTGCCGGGGCGTTCCGAGTAAGCAAACATATAAGACATACTATAGCGGGCGAAGTCGATCATGCTCAGCGTTTCTTCGTGCTCTTCCTCCGTTTCGGAACAAAAACCTGTGATGATATCAGAGCTGATTGCACAATCGGGCATAATTTCATAGATACGCCTCACCTTGTCCATATACCAGGCGCGGTCGTAGGTACGGTTCATCAGCTCCAGTACGCGGCTGTTGCCCGACTGCACCGGCAGGTGGATGTACTTACAAATATTGTCGTAGCGCGCCATGGTGAAGAGCACCTCATCTGTGATATCTTTGGGATGCGAAGTACTGAAGCGCACCCGCAGCAGCGGATTTACCATGGCCACCATTTCAAGCAGCCCGGCAAAAGTCACGACCGCCTCCGTATCCGGATTTTGCCACTTGTAGCTGTCGACATTTTGCCCCAGCAGGGTCACCTCGCGATAGCCCCGGTCAAACAAATCCTGTGCCTCGGCTACAATGGTGAAAGCATTGCGGCTGCGCTCGCGCCCGCGGGTGAAAGGCACCACGCAGAATGAGCACATATTATCACAACCGCGCATGATGGAGATAAAGGCAGTGATACCGTTGTCATCCAGCCGCAGCGGACTGATATCCGCATAGGTTTCTTCCCGGCTGAGGAAAACATTGATCCCCTTGTCGCCCTCTTCAACCGTTGACAACAGCCGTGGCAGATCGCGATAAGCATCAGGCCCTACCACCAGATCAACCAGCTTTTCTTCCTCGAGAAACTTGCTCTTCAGTCGCTCGGCCATACAGCCCAGCACCCCTACCATCACCCCCTTGCGGCTGCGCTTGACCTGATCGAAGGCGCGCAGGCGCTTGCGTACAGTTTCCTCAGCTTTTTCCCGAATCGAGCAGGTATTGATCAGGATGAGATCGGCCACCTCCAGGTTGCGGGTTGGTGTAAAACCTATCTCTGCAAGGATAGAAGCGACGATTTCACTATCGCTGAAATTCATCTGGCAGCCATAGCTTTCGATATAGAAACGGCGGCCGTCTTCCGTGGCAGGCAGGGCGTGTTGGCTTTGAAAAAAAACCTCCCCCTGCTTATGCTCATCAATCTCTTTGCGGATACCTACGAGCGTAGGATTATCATCGTACATACTATGTGCTGATCTTGCTGTCAATAAAATACAAAAATGCCGGCAGCAGACATCCTCCGACCGGCAGCTTTTAGCGCAACAAAATTAATGACAAAATGTCAGTATGGCAAGTTTTTTTAAAAGCTTGAACAATCGGATCCGGGCAGCGTGGCTGCTGCCCGAAACCGATTGATGTTACATACCTGTTTTACCAGCCAGTTCGAGCAAAAAGCTGTATTCCATTGCCACCTCTTTGAGGCGGCGGAAGCGGCCGGAGGCACCGCCATGGCCGGCCTCCATATTGGTATAAAGGAGGATAGGATTGTTATTGGTACTGATTTTACGCATACGGGCGACCCACTTAGCAGGTTCCCAGTACTGCACCTGTGAGTCGTGCAGGCCGGTAGTGACCAGCAAAGCCGGGTAGTTGACTGCCGCCACATTGTCATAAGGCGAGTAAGACTTCATATAATTGTAATAAGTCTGGTCTTTGGGGTTGCCCCATTCGTCGAATTCGCCGGTTGTCAGCGGAATACTCTCATCGAGCATAGTCGTGACGACATCGACAAAGGGTACAGCCGCGATGACGCCCTTCCACAGATCCGGCCGCATATTGATAACTGCGCCCATCAGCAGTCCGCCCGCACTGCCTCCTTGGGCAAACAGTTGTTCCTGGCTGGTATATTTAGCGGCGATGAGATGCTCAGCGCAATCGATGAAATCATAGAATGTATTCTTCTTCTTCAGCAGCTTGCCGTCTTCATACCAGTGGCGCCCCATTTCCTCGCCTCCCCGCACGTGTGCGATAGCAAAGGCAAAGCCGCGGTTGAGCAGGCTCAGCCGCGCAGCGCTGAAGAAAGGATCCATGCTGTTGCCGTAAGAGCCATAGCCATAGAGCAGCAGCGGATTTTGGCCGTTTTTCACAAACTCCTTGTGGTAGACGATGCTCACCGGCACCTTAGCACCATCGCGGGCTGTCACGTAGATGCGCTCGGAACGATAGTCTTCAACAGAAAAACCACCCAGTACCTCCTGCTGCTTGAGCAGGTTAAAATTGCGCGTGCGCATATTGTAATCGTAGGTCGTAGGCGGGGTAGTCATCGACTGATAGCTGATACGCAGTTCGTCGGTATCAAATTCGAGATTGACAGATGTTCCTGCCACATAAGCATCTTCCTGAAAGGCGATATAATGCTCCCCGTCGCCCTTCCAGGGCATAATGCGCAATTGTGTGATCCCTGCCTTGCGCTCACTGAGGACGAGATAGTCGCGGAAAACATCCATATCTTCCAGCAGTACGTCCTCACGATGCGGCACCAGTTCGCGCCAGTTATCTTTGGTGGTAGCCTTGAGCGAAGTACTCATCAGGCGGAAGTTGCGTGCATTGAGGTTGGTGCGCACATAAAAATTGTCGCCAAAGTGCTCAATGCTGTACTCGAGGCCACGCTCCCGCGGCTGGAAGACGCGAAATTCGCCGGTAGGCTTATCCGCTTCCAGCAGGTGGTACTCTGTGCTGAGTGTCTGAAAAGAAGCGATGACGAGGTAGCGATCAGATTTGGTACGGTAGACAGCGCAGGAGAAGGTAGCATCTTTCTCCTCGAAGACCGTCACATCGGCCGAAGCCGGCGTGCCGAGTTTGTGGCGCATAATTTTGTATGCCCGCAGCGTCTCATCTTTGACTGAGTAAAAGATGTGCTGGTTGTCCATCGCCCAGACGGCTCCGCCGGTGGTGTTGGGCAGTTCATCGGGCAGGTAAGCCCCTGTCTGAAGATCTTTGAAGCGGATGGAGTATATGCGGCGGCCGAGTGTATCCTGGCCGAAAGCCAGCAGCTTATTGTCGGGACTTACCGACAGGCCGGCGGCGCTGAAATAGCCATAGCCTTCGGCCATTTCATTGACGTTGAGCATAATTTCTTCGGCAGCCTGCAGGCTTCCCTTTTTGCGGGCGTAGATGGGGTATTCGAGTCCCTGCTCATAGCGCGTCAGGTAGTAGTAGCCATTGTCGCGATAAGGTACTGATTGATCCAGCTCCTTGATGCGCCCGCGCATTTCGGCAAAAAGCTGCTCCTGCAGCGGCTTGAGGTGGCCGGTGAGTGCGTCGAGGTACTGATTTTCTGCCTGCAGGTAATTGATGACCTCCTGATCGTTGCGGTCATTGAGCCAGTAATATTCATCGATGCGCGTATCCCCATGCTCTGTGAGTGCCTTGGGTCGCTGAGCCGCCATGGGTGCCGTAGCATGCTGATGCTGGCTGTACAGTTGTGATGGTTTGTTGGACATTGGTTGGCTATAGCCTGTAGAGGAAAAAAAAGCAAGTATAACCCCTACGGAACAAAAAAACCGCGAAATCGTTACAAATAAGTTCATATAATTTTATTTAGTGGACTATAAAAATACACAATTGGATAGACATAGCGCCGCGCATAGAGCCGGCCGGCCATGCGCAGCCTGTCTGATAGCTGCAGGATACCGGGTAGTGCTTGTGCGTCCGACAAGCCGGCCGGTGTCAAGTCGTTTGAATACCCTTGGAGGCAGCGGTACAGTATGATATCCACAAGCGGAGAAGGCCACAGAATGGGGGGCCAACAGCCTTGCAGGCAAAGCCTGTACGCGTTTGAGAAGGCGGGAAATAAATGGATCAACTAGCTGGCAGGCCACAAATTGACGAGCAGGCGAATCATTTTGACTACCACTTTGGCGTCTGAAAAACCGTAGGCCTGCTGATCCTCCTCCCGGAGGTATTCGCTCACCTTAGCAGCCGGGAAGGCTGTTTTTTGCATCTGCGCGGACTGATAATTCAAGAACGCATACGAGAGGCAACTGCTGAGTGCCACTGCCACCAGTAAAGACGTAAGTATTCTCTTTTTCATAGCCTCTGATTTCATTAGTATGACGTCTTTACCCCCCTGATAGTTGCTCATTAACAGAAAAATATTTGTATTTGTTATTGGTTGGCTTCCGCCGGCAAATCAGCAGCCCTTTGCCGGCAGTTCATGCGGCGCCCGGGCGCCGCATGAACTGCCGGCAACATCAGTCGAGCAGGATGTTTTTTTTATCAAAAGGATTGAGCCCCACATTTTTCACGACGGCCTCGGCTTCTATTCTGTATATTGACGTAACCCCCCTGCTCCAGCGGGCGATGGCGGCCAGACCGCTGGCCATCAGCCCCATATCGGAGAGGCGGTCAACATTGGACTTGAGGCGCACGAAGGGTAGCCGGAAAGGCTTTTCTACCAACTCATCCGGCAGAATGGTCAATGTTTCCTCGATTTCGAGCTGTCCGAGCACATACTCATCCACGAGGCGTTGTTCTCCGCGGCCACGTGCATAGCGTTCGATCATCTTGATGCGTATGCAGAGCACCGTTTGGGGGTGCAGGGTCTGGAAGCGAACCCAGCCCATCACTTCACCGGCCTTCTCGTCCACCGATTCCGGCAATACCAGTGTCAGCTTGACACCTTCTATCCCCAGCCATTGTTTTACCTTGCCAATCATGGTTTTGCGTTGTATAGCGGGCGGTAAGTCCGCCAGCAGGATAATAAACACAGCCAAATGCTGCCGTCAGCGAAAAGCAGCTTAAGCAAGTTAGGCTTTTTTACAACCCGCTGTCAGCTTTTTTCGACCAAAGGGGTGCATGAGCGGTCTGGCGACACTGCTTTACTGTTGAAATTTTTCCATAATCTCTGCATCGCTCTTGCCGAGGTTATCGAGCAGCATGGCAGCATCGCCGGCGAAAGGATCATTGGGATAGGCAGCCAGAAACGCCTCATACGCTTTGCGGGCGAGTTCCAGCTGTTTGAGATCCTCATCATACGTAAATGCCATCATAAAAGAAGCCTTGGCGCCCCAGTCTGTTCCGGGAAATTGCTGCACAATCCACTGATAGTTGGCGATGGCCCGCGGGTATGCCTGTAGTGCGCGGGCGATTTCGGCGGCCTTGTAGAGCAGTCGGGCCGACAGATCGACGGGGCCTGCCACGGCTGCGAAAGCTTCGGCCTGCTGCATATAGGCATCGGCTATGAGGTAGCTGATGCTGCCGTCGTCGGGGCTGACCAGCTTGAGCAGCAGGGTATCGAGTCGCGCCTGTACAGGCTGTATGCCTGACAGTGAAGCCGACAGCTGCCGGCTGACAGAGTCTTGCGGCCAGGTCAGCAGCATAGCCTGTCGGACGGCCAGGGCCGTCTGGGGCTGATCGAGTTTGGTTTCATATATTTCGGCCAGCAGCTGCGCTGCCCCGGCCGAGCCTTGCCGGGCGCGCAGCAGCTCGAGCAGGCGATTGGCAGAAGATTCGTAGCGCTGCAGCTGCAGCAGCAGGCGGGCCGATGCGAAGCGGTAGGCCGCTACGCGGCTGCTGTCAGCCGGATAGCTGCGCTCGTAGGCGCTGTAGCGCGCGAACAGGCTGTCGGCAGCCGCCTGCTCGAATTTTTGTGTAAGCTGCGCTTCCAGCGCCTCAATGGCCTGCAAATCCTTGTCTTGCTGTTGGGTGCAGGCAGACAGCAGCAGGGAGGCTGACAGCAGGCAGCCTATTATCCAATTGGTATTCATCGTGCTCGTTTTGTGCACAAAAATAGCATATCGGCGGCAATCCCGGCCTTCTTTGTACAACCTTTTACCTTTTTATCGGTTACACCCCTGCTGCAACTGTCTGACGGCTGTTGATGATCTGCTGCCGTGGGCAGCAGATCATCAACAGCCGCTCCGGAGCAGGCTGTAAGACGCGAACCAACCAACCGATGCTATGCATGCTTCCGAAGAAAAGATCAACATCTTCTGGTTTCGGCGCGACCTGCGCCTGCACGACAATGCCGGGCTCTACCACGCCCTGCGTGCCGGCCGGCCGGTGCTGGCCGTCTTCATTTTTGACACCCACATTCTCGACCGGCTGCAAGACCGCGACGATGCGCGGGTAAACTTTCTGCACCAGCGGCTTGCGCAGCTCAAAGCCGAGCTGGAGCAGCTGGGCTCTTCGCTGCTGGTACGCCATGGCCGGCCGCTGGACGAATGGCGCAGCATCGCTGCCAGCTACCCTCTGGAGGCGGTGTATACCAACCGCGACTATGAGTCATACGCCATCGAGCGCGACCGGGCCGTAGCGGAGCTGCTGGCAGCTTCGGGTACGGACTTTCACACCTACAAAGATCACGTCATCTTTGAAGGCAATGAGGTGCTCAAAGCCGATGGCAAGCCCTATACGGTTTTTTCGCCCTATGGCAGGCGCTGGCGCGAAAAGCTCCGCAGCCGCCCGCCCCTGGGCGGTGGCGAGGGCAGCTATTACCTGCAGGCATATCCTACGGAAAAATACCACCACCACTTTTTAAAAATCGCAGCCCTCCCCTACCCGAGTCTGGCCTCGCTGGGCTTCGAACCAAGTGGGCTGCCCATACCGCCGGCCGAAGTGCCGCAGCGCATCATACAGGCCTACGACCAGCAACGCAACACCCCCTCGGTGCGGGGCACTTCCCGCCTCGGCATCCACTTCCGCTTTGGCACCATCAGCCTGCGCGAAAAAGCGAGGCGAGCCATGGTGCTCAACGATACCTACCTCAATGAGCTCATCTGGCGGGATTTTTATGCGCAGATTCTGTACAATTTCCCGCAGGTTGAAAAGCAGGCCTTCAATCCCAAGTACGAGCACATCCCCTGGCGCAACAATGAACAGGAATTTGAGCGCTGGTGCGCCGGGCGCACCGGCTACCCGATTGTAGATGCCGGCATGCGGGAACTCAATGCTACAGGATTCATGCACAACCGGGTACGTATGATAACAGCCAGCTTTCTCACCAAGCATCTGCTCATCGACTGGCGATGGGGGGAGGCTTATTTTGCGCGCAAGCTGCTCGATTTTGACCTGGCCAGCAACAACGGTGGCTGGCAATGGGCTGCAGGCTGTGGTACCGATGCTGCTCCCTATTTTCGGGTATTCAACCCCATCGCGCAGCAGGAAAAATTTGATCCGCAGTTTGTGTACGTAAAACAGTGGGTGCCCGAATGGGGCAGCAGTGCTTATCCGGCTCCTGTAGTGGACCATAAACTGGCGCGCGAGCGCTGCCTTGCGACCTACAAACAGGCGCTTGGCGGCTGAGAAACTCCGATATTGTCTACGTTTTACTAAGCACTCTTCAGGCGCCTACCAGCTCGAGGATGCGCGCCTGGTACTGCCGCAACAGACGCCGGGCGATGGCGGTGTTGTTGTAGCGGCGGTCGACAAACTCCTGTGCCTGGCGACCGATCCGCTCAATGTGCGAAGGCTTGCGCAGCAAATAGCCGATTGCCTGTACAAACTGGGCAGGATCGTCGGCAACCATTACCTCTTGCTTGTTGCGCGCATCAATGCCCTCTAAGCCCAGGGAAGTCGTAATGACAACCTTCCCAAGCGCCATACCTTCCAATATTTTGGCACGCATACCACTGCCCGACAGCAACGGCACCACCATGATGTTGTGTGCATTGATGAAGGCTACAGAGCTGTCCACCTCTCCGTGGATACGTACATTCGGCAGCTTTCTCTGCAATAGTGAAGGAGGCGTATTGCGGCCGGCTATGTGCAGCGGCAGGTCGGGAAACTGCAACTGTAGCGCAGGCCACACCTCGCTGAGAAACCAGTCGAGCCCCTCAATATTGGGCGTCCAGTCAAGGCTGCCAATGAAAGAGAGCGAAGGCGGCGCCGACAGGTTGGCAAAGTCGGCCGGATAGTCCTCCACCTGCAGCCCGATAGGCGTTACTACGGCCGGTATATGGCAGCCGAGTTTGCGGAAGATGGTCAGGTCGCGCTGCGTGATGGGCGCCAGCAAATCGTAAGTATTCAGGCTGGCTGCCTCATAGGCTTTGAGCTTAGCCGTCAGGTAGCGCAGGTACAACCGCCGGATGCCCGGCTGGCTGCGCTTGACGAGCCGCTCCCAGATTTCGTGCTCCACATTGTGAGAGCGCATGACCACCAAGGCATCGGTTTTGCTGCGAATCAGCGGCACATAAGGCGACAGATAGAGTGTCTCCAGCTGAATAAGGTCATAGTCCTCCTCAGCCAGCATCTCTGACAGCACCTGTTCGTAAGCAACAGAATGAAAACGCGAAATGTGGTAAGATTTGTTGGAAAAAAGATTGGCAAAAGCAGCCGTCAGCTTGATGCGGTTGTCGAGATTTACCGTCCTTATCTGACGGTAGTGCGACAGCTCAGGCGGTATCCCCGCCGACAAATCGTAGTAGTGCTTGCTGGTGTTCATCGCCAGCAAACTAATCTCGCAGCCCAATTCACATAAAGCCTTGCTCAGATTGTGCACTGCAATAGACTCTCCATCTTTCAGCGGAAAAGGAAATTTTTTACAAAGTAGAAGAATCTTCATGCAGCTATGCTTTTCTCAATTTTCCATTCATGACTTGCGTGTGTGCGACGGCCTATTCAATAACCGGCGACACGGATTCGTTCTCGGCGCGCCAGGGTGGTGATACAATACACCAAAACCGCAGCGGACCACTCCCTTCATTGCGAACAAACTGCTCGACACCAGCCGGTATTGCCAGCACCACTCCCGGGAGCAGCACACGCTCCTCACCACCGATGAAAGCCGTCCCGTGGCCTTCCGTGATGATGTACACTTCCACACTTCCCTGAATAACGTGCGGCAAGGAAGCCATGCCCGGCTCAAGGGTGGCAAAAGCCAGACTGTAGTTGATGTCCACGGACTCTTTGTCGGGATGCAGGACTTCCCTGATATGCGTGGCATCGCCAGCCAGAAAGGCCGTTACATCCTGCAAATGTTTGTACACCATAATAAAGTTATTCCTTAACGGTCAGTTTATTGTTTTCTCTGTTGGCATCTAACAGCCGAAGGCTTGGGTCGATTTCGATGCTGACAATCCTGTTGAGCTTAACCGGCAGTTCCAGCGAGTAGGACTCGTGGGTCCACGTCCAGTCGGGCGCAACTGTCCAGTTGATATCTCCGTCCTGCTGCTTGGCACCGCGCATCAGGTCCAGCGGGATGGTGTAGTAAAGCTTGCTGTCATCGCGCAAGGTGATGACCACGTCAACAGGCATAGGCATCAGTCCTTTGCGGCGCAACTCGACGGCAGAAAGCTTGCGTTCGTCCCCGTCCCGGACACCGACAACCTCATAATCGCTGAGGTGGGTAGTATTTACCATATACTCTTTGTACCAGTCGAGTTCCAGTCCCGATACCTTTTCCATCACCCGCACAAAATCATTGGCATTGGGGTGATGAAAAGACCAGTCGTGATAATAGCGCAGCATAGCCCGGTCGAAAGCCTGCCGTCCGAGGATATACTGCAGCTGGTGTAAAAACACCTCCCCTTTGACATAGGCGCCTATCCCATAGGCCGCGTTGGTCTGGAAGTGATCGGCATGGATACTGATGGGCTCAGCTTTACCCGACTGTGTAAACGCGATAAGAGATGCATTGGCACCCACATGCGGATTTTCCACTGCGCTGCCCGGAATCAGCTTTTGCTGCCGCAGGTAGTTCATGACTTCATTAGACGCATAACTGGTGAATCCCTCATCCATCCAGGCATACAAACTCTCATTGCTTGCCAGCACCATTTGAAACCAGGAGTGCATCAGTTCGTGGACAGCCACCCCTACCAGACTCACCAATGTGCGCTCGCCGGTGATGAGTGTGGCCATAGGGTACTCCATCCCCCCGTCACCTCCCTGTATGAAAGCATATTCTTTATACGGATAAGGCCCGTAAGTAGCATTGATAAAATCCATGGCCTTGTCCATGATGCGAGGCAGCGCCTCCCAATTATCATTGGTTTTGGCCCCCGGCTGGTAGAAAAAGCGGAGGAGTGTACCATCGGCACGCCGGAAGCTCGTATGCTTATAGTCAGGATCGGCAGCCCATACAAAATCGTGTACTTTGGGCGCCTTAAACTGCCAGCGCAGCTTGCCGTCCACCGGGCGAGGCTGTGCAGCTTCCGCGTAGCCGTGACCAACGGTCTCGGGCTGTTGCAGGTAGCCCGTAGCTGCCACCACATAATCCTTATCTATATGAATGGTGACATCAAAGTCCCCCCAAATACCATAAAATTCACGCGCGATATACGGGTTGGCGTGCCAGCCCTGCTCATCGTAATTGCACATCTTGGGATACCACTGAGCCATAGAGTAAGCGATACCCTCTGCGCTGTAGCGCCCTGAGCGACGAATCTGTACAGGCACCTGCCCTTTAAAAACCATGGCAAACTCAGCCTGCTGTCCCGGCAGTACAGGCTGCGACAACTGTACCTCCAGGATAGTACCCTCTTCTGCAAAGCGAACCTCCTGCCCGTTGTGAAGCAGCGAAGACACATGCAGGTAGCCCTGCTCATGGGGTTTGAGTGTACTGATGCGTGCACCTACCCGCCGATCTGAGTCGGGCAGCCAGCGCGAGCGCACATCCATGGCGCTACCCGGCTGGAAAGCATTGAAGTACAGATGGTAGAAAACCTGCGTCAGGGTGTCCGGTGAATTATTGGTGAGGACGACCCATTGACGCCCTTCATAGGTATGCTTCTGAACGTCAAAATCAACCTCCATGCGATAATTGGCTGACTGTTGCCAGCGATACGTTTGGGCTTCGGACATGGCGGGCAGCAGCCAGAGCGCTATCCCTGTGAGCAGTACAAAAACATTCAGGCGCATAAATTTTCAATATTATTTTTTGATAACGAACAAAAGCCACATTTATGACAACAAAAAATCAAGAAATCGCAAAAAAAGACTAGCGTATATATTCGCCGACAATTTTACGGGTTTCGTTGAGTTGGTTGTCGTACTGAAAGGGACTGAGATTTCCATCTGGCAGGCGTACAATATCCAGCAGAAAATCACTGGCCTGAGCAAAGCTGTTGAGCGGGTATTCAAAAGAAGCTTCTGCCCAGTTTTGCTGGTTTTCAGGCAGGCTGAGCCACTCGATCAGGGCAATGGCAAAATCCCGGTGTGGCGCGTTTTTCAGCAGGCCGACCGCTGAAAGGGTGTAATAGTTGCTGCCATCAGCATCGATAGGCATCTGGAATTCCAGCATTTCACTGGCCTTCATAGCCGCCGGATTGCCGGAATATTTGAATCGATAGTAAGCGGAGCCGCTGACCAGCGCCACATCGGCCTTACCGGCCGCCACCATTTGGATGTTCTGATAATCATTGCCCGAAGCGGGGTATGCCAGGTTGGCGGAAAGTCCCTGCAGCCACAAGCGGGCAACTTCCTCGGAGCGTGCCGCCCTGATGGCCCCGGCCAGCGAGATCAGCCCGCTCGAATCGATGTGGCTGACGGCTACGCGACCCCGCAGTTCGGGTACAGCAATATCCTGATAGCCGCTCATTTGCCCGGCTGACAGCCGGTCTTTGCGGTATACATAGCCCATCGTCCAGCGCGTCAGCGGTGCCCAGTAAGTTTCGGGGTCGAGAAAACGGGAAGCAAATTGTTTTTCGAAGATACCTGCCTGAAAAGACTGCAGCAAGCCCATTCCTTCGAGCTGCTTGAGCTGCGCAAGATCGTTGAGAATCACAAGATCGGCATTGGCCAGACCGTTGCTTTGGGCCTCCGCGAGCAACTGGCCATAGGACAACTGGATCACCTCCACTTTTGCATTGGCCCGCTGCTCAAAAGCCTTGAAAATCTGATCATCGTGAAACAAATGGCGATGTGTATACACCCTGACACTGTTGGAAGGGCCTGCCGGCCTCACAGGAATGCCGGTCCGGGAAGTATCGCTATTGCAGGAAGCTGCGCCAAGCATGGCAGCCAGTACCAGCACAGCATAGAGAAAGGAAGTCCTTTTGATCATTATCCTATTTGCTTACGCTTGTCTGTTGGCAAAAGTACGTTATTTTGTGCAAAACCAATGCCTGTATCCACTGCGAAGCAGTGAAGATACAGGCATTGTAGGAACGTCTTTGGGAAAGAAAGCTACCGTTTACCGGCTATTTGCCGGCAGGATAATTCACCTTGCTGTTGGTATTATAGAAAAAGAAGGACCAGATATCGGCCTGCTCTTCAATCACCTTCCCCACAGGCTTGCCAGCGCCGTGACCGGCATTGGTTTCGATGCGGATCAGCACAGGGCGCTCTCCCTGGTGGGATGCCTGCAGCTGAGCAGCGAATTTAAAGCTATGCGCCGGCACCACCCGGTCGTCGTGGTCAGCCGTGGTCACCATGGTAGCAGGATAGTTGACACCGGCTTTGAGATTGTGCAACGGTGAATACTTGTATAGATTGGCAAATTGCACCGGATCATCGCTGGAGCCGTATTCAGGAATCCACCCCTTACCCACGGTAAAGAGATGATAGCGCAGCATATCCATGACGCCTACTGCCGGGAAAGCTACAGCAAACAGATCGGGGCGCTGCGTCATGCAGGCACCCACCAGCAAGCCCCCGTTGCTGCCACCGGCAATACCCAGTTTTGCGGAAGATGTATACCCCTCTTTGATCAGGAATTCGCCCGCGGTAATGAAATCATCGAAAACGTTCTGCTTCTTGAGCAGCATACCGCCCTGGTGCCATTCTTCACCGTACTCACCACCACCCCTGAGGTTGGGCATAGCAAAAATACCCCCATTTTCGAGCAGTACCATGCGGCTGGCAGAGAAAGAAGGCGTCAGGCTGATGTTGAAACCACCATACCCGTACAGATACGCAGGGTTTTGGCCGTTTTTCGGCAAATCTTTGCGATGTACCACAAACATGCTGACCTTGGTACCATCTTTGCTGGTGTACTCAACCTGATTCTCAACAAAATCTTCCGGATTGAATTTCAGCGTTGAAGGGAAGAAAGGAGAAGACTTGCCGGTCGCGATATCGTAGCGGAAAATCGTTGCCGGATACACAAAAGACGTGAAAGAGTAGAATAGCTCCTGATCATCCTCTTCCCCGCTGAAACCACCGGCAGAACCCAGACCGGGCATCTCAATGGCCTCGCGGCCGCTGCCGTCGTAGTTGAGCCGGTAGTAGCGGTCGGTCGCCTTGCTCAGCAGATTGGCGTAAAGGTAGCCTCCACCGGTAGTTACGCCCTGCAGCAGATCTTCTCCTTCAGGAATGATATCCTTCCAGGCGGCAGGTGCCGGATTCTTGATATCTACTTCAATCAGGCGATACTTAGGCGCATCGATATCGGTAAGCACCAGCAATTTGTCGCCAATGCTGTGCACCACCGAACTCTTATTGCCATAGCCCTTAAAAAGCTCGACAAACTTGCTGTCCTTAGCATTGAGGTCTTTGTAAAGCGTAGCAAAACCATCGGTTCCGGGCTGTGCATACAGGACAAGGAAGCGCCCGTCCTCAGTGACACCAGCCGAGTGGTACATATTGGGATTTTGATCATCCCGGTACACCAATTGATCTTTGGACTGGTCATCACCGAGGCGGTGATACCACACGGCGTGATACTGGTTGTTGCCCGACAGCTCCGTTCCCTTGGCAGGTTCCGGATAGCGGCTGTAAAAGAAACCGTCGCCATGCCAGGCAGCGCCGCTGAATTTTACCCAGCGGAGGCGATCCGGCAGCTCCTTGCGGGTAGCGATTTCCATCACCCTGAACTCCTGCCAGTCGCTGCCGGCATCCGAGCGCGAGATGGTCACGTATTTGTTGTCTTTGGAAAAGCCTACCAGAGAGATGGCAGTAGTGCCATCCTTAGAAAGCTTGTTGGGGTCGATAAAGACCTCCGGCTTGCCCTCCAGTCCTTTTTGGTAGTAGATAACAGCCTGGTTCTGCAGGCCGTCATTTTTGGAAAAAAAGTAGTAATCGCCTGCCCGCTCCGGTGCAGAATAGCGCGGGTAGTTGATGAGCTCAGTTATCCTGTCTTTCACTGCCTGCCGGAAGGGAATCTGCTCGAGATAGCCAAAGGTTACTTTGTTTTGCTCGTTGACCCAGGCAGTTACCTCTGCCGCAGTGTCAATTTCGAGCCAGCGGTAAGGATCGCTTACCAGGCTACCATGGTAGTCATCAGACTGTTCGACTTTTTTTGTTTCCGGATAGGTCACCAGGATGAGTGGGTACGACATTGACTCAGCAGATTGGTCTTTGGGGCTACAGGCCGGCAGCGACAGCACGGCCGCGACAGCCAAAGCATATAAGAACTTTAGAGACATGCTTTGATTTTTTTTGGTGAGCCAAAAATAGCGAAAGCAATGCTATCAACCAAATTGTCTTTGCCCGGCAACACAAACTTGCGACCAATGATGTATTTTTGGCTGTGAAAAACACGATTAAAAAGATGCAGGAATCTTTGGAGGAGCAATATCCCCTCACGCGCTACAGCCATGGCGCTGGCTGTGGCTGCAAAATATCGCCCAAAGTACTCGACAGCATTCTTGTGCACCAACGCGAGAAGATACACTTCCCATCGCTGCTGGTTGGCAATGAAGAGCGGGACGACGCTGCTGTCTATGACCTGGGCGACGGTACGGCCGTCATCAGCACGACGGATTTTTTCATGCCCATTGTCGATGATCCCTTTGATTTCGGGCGTATCGCTTCCGTGAATGCCATCAGTGACATCTACGCTATGGGCGGCAGCCCGCTGCTGGCCATCGCCATCCTCGGCTGGCCCGTCAATGTGCTGCCGGCGGCCCTGGCCAATACGGTCATCGAAGGTGCCCGGGCAGCTTGTGCAGATGCAGGCATACCCCTGGCGGGAGGCCACAGCATCGACAGCCCCGAGCCTATTTTTGGTCTTGCCGTGACCGGCAGGCTGTCTCTTGAACACCTCAAGCGCAATGGTGGTGCCCGGCCGGGCGACCTGCTGTTTCTGACCAAGGGGCTGGGAGTAGGCATACTGTCGACTGCACAGAAAAAAGGGCTGCTGACGCCCGAGCATGCTGCCCTCGCTACCCGCAGCATGACCACCCTCAACCGGGCGGGCATGCGCTTTGGGACGCTGGACTATCTGCACGCTATGACCGATGTAACGGGCTTTGGCCTGCTGGGACACTTAACTGAAATGTGTGAAGCTTCTGACACACAAGCCATCCTGCATTTTGACAAGCTCCCGCTGCTGGATGCTGCAGCCATCGACCACTACATAGCGGCTAAATGTCTGCCGGGCGGTACGCAACGCAACTGGGAGAGCTATGGCCACAAGCTGGGGCCGTTGTCGGAGCGACAGCGGCTGCTGGGCTGCGACCCACAGACCAGCGGCGGACTGCTGCTGGCCGTAGACCCCGGGCGGGTCGATGATTTTCTGGCAGCGGCAGCGGCTGAGGGGCTTTCGCTGGAAAGTATCGGGCACATGAGCGCCCGTGGGGCTGAGCAGCCGCTGATTATAGCAGCAGCATAGAGACACTTTTGGGCGACTAGTGTCGCCCAAAAGTATCTGGTGTAAGTGTTTTTGGCAATTTGCTAAAATTGCCAAAAACACTTACACTCCCTTACCGATCCTCATCAATGACAGCATCATCGATGAGGCTGTCACCATCGCCGTCGTGATCGTCGAGGCCTGTTACTTTGCCGGATTTGTCGGTGGGTCGCCGATAGTTGGGATCCTTGCTGATGGATACATCGTGGTAATCCCCGCGAGCAAAGCGATCGGCTTTATCAAAAAAACCTCCCTTATCGTCCAGCAGGCTGCTCTTGCTGTCTCTGGCGGCATTGTCAGCCCGCTCGCGCGCCAGCTGCTCGCGTTTGGCTGCTTCTTCAGCAGCCTCGCGCTCTGCTTTTTCTATCCACTCATCTGCCTTTGCGCCCCACTTTTCCCCAATTTCCAGACTTTTTTCAAAAATCTTCTGGCTGATTTTTTCCGACGCCTCCATGGCTTTAGCGCCCAGTTCCTGGGCTGATTCCAGCGCCTTGGCGCCGGAGGCGGCCACCTTATCCAGTAATTCATTGCCTGTCTGGCCTAAGGTGCTGCGACCCGCAGCAGCATTTTCAGCGGTTTCCTCGAAATCGATGGGCGCCTTTGGCCCGCCTGCTGTAGCAGGCTGGTCGCTGACACCTGCAGCGGCAGCAGGCTGATCGCCGGCAGCAGCAGGCGAGCCGGCCATCTCGCCTTGCCGGCGCAGCCATTCCTCAGCCTGAAAGGACCAATCGGCAGCTTTATCCCGGGCCGTTGCTGCCATATCACTGACATTTTCCGACAGCTCATCCAGCGAGTCTGCTGCATCGTCCAGCAACTCTTTGGACTTCTCACTCACTTTCTCAACTGCCGAGCGGCCGACGGCCTTAGCACCGAAGAAAGCCTTTCTCAGATCATCAAATGAACTCATTAGCTTGATTTTTCAAAAGCTCCAAAGAATAACCTAAAGATAACGCAAAAACCCCAACATCGCAAATGTCTATCTGACGAGCCAACGGATTCTGCCGACGAAAGCAGTATATGTATATTACGGCACCAACACAATTGCACAAATTTTGTATTTTTGCCATCGAAGGGTTTAGCCTGCAAGGCACAGACCGACTAAGGTGTACAGCATCTGACAGGCGCGTGTCTTTGTGGGTACAACTGTTGAAAGCGTATCTAGCTAGCGCATAGGTAATAACCATGGCAGTAGTAATGGGATACAGAAAAGAACAGTTAATCGGTAAAAACATAACAACCGGGTATTCATGTTACCATTGAAGAAGAGTTTGGATAAGCCCGTGGACGACAATGTCCCGCGGTGGTATGCCGTACGGGTGATGTACAAGCGAGAGAAGATGGTCGACAAGCGGCTGCGCGAAAAATCCATAGAATGTTATCTGCCCCTGCAGTTGGTTTTTCGCAAGTACGCCTCCAAGACGAAGAAGCTGATTGTGCCGCTGATTAACAGCTATGTTTTTGTGTTTCTGACGCGCCGTGAATTTGGGTACGTACTGGAAGACCCCGATGTGTTCAACTTCGTTCGTTTTGGTGGTCAGGCCAATCCGATTCCGGAGCGCGAGATAGAATTGCTTCGCTGGGTGACGGGGGAGCAAATACAAGTGGAGGTGCAGCCGCTTTCCCTTGAACGAGGCGATCTGGTGGAGATTGTCAGCGGGCAGCTCACAGGTATACGGGGGCGTATACTGGAGCAACGCAGCAAGCAGCTATACAAAGTAGCGTTGATGATGGAGAGTATCCAACAGGAACTTCACCTTGACATCGACCCTAAACTGCTCAAAAAAGTAGCTCGCCCGGGTGCGGGCTGATGAATATACTTCATGCCGTCAGGTTGCGGGCATTGTAAAGCGTCTAACATGCAGTTTGGCGATCCGGCTGCAAGGCTGTTTACAATACCTTACGACTCGCAGTATGCAAAGCTCATTACGATTTTATCATGCTTTATATTGGCCAGACAGCAGCGTACACAAGAAGCATACACACCCCAATCATCGTCTTCACACATCAAATTTCATGCGGGGCCGACAGGCCGGCAGCAATAGATTGCTGGCGTGCGGGTTCCTACAAACCTAGGTATGCAAGCTATGACAGCTCCAAAAGCTACACTGGTCACCGGCGCCGCCGGTTTTATTGGGTTCCACCTGATCAACCGCCTCATTGCGCTGGGCGAGCAGGTCATTGGGTTGGATGTCATCAATGACTACTACGATCCACAGCTCAAATATGCCCGCCTGGCAGAGGCAGGCATACCTGCTATGACCATCGAATACGGTGCAATGGTCGATAGCCAGCGTCATGCCAACTACCGTTTTATCAAGCTCGACCTCGAGGATAAAGCGGGTCTGGAGGAGCTTTTCAGCCAGCATTCTATCGGCAAAGTAATTAACCTTGCTGCGCAGGCGGGGGTGCGTTACAGCCTCATCAATCCGTCTGCCTATATTCAGAGCAATATTATTGGTTTTGCCAACCTGCTTGAATGTTGCCGTCACCATCAGGTCGAGCACCTGCTGTATGCAAGTTCCAGCAGCGTCTATGGTCTCAACAAACAAATACCTTTCTCTACCCGCGACAATGTTGATCACCCGGTTTCGCTCTATGCTGCCACCAAAAAGAGCAACGAGCTGATGGCGCATACTTACAGCCACTTGTTTGGCCTTCCCACCACCGGGCTTCGCTTTTTCACTGTTTACGGCCCCTGGGGGCGGCCCGACATGGCTGCCTACCTTTTCACCGATGCCATACTGGCCGGCAGGCCCATACAAGTGTTCAACTATGGCCGCATGCAACGCGATTTCACCTATATAGATGACATTGTTGAGGGTATTGTGCACTGTGCACAGCGCCCCCCGGCCGGCAAGGCTGACTGGGATGGTCACCACCCTGATCCATCGGCTTCGACAGCTCCTTACCGCGTGTACAATATTGGCGCCGGTAGTCCTATGCCGCTCATGGATTTTATTGCTGAGCTCGAGCAGGCGCTGGGACAGGAGTCTGTCAAGGATTATCAGCCTATACAGCCGGGGGATGTAGAAACTACTTTTGCAGATGTTACGGCTCTGGTTGAAGATTTCAACTATCGCCCCAGCCACACACTCCGCGAAGGTATACGCAATTTTGTTGCCTGGTATCACGCCTACCATAAGACTAGCTAGGAGCGCTTAGCCGGGCTCATTCCGCCGAGGGGGGTGCAGGCTTGCCCGTTCTTTGGATCGGGCAGCACTGTCTGTACGCCTGCAACAGGCAACAAACTGTAAAGAAGCGCTTTTTGCCTTAGGCAAAAAGTTCCGAACGTGCTTAGCCCCTGTCTGCCTGTGCACAGTTGCAGCCTTAGTGCTGCCAGCTGTCGAGGTATTTTACAAAAATTTTGGCGAGGTTGATCGCATCGTCTATGGCGCGATGGTGCTGGCCTGTAAATTCAAAACCTTCTGCTTCTACCGCGGCGCGCAGACCGCGGCGTCGGGTCAGGCGTTTGAGGTCGGTATACTGCTGCCGCAGGTTGATGTGGTAGTCGAGCCAGTCGTCCTCCAGCCGGTGCAGCCGGCAATCCTGGCGCAGCAGCCGGGCATCAAATTGCCCCCATGAGCACAACAGATAATCCTCATCGTAGATGTCGATCCAGTCCTGAAAAGCCTCGATGACAGATGGAAAAGTAGAAGCTTTGTTGACATCCGACTGGCTGATGGTCGTCAGCTGCTGGCAAAAATAGGATAATTGCGGATGAATAACAGGTTTGATAAAACGGCAAAAAGTGGATTCGAGCTCACCATAGTAGTTGAGCTTTACTGCGCCAATTTCGATCGTCTCCTGTGTCATTGAGTCGGGGCGATTCTCCCAACAGGTTGCTTCCAGATCGAAGATAATATAGTACTTCACTTGGCTGATGGCATTTAGTGGGTGAATATATACTGTCAGACAGCAGGATATGCGCGAAACTAAACCCCTGAAACGGCTGCAGTTTCAGGAAGCTGGATATATTTGTCCAAGCCGTAGTTATCAAGTCGGTTGTGATAGTAGTAAAGCAGCCGGAAATCGTCACTGACAAGTTCCCCGGACTTGTGGAAGCGCAGCGCCTTGGCCACGTGATAGTTGCCCAGGTGGTCAATACCATGGCGGATGAGCTCGTCAGTCGAAGCCATCAGGGCTGGTGACAGCTTGAGTTGATCGTGATCAGCCTTGTGCTTCAGCACTTCTATGAGCTTGGCCGTCACCTCTCTCATCAGTTCGTAAGGTATTGAAAAATCATCTGTCGGCAGGCGCAACAGCCCGTACAAATCCAGGCGTGGATTCTGTTTGGCCAAAATTTGAAAAGCGATGAAAGCGACGAGATGACTTGAAAGCACAATATTGTCCTTGTGGTATCGTTCGACGATGCGCTCAGCCAGAATCTTGGTGTACTCAGTTTCCCGCTGCAGATTTTCATTGACCTGACGACCGTCCATGAAATATTCACGCACATCTACCTGCTGGTTGCGCCCGTCGTAACTGACCCCGTCGGCATCTACCCGATTGCCAAGAACGTCCAGCGGCTGACCGAAGGACAGGACAATATCATTTTCGCGGGAAAAAACCTGCCAGGCAAATTTCAGCACGCTCCAGGGGCTGTAAAAGGCATCTTTAGCCCGTATGTATCGCTCCTTACCCATAATGCGGAGCTGTTGCTCGATCAAAAATTGCGCCTCGAGCACGAAGTGATAGCTGAGCACAAGCGGAACCACAAACACCTTTTGATCCTTGCCGGCCATAAAAAGTGATCGCTGGGCTTCCACCACCGTCCCCAACAGCCCCAGTTTGAGCTTTTTCTCAAGGCTGCCGGAACGGGAGCGCGTCCCCCCCGGAAAGAAAAGCGTATTGACGCCCCGCTCGATAGACAATTTACTCATAGACTTGAGCGTCTCGAGATAGATTGGATTTTTTTTGCGGCGGTCAACGCGATAAGCACCAAGTCGGTTCATAAAATAGGCTGTATAGCCCGTATTGTACAGATTGAGCCCGGCACCATAGCTAAAAGAAGGCAGCCCAAGTACCGTATCCATAGCGAAGCCCACCAAAATGGAGTCGAGGTTGCTAAAATGCGTAGGTACCACCACCACCGTACCCTTGTGCATGAGAGCGCGGATCTCATCCAGCTGGCCTTCCACAATCAGGCGGTCCCGCAGGCGAAATTTACTGCTAATCAGGCTGCGGGCTGCCGCTGTGTTGAGCAGTCGGGTGAAAAAAAACGTAAGAAAGCGGCGGGCAAAGAGGAAGGTGCTGATGCGAAAAGTGCCTACAATCTCCTCGGCATAGCGATTGATGATAGCAGCCAGCAGCTCCTCATTGACCTTGATAGCCTTTTCGGGCTCCTTATCGAGCGACTGCGTAAGCAGCCGCTTGCGGATTCGACTCCACAGCTGTTTGTCCTGCGGAGGATCAACCTTCCAGGGCTCTTCCTTCATACGGATGCGCTCCTGATAGATCGTCTTTGCAATCATATCGCTCAGATCCGAAGGAGACCCTTTGCTCAGGCGGTTGAAAGTAAATGCTTCTATTTCTTTGATAAACTGTCTACGGTCTTCACTGAGCCGGTAGATTGGCCAGTCTTCGATATGCTCGATCAGCTGTGGGTAAACCTTGCGATGATTATTGGGTTGGACCGACATGGGGACTGTTTTGCGGAAAAGTAGAAACGGATGTTACAAATCAGTACAAGAAGCAGGGGTATACTTCTCCTATACCCTAACTGGCATCGGCAATCTCTTTAGCTGTCTGTGCAATATAGGTCAAGAGCTCCTCCCGGCCTGTCCGCTGGGCAGCGCTTGTCACAAACATGGGCGGCAGCGCCTCCCAATATTCCAGCAGGCTTGCTTTGATACGCTCAATATTTTCATCAATCAGGGGCGGCTTCTGCCGGTCTGTCTTGGTAAACACGAGGCAAAAAGGTACCCCGTTCTGTCCCAGCCAATTGATAAAATCGATATCCAGTTTTTGCGGAGCAATGTTGGCATCCACCAGCACAAACAAGCAAGCAAGCCGGCGGCTGTTGCGTATATAATCCTCAATCAGCTGCCCGAAGCGCTTGCGCATAGTCTTGGAGACGCGTGCATAGCCGTATCCGGGCAAATCAACCAATGTCCATGCATCATTGATCAGGTATACGTTGATTGATTGTGTTTTGCCGGGTTTCGCTGAGGTGTGGGCCAGCTCGTCTCTGTCGGTCAGCAAGTTGATTAGCGAGGATTTGCCGACATTGGAACGACCGATAAATGCAAACTCGGGCCAGTCGCCCTCAGGCATCAGTCGGGCTTGCGGAAAACTGCCCTTGAAGGCAGCCTGAACGATATTCATCATAATGGTGATTACATACTCTCAAACACCGGCAGCCGGACTGCTTCATGCAGCTTAACAACCGATTGGAGCTAATTCGCAAATTTCTGTTGCAGACAAAAATGATGACTTTTCCACTGCTTACCTGTCCTTCCCTGTGTTCAGCCAGTATTAGCTGACGAAAAAAGGTAAAACACATGAAATACAATCATTTTGGATACAATCCGAAAATCATGAATACACTCTTAAAAAACAAACATAGCTTTTTTCTGCCGAATGACGAAATTTTCAGTTGAAAAGTAGAACTTTGCGGCCTCAATTGCATAGGTATGAAACACATCAATTATCTGTTATTGTGCGTTTTACTGGCCGTAACGCAGCAAATAGGCGCACAGGTCAACATTGGATTCCGCGGTGGGATTAGTACAACAGGCCTCAACAACCAGGTATTGTCGATTCTTGACCAAAACGGTATAGATAACCTGCGACTAGGCGTTAAAAATGCTCGCTATGGCGTGCACGCAGGGCTCGTCATGCAGGCAAAACTGGGTAAGTTCCTGCTACAGCCGGAGGTGCTCCTCAACTCCAACAGGGCCGATTACCAGCTGCGCGATATCAGCAGCACCTTCGATACGCTGTTTTCTGAAAAATACCAATACCTTGATATCCCGGTGCTGATAGGCCTTTCTTACAAGCCCTTCCGTTTTATGGCTGGTCCCGTAGGACATATATTCCTGCAATCAGCCACCGATCTGAAAAATTTCAGCGGCTATCAGCAGGACTTCACCTCCCTGACCCTGGGCTGGCAGGCAGGACTGGGCATTGATTTGTGGAAATTTATGATTGACCTGCGCTATGAGGGGAACTTCAGCCGCTACGGCGACCACTTCAACTTTTTTGGAAAAACCTACCCCTTCAGCCAGCAGGCCAATCGACTGCTCTTTAGTCTTGGCTATCGTTTTGGCCGCCAGCGATAAGCGCGTATCGGGATTGTTTGCCGGCTCCCAAACAGTTCTTTTGCAGACAGCCTGCTCTTTTTCAGTCCGGTAACCGTGACCAGTGACGCGAGAGACGACAATCAGTGCCTGTCTCCGGCAAAAAGCATTGAACACGCTCTGTTTCTCGTTGGCTGTGGGCGCTTTTCTGCAACTTCCCGCAGTCAGAAACCTGCGTCGGCGAGGCACATCAGTCTCGGCGACGCAGGCTGAGTACACGCTCCTTACCATCGTCCATCATCCATAGCACCAGCGTGTTGCGCTTTAGCTGCAGGATGTAAACGGCTTTTTCGTAAGGGTTTTCAACCAGCTTATTGGTGGTGTATAATACATCATCCTCAAGTCGCCAGCTACCCTCTTCCCGATAGTTCAGGGTGCTGCTGAACGAGTAGGAATCTTTATCTATGCTTAGCTTAATTAATGAAGGATCTACAGCCACTGAATCTTTACCTTCCAGTAGCCGCACGCCTTGCCACTGCCCCTGCAGCTGGTAGGATTTCCACTTGCTGCAAGAAGATAATGACAGCGCACAACAAAAAACGACGGCCATCACCAGCAGTGTGAATCTGCCTGACATCGCGTATTGGTTAGATTAATGAATCGGCAGAAAAGGATACAACGCAAGGAAGGTCAGGGCACCGGCAATAAAACCGACCAGGGCCAACCAGCTTATCTTGCGAAGATACCAGATAAAGTCAATTTTCTCCATGCCCATAGCCGCTACGCCTGCCGCAGAACCAATGACGAGCATAGAGCCCCCCGTACCCGCTGTGAAGGCAATGAACTGCCAAAGCTTGCTGTCTGCAGGCAAATCGTACATACCCATACTAGCTGCCACCAGCGGAACATTATCGATGACTGCGGACAGGAAACCCAGCATGATGACGACCAAATCTGTATTGGGCACCGCCTCATTGAGCTGCTCAGCCAGATAGCGAAGTGTGCCCATCCCATTGATAACCGCCGACTCCAGCGCTGCCACGGCCATCAGAATTCCCAGGAAAAACAAAATGCTGGTCAACTCTATACGGGAAAGTGCCTGATGACCAGAATAGTGCTTGCGGTTCTCTTCGTTGAAGTTGTCTTCCGGCTTAATATACTCCGCTACCAACCAGACAATGGACAAACTCAGCATCATGCCCACATAAGGAGGCAGGTGGGTGATGGTCTTGAATATGGGAACGAAGATAATACCCAGCAGCCCTACAACGAGCAAGGTACGGCTGGACTTGAGTGTCCTGACATCGCCTCCACCCTCTTCAGGTGTTATTTCGCCTTTGAATTCAGGCATCCAGCCTGCAATCAGCAAGGGAACAAGCGCGCAGACCAAAGACGGAATCACCAGGTGAATGATGAGCCCTCCCGTAGTCACTTTACCGCCAATCCAGAGCATAGTAGTCGTAACATCCCCTATGGGCGACCAGGCACCACCGGCATTGGTAGCAATGATGATAAGGCTGGCATACATGAGACGTTCATTGCGGGAAGGGATAAGCTTGCGCAACAAGGTGACCAGTACGATGGTAGCTGTCAGATTGTCGATTATGGCAGACAGGATAAAGCCCAGGGCACTCGCAATCCAAAGCAGCTTGATCTTACTCCTAGTTTTCACCATGCCTTTCAGCACCTCGAACCCCCGATGCAAGTCGATGAGTTCGACGATGGTCATGGCGCCAATCAAAAAGATTAATATTTCCGCAGTCTTCCCAAAATGATGAAACAGCACTTCTGTGAGATTTTCCAAACTGCCTCCTTCTGTCCCGGCTGCACCCAGACTGAAGATGTGATCATGGTAATCAACAATGGACAAAGTACCGCTGCCATAACCGATGGCAACCAACGCCCAAATGAGTGACCCCATTAACAAAGCGGAAACAGATTTGTCCAGTCGCAGTGGATGCTCGAAAACGATAGCGAGATATCCAATGACAAAACAGAGTACTACTACAGAGATCATGTGCGTAATAATTATTAGGCTGCAGCAGTTGGCAGATCCAGAGACGAGCGATGGTCAAGCAACTAACAGCAGCGTGGCTGTGATGTGGCGTAAATTTACCCATATATTCAGCTAAATCAAGCAGAGCATCCAAATATTTTTAGGCTTACTGTAGCCAAACACCTTTTGAGATGTATAAAATACACATTATCTGTGATATTTATGTTGCTCTGTTGTATCAACTGCCAAATGTCCGACATTAAATTTTATACAGGGTTAACATTTGTCATTATCTCCCGGGTTTTTTCTTTGGCTCATCCGGGGCCGGGTTTTCCGGCTGCATTTTCGACGAAAAACAGCCTGCCATGACCTCTACCCAGTCTGGTGTACAAACCAGCATGCATACACTTTGGCCGGTTTTCTGTTTTACTCCATAATTTTGCAGCATTCGGGTATTTTCTTTTACTTTTCGGCCTGTTGAACCAAAAAATTCCAACAGAATGACATTCTTTAGCGACTTTTGTTGTCGTATCTGATGTCAATCGATGCAATTAGTAAGAATGAAGCCGTGTCAAAAACCAGTAGGCCGCTGTTGAGAAACAATAATAATTTTACAGCAGCAACTTACGACCAAAACTTCCAAGCGTTCCATGGAAAATATGATTACCATAAAACCCCTGCTCGCAACGCTGACCAATATACGGCGCTCTATGCTGAAGGCTGAGCGACACTTTCAGCAGTACACCGACAAGGTACAGCCCCACTACCACGAAAGTAGCCGGAATCTCATCCACTACCTGGCTTTGCGATCTTTCGATCTACAGGAACTCCAGTACCAGCTCTCCTCACTGGGCTTGTCATCGCTCAGCCATTCGGAAAGGTACACCCGGGTAAATGTAGAAAACATCCTTTTTCTGCTTCGGTTGCTCAATGGTGGCGACAGCGAATCGCTCGACCGGGAGGAAGAAGCGCTGGCCACCCACCCGCCCCGCAGCCGGGCGCAACTTATTTCCAACACCCTGCAGTTGTTTGGTCCGGAGGACTACCCCGGACATACACGGCTCATGGTCACACTGCCACTGCGGGCAGCCGAAGACCCCCAATTTGTACAGGAGCTTCTGCTGGCAGGCATGAAAGTGGCCCGCATCAATACCAGCCATGACAGTCCCTCCGACTGGCTCAGGATGATTCACAACCTTCGACAAGCAGAAGCAGCAACCAGCAAACCAGTGCTGCTGTACATGGATTTGCAGGGGCCCAAAATCCGCACGGGTGAGATACCTGCCAGGTTGACTAAAAAAGGTAAATCAAAGCGAGGCTTCATACGTCTGCGGGTAGGTGATCAGCTCGATCTCGTCCGCCAGCAGCAGCCTGCCAGCCTGCCTGTGTGGGGAAGCCATAAGGAACAACTGCAGCCGGGAAGTATCAGCATCAGCCTGCCCGAAGTACTGGACGATCTGAAGGTCGGCCACACCATCTGGTTTGACGACGGCAAATTTGGTGGCCTTATTGAAGAAGTGCATGCCGCAGGTGTGCGTGTGCGCATCACGAGCGTCATGCATGACAAAGACAAACTTTTTGCCGGCAAAGGCATCAACTTGCCGGAAACACAACTTCGGTTGCCAGCGCTCACACAGGCGGATCTCGACAATCTGCCGCTCGTCTGTGCCAATGCAGATATGCTGGGACTCTCCTTCGTACGAAAGGAACAGGATATAGAAATTTTACAGGAACAACTGGACAAGCTGGGCAAACCTGACATTGGTATCATCATAAAAGTGGAGACACAAGAGACCTTCAACAATCTGCCAACCATACTGCTCAGAGCGATGCGCAGCCCCAGGGTGGGACTCATGATCGCCCGGGGCGATCTGGCCGTAGAACTCGGCTTTATCCGCATAGCCGAAGTACAGGAGCAACTGATGTGGTTGTGCGAAGCAGCCCATGTACCGGTCATCTGGGCTACCCAAATACTGGAAAACCTGGTGACAAAAGGCGCTGCCTCAAGAGCCGAGATTTCCGACGTTGTCCTTTCTGTCCGGGCAGAGTGTGCCATGCTCAACAAAGGTCCCTACATACTGGATGCCCTCCACCTTTTACAGGATATTGACCGGCGCATGGCACAGCACCAGTCAAAAAAACAACACTCCCTCAAACCATTGGGCGTGGCCCGTCATTTTATGGCAAACCTGAATGATACAGGCCGAAAAAGCCGGTAGTGTCCGGATAGCTAAGCAGCCTGCGTACGCTGTTTTGCAGCCAAGCGACAATAATACCTTTGGCATTGGCCTTATTTAGGATTATCTTTGCGCCTCACCAATGTGGAAATTCAGACCAGTAGTCAACATGAAAATCAAATTATTTATTGTAACACTTGTGCTGTTAGGCTGCGCCTCGCTGCTGCAAGCACAAAAGGGTGTAATACGCGGGAATGTTCTTGATAGTGAGACAGGAGAGCCCATCATCTTCGGCAATGTGCGAATCCTGGGAAGTACGCAGGGTACCAACACAGATGAAAACGGTTTCTTCACTTTGGGAGACTTAGCACCGGGAAATTATAAGATTGTAGCAACCTATATTGGCTACGACAGTCTGCTTGTCAGCATTGACCTTAAAGCAGGCGCCATTATCTACCAGCGCCTGAGCATGAATCCATCTGCAGTAGATCTCGAGACCGTCAGCGTATCTGCCTCACGCGAACAAGCGCGCTCCGATGTGCAAGTCTCCAAAGTTACGGTTACGGCCAAAGAAATTCGGGCACTGCCCTCTACTGGTGGAGAAGCCGATATCGCCCAGTACCTGCCGGTACTGCCAGGTATAGTTGTTTCCGGCGACCAGGGCGGGCAGGTGTATATCAGGGGCGGCTCTCCTGTGCAGAATAAGATTTTGCTCGATGGCATGACGATCTACAACCCCTTCCATTCCATTGGCTTCTTTTCCGTTTTTGAAACAGAGACCATCCGTTCGGTTGATGTATATACCGGTGGATTTAATGCAGAATATGGGGGGCGTATATCTGCTGTAGTAGACATACGCACCAGAGAAGGGAATAAAAAGCGGTTTGCCGGTCTTGCTTCTGCAAGCCCCTTTCAGGTGAAAGGGTTGGTTGAAGGTCCGATAAAAGCGATGGATCCGGAGACCGGTGCCAGCAGCAGCTTTCTGCTGACAGCCAAACACTCATACCTCGATCAGACCTCCAAGTTCCTGTATCAATATGCTGTTGATACCAATTTCTACAACCTCGGAGGTGGCGATTCTACTTTCCGCCCGCAGGACTTAGGGCTTCCTTTCAGTTTTTCTGATTTCTATGGCAAATTTAGCCTGAACGCCGGTAATGGCAGCAAGGTGGATTTCTTCGGCTTCAATTTCAATGATCGTTTTGCTATCAGCGGTGTAGCTGATCTGGGATGGAAAAATACAGGCGGTGGTGCCAGCTTTACACTCATTCCCCCCAACTCGAATGTCATCATGGACGGAACGATCTCCTATTCCGATTACCTTATTACGCTTAGTGAAAACAATGGGGCCCCGCGCTCCAGCCAGATCAGCACCTACAATGTGCTGCTCAACTTTGCTTATTTCGGTCGATCCAACCAGATTAACTACGGGTTTGAGTTCAACGGATTCAATACCGACTTCAGCTTTCAGAATTTCCGCGGGCTTACTTTTAGCCAGCTTGATTTTACCACCGAAATTTCGGGCTATCTGAAATATAAGCAAATAATCGGCAACCTGATCATCGAGCCAGGCATACGCGCCCAATTTTATGCCTCTCAAAATACGGCCTCCTTTGAGCCTCGCTTTGGTGCAAAATACAATGCAACAGATTGGCTGCGCTTCAAATTGGCCGGAGGTGTATACTCGCAAAACCTGATAGGTACCGTCAACGACCTCGATATCGTCAACTTTTTCATAGGTTTCCTCGCCGGCCCGGAAGAACTATTGTACCGTCCGGCTTCTAATATTGCGGCAGAAGACCGCCTGCAGCACGCACTCCATGGTGTTGTCGGCTTTGAGCTTGATATTAACCGCTTCTCGACACTCAATATCGAAGGCTATTACAAAGATTTCAATCAGCTCATCGCTATCAATCGCAATAAAGAGAAAGCGAGTGACCCCAACTTTATCACGGAGACTGGCACCGCCTACGGTATTGATGTTTCTTATAAGTACTTAGCCGATCGATTCTATCTTTGGTCGACCTACTCCTGGGGGCATGTGCGCCGCGATGATGGTTTTCAGGAGTTTCCTACTCACTTCGACCGTCGCCACAACGTCAACCTGCTCATGACCTACAATATGGGTCCTAAAAAACAGTGGGAAGCCAGTGCACGCTGGAACCTGGGTTCAGGCTTTCCTTTTACCCAGACACAAGGGTTCTATCAGGGTGTAGACCTCCAGAATTCTCCCTTGCTGACCAACTTCCTTACGGGTAATAACAATCTTGGTGTTCTGCTGTCAGGCACCCGCAACGGAGGGCGACTTCCCTACTTCCACCGCCTTGATTTTTCGCTCAAGCGGCATTTTGAACTCAGTAAAAACAGCGCTATCGACGCTATCTTCAGCTTGACCAATGTATACAATCGTCAGAATGTATTCTTTGTTGACCGTATTACCAACAACCGCGTCAACCAGCTGCCGGTACTGCCCAGCATCGGGCTTACGTTCTCCTGGTAGTGGAAAAAGCAGAAGACACTTACAAACATGTACTCGTATCGAGACTGTTTAAAAATACTGTCTGCCGGCCCGGGCCGGCAGACAGTATTTTTATTAGGCTTTTCCGCAAGGGCAAAAAAAAGAGTCACACTCTGCGAGTTGACTCATTACTTGATAAACGACGTGAAATCTGCCATAATAACGGCAGATGCAACAAATAGTACCCGGGACGGGAATCGAACCCGTACGACCTCAACGGTCACAGGATTTTAAGTCCTGCGTGTCTACCTATTCCACCACCCGGGCTCAGCAAGGCGAGTGCAAAGATATATAAAAACGCAATAGCAAGTAACCATATTTATGGAAATTAACGCATAACAACACATGTCATCCACTGATTCACGGACGGAACACATACACAAACTGCGAGAAATACTGCAGCTCGAAAAATCGGAAGATTTCGAACAGCATCGAAATATTCTCCAGCGCCTGTCGCTGGAGGAAAAAGTCAAAGAAGGTTACTGCTGGTTTCCGCTACAAGTCATCAAAACAGGCTATGCCATTGGCAACCGGGCCTACCTGCTGCTGGAGCGCAGTCAAAAGCAAAGTAAACCCGATACGCTTAGGGCTGGAGCTTCTGTACAACTGTTCAGCCAACAGCCGGCAGTTAAAGAACCTACAGCAGCCGGCGTTATTCAATATGTCGACCGCAACCGGATGAAGGTCATTCTCAACAGCTCTGACCTGCCGGAATGGGTGTCGCTGGGTATGATCGGTGTAGAGATCGCCTTTGATGAGCGTACATATCTCGAAATGGAAAAAGCCCTGCAGACCCTGCTGCAGGCTCGTTCCGGTCGCATAGCCGAATTGCGCGACATCCTGTGTGGGCAGCAGCCTGCCCGTTTCTTTCCCGCCCACACCTATACCTATCCGGCTTCGGAGCTCAACAGCTCCCAGCAACAGGCTATTGACATGATACTGCACGCCAGAGATCTTGCCATCGTTCATGGTCCGCCGGGTACCGGCAAAACAACAACCCTGGTGGAAGCCGTAAAAATCCTGTCCCAAACGGAGAAAAATATATTGGTGACAGCCCCCAGCAATACGGCGGTTGATCTTCTGACCGAGCGACTGGCAGAAGCAGGTGTATCTGTAGTGCGAATAGGCAATCTTTCAAGAATCGACGAGCACATAGCCCGGCATTCCCTAGATTTTCAGGTAGCACAGCATCCGGAAACAAAAACCATCAAAAAAATCAGGATCCAGGCAGCCGAAGCTCGCCGTAAAGCCCGGCGGTATCGCCGCAATTTTGGGGAGCAAGAGCGTGAAGAGCGAAAGGCGCTCTACAAAGAAGCGGGCGAATTGGCTGCCTGGGCAGACCAGCTGGAAAAACGCGTCATCGACCAGCTACTTTCTACCACGCAGGTTATCGCTGCTACCCTTGTAGGCGCTGTTCATCCCGTACTGGAAGGACGTACCTTTTCGACTGTTTTCATTGATGAAGCAGCCCAGGCCATAGAGCCCGCCAGCTGGATCCCCGTCTGCCTGGCCCAAAGAGTCGTGCTGGCAGGTGATCCGTATCAACTCCCCCCTACCGTCAAGTCGCAGCGCGCCCGAAAAGCAGGCCTTCATATCAGTCTTATGGAACGCCTGATTGGGCTGCAAGCAGAAGCAACCAGTCTGCTCAAGGTACAGTACCGCATGCACCATCGAATCATGGGGTTCAGCAATCAGTATTTCTATGGCAACCAACTGCAAGCAGCGGAGGCGGTTCAAAACAGGCAACTAACCTACGAAATTGAATCCCCGTTGCTGTTCATTGACACCGCCGGCTGTGGGTTTGAAGAACAACAGCACCCTGCTTACCATAGCAAATTCAACCCCGCCGAATTTTTGATCGTCTGTGAGCACCTGTATCAGCTCATAGGCTATTATCAGGATCACGAACTTCCCTCTATTGCCATACTTTCACCCTACAAGGAACAACTGTTGCATATGCAAAAGCATATTGCAGCAGATCCCGTACTATCCCCCCTCAACCTCATCGTACAAACCATCGATGGTTATCAGGGACAGGAACGCGATGTCGTCTATATCAGTCTTGTACGCAGCAATAATAAAAACGATATAGGCTTTTTATCAGACTACAGACGTATGAATGTAGCCATGACACGAGCACGCATGAAGCTGGTCGTTGTTGGCGACAGTGCCACCATCGGTGCGGACTCCTTCTACAGCGCCTTCATCGACTACTGTGACAAAGCTGACAGCTACCAGACAGCCTGGATGTATATGCGATGAAGCCGGCAGACATATTGTTAGTGTTGTAATAAAACAAAGAGCCGTTAATAATTTTACGATGAAAATTATTAACGGCTCTTTGTTGTCGGTTAATTATTAACCAGACAGCACCTACAGGAGATTAATACTCCCAAAGGTCGTGCTCGCGATTGAACAGTTCCATTTTGATGCGATCAGCCTCCAGCAGGCGATCGACACCCTCTACATAATCCTGCAAACGACGATCACGTACGTTAGACTCCTTGACGATGTAGCTGGAGAAGTAACGCATTTCGAAGATATCCTCCCATGTCAGCGGAGATGAGTCGTTACCTACCGTGTAAGACTTCTCTTTAGCGAGCACATCGCGGACTTCCGGATAGTAGACCCAGAACAATGGTCTCTCTCCCCTTGATTCGTTGGTGCCAGGATCTTTTACATCCAGCAAAGGAGCGATGCCCAGAATTCTGACCTGCAATCTCGAAGACTCCTCGTCAAAGAACCACACCTCCTTGATACGGAAGCGCAGAACGTCATCGGGATTCAACTCATTGCGCACGATTTTGGGAACCTCTTCGTAGGTGATAGGATCGAAGGTAGTGATCGTATCGATTGAAGCACCGATAGCACTAACCTCATCGGGCGACAGCGCCTTTTCGAAATCACCATCCGTTGTGGGTTCGAAAACCCTGATTTCTTTATTCTCAGCCGCTTCCTGAAGGATCGTAAAGAACCTTCTCTTAGGATAAGCAAAAGGCTGGTTCATCTTCTCGCGAATATCAATGACCCGCCATACCCTTTTCTCGAAAAGGATGTCCGGCTCCCTTACAGGATCGTAAGACAGAGGTGGCTTCTCAGCGATGGTGCGACGCTGAACAATATCATCCAATGGCAGGTCTGTAGGTGTTTGAGACTCACCCGCCTCCGTCATCATGGAGATATTGGACGGGAGCTGAGCCCAAACAGCGAGCGAACTGCCCAGCATCAGCGACATTACCGTTAATTTCAGAGCGATTTTCATGAAGTAAGAATTTAACAGCATTTTACAAAAAAACCTCAACAGAAAAGATTGTGAGGTTGATTCCGCCGGAATACACTTCCGGCGGAAAAACCTCTATTCATTAACGCATAAGCTGCTGATGTAGTACAGCATAACATTCAAATAACGCACAGAGAACGAGGAATTGCAGCAATGCAACCGACCTCTTTCTTAGCGAATCTTAAAGACCATAGAGTTGATCAGACGAGAGTTCTGATCACCCGGACACTTGGCCTTAACGTTGTCAAAGTAGTAAGCATCACCAGGACGAGCCTGGTCCAGCAGTCGGCGAGCCGAATCACCGAAGCGAGCACCAACGTTGGTAACCTCCACCAAATCCTGGCGCTTAGCCTGATAAGAGAGTACGAAGCCCACTACTTCACACTTAGCATCGAAGTCGAAGTTGTCGAGGAAAGCACCTACCCCACCCTGCGCTTTCATCTCACCAGAGCCAATGGCACCACCGGCACTGTTGGACAAACGAGCCTGCGGATCGGGAATGCGCTTGACACGGAATTCAAAAGTAGTAGGTGTAAGCCCGCCACCCGTAACCGTGATTTTAGCAACACCCGGTGTAGATACGTTGGCGATATACTTGCCAACGCCGTTAGGCTTCAAGGAGATACCCGAACCGGCACCGGACACCTGAAGCTGGTTGGAAGATACACCCGCAGCAGATACTGAGATCGGGTTATCTACACCAATGTAGAATACGTTCATTGCCTCGGCAGCAACCGTTACAGAACGGCGACCCACCTCGTATTCGAACTCCTTTGTATAGGTTTTCTTTTCACCCGTCGTCGGGTTAACGATGGTGATACCAACGTTGTACTTGCGCACACCCGTATTGGTTGGGCGCTCCGTAAACTTAGCGATACCATCCTCCACACGCACACCAGTACCGTTTACTGTTACTAACATGTTTTCCTGTACCGACTTAGAACTGGCACCGATGGTAATTTCAGACTGATACTCTTCACCGGCGATGATATAGCTCTTCACAGCAGAAGAGATAGGAATAAAATCATCTACCTTGAAAGAAGTAGCACCCACCTGGCTGGCGAGATAATTGAGGACAGCAGCCTCAGAGCTCTTCATATCGTTCTGAAATTTACTGAAAAGCGGGAAAACGCTGGCCAGTGGCATTTGGTTGAACGTGAAGTGCGACCAGCTTACCGCCTTTTTATCGCGCTTCCAGTCATCGCTTACACCGAGTGTAATTGAATTTTCGAGCTCCTTAATCGTTTCCTCGGTAATCTGCGTACCGGGTGTTCCGACCAAAGCACGAACCTTCTGCAACAACTGATTGCGGGTTTCAACGATTCTCTTTTCCAGATCATCGCCTTTGCCATCGTTTACGAGAATGCGCGTTGTGATATCCTTATTCTTATAGCCCTTAGGCTGACCTGGATGCACCTCGTCATTGTCGGGATACATGCCACCTGAACCCTCAACCATTTCGTTGAGCAGGCCGGACACATAGCTATTGAACTCCTTAGAAAGCTTTTGTACATCGTTGGCAGTAGTCAAAAGACTGCCATACTTCTCAGGATCCTGTTGTACACTAGCCTCCAAACCACGAAGAACCAACGAATTGGACTGTTCGATGACACTGTTGGATCCCTTGATACCTTTATCAATTACGAAAAATGCATTGATAATCTTAGCAGAAACGTTAAGCGCGAGCATGGCAGTTAACACCAGATACATGATGTTGATCATTAACTGCCGCGGCTCCTTTGGTATGGACATGAGTAATTTTTTTAATGTTTACCAATTACATTCTGATGAAAGAATGCCATACCTTACTGGCGAATGCCAGACATTGCACTGATAATATTACCGTAGACAGAACCGAGTGCGCTGTAAGCATTGTTCAGTGACGCGATGTTCTTGTTCAGCTCGCCCAACTGATCCTTATACTGCTTAGTCTGCTCAGCCGAATCAGACAGATCTGACATAGCCTCGTTGAGCTTAGCATAGAAGTTGGTCATAGCCTTAATCTGATCGCCCGTACCTGAGAAATCAACTTCCTGCAGTGCCTTCAGGCTTGACATGCTCTTGGACATCACCTGAAGCTCTGCCAACATACCACCCAGTTGCTTTTCAACAACCTCGCCGTTGAGCTGTGGCACCTGGTTTTTAGCCGAAGTTGACGGACCATCTGTAAGCGGTTGTAAATTGGCATGATAGTCATCCAATCCCGGATACAACTTGTTCCAGTAGTAATCAGGCTCAGGACCGATCACGCCCAGGAAGAAGAACAGACCTGCTTCGACCAACATACCTACTGTCAGCAGAAGATCGGCACCTTCCCAAGACTGAATTTTTGCCAAAGCACCGACGAGTACAGCAGATGCACCCACACCGATAAGCAGATTCTTGAAGTACTTAAACCCTTTGGATTTCAAAAAACTCATGTCACCGTTTACTTTAAGATGAATTAGAGAATGAAGATTTAATATGTTTTTTAGCAAAGCCCCCCTTTGTCAGCCTCATCGAATTTTTCCTCCTCTCACGAAGAAGACACCTCCAACCACGCTGCAATCACCCTGCAATTGCTGTCGCTGAGAGCGCAGGTACAGCTGTAAGCGAAGCTTACCGGTGACCCTGCGTCAAAAGGGAATGCTAAAAATCGTTAATGGAACGACCCTGGAACGTCAGCACGCAGCGGAAACCTACATAGGACTTAGTAGTATCCTGGAATTCCCAGTTGCGTGTACCCGTCTGAAGGAAGTAAGAAATATCCTTCCAGGAGCCCCCGCGAATAACTTTACGCTTATACGTTTCAGGATCACTGTCCTTAGCATCGTAGCGGATGTCAGGATTCAGGTCATGAACGAAAGAGTAGGCATTTTCGTAGAAAGCAGTACTTGTCCATTCTGCCACGTTGCCGGACATATTGTACAAGCCATAATCGTTGGGGTTGTATGCATCAGCGCGCACTGTGTACTGGCCACCATCCTCGGGATAGTTACCGCGGCCGGGTTTGAAATTGGCCAGCAAGCAACCCTTGGCATTGCGAATGTAAGGACCACCCCAGGGATAAGGCGAAAGATCGTGTCCGCCGCGGGCAGCATATTCCCACTCCTGCTCGGTAGGGAGACGGAAGTCTTCGGAAATAATGCCTGAGCCGCTTGTCTTCTCGTAAGTGCTCCACAGCAACGTACGCCAGTAAGCGAATGCATTGGCCATGTGCCAGTTTACGCCCACTACCGGATAGTCATCGAATGCCGGGTGCCAGAAGTAATTACGAGCCATGGGCTCATTGTAAGAATACGTGAAATCTCTCACCCACACCAAAGTGTCGGGATAGATATTCACCTTTTTCTTCTTGATAAATGAATTGCGGGGAGACTGTCCGCGATCGCGGGCAGCAGCCTGCCAGTCATACCAAGCATACTCATAGACAAACTTGCTCACATCCCACTCACGGCGGCCGGCGAAGCGGTCATTGCCTTGGTAGTAAAGATCCTCGAGTGTCTCATCTTCCCAGTCAATCTCATAATCCCAGTCGATGAGTTCCTCGCCGTCTTCCGTCTCCTGGTAGTGATCCAGATAGGTGTGTGCGAGAGAGTCTCTTACCCAGTATACGAACTGACGGTACTCGTTGTTGGTAATTTCTGTATCATCCATGTAGAAGCCGGCAATAGAGATAGCCTTTTGCCGCTGGATATACGTATTGGTGATGTCCTGATCACTGGGCCCGATATGGAGGGTACCAGAGGGAACATACACCATGCCAAAGGGATTGACTCCCTTCCATGTAGGGCGATCCATAACGCCCATAAGCTGGCCATTTTCCTGGCGGCCACAACCGAAAAGCACGATCACCAGGAGTGCCAGTGAAACTTTGAATAATCTTTTCATGTTAACACCCGAGTTTACCTTCAGAATGAATGCGGTTTTCAAAGCGAACGTAAAAGTAGAAACTTTGCGCATTTCCACAAAAGAATTTATCCCGTTAATGCAAAGTTTAACAAATAAAGACTGTGGAACGACAATTTTTCCTCAATTTCATTGGAGGATTCGGGCAGCTGACGATACCATTGCACATCGGCTTTCCGGTCTGCCCCAATCCTTTCGTTTATCAGCGATTGGCGCGCGGATGATAGATAACAGCCGGCAACCTGGCCTGCCCGATACCCGCGTTGATGTTGTATGTCAGGCCGATCTCATGAGAGCCATTATGAACATCGCGCAGTGCCGACAGTGGCAGATCGAAGGCATAGAATACCCTCATTCGCTCTTTCAGCCGTATACCTGCGTGCAATACAACTGCATCGGTTGACGGCTGATCATACCCTCTAAACGAAAGGCCTGCAAAAATATTATTATTGTAAACAAACTGTAAAGAAATATCCGCCTGGGTTTGTATTTCGTCACTTCTGACCCAGACCATCGGGACAAGAGACCAGTCGCGGTCCGGGAAAAGGTTGTAGCCAGCGTTGGCGAAAAAAGCACGAACTTGTCGATACGTAAAATTGCCGGAAGTAGCTACCGGTTGATTGACATGAGAAGCCGACAGTCCGCCGAAGAGACGTCCGTTGCTGTAATACGCTCCCACTGCCAGGGACAGCAGCTGCCCGTTTTCGACCCCTGAAGAGAGGAGGAGATCGTTGTGTTCTATCTGTCCCACCTGCCCATACTCTCCCTGAGGTGTACGAAGCAGCCTTCCGTCCAGCTGCCATTGATTGAATGCCAGTCCGCCACCCACTGCCAGTAAGCCTTCTCCCAACGAAAACTGGTAGGTATAATTGAGCTGACCGCCCGTCTTGCTACCGGCACCCAGCTGATCGCGCAGCAAACTGATGCCGAGGCCACCCCTGCTAAAAGAAACCGGCACATGAGCACTCAGCAACTGAGTCTGCGGATTGCCCTCCAGGCCTGCCCACTGCTGCCGGTGCAGGGCCGTAAGCTGCAATCCTTCCCCCATGCCTGCATAGGCAGGATTCCATTGCATAGGATCCAGAAAATACAGAGAAAACTGCGCCGGCTGCTGAGCTGACAAGCCGAGGGAGGTGAGTAGTGCCGACAGCACCACCCATAGTAGCCTGCTATGTGTTATTTGCATATCCATATCATTGGCTGGCTGATTGGGGCAGCCCGAAGTTGCGCTGACTGAGCAGCTGCAAGGCCTCCTCCCTGTTCTCAACGGGGAGGCGACAAGCATATTGCTCACAAACATAAAAAACCGTCTTATCTGCCACTGACCTACCCGCCAGCAGTGGAAAATCAGGCAGCTCTTCGCGAGCAGCCATGACAACACAATCCGGCCGATAGCCAGTCTGCAGTGCCCGCGCTTCTTCCGGCGCAGCAGGCCCCACAATGGCCAGTTCTTTTGACGGCCAGGCCAGTTTTTGCATAGCCTGTGCCCAGCGTGCGAACGAAGGCGTATATCGCTCTACTGCAGCAGACATCGCCAGCAGCATGCGCTCGGCCTGTTGTCCCCAGTCACTGTTGCCTGTTAGCACTGACAATTGCAACAAGTTATGCACCATGGTTGCGTTGCCGGAAGGCGTAGCACTGTCGTACAGTTCTTTTCTGCGCACAGGTACATCCGACTGATTTCGATCGGTAAAGTACAACAATCCATCCGATTCATCAAGAAAATGTTCCAGGACGTAGGTGAGTAGCTGCACAGCCTGTTGAATATATTTCAGCTCGTACGTAAGCTGGTAGACGGTCAGCAATGCCTGAATCAAAAAAGCGTAGTCGTCGAGAAAAGCCGGCTGGCGTGCCTGTCCTTTGGTTGCCTGATGATACAAGCCCCCGTCGGGTCGGGCAAAAGCACGCAACAGATAAGCCAACTGATCGACTGCCCGTTGTCGGTAGGCATCGTTACTGAGCGCCATGGCTGCTTCTGCGTAAGCGGTGACCATGAGTGCGCTCCAGTCCAGCAATTGTTTGTCGTCAAGTCCGGGTCGCTGCCGTCGACTGCGGCGCTCGAGCAACTGCTTTTTGGCTCCCTCGATGAGGCGGCTTACAGCCGCTGTTGACATACCAAACTGTGCAGCGGTTTCCTCGAGGCTATGCGCCTGCCACAGGATATTGACGCCTTCCCAGTTGCCATCCCAGCGGACACCATAGTGATATTTGAACAGTTGTGCATCGTCCTGCAGTACCTCTTCTATTTCTTCCTGATCCCACACATAAAACTTACCCTCCACACCTTCCGAGTCTGCGTCCAGGGCGGCATAGAAGCCGCCGTCGGGCGCCGACAACTCGCGCTCTGTGAAAGCCAGTGTTTCCTCTATTGCCTGTGCGTACAGCGGCCTTGGATCAGTCCGATACACTTGGCTCATCAAGGCCAGCAGGAGTGCATTGTCGTAGAGCATTTTCTCAAAATGCGGCACCAGCCAGGCCTGATCAGTCGCATAGCGGGCGAAGCCGCCGCCCAACTGATCATAAATACCCCCGCGGATCATTTTTTCGAGGCTGAAATGCAGATGCGCCAGCGCATCGGCATCGCCTGTATAATAGTGATAGTCGAGTAAAAAATGCAGCGACATAGTGCCCGGAAACTTGGGTGCCCCCCCGAAGCCCCCGTGTGCGCGGTCGAAGCGACGGCTCAATTCGTGGTACATATTGGCAGCCAGCACGGGGTGCAGCTGCCGGCCACCCGGCAGCGCCAGCCGGTTGTCATTTTCGATAAAAGCATCCCCGGCACGGGCGATCACCTCCATGAGTTTTTCGGCCTGTCCGAGCACCTCAGCCCGCTGTTCCCGCCAGGCCTTAGACAAGTGCATAAGCACGTTCATCCAGGAGGGCCGGTTGTAAGCAGGAGCAGGCGGGTAGTAAGTACCTGCATAAAAAGGCCGGCGATCGGGCAGCACAAAGCAATTGAGCGGCCAGCCACCCGAGCTGCTGATAGCCTGGCAAGCCTCCATATAAATATGGTCAACATCAGGTCTTTCCTCGCGGTCGACTTTGATATTGATAAAATGCTCATTCATGAAAGCAGCTACATCGGCATCCTCAAAGCTCTCTCGTTCCATTACATGACACCAATGGCAACTGCTGTAGCCGATGCTCACCAGCACGGGTCTGTCCAGCTGCCGCGCCAATGCGAAAGCTTCATCACACCAGGGATACCAGTTGACAGGATTGTGCGCATGCTGCAACAGATAAGGGCTGGTCTCATGTTGAAGTTGATTGGGCATACACTTTTTGGGACATAACAAGTCAGGGCGGGCTGTTGTTCGTAGACCTCCCGGCTTCTATCCCTGTGATGCCTTGCGGCGTTTGATTTCTTTCAGCACCAGCTGGTGTTCGCGGCTCATATCCCCTGTTACCGACGAATTTTCTTCGGCGCGACGGATGAGATAGGGCACCACTTCGCGAACGCTGCCATAGACGAGGTATTTGCCGACATAGAAACCATGATGTGCCAGGTTGAATGTGAGGTTATCGCTCATACCGTACAACTGGCAGAACATGAGGTGAGGATGCCTGGGATCGAGACCCTTCTCCCTGATGTAGGCTACCTGCTTGCGGGCACTTTCCACGTTGTGCGAAGCATTGCAGAAAGCGATATGCTGCCAATTGTCGAGGCAAAAGCGGATACCCGTATCAAAAGCATCGTCAGTAGCCTCTTTGCCGGGATTAATAGGCGAAGGATATCCCTTTTCTGCAGCCCGCTCCCTTTCTTTTTCCATATAAGCCCCCCTGACCAATTTGGCTCCCAGGACGAATCCCCCTTTTCGGGCCTCATCGAATGACTCGAAAAGATAAGACAGGCGATCGGTACGATACATCTGGAAAGTATTGTAGACTACTGCTCGTTCCTTGTTGTAGCGGCGCATGACGGTCATCACCAGGTGATCAATGGTTTTTTGAATCCAGCTCTCTTCGGCATCAAAGAAAACGCTGACCCCCTTTTTGGCTGCGTGGGCGCAGATAGCGTCCATGCGTTTGAGTACACTCTTATACTCATCCTTCGTTTCGGGCGTAAACGGCACCTCTGCCTGAATATCCTCCAGCAGACCAAAACGAGCGAGGCCTGTAATCTTGCTGCTCACGATCGGCATAGCTACGCCCTGAGATGCAAAATCGATGGCACGCATGGTCTCATTCATCGTATGATTAAAATCCGCCTCCGTTTCTTTCGCCTCGGCGCCATAGTCGAGCACAGAAACAACCCCCTGCTTGTAGAGCGCATCGATGGCCGGCTTACTCTCCAGCAAGGTAGTGCCGCCACAAAACTGGCGAAAAATCGTTTGTTTGACTGCAGACTCCACGAATGGCAGCCGCAATTTGATGGCAGCCAACCCCAGCTTGGATCCCAGGCCCACCAGCCAGTGGTGGTTCATGAGTCCGAAAAGCCAGGCCGACTGGTTAAGCGCTTCGTCAGATTTGCCGGCGAAAGCGATGGCGGTATTATAGAAATCAATGGGTTCACCGACAACACCCTCCGCGATGGCACGCGTTTTTTCCAAATTGGTAGGAACTGGTTTGCCTGAATTATGCATAGTTTATTTGGTTTGGCTATTTGCAGTCCATATTTGCCAGGCAGCCTCTGCCTGGGCGTACAACATATCGAGGCCGCCCTGCACCCGGGCGCCGGCAGCCTTTCCGCGCTGTAAAAAGAGCGTTTCTTCAGGGTTATAGACGAGATCAAAAAGGAGATGCTGACTGCTTATCCAGTCGTAGCGGATGGGCGGACAGGCGTCCGTTTCCGGGTACATACCCAAGGGTGTTGTGTTGATAATCAGCTGGCAGTTGGACATGATATCCCGATCCAGCGCCTCATAACTAATCGTATCTGCTGAACCTCTGCGCGACACCAGCCGGTAGGGAATCTGTAATTTTTGCAACACCCAGCATACCGCTTTGGAAGAGCCTCCGCTCCCCAGCACCAGCGCCTGTGCGGGTGCTGCGGCAGCTTTTTCCAAAAGCCCCCTGAGCGACACTTCAAAGCCGACCACGTCTGTATTATAACCCCTGAGCCCTTCGGAAGTTATATCGATTACATTGACTGCCCCTATTTGGCTGACTTCCGCTGAGTATGACGACAGATAAGGGATGACTGCACTTTTATAGGGAAGCGTGACATTCAGTCCGCGCAGTTGTGGGCAGGCGTGGAGTAAAGCCGGCAAGTCGGCAATATCCTTGAGCGGAAACAATTCGTACTGACATCGATCTGCCAGCCCCTCTGCAGCAAACTTTGCGGAGAAGTAGCGCTTTGAAAAAGAATGCGACAGTGGGTAGCCAATCAGTCCGAACAGCAAAGCTGAGCCCATGGTCTTATGATTTTGTCTTCCCGGCATCGCCCATACGCTCCAGCAGTAATACCAGTACTATGCCCGCCACAATAGCAGCCACAGCTGCCAGGACATAAGGCTCACCGGCATAAGCCTCCGGCAGCACATTGGCTTCCTGAAAAGGTACTTGTTCGCCCTTGCTATTGGTACGAAACGTGAGTACATTGCGCCAGGGCCACAATTTATTGAGCGACCCGAACATGAAGCCTGCCATCATCGCCATGGTAGCATTGTGGAAGTGCTGCAGCGTCCAGGTCAGTATACGGCTAAAAAAGGCCATGCCTGCCAGGCAGCCGAGGGCAAACACCACAACCACCTGCAGGCTTGCGGGATCCAGTGAAGACAGCACAGCCTTAAGTGAGCCGATAACAAACGTGTACATACCCAGCAACAGCAGTACGAAGCTGCCTGAGATCCCCGGAAGCATGAGCGCGCAGATAGCGATCATCCCTGAGAAAAAAACCACCAGCAGCGACTCGCTGCCCTGCATGGGTGAAGCCACAGTAATCCAATAAGCGAGCAAAGCACCGGCCAGCAACGACAGCAGCTCGGCCAGCTTCCAGCCACGCACCTGCCGCACAATATAAACTACCGATGCAATGATGAGTCCAAAGAAAAATGCCCATATGACAGGTGGATAATGTTCGAGAAGGTATGTGATGGTAAAAATGCCCGTCACAACGCCCGTTGCCATACCCCCCAACAGCAGCACGATGAAGTTTCCATCAATGCCTTGCCAGAGAGCTGCGAACCCGCCCGAGCGCCACAACTGTAGTGGCTTAGCGCTGAGGATTGTCCTGATGGCTGTCAGCAGCCGTTCAAAGATACCCGTGATAAATGCGATAGTGCCCCCGGACACACCCGGAATCACTTCGGCGGTGCCCATCGCCATACCTTTCAGGAAGGTCATTATCATAATAGTATAGATTTCAAACAGCACAAAGATAGGCAGAGAAACCACAAATGCCGCACAAATTGCAACTGCCTCTACTGCTGGTAAACAGACCAACTGCCACTTCGCCAATCGTAGTACCATCCCCGAAGCTGGAAGGCAGCTTTTTGAGTCTGCCAGGGCGTATAGGGATTGACCTCCGGCCAACGATCATTGGGCCACAGGAAAAAACCCTCAGCCCCTCCTTTATAAGTCGTCGACAAATTTTCGATATCTGTTTTCACTTGCACATCATAGCCTGCGCGGTAAAAATAGGCTGCTGCAGGAAGAGAGAAGCCCTCTTCGGCGCTCAGGTAAACTGTTTCCCGGGGCACTTCCGACATGGTCGACAGCAAGCGGGCCGGCCAGTTGCGGCTCGCCTCGAGTGAAGGATAGAGCTGCAGCCAGAAGAAGAGCATTCCGGCCACCCCTGCCAGCACCGTGCCGCCGATGGCCCAATCGCGGCGTACAGCGTATAAGCCTACGACCCCCATGAAGCTGAATATCCAGTAAGGCAGTCCCGCCCCCAGCACTGCGCGATAACCTGCCCCTTCAAGTTGGATGAAGCCAGTGACCAGCAGGAAGAAAAGCAGCAGACACACCAATACCACGTGCAGCACAGCTACCCCTCTGACCCAGTCGCGCCAAGGATAAGCAGCCAAAAAATACAGCTGCATCTGCTTGGCTGCCAGCAAAGCCAGCAGGAAGTACAACAAGGTTGACTGTGCCAGCGCAGCGGCCAGCATAGCGAAGACTAAAATGAGCGACAACTCCTCATCCTTGGCCACTTTGAAATACAGATCGCGAAAACCCGCCAGCACAAAACCCGCCAACGGCAACATTCCCAGCAGGCTTATCCCCAGAAAAACCCCGTAAGAAGCCACTGTTGGTGACCAGTTCATCGGCAACACATACCCATTGCCCAACACGACAAACTGGTTGACGAGACCCAGCAGCAGCACGACCGGCAGCAGCAGGTTGCCCTGAAAAAGCCGCCCCCCCTGCGGATGCCGCCAAAACAGCAGCAGCATGAAGACGGCAGTAAAAATGATGGTTGCCCAAGGCGCCACCAATGCTGACAGTGCCCCGAAGACATAGCTCATTGTCCGCCAGAAAGCAGTTGGTGTTTTTAGTGTACGCAACATGCTAATCCACAGCAACAGCTGAGCCACCGCAGCCCAGTTGTCAGCCGTTGCCTGCTTAAAAGAAGTCATCAGCACCGGTGAAGCCGCCATGGCCAGCAAAGCAAGTGCGCTCACTGCCTGTCCAAAAACAGGTTGTGACCATCGGTAGAAAAGCCAGGCGGCCAGCAGCAACAGCAGCAGCCCCGGCAGGCGCGACCAAAAGAGCCACAAATCCCCCCGGGCCAGCAAGGCTGTCAGTTTAGTCGGGAAATAAAACACTGCTTCTCCCGACAGTCCTTTCCAGAGCAGCCAGGCTTCCCCTCCGGGCCAAAGCGTGGCATAATCGTTGGCTACCAAGAGCGATGAAAGGCTAAAAAAAAGCACCAGCAAGCCAAAGTATCTATAGCGAGCAGACATAGCCGCTCCCGGCGATTCGTTCTTCTGTTCCATGGTTTTCGGAAATGCTAAACTTCTGGGTGCGAATGTCTGCAAATTCTGGCTTATTGCCTAATGCGGAGGTATTTTTTACGGCTTGCTGACGCTGCTCAGTGCCTGTTTCGATTTTTGGCACAGGTATGAACCGCTTCCTTTTCTGCAGGTTTTATTTTTTCAGCCTTGGGGGCGCGGCAAGGTGCTGCCCGTGATTCGGGATTTTCCCGGCAGCCACCGGCAGCTTCTTCTTTCGAGCGTCCGGGGTTTTGGCGGCTTGCAGCAGCGACTGTGCCTATCAACGCGAGCATGCGCGGAAAGAGCGCCTTTTTTGCCTCCGGCTAAAAATCCACGACTGGCCCCTGCCTTTGCAGGCATGCGCCCAGCATGCACACAACCAAACCGAGCCCACAACCGTTACATCTCAACAAAAATGAGCGCATGATGCAACCTGTCCACCCCTTTTCGCCGCGGCAGCTCAGTAAAAAGTACACCCTCACAGGCCACAAAGCCGCTGTCTATGCCCTGGCGGCAGGGCCGGCCGCCGGGCAATTCTACTCTGCTGCCGGCGACGGCTGGATTGTCCTGTGGGATCTGCAGGACCAGCCCGAAACAGGCCGGCTCCTTGCCACGGCAGACAGTCAGGTATTTGCCCTGCACAGCCTCCCGCAGGCTGCCACGCTCGTGGCGGGCGACCTTTACGGACACCTACACTTCATCACGCCCGAAGCACCCGGCGACACCCGCCGCGTGCTCGCGCATGGCGGCAAGCCCGTTTTTGCTTTTTGCCACACCCCTGCCGGCCTCCTCAGCATTGGCGGCGACGGCCGCCTGCTGCGTTGGGATACCAACCGCTGCCTGCCTGTTGAAAGCCTGACGCTCAGCCACAGCAGCCTGCGCTGCATCAGCTGGCATGCCGGCCGCAATGAGCTGGCCGTAGGCGCCAGCGACGGCTGCATTTACCTGCTGGACGCCGACACCCTCGACCTGCGGCGGCGGCTGCCAAACGCACACCAGCCGTCAGTCTTCAGCCTGGGCTGGCTTCCCGACGGTCGGCAGCTCGTCAGCGGTGGCAGAGATGCGCTCATCAAGGTGTGGGATGCAGATGACGACAGCCCCCTTCCCCTGCACAGTATCCAGGCCCACTGGTTTACTGTCAACGACCTGCATTTTTGCGACGGCAACAACTGCTTCATCAGCGCCAGCAGGGACAAGACCATCAAATGGTGGGATGCGCAGAGTTTTGCGCTGCTCAAGGTCTTCGATACCCTGCGCGATGGCTGCCACCGCAACAGCGTCAACAGGCTGCTTTGGCTGCCGGAGGCTGCTGCCCTTATCAGTGCCAGTGATGACCGGAGTCTTATGGTGTGGAGCTGAGCAGACAACAGCCCGTCCGGGCGCTGAGTCACCTCAGCAGACCCGGTATGCGTATGTGCAAAACCTTCTGCCAATGAGGTGTTTTTTGTGCGTTTTTGCCAAGCTGTAAGCATACGCCAAGGCCGCCTGACTCAAAGAAGGAGGCAGCAGATGCCCATGGAGAGCTCGTCAGCGAATCACCAACACAGAACTTTGGCAAATAATAATTTAACACTTTTTAACCAAGCGCCGTGTCATAAAACACAAGCTGCTGCCGTTATTCTGCAAAACAAGCTATCCATCATCATTCAAAGACAATTTTTCAACTATGAAAATGACCATTCGTCTGCTCCTGGCTACCGCCATCACACTTGCAAACCTCGCCCCGCTGTCTGCACAGGTTAAGTTTACCCCACGAGTTGGCGTCAACGCCTCCGCCCTCGACGCCAATCTGACCGCCATCAATGCCGAAGCAGAAGCACGGGCAGGCTGGAATGCCGGTATCGACCTGCGACTGGGTGACGGCATCATCTTCCTCAATCCCGGTATCCACTATTATTCTTATACCACCCGGCTGCTCGAAGGACTTGACCAGCCCAACAACATTGATTTATCCAGCGAAAATACTGTACAAAGTCTGCGCGCTCCCATCAACCTGGGCTTACGACTCACGGGCGACAACGGCCTGCTGGGGCTCTACATCAAGGGTGGTGTGACGCCTGCCTACGTGCTGGGCATCACCGAAAAGGAGAAACCCGTTTTGCCGGTCTTTACCTACCGGCTTGACGACCTAAACCGATTCACCTGGGGTGGCAATGCAGGCGTAGGTATTGATTTTCTCTTTCTGACAGCCGAGCTCAACTACGAAATAGGCCTGACGGACTTCTTTAAAACCGTCGAAGGCCGTAATAACATCCTTACTTTCAGTGTAGGACTTAAATTCTAGTTAATTATAGGTTAATCCTTTGATAGTTCGCAAAAATTACACATATTTGTAGTGTAATTTAACCATCATCTTATGAAAGGAATATCCATATTGCTCATTGCTGTCGGCCTGTTTGTATCTGTTCAGGCAAGTGCGCAGTGCAGTGGCTCAGCCGGCAAATCGGCCGGAGCATCCTGCTGCGCCAAGGGCAGTTCAGCTTCAACTGCTGCTGCTGACGTTGAGAAGAGAGTAGCAGAAGACGGGACGGTGACGTATTTCCGCAAAGAAACGAGTGCCCAGACGGGCATCACTACTTACACGCAGGTCAGCTACAACCAGCATACCAACAGCTACGATGCATTGGCTGTCAATACGCCTGACGGCAACGGCAAGGGCAGCCAGGCTGCGCAGCAGCCGGCTTGTTCCGGCAAGTCTGCTTCAGGGGCTACCTGCTGTGCTAAGCCGGGTGCAGAGGGTGAGAGTGCTGAAAAGACAACGGCCAACGGCCGTGGCCGCCGCTCCAATGCGGTCAAGCTGGCCAGTTCGAGGAGTTAGTTTTTTTGAAAAAAAATAAAAAACGCCTCTGGCTTACGCCAGGGGCGTTTTTGTATGAGCACGTTATTTAGGCAGTACGGGTGATGCTTTTTTAATTTCCGAGTAAAGATTCCCCTTGCGGTATTCCTCCAGTACGTGCCGGACAGTAGCTGTCAGATTGCGCGGCAGCTCGTCGAGATGAAACCACTCAGCTTCTGTAAATTTATTTTTCTCCTTGGCCTGCAGTTTGCCCTCCCAGCGGTAAGCTTTAAAATAAAAGACGAACCTTTGCTCTGTGGGCGTATTTTTTTGCAGCACATGCACCAATTGCAGGTCTTTTTCGCGCAGCGTAATCCCCGCCTCTTCTTCCGCCTCCCGTATCAGACAGGCTTTAGCGTATTCAAAACGCTCAATATTACCTCCTACCAGGGTATAGTTGCCCCCATTGGGTTTCGTCTGACGCAGCAGCAGGATACTGCCGCGATTGTAGAGAATGAGCCTGGTTTTTAGAACAATCTGAATGGATGCCATATCAGCAATGCATAAAATTAAACTTGCCCCGCCTAAAAACTGCCGCTGCTCTTACGTACAAAGCCGCTGCCAGCCTCGTTGAAAAAATGTGGCATTTCAGAAAACGCTCCGGGAATTTTGCGTCAGCTGACAACAAAACCAACCACATGTACAATAAAATATAGAGACAAAAGTAAGATTATTACCCGATAAGATGTATTTTTGGCGATAAAGAACTTCCGATTGCCCGTTGTGCGCGGGTCAGGGAATTTCTCAGCGGGCTCAAAACGGTTTTTGTTTCGCGGATTTTTACCTTTTTCCAATCAGGAATACCTTCTGAAAGGCAAAGATACGCGAAAGAACGTCTTTTTTTGCCGTGGGTAAAAATTCTCAAATATGCGCCGGGGAGGCTTCGAAAGTGAACCGACGGGTATTGTTTTGTTGTTTACAGGGGACTTCGGTTTGAAGGGGGCGATTACGCCAATTGTTGATTTTAATTCCTTCGACTATGCAACATGAAAGTGTTCTTACTACCATCGGCAACACGCCACTTATCAAGCTCAGCCGCATGTCTCAGGGGATCATCCCTGCTGCAGTTTACGGTAAAGTGGAGGCTTTTAACCCCGGCCAGTCTGCCAAGGACCGCATTGCGCTCTATATGATTGAAGAGGCTGAGCGCCGCGGTCACATAAAAAAAGGAGATACAATTATTGAAGCGACCAGTGGCAACACGGGCTACAGCCTGGCTATGGTCTGCGCTATCAAAGGATATCACTGCGTGCTTACTGTCACCAGCAAAGCAGGGCAGGAGAAGCTGTCGCTGCTGCGCAGCCTGGGGGCGGAGGTGATCGTATGTCCGGCCGATGCGGAGCCTGACGATCCCCGCTCTTATTATTCGCGTGCTGAGCAGCTTGCTGCTGAGATTCCCAATGCGTTTTATTTGCGTCAAAACTGGAATACAGACAATGCTGAGGCGCACTATCGCTCGACCGGACCGGAAATTTGGGAGCAGACGGAGGGCAAGATTACGCACTACGTTTGTTGTGCCGGCACTGGCGGCACGCTATCGGGAACCGCCCGCTACCTGAAGGAAAAAAACCCCAACATCAAGATTATCGGTGTTGATGCCTACGGGTCGGTGCTCAAGAAATACTGGCAGACGGGCGAATTTGACCGCAATGAGATTTACCCTTACAAAGTCGAAGGATTGGGCAAAAACATCATTCCCGACAATATTGATTTCGACCTCATCGATGATTTTGTCAAGGTGACAGACCGCAACAGTGCCATTCGCGCCCGTGCGCTGGCACGCAAGGAGGGTCTGCTGCTGGGGTACTCCAGTGGTTCGGCTATGGAGGCTGTCTTTCTGATCAAGGATCAGCTTAAGCCGTCGGATGTTGTGGTCGCACTTTTCCCCGATCACGGCAGCCGCTACCTCGGCAAAATTTACAATGAAGAGTGGATGAAGCAGCAGGGCTATGTAGGTCAGATACACGGCGATGCATCCCATCACTACAGTTACAACCACCTTATGCGGGTGTACAGGGTATACAGGCGCAAATACGGCCGATACATTCAGAAGACGCTGAAGTTAAGCTAGTTACCCATAAAAACATACAATAAAAAATGGGCTGCTATGTGTTTAGCAGCTCATTTTTAGTTAACTGACTTATTTGTCTATGAAGCCAATCGAGCAAGAAGAAAAGCCTCCCGTCGGCGGTAGCTGGCAACAGCTCTACGCCATTGTGCTGATACTGCACGTCCTCATCGTTATTGCATTTTACTTGCTCACCCGATACTACTCCTGATATGCATTGGATTGACTGGCTGATTATGTTCGGCACTATTTCGTTGATTGTGGCTTATGGCATGTGGCGTACGCGCAATGTACAGTCGGCCAGCAGTTATCTGCAAGGAGACAAAGACCTCAAGTGGTGGACAATCGGGCTGTCCGTCATGGCAACGCAGGCGAGTGCCATTACGTTTTTGTCAACGCCGGGTCAGGCCTACGAATCGGGTATGGGTTTCGCCCAGTTTTATTTTGGCCTGCCGGTGGCTATGGTCATTCTTTGCATATTTTTCCTGCCCTTGTATTACCGATTAAATGTATATACGGCTTACGAGTTTCTGGAAAACCGCTTTGATGTGCGCACCCGGACATTCACTGCGCTCTTGTTTTTGATTCAGCGAGGGTTGGCAGCGGGTATTACCATCTACGCACCGGCCATCATTCTGAGCCAGATTTTGGGCTGGTCGCTGCACCTGATGATACTGGTGACGGGCCTGGTGGTTATTTTGTACACCTACAGCGGCGGCACCAAAGCGGTGAGTGTCACCCAAAAGCAGCAGATGATCATCATACTGGGCGGCATGGTGCTGGCTGCGATTGTCATGATCAACCAGCTGCCGGAAGACGTACAACTGGGCGATGCCCTCACCGTTGCCGGTAAGATGGGCAAGCTGGAGGTTGTAGACTTCGACTTTGACCTTAGCAACCGCTACAATTTTTGGTCGGGCATGCTGGGCGGCGTTTTCTTATTTCTGTCGTATTTTGGTACCGATCAGTCACAAGTACAGCGCTATCTTTCCGGTAAATCCCTGACAGAAAGCCGACTGGGTCTGTTATTCAACGGGGTTGTCAAAGTGCCGATGCAATTTTTGATCCTGTTTGTGGGTGTCCTGGTATTTGTCTTTTTCTTATTTGTGAAGCCCCCGCTGCACTTCAACGCTTCCAATATCCGGAAGGTAACGGAGAGTTCGCTGGTGCATGAGTGGCAGCTGTTGGAAGAGCGCCACAACAACCTTTTCGAGCAGCGCAGGATAGCCGTCAACGAGATGATTGGCGGGCTTAACCAGACCGATGAAAAGGTTATTGCCGAAAAGCAGCAGCAACTGCAGGTAATTACACAGCGTGAGCAGAAGCTGCGCGAAGAGGCCAAGGGGCTGATAAAAAGTGCGGACCCCAAAGCGCAGACACTGGATACGGACTATGTATTCATCACTTTCATCATGCAGTACCTGCCTATCGGGATGATCGGCCTGTTATTGTCGGTAATTTTTTCGGCGGCTATGTCCTCGACCTCTTCCGAGCTGAGTGCCTTGGCCACCACGACAGTCATTGACATATACCAGCGCTTTTTCGTCAAAGACGGCGATGATGCCCACTACCTCAAAGCAGCCAAATGGTTTACGCTGCTATGGGGCGGCATAGCCCTTGCTTTCGCTGCCTCGGCCAGTCTGTTTGAAAATCTCATACAGGCTGTCAACATCATCGGCTCACTGTTCTACGGCGTAATTCTCGGCATTTTCATGGTAGCCTTCTTCCTGCCCCGGGTTGGCGGCAAGGCAGTCCTGCTGGCTGCTGTACTTGTCGAAGTATTCATCCTGCTGCTGTTTGCCGTCAGCAAGGCCGAGTTGCCCCTGCCGGGGCTGGGGGTAATAAAAATCGCTTACCTCTGGCTCAACCTCATTGGCTGTGTGCTGGTGATGGCCATTAGCTGGCTGGTGCAGGCCGGCCGCGGGCAGGCCGCAGCTGCCTAGCCGAATCTTTGCTGAAGGGGTGAAAATCTGTTAGGATAAATAAAAAATAATGTGTCTTTTTGCAGGATAAAAGCCCCCTGCAATAATCACTGTGGGCACATTATTGTTATTCATAAAATATTTCCGGTTTTTGCGGGCAGCTGCCCGCGGTGCGGAATCAGCAACAGGCGAGTATCATGTTCATTATCAATCCTTATGTAAGATTTGCCCTCATAGCGGTCGGCATCATCGGTGGCATAGCCCTTTGGGCAGCCTTTGGCTTTTGGTACGGTTTTTTCTTTCTGCTTACCGGCATCATCCTGCTCATTGGCTACATTATCCTGGGGCCCATAGCACCTGCAGGTAAGGCGCTGCAGACGGGTGACTTTGACAAGGCGGACCGCCTGCTCGACCTCACCATCAACCCCAAGTGGCTGTACGTCAGCAACAGAGCGTATTACTACCTGCTCAAAGGCTCGATTGCCCTGTCGCGCAAGGATCTCAGCCGGGGTGAAGAGCTCCTCAAAATTGCAGAATCGATCGATCTGCCCAGCGATAATGAGCGGGGCATGATTCAGATACAGCTAGGCCATATAGCGGCCAGCAAAGAGCGCTGGAATCAGGCGCAAAATCACCTGCGCAAGGCGCAGGGCTTAAAAATCACCCAGCAGGAATTCAAAGACCAGCTCAAGCAGCTGGAAATGGCCATTGCGCAGCGCGGCCAGGTGAAAGCAGCTATGCGCATGGGCCGCCAGGGGATGCAGATGATGCAGCCCGGCGGCAAACGCCGCCGCCCCAAGCTGCGGTAATTTTTTCCCCCAAAAAACCTGTGCCATGAACATACGAATTGTATGGCTGCTACTGCTGCCTGTGCTGCTGTTGGCCAGCTGCGGGGAGCAAGCCCCGCAACAGCAGTCCGCGGTAGTTACCATCGAAGGTAAGACCATGGGTACTTACTACCGTGTCGTTTATATCGATTCGTTGCAACGGGCGCTGCAGCCTGCCATGGATTCGGCCCTGCTGGCGCTCAATGCGGAAGTCAACACCTACGATTCCACCTCCCTCATCAGCCGCTTCAATCGCTCGGCAGCAGGGCTGCTGCTGCTGGATGCTGCGGGCAACAAGGCAGTACACTTTTTGGCCAACCTTGCGCTGGCCAGGCGGGTGTACGAGCTTAGTGAAGGATATTACGACTGTACGGTAATGCCCCTCGTCAATTATTGGGGTTTTGGTTATACAGAAAAAAAACCGGTTAATCAGGTTGACAGCCTGCGGGTCGACTCACTGCGGCAACTGACAGGGATGTCCATGGTTGTGCTGGAAGAGGGCGGTGAGGCTCCCTTTTTGCGCAAGCAAAAAGCGGGCAACCAGCTCGATTTTTCCTCCTGCGCCAAAGGCTATGGAACTGATTTGCTGGCCATACTGCTGGAAGAGCGCGGCATCACCGACTACCTGGTGGATATTGGCGGTGAATTGCGCGCCCGCGGCCTCAATGCCGAAGGAGAAGACTGGCGGATTGGCGTCAGCAAGCCGGTAGAGGGGGCAGCAATGAATGAGATTGAGCAGATTATCAGGCTGCGCAACCAAAGTATGGCTACCTCGGGTAACTACCGCAACTATTTTGAGGTCAACGGACAGAAATACGCACATACCATCAACCCGCTCACGGGCTTTCCCGAGCGGTCCAGGCTCCTGAGTGCTACCATCATTGCACCGGACTGCATGACAGCCGACGCTTTTGCCACTGCTTCCATGTCTATGGGCCTTGAGCGCGCTATGGAAGTCGTAGGTAAGGAGGCAGGCGTTGAAGGCTTTTTCATCTATGCAGAAGGCGAGCAGCTGAAAACTACCTATACAGCAGGTATGAAACCCCTGCTCGTCAATACTGCTAACCAATAACCGTACAACATGCTACCACTCTCGCTCGACAGGGATCTTTGCTTTTTGGACATAGAGGCGACCGGACTCAACGTGCTGCGTGACAGAATTGTCCAGATAGGCATCATCAAGTACCCCAAGGATGGCGGTGAGTCCAAGGAATTGTCGCTGCTCATCAATCCGGGAATACCTATCTCGCAGGAGGCCATACAAGTGCATGGTATCCAGCCTAAAGATGTTGCCAAAAAGCCTACTTTTGCGCAGGTAGCTGACAAAATTTTTGATTTTATTGGCAATGCCGACTTAGCGGGCTACAATTCCAATCGTTTTGATATTCCCATGCTGATGGAGGAGTTTGATCGGGTGGGTATACAGTTTGATGTTCACAAGCGTCGGTTGCTTGATATGCAGCGCATTTTCTACAAAATGGAGCCGCGTACTTTGAAGGCGGCCTACAAGTTTTATTGTGATCAGGAGCTTGAAGGAGCTCATGATGCGATGACTGATGTGCGGGCTACGGCTGCTGTCTTTATAGGGCAGCTTGAGCGATACCAGGGTGCTGATTATCTCGATGAAGATGGCAATGTAGTGCCCGCTCCTGTGCGTCCTGACGTCAAAGCGCTGCACGAATTTTGCAATGACCAGCGTTTCGTTGATGCTACCCAGAAGTTCCGCTACGATCACAACGGAGACATTGTCTTCAACTTTGGCAAATACGCCAACCAGCCTGCTGCTGCTTTGCTGAGCAAGGATAAGCAGTATTACAACTGGATGCTGAACAAAGAATTTTCGGCACAGGTGAAACAGATTGTACGGCAACTGGTGCGCGATTACGAGTCATCCAAGGACAACCCATAAGCTATGCGAGCAAGCGGCGGCCTTTTTCTCTCCCGTTTTGGTGCCCCCTCCGGCTGGCTGCACAAGGCCCTGCAGGCGTTTGTGCTGGCTGGTCTGCTGCTGGGTTGCTACGAAGAAAAGGAAGGCTGTCTCGACCCGCAGGCTGTCAATTTTGATCTCGATGCCGACCGTAGCTGCAGCAATAACTGCTGTCAATACCCGCTGCTGCGGGTAGCTTTTGTACACCGATGGGAGGACGAGGCCTTTGCACTAGCGCCTAAAGTATACAGGGACGGATCCGGCAATCCTTTTAGAATCAAAAGAATACGCTACTACTGGAGTGCGCTCGAGCTGCTGGAAACCGGCGGGCAGGCCCGCCGGGTGACCGACAGCATCGAGATGCGCATTGTCACTACCGGAGGAGATACCCTTTGGCAGACACTGCCCGACAACTACCTGCTCGCTGATCCTTCCAATCCGCAAAGCAGGATACTGGGCACCTTTCCTTTCGCCGGCAGCTACCAGCGGCTGCAGGCCGTTTTTGGGGTTGATGAGCCTGCCAACCGGGCAGTACCTATTTCCCTGCCACAGCGACATCCGCTGGCACCACAGGTTGACGGGCAGCACATCAGTGCCGATCAGGGCTATATGTTTGCGCGTATTGAATATTTTCCTGACACGCTGGCGACTACGACAGCCGTGACCGTTGTGATCAGCGGTGAAGGCAGCCGGCAGCCCCTGTCGCTTGATTTTCCCGCCAGCTTATCACTGCCCAATGGCTACAATGCACTGCTGCAAATCGAAGCCAACTATGCGCGCTGGTTTGAGCACATAGACGTACGCGCTGATGAGGCCAGCGTCCGGCAGCAGCTCGAAACACATTTTGGCAGTGCCTTCAAGGTTGTCAATTTCGGCAGGGAGTAGCCTGTGGTTGTAGTAAATCTGCTGCATGCCCGCTTGCTGACAAAAATCATAGCCTTTTTATTTAGCAAAATCTGGGATTGGGTTGTTATATAAATGTTGGCTTGCCATTGGCGAGCTGACGGATGTGTTTTGTGTATGCAGATAATACAAAGAGCAATGCTCTGTTTTTTACAATATAAATTTACATACTACATGCAAAAGCCAGTAACATTTGTTCTTGCCGCCATGGCGCTTATACTCTCTCTGAGCAGCTGCCAGGAAGACAATAAAGGTGAGCAAAAAAGTGAGGTAACCCTGGTATTTCGCTCTACCTTTGGCGGACAGCCGCTGGTCATGTACGACCCCGCCTATGACTATGTTGAAGGCATTCGAATGAAAGCCCAGTTGTTCCAGTTCTACCTGTCGGACATAGAGCTGGTAGCCACCAATGGAGAGAAGGTAAAGCTATCTGATATTGAACTTGTCAATTTTGGTGACGACATCAACAGCCAGCAGGCTGGTGAGGGTTACGTCATGCGCTTCAAGGATGTACCCGGCGGACAGTACAGCCGTATACAGTTTGGGCTGGGCGTAAGTCCGGACCTCAATGCCACCCAGCCGGGCAATTATGCACCGACTCACCCGCTGGCCGACAACTACTGGTCATGGGCACTGGGTTATGTCTTCGCCAAAATTGAGGGCAATGCCGATGTCAACGGCGATGGTGCATACAATGATAAGCTAACCTATCATACGGGTGCTGATGCCCTCTATCGGGTGCTAAGCTATGATGGTCCCTTTATGGTGCCTGTTGACGGCAGCAACTACCAGATAGCCTTTGGTGTAGACCTGAAGGATGTGCTCGTCAGCGGCGGCGATTTCGTAGATTTTCGCATTGCTGAAGATACGCAGGACCACACCAATGATCCTGCATTGTACAACTTCATCTGGAATAACCTGGCGCAGGCCATTCAACTCCGGCGATAAGCATGACCCAAAAGCTGCAGTTGGCGGGTGTAAGCATAGTGCTGTTGGCCGGATTGGCAGCCTGCAGGCTGACTGATCGCAGTGGTCAGCAGCTTACGCATTTGCCTTACGCGCCGAAGGCGGTACAATGGGTTGATCCTCCCGGCTTTTCGCCCATGCAATTTCCTGCCGACAATCCGCTGACAGAAGAGGGGATTGCCTTGGGCAGGATGCTTTTCTACGACCCTATCCTGTCCTACGACAGCACTTTCAGTTGCGGCAGTTGCCACCAGCCAGGCCGGGCATTTACCGATGCCAAGGCCAAAAGTGTGGGCATGCGCATGCGCCAGGGAAGGCGCTCTGCGCCCAGTCTGCTCAACGTAGGCTACCATGCAAAAGGCTTATTCTGGGATGGCCGCAGTCCCCTGCTGGAAGAGCAGGCGCTGCACCCGGTCGTCGACAGCCTGGAGATGGGCTACAGCTGGGAAATCATTGAATCCCGGCTGCAACAACACCCTTCCTATCCGGCGCTTTTCCGGGCAGCCTTTGGCATTACAGAACGGCGGGCTGTCAATCGCGAGCTCACGACCAAAGCACTCGCACAATTCCAGCGGACACTGCTAAGCCATGACAGCAAATTTGACCGGGTAATGCGCAGGGAGGCCAGCTTCACCGAATCGGAAAAGCGCGGCTGGACCATTTTTTTCGATGCCTCCCCCACCCTGCCGCAGGCTGAATGCAACCACTGCCACATCAACCCGCTTTTTACCGACCTCTCCTATGCCAACAACGGGCTGGATGAGGTATATGATCTGGCAAAATTTCCGGATCCGGGCAGGGGTGGCGTCACAGGCGTTCGCGGTCACAACGGGCAATTTAAAGTGCCTACGCTGCGCAACATAGCCCTCACAGCGCCCTATATGCACGACGGACGTTTCCGCACGCTCGAGCAGGTCATTGACCATTACGCCTCCGGCGGGCATTATGCTGAAAATGTAAACCCCAATGTGCGTACCTTAGCGCTTAGTGAAGCAGACAAGCGCGATCTGCTGGCATTTTTACATACCCTTACCGACAGCAGCGCCCTGCGAAACCCTGCGTATCAAAATCCGTTCACTCCATAATATTCAGGTATGTTGAACATTCATAAACGACTGTCAGTCTTATTATTGCCTTTATTGGTGGCTACTGCCTGCGGAGATGATACAGGCAAAGACTGTGAAAATTGTCCGGCTGATGAGCAGATAACTGCTGATTATCAACCGCAGGTCTACCCCATTACGGTTCCTTCTCATTTTTTGCCACCACCTTCCCCGGGCGACAATCCGCTGACGGTTGCGGGTGTAGCCTTGGGGCGCAGGCTTTTCTACGATCCCATACTATCCGATGATTTCAGTATGTCGTGTGCCAGCTGTCATCATCAGGACAAAGCATTTACAGACGGGCAGGCTACCAGCAAAGGAATTTTGGGCCTCAACGGGCGCCGCAATTCGATGGCGCTGGTCAACCTGGCCTACAATCCACGAGGCTTTTTTTGGGACGGGCGTGCTGCTACACTTGAAGACCAGGCGCTGGTGCCTATTGAAGACCACCTGGAGCTCAACACCAGCTGGGAAAAGGTAGAAGGAAGACTTCGGGAGCACCAGGACTATCCCGCGCTTTTCCGGCAGGCGTTTGGGATTCAGTATAAAAAAGAAATCACGCGTGAACTGGCGGTCAAGGCCCTCGCGCAGTTTGAGCGTGTCCTCATCAGCGCAGACAGCAAATACGACCGGGTTGTCTGGGGTAATCAGGGCGAGCTAAGTCCGCTGGAAGAACGCGGATACGAGTTATTCTTCGTAGAATTTGCACAGACGCTCGATCACCCCGGCTGCTCCCACTGCCATTTTGATCCTTATTTTACCGACAACCAGTTTAGGAACAACGGCCTCGACAGTGTTGCCAATTTTAGCCAGTTTGCCGATTTGGGAAGAGGTGCCATCAGTGGCAATCCCTTCGACAATGGTAAGTTTCGCGTGCCTACCCTGCGCAATGTTGCATTGACAGCACCCTATATGCACGATGGCCGCTTCAATACGCTGGATGAGGTCCTTGATCACTATATGACCGGCGGGCACGGGGTCGAGAACGAAGATACCAATATCAGGCCTTTCCACTTATCTCCACAAGATCGGGCTGCCCTGATTGCATTTATGCATACCCTTACCGATACTACTTTTATCCGAAATCCTGCCTTCAGCAGTCCGTTTTAAGCAAATATGCTCCCATCGGCCGGGGATCAGGAAAAAAAAAGAGGATGATGATTTTTTTTCATTATCCTCTTTTTTTATTTTTTTCACAAAACGACCTAATCATGCTATTTTATTTAATATAAGACATATTCAAGACTCTCCCTCACAATCAACACAACCAACAAAACACTGTATAACAATCAATTAAATTCAAAACAAAGAAAACTACAATTCAAATCAGCAAATATTACCTTTTTCACAAACCGTCTTTTTTGTCCTTTCATACCTATGTAGCTTGTAGCATCTTTGTAATGTCAAACGAAAGCAAGTGGCAAACGAGCCACAACACTTCAAAAAGGAATAACGATGCAGGGAGTAAGTCAGACTAATGGGGATTATGTCTGACTTACTTTCTCAACGACTTCGAATGACACTACGACGAGAGTTCTTACTCAACATATATTAGTCTTCAGTTTCGCAAATGTTTATGGGATTATTGGTAGACAAGTCGTATCACTTTCTGGAAGTGATGCGACTTGTTTTTTTATAAGTATTTGGCAGTGTAAACTGAAGCCATAGTTGACCTATGCTAATCCCTGCAATCTGCTGCATTTAGTTGCATTTCATCAATCATACACCGGTGACAGAGCCACATGTACCAACAGTTTGATTTGCAGGTTGATGAAAGCCCCCCTTCCGAAACAGCCCGCCAGCGAAAAGTTTAATTGCGAGTCGTAAGCCTTGGTGCATAGTACATTGCAGGCAGCCTGCCAAAATGCTGAAGATTTTGGTGACAGGTCAGGCGAGCAATTTGGCAGTACGGAACAGATAGAGCGGCCCTAGGGGCAAAAAAAAAGCCACCCTGTCCTTATGATCAGGGCGGCCCAGTAAACCAATCTCACTTGCACTCCGAGCACTAATTACGGAGAATCTTAAAGGTCTTAACATAGGTTTGTCCGTAGCGAACACGGACGAAATACAGCCCGCGCGGATACGCGCTGAGATCTAGCCTGCGAGTGCTTACCGTTGCCGGCAGAGATTGCTCAAATAACACGACACCATTGGCAGCGGAGAGTTGCATTCCAACTGTTTCATCGAAGGTGTCGAACAGTTCTATGGTTACCCAATCGTTGGTAGGATTGGGATACAGCATCATCAGTTTAGAATCACCGAAGAGAATAACTTCTGCTACATTAGAAGCCAGCTCATTAAGGGCTGCATCTCTGGCAATGATCCGATAGAAATTCCTACCCAGTTTGTTGGTATGGTCAACATAGGTGAAATAGTTCATTTGGGCAGTACTATCGCTGGCTTGGTAAGCCATGTGTAAGGTCTCAAAGCGGACACCATCGGCGGAACGCTGAATGAGATACGCGAGATCAGTTATTTCGGTGGGCATCTCCCACCGCAGGGTTACCTCCCTATTCTCCTCCCGGGTAACCTCAGCACTGATATTGAGCTGTTGACCACAAAGCGTTGGATTGATAATGACGGATACATTCCGAATACTGGTTGAAGTACAGCCATTTTGAGTAACCGACAAACGCACAGGAAAAACACCGCTCCCCAAAAAGCGCACCGACTGGCTCACTGCTGAAGAGAAGCGAGGTACAGCAACAGGCCCAAAATCCCAGCTGTATACAGCATTGGGCTGCGCACCTACAGCCTGATAAGTCACCTCCTCATCCCTGCATACCAGTGAAGGCCCCTGGATATCAGCTATAGACTCATTGCCCACAGTGATTGTCACTACATTGCTTTCGAGGTAGGCAGAACAACCTGCGCGGCGTGCACACCGGATAAAGTGCGTTGTTTCCGACAGTGGTCCGGGTCTGAAATCAGGGCTGGTTGAATTGGGTATGGGCATCCAGTACTGAATATTGGTTGACGGGCTGGCCGTTGTAAACATCCAAATATACTCTATATCCCCGCTCCCCCCGCTGGGTACAACTGTATTTCTGATGGTATCCGGCTGCTGGCCCGGGCCGCATAGATACTGGTCGCAACAAATCTGTCCGGCATCATCCAGATTTTCGCACTGGACAGTCAGGCCGGCATCAAAATCAGTCACCTCTCCCAGGCCTACAGTAAATACCGGCGTCATGAAGGTAAGCGGATCGACATCGCTGTCCAGCACATCATTACCGGCATTCATGATCGTAAGGTTGTACAAAGCCGGCGGAATCATAAACGTCAGCTTATACTCACCCGGCGGAACGGTGAAGCTGTATACACCCTGCGCGTTGGTGACAACCGTATCGAGATAAGCCGGCTGTCCCGGAGGCGTACTGATGATAACTACGATATCAGGCACACCGGGCTCTGACGGGTGGCGCAGCCCGTTCAGGTCTGTATCAAGCCACACACGCCCTTCCACCCTTGCAGGGCCCAATAATTCGACACTACAGCTGCTACTGCAGCCATTAGCATCTGTCACTGTGAGCCCGTAAGTTCCCGGGCTCAGTCCGGACAACTGAGCTGTAGTAGCACCGTTGCTCCACAAAAACGTATAAGGCGCCGCACCCGCAGTAGCTGTAGCCTCAACGGCACCATTGCTGCCACTAAATGCATGCTGCAGGACTGTCACAGCGCATACAGGCTGCTCAAATTGCAGCAGCACAAGCGTATCGGCAGCCACACAAGCCTGATCATCCGTCACCGTCACCGAATACGTACCTGCCGCCAAATCACTGATGACAGCCGTATCTGTCACACCATTGCTCCAGACATAAGAAAAAGGAGCCTGTCCACCGACAATCGTAGCTGCGATACGTCCGTCAGCAGCACCAGCACAAGTATTGCGCTCAACCGAAAGCGTTACGCTGATGGGAGGAGAAGGAACCACTTCGGCCGTATCAAGCACTGTACAACCAAAGAAATCAGTAACCGTAAGCTGATAAGAGCCAACCGGCAGATTGGTGATACTGGCAGATTGTGCACCTGTGCTCCATGTATACGTATAGGGAGGTGTGCCCCCTGCAGGAGAAGCAAACAACTGTCCGCCATTGTCCGCAGAACAGCCGGCAGGACTGGCTTCAATAGAAAGCAGCAGCGGATCGGGCTCCTGTACTGCAACACTAAGGGAGGCAGTACACTCATTGGCATCCGTAACTGTAACATCGTAAGTTCCCGGAGGCAGGCTGTCGATCATCTGCCCGGAGTCGCCATTGCTCCAGGAGAATGAAAACGGAGCTGTCCCGCTGGAAATCTGCACGGAAGCCATACCATCCGCCGCCCCTACACAACTCACTTGCAGGCTGGAAACTGAAGCCTGGACAGGCAGTGTCTGGCTGATGCTGCTGCTATCCGACCGGCTACAACCATTGACATCCGTAACGGTAAGCCGATAGACACCTGCCGCTAATCCCGACAATTGGCTACTGCTACTGCCCGTACTCCATGCATAGGTATAGGGTTGTGTACCACCAGCCACCAGTGTTTCAATACTTCCTGTGTTTTCGGCTGAGCATACAATGTTTTCAGCATCGAGAAAAAGACTTAGCGCCGGAATCTCCGTCAACACGATGGAAGGCAATGTTCGGGTACACCCCCGAGAATCTGTAATCGTCAGGCTGTAAGTACCCGCAGCCAGCTGGGTGGCCACAGGCGTTGTTTGTCCGTTACTCCAAAGAAAGCTGAGCGGAGGAGTCCCGCCAGCCACCAGAACAGAAGCAGTACCCGTAGCAGTTCCGCCACAAGCGATTACAGGCGCTGTAACTGTCGTTGCAAAATCAGCGGGCTGGTTAACTGATACTGTTGCAGTCGTCTGGCACAGATTGCCATCGGTGACTGTAACTGTATAGCTACCCGCAGTGAGGTTATTAATAGACTGGGCAAACATATTGTTGCTCCAGGCATAGAAATAAGGAATGACGCCACCACTAGCCACTGCGATTGCAGAGCCATCATTGCCCCCAAAGCAACTCACAGGACTTGTGTTTGTGGACAGATTGAGCATTAGCGGCTGTGTGATCAATACAGAGCCATTGAAGATACAACCTGCGGCATCCGTCACGGTAAGCCCGTAAGAGCCTGCAGTGAGATTACTGATCATACTTACATTGGTAGCGCCCGTACTCCAGGTATAGCTGTAGGGAGGGGTACCTCCTGTCACCGTTGTTTCGATACTACCCGTATTACCGCCAAAGCACCGCACGCTGCGGGGAAGAATGTTGACTGTAAAATCTGTCAGTTGCCCTATGGTAAGAGAACTCACCTGTGTGCACCCCTGCGTATCTGTGATGGTTACATCATACGTTCCACCGGACACATTTTGTATATAGGGTGTCTGATCTCCCGTACTCCATTGATACTGATAGGGAGGAGATCCCCCTGTGACAAGCACGCTGGCAGCACCATCGAGATTACCACAGACGATGGTATTGGTTTGTGTGAGGATGAAAATTTCCGGATTCAGCTGCACAGTATATGAAGCTACGGCTGTACACTCATTCATATCCGTGACGGTAACCGTATACACCCCTCCCGAAGGAGCCGTAATTGACTGAGTGGTTTGTCCTGTGCTCCACAGAAAAGAATAGCCCGGGCTTCCACCCGCAGGATTGGCGGTGAGCACCAACGAAGAATCTCCGAAACAGACCAGTTGCTGATCGGCCGTGATGGTGACAGTCAACAGTGGCGGTTGGTTGACGACGACCGTAGTAGAGGTACTACAACCTGTACTCTCTGTCACTGTCAGAAAATAAGTAGCAGCCGACAGGCCGGAAACATTGGGTGTATTTCCTATGTTGGCCCACAGGTATTCGTAAGGCGGAGCTCCGCCGGTAGCAGTCACTACTGCGCTGCCCGTAGACTCCCCGAAACAACCTACATCCACTACACTAACGGAGATCATAAAATCATCAACCTGCACGATGCTACTTTCGCCCGTTGCCTCACAGCCATTGGCATCCGTAGCTGTGACTGTATAGGTACCTGCACTGAGGCTATCGATGGCCTGCATTGTATCGCCATTACTCCAGTTATAGGTATAAGGTGGCTGCCCACCGGAAGCAGATGCGATAAGCACACCCGTGCTTCCCAGACCGCAGATGACCGTAGTGCCCGTTATAGATACATCGACAGCAGGTGCAGCTTCGATGGTGCGCTGCGCAAAAGCCGTACAGCCCAAGGCATCGGTGACAGTGAGCAGGTAATTGCCGGCAGGCAAGTTGGCGATGGTAGCCGAGGTAGCGCCGTTACTCCAGTTGTAAAAATAAGGAGGTGTACCCGCACTCGCCACAGCTGTCAGGCTGCCATTGGGGTTATTTTGGCAGGCAGTGGATGAGCCACTGATACTGGCCAGCACATCCGGTGGGCGGGTGATCGTCACACTTCCTGTAGCCGTACACCCCTCCTGAGAAACGACAGTGACTGAGTAAGTACCCTGCGACAAATTATTGATGTTAGCCGTTCCTGCACCATTACTCCAGGCATAAGCAAAAGGCCCCTGCCCCGTAGTAACCACGACTGAGGCCGTTCCGTTGTTGGCTATACAACTCGTCACATTTGTACTGCTAAGCTGAATCTGCAGCGCTGTTGGATTGGCGATGGTGGCACCGGCCGTGCGCTGGCAACCTACCCCGTCGATGACTGTCACTGTATAAGCACCAGCCACCAGATTGGTAATCGTCTGGGTGGTTGCCCCGTTGCTCCATGCAAAAGTAACCGGAGGTAAACCACCATTGATGTTGGCCGTGATGCTGCCGGAGCCCATGACACCACAGGCAGGCTGGGTAGCTACCGCATTGACTACCAGCGTAGACTGATTAGACAACACAGTAGTCACCGTACGCAGACAGCCACGCGTATCCGTAACAGTAAGTGAATACGCCCCTGCCGGCAGGTTGTTGATTGAAGGCGTTGTAGCGCCTGTACTCCACAAGTATGTATAAGGAGCCGTGCCTCCGGTCACAATCGAATTGACGCTGCCATTGGCAGAACCCGAGCATATCGGCTGGACGACATTCAGCGATGCGTTGACTGCAGTAGCAGGCTGAGTGATGGTTGAACTGGCCACAGCGGTGCACTCAGCCGCATCCGTAACAGTCACACTATATTGGCCTGGCCCGAGGTTGTTGATTATTGCCCCTGTCAGGCCATTGCTCCACACATAGCTGAAAGGCGGCTGTCCCCCGCTGGCAGTAGCCGTCAGAGACCCGTTGGCCCCTCCAAAACAACTAACCTGTACAGCAGATACAGTCAGACTGATGGCAGTTGAAGGATTGGAAATGGTGGCGCTGGCCGTACGCTGGCAGCCTGTTGCATCAGTGGCTGTAACCGTATATGCGCCGGCAGCCAGGTTGGTAATTGTCTGGGTATTAGCCCCATTACTCCAGGCGAATGTAATCGGAGGCAGTCCGCCACTAGTATTGGCGGTAATGCTGCCACTGCTCATAGCACCACAGGCAGGCTGGGTTACAACAGCACTGACGGCCAAGGTAGACTGATTGGACAGCACAGCATTGGCCGTACCCAGACAGCCGCGCGCATCTGTAACGGTGACTGAATAAGACCCGGCAGGCAGATTATTAATTGCCGGCGTTGTAGCCCCCGTACTCCACAAGTAGGTATAAGGACCTGTCCCCCCCGTCACGACCGCATTGATCGTGCCATTGGCAGAACCCTGGCAGACTGGCTGAGCTACACTTAGCATCACATTGACTGCAGAAGCCGGCTGAGTGACGGTTGCTGTCGTTACAGCTACACACTCGGCTGCATCAGCAACCGTTACCGTATACTGACCCGGTGCGAGATTACTGATCGAAGGCCCTGTCTGACCGTTACTCCATACATAGCTAAAAGGCGGCTGCCCGCCGCTGGCAGTTGCCGTCAGAGACCCGTTGGTATCTCCGAAACAACTGACCGGGACAGAGGATACCGTCAGGTTGATGGCACTAGCACCTACATTGACACATTCCAATGCGCCACAATTATTTTGATCCGTAACCGTAACACAGTAATAACCAGGCGGCACATTGGGTAGAGTCTGGGCAGTTGACCCGCCCGTCCAATGATAATTATAGGGAGGCACCCCTCCGGTCGTCACTGCCGTCAGGTTGAATGGCGCGGTGCAAGCTCCGCCTGCATCTATATTGGCAACGATAAGCGGCGGCTGCGTCACTGTTGCTGTTGCCGTAGTTGAAAGTCCGTTGGAAGAAGTAACCGTGACGGAATAGCTGCCTGCCACAAGCCCGCTAATGGTTGAACCATTTTGTCCGTTACTCCACTGAAAAGTATAAGGAGAGACCCCTCCTGTCACCGTAGCAGTTACGCTACCCGACGGAATGCCGAAGCATGGAGGTTGCTGAACGCTGAAAGAAACGTTCAACTGTGCTGTGAGATGCAGGCTACAGAGCAGAAAGATTAGCAAGGGCAAAAGCCTTACTATCAGATTCTGCACAGAACCTGTTGATGAGGTTTTCCTTTTATACATGTGGCTATCCCTTAAATCGTAAAACAAGCACAGGCTGACAGTGAAGGAATCATACATGTAAGCTTTAGAGCATACAATAATGATTACTGCACACGACAGATGTGTTACCGCTATTGAAGCGGGCAGGCAAGTTTATAAAGGGACAAAAATGGCAAGTGAGGTGGAAAAAAATTGCAAGTACACCTCTTTCATGTTGCAAAGTAAATTCATCGTTGCGATATATGCAACTTTTTACCCTGTTTTTTTTAAAACTAAATTATTGCTAATACGAGGAACGGTAGAAAATCCGTGGTAAAAGGCGCTATTTTTTGCGTAAACGACACTACTTAGGCGTTTGTGCTGCCTGTGCCCGTCGCAGGAAAGTCGTTGCTGTACTCAGTTCTACCGCCTGAATTTCGTAGGTTTCGCCATCGGGCATGCGAACAACGCGATCCTTATCTTTCATACCCTCGATAATGCGCATGAATTCGGGATTATTGGAACAGAGGCTTAGAATTCCCTGTTTGTAGCCTAGGAAATAGAACAGTTCGCTTGGTGATTTAATGTATACGTACAGGCGATCGTCATCATCTGAAGGCATACGGAGTTCTACATACGACTCCACCATTTTGCCTATACTTTCTCCATTGACGCTGATGAGGCCATTTTGTTTATCCATAGACACAAAAGACTGGTAATCCCGGTTCCACTGCATTTTCAGGCGGCTGAAGACGAACGTTTGAGGGATCATTCTTTTGGGAAATTCGAGAAAGCCCAGGCTGAGGCCACTCAGGGCCTCATCGAGGTCCTTACCGGGGGCAAAAAAATTGGCGAAAGCCTTACGGTGATAGTCGAGATCCGTGATATAGGTAATGAGTCGGGAAGCATACGTTGCCGACTTGAGATCGTTAGCGATAATGGACAGCAGGTTGTCGGGCATATTGAATACGAGACCGGCCATCCAGTCCACGTTGACAACAGGCGGAGGCAGCTCGGCTGCTGCCTGTGTCTCCTCCTGCGTTGGCTCATCAGCCATCATCATCATATTATCATCTTGCTGCGGAGCAGCAGGCTTGGGTGCTGCCACCGGAGGCGGGAATACCCCCTCAATAACACCTACAGCCTCCATGGAACAATACTTGAGTCCGGAGCCCAGCGCGAAACGTCCCTCGGCAGTCAGGTTACCCGTACGGTTGTTAAACTCCAGCTTATTGCCCCTGAGACCATCTTTCGTTACGACTTTAACGGAATCACCGAAAATGTACACATCCCGCTCCTCGTCATAGTCGAAGAATCCCTTAATTGGCAGCAGCGGTCGATCTTTGCGATATTGCAGCGGCATCATGACCCGGGGGTACACCTCTGCCGTCTCCTTACTGAGGAAAAAGCCCGTATGCAGCGGCTCATTTTCATCGCTGGCAGGCACATCAAAAGGAATGATGAGGTTGTTTTTGTCCCCGGGGCTGGTTACCCGGAACCAATAGGCCCCCGGCAGCTTTTCTGCATCGATGCGCGCATAACCATCGAACAAAATTTCCCTTGCCTCAGCGCTCAGGCTCATGGTACCATAGAAACGCGTCTTGCGGTCGATGAAGAGCGAATCTGCCGGTTCTATATCTGCAGTTGCCCGGGTGATGGAAGTCCGCTGGCTCAGCAAGCCCTTGCCCACGGGTTGGCCGACGATATTCTGGATAAAAATCTCCTGTGCCCTCGTAGGCAGGTTGTACTCGTAATAACCGCTGGCACTGTAGCGCCTTCTGCCCGAGATAGTCACCACTGACCGATTGAAAACGTGGTATTGGTTAAGTGTATCGGCAATGATGCGCGCATTGTTGAGTACACGCATACTGGCCGCCGGGTCGATATCAACCACCTGGCTATCAGGATATATAAATGCATCAGCAGCAATCACATAGGGTACTCCTGTGACATGCAATGCCGAGCTACGCAAGTTAAAGGTCGCTTTTTCACCCTCAAAATTGAGCCCATCCTGATCGGGATGTGTGGAAGTAAAAAGCCCCAGCCGGCCTGCCGGCGGCTTCATAGTGATGAGTTCGCCCTTCATATCCCAGTCGAAGCCCCCCATTGAGGTCTGGTACTGGTTGTAGGGAAGAAGAATATCGAGTGCCTCCCCGTTGGAAGCAAAAGAACCAAAGGAAGTATCGAAATCGGCCTTACCGTTCATATTATCGGATTGCAGTGCGATGCGATCATCCCCTTCGAGCGCATTAATTTTGATACCCATGGTATCAGCGCGGGCAGAAAAGGCGCCCAGATCGAAGAGTTTTGATTGCATACTGGCCTGCGGCCAGCGCAAGCTGCCATCGCCTTTCAGACCTCCGGGTGTGAGGATGAGCGTACCGTCAAAGATATGCTGCCCGGACTTATAGAGATCAAAGCCAGCCACTTCTGAGCGTACATACATACTATCCTGATACGGGCGCCAGTCAATTTTCACATCTACCCCCCGCACCTGCGGTACTTCCGGCTGCGTGCGCACCTCTTCGAGATCGAAGCGATCGGCACTGGCCAGCGTTTGTTTGGGGAAAAAATTAATATCCACCGCATTGACAGAAGCGCCGAGGTAGCGCAGATTGCCCGTACCCAGCAGGCCGCGGTTGCTGAGATCCACCGCCCCGGCATATCGCCCTTTGCCCCCGTACACATCCTCGCCTGCTGCAGCCGTTTTGGACTCAAAGCCGAGCGACTTATCCTCATCCCTAAGCACCAGCGTCTCACTGATGGGCCTGAAGATACCAGCAGACTCGAGCACACCTGCGAAGCGTATATCTTCCGGCTCGTAGCTATTGAGTTTTTGGAAGCTGAAAGGATTGATTTTAAAGTAAAAAGAATCGCGGGTATAGATTCCTTTTTGATCGCTGGCCTGATCGTAATACACATAACTAAAGCCCTTACTCTGGAGCGAAGGAAACATAGGGATGGCCTCCTTGCCCGATTTGTTGCCGGGTGCATCGATCAGCAGAACGCCGGACAAATGCTCGATACGGGAACCAATGCTCAGCGCCTGTCGGCGGTTTTCGCTATCGAACGAATCGATAGGCTCGAAAAGATCGAAATAGCGCACAGAATCGAGGCGAACCACAAAATCCTGGTAATTAAAATGCAACCCTTTGCCCTCCATGCGGGTATAGCCCGCAAACAAGCGGCCGTCGAAATCCAGGTTTCGATCAGCTTTTAGCAGAAACTGCCCGCCAACAGGCCGGGCCGCTACGCGGTTTTTGGGGCTAAAAACGATACTCTCCACCCCTTCCAGCAAGGTATTGCCCCGCGATAGGCTGGCCGTAGCGTTGATGCCCTCTGACTGCGACACAATGCGTATGAGGTCATAATCACCGTTATTCTGGCTTGCCTCGACATAGCGAAAAACTTTGTCTTTGATCTCCACCAGCTGTTTTTCAGCATCGTAATAAATAAACCCCTTGGCCATGAGATCGTACAGCAGCGGCTGTATAGACTCCACCGTAAACCGGCTGTTGATCCGGCTGGCCAGCAAGGCAGCCGGCATTACATTGGTCCCTTCGCGATCAGCCGTTGCCTTCATGATGGCGATAGGATTGGCAGTGCCCGTATTTTGTATGCGCAAATACTCTGTGGGGTTGTAAAAATCGTAACTCTCGAAAGCCACGTCCTGCTTCAGTGCATAGCCCGGCAGCGGCCGCCCGATCACCATAGAGTCCCGATCGGGGAAGATTGCCACCTCGCCTGCATCGATGGTAAACTTATGGAAGCTGTGAAAAAAGGGATTTCGATCAGCCCCGGTACGCCCGCGATTAAGCTGAATTTCTTTTGTTACTAAATTGACAACCAATCCAATAGAAGGATGATAGAGACTATCCTGATTAAAATAGACCGAGGTTCTCAACTGGCTGCCCGTAATTTTTTCACCGGAGCGCAGCAGTATACTGTTGCCATCGGCAATCAGGTAAGGTTTCAGGTTTCTCCCGTACATAGACAGCCGTGCCGGCTGGTCGCGGGTACCCGTAGCGTAGATATTTCCTCCTTCGATGCGGAGGCCACCCTTCAACTGTATTCCCTCCCCGACATTTTGCAGGCCCAGATTATTTTCGAAAGAAGTAAAGCGCGGAAAGGTAGCACGAGTCGTATCGGATACAATTTTGTGGCTGAAGCTACCGAGTGCACTGCGGTTGCCGAGAAACTGAGGAAAATGCAGCCTGGCGGTATCCACTTCGAGCAAGCTCGTACGCACGTCCAGTTCATACGAAGCCAGATCGGCATAGACAGCAGCCCCCAGCTTTGTTCCGGCCCAGTTGACACTCCCCCCCTGCCCCTTCCAGGTACCGCTTACCGGCAAAAAGAAGCCCGTGGTAGCTTTAACAAGAATGGAGTCCTCCCTGCGGAAGGCGATCAGATCGGTAGACGCCACCTGCAGTACTGGCTGCTGCTGGTATTGCCAGCTGTACTGCCGGCTGTTAATCTTCCAGGACACTGCATTGGCCAGGTAGCGAAGCGACTGGCCGGTAAAAAAATCGACAGAAAATTCGAGGAAGGACAGGAAATTATTGGCTCTGTAATGATCAGCATCATTAAACATCTGCAGCACAACGGCATGCCACGGCCGGAAGGCTGCCTCCCCGGCACCGGCCACCTGCGTGACCGCCTGCAGATAAGCCTTGAAATAAGGAGAAGCGGACAGCCGGCGCTGTCGCATACCCCTGAGCAGCAGCCGGACATTTTCTTTATCCTCAGCGGAAAGCCGGGCCGACGAATAGACAGCCGCGAAAGCGTTGAACGTCTCGACCATTACCTCCTGCTTACCGGAAGTCATGAAGGCCTCCAGCTCTGTCAGAAAGGCCAGGCTGTCAGCAGCAGGTGACGATTGTGCCCGCAGCGAAAAAAACACCCAGCCGAGAAAAAGAAAAACCAGTCCGGTACGCATCATGCCAGCCCTCTGTTTCAATTAACTATACAATAAATCAGGTAGATCGACGCAGCGAAAAAAGCATATCAGTCATGAACTTCCTCTGAGCCTGAAGGGCTTTTTCAGCCCTTTTCGGCTATTCGCCTGAAAGGAGGCCAAAGCTGCGGAGAAACTGCCGGATTTTGCCTGCGGCAAAAAAGCCGGGACAGATCCCTGCTGCATGCATCGGTCTCCGCCACTTCAATTAAGCCTGAAATGAATCATCATCCACTGCTCCCTTCCCTGTTCGTTGAGCAGGTTGAAGCCTGCCTGTTGGGCCGCGGCGACAACCTGATCGCGATCATCTGCCAGAATCCCCGACACCAGCAGGTGGCCGCCGGGCAGCATCTTCTGGTACAACGACGGCAGCGTCTGCAAAATTACATTGCGGTTGATATTAGCTAAAATGATGTTGAACATAAGCCCGGCGGGTACCGCCGTCAGTTCACCTTCATAGATCCTGAGGTCGGGCGTGGCATTGATAGCCATATTTTCGAGTGAATTTTCATACGCCTCCCGCTCGATATCCACCCCATGCACCTCTGCGGCCCCCAGTTGAGCGGCCAGAATGGCCAGAATACCCGTTCCGCAACCAAAATCGAGCACGCTGGCTCCCTGCCAGGGCAAAGACTCCATTGCCTGCATCATCAGCCAGGTAGTAGCATGATGCCCGGTACCGAAGGCCATTTTGGGCTGGATAACCAATTCGTAGCGTACATCCTCCATTGGCGGATGAAAAGCAGCCCGCACCCCTGCAAAAGACCCTACTTTTACCGGCTGAAAGCTAGCCTCCCACTCGGCATTCCAGTTGGTATAAGGAATCAGGCGAGTATACCATGACAGGTCGAACTGTGCCGTGATATCCCTTACGGAAGCCTCGAGCTCGTCGGTCAGGGAAGAAGCCGGCAAGAAAGCCAGCAGTTGGTCGTCTGTTTCTTCGAAACCCTCGAAAGGCAGATCTTCCAGCAGTGCCAGCAGCCAGTCGCGACGATCATCGGCCAGCGGGAAGTGGAAAGCGAGATAATCCTGTTGTATCATGTATATGATTTACTATGCGGTATAGACCTCCTGCTTACAAGCGCGGAGCGTATTGAGCAGCAGAGACACCACCGTCATTTGGCCGACGCCCCCCGGCACAGGCGTCAGATAGCTGCAAACCTGCGAAAGCCCGTGAAAATCCACGTCCCCCGTCAGCCTGCTTCCGTTAGCAGCCTGTTCATCGGCTACACGATTCATGCCCACATCGATGACAACGGCCCCCGGCTTGACCATATCGGCGGTGATCATCTCTGCGCGGCCGATGGCAGCGATCAGGATATCTGCCCGGCGCGTATGCGCAGGCAGGTCGACTGTACGGCTATGGCAGAGCGTAACTGTAGCATCACCCGGATAGCCTTTGCGCGACAGCAGCAGGCTCATGGGCGTACCGACGATATTGCTGCGTCCTACGACCACTACCTCCTTACCGGCGGTAGGGATTTCATAGCGGCGCAACATTTCGATGATACCGAAGGGTGTAGCCGGCAGATAGCAAGGCAGTCCGATGGCCAGGCGGCCGATATTGACAGGATGGAAGCCATCGACATCCTTGGCAGGATTGATGGCGAGCGTGATTTTATGCTCATCGAGATGCGGCGGCAGCGGCAGTTGCACGATAAAGCCGTCGATATCAGCATTATTATTGAGATCGTCAATAATTTGCAGCAGGGCCTCCTCGCTGATATCGGCAGGCTGGCGGATCAGGGTAGATCCGAAGCCCACCTCCTCACAAGAGCGCACTTTATTGCGCACATACACCTGACTGGCAGGATCATCACCTACGAGTACGGCAGCCAGGTGAGGAATTTTTTGTCCGGCAGCGCTTCGCTGCGCCACCTCCTGTGACAATTCAGCTTTGATCTGGCGAGCCAGCCATTTGCCATCTAAGAGTTGCATGTCTTGTCTGTTTATTGGTTCTTGCAGGGCTGAACAAACATCAGCAACTGCAAAGATAGCTAACTGTAGCCGGATTCGGGCCTGCCCTGACGGAATCGATGCGGAAATTTCACAGACTGTAGCGATCACAACAAAATGCGTGTGTGCATGGCCGAATACAAAAATAAATTGGTGTAAAATACCACAGGAATTAAAACAAAGGCTTACTTTTGCTGTGAGCAATATTTTCCATTTTTGCTTGTTGGGAATGTTTCCTTATATCCCTTCCTGCTTTCCCATGAATGACAATGACGACGACCTGCAGCTGAAGCCAAGTGTTTCGGGTGAGCATTTATTGATTGAATGCAGCGCCCGGATGGATGATACTTTTTCTCAATGACAGGTTATTAAAATATCTTTACATGATTCAAAAACTACGGTTGTTCCTGCCGCTGCTCCTGCTAAGCCTTGCAAGCATTGAAGCCCTCCACTCCCAGACCTACCTTATGAACGGCAACCCCATCAACGCCTGCTCGGGTGTATTCACCGACAGTGGTGGTCTCAATGGCAATTACAGTCCCAATCAGAATATTACTACGACCATTTGCTCCAACAGTATGGGCATTACTGCTACGCACGTACAGCTTACCTTTTCGAACGTAGACATACGGGAAGGAGATGTACTGACTGTTTACGATGGCCCTTCGGTAGCTGCCGGCACCTTATTGGGTACGCATGCGGACTTCAACGGTGATCCGGTCTTCATTTTTCAGGCCAGTTCGGCCAATACCAGCGGATGTCTGACGCTGGTCTTCACTTCTGACGGCAGTGACGAGGGAACCGGCTGGCGTGCGACCATGAATTGCGTGCGTTCGTGTCAGCAGATTTTTGCTGATTTGGCATCAGCGACACCGGCGGTAGAACCGGCTGACAACGGCTGGATTGACGCCTGTCCGGGCACGCGTATTTTCCTCAATGGTGCGGGTATTTACCCGCAGAACGGGCTGATTTATCAGCATTCGGACTTTACCTCTTCGTTTAGCTGGGATTTTGGGGACGGTGGTACCGCTGTGGGTCCCAATGTATCGCATATATACGACGAGCCCGGGGGGTACACCATACAGTTGACCATTACCGATCAGCTGGGCTGCAAAAACATCAACTTCATTGGTCAGCGCGTGCGCATTGCACCGCGTCCCCGCTTCAACATAGCAGGTGACATACCCTCGGTCGTATGTGCACAGGATACGCTTACGCTCTCAGCCATCGTCAACGACTCCAGCAGCGTTTACGAGATGTCGGTATTGCCCGGCATCAGCACTTTTTCTACGGGCGGCATTGTCGCTGACTCGCTGCCGCTGCCCGATGGCAACGGCGTGTGCTATACGTCGGCCATAGAAATCAACTCTTTCAGTCCGGGGCAGACACTACAGTCCATTGATGACCTTGAGGGTGTATGTGTTGTGATGGAACACTCCTTCCTGCACGATCTGGAGGTTTCGCTCACCTGTCCCAGCGGCGTGCGTGTAGTCATGCACAATTTCATTTCTCCGCCCAGTACGGGCGGGGCGGGCGCTACTTTTCTGGGAATACCCAACGACCCTGACAATCCGCCCGGCAGTATACAGCCGGGTACTGGCTGGGAGTATTGCTGGAGTGCCGATGCTACCAACGGCACCTGGCGGCAGTACGCTACCAATTTCAACCCCGGGACTATGCCGGCAGGCGACTACAACAGTTTTCAGTCGCTCAACAGTTTTGTAGGCTGCCCGCTCAATGGTGCATGGACCTTGGAAGTATGCGACCGCTGGGCTATTGACAACGGCTTTATCTTTGAGTGGAGCATCAATTTTGCACCGGAGATCTTTCCGTCGCTGGAGACTTTTTCTCCCATGATTGTTGATTACAGCTGGCAGAACAACCCGACGGTCACTTTTTTTTCACCTGACAGCATACAGGCGGTACCGCAGAATGCGGGTACTGCTGCCTACAACTTCACGGTGACGGATGAATTTGGCTGTGCGTGGGATTCCCTTGTAAATGTGCAGGTGCTACCCCCTACCCACCCTGACTGCAGTTCCTGTGAAGACGTGTACAACGATCAGGAAGATGTGCAGATATGCCAGGGGCAGTCGGCGCAGCTGGATGTGCGCATCGTCGACAGCACCCTGCTTCGCAGAGCCGTCACCTTTGAGTCTTTCCCGCAGGCTCCATTTGGGTTCAGGCTGCACGGCCCCAGCAACCCTTTCACCAACAGCATCAACGTCAACAGTATAAGGCCCATCACCCTTACGCAACCTACTTTACAGATAGAGCGAGTATGTGTTGATATAAGCACCAACTGGAATTCGGATCTGGTGCTTAGTCTGCGGGCTCCCAACGGCAGTTTGCTGGAGTTGTCTTCCAACAACGGAGGGGCCTCCGACCACTACCGCAACACCTGTTTTACCCCTACGGCTGCGACCTCTATCATAGCCGGCACCGGGCCATTTACCGGTGACTACCGGCCTGAGGGGAACTGGAGTAATCTGGGCGGCCCCATCAACGGCGAATGGCGGCTGATAGCTGTTGACCAGTTTGGCATCAACGACGTTGGCGAGGTGCATTCCTGGTCGATCACATTTAACTCAGTCAATACGATTTCGTATTTATGGACACCGGCTGTAGGGCTTAGCTGCCCCAACTGCCCTACGCCAGTGGCGAGTCCGTCGCAACCCATCAGCTATCGGGTACTGATATCTGACGCCTACGGCTGTTCGCTGACAGACACGATCAACGTAGTGCCCCTCAACCAGCTGCCGACCCCCAACATAAGCTGTGTTGCTACGGACGATGCGCGCATTATTTTCAGTTGGCCTACGATTCCGGGCGTCAGCGAGTACGAATATCAACTAGTGATAGATGGCCAGCCCACCCCCTGGACGGGTCCCCTGGCGGCACAGACCTTTATTGCGGAAGGCTACCCTGCCAATACGGTTGTTGAGATACGGGTGCGCATATATGTAGCGGGCAATCCGCTTTGCCAGCCCCCGATTGGCACTTCCAGCTGCACGGTCAATGGCTGCCCGACCGATCGTCCGCCGCTGGTAATCGACACCATACTGGTCAACCCGGTAGTTTGCCACGGAGGCAATACCGGTTCGGCTACGGTGGTTGTGGGCGGTGGTACAGCACCGTTCAACTATCGCTGGAGTCATTCGCTGGCACAGATTACCCCTACGGCAACCTTTTTGGAGGCCGGCACTTACGAGGTAACGGTGACGGATGCCAACACCTGTCTGACAGTGGGTTCGGTTGTCGTGACGGAGCCTGACACCCTGCTGGTACAATTGCAGGCCAGTCCGGTGAGTTGTCGCGGGGGCAATAACGGCAGTATTCAGGCCACTGTAACGGGAGGTGTGATGCCATATCAGTATCAATGGAGTAACCAGGGACAAGGACCGGACATTGGGCAACTTAGTGCCGGCAACTACCAGTTGAGTATTACGGATGCCAACGGCTGTTTTCAGTTGGGGAGTATCAGTATCAACGAGCCAGCGACGGCGGTAGACGTAACAGCCACGCAAACATTTGCCGGTTGTGCCGGCAGCGCGAGCAACCGTGCGCTGGCCGTGGCCAATGGCGGAACCGGTTCTGCCTATCAGTACAACTGGTCAGACGGGCAGACCGGCAGCACCGCCAACCCGCTGGCCCCCGGGACCTACCAGGTAACCGTCACCGACCAGAATGGCTGTACGGACACCAGCAGTGTAGCTGTGGCGGATTTGGCACCGCTCACTTTTTCGATACTGGCCGAATCGCCCAACTGCCACGACTACAGCGATGGTACCCTGAGCATCACCCAGATTATGGGAGGTGCGGGCCAGCAGCTCAGCGACTACAGCTTTCAGTGGAGCAATGGCGGCAATGCCATTGCGGTATTTAACCTGCCTGGTGGATTTACTTACAGTGTGACCGTGACTGACCAGCAAGGCTGTCAGGGGACAGGCTCGAGAAGCCTGACCAATCCGGATCCGCTGACCATTGTATTAGCATCTTCAGCTGCCTCCTGCTACGGAAGTGCCGACGGATCTGCGACGGTGACTGCCATCAACGGACCCAATGAAACCTACACCTTTCAGTGGGACAACAACACGGGCAATCAGACAGAGATCAGCGCCACCAACCTGTCGGCAGGCAGCTATTCGGTTGTTGTTACCGACAACCGGGGCTGCCGCGCCACCGATGCCGTCACGGTTGGTCAGCCGACAGAGATGGTAGCCACCTTCAACGTGAAGGACAACGGCTGTTTTGGAGAAGCGGAAGGCTCTGTTGTGAGCAGTGTCAGCGGAGGCGCAGGCAACTATACTTACAACTGGCCTGACGGCAGCCAGCAAGCAAACATCAGCGGCTTAGCCGCAGGCCTTTACGACCTAACCATCACAGACGGCAACGGCTGTGAGTTGGTCAGGCGCGTGCAGGTAGGCCAGCCCGAGCAGTTGCAACTAGTGGCCACTGTCAACCCCGTCCGTTGCCATGGAGACCGCAACGGCAGCATTGTGCTCAGTGCGACAGGCGGCACAGCCCCCTTCTTATACAGTCTTGACGGTCAGCAATTTATTGGCAGCAACACCCTTATTGGCCTGTCTGCCGGCACCTATGGTATCAGCGTGCGCGACGCCCAGGGATGCCAGAATTTCACTTTTGCCAACGTGACAGAGCCGGCACCATTCAGCATTGATGCGGGACCGGACGTATGGATAGTATATGGCGACAGTATCCCCTTGGTGACTACCGTGCAGAACGGCCTACAGCCCATTGAGTGGAACTGGTATGCATCCTTCCCGGGTACGCTGAGTTGTGACGACTGTGCCAGTCCCTATGCGGACCCGACCTACACCATAGACTACGAAGTACTGGCAGTAGATGCCAACGGATGTGAGTCCACTGACCGGCTGCGGGTGATCGTTGAGAAGATCCGGCTGGTAACTGTGCCGACGGGCTTTTCGCCCAACGGTGACGGCGAGAACGATTTGCTGTTGGTACACGGGCGACCGGGCTCGACCATCCTTAGTTTTCAGCTTTTCGATCGCTGGGGAGAGCTAATCTGGGAAGCGCGTGATTTCAGCATCAACGATCAGGCTACCGGCTGGGACGGCCGGGTGAAGGGGCAGGAAGTCAACGGAGGCGTATATTTGTGGGTTGTACGGGTACGCTATGAAGACGGAGAAGAAGAAGTGTTGCGAGGGCAGACCACGCTCATACGATAATTGAGGCTACAGCTGTATTTTTTCATCAACTTACAAAACGCTATGTTGCTAACATATAGACAAAAAAACCTTCTGACCATGCTGGCGCTGCTCGTCGGCCTGCAAGCTTACGCGCAGGATGCGCGTTTCGGTCAATTTTACGCAAGTCCGCTGACCCTCAATCCGGCCATGACCGGAGTTTTTGCCGGGCAGTACCGATTTGCTGCCAACTACCGGACTTTATACGCCTCGATTTTGGGTAACGAATCTTATGAAACCACGGCTGCCAGTTTTGACTACCGCTACCGTGTAGCCGGCTCAGACTATCTGGGTATTGGCGGCGTAGCCCTGCGCGATCAGGTGGGTACCTCCCGTTTCAGCCGCACTGAAGGCGGGCTGAGCGCCTCCTACCTCAAGCATTTGGGTGGCAGTCGTTACAGCAGTGCTAACCAGTACCTTGTAGCGGGTGCGCAACTTGGATTTGGGCAGCGCGGATTTGATGCAGAGAAGCTATGGTTTAGCAAGCAATTTTTTGTAGACCCCTCCAGCCGGCAGGCATACATAGACTTTGGCGCAGCCAATGGGGAGAGTTTTGGAGACATGCGCACCAACCTGTACCTTGACTTCAATGCCGGGCTGATGTGGTACGCCACCTTTGCCGAGAATGCGAGTCTGTACGTTGGCGGAGCCATGTACCACCTGACGGAGCCCAACATTTCATTTTTGGATGATCGGGAGGAGCGGTTATACCGGAAGTGGGTAGCCCATGCCGGCGGAGAGCTGCCTGTGGGGCGGCAGCTCAGTCTGATGCCGGCGGTAGCTGTTATGGGTCAAGGGCCAGCCTTCAGTGCTACGCCGGGAATGAACCTGCGCTACTCCAACCATGACTGGCGAGAGGTAGCCATCCGTGCGGGTGTATGGGCACACCTGTCTAACCAACGCGACCAGCTGGGACTTGACGCCGTCATTATCAGCACGATATTAGAGATGGACCGGGTGCAGGTAGGTTTGAGTTATGACGTGACCACCTCTGTATTGGCGGGCGTCAACAACTCCAGAGGTGCTTTTGAGTTGTCGCTTATATATATAGGTGCCGAAAAGGTGCGCTATGGCCGGGTCAACTGTCCCAAATTCTAGTGTGCCGGATTTTTTGCCTCTGGCAAAAAATCCGGGTGTTTTTGGGGGCGGGTGTGGGTAAAAACCGCGTTTTGGTTTTTCTTCGAAAAACCAAAGCGCGGTTTTTTTTTTAACATCAGGCCCACAGGCCGATGCGCCAGGGCTTGCGCGCGAAGGGGACAAAGGACCAATGGCGGCGCGTTTTCCAGTCGGGGCGAAAAAAGAGCACTCCCAGTTGAAAGAAATCGACCGACTGGGAGACCGAGGGGATTTCCCGCCATGCCTCCCAGCGGGCGGTTGCTGAGGGGCTGGCGTGGTTATTGAGTATAACAATCTGGCTATCAGCATTTACATAAGGTAATATTTGTAAAAACAAGTCAGGCGAAGCCCTATCCCAGTCCTGTGCATCGACGACGAGCAGGGCGAGTTGCCCCTGCGCTTCCAGCCAACTAAGCAGCGCCTGTTGGTCGGTCAGCAGCCTGGCTGCCTGGCCTACGGCCGGCAGCTGCTGCAAGCGGGCGTCGGCAAACGGCGGCGGCAAGAAGACTGCATTATTGCGGGCGCCCAACGCCCGCTGGCTCAAGTAGAGCGGGATATAATTGGAAGGCAAGCAAAACGCCATATTTTTTGGCGCAGCCGCCACAACAATTTTAAACAATAAGCGGCCCAGCGACACAGCCGGGCGGTCAGCCCGCTGCAGCGGAGCCCCTTTTTGCGCCAGCCACTGCGGCAGATCGTCGAAAGCATAGAACCACAGATCATTGTCGAGCACCCTGTCCAGCCAGGCGGAGAGGAAAGAAGAATGCACATCGAAGCGCGTGAGCGCGGAGCGATAGAAGCGGCCATAGGCGCGGAGGCGATACCAAAGAGCGGGAGCTGCGAGCGGCATAATGAAGCGTGAATATTTGCGGTGTCGTTATGAAATTGCGATCAGCCGGGCGGTAATATAAGGCAGAACCATCGAAAATTCAAGTCACTGGCAGAGCGGATTCGGTCGTTGGCGGAGATTAGCAACTCTGAACCAAAAGGAAAGGATTGTATAATAAATCAATATGTTAACAATTCATTTGCTAAAAAACTAAACATATAGATAACTGTTATTTTTCTTAGATTTGGTGTTTGGGAAGCAGCGGGACGCCGGTTATCAGGCTTTGGCTTACTGTGTCTGCAAAAAAATTGTATCAAAAATGTACCTTTTTGGAATGCTTCCCGTATAAGGCCTATGCACTTATATCATTTTATTTATACTCAACTACCGCTGTATGAATTTTAGCGTATTTACCCGGGTGATGATGGCAGGGATGTTTACCGTGCTGATCCTGGGCAATATCACAGCTCAACAGAAGAGCACCCCCCAAAACTGGTTTCACCTTGACTTTGACCGGGACGGAATTCCGGGGCTGAGCACCAACAGAGCCTACGAAGAGCTGCTGAACGGCCGCAAGAGCCAGCCTGTTGTGGTGGCCGTGATTGATTCAGGCATTGACTACGAGCATGAGGACCTCAAGCCTGTGATGTGGGTCAATGAAGACGAGATTCCCGGCAACGGCATTGATGATGACAATAACGGTTACATTGATGACATTCATGGCTGGAATTTCATTGGCAACCCTGACGGTCGCAACATTGACGATGAGAATCTGGAGATTGTGCGATTGTACAACCAGTGGAAGACGCGTTTTGAAGGAGCGGATCTGAGTCGGCTGTCGAAAGCGGACCGAGCGGATTACGATACCTACCAGAACTATGCGAATGAGATTAAGCAGAAGCGTGCGGAGTTGGCGCCCAATGTGGAGTTATACTCATCGACGCTGAAGGCCTTCAACAGCATTGCGGCCAGTCTGGGCAAATCGCATGCGGAGATTACGCTGGAGGACGTGCAGGGATTTCGCTCTACGGATGAGACCCTCACGCGTGCCGGTCGCATGCTGAGCAATTACATGCAACAAGGAGAGACTTTTGAAGGCATTTATCACGAGATTGAAGATGTATTTGCCTATTTCAACGGGCAGTACAATTACAATTGGAATCCGGATTTTGATGCCCGTCATATTTCCGGGGACAACCCTATGGATACGAGCGACCGCAACTACGGCAACAGCGATGTTGAAGGTGGTGATGCGACGCACGGCACGCACGTGGCCGGCATTATTGGTGCTGCCCGCGGCAACGGGCTGGGCATGGACGGAGTTGCTGACAATGTGCGCATTATGTCGATACGTGCGGTACCTAATGGAGACGAGCGGGACAAGGACGTTGCGAATGCCATCCGCTATGCGGTTGACAACGGAGCGCAGGTCATTAATATGAGTTTTGGCAAAGGCGCCTCTCCGCAGAAAGAAGCTGTTGACGAAGCTGTGCGCTATGCTGTATCAAAGGATGTGATTTTGATTCATGCTGCCGGCAACGACGGTAAGGAGAACAACCTGAGCAACAACTTCCCCAACGACCGTTTTGCCCGGAAGGGGTTGTTTGCGCCTTCGGAAGCGGCTACCTGGATTGAAGTAGGTGCCAGTACGGCCCTCAACAGTGCTTCTCTTACGGCGGACTTTTCGAATTACAGCCCTGAGTTGGTTGATGTTTTTGCGCCTGGTGTGCGCATTTACGCGACAGTTCCCGGTGATGAATACCAGAACCTTCAGGGAACCAGTATGGCGGCGCCTATGGTTGCCGGTGTGGCGGCGCTGCTCCGCGGCTACTTCCCTGACCTGACGGGTACGCAGATCAAGTCGATCATCATGGCTTCCACGGTACGTTACCAGACGCAGGTGAACATCCCCGGCGGTGAAGGTGAAAAAGCATCTTTTGCGCGGTTGTGTGTAACTGGCGGCGTTGTGAATGCCTATAAGGCCATTGAGTTGGCGAAGGCCACTAAGGGCAAGAAAAAGAACGCGCCTGCGCGTGATCCGATGCTCCGCTAAGCGGCTGCTTCGGGGGCAAAAAGGGCCTGCATACTCGGTATGCAGGCCCTTTTTTTATTGTGGTATTATTCAAAGTTTTTCAAATCAATTTATTGTTTTTCAGATAATTGCAGCCTGTTGTACAGTTGTGGGAGAACGCCTATTTTGCATACAAATTCAATAAGCACATATGACTCACAGGAAGAAAAGAATCTACAGCGGTTTATTAATGACCGGTTGGCTGTTGTGTTCGGGTATAGGTCAGGCGTGTGGCACGCTTCCGGCGGTGCTTCGGGAAGCTTCGACGGCGGCGGGCAGCAGGCAGTATGAGCTTGTGAGACAATTGCAGGCCTATTCATTACTCTGCTGGGATATGCAAACGCGGGCCATGCTGGAGGACATACTACAAAGCCGCCCGGCACATTGGCGAGAATGGGCGCTGTTGGCGGGCAGTTTGCAGATGGAACGCCCCCTTCGCGAGGTACTTGGGCAGTGTACCCCCGGGGACAACCGTATCGAAGCGCTGCGTCTGGCGCTTGTACGCTGCGGGGATGAAGAGCTGCTCAGACGGCTGATGCAAGTGGTGCGTGAGAAGCCGTTGGATGATGAATTTGTTTATCGGTATGCTCCGATATTGGTATACACACGGCAGGATACAGCTGTGCGCTATTTGCTGGAGCTTATCGGCCTGCACGACCGCAACTGCAGCGATGCTGCTATGGAAAGCCCCAACGAGCTCAGCTGTGCATACAGGCTGATGGAACTACTTGCCCCTGTGATCATTGACTTCCCGATAGCCTGGGATTCCCTCACGGAGGAACTTGATACACCTGATTATGAGCAAGCCCTGGCAACTGTGAGACACTGGATAAGCAAGCAGCGCGGCCCCTGCCGGCTGCGAACCGACATCTACTGATGAGAGGCCTCTTTGATTTACCCTTTCAATGAATTAGCAACACCGGATTATGTCAACGAATACCCCTCAACGACAGCTCGTGCAGCTGCTCGTACTGGCGATGCTATGTCACACCCATGGTGGCGCAGCCCAGGCCAGCTCGATGCTGGCGCGCTGGAAAGCAGACAACCCTTTGCGCATTAGCGGCAGTTTATCGTCCTCACTACAGACCAACGCCATACGAGGCTTAGCAGCAAGAGCGGACGCTTTCAGTCTGCGAGCCCATGCCAACCTGCTCATCCGCTACATGGGTATAAAAGCCCCGCTTGCCCTGGCGTGGAGTGACGGCAATGCCACTTACCGGCTGCCCTCTTACCGGCTGTTGGGGCTGAGTCCCACCTACAAGTGGATAAGTCTGCATGTAGGCGACAGGAGTATGGCGATCTCCAACTATTCCCTGTCCAACCACAATATACGAGGATTGGGTGTGGAGTTAAAGCCAGGGCATTGGTTTTTGGGTATACTGGGAGGCAGGATACAATCATTCCGACCAGAAGATGCCGACGCTATACAATCGCAGGCAGCCACCTATGAGCGCCATGGCTGGGGAGCCAAAGCCGGCTATGATGACGGCAAACGTCGATTGGCGGTACATGCCTTTCAGGCCCGCGATCGAGGGCAGCTGTCCATTGACAGTCTGAGTATGGCAGTACTGGGCCCCCCTAAAGAAAACATGATTATAGGAATGCAATGGCGGCAAGCGCTCAGCAAGCATCTTTTTGTAGAAACCGAAGCAGCCCGGAGTATGCTGACCCGGGATGCGGAGAGTCCGGAGGTGAGCGATCGCGGCACCGGTTTGGGGCTAATTCGATGGCGCAGTTCTACGGGCATCCACAACGCCTGGTCGGCCAAGCTGGCATATCGTCCGCGCAAGGGGCATTATCAGTTTGTCTATGAGCATATAGACCCTGGCTATCAGTCACTGGGAGCCCTGTTTTTCAACAATGACCTGCAGCGGGCAAGTCTGGGAATACAACACCCCATAAAAAACGACCGCATACAACTGGATGCCAGGATTGGCATGGAGAAAAACGGGCTGAGGCCCCGGGCCGGCAACCAGCAGCAGCGACTGGTGAGTGCCCTGACGCTGGCTGCAAAAATATCGGACAAGACGAACCTGAGTGGCAGTTGGTCCAATTTTTCCCTGACACAGCGCTATCGGTTCGCCCGCGTACCCATAGTAGACGTAGATTCCGTTACGTGGCTACAGACCAACGGCAGCATGTTGTTGTCTTTACATACACAGACAGGCAAGCAGGCAAGCAATATGCTGTCAATTTCAGTATCGATGCAGCGAGCCCAGGCACTTGAGAACGAGCAGGTAGTCATTGCACAAGAAAATCAGTTTGTGAATGCACACATCAGCTACCAATGCCAGTTGCGCGATGAGCGCTGGCAATGGCACAGCAACTGGCTATTCAACCACAACCGTACATGGGCAGCGACCCATTGGATGACGGGCCCCGCTACGACCCTGAGCATGGTAGGGAAGCGCACGATAAATGCAGGACTATCATACTTACAGCAAGGAGGTGCGGGCAGGGAATACACCTATGTACTTCAATCATGGATAGAAACAGCCTTGACGCTCGCAGCGCAGCAACAGTTATCGCTCAGGATAGCAAGTATGCGTGCGGGAAGCGCAGGAGCTCAGCCCGTATTGGACTGGAACCTTGCGCTGCAGTATCGGTATAGCTGGCAATAAACAAACAAGACGACTATGAGAGCAGGCATACGATGGTGGATGAATATGGTAGCGACAGTACTATTACTGAGCACAGTCAAGGCGGGCAGTTTGGACAGTCTGGTTGTAGCGGCGATGCCGGCAGGCGGAGACGACCTGAATGATATTGGGCAAACAGACAGAGCGGTGCAGCGCAAGATAGAAGAAGCCCGGGCGCTGATAAGCCGGGTAAAAGCAGGTGCCCGTTACATAGAAAGTCTTACGGACGAATCGTTGACCGATTTACCACTGGGCATACGCACCACCCTGGGCAACACCACTTACACCTTGGTTATCAGTGCCATGAGACTACTCCCACAACATGCAGAAATTGACCTGCTGCTGGAGATTGACCTGCCTGACCAGCACAATGACCCTGTATTTGGCGCCAACAACGTAGCCTTTTCCAGGCAGGGAGCCTTTTTATCTGACACACAACTATCCATATTAGCCGATTACAGCATAGACCTGCGAGACCAGAAAGCGCGGATTGTATTTTCAGCAGCCACAGCAGCGGGGCGAGGCACGTATGTAACCATTGACTGTCATGGATTTAAATCGCTACGCGTTGAAGGATATTCGATCTTCAGCAGAGACTGGCTTCTGCCCGTTGGAGGCGGAGGCAGTACGACAGGAAATGCGGGCATTGACAGCAGGGTACATGCAGATTTTTCGATAGAAGCGCAATCATGGGACTTCATCATACAGATACCACAAGTAAGTACCTTTACGGTAGCCGGCATAGAAGATGTGCATTGGACGCTGGAAGGCATCACATTGGATTTAAGTGAGCAAGACAATGCGCCGGGGTTTGGGTTTCCGGCCGGATACCAGAGTCCGTGGGGAGAGGGGCAGCAAGTATCCCCATTGTGGCGCGGCTTGTATGCCCGGGCTGTTCGTGTAGGTATGCCCGCCAAGTTTTCGCAGGAGTCTGTTCGGGGGGTGTACGTGGAAGCTACGGATATCATTATTGACGATCGGGGGTTTACAGGAAAGGTAAGTGCTACAGACATACTGAAGCTGGAGGAGGGTGAATTGGGAGGCTGGGCATTTGGCATTGACAGTCTGCAGGTTGACATTATGGCGATGCAGCTAAGAGAAGCCCGGATGAGCGGGCTTGTGCAATTGCCGTTGTTGGGTAGTGAGGAGAGAGGTGCAAGCATAGCGCGGGAAGAATGTGTTTCGTACAGTGCGATTATGCAAGTTGGCGGGCGCTATGCATTTTGTTTACGGGTTGGAGACAATTATGAGTCAGCGGTATGGAAGGCGACCATCAATTTGCACCCCAATTCGTCCATACGTGTGGAATATGGATTGGGAGGAAGGATGCAGGCGCGAGCCATACTCCACGGGGATTTATCGGTACGCGATGAGACGAGGCGTGCGGCTGCTTTTGAGGCGCCGGGTATCGCATTTGAGGATTTGCGACTGGGTACGGAGGCGCCCTACCTTGAGTCGGGACACTGGGGTGTACCGGGGCAGGTTGGCGCCCATTTGGGAAATTTTGATTTACATTTCAATAGTATAGGGCTCCGAACGGTGGGAGACGGGCGGGAAGCGTTGCTTAGTTTTGATGTTCGGATTGGATTAAACGAAGGGATGCAGGCGATTTCGGCGGCAGGCAGGCTGAGCATACGGGGGCAGTTGGCCGTTGGAGGGGTACATGATCGATGGGAGTATACGACCATGGAGATAGCGCGCATACAGATTAGTGCGAGTTGTAGTGCGTGGGGCTTAGAAGGCGGGATGGAATTTTATGAAAACGATGAGATTTACGGATGTGGGTTTAGCGGCTCGGTATCTGTGTGGTTTGCGGGGCTTCGTCCGGGGGGTACGAGCGGTGGATTTTCGGCGGTTGGGCAATTTGGGAGTAAGGAAGAGGCGGGGGGATTGAGTTATCGGTATTTTTTTGTGGATGTGGAGGCGAGTTGGGCGGATGGACTTCCGATAGGGACGCTTCGGTTGCTGGAGTTGGGAGGAGGTGTTGCCCGGCGGGTTCGGGTAGAATCGGGTGGCATGGCGGGTGTAAGATATATACCGGACAATGAGGCGGGTATGCGCATCAGTGCTCGGGTGGCTGTTGCGAGTCCGGGGGGGAGTCGGGCTTTCAGTGTTCGTGGTACATTTGAGGTAGCGATTACGGTGTCGGGAGGGATAGACAGCATACGGATTAGCGGTGAGGCGGCTATGTTGGGATCAGGCAGGCCTGCAGGGATGGGGGATGAAGGAGTGGGGATAGTGGTGTGGGTAGAGATGTTGTATGACAATGTGGGAGAGGACAGAGGATTTAGTGCATCGGCAGAGGTATTTTTCAATCTTGCGGCGGGTAGATTTGTGGGTGGCAGGGTACATCCTACGGGTAGGGATCATTATGCGGGGGGGATAGAGATGATGTTTGGTGGTGGTCGTTGGTATGTGTATGTGGGGACGCCTATGGTACCGTTGGGGGTGCAGGCGGTATTGGGTGAAGGTGCGCGGCCGATGCTGGCGGCGTATATTGATGTTGGTACTGATGTGCCACCGATGCCGCCGGTACCGGACTATGTGGGTGTTGGGAATAGTGGAGCGGGGGGGCGTGTGGATGGATTGATTGGTAGTGGGGCGGGGTTTGTATTTGGAGCCTCACTAAATCTCAATACGGAAAGAAAGCGAAAAACGCCCTTTTACTACGAGCTGGGTATTGGATTGGGATTTGATCTAATGCTACAAAACTATGGTAACGCTGTCTGTGCCAACCAGTCAGATGAACAAATAGGCATCAATGGCTGGTATGCTTCCGGACAAGCGTGGGCATACCTTCAGGGGACAGTTGGCATTACACTCAATCTACCCTTTGCACAGGGAGACTATGACATTATTCATGCTTCTTTAGCGGCTGTATTACAAATCAAAGGTCCTAATCCCTTTTGGGCTGCAGCCAACTTAAGAGGTATGTACCGTCTACTAGGGGGTGCAGCCAAAGGATCATTTAATATACGCGTTGAGCTGGGACATCCTTGTATCATTGCCGAAGATGTCTCTGATCCGATTGCCAGTTTACAGCTTATCGAAACTGTCATCCCTACTGATGGGTTCTCCAATTGTCCTGTCAACCAACAAATAAGAGCCACTACAAGTCTGCTATTTAATCTGCCTCAAAGAATTCAGGAACATACCTATAAACTTGTGCTCTTGGAGGCACTAATTCAAAAACAACCAACAGGAGAGTATGTCAATACTCAGGTGTACTGTGAAGGAGACACGCTTTTGATGATACCCTTCGCTCACCTCGAGGGAGTGTGTTCATACCAGTTAAACCTTCGGGTGGCCTTGTTAAAACAAAACGAGTATGGCCTGTTCACGGACACTGCCAATATTGAGAATAAAGTTATCCAGTTTACAACAGCTGCTCCATTTGACCATATTCCACTTGATAATATTCACTACGCCTGGCCTGTCCCCGGACAGCATAGTTTCTATATAGCAGAAAATACCGAAGCGTATATCCGGCTCATACAGGCACAACCCGCTATAGTAAATGGTGAATTAATTGCCAGATTTACGTCTGTATCGGGAGAAATCTACCAACAAGCTGTTCAGATTTCAGAGAATGGACGCCGCCTGAGTTTTGCTATTCCTTCACTTCCTCTACGGACTGGACATAGGCTGGAATTGATTAAGCTTACTGCAGATCCCTCATCCAGTGGGCGAACTTCCCCTGAAAATGGCCAGCCACCTCTGTCGATAATATTAACTTATTATTTTAGAACAAGTCAGTTTGAGCGTTTTAGTCAGAAGGTTGCCTCCATTCCTACAGTCAATGTAAATAGATTTGGTCGAGGATTATTTTCATGTGCCGGAGAACTATTTGATGCCTGGGAATTGACGGATTCGAGTCCGATGACATCTCCTGTCGGAATGGTCACAAGCTTATTTGATCATCCTTGGTTCCATTCTCTTGGATTAAACTCCCTCCTTTATACCTCTTTTCCAATACCCGGACTGGTGGAAAATACATGGCGGGATGCAGCGGCCGGTTTTCCACCTTCAAGAGCCGTTCACATTGCTGGCAGCTCATGCCTGCCGTATAGCTACCAACAATTTATTCAACCTGATACTCCTTGTAGCGGGCAAGATACATTACGCTTTGAAGTTCCATTGTTCATTCAGATGGATCATGATGGTTACAAGCAGCAGGCCATAAGCTTAATCGAACATTGGGTTGAACAAGAGTGGACGCATATACAAAACGGCGATATGGATCCAGACAATCTTGTATACTTTGATATCGATCAGGATGGACAATTGACAATAGCGGATATACGCCGGTCAATAAATGAAGTATGCCCGCTACCCGCTTCATGCCAAATGAATTACGAGGGTATCAGATGCCCGCAATTCTCAGGAATGATTCCCTGTCCTATGCCCGAATTCTTCGGACAGCTGGCGACGAGTCAACTGAATGTGCTAGGTAGCTGCAGAGGGCAGTCATTTAATTTGATGCTCGAATTTTCGCTTCCTGGCACGAATATTCCAAGCAGTACTGCCAATGTTCAGGTAACCGTCAATCAATAATCTAGACCTCCATGATACACCACTCACTTTTCCGGATATCCTTATTATTAAGCATTTGTTTTATCGTCACAGGCTTTCAGGGCGTTGCTCAGACTATTGACTCAAATCGAGTCAACCTGTACGGAGAAGGACGTATCTACGATCAAAAAGCTGTTATCCGATGGATGCCGGGTGATATGGCTGCATGGCAGTTGGGTAATTTGTGCGGGTATAGAATTGTACGAATTAGTCGTGATTCAATACCATTAGTACATATACCTGCCGCTTCTGACGAAGAGAATCAATTACTACAAGATACGCTCCGTTCCCTTCAACCAGATCAATGGCAGATATTGTCGGACAGTCTGCCTTTAGCCAAAACAGCTGCATCTCTAGTACTCGCAATGACCAAATCTACTGGTCAACAGCCAGATGCTGATCCTGAGTCTGCAGAAGAATACTTTGGCATGGCCATGTTACTGGCAGACATTGATCCTGCTATAGCCTGTGCCTTAGGGGTTGGATTTATCGATACGAATATTGTGGCAGGTAAAATCTACACTTACAAGGTAGCTGTAAATGGTCATTCCCACCTGACCACCAGTATTAAATGTCATCATACTGATCTCCTCAATATCTGCCCAATTGGACGTCCGGAAGCTGTATGGAGTGATCGTCTGGTCACACTCAGTTGGAAGCCCATTAATAACGACAGTTGCTACGCCTTTTTTAACGTAGAGCGATCAGCTGACAGTGGTCATACATTTGAACCAATAAATGCACTACCCATCATTCCAATGTATACAGAGGTCACGAAAGAAACCTCTGTGAAGTATACCGATTCACTTCCTTCCAATGGACAGGTCTATCATTATAGAATAAGAGGAGTTACTCCTTTTGGTCAACAGGCTCCCCCTTCACCAACGATTAGTGGTAGTGGTATCGACACACGAGGTCCACTACTCCCATATATCACTTTATTTCAATACAATTCCTTTCATAATGAATATCAAATCAGCTGGCGCATTGATTCTTCATTAAATACTGAAGTTTCTGTGTACGAAATTCATGAATTCACTGAAAAGAACACTCCGGGCAGGAATATTTGTTCAGGTGGTTTAAGCCCTGATAACCTTACATTCTCTTCGAATCAATTTAAACACGGGCACTACTACGCAGTAATAGCTGTTGATCAGGCAGGTAATAGTTATTCTTCAACAAAAAAATTATTCCTTTCCAAAGATGATCATCCGCCACTACCCCCTACCGGACTAACGGCTCAGATCGATACTGTCGGGAATGCCCTGCTTTCATGGTCAAGAAATACTGAAGAGGATATTCAAGGCTATAGGGTATACATCAGTAACCAACAAGAAGGCCATTACCATGAAATAACCACTAGTCCTGCAAATGATACTTTTTTCCTGTTTCAATATCCGGAAAATACACTTCAGCGGAGAATCTACTTTAGGGTAAGCGCGATTGATCTGAGGGGAAATTATTCACAATATGCAAATCCTCATGCTATTGAAATACCCGACAGGATTCCTCCTTCAGCGCCTGTATTCAGCTCCGCTTTAGTTGAGTACCGTAAAATAACCCTCTGTTGGATTCATAGTAGTTCTCAGGATGTGGTAAACCACCAATTACAGCGAACCATAGCTCTACCAGACAGGGAAACCCAAGAATGGCATGCAGTGGCAAATTACAATTCCAGCCAAGGTCATAGAACTTCTTTCGAAGACACGAGTGCCATGTCGGGTATTACATACAAATATCGAATTGTAGTTTTGGATGCATCCGGTAATACCAATATCTCCGATGAGCTGTATGTCGAAGCTGTTCGCAAGCGTCCAACACCTTGTCTTCTTGGCGTACGCGTTCAAAGTGAACAAAATACGGGCAGAATACTACTTGAATGGAATGCTCCCTTGCATACTGAAGCAGACCGATATATCATCTATTCTTCAGAAGGAGAAAAAAAACTCCAAAGTCGTGCAATACTAGATGGCAGCAGTGGTATTGACACCCTGCAAGGTCGACATTTCAGATACATAGAGGTGCACACGAACCGCAATCAGAACTACCGATATCAAATTGCTGCAAAGGATCGAACCGGACAAACAATCGACCTTTCTCCAATCATTTCTATCATCCTATAATTATTATTAAAATGCAAAATGCGCTCTTTAATACCATCGGCTGGCTACTGACAACAGTAGTCAGCCTGACAAACCTCCAGGCATACAATTGCGATAATTTTACGGATGGTGGATTGGTTGCGGGTACTACCGATACTGTTACAACTACTTATTGCAATGTTATCGGCTCAATGCCCGGTATATTAAATACTCAATCACCTTCAGGAGGCAGTGGAGGGGAGGTGTTGTACCAATGGCAAATTTCTGTCGATCAGACAACCTGGACAGATATAAACCTCATGGAAGGACGCGACGAACACCTCTTCCCGTCAGGTATGCTTGGATATCTTTCTTCTTTGGGGTACAATGCCATGCAAACTACGCGCTTCAGAAGGGGATCAAGAAGATCAACCTGCGTCGATTTTGTGTATTCAAATGTACGAGAATTTAGGGTTATGCAGCAGGTCACCACGCCAGGTTTATTTGCATCGACCTACGTTGTATGCATTAACTCGGCAGCACCTGACTGTGTTCAGGCTACAGAATTGGCTATACCCGGTATGCCTGAATCTTATATCCCCACAGGGGGTAGCCAACCGCTTGAATACCTGTGGGAACAATCCAACGATGGCCTCGTATGGACCAACTACTCAACTGAAGCGCTGCCTACCATATGTCCCCCTTTGGGAACAAGAACTTATTTCCGGCGGAGTGTGAGACCCGCTAACTCTCCCTGCAGCTACAGGTATTCAAATGTTGTTTCAATATTTCATGTACTCCCGGTTCAGATGCAGATTACTACTGTAAATCCGACCTGCGACAATCAAAACAATGGCTCAATCTCGCTGTCTGATATTGGTGGGAATGACAGTACCATAATTTCCAATTTCAGATTTTCAATTGATAACGGTGCCAACTGGCAGACCGCAGGCACCTTTTCAAATCTGGGCGTTGGGACATACAACATCATCATTCGCGAACACGAAACAAAATGTGCAGGTTGCTATCTGACAAGCGCTGTTTGCAGTCTGTCTGCAACCCTGACAGCGACGCCAAGTCCGGTAATTGATTCAATTACCGCTCCACCCTTAGGGGCTTGCAATTTACCAGAGCGGGTAATCAATATATGGGCTTCAGGGGGAGTTCCTCCTTTGTTATACTCCATTGACGGTACCAATTTTCAGGAAAGTTCTCACTTTGGCAATCTTGAAAATGGTACCTACCAGCCCACAGTCAAAAACAGTACCGGTATTTGTTCAGATATCACTGCAGCGATTCTAATCAACAATCCTCTGCAAATCGTTATTGATTCTTTCTCATTGATAAATCCGCAAAGTTGTGGCTCCTCAGATGGTACCATTGAAATTCACTATGCCCACGGAGGGCTACCTCCGATACAGTATTCTATTGATGGAATTAGCTACCAAACAAATCCTGTATTCAATAATCTACAGGCGGGAGAATATAGCCTTTGGGTAAAAAATAGCGATGGTAGCTGTGCATCCTTACTGGAGACGGTTCAATTAGAGGACTTAATACCACCCTCTATCGATTCCATAATCATTGACCAGGTGAGTGATTGTAGCAACATTGACGGCAGCTTACAGGTTTTTGCGACAGGAATACTACCTATAGTTTATTCTATTGATGGAGGTCAACATTGGAATTCAGCCAATTTCTTCCAGAATCTTGCATCAGGAACATATATTGTTTCTGTTCAGTACAATGCCATAGGTTGCATACAGACCGATACAGTGGATATTTTATCCCCTACCCCTCCTTCTGTTGAAGATATTATCTACACAAATACAACTAATTGCAACACAAACGACGGAACAATCACCATTATACACTCATCAACAGATGCAGATTACTTGTACAGCATCAATGGTAATAGTGGGCCTTGGCAGTCTCACCCTGTTTTTACAGGACTGTCTGCTGGCAATTATGAAATTTGGTTGAGCAATGGAGATGGTAGCTGTCCCATTATGTGGCCATCACTGATTACAATAGAACAACTGATTCCCCCTTCTATTTCAAATGTCGTAGCGACAAATCCAACCGACTGTGCTACCAACAACGGTTTTCTGCTTGTTATTGCTCAAGGTGGTAATGGAAGTTTTTTATATTCTGTCACAGGGATAGCGGGTCCATGGCAAAGTAGTCCCGTATTTACTGGTCTCCCCTCAGGCACCTACAATGTGTGGGTCAGCAACCAAGATGGTACCTGCCCTGTAAGCTGGAATACGGACATTACTCTCTCTCAGCCGGAGGCTGCTGTCATCGCTGAGGTCAATGCTTCCAATCCTTCCGACTGCGGGCTCAGCAACGGATCAATAACTGTCAGTGCAACCGGCGGACAAGGGGATTTACTCTTTAGCATCCTCGGACCTAACGGTCCATGGACCAACCAGCCGGTATTTACCGGACTCACGCCCGGAACTTACAATGTGTGGGTCAGCAATCAAGACGGTACTTGTCCCGTAAGCTGGAATACGGACATTACACTCTCTCAGCCGGAGGCCGCTGTCATCGCTGAGGTCATTGCCTCCAATCCTTCTGACTGCGGGCTCAGCAACGGATCTATAGCTATCAGTGCAACCGGCGGACAGGGGAATTTACTCTTCAGCATCCTCGGACCTAACGGGCCATGGAGCAGCATGCCCGTATTCGCTGACCTTGCGCCAGGAACCTACAATGTATGGGTAAGCAACCAAGACGGTACTTGCCCCGTAAACTGGAACACGGACATTACACTCTCTCAGCCGGAGGCTGCTGTCATCGCTGAGGTCAATGCTTCCAATCCTTCCGACTGCGGGCTCAGCAACGGATCAATAACTGTCAGTGCAACCGGCGGACAAGGGGATTTACTCTTCAGCATACTAGGTCCGAACGGGCCCTGGAGCAGCACGCCCGTGTTCACTGACCTAGCGCCAGGAACCTACGATGTATGGGTAAGCAACCAAGACGGTACTTGCCCCGTAAGCTGGAATACCGAGATTACACTCTTTCAGCCAGAGGCTGCTGTCATCGCTGAGGTCAATACTTCTAATCCTTCTGACTGCGGGCTCAGCAACGGATCAATAACTGTCAGTGTAACTGGCGGACAGGGGAATTTACTCTTCAGCATTCTCGGACCTAACGGACCATGGACCAACCAGCCGGTATTTACCGGACTCACGCCAGGAACCTATAATGTGTGGGTCAGCAATCATGACGGTACTTGCCCCGTAAGCTGGAACACGGACATTACACTCTCCCAGCCGGAGGCTGCTGTCATCGTTGAAGTCAATGCTTCCAATCCTTCCGACTGCGGGCTCAGCAACGGATCAATAACTGTCAGTGCAACCGGCGGACAAGGGGATTTACTCTTTAGCATCCTCGGACCTAACGGTCCATGGAGCAGCATGCCCGTGTTCGCCGATCTTGCGCCAGGAACCTACAATGTGTGGGTCAGCAATGAGGACGGCACCTGCCCCGTAAACTGGAACACGGACATTACACTCTCTCAGCCGGAGGCCGCTGTCATCGCTGAGGTCATTGCCTCCAATCCTTCTGACTGCGGGCTCAGCAACGGATCTATAACTGTCAGTGCAACCGGCGGACAAGGGGATTTACTCTTCAGCATACTAGGTCCGAACGGGCCCTGGAGCAGCACGCCCGTGTTCACTGACCTAGCGCCAGGAACCTACGATGTATGGGTAAGCAACCAAGACGGTACTTGCCCCGTAAGCTGGAATACCGAGATTACACTCTTTCAGCCAGAGGCTGCTGTCATCGCTGAGGTCAATACTTCTAATCCTTCTGACTGCGGGCTCAGCAACGGATCAATAACTGTCAGTGTAACTGGCGGACAGGGGAATTTACTCTTCAGCATTCTCGGACCTAACGGTCCATGGACCAACCAGCCGGCATTTACCGGACTCACGCCAGGAACCTACAATGTGTGGGTCAGCAATCAAGACGGCACCTGCCCCGTAAACTGGAACACGGACATTACACTCTCTCAGCCGGAGGCCGCTGTCATCGCTGAGGTCATTGCCTCCAATCCTTCTGACTGCGGGCTCAGCAACGGATCTATAGCTATCAGTGCAACCGGCGGACAAGGAGATTTACTCTTCAGCATCCTCGGACCTAACGGTCCATGGACCAACCAGCCGGTATTTACCGGACTCGAGCC
>CAYTVG010000012.1:0-130495 GCA_964441755.1 uncultured Saprospiraceae bacterium
AAAATATGTACGAAAGGAGTTACCCTTTTTAAAGGTATTTTATTTCCCTCTTGTTTTTTGGCAAGTAAGCGAAGCATTGAGTGGCTTCGCGTGCTAGCGGGCCAATGGTTAATTTGACCTCCAAGATTGACCAGTCCGCTAGCAATTTTTGCTTGCCTGCACACAACTTGTGCTTGCGTTCAGTCCGATGGATATTCATATTCGATCCGCAATACACTCACCTGATTGGATCGGAAAATACAAATAGACGGGATTTATTTTGTTCGTTGGCTGCCCGATCGGGCAGCCAATTTTTTTGTGCGGATTGCGGGTTTTCATAAAGAGATAAAATAAAACTTGTGTGCAAATGCATGCATACACTGCAATGGTTAACTTTGACAGCATAACCAAATCAAATCATTTTGCCACAGTTTGGATGGACGGTTATTGCCAACAGCGGACAGCGCTACCGGATCGGGATCTATCACGGAGACCAGACGGGGCATGTGGTAGTGCATGCCGAGGGGAAAGTGGTTATCACGGATTTTAGCGTATGGGACAGCAAGACCTACACCTTCTTCGTGGAAGACGATCTGTGTGAGGTAACCATCAGCAAGAAAAAAGAACACACGTATACATACAACTGCCGAATCAACTACGAAATCAACACGCCCTTGAATGCTCAAAGGAAACAGCATGCCCGCCAAGATTGGCGTCTTGGATTGTTCTTCGCAACGGCCATTATCTCCTTTGCTGTGCTTGTCGCAGCATACTTTTTCCTGCATCCGAGTGCTGAAAAATTGCGACGGGAGCGGCTGTTGGTGTCGATGGGGCAGGGGGTAGAGCAGGAGGTACAATTGCTGTTTGATACAACAGCATCTGACTGGTATCATACCTATGCTTCATGGGGAAGAGAGCGGGTTCTCAGACTCGACTGGTCCGCAGATACACTCACACCCGCTGGCTGGAAACTGGAGCCGGGTGATGTGTTTATCGGTTATCGATCTAAAGAAGTTCCCTGGCTTTTTTACATCGACCTGCGACAACCTGCTCCCTCGTTGATGGAAAAATATCGCAGGCAAACGGCACAGAAACTGCAGAAGCAATACCCTTCTTTATCACCAGACCAAATCGACTGCTTGCTGAGTGCTGCCACCGGCAGTGCAGGAGCGCGTGGACTATTTTTGCTTGGCCGATTATCCGGGGAGACAGCCGAACTTTTGCCCGTATTGAACTATTGCAATATATCGACAGCTCATCTGCGCAACGAGTGAATCAGTAGCCGGCTTGTTTACAAAATAGCTACCCTCAAAGCCGGGTGCGCAACCCCAGCAACATACTTCCAATCCAGGGCTGATGCGTAAGCGGGTAGTCAGCCGCCGTGAGTGATCGCTGAAAACGCTGTACGGAGGCTTCCGTAAACAGACTGTACCGACCGTATATATTGACAGAAGCATTGATGCCACCATACCAGCCAATACCCGCATGCGTGCGGTAAGCGGGTATGCTTACCGATTCACCTTTGTTGCCAAAAGTTGCCGGCAGCCTGCTGTCAGGTGCAATCATCTCGCCGGTAGCATCGAAACGAAGGTTGAAGACAGGACCAACCAAAGCGCCTAAGCGGAGCTTGTTTTTTTTGAACTCATACCCGATCAGTAGCGGGATATTAACCCACTGATACCGGTTGTTGGTGTGGTGCAGTACGGGTGTGTATATCGTGTCTGATCCGATTATTTCGCCATTGTTACCAAGTTGCGGGACAATGCGGATCTCCATGATATCTGGATTTTCATACGTAAAAAGCTGATTTACATGTAGGTATTGTGCTCCTAGTCGCAGCCGGAGGCCGGCGGGCATTTGGTAGAGGAGCCGGAACTGGGTGCCCAATGAAAAGCGATTTCGTTCTGTGGCTTTACGCATAGATAAGTAACTCTCCTGCTCCTGTGTACGTGCCGACAAGCCCTGGTAAGTGGTCACCGGACCTCCCAGAATCTCCAGGCCCCAATGAGAGCTGCGTATCTGCAGACCCGCGCAACCTGTAGAGGGCTTAAAATGGTGCCAGTCGGGGGTGGTCGATAAATGGCTTTGTGCCTGTCTGGCAGGGGGTAGGGGAGCTACCCATTGTGTATGCGCTCTCACATGCGGACCCGTCATGCGAGATTCATAGTTATCTTCTACAGCTATGTGGACAGGCACAAGTATGGGCTCACTATCCAGGGTAGCGGGGGTGTTGGGCGTAGCGGGCTCATAAACAGGCAGATCAGCTGTTTCGGCACTATGGGCATAGCTGCCTGTTTCCGCCAAAACAGGCGCAGACTCGCCCTCCAGAGACTGGGCATCAGTTGCATATACCCCTGCTGTTCCGGCTGTCGGCATATGTATGTCCGGCTGAACTTCAGCCTGTCCGCCTGTCGGCCGGACAGCCGTGGCGCCTGCTGCTTTGCTTGCAGCAGCAGCTAGAAGCTGTGAAAAAGAGGGCTGGTTGGGAGCAGCAGCAGGGGCAGTGGCGGGTTGTGTGGAAAAAGTCTTGCCGGCAGCAGTTTTGTCGGGGGCGGCAGGAGCGGCAGGAGCATTTTCTGCAACCGCAGCTGCGCCATGTTGGGTAGAAAGACCGGCGTTTGCCGGATCAGTTTTGGGATAAGCCAGAAAAATCAGCAGCGCAATGGAACTTACAGAAGCTCCCAGCCAATAAAGGCGGCGCAGCTGCCGTCGGCGCTGTTGATGCGCCTGGATTTTATCCCAAATATGCATGGGCGCACCTGCGTCATATTTGGCCAGACGGCGGCGAAAAAAAACATCGATGGGGTGACGTTGACTCATACGGCTATTCTTTGCAAAGCTTTGAGCTGATTTTGAAGCATAGTACGCGCTTTTACCAATTGAGAACGAGAGGTACCTTCCTGTATACCCAACAAGTCCGCAATTTCTTTGTGGCTGTATCCCTCGATGGCGTACAAATTGAACACCAGACGATAACCCTCGGGAAGCTGGCCAATCAGTCCCAACAATTCAGCCTCTCCGAGTTGGGCGTATACACCGGGCTCCTCCCAGGGATCAGCAGCTTGTTCCAGCGGCGTTTGCTCTTGACTATAATACTTTCGTTGATAGTGTTTTATGGCAACATTGATCACGATTCGGCGCATCCAGCCCTCCAGCGATCCTTTAAACTGAAACTCCCGCAGGTTTTCAAAGATCCTGATGAAAGCTTCCTGCAGGATATCCTCTGCCTCTGCCGGCTGGCGGGCATAGCGAATGGCAACGGCAAGCAACCGACCAGCATAGCGCTCGAAGATCGCTCGCTGGCTCTGCGAATCACCGCGCAAACATCCTTGTATGATGTCGTACTCGCTCATCAGCTAACCGTTGGGCTACAAAGCCTTGTATAGTGATACAATAACATTGAATTTCGCTGCCTGTAGGCATTAATTCTTATACAAGATACGCTATTTTTAGTTTGTTAGTCAAATAGCAGGATTTTTAACATTAATTTAGCCCGCGTTTTGGGCGGCTACAGCCGCCACTATACGCAAATATTTACCGACATGAGTGCCGACCTTTACGATATCGCAGGCCTTCCTCAACGTGCCAAAGCAGAAAGGAGCGATAGCCAGAAAAAGTTCAAAAAATGGGCCAGCCGCCCGCCCCGCGGGCTGGATGAGAAGGTAAGCGCGTTACACGAGGAGGTATTTCAGTCGTATGACTGTCTTCAGTGTGCTAATTGTTGTAAGACCACCAGCCCGATATTCCGGGATGTGGATATTGAACGTATTGCAAAGTTCCTCCATATGCGTCCTGCCGACCTGGTAAGCCAGTACCTCCACATTGATGAAGACGGGGATTATGTACTAAGGACGGCGCCTTGCCCCTTTCTGGGAGCGGACAATTATTGCAGCATTTATGAGGCGCGACCCAAAGCCTGCAGGGAATATCCTCACACGGACAGGAAAAATTTTCACCAGATCCTGAGCCTGACGCTCAGGAATACCAGTATATGCCCTGCCGCCTGGGAAATTGTGCGCCGGCTGAAGGCCTCTTTGGAAGGGTAGAGCATATTTGCCCCCCTACAGGGATGCAGCAAAGGATGCTGTCAGCAGCGGCCTGATATCTGCAAAAGGTACGAAAAGCTCAATCTCACCAAAAGCGTAGGCTGCAATTTCATAGGGGGCGTACACGAAAAAAATCCCTTTATCGGTAAGCCCGAAGTTGCTGTTGGGTTCAATGTTGTCCTCAAACAGATATTCTGAGAGCGATTGCTCCTCGCTCATGCCAAACCGGGTTCTCGCAGCCCGTGCAAGTGCCAGGCTGAGCTGTGCATGACTGTCAGGACGCAGTACATCGTCGAGCCTGTATACCTTCTTATTTTTAATATCATAGCTTCTGATAAGGGTGCTGTGCATGCCGTGAGCCCCACCGGAATAGGTATAGGTGCTGAACCCAAGTGTCAGCAGGTCGTGCTGATTGAAATATACGTTTACACCTTGTTCCTGTTGGTAACTAAACGCACTCATCTCTTCATCACTGCTGATGGTGCCGTCCGTCATCATGCCACCTACTTCTTGTTTGAAAAGGTCAAAAAAAGCAGTTTTAGCAGCTTCAAGGCCGGCGGCAGGAGCCGGAGAAACACGGGCCAGGCTGTCGCTCAAAAGGGCAGCAAAAATGGCTTTATTGATGAAATTGACGGTTTCAGATTCATTTCCTTTGGCTTCAAGCCAGGAGAAACGGATTTGTGCTTTGGGGGAAGCGGGTTTGGATGTGCTGAGCAGGAAAGAATCGAGTTTTTCGAAGGTCTCCAGTGCGACCGCGCCGGTGCGGGGGCTCAGTCGCAGCGGCTTCGGCCGCTGGTTGTCTGCAGTGCTCCAAATACCCATGAAGCTGCCGTCTTCCAAAAACCGGCCCTGAATGGATGGCGGGCTGTCGTTGAGCATGTGCGCCTCTGTAAGCTGTAGCAGCCCTGTACTGTCCGGGCTGCCCAAAACAGCCCGCGGCTGTCCTTCGCGTAGGTAGTAGTAATAGCCACGCACTGCGGTCTGCTGGTCGTATAATGAGCGCTCGCTCAGTAGCTCAAAAACTACGGAATCAGTTCCCAATAGTCCTTCCAGATGGTAGTATTGGCCGGGTTCAATAGCCACACCCTGCTCGGGTAACATATCCGTATGGCCCGCATCTTCGGGGCGGCAGCCTGAGATCGTCAGCGCACCGATTGCCAATAGGAATAATAAACGGGCCTTTGTAATCATTTTTGTATTTTGCAGACAAAGATAAGGTCTATTTAGTGGCCTGCTTACCGTCAACCACCTGTTTTTGTATTTTGTTATACTGAAAAGGTATTTTCCACAGGGGTGGTTTATGCGTATTTTCTCCGTATGCTTTCCGGGCGGCCAGCGCCGCCCAAAAGCATTCTAAGATAGCGCTTTCAACTGCTCCTTCAAATTATAGGCACAGCATGACTGATCAAAACACACATCGAATGAAACAATGGAGCCGGCAGGTCAAGGGTGAAAATTCCTGGACTATGTTCAAGGTGATCTCCGAATTTGTCGAAGGCTTCGAAACACTTAACCTGACCGGCCCCTGCGTGAGCATCTTTGGATCCGCGCGTACCAAACCAGACCACCCCTACTACAAACTCGCTGTAGAAATTGCCAAGAGACTGACCGAAGAGGGTTATGGGGTTATTACAGGCGGCGGCCCGGGTATCATGGAGGCAGGCAATAAAGGTGCTTACCTCAACAATGGTGTTTCCGTGGGGCTCAATATCGCGCTCCCGTTCGAACAAGGTGCCAATCCCTTCATCGATCACGACAAATCACTCAACTTTCGCTATTTCTTCGTCCGAAAAGTGATGTTCGTCAAATTTGCTCAGGCATTGGTGGCATTGCCCGGAGGATTCGGTACGCTCGATGAACTGTTCGAAGTGCTTACTCTGGTGCAAACAAAAAAAATCACGCCCGTACCCATCATTCTCGTGGGCTCCAAGTACTGGACAGGGCTCAAAGACTGGATTTCCAATGTTATGCTGGAGCAGGAACACAATATCAATCCCGCAGACCTCGACCTGCTGCCAATCGTCGATACGCCCGACGAGGTCATTCATATCATCAACGGATTTTATGAAACGCGCCACGGAGCGCTCGAACCTAACTATGAACTGTAATGTACTGAGTCGTCTACAGAGCGGGTAGCCCTTTGCCTGAAAAAGTGTTGTTCAGGAAGCGCCCAGGTCCTCTGCCAGGCAATATAGCAGGGCTAATACAGGTAGCCCTGCATCATCACTTCAGGCCTGTGTGCCGGCATGCCAAAATACTTCGCATGTTGGCACGCTGGCCGAAACGCCATGCACGCAATCCGGTTGCTCACGGGGTAGCTTGCGGTGAACAAACAGCTGTTGTGGAAAGCTATTAATTTTCAGCGGGTAAATTGCTCCCCTTTGATTTGGCGATCTCGTCGCTCAGCAGTTGGTAGAGCACAACCCATTGCGGATGCTGGTCGAGTAGGGAGAGGTGCCGGTCAATCGTCGGTTGATCACCCCGGACAGCAGGACCTGTCTGTGCCTGTGCAGGACTGAGAACCTGTACTTTGGCAGCTGTTTCAGTGATGAGGGGCATCAGCCAGTCAAAGGGAATATCGTTTTCGGCCAGCAATTTTTCGGCAATACCGTAAAGCGCATTGCTGAAATTGTTGACCCATACAGCCGCGAGATGCAGCCGAAGCCGCTGATCGTCTTCCAACAACCTGTGCTTACTGCTAAGTTGTTGTGCCAGCAATAACAAATAAGACTGAAAGTCAAGGGTATTTGCCCAAATACAAAGCGGAACCAAAGAAAAATCCACTTCCCGGTACCGGGAGAAAGACTGCAGGGGGTAGAGAACACCCCGCATAGTAAAATATCCACTGATGGCATCCAGCGGTGTCGCTCCGGAACAGTGCAGTATGCGCGCAGAAGGAGGCAACCATTGACTCAGCTCTTCGCTGAGCGGAGAAATAGCTGCATCCGGAACTGCCAGCACGTATAAATCAGCCTCGCTATACAGCTCGGAAAGCCGGCAGATTCCCTGGCAAGCCAGAGAATCTGCCAGTTCGACGGCTTTGGCTTGTTGGCGGCTGTAGACCTGTACAACATCCAGTCCCTGCTGAACCAGCCGGTGTCCCAAGTGCCAGCCTACATTGCCGGCGCCGAGCAGGACAATACTCATGAGCGCTGCAGTCGGATTCTGTAAAACATACTCAGCGTCAGGCCTATCATCATGAGGCTGGAACCCAGCCAAAACAGGTTGATGCCAGGGAAAGAGATGGCCTGCAGGGCTATCCAGTCCGAGCGATAGGCATCGGTCGCCAGGGCAAAGATAGCCTTGGGTTGTCTGTCTGCCTGATATCGTGCGATGAAAAAGCTAGCCTTACCCGTCGCAGGATCCAAAGAGGCGAAGCGTATATGCAAACCCAGTGCCTGTACCTCATCCTTAATGTTCATCGGTTTGGAATCGCGGATAAAGAAGACGGGCTGCGCGAGCCAGCTACTGTCGGTGCCGGCTGCTTTTACCTCCAGCATAGCAGCCACAGCAATATCCTTTTCTTCCCGGCGGTAGTAAGGATGATCCGGCTCTTTATCATAGCCGCTGAAACGTATTTGCAGGCCACCCACCGTAGTTTGCTCGCCTGCTTTTAGCTCAACACGCTGGTAGTCCAGCTTGTCCTCTGCAACCAGGTATTCGTCGAGTATAGCCTGGTCCAGCTTTACACGCATATTATATTCATTGAGCTGAACGGGGAAGCTGAAGAGCAGATCATCGCGCAATACGAGTAAGGGCTCGGCTTCGAGCGCCTCAGGATCATCGGATGAATGGATGCGAAACCGGAAACCCAGCGCCAGGTCGCCCTCCTCAGGGCTGTACTCAGGATGCTCAGGTGCACGATTGACGCCCAGGGCCTCGACTTTGTAGGTACGCAGCAGAAAGCTGTCGGCGGATCTGAGCCTGACCGTGTCCACAAAACTGAAAGCTTCACCGGCGGCAAGCTCAATGGTGCGGTAGTTGAGGCTATCCTCTTTACTTTGCTTTATGCGCACATCGATTTCCTCCTCAGGGAGTGCTGCAACATGCGTGAAAACATCGCGGTCCCAGTAGTGCTTGGTGCTGGGATTAGACGCAGCTATTTTGGTGAAATCTTTTTCGTACAGTACGTTGGGTGTAAGCGAAAAAGATTCCTTGGTGTTGCCCTTCTCATCACGCAGCTTATAATCTACGGTAAATGTGCGCGTGAGGCCATCGATGGTATCTTGGGCAAAGGTGACCTCGTAGGGGCCGAGCGCCATAGGAGAGTCCTTGATGAGCAATACGGTATTGCGCTTAGACTCTTCATCGGACGTGAGGCCTTCCATGAGGAAGGGATTTTGGGAAATGATCTCCTTGTTGAGACCGCTGGCGAGTACGCCTATCACCATAACACCGAAACCAAGGTGCGCCAGCACAGAACCTGAGGCTTTTACATTGCCCCGAAGGAAAGTCAGCAGATAATCGGCATTGGTGATGATCGCAAACCAGCCTGTGAAAAGAAGTAGCTTGTATTGCCAGGCAACCGCATTGATCCAGGTGAGCGTCAGGAAAGTCAGGGCAGCTGACAGGGTGACAGCAGCCGCGGTGCGAATCAGGAAAGCGCGCTGCCGCCCTTCAAAATTGATTTCGCGATAGCGCAGATACTGACCAATGCCCGATAGCAGTCCGATCAGTACGCCCACCCACAACTGCTGCTTATTGTAATACGGCACGGGATCTGTAATCACCTGACCGACGAAGGCCGGGTCAAAGAAGGCCCTGATTTTGTTATACACAGGCAGGGAAGTGGCCGCAGTGATTAATACGGAGGAGAAGAGGAAAACCAGACTACCGATAAACATCCAGAATTCGCGGCTGCTAATGGCCTCTTCCTTTTCCGGCTGGGGAATTTGCCGGTGGCGGTACACCAGCAATCCTATGGCCAGCAAAGTATACAATAGAATAAACAGAATCAACTGATTTTCGAGCCCCATTTCTGTAAACGCATGCACAGAAGTCTCTCCCAGCACGCCTGAGCGTGTGAGGAAAGTAGAATATACGATGAGGACGAAGGTGAGCATATAATACACATAAGTCGCCCTGATCCCGTGCGAAGTATTGCGGGCAACCAGGTTGGTGTGGATGCCGGCGACCAATATAAGCCAAGGCACGAGCGACATATTTTCTACAGGATCCCAGGCCCAGTAGCCGCCAAAACTGAGCGCCTCATAAGCCCATGCGCCTCCCATAAGGATACCGGCCCCCAGGATGCCACCGCTCATCAGTGCCCAGGGCAGTGCCGGCTTCAGCCACTCGCGATGCTTGCCCGACCACAGGCCGGCAACAGCAAAGGCAAAAGGAACGCTGGTAGAGGCAAAACCAAAGAAAAGCGTAGGCGGGTGCACCGTCATCCACCAGTTTTGCAACAAAGGATTCAGGCCCGTACCCTCCAGCAAGCTTACATAATTGGCTTGCGCAAAAATAGGCGCATCCATCACATCCCGCAGCAGCAGCGTCGGATTGCTGCCGATGCGTACAGGATCATCACCCAGTCCTACATAGACACCCAGGATCATGCTGACCAGTACGACCTGTATGGAGGCCAGCACCGACAGCACATAAGGTTCCCACTCTTTGGCGGAGAGCAGCAGCAGTCCGCCGATAATCACGTGCCAGAACATCCACAGCAAAAAGCTGCCCTCCTGGCCTTCCCAGAAGGCAGAGAAGACGTATTTGAACAACAGGTCGTCATTGACGTGCGCCTGTACGTACTGGTATTCGTAGTACTTATTGACCATCATAAAGAAAATGGTCGTAATCACTGTCAGGATAGATACACCGTGCACCACAAAAGCGGTACGCCCCATCTTGAGCCACTGGGCGGCTTCGGTAGGATTTTCCCGCCTGCGGGTCACCATAAAATAGGAAACGGTGGCGAGCAGGCCAGCGACAAAAGCCAGCATAATGCCGGCATGGCCGATCCGGCCAGGCCACAGATGTTCACCTATGTACTGAATTTCTTCCGTCATGAGCAGCAGCTGGTAATTAGTTGATTTGATTTTCTTTGAGGTAAACCTCCTCGTCTTTGTACTTAGAAGGGCACTTCATCAGTACATCCGTTGCGACGAAAGCATCATCTGTCATGCGGCCCGTGAGGACAATCTGCTCGGAAAGCTCAAAGTCCTGTGGCTTTGGCTGCAGCAGCACCACTTTTTGTTCGGTGCCTTCTGCATCTCGCAGATAGAAGCTGAAATGGTTAGGATCCTTCTGCGGATCGTAGACCATAGCTTTGTCTTTTGCCAGCTGGCCGGCAATTTTGACCCGCTCGCCGGAGCGGCGGGCATCATCGAAGTTGCCATACTCACTGAGGTCCTCCGACGCAGACACGAAGAGGCCAATGGCAACGGCCACCATAACGGCAGCGATGATGTAGATACGTTTCATAAGAACAAGCTTTGTGCAAAGGTACGATAAGCGGCCTTCAAGGACGCAATAAAGCTGTCATAATAACAACATATTATTCCTTTTCGTTCGCCGGCAGATTTTTACCCGCCCGACACAGGCCTGCCTGCGGCGGTGCCTGTGAAGAAGCCCGGCTTGAGTTGTAAATTTTGCCTTATCTTGTGAGCAAGAAACGGATTGCCCAGCATGTCAAACCTGATAGTAGACCTTCGCAACGTACAAGTGCAGCAAGCCGGCAAGCCGGTGCTGCAGCAAGTAAATTTCAGAATTTCTCAGGGAGAATTTGTCTACCTGATCGGCAAAACCGGGGCGGGCAAATCCAGCCTGCTCAAGACGCTGTACGGCGCCCTGCCGGCGGCAGGCGGGCAGGGCATGATCGCCGGCTTTGACCTGGGCTCCCTCAATCGGCGGAGCATCCCGCTGCTGCGCAGGAAGCTGGGCATCGTTTTTCAGGACTTCAGCCTGCTGTCGGACCGCTCGGTTTTTGAAAACCTGCGCTTCGTGCTCCGCGCCACAGGCTGGCGCGACGAGCGGCTGATGCGCGAGCGCATCGACAGCGTTTTGCAGCAGGTAGGGCTTGCAGGAAAAGGCATGAACATGCCGCACGAGTTGTCAGGCGGCGAGCAGCAGCGGGTGGCCATCGGCCGGGCGCTGCTCAACACACCGCTGTTGATACTCGCCGACGAACCTACGGGCAATCTAGATCCTGATACCAGCGATGATATTCTTATGCTGATGCGCAACCTTGCCAGGCAGCACCAGACAGCTGTCCTTTTTGCTACCCATGATTATCGGTTGCTGCAACATTTTCAGGCGCGTGTGGTGCGCTGCCATGAGGGCAAAATCGTGAACGATGAGGAGTTTTTTTAAAAAAATGACCAGCTCGCGCCTTGGGCCGGCCATGGGCCGCCGCAGGCTGTTTGCCTGCCTGCTTATGATGCGTTGGCTGCTGCCGGGCGCTGCTGCGCAGGCGCCTCCTGTTGCGCCCGAGATCGTTGTTGTAGGCGGAGGGCTCAGCGGCACTTTTGCGGCCCTGCAGGCCGCGCGCCTGGGCGCTTCGGTGCTTTTACTGGAGGAAACCCCCTGGCTGGGGGGCATGCTGACCGCCGCCGGCGTGTCAGCCATCGACGGCAACCACCGCCTGCCCTCGGGCCTGTGGGGCGAGTTTCGCGACAGCCTCTACGCCCGCTATGGCGGGCCGGCGGCGGTGGAGACGGGCTGGGTGAGCAATACGCTCTTCGAGCCTGCTGTCGCGCAGGATATCCTGCGCAATATGGTGGCGGCGACGCCGCGCATCAGCCTGCAGCCGGAGGCACAGTTGCTGACGCTGCAGCGGCAAGGGACTGGCTGGAAGGGGGTTTTTTTACAAAAAAACCAACAGCACGCTTTTCGCTGCCGCGTGCTGGTAGAGGCTACGGAGCAGGGCGACTGGCTGCGGGCGCTGGGCGTGCCCCGCGATCTTGGCATGGACAGCCGGGCCGCAAGCGGCGAAGCTTTTGCGCCGGCAGAAGCCAATGATATTGTGCAGGATATTACCTATGTAGCGATACTCAAAGATTATGGACCGGGTGCTGACAGGACCATTCCGCGGCCGAGGGGCTACGATCCCGATGCGTTTCGCTGTTGCTGCGAAACGGCCGATCCGTCACAGAAAAACAGCTCGCTTATCGACTGCGCACGCATGCTGAGCTACGGCCGGCTGCCCAATGGTAAGTATATGATCAACTGGCCCAATTGCGGCAATGATATTTACCTGCAGCTAGCGGATACGACGCCCGATGAGCGCCGCAGGCTGCTCGAGGCAGCCAAGCTACATACGCTGCGCTTTGTTTATTTTATACAGCACGAACTGGGCTACCGCCAGCTCGGCATTGCTGAGGGTGAATTTCCGACGTCCGACGGGCTTCCATTGATTCCGTATTATCGGGAGGCGGCCCGCATCCGCGGGCTGGTGCGGCTGACTGTCAACCACCTGATCAGCCCTTTTGATCAGCCGGAGCCGCTCTACCGAACCGGCGTAGCCGTGGGCGACTACCCGATTGACCATCACCACAAAAAAAATCCGGCAGCACCGGACATCGATTTTATCAACATCAAAACGCCTTCTTTTAACCTGCCGCTGGGGGCACTCATCCCTCCCGATTTCCCCAATCTCATCGCTGCGGAAAAAAGCATAAGCGTCAGCAATATCGTCAATGGTGCCAGCCGGCTGCAGCCGGTGGTCATGGGCATTGGTCAGGCTGCAGGTACGCTGGCAGCGCTGGCGGTGCGGCTGGGGGTGCCGACGGCAGAGGTGCCCGTGCGGCTGGTGCAGGCGAGCCTGCTGCAGCAGGGGGCTTATCTGATGCCATACATCGATGTGCCTGTGACGGATTTTCATTTTTCGGATATTCAGCAGATTGGGGCAACAGGTGTTATAAAAGGTGTGGGTGTGCCTTATAAATGGGCCAACCAGACCTGGTTTTATCCCGAGTGGCCTATTTCGGAATATGAACTGCTCGATGGCCTGCGCCCCTGGTATTCGCAACTGGCGCAGCGCCGGGACGCTTCTGGTATGCGGCTTCGCCCGCCTTACTTGCTGTCCTTGCTGACGGCTGTCAGGCCCGGGCTGACGCAGGCCGAGCTGCAGGCCGCCTGGCAGGAAGCCGGACTCGGGGACGTGCTGCCTGACAATTACGCTTTCAACCGGCGGGAGGCTGCTGTGCTGGTCAATCGATTGTTGCGGCCTTTTGATATGCCTGTCGATCATCGGGGGCATCCGTTGACGGTGGGGGTTGATGGTCGCTAGGCGTCTTGGTATACGTCAGTTTGTCAAACTGATGGCCACAATACCGGACATCCGGCCGCAATGCCGCGCACAAAACCTTTTGTATGCATCACGCTCGCTGACGGCCAGGATACGCAGGTATTGCACGCACGAAATTTCCTGTGACCACCGGAAAGGATAGCCTGGGGTAACGGTCATGAACGATCATTGTATGTCATAAAGGGTCAAAAGATGTCGTTTGCCAAATTTGATAAGGTTGTTTTAGGAATTGAACGTATATTTGACTTTTGTCGTGCGGTTGGGTGCGTATCTGCCCCTGCCGGATAAATGTGTCTGTATATGTCACTGTCTACGCTCGATCTGGGGATCATTCTGTTGTACATCATTGTCGTACTGGCGGCGGGCTTTTATATGTCGCGCTATGCCTCCCGTGACCTGAATGCTTATTTTCTGGGCAACAACCGCATGAAGTGGTATGCGCTGGGGCTGAGCAATGCTTCGGGCATGTTCGATATTTCGGGTTCGATGTGGACGGTGAGCATCCTGTTTATCTATGGTCTGAAGAGTGTATGGATACCTTGGTTGTGGCCGGTGTGGAATCAGGTTTTCATCTTTGTCTACCTGGCGCTGTGGCTGAGGCGATCCAATGTGATGACCGGGGCGCAGTGGATCAGTTTTCGGTTTGGCGAGGGGCGGGGGGCGCGGCTTTCGCACATGATTATTGTAGCTTTTGCCATCATCAGTGTGCTGGGGTTTATGGCCTATTTTTTTGAGGGTATTGGAAAATTTTGTGTGCTGGTGCTGCCCTGGGATCTTAGCTGGTCGCTGGGGGAACTGTCGTTGACTTCAGCGCACAGCTATGCGCTCCTGATGTGCGGATTTACAGCGCTTTATACAATTAAGGGGGGTATGTACTCGGTGGTAGTGACGGAGGTATTGCAGTTTGTGGTGATGACGATTTCCTGCCTGGGTATTGCCTATATAGCTTTTACTTCCGTCAGCCATGAACAGATTATTGCTGCGGTACCGGCTGGCTGGGACAATATGTGGTTTGGCTGGGATTTGGGTCTTGACTGGCAGGGTACGGCTTTTGAGGCGATCAATGCACGCATTGAGGCCGACGGCTTTGGCCTTTTTGGGCTGTTGATCATGCTGATGGTGTTCAAAGGAATTTTTGCATCGGTGGCCGGGCCGGTTCCCAGCTACGATATGCAGCGGGTACTGTCAGCAGAGAGTCCGGTGGCAGCAGCCAAGATGAGCATGCTGACGGTGGCGGTGCTGTTTATTCCGCGCTATCTGATGATAGCGTCTTTTGCGGTACTGGGTATTGTATACCTGGGACCGGAGCTGCAGGCGATGGGGGAAAATATTGATTTTGAACAGGTGCTGCCTATGGCCATACAGCGATTTGTGCCGGTGGGGCTCAAAGGGCTGCTGCTGGCCGGGCTGCTGGCAGCTTTTATGGGTACGTTTTCGGCTTTCATCAACTCAGCGCCTGCCTATATCGTCAATGATATATATAAAAAGTATATCAACCCGTCGGCATCGCAGGCGAGGTATATACGCCTGAGTATCTTGTCATCTCTGGTGCTGGTGGTAGTGGGTGTCACTTTTGGTTTTTTTGCCAAGTCACTTAACCAGCTGACGCTTTGGATTACGGCGGCCCTGTATGGGGGCTATGCAGCAGCCAACGCACTCAAATGGATATGGTGGCGGTTTACAGGCTATGGGTATTTTTACGGTATGCTGTTTGGGCTGATAGCCTCTACGGTTAAGCTTTTTGTGTTTCCTGAGTACACGGATATTTTTGTCTTTCCGCTGATTCTGTTGGTTTCCCTGCTGGGTTCGGTCATCGGGACCTACCTGCATCCGGTGGAAGATATGGAGGCGGTGAAAGCTTTTTACCGGCAGACACGTCCCTGGGGCTTTTGGGGGCCTGTGAAGGAGGCAGTCATGCGGGAGCAGCCCGATTTTGTGCCCAATGGTGATTTGGGAAAAGATGCAGTTAATATAGTGATTGGTATTGTCTGGCAGATGGCACAGGTAGTGTTACCCATCTATTTTATCATCAAAGATTACGGACAATTGGCCTTGTGGACAGCGGTGCTGATGGCTACTTCTTTGCTGTTGAAAAAATGGTGGTGGGACAGGTTGGAGGCTTCCGCCTGATTGGGCTTTGCCCTGCTTTTTGGCTGCTGATTTTTTTCATACATCAACAGAAGGTCACATGTCAGCTGTCTGTTAGCGTACTGGCAACCTGAAACACACCTGGTGCGCATGCATTATGCCTGTTGGTTATGTGAAGTGGACTGCCTTGTATTCCACATCATTTTTTCAGGCTTGACAGGGCTGCGCCGGCCATACCCAGGCCTACGCCCACCGAAATCCCCAGGGCTGGTTCTTTGAACAACAAGGCTGCAATGCCACCGAGCATGGCGCCAAACATAATTCCCAAAGAGATGCGTAGCGCCAGCCGATTGTCTGATGGCTCTTTCATACAGGTTAATTTTGCACAAAGATAACAAACCAGATGATAGGTGAACAATGGAGAAGCAGAAAATAATGCGCATAACGGGTACCTTTCTCGATGAAATAAGCCACGACATTCCTCACCAAAACTGGGGACCTGCAGAGTGGGAGGCGGATTTTCGGCACATGCAGGCCGTGGGTATCGATACGGTCATTTTGATACGGGGCGGATACCGCAAGTTTATTACCTGGCCTTCGCCCTACCTGTTACAGCAGCAGGGCTGTTACCGGCCGTCGCAGGATCTGGTTGCCCTGTTTTTGGAACTGGCAGGGCGCTATGGAATGCGGTTTTACTTTGGACTGTACGACAGCGGGCACTACTGGGACACGGGGGACCTGCGGCATGAGATAGACGTCAATCGCTTCGTGATTGATGAAGTCTGGGAGCGTTACGGGCATTATCCCGCTTTTGGTGGCTGGTACCTGAGTATGGAGATTAGCCGTAAGACCAAAGGGGCGATCGAGTCTTTTTATACACTCGGCAAGCAATGCAAGGAGGTCAGCGGTGGCTTGCCAACATTTATTTCTCCCTGGATTGATGGTAAAAAAGCGGTGGCAGCGGCCCAGGCACAATTGAGTAAGGCGGAGGCTGTATCGATACGGGAGCATGAGAGCGAGTGGCGTGAGATATTCTCCGGTATTCATACGGTTGTTGACGCGGTAGCCTTTCAGGACGGACACATTGATTACGATGAACTCGACGATTTTTTTGGCATCAATAAAGCCATGGCTGATGAGTATGGGCTACAGTGCTGGACCAATGCTGAAACCTTCGACCGCGATATGCCGATAAAGTTTTTGCCGATCAAGTTTGATAAGCTGCGGCTGAAGCTCGAAGCGGCTGCGCGTGCAGGCTATGATAAGGCCATCACCTTCGAGTTTTCACATTTTATGAGCCCGCAGTCGGCTTACAGGCAGGCGGGGCACTTGTACAATCGCTACAGGGAGTGGATAGCCGATGCTGGTACGGGCTAATTATTGAGGCGTTTGATCTTTGGCGGAAATCAAATACTTTGCTACCGCTACCTGTAATGCGATTACAGCGTGAATCAGTGTTGCGGCCGGACTATCGAAATCCACGGCAGTTTTACTCGTAATCACGCAAAACTATTGATCAGCTGCAGTATAACTTTACACCCGGGACCCCACTATTTTATCGAGCGTCTGCCAGCATTGGTACAGTGCCCGCGGAACGTGATAGCAGCCTTTCCACTTCCCTCCTTTGAGCGGCAACAGCACCTCTCCACGGCGATTGAGGTAGCCAAACCACTCTCCGTAGGCAGGGTCGGCAAAGTGTGACCAGCTGTAGGTGTGTACTTTCTCAAACCACTGCATACAGGCTTCATCGCCGGTCAACTGATAGCCTTTGAGCAGGGCAATAAGGGTTTCCAGATGGACCCACCACAGTTTTTGGTCCCATTCGAGCTGTTGGGGCGGGTGGCCGTGAAGATCCATGAAATAATAAATACCTTCATACGCATCGTCCCAACCGTGGGCCAGTGTTTGCAGGCATATATTTTTAGCCCGCTCGATGAGCGATTTGTCTTGTCGGCGTACACCTATGTCCATGATAAACCACATCGCCTCGATGGCATGTCCGGGGTTGAGCAGCCGCCCGTCAAAAGAGTCGGAAAAGCGGCCGTCGGGCAGCACGTTTTCGAGTATCAGACCGCTGTCGGGCTGGTAGAATACTTCCAGCACCTCGTGTACACATTGGGCGGTGAGTTCGTCGACCGTAGCAGCATCGAGCAGATGCTCAATTTCGAGGGCCAGGTTGCAGAGAATCATAGGCAGCGCAAAATTTTTGAGGGGGCGCGTACCTGCTACCGCTTTGGACCATGAGCCCTTGGGATGGTGCTGACGGGCAATGATGTTGCGAAAAGTAGTGGCAGCGATGTCTGCATAGATGTCCTGGCCGGTGGCCTTGTAAAGCTGTCCGAAAGCCTGGCAGGCAAAGCAGTCGGCGAAAATGTTGTAGGGCTGCACCAGCGGCTGACCCTCGCGGGTGAGGGAAAAGTACCAGCTGCCGTTATCGGCACGGCCGTGTTCCTGCAAGAAGCGGGCACCCGACAGGGCAAAATCCAGCCACTCAGGCTTGGCTTCGAGCTGGTTGTACAGCATGCTGAACAGCCATACCTGCCGGCCCTGCAGCCACACAAATTTGTCGGTGTCAAAAACCGAGCCATCGCGCTGCAGGCAGCTAAAGTAGCCGCCATAGGTGGTGTCGGGAGAGTGTTGTTGCCAGAAGGGGAGTACATCGGCCAGCAGTGCATCGCGGTATTGCTTACTGAGTATCTTTAGCTGTTGGACGGTCTGCATGGACTCGATTTTTGACAATTTGCGTAAAATAGTTGCTAAGTTTACGGTTGTGCCGGTCGCTTATCAAAAGGTTTGCTGCTTTCAGCGCGTGGGCTGAAAAACAACGAGTTGTTTTTGGGCGCGGTTTTCCCTTTTTGAACGCATGTAGCCGTAGTCGGCTGACTGAAAAAGGTGAAAACCTGACGACCAAGCGAACCGTTTTGCGGCCGGCGAAAAAATCCCGGACGGGCTGCGGGCTGCTGCTAACAATCCCGTGCTGCTGAGCGGATTCAGTCACTGCCTGTAGCCGCTGCAAAGTAACACTATTGATGCTATTGGCGAGCGTCTCAGAGGCTAATTTTTACCAGTATACTGCCACAGTATTCGGCTCGACCTTATGCTGTTGCAGCGCAAACAGGATTGCGATGACCATAAAAACAAGAAACAATAGGCTGTTGTATGTAGTTGTACTTAGTTGTCTGCTGGGGAACAGTCTGTTGGCCCAGACACTGCCCGCTCCGCTGCGATACGTTGACCCTATGATTGGCACAGGGGGGCATGGGCATACGTATCCCGGTGCGAGTCTCCCTTTTGGGTTTCTGCAAGTGTCGCCTGATACGGACGACAGGGACTGGGACTGGAGCAGTGGCTACCACTACAGCGACAACAGCATCATGGGTTTTAGCCATACGCACTTGTCAGGCACCGGTATATCTGATCTGGCAGACATCCTGATCATGCCGTATACGGGACGGATCCGGCTGCAAGCAGGATCCAAGCATCGTCCGGAGGACGACGGCTATCGGTCAACATTTTCCCACAGCACAGAGGTAGCCGTTCCCGGCTACTATGCCGTGACGCTGGACAAGCACAATATTCGGGCAGAGCTCACCACCGCTGAGCAGCTGGCACACCATCGCTACACTTTTCCGGCGACCGACAGTGCCCGGCTGATCATCGATCTGCAGCATGGCTTAGATCGCCATCGCAGTTGGCTGACAGAGCGGGTACTCGATGCGGAAATCCGACTCGTAGATTCAGTCACCCTGAGAGGATATCGAATATCTTCCGGCTGGGCCAACGTGCAGCAGGTTTATTTTGAGCTTCGGCTCTCGCAGCCAATACAATCCATAGGGATTGCTACAGACGATGTATACCGCGATGGCAGCACTTTTGGCCGCGGCCGCAACCTAAAGACAGTACTCAGCTTTTCAACCCGGGCAGACAAGCCGCTGGAGATCCGGCTGGCGCTTTCAGCCGTGCCGGAGAGTGTACGGCCACTGTGGCCGGCAGTGGATGCCAATTTTGATGAACTGCGCCGGCAGGCAGCAGCCCAATGGCAGCAGGCGCTGTCGACGGTAGCTATTCAGGCACCGGACAGTGTGCGCACAATCTTTTATACAGCGCTGTATCACAGTCTGCTCACGCCCAATCGTATATGGGATGAGCAGGGACAGTTGAGCTATACGACCCTTTCACAATGGGACGTATACCGGGCTGCTTTTGCCCTGCATACTCTTTTTCGTCCCGAATTGACGGATGCGCTACTCCGGACGCTCTGGAGCGACTATCGCAAAAATGGCTACCTGCCGGTATGGAAGCTCTGGCAGGATGAGGTAAACTGTATGATCGGGACGCCCTCGGTGCCCATCGTAGCGGAGGCGCTGCTCAAGGGGCAGGGGGCGCTGGCCGATTCGCTCTACGAGGCGGTGTATTCGAGCCTGACCATCGACAACCCGGTGGCTCCCTGGAGTATGTTTGACCGATACGGCTACATACCCAACGACCTTGGAGAGCGGTTTACGGTGTCTAAGACCTTGGAAATGAGTTATGCCAATGGATGTGCTGCCATGCTGGCCCGTGCCAGGGGCGATGTGGCGCGAGATTCGTTTTACAGCCGGCGTGCTCGTTACTACAGTAATCTTTATGACCCGGCCAGCGGGTTTTTCAGGGGAAAAAACAGCCGCGGTAATTGGGTGAGCGGTTTTGACCCTACGATTACTGATGAAAAGGATTTTGTAGAAGCTACGCCCTGGCAGTATCTTTTTCATGCACAGCATGATGTGGCGGGTATGGTGGCCCTGCATGGCGGGCCTGAGGCTTTCGGAAAAAAGCTGGATGCACTTTTTAGCGCCGGCAGCGGCAAAATCGATGCGCACATTCTGGATATCACCGGACTGATTGGCCAGTACGCACATGGCAATGAGCCCAGCCACCATGTAGCATTTTTGTACAATTATATCGGACAAGCCTGGAAAACACAGGCGCGTGTACAGGAGATCTGCCGTCAGTTCTACACAGCCCGGCCCGACGGGCTGTGTGGCAACGAAGACTGCGGGCAGATGTCGGCCTGGTATATTTTTGCCTCACTGGGTTTTTATCCGGTGCACCCCGCCTCAGGCCTGTACGATATTTGTACGCCTATGGTAGCATCAGCCCGGCTAGTACTTGGCAACGGAAAAATACTTGATATTGCGTGCCGCAACTACAGCCCCGAAAAAAGATACCTCGCTGCAGTATATCTCAACGGCAAACGACTGCAGCACCCCAGGTTGCGGCATGATGAAATCATGGCAGGCGGGGCGTTGACTTTTGAACTGTCGGCAATTCCGATGGAGGACGCATTCGAAAACTAGCAAATATTACTGATTATTCATAAAATACGCTTTGTGCTTCCTGAGGCCTTCAAAAAAGAAAAATACCTCCCCCTCGTATCCGTGACGACGATTGGCACGCAGCATGCTGTCCAGTAGTCCGACAGAGGGGTTGTACTGATCTACCTGCAGGAGTATGCCGGGGAATACCGCGGGCTGGCGTTCCGGCGCCACCTGAAAACGGGACAGCTGGTCGAGCTCGTAGTTGTAGCGCTCAATGTTGTAGCGATAATTCTGGGGGATGACCCAGTCGATCCAGCCCATATTGATCCAGACAGGCCAGTCCTGCAGGTATTCGGCTTCACTCCAGGGGTAGATACTGGGCGCCATCGAGATGATGAGGTCCGGTTTGGACTCCCTAACCTGCTGTACGAGTCGGGCAAGAAAATCATTGAGCAGGGCTGACCGCCACTTGACCCAGTCGTAGTCTTTTTCGTAAGCGGGCGGTTCCTGACCATTGTGTTGGCTGCGGTACAGTGCGCGGGTGTAGTCATCGTAACCTGCAAGTGAGGGCTGGGCCGGGAGCCGGTCATCACCCTGTATGCCATCAATGGCATAGTTGTTGACAACCTCCAGTACCAGCGAACTAATAAAATCCTGTACTTCCGGATGAAAGGCATTCATCCATTGAAAGCCGTTTTTGGTGGCGATCTGTCCGTGCCGGTCACGGGCTGCCCAATGCGGACGGGCAGCAATAATGGGCCCACCCTCGGGTTTTTGGTAAGAGCAGGAAAAGCCAAACTCAAACCAGGCGTGTACTTTGATGTGGCGGCGGTGCGCTGCTTCTATCAATTCTGCCAGCGGATCGCGTCCGGCAAATTCGGGCTGTATAGCCTGCCCGGTAAGTTGTTGCATCACCTGAGAAGGGTAGGTGGTTGTAGCATCATTCCAGACAACCACAAATATATGGTTGATACCGAGTGAATCGCAGAGTGAGACGGCCTCTTCAATGTTGTTGCGTGAAAACAATGCATCACTCGCGATGTTGGTCAGCCAGACTCCCCGAAAAGAAGGTGTCCTTTCATGGGGAGACAAGCGTGGATGACAAGCGGAGAGTATTGTCATCAATAGTACACTATAGATTGTTATACAAGCAATTGTGTTTGTTTTTCGGAGTTTAATACTGTTAGCCATGAAGAGAATAAAATTGTTGACTCAAAAATTTATTATAAGTTTGGTGTGTTAATTTGGGCCAGGTTTTTAAAAAATAATTTGCTTTTTCAAAAAATGAGGTACATTTGTCAGTGCAAATCTACCTTTTTTCAGAATAATATCCCACCTCAGTAGAATGGTGGCCTTTTCTCCCTGACAGCAGTATTGCCTGCAGCAAGCGTGTGGGCAACAATAATCGATTGCAAGACGATTCAGAGGTATTGAGGCAAAAGTCTGATGCTGGTTGCGTAAATGTGTGTATGCAATTTCATTGCTTTTGGTGTTGTTGGTGGTCTTGGAACTCGTATAAAAATATGTGTTAAGGTTCGGGTTATACAACCCGGTTTTTTATGTGTAAACAATGATTCACTGACAAACAACAAAAGTATGAGGCATGTAAAATTTGGACAATTTTTGAGTTCATGGTGCCGGCAAATGGTACCGTTAATGGCTATGGCCGTGATGTTGCTGTCTGCAGCAACGCTCTCGGCCCAGACGGCCAAGGGTACGGTAGTGGCCGGCAGTGACGGTAGCCCGCTCATCGGTGCTTCTGTTCAGGAAAAAGGTACTTCCAACGGTACAGTAACAGATGTTGACGGCAATTTCTCGCTGACCGTCAGCAAGTCACCGGCAACCTTGGTGGTTTCTTACATTGGCTATGCAACTACGGAAGTCACTTATAACGGTGGCTCGCAGATGATGTCTATCAGCCTGAATGAAGGTACGGACCTCGAGGAAGTCGTCGTTACGGCACTGGGTATCGAGCGCTCGCGCAAAAACATCACCTACTCTGTGCAGGAGCTCAGTGGTGATGCTGTGCGCGTATCCCGCGATGCCAACTTCGTAAACACGCTTAACGGTAAGGTTGCGGGTCTGCAGGTGACTACCAACGCAGGCGGCCCCGGTGGCGCTGCTCGTATCACCCTGCGCGGTAACCGTTCGATTTCGGGCACCAACAACGCGCTGGTGGTTGTCGACGGTGTTCCTATCGACAACTCCAACCGCGGACAGGTGGGCAATGACTTCGGTGGCTACAACAACATCGACGGTGTGTCTTCGATCAACCCTGCGGATATCGAAAGCGTGAGCTTCCTCAAAGGGGGTGCAGCTGCTGCGCTCTATGGCAGCCGCGGTGCCAACGGTGTTATGTTGATTACGACCAAAAGAGGTCGTGAGGGCAAAATCAGCGTGGATGTAAACTCTGGTGTAACTTTTGATACGCCAACGCTGCTGCCAAGCCTGCAGAACGTATACGGCCAGGGCAATGGCGGGACATCGAATACTACCTCTAACGGAAGCTGGGGGAGTAAGGCGACTACCTATCCTGACAACGTGGCGGACTTCTTCCGCACAGGCGTGAGCCTCAACAACAGTGTAGGCATCACGGGTGGTACGGAGAAAACACAGGCTTATTTCTCTTACACCAACAACCGCGATCAGGGTATCATCTCCAACAACGATCTCTATCGCAACACTTTCAACCTGCGCATCAACCAGCGCATCAGTAACCGCCTGTCTGCCGATTTCAAGGCTACTATCGTAAGCCAGGAAATAGACAACAAGGTGAAAGTGGGCGAAGAGAGTGGTACTGTGCAGAACCTCTACAAAATCCCTCGTTCTGTCAATCTGGCGGACTATGAGAATTTTGAAGATGAGAACGGCAATCCGACCTACTGGGCTACTTCATCTATCTACATGAACCCCTACTGGTCAATCAACCGCGTACTGAATACCGACAGCCGCGACCGCGCAACGCTGCTGGCCAGCCTGACCTACGATCTGACAGACAAAATCAAGCTGACAGGTCGTGCGAGTCTCGATAAGTCCAACGACCTGCTGACCTTCAAGTTTTACAACAATACGCTCTTGTTTGCAGGCCCCGGCGGTACTTACCAGGAGGGCAGTGGCTATTTCCAGGAGAACAACTTCGACCTCTTCCTGAATGGCTACCAGAATCTGGGAAGTGATCTGCGCCTCGATTTTATGGTCGGTACAGCACTCAACCAGCGCAATGCCAAGTATACCTTCATCAATGCGAATGGTTTGTTGGTGCCCAACAAATTCTCAACGGACTTTGGCCGCAACGTGTCTACTTCGAGCTCATTGTCACAGCGCGAAATGCAGTCTGTATTCGGTACCGCTTCGCTGGCTTTCCGCTCTTACCTGATCTTCGATGTCTCTGCGCGCAACGACTGGTCTTCAACGCTGCCGGCGCCACACGCATTTTTCTATCCTTCATTTGGTACCTCGCTCATCCTGAGCGATATGGTATCTATGCCTGATTTCTTCTCCTTCTTCAAACTTCGCGGTACCTGGTCTCAGGTGGGTAACGATGCAGATCCTTACCGCCTGCAGAACACTTTCTCTGTACAGCAGGGGGGAACGAACGGTTTCATCGCATTGGATCCGACCAAGAACATTCCTGACCTGAAGCCCGAATTGACCAGCTCGCTGGAATTCGGTGCGGATGTGCGCATGCTCAACGGTCGTCTGGGCGTAGATTTCACCTGGTATCAGACCAACTCTATCAACCAGCTCTTCCTCGTGCCGCTGCCGGCACCTTCGGGCTTCTCACAGGAGTACATCAATGCCGGTAACATCCAGAACAAGGGTATAGAATTGACGCTGAACTGGCGTGCGATTGAGACTTCTAACTTTAGCTACAATACGACCGTCAACTTCACGCGCAACGTCAATGACGTCATCGAGCTGTCTGAGCGCACAAAAAGGGTCTTCCTCGGTGGTGGTTTCGGCCGTACGGCTGGTCCGTTGGTGGAAGAAGGTGGTCGTTATGGCAACCTGTATGCTGAAGGCTGGGCTCGTGACGATCAGGGACGTTTTATCGTTGACAACCAAGGCCTGCCAGTGGGTTCAGGTGGCGGTGCAACTTTCATCGGCAACTTCAACCCTGACTTCCTGTTGGGTTGGAACAACCAGTTCTCTTACAAAGGTATCAATCTGTCTGTACTTATCGACGGCCGCTTTGGTGGCGTAATGGTTTCCGGTACGGATGCCAACCTCGCTTTCGACGGTACGGCTGACTATACAGAGGATTTCCGCGACGGTGGTCTGGTACTGGAGGCTGTACGTGCTGACGGTACACCCAACAACGTCTCTATCAGCGCTGAGCAGCTGTGGACGCGCGTATCCGGTGGTCGCTACTCCTTTGGTGAGTTCTTTGCTTACGATGCTACCAACATCCGTATCCGCGAACTGGCACTGGGCTACGACTTTAAAATTTCCGGTATCAACAATTTGCGCGTATCTTTGGTAGGACGTAACCTGCTCTTCCTGTATCGCGGCAGTGCTATACTGGACATTCCGGGCGTACGTGAGCGCAAGATGAACTTCGACCCGGATATTCAACTGGGTGCAGGCAACTTCCAGGGTGTTGAATACGGCAACCTGCCTTCTACACGCTCTATAGGTGTTAACTTACAGCTTAGCTTCTAAAGTTATTATTTTTGAAAATCAAAATGCGATATAGATGAAAATCAATTGGAATCTTTTCGTCAAGAGCTTTCTAACCGGGGTACTGATTGTCACCATGTTTGGTGCATGTACCGACGATTTTGAAGAGCTCAACGTTGATCAGACAAAACTGTCGACACTGGGAAGTAATGAGTACCCCTTCCTTTTTAGTAAGGCGCAGTCCTCAGCTTCCTATGCTTTCTGGCGCTATCAGGTAGCACAGAACCTTTTCTCAGACTTATATGCGCAGTACTTTGCTACAACAGCTTCGTACTTCCCATCAGACCGGAACGTGATTCGCATGGACTGGATGCAGTGGCACTGGCGTCCGATTTATACCGACTGCGTACCCCAGCTTAAGGTATTGCTTGAGGAGCTGGATCCCGGCACGCCTGAGCATGCGCTGGCCAGCATCATGTGGGTATATGCTTTCCACCGACTGACGGACTACTACGGTCCTATACCTTACTTCCAGGCAGGAGAGCCGTTGGCATCTGTTCCGTATGATTCTCAGGAGGCCATCTACAATGACTTCTTCGCTCGTCTTTCTTCAGCAGTAACCGTGCTGCAGGCGAATACCGATAAGTCTCCTTATGGTTCTTATGACCTGATGTATGGCGGCAACGTCAACAAGTGGATTAAGTTTGCCAACAGTCTGCGCCTGCGCCTGGCGATGCGCGTTTCAGCGGCAGATGCTGCCAAAGCGAAGACAGAAGCAGAAGCGGCTGTTGCCAGTGGTGTCATTACGGATGTTGCTGACGACGCTACCATGTTCAAGACAGAGAACGGTGGTGATGTCAACGGCTTGTCCGGTATCTCTGTGTGGAACGAATTCCGCATGAGTGCTGCTATGGAGTCTGTACTGAAGGGCTACAACGACCCACGTATGTCAATCTATTTCCAGCCGGCTTCTGCCAATGGTGAATTCCACGGCTTGCGCAACGGTCTGACGCCTGCGCAGTTGGGCGAAGCCATCAACACCAGCAATTTCAATTCTAATGTGGGTACTCGCTGGGTAACCGGCTCAGGTGCTGCCTGGGCACGGGTAGGCGAAACCCGCCAGAATATGCTGCATGCTGCAGAGGTGTATTTCATCCGTGCGGAGGGTGCACTGAAAGGCTGGAATATGGGTGGTTCTGCCGAGGAAATGTACAACAGAGGTATTGAAGCATCTATGAAGCAGTGGGGCATTGCAGATGCTGCTGCTATTGCTGCATATCAAAACTCAACCGCTACACCGGTGGCGCCTGGTGACTTCCTCAACTCGCCACCGCTCAACAATGCACCTATCAAGTGGAGTGCTGACCAGAATACACAGCTGGTACAGATTGCTACGCAAAAGTGGCTTGCACTGTACCCGGATGGCATGGAAGCATGGGCCGATATGCGGAGGGCTAAGCGTCCGGTTCTCTACCCGGTTGCTAACTCCGACAATGGCGATATTCCTGCAGGGGAGCGCCCTCGCCGTATTCCGTTCATCGATTACGAGAAAAATACCAATGGCGAAGAAGTGACTAAGGCTGCTGCACTGCTCGGTGGTCCTGACAAGGCTACAACGCCGCTTTGGTGGGATAAGTAATTGAATTGTTTCAGCCAAATGTTGGTATCGCGCACATGCGCGGTACCAACATTTTTTAATTTTACCACATGCGTAGGGGTTTTTGGGTGCTCTCCCTGCTTGTCCTGCTCCTGTCTGCCGGGGGCTGTGGGCGCGTACAATCCGACACGCTGTTCGGCGAGCTGTCAGTCCGACAGACAGGAATAGACTTCATTAATACACTGCAGGAGTCTCCGGATTTCAACGTACTCAAGTACGGCTATTTTTTTAACGGTGGGGGTGTAGCTGCCGGCGATTTCAACAATGACGGCTGGCAAGATTTGTTTTTCACGGGCAATCTGGTGGCCAACAAACTCTACCTGAACAAGGGAAATGGAGAATTGGCCTTCGAAGATGTGTCAGATAAAGCGGGCATTGCAGCAGCCGATGGCTGGAATACGGGTGTAAGCCTGGTGGACATCAACAACGACGGCTGGCTCGATATCTATGTATGTCGGTCTGCAGCACTCAGCGCCCGGCTTCGCCGCAACCTCCTTTTCATCAATGATGGCAAGGGACATTTTACCGAACAGGCCGCCGCCTACGGCCTCGATGATTCGGCTTATTCTACCCAGGCAGTCTTTTTTGATTATGATAAGGACGGGGATCTCGACTGTTTTATTCTCAATCATTCTGTGCAGGAATATGCCGGCTTTGGCTCTGCCCTGCCACAGATGAAAACGACCCAAAATCCCGACTACGCTTCCAAACTCATGCGCAATGAGGGGGGGAAATTTACAGATGTTACTGCTGAGGCAGGCCTTATTGCCAATGTGCTCAGCTTTGGACTGGGGGTGGCTGCCAGCGATTTTAACAGCGACGGCTGGCCGGATCTCTACATTTCCAATGATTATAATGAGGAGGACTACCTCTACCTCAACCAGGGCGACGGAAGTTTCAGCGAACAGATGCGCGCAACTATGGGCCATGTTTCGCTTTTCTCTATGGGCTCCGACGCGGCAGATATCAACAACGACGGCTGGACAGATCTGGTGACCCTCGATATGCTGCCTGCATCGAATGAGCGTATCAAGATGACCTCGGGCGATGACAATTTTCAGAAATATACTGCCTTGGTCAACAACGGATTCTATTACCAGTCGATGCGCAATATGCTGCAGCTGAATATAGGCAATGCCGGGCAAAATGAGCAGGCTGTTGCTTTGCCGCTCTTTGCGGAGATAGGACAGCAGGCAGGGATTTCCAACACCGACTGGTCCTGGGCAACCCTTTGTGCTGACCTCGACCTAGACACCCACAAAGACATTTTTATTACCAATGGCTACGCACGCGATTACACCAACATGGAGTTTCTCAATTACACCATGGATGTGCAGTTAAAGTCGCAGCGCTCCGGTAAGGCGGCTGATCCCATGGAGATTATCGCCCAAATGCCGGCTATTCATACACCTAATTACGCTTTTCAAAATACAGGTTCAGCTGCCTTTACCGACAAAACACGCGACTGGGGCTTTGACAGGCCCTCCATGTCCAATGGGTTAGTGATGGCTGATTTCGATCGAGACGGCGATCTCGATCTGGTCATTAATAACGTCAATGAAGCAGCAGCTGTATATCAAAATTGGTCGGAAACACTTAACAGCCACAAGAGCATCACGGTTGATCTGAGCCGCACCAACCCGGCCCGCGCTATTGGTGCCAAGGTGTGGGTATTTGCAGGGGGTAGCCGCCAATTGCAGGAATTTTATCCGGTCAGGGGCTACCAGTCTTGTATGTATTCTCCCCTCGTTTTCGGGCTTGGGGGTGCCACACAGGCCGATTCTGTGGTGGTTGAGTGGACGGACGGGCGTCGTTTCGCCAGCCGCAATGTAAGGGCTTCCACCACCATTGAAGCTGTCTATGAGCCGGCTACAGCTGTAACACCAATCATCAGGCCTGTCAATAGCCTGTATCCGGGCGTCACCCAGCGGATAATTCCCTTCCGCCATCAGGAGGACTTACAGAACGATTTCAGTTTGCAGCCGCTGCTGCCCTTCATGCTTTCTTTTCAGGGACCACGGATGGCTTTGCGAAGCACGGCTGCTACCGGAGAGGTTTACTTTTGCGGTGCCGCCGGTCAGGCTTCTCAGCTGTATCGCATGACCGCGGATGGTGGTTTGCAGGCATTGCTGCAGCCTGCGTTCGCTGCGGATGCAGCCTATGAAGATGCTGATGCCGTTTTTGCTGACGTTGATGGCGATGGCGATGACGATTTGCTGGTGGCTTCAGCAGGCTACCACTTGCCTGTCGGCTCACCTCTGCTCAGGCCAAGGCTTTACCGCAATGACAATGGGCGCTTTCAGCCGGTAGCGGATGCTTTTCCGGCCGGGCTGACGCTGGCCGCCTCAACTATCGTGGTATTGGATGCGGATCAGGACGGCGATCAGGATGTATTCGTCGGAGCCCTGGTACAGCCACAAAATTTCCCCTTGCCTGCCAGTTCGCAGCTGTTGCTCAACGATGGCCGGGGGCGATTCAGTCCGGGGGCTTCACTGCCGCTGGGTATGGTGACAGATGCGCTGGCAACAGATATGGACAGCGACGGTGATACAGATCTGCTCGTCAGCCGTTTGTTTGGCAGCATCGCCTGGATCCCCAATGAAGGCGGCAAATGGGATGTCGCGGAAGCGCGAGCAGTAAGCGAAACAGGTATTTGGTTGCACCTTTCTGAGTTGGCATCCCCAAATGGCAAAGAATTTATTGCGGGGAATCTTGGCCTCAACAACCAGTTGGCTGCGGTGACGGATGCCGGACTGGGGCTCTACGATGCACCCTTTTTGGGTGCCAATAAAGTCATTCCGGTGCTTTCTTTTTTCCAGCAAGGGAAAGAATATCCCTTTCCGGCGCGGGATGAATTGCTGAGTGCCATGCCGGTCCTCAAGAAGAATTTCACCAACTACACCACTTTTTCCACCGCCACGGTACAGGATATATTAGGCGATGCACTGAATAAAGCCAACCATCAAACAGCCAGTGAGTTGCAAAGTATCCATATACGTTTTAACAAAGACAAGCCAGTGTCGGTACCACTGCCGGCATGGGCGCAATATGCGCCCTTGCTGGCAAGCAGTGCGGCTGATATCAACGGCGATGGCTTCACGGATGTCATCGTGGGCGGCAATATAACGCATACGCGCGTGCGCATCGGCAAAATGGATGCCTCCTACGGACAAGTCCTGCTCAATGACGGGCAGGGAGGCTGGCAGTATGGCGGGCACCTAAATATTCGGGGCGATATACGGTCAATGATGTATGTCCCTTCGAGCAGGAGCGTGTTGGTAGGCATCAACAATGGCGAAGCAGTTCGCTGCATTTTTGCTGTAAATCAATAGCAGGCAGTACTGTATAACAAAGCCGCCCGGCTGATGCTTAAAAAGCAGCCGGGCGGCTTTGTTATGTAAAAAAATACTCTTTGGCGGATGATGCCGCCAAAGAGCGTTATATGCGACAAAAATGCTTGCTTTATTGGGCTTCGAGGCCCAGCGGAGTCATCAACCAGGTATTTCGCGCGGGATCGTTGAAAGAGTAGGAGACATTGTCGGCAATATCAACCGAGGTGACCATTTCTTTGACTTCATCGGAGAAGTGTAGTACGGCACCTTCCGGAACATAGAGTTCATAGACAACTTCTTGTGCGCGCCATTTATCCCCGCGTTTTACAACAGCGCTGCCGGGAAACTCCAGCCGATTGTCCCCCGTCTGTACTTTTCCACGTGTCAGCTGCAGGGCCCGATCGGCATCGGCCTTACTCCCTCCCCGGGCATAGGTCTTTTCTACCAGCTTCCATTGCTGATCGCTGCTCAGGTAAATCCGCAGGGAGGCATTGCTCCACTGAAGTTCTTCTTTACTGACAGCCAGTTTGTAAAAAGGACCAGAATCTCCCTCCGGAAAGGCCGTGGATGAGATCTCAACAGGCCCCTGCGTCAGGCTGCTGAGCGAATAACTAGTCTCCCCGCGAGCACTGCTGCGGAACTCGTCGGACAGTATGGCAACGGAAATGATCAGCATGCCCAAACTGACCGACCACAGCAGGCTCATGCCTAATGACCACTTGGCGCTTACCTTAGTCCCGAAAGCCATGCGGGCCAAGCCCAGCGCCAGCCCGATTAAGGGAATACCCACAACCAGTAGCAGTGAAAAAGTACCCATGGCAGTCAGCATTTCCTGTCCCGGGAAAATAAAGCTCAGGTAGGGGTATCCATAGACCAGACTACCAATCATTGAAAACCACAGGATGGCAAAAACAAGCAGGATGATAATGACCAGAAACCGGCTTAGTCCTATGAAAAAACCACTCACCCACGACAAGCCAATGCCCAGCGCAGAGGTAGCTGCCCGTACGCCGGAGCGCAGACCCGCTTCGAAGCGGTCAGCATTGGGTGTACCACCCGTATAAGTCTTGTTCATGTCAGACATTTGCCGTGACAGCTTTTCAAATTCTTCCTTGGCCACCCGGCTCAGGTTGGAGACATTGATCGGCTCCCCGCGCATCGCCAGCCGGTCGGCAGAAGTCTTAGCCTCCGGCATCACTGCCCAAAGGATAATGTACAAAGGCAAACCAAAACCGCCCCACATGACGAAGATAACAAACAGAATGCGCACCCATACAGGGTCACTAATCCCAAAATAAGCCGAGATACCGCTGCTGACACCTGCAATAACCTTGTTGTCGGGGTCGCGGAACAAGCGCTTGCCTGTTTTTAAGAGAGGCTCTTCCGTTGTAGAAGTAGACTGAGCATCACTGGCCTCAGCCCCGAAGTCCTCCGGCCGGCCCATAACAGCAATGGCTTCAAGCACGTCCTGCCGATTGACGATGATACGGGTTCCCAGGCTTTCCCGGAATAGCTCCGCAATACGGGCTTCTATGTCTGCGATGATCTCTGCAGCGCCTTCCGTCTGGCTAAAGTGGCGGTGCAGCGTTTGTAAGTAAGCGGACAAGTGCTCATAGGCTTCTTCATCCATGGTGAAAGGAATACCGCCTAAATTAATGTGCACGACCTTATTCATGATTCAGCTGGTTGTTGTTGTGTGTTGTTGTTGTTGGTAGCTCGGCCTACGGCCGCTGTCAGTTCCGTCCAGGTCTCTATCAGGCCTGCCAGTAATTCATGGCCGCCCGGTGTCAACGTGTAGTACTTGCGCGGAGGCCCCTGGCTGCTTTCCCGCCAGGTATAGGCCAGGATTTCTGCGTTCTTAAGCCGGGTAAGTAAAGGATATAATGTGCCTTCCACGACATCTATCCTGCTGAGCGACAGCCGGTCGCGAATATCGGGAGGGTAGACCTCCCCCGCTTCGGCTATGATGCTCAGAATACACAGCTCCAACACGCCTCGGCGCATTTGCGTTCTTGTGTTTTCTAAATGTTCGTTTTTCATACCACAAATATAGGGTGAAATCAAGTACTATGCAACACAAGGTACTAGCCTTTGCCTTGATCTATGGATGAAAATGCAGGATTTATCGACGAATGGCTTTAAGGAGTGTTCTAAATACATACAGCATGTCTGCCGTAGGGCATGATACATTGGCGAAATCTCCGGTATTGCCTGTAAGGCTGTACACGAGACCTTGCGACGCACAGCACAAAACAGCCTTCAGTTCAAGTCGGGCCACAAATAGTTGAACGGTTCTTTCGATAAGTGTGAGCAATCAGTTACATTCGCACAGCTTAACAGGAGACATGGCATGGACATAGCAAAAGCCCGGCAAGCGCTCAAGCAGTTTTTCGGTTACGATCATTTCAGACCTATGCAGGCTGATATCATCAGCGCCTTGTACGAAGGGCAGGATGCGCTGGTACTGATGCCTACCGGTGGCGGCAAATCCATCTGTTTCCAGATTCCTGCGGTCACACTACCGGGGACAGCGGTGGTCGTATCCCCTTTGATAGCGCTGATGAAGGATCAGGTAGAGGGGCTGCAGGCTGCGGGCCTGCGCGCAGCTTTTCTCAACAGTTCCCTTGACAGCAAAGCCCAATTGGCCGTTGAGGATGCCTTTTTCAGGGGGGAATTGAAATTGCTGTATGTCTCGCCCGAAAAGATTGTTTCCGGCAACTTTATACCCTTGCTGCAGCGGGCACAGATTTCGCTGTTTGCCGTTGATGAAGCGCACTGTATTTCTGCCTGGGGCCACGATTTTCGGCCGGAATACACCCAGCTGGCTTTCCTGAAAAAACTTTTTCCACAGATACCCATCGTTGCGCTGACGGCTACCGCTGACCGGCTCACCCGCCAGGATATCATCCGGCAATTGGACCTGAACAATCCGGCAACTTTCATTTCATCGTTTGATCGCCCGAATATCCAGCTCGAGGTGCGCCCCGGGCAAGGGCGTCGGGAGCAGATTATCCAGTTTTTGAAGCGCCATCCCCGGCAGTCGGGTATTATTTACTGCCTGAGCCGCAAAAGCACGGAGGAGTTGTCGGCCAAGCTCAGGGAGGCGGGCTTTACAGCCGCCGCCTACCACGCTGCGCTGCCGGATGCCGAGCGCGCCCGCGTGCAGGAGGCTTTTATCAATGACAACATCCCCATCATCTGTGCGACCATCGCTTTTGGCATGGGAATCGATAAGAGCAACGTCCGCTGGGTAATCCACTACAATCTGCCCAAAAACATCGAGGGATACTACCAGGAAATCGGGCGTGCCGGCCGCGACGGCACGGCTGCCCAGGCCATCCTTTTTCACAGCTATCAGGATGTGATGACGCTCACCGACATCATCACCGAGAACGGGGGTGCCAATGCTGAGGTGCAGCTTGGCAAGCTGGAGCGCATGCGGCAGTATGCCGATGCGCTGAGCTGCCGCCGCCGCATTCTGCTCAATTATTTCAACGAAAACCTTACGGAAAACTGCGGCAACTGCGATATCTGCAAAAATCCGCCCCAGTCTTTCGATGGCACCATCGTTGCTCAAAAGGCACTGTCGGCAGTCTATCGCCTGCGCGAAGGGGTAGGGATGAATATGTTGATCGATGTGCTGCGGGGCTCCGCCCGCCGCGAGCTCACCGAGCGCGGCTATGACAAAATCAAAACCTACGGGCAGGGGCGCGATTTTTCGCAGCATGAGTGGCAAAATTATCTGCTCCAGCTGATTGACCTGGGATTTTTGCAGCTGGCAGCGGAGCGGCAGGGCGTGCTGCAGCTTACGCCTGCCAGCGAGCGGGTTTTGTTTGGCGGGGAAAAAGTACAACTTGTGCGGCTCGCTACGCTGCGCGAGCGGCAGCAGGCGGAGCGGGAAAAAGCCAAAGTGGCAGCGCCGCGCGAGCGCGTACGCGATGAACTGTTTGAGCGGCTGCGGCAGCTGCGCCGCCAACTGGCGCTCAGCCAGGGGGTGCCTCCCTACATCATTTTTAGCGATGCTACCCTGGAGGAAATGGCCGCGCAGCGGCCGCAGTCGTTGGAAGAAATGCGGTATATCAGCGGGGTGGGGGAGAAAAAACTCGGACAGTACGGGGAGGCTTTTCTGGATGTCATCGTAGGTACTTCCACACCGCCGCCCGGTCGCCCGGCGGCAGCCGGCGATTCTGTATACGCGCTTTTTCAACAGCAAGGACTTAGCGCCGCGACCATCGCGCGCGAAAAGGAGATGCCACTCAACAGGGTGTACACACAACTGACGGTAGCACTGCAGACAGGCCGTCCCCTGGACGTCGGCCGGCTTATGCCCCTGGATACCATCGAAAAAGTCAAATTGGCAACCCGCTATCTGCAGCGCGATTTCAGTGTGGAAGATTTGTATGAGTATTTTGATGGCCAGATCGAAAAGTATCAGCTACAACTGGCGATGGCATACCTGCAGCGAAAGACAGGGGAATAGTGGGGCTTCAACAAGGCTGCTATACCGATAATTGCTTGCATACCTTGAAAAGCAGGAAGGCACAGACTTCAACAAGGCTGCTATACCGATTTAGCACAGCGCAGCCTACAGCCGCCAGCGGTAAGCGCGCTCGTCTGTCGCCCGCATAGTGCACAATATGCCTTCGAGATGGTCATATTCGTGCTGTAAAAGCTCTGACAGGTCATCGCTAACCGTCCAGTCCTGCTCCTGCCACGACAGATCGAGATAGCGCAGGCTTATCTGTCGATGCCGCTTTACTTTCACCAGCAGGTTGGGAAAGCACATACAGTCATCCCATACCTCAAAGAGTTCCTCGCTGTAATGATAGATCTCGGGGTTGATGAGCACCCGTGGCCGATCGGTGTTGAGATAGATGATTCGCTTCATAATCCCCAGCTGCGGCGCTGCAATACCCCGGCCAAATCCATAGCGCTGTCTCACAGCCTCCATGACTTCATGCAGTTGCTGCGCCCAGCCAGCGACGGCCTGTAGCTCATCTGCTTCCACCGGCGCCGACTTTTCGTACAGCCGCGGATCACCCAGCAGCAGCAGATCATCGAGGGACTTGCGCGTATCAGTCATGGAAAGTGCTTTGTCAGGCAATCAGCGGGAGAGCCGACTAGAAATATTTGAAATTGTGACCGTGCTGAATCCGCTGCAGGCTGTGGAAAATAAGGAGTACCAGATTGCTGACATCGTCTTTATGCGCCATCTCCACCGTGGTGTGCATATAGCGAAGCGGCAGGCTGATAAGTGCTGAAGGCACACCACCGTTGCTGTAAGCGAAAGCGTCCGTATCTGTAAAAGTACCCCTGGAAGCAGCTTCCCGCTGGAAGGGAATCGAGTTGTCTGCTGCCGCATCGAGGATTAGTTGCAGCAGCTTGCGGTGAACCGCCGGAGCATACGTAAGCGAAGGCCCGAGCCCACACTTGACATCCCCCTCTTTTTTCTTGTTGATCAGGGGAGTGCAGGTATCATGTGTCACATCTGTCACAATGGCGGCATGCGGCCTGATCGTCTGGGTGATCATCTCAGCACCGCGCAAACCCACCTCCTCCTGAACGGAATTGACAATGTAAAGACTGAAAGGCAGTTTTACCTGTCGCTCATGCAGCAGTCGGGCAACCTCAGCGATGCAGAAGCCCCCCATGCGGTTGTCCAGTGCCCGGCCTGCATAAAAATTATGATTGATCACCTCCATCTCGTCATCGAAGGTAATCACGCAACCGACATGCACCCCGGTCTCCAGCACCTCGTTTTTGTCTTTGGCGCCAATATCGATGAAAATATTGTCAAGCTGCGGCTGCAGCTTACTGTCTTCCCCATTGCGCGTGTGGATGGCCGGCCAGCCAAAAACGCCTCGCACAATACCCTTGGGCGTGTGAATATTGACACGCTTAGAAGGCGCAATGATGTGATCGGATCCCCCGTTGCGCACCACATAGATGAAGCCGTCATCGGTAATGTAGTGAACAAACCACGAAATCTCATCGGCATGCGCTTCGATGACAACCCGATAATCCTGCCCGGGGTTAATGATACCGTAGGCAGTTCCGTAGTTGTCCAGACTCCAATCGTCAATGAACGGCTTGATATATTCCAGCCAGAGTTGCTGCCCGCTGGATTCAAAGCCCGTAGGTGACGCGTTGTTGAGATAGGAACGCAGGAAAGCCTCTGATTTGGGGGTAATAATAGACATATAAGGTAAAACTAAGACTGGTACTCAATCAATACTGTATATTCGGGCAAATATAGTAAAATTGGAAAATAAATGCTGAATTATACCATCAACTAATATTGATTTCACGATCTTAGGCCGACAGGAAGGCATCGCTCCATGCTTTGGGGTCAAGTCGCCAGTGGCTGAGGGCCGCCTGTTCGTCTGTCGACAGATAGCCGGCGGAGACAGCTTCGGCCAGCAGCGCATCGTAGTGACTGAGCGTCTGCCAAGGGCAGTCAGCAGCAGCAAAAGCGGCAGCAGCAGCGGGAAAGCCGTAGTTAAAAATAGCCAGCACGCCGGCCACTTCAACGCCTTCTGCCCGCAGGGCCTGCACAGCTTGCAAGCAGGAACCACCCGTAGAGATCAGGTCTTCAATGACCAGGTAGCGACCGCCGGCTACTACCTCGCCTTCTATCAGATTCTGTCGCCCATGTCCTTTGGCCTGGCTGCGCACGTATACAAAAGGGAGGTCAAGGGCGTGGGCAAGCAGTGCGCCGTGCGCAATGCCCGCAGTAGCTACACCCGCAATACCATCCAGCCTGCCAAAATCGGCAGCTGTGCGCACCATAGCTTCAAGCAGCCGCCGCCGGATGTCAGGATGCGAAAGCACGAGCCGGTTGTCGCAGTAAATAGGTGACCGAAGGCCGCTCGCCCAGGTGAAAGGGTGCTGCGGACTGAGCTTGATGGCTTTAATCTGGAGTAACCATTGCGCAATTTGACGAGAATGTTCCATATTTGTTGGATTTTTGACACCATGCCCAAGGCCGGGCATGCCCGGCTTTGTAACTGTTTCTTCGCCGCCCATGCGGCGAAGAAAATTCTGATCAGGTGATTGTTTTTCCAAAAAAACAAACACACACTAAAATTGCGCGCAAATGTACAAAATCTATATCAATGAGCGCTTACTGATGTTGTGCAATCGGGAAGAGGCTTCAGCCTTGCCGGCATCAGCGGGCTTGTTGCTAGCGCCCTATTCGGGCAAAATCAAAACGCTTTTTCAATACGTTGATACACTCGAAAAGCAGTCGCCCCGCGTGACTTCCATCGCTCTCTTCAGCGATACGCCTGAGCAGCTGTGGAAGGATTTTTCAGCGCTCTACCGCTGCATAGAAGCGGCAGGGGGGCTGGTGGAAAATGAAGATGGCGAGCTGCTGATGATTTTTCGCAGGGGCTGGTGGGATTTGCCCAAAGGGAAAATTGATGCCGGCGAATCGGCCGAAGCGGCGGCTGTCAGGGAGGTGGCTGAAGAGACGGGTGTCAGCGGGCTGAAATTGCATCAACTTTTCGATACTACCTACCATACTTATCGGGATGACAAGAATCGCCGTTGCCTGAAAATCACGTATTGGTACCTGCTGTCGACAGCCCGGCAGCCGCTGCTGCCACAGGCAGAAGAAGATATCGAACAGGCTGTATGGGTAGACAGGAAGGAGCTGCTGGTGGTGCCCCGCCGGCTGTATGCAAGCCTGCAGGATTTATTGGCATCCTACGCCCTGCGGCCGGGTGCTGATATGATTTAAAAAAAAAGCAGCATGAAGCGTATTTTAGTCACCGGGGGTGACGGGCAGCTGGGACAGTGTTTTCGGCAGCTGGCGCTGGCCAGGCCCGATATGAGCTGGAAAATTGTGAGCCGCACCGAGCTGGATATTTCCCGGCCGGAGGCCTGCCGGCAGCTGTTCGCTGCCTGGCAGCCGGATATTTGCTTCAATGCAGCAGCCTACACGGCGGTAGACAAGGCAGAGACGGACGAGCAGAGGGCCCGGCAGGTCAATGTCGACGGGGCCGCACAGCTGGCCGCTGCCTGCGTGGCCACGGGCTGCCGGCTGCTGCATTATTCTACCGATTATGTCTATGCCAACCATTACAACAGGCCATTGCGGGAGACGGATGAAACCCGTCCGCAGGGGGTCTACGGGGCCACTAAGCTCGCAGGCGAAGCGGCTGTGCTACAGCAACTGCCAACAGCGCTGATCGTGCGCACCTCCTGGGTGTACAGCGCCTATGGGCACAATTTTTTGCGCAGCATGCTCCGCCTGGGACGCGAGCGCGCGCAGCTGCGCGTAGTATTTGATCAGGTCGGCAGCCCCACGGCGGCCGATGATCTGGCTGCAGCCAGCTTGCAGATGGCGCTGGCGCCCGCTGCAGCCCGGGGCGGCATCTACAACTATAGCCATGAAGGTGTCTGCAGTTGGTACGATTTCGCTGCTGCCATTTTCGAGCTGGCAGGTATCGATACCGAACTCTTGCCCATCGAGAGCAAGGATTTTCCTACACCTGCCCGCCGGCCTGCTTTCAGTGTACTCAATAAAGCCAAAATTAAACAGAACTTTGGGCTGCAGATTCCGCATTGGCGGGAGGGAGTTCGCAGGGTTCTCAGCCAACTCGACGCCAGTGCGGAATCCGTCGGTCGCTAAAGCGTATGTTCGGCATTTTGGCGTTTTTTATACAGTTTACAAGGGGGATGTCTCTTTGAAATAATAAAATGGCCCTGTCTGCGCAAGCCAAAAACGAGCTGTAGTTTCCTACATGCCCGCGTTTTGGAGGACAATTACCCGGCTGCAACAGCGGGAAAAAAGAGCCGGGGGGGCTGGTGAAAAATCGTGTACTGGCGCCAGGGTCATCAGCAGCCCGGCAAACACACATATATATGAATGCACAACTCAGCCGGCTGTTTGCTATAGCAGCCAAACCTGCCCGCCGCATCCTGGGGCTTATGTCGGGCACTTCACTCGATGGCCTCGACATGGCCCTGTGTAGCATTGAGGGCAGCGGATTGTCAACGCGGGTGACGCTCGAGCACTTTGCTACGGCGCCCTTTGGAGAGGAGGTCAAGGAAAAAATCAGGCAGGTTTTTGCCAAAAAAAACATAGATTTCCAGCATCTTACGCTGCTGAATGCCTGGTTGGGTCGCTACCATGCGGAGCTTGTATGCCGACAGCTGACGGCTTGGGGGCTGTCGCCCGCAGATGTGGATCTTATCGCCAGCCATGGGCAGACGGTCTTCCATGCGCCCCGCATCCTGCACGCTTTGCCGGACTATCCCAATGCAACCCTGCAGATAGGCGATGGTGATCACCTGGCCGTTCATACAGGTATCATCACCTTGTCTGATTTTCGGCAAAAACACGTGGCTGCCGGCGGGGAGGGAGCTCCGCTCGCCGTCTATGGCGATTATTTTATCTTTACCGATGCACACGAAAACAGAATCCTGCTGAATCTCGGGGGCATAGCCAATTTTACCTACCTGCCCGCCAGCGGCAGGGCAGAGGAGGTATTTGTGACGGATACAGGTCCGGGCAATACCCTGCTGGATGCATTTGCACAGGAATTTACAGGTTCAGCCTACGACCTGGATGGCCGGCTGTCACTGGCCGGCAGTGTCAGCCGGCCGCTGCTGCAGGCGCTCAAAGAGGATACTTTTTTTGAGGCTCCTTTCCCCCGCACCACAGGGCCCGAGCTTTTTAATAAAGATTATGTGCGCCTGGCGCAGCAGCGCTCAGGGACTGCAGCGCTCAGCGCCCCGGATCTCATGGCCACATTGTCGCGCTTCTCCGCCGAAACAGTTGCGGAGGCGGTGCTGAAGGTATGTAAACCGGGTCAGGTGTACCACCTCTACCTGAGCGGCGGCGGGATGCACAATCCGTCGCTGGTACAAAATCTGCAAGCCTGCCTGCCCGATTATGTCATGAAAACAACGGATTTACTGGGAATTGCCGGCGATGCCAAGGAGGCTGTGCTGTTTGCTGTCCTCGCCAATGAGACAATAGCCGGCGGAGATACTTTTTTTGGCAACCGCCCGGGCGTGCCCTCGGTGTCCATGGGGAAAATTAGCCTTCCGGCTTAGGAAGATGCTTTTGGGGCGGCTGTCACCGCCCCAAAAGCATCCGCTGGTTTTTTTGGGGCGGCGACAGCCGCCAAAAAAAACCTATACTTTTAGGCGGCGATAGCCGCCCCAAAAAACCAATTATTTTTTGGAGCGGCGACAGCCGCCCAAAAAAACTACCCGTACTTTTTTGGCGGCGACAGCCGCCAAAAAACAACTTAATTATTTTTTTGGAGCGGCGACAGCCGCCCAAAAAAATAACTACTCCAACTGTTCTTCTATCCAGTTGGCCACCGCACTCACCTCCCGGTGCCGAAACGCCACCCGATCAACAATCACCAACTCCGTAAAGTACTGATCACTAAAAAAAAGCTGACTAAGGCTATTGTTGAAATATATCTGCATGTCATCAAAAGCATTGCATACCAGTACATTGTACAACTCTTCGCGAATATCAAATGTAACCAGTAAATGAAAACCCAGTGGTTCTGAAGGTAAAACCCTGACCACCAGAGGGTGATCGAGATAGGGTGCATTCCAAAAACCAAACAAATTGGCTTCAAAAAGCGGGTAATACTGCAGCTTTGCCTGTATCGGATTCTTTGACAGGTAACTTTGCAAAACAGACAACTGCCGATGCATCTTGTGCAGCGGTATATCCTCGGGTTGCAGATTGTCGTAGGGAAGCCAGGCACCCGAGGGCAGGTGGTAATATTCTACGGACCCTATGCGAAGCTTGTAGTCAAATCGCTGATAACCAGGAACTACATAACCGGGGTAATAAAAACGGCGATTGTGTTTCTGGCAGAAAAGCATCTCCAGCAACATGCTGTAATAGCCAAGACTGTACCGCTGGTATTCAGGGTCGTAAATCCCCATAATGCTGGCAGCACTGTTATGCCCCAGATCAAAATAGCTCAGGCCAATGAGGCGACTGCCGTCGTAAATGGTAATCTCGTAAGTCGAAAAAATATTGTACTCCTCTCCATCAAGTAAATTTTCGCGCAGCGATGGCGAGAGCAACCCGCGAAAAGCTGCACGGTATCGGCTGTAAAGCAACTCTTTCTCTTCAGTAATCGTCGCCGGCTGCCAGGAGAAATGAAAAAGGTGGCCGTTGCGGTGCAGCAACTTGCGCTGCCTTTTATTGAAAAGGAACCCCTGCAAATCCTGCCGTATCCAGATGGCGGAGAAAAACCCAAGGTCAAAGCAAAGAAAATGTGTTGTAAATACTGTCTGCCCCATCCGATACCAACCCTTCTCCAGATAAGTGTCTAGCTCTTCTGGTAGCAATACCTCAGGATAATGTTTTTCGGCAAACTGTGTCATTTGTTTTCGGGAATAATATAGGGGCGCGTATACAGTAGTTTTTCATACCTGCTACGGCACACTGCTACCGGGACAAGTAGTTTGTTGTCAGGCATTTATTTGTTGTTTAAGGTGATGAATATAGGGCAAATACACATAAATATGATCTGTTTTGCCAGCACTACGCCCCAATTAAACCCAAATGTAGCTATTTAGCTTGAAATTACAAGGTATGCCGGTGATAGACTGACAGATTAGTTGGCACTAATTGTATGAAAAGATGTATTTTGCGTACAATCAACGGGGGGAATAGTATGCTGCTACGATTGGGCAAGGAAAAAAAATATGGGTTGGTACTGCTGTTGTGCGGCCTGCTGAGCGTTTTGCATGCCCGGCAGGAGCAGGACAGTTATGTATTTGAATGTAAAGTTTTTGACCGTACGATGGGATTCAGGGGCAATACCCCTACCTCCGTGGTCCGGGATACCATGGGCTTTGTTTGGGCAGCCAATCACGAAGGGATCAACAGGTTCAATGGCAGTCTGTTTACTTTTTATCCGAAAGCTGTATTCGGGATTCAGGTGAATCATTCATTGATCCTCCATCCCGACAGGCAAGGGCTCATCTGGATTCAGTCAGGGGAAGCAACCTACCTCTTGGCAAGCACCTTATATGGTTTACGCAACAGCAGCCTGAAAATTTTTAATCCTTATCTGCAGGCATTCTGGGATTTTGATATGCTCTTCCCCAATGCCCCTTTTTGCGAACAAGATGTATTCATTCTGAACCACAATAATCATCGGGAGCTTTTTTTTGTACTCAACGACGGGCGTATCTACCGCTATGATGGAGGGTTTAAACTCGTACACAGGGCTTCCCCCGATCAAATCATTCGGTATTATACGCAAAATAGCCTGGGGGAAAAGTACCTGGCACAGCAATTCGCACTCAAGATATTTGACCGGACCGGGAGAAAAAAAAGCATTGAAGAGCTTCCTATCCCCATTCGCACAATCCGTCTCTGGCAAGATTCAGTAGCCATAGTTTCATTGATTTCCGAAGCAGAATATATCGATAAGCTCCAGGCGCGAATATGGATTAAGGAGGGCAACAGACCAGTGCAACCTTTGCATGTGCAGGGGGCTGTCCTTGAGCCAAAAGCAACAATTCTGGGGGTCGATGAGCATAATCGTCTGTGGATACATAACCGTGACAGTCTCCTGGTAGCAGAGCGAAGCGTTGGCGGTATAAAATCAGTTTATAGTGTGTATTTCGCAGACCTGTTTCCTCACATGACAATGGAGGTAGGTCTGGGGGATTCAAATGCGATTTGGGTCGTGGGCCCCGGAAGGATGGCCTATATGTCGTTAAAAAAGAGCCAGTTCAAATCTCTGTTGGGGGGTATTAACTGTAGTGTAAGGGGATTGGCAGAGCTGGACAGCAACCGCCTCCTCGTCTCTACTTACTACGGGGTGCTGGAGGCAGACAGCAGAACACCTGAAGCGTACAGAAAGATTGAATCACTGCCTAAATTTCCCTATGGTATATGTCGGGACAGCAATGTGTTTTGGTTTGGTAATCATGGCCGGCATGCCGAACGCTACTTTCCGGAAAACGGTCTGGTGGTTAAGTACGGTCTCAGATTGAAAGACTCACTCAATTGGTCGGATACCCAGGTCCCCTACGTAGATAAACAGGGTAAAGTATGGCTGGGGATGCGCTTTGGAATAAGTATTCTGCGACCGGGTGAAGAGGAAATTACCGTTTTGTCAGCGTCCGAAGAGTGGAAATCGTTCAGGGGGGTCTTTGTCAGGCAGTTTATCCTTACCCAAGAGGGACTCTGGATTGCTACTTCCCATGGAATTTACCTCGTGGATCCTGTAAGGGAGAAAATTATCGCCAACTACCGCACACCCTGGGGGGGCAATGTCGCCGGCTTCGCCATCGAAGAAGACGGAGATATGTGGATCGTTCTTCATAGGGATGATCTTGTGTACTGGGACAGGACACGGAATCAGTTCAGGTCGTATGACCTCTACTCACTGGAAATTGACAATACACTGCATGGCGTCATTCCCGATAAAAATGGCAACCTCTGGTTGCCGTCCAACAAGGGTTTGTATTGTTTCACACCTTCAACGCAGCAACTCAGGGTCTATCTTGAATCTGATGGCCTGTCCAGCAATGAGCTGAATTTCAATGCTTATCTCGCACTGTCCGATGGGCGTATGGCCGTTGGAGGTCTCAATGGGTTTGACTTGTTTCATCCGGATGATTTTGTTCGTCCTGCGACAAATGACGATGTACTAAGGCTGGACGTGTTGAATGCCTACGACCCCCAAACAGATAATTCAATTAACCTGCTGGCAGAATTTTACAGGCAGGGGGTAATTACTATGCCTCCTGATAGCCGGGAGCTCGAAGTTGCAGTCTGCTTTCCCAGCTATAGCCCGGTTTTCCGACAATACTTTTACCGGCTCAACCCTTCCGGCGCAGATGCACCCTGGCTGCCGCTCAAGGATGGTCGCCTGCTGATCAATCAGCTGGAGTACGGCCGATCTGTGCTCGAACTGAAAGGCCGTGCGGATCTGGAGCTTCCCAACAGCGGTATCATTACCATTCCCATCGAGCTTGAGTGGCCCTGGTATTTAAGATGGTGGGCTTTTACCTTGTATACTTCATGCTTACTGTTCTCTATTTGGCTGTTTACAATCCTTCGCCTTAGGACACAGCGGGCAATCAACCAGCAACTTGAAGGTGAAGTGGAGCAGCGTACCCGACAACTGTATCAGGACAAACTACTGATCGAAGAGCAAAATACAGAGCTTGCCCGCCTCAATGAATTTAAAGACCGAATTCTCGGACTGATCGGCCACGAACTAAAAAGTCCAATGATAGGACTAATGGACATGGCTGATAAGCTTTCTTTTCTCGTGCGCAACAATCGTTGGGAGGACATCGCCAGAACCAGTAAAATTATCGATCAGCGGGTCATCGATATGCGGCATACACTCGAAAATCTGCTCAATTGGGCTCAAAGAACACCTGATGCACGTATGGTTCGCCAACATATCGATGCTCAGTTGTTGTTGCAGACAGAATGGACCCAACTGGCGGGCATCGCGGCTGCTAAGGGTATCTCCCTGCAACTTGCGCCAGCCGTATGGCCCCGGGTATTCATGGATCCATTGGCCTTGTCGGTCGTGCTGCGCAATGTTCTGCACAATGCCATCAAGTTTAGTCCTGCCAACGGCCAGATCTCGGTTAAAGCCGAAAATACCGCTGAAAATTGGTTGTTGATTACCATCTGTAATCCGGGGGCTGGCTTCCCAACGGAATTCATAAATCGCTTTGCCGAGCCACATTTTTATTTTTCTTCCAAAGGGACCGCCGGTGAATCAGGTACTGGACTGGGGTTGCGGTTGTGTGTTGGACTCATGAAAAAAAATGAGGCGGTTATTAAGATTGCCAATCAACCCACACAGGGGGCCTGCGTGCTGCTGAACTTACCAACCACTGAATTCTAATAACTTAGTTTGCAGTACAACAAAAAAAAATTATTTTCGCAGCACGCGCTTATTGCAATTCGCAAGTCCATAAGTACCCGAAGAAGCACAACTCTAATGGAAAAACTCAGGATCTTATTGGTGGAAGACGATTTTCTTTTCGCGCTGAATGTCGAAATGTTGGTTACAGAATTGGGCTATGAACTGATGCCTGTACAGGATGCTGTACAGGGCGCCAGGCGCTTATTGCGGGATGAAAAACCTGACCTGGCGATGGTCGATTATTCACTGAATGGCGATGAGGTGGGAACAGCACTCATCACGGATCTTACAACGAAGGGAATCCCCTATATTTTTATGACCAGCAACGTTGATCCTCATATCTACGACGAAGTCCACGCAAATCACCCCAGCGCCTTCCTGATTAAGCCTTTTAATCTCTTAACCCTTAAAAGCGCTATCGAGACGACCCTGAGCCGTAAGGTCTTATTCGATCAGGAAACACAAAAAAAAGAGGAAGATTTTATCTTCGTCAGCAAAGCCAATGCCCTGGTCAAGCTGTTTAAACGCGACATAAGCTATATCGAGGCAGATGGCAATTATTGCTATTTGATGGTCGGAGGTAAACGCTACGTGATTAAATCTTCTCTTCGCAAACTCAAAGACCGACTGGGGGATGAGTCGTTTATTCAGTGTAGTAGAAATCATTTGGTTAATTTTCAGTCTATTACAAAGATAGATTACGTGGCGGGAGAGCTGACGGTCGATGGACAAGTTTTACCGGTCGGTACCATATACCGCGCGGGTCTTGAGAAAAAAATCCCTCGCCTATAGTGCAGGCCGCAAGCGGTCATCTCAGCAGACAAAAAAAAATTGCTGCGAGTGCTCTGCTTTTGGGCAAAAAGGGTCGAGGGCGCTGGCTTGATGCGTCAGTCAACGCTCGTTTTCGCTACGGGCAATGGTGCCCGTATGGGCTTCCTTGCAGCAGCGCAGATTATTCATTGTTCTCATCGTCCACACAAACTATCCAAGCAATGCCGCCAAAGCGTTTGCCTCTTTCTCAACTGCTCATCTATGCTACTGGTCAGCTTGGCTGGTCGCTGGCTGCCTATGGTGCCGCCAATTTGCTGGTTTATTTCTACTTGCCACCGGGTGATGAGCAGACCGGGCTTTTCCCTCCCTTCATCTTTCAGGGAGCCGTGGCAGGGGTAGTGACGCTGATCGGGTTGATTAATTTTGGTGGCCGCCTTTTCGATGCATTCACCGATCCTGTCGTTGCTGCCTGGGCTGATCGACGTCCGTCGGAGCGTTTTGGCCGCCGAAAAAAAATTATGGCAATAGCAGCACTTCCCCTGGCTTTGTCTTCTTTTGCACTTTTTTATCCGCCGCTGGGGGATGTATGCTGGCAAAATACGGCCTGGCTGGGCTTTTGGATGCTCGTCTTTTATGCTTCACTCACACTGTATGTGATTCCCTACAATGCACTGATTAGTGAACTGGGACACTATCCGCCCGATCGGATGCGTATCAGCACAGCCATCTCTGTCACCTTCGCACTGGGATTTCTCATTGGCGGTAGTGTTTATGCAGTACAGGATTTTTTTGCTGGCAGTATGCCGGCAGTAGAAGCATTTCAGTGGGCAGTCGGGGGCTTTGCATTGTTGTCGCTACTGCTCTTGTTGGTACCCGTTTGCTTCCTCAAGGAAAATGAGTACGCACAGCAGGCGCCTGCAGTGGCGGATAGTGAGCAGGCCGGATTGCTGAGGACAGTACTCAGTGACAACAGTTTTCGTATATTTCTTGTGTCGGAGTTTATGTACTGGTTAGCCCTGACCTTCATACAGATGGGCATTGGTTTCTTTGTCACCATTCTTTTGGGCTACCCGCCGGCGCAGGCAACACTTTTTCTGACAGCCAGCTTTCTGGGGAGTTTTGCCTTGTACTGGCCTGTCAACAAGGTAGTTGACCGGTGGGGGAAGCGGAAGGTGATGCTGTCGGCTTATTGGGTTTTTGCCGGCACATTTGCTTTGCTGGCTTTGTCACCCTGGATTTCACTGCCGGGCTCGCTGTTGTTTTGGATGCTAAGCCTGAGTGCTTCTTACCCGTTGGCGGTTTTTGGCATCGTCCCCAACGCTATGGTGGCCGACTTTATCCATGATCACAAAGAAGCTACGGGAGGACAGCCGGCAGGTATGTTCTTTGCGGTTTTTAGTTTTGTCATGAAGGCCGGCGTCTCAGTGGCCAACCTGATTTTTCCGTCTTTGTTATTGTTGGGAAAAAGTGCTGACAACAGCCTGGGCGTGCAGCTTGCAGCATGGCTGGCACTGCTGAGTTGTGTGCTGGGGGCGCTGTTGTTCTATCGCATCAGGCCTTCCTCAAATGATCGGGCCATCGCTGCAAATGACTGATGCCTTACGGGCAGCTGTCCTAAAGCTGGCTGTACAAGTAGTACTATTTTTTTGTCTGATCGTAAGTGTGTATTTAGGATCGAAGGCACTTACCGACTAAAAAAACTGCAAACCCGAAGCCAAACAACCGTTTGGGATCCTATTATAATTCCCTGACATGTTTTCAACCCAACCTGTGCTGCCTTGCCGGCTGTCTACTACAGTAGAAACGGTGGTTACAGCAATTACCACGCATAGGTAAGTACCGTAAATCTCAATAATTATTTTTTTGACCAAATGAACGCCAATATGAAAAATAGCTTACTGTTTGTACTGGGCTTCTGGCTGCACACGGCCGCTCTGCAGGCACAGTGCGATTTCACGCCTACCGTTGTGGGTGACCTGCTGCTCTGCCCCGGGGGGCAGGGGCAGCTTTCTACGCAGTCGTACGACAGCTACCAGTGGCAAAAAAGAACCTGGCCCAATGGAACCTGGGCAGATATCCCCAATGCTACGGCACAGACACTGGACATTGGTCCCGACGACCTTCTCTTCAATTTTCGCGTACGCGCTACAGTTGCCGGCTGTACAGAAAACAGCGCTGAAGTACTGGTCGATGGCTGGGTGTTTCTGCTGCCTGTAGTAGAACACGGAGGTGTCTATACTTTTTCACCACAAGGGGGCTACAGGCTCTGTGCCGGGGATTCCATGACACTGCGCCTGAAATTGCCGTATACAACCAATATTACCTGGTTTCGCAATGATCAGCCGATGACTGATACGACCAATCTGCTGGTCATTCGGGAGGCAGGGGCGTATACCGTACAGGGGGCGCCGGGCGTTTGTCCTGACTTCATTGTACCGCTCGGGCTTATTTTTGATGTTGAAGTGGTCGACTGCAGCCCCAGCAGTGTCTATGACGGGGAAAAGCAAGTCGCCGGCTTGCGGCTGAGCCCGCAGCCTGCTCATGAGCAGCTAACGGTCTCTTTGGAAAATGACGAGCCGTTTACGGCTCTGGAGCTGTATGATCTGGCCGGTCAGCGAAGGTTGTCGGCTTATTCAATGAACCCACAGACCCGTATGGATCTTTCTCTCGACCAACTGCCGGCGGGTATCTACCTGCTGCGGGTGTTTACAGAAGGTTATTGGCGCAGCGGTAAAGTTGTCAAGTTGTAGTGTTTTTGAAGACGGCTGTACACCCGGAAGCCAGGCATTTGCCGGATTTTTTTGATAAAAAATCCGGCAAATGCCTGCATTCGCAAAAGAATTCGCATTTTTAGCGCTCGTTAGCGATTGTTGATCAACTAAAAAGCTTATTCTGCTATGAAACTGCATCGGGAAGGGTTTGCTACCCTGTCTGTTACCCTTGGATTTTTATTGCTATGCAATGCAATGGTGTATTGGTTCGTACCTGGTTTTTTGCGTTGGTCGCTGCTGCTGAGCGCCGTATTGCTGGCCTTGGTGCTGCAGTTTTTCCGCTACCCCAGGCGCATCATCCCGCAGGTCGACAGTAGTAAAGTCTATGCACCTGCCGATGGTAAGGTGGTGGTTATCGAGGAAGCAGAAGAGCCTGAGTGGTTTCAGGGCAAGCGCCTTCAGGTGAGTATCTTTATGTCACCGCTGAACGTTCATATCAACTGGAATCCGGTAGCGGGGGTCATCAAATACTACAAATATCACCCGGGCAAATATCTCGTTGCCTGGAATCCCAAGGCGAGCACAGACAACGAGCGCACAACAGTCGTCATTGCCGCAGAAAAAGGAGAGATACTGCTTCGGCAGATCGCCGGAGCACTGGCTCGCCGCATCGTCAACTACGCAAAGGTCGATCAGTCTGTTGAGCAGGGTAGCGAGATGGGCTTCATCAAATTTGGCTCAAGGGTCGATATTTACCTGCCACTGGACGCAGACGTTCAGGTGTCTTTGGACCAACAGGTAACAGGCAACCAGACAGTGATTGCTCAGCTGCGCTAGCAGGTGCTGGCTTTGCAGCCCGGCTGCAGGCCATAGAGAAAGGGCTTATGGTTTTGTTTTTAAAAAAACAAACCACAAGCCCTTTCTTAGTGGGTTATTTTCGCCGCCAAGGGCGGCAAAAGCAGGCAGCATTTTCACTAATAAGCCCCAAACAAGGGCATAATTGCCTGGATGACCGATTACTTCGGCGTATCCGCTTTAGCGGAAATCTGGCCGCTGGCTCATATCCGTATGCCCATAGGTGGATCTTGTGCCATCTGATCGCAATTGCTACATCTTGGTTCGCCGCTTCTTGCAGAACACCCGGCTTTCCTCCCTTGCCACGTTGCTTCTTTTTTACATCTGCTATCGTGACTATATAATAAAATCTTGTCCGGATTCTGGTGGGGTAGGTATATTTTCGTTTTGAAAACGCGCCAACTAAGATTGGAGGATTGGAAGGAAAGCGCTAAATTTGAAAGCCGGGCTAGAGGCGGGGGATGATTTTGCAGTAATCATGAACCAAATCAAGTATGAAATGCGTTCTCTTTTCATCACAATACTGGTTTGGTCTTAAATAGACAACAATGAAATCATTAACCATAAATATTCCTGAAGAAGCCGAACTTCACAAGGTCAAAATGATTATTGCTGCGTCCCTGTTCGAACAGGGTATTCTGTCGTCCGGACAAGCGGCAGAGTTGGTCGGGATACCTAGAAGGCAGTTCTTGGCAGATGTCGGTAGCTACGGTGTGTCTGTCTTTGGAGAGACGGCAGACGATATTGAAAAGTTGGCCGCTACCGAAATATAGGCAAATATGAAAGCCATCATCGCTGATACAAGCTGTCTGATTATCTATCACAAGATTGATCAGTTGAGGATTCTGCGCGAGTTGTTCTCCGACTTGATCGTAACAAAGGAGGTGGCAGATGAATTTGGAGAAATACCAGACTGGATAACAATACATGAAGTTATTGACAAGGCATTGTACCTGAAGCTGGAGGAAGAGCCTGGAAGAGGGGAAGCAAGTTCTATTGCCTTGGCAAGAGAGTTCGAAGAAAGCCTCTTGATTATAGATGAGAGAAAAGTGCGAAAAAAAGCAGCGTCGTTGGGAATTGAAACCATAGGTTCTCTGGGACTTCTGCTAATGGCCAAAGAAAAAGGTGTGGTGAAAAAAGTCCGGGAAATTCTAGCGTTAATTGATCAGACGAATTTCAGAATTTCGCCTTCCGTACGAGAAGCTGTCCTAAGACAGTCAGGCGAACTTTGAGCAATCATCTGGCAGCTATTGACAGGTCGTCTTCATAGCTGCGGATTTCCACCCGGGATTGAAAATACAGCAGTATCACCAACGTATCCCGCAAGTAGTGCGTCGGTGCGGCTAAAGCCGTTGTCATTGCCAATGGTTGTTTCTTGAAAAAAGTTTGGGTATACGCCAAATAGCTTAGTAAATGGTTGGAATTCATAAGAAAGGGCTTATGGTTTTGTTTTTGAAAAAACAAACCACAAGCCCTTTCTTAGTTGGTTATTTTCGCCGCCAGGGGCGGCAAAAGCAGGCAGCATTTTTACTAATAAGCCCCAAAGTAACGGCGGCTAAACCACTCCACAGACAACAGCAGCAGAATGAGGAAAAAGATCCACTTCAGGTGAATAACAGAGCGGGTCGTGATGGTCGAATAAATAATGGGCTTGAGGGTGCTTTCCTTGGCCAGCCAGTCGGGTAGCTGCCCGAGCTGCTCAACCGACAATCGCCGGCCTCCGTAGTTTTCGCTCAGCAATTGCAGCATGCTATGGTCGGCTGTGGTTATAAATTGTTCAAGTTGAACAGGTTGTACGCTGAACTGTCCTTCGAAATCCAGCTTTTCGGCGCCCGTATTCACGCTTGCACGAAAACGATAACTACCCACAGGCAGGATGCCCGCCGAAAGGGCATAAGCGCGCCCGGAGCGATTGAAAGTAAAGTTGTATTCTTTGCCGTCGCCCAGGTGCGTAACAATCAAATTGGCGTCGGGACTGTTGATGAGCTCGTAACTTTGGTTGTACAGCTCCGCATCGAAGGTGACAGCCTCCGTCTCATCAAAGAGATTTTTGGGCAGGAGCACGCGAAAGCGGCGCTTGTCGTCTTTGACGCTCAGGTATTGGACCGTCTTACCAATCAACTGATCGAGTCTGCTGTGATTTTCGCTGTCGAGAAAATCAAAAAGCCGCCACTGCCAGATACCTGTAGCCGTCAGCACAGCCGTACGCACTCCCTGTTGTTCGCCAAAAACAAGTAAAGGATAGCGCGTATCCACTTTGCCAATGCGCTGGTAGAGCAAGGTGGATGTATTCGCTCCGGCAGTGTACTCTCCAAAAGGAGCGTACAGAGGGGGCAGGTTGGGTAAAAACCGCCTGAGCGGCTCATCCAGCGTAAAAAGAGAAAAATCGGGGGCTACCGTAGCTTGTGTCTCGTTGACAGACTGGTTGCGTGCCATGACAGACAGCATGGACTGCGCCTGGTTGAAGCGCGGCAGTTGCGTCTGCTCGCCCAGAATGAACCAAACGGGCTTGCGCTGTAAAATGAGCTGCTTACTAAGGTTGCTAATATCATGGCGGAGACTGGGGAGCTGGTGCAGAATGATCAGGTCGAAAGCTTTGATATCTCCCGTGAAATTGTCGGCATAGGCGATGGTCACTTCGTTGTTGAGGCCTTCTGACAGACTCTGTCGGATGGCTGAAATGTCGGGATGCGGAGCGTTGGCCAGCAAAAGAATCTTTTGCCGGGCATCAAGCACTTCTACAAAAATTTCCCGGCTGTTGTTGGCCAAGGTTGCCTCACCCGCCAGACTGCTGACCGATATGCGGTAGCGCTGTACGCCCGCTTTGTCAGCATCAAACAGCAGCTCCCGGGTGCTAAAGTAGTCGTTTTTGTCGATAGCAATGGTTTCTCGCGTAAGTTCGCGGCTGCTCTTACCGTCAATTTTGCTGACCGTCAGCACGGTGCTGCTACCGGCTGCCCGCAGAGCAGACAAGTCTGCCTGTATGCTGAACTTATCTCCCAGATACACCAGCCGGTTGTGAAATACGCGCGAAAGATTGAGGTCTTTCTTGCGGGTGGTGTCACCCAGGGCAACGGTGAAAAGGGGCGCATTAAGCTTGATGTCGGCGTATACAGGATTAGCGCCCTGGTTATAGATGCCGTCACTTGCCAGAATGACAGCCCCCAGATTCTGGTTGCTGTACAAATCATATACATGCTGCAGCGCTTCCGTAATGTTGGTTTTCCGGTCGCCAAACGCAACTTCTGCTGTCGGTTCTATCTTCTCACCAAAGCGCAGGTTCTGCACTTCATACTGCTCAGCAAGCTGCTCCCGGAGAGCTGCCCAGGCGGCCTGAAAGGCGGCCGTGTCCTTCATACCCATGGCCACAGACTGTGAGGCATCCTGCGCCATGACAACCACCGGCTTACGGCGCTCTGTCTGTTCACTGCGAAGCAGGGGCGACAGCAGCAGCAGGCAAAGCAGGCTCGTGCTGACAAATCGCAGCAGCCCCAAAGCACCGGGCAGCCAGGGGTGCTTTTCCTTAAAACGCGTATCCCTGAAATACAGAAGCAGCGCATATCCCAATCCTGCCAGCAGACACAGCAACACATACCACGATGGATATGCAAAACTCAAGCCCTCCATAATGAATATTTCATTAGTTGTTGCACCAGAAAGCCGTCAATCAGCTTACAGAAAGCCGCTTAGTGGCTTTCCCCAGCAGCTGACGAAGTAGTCGCAGATCTTTTTCTGCTGACGGCCTCTCTTCTCCAAGGTGATTAATGTAGATGAATAAAACAAATGATTCGCCAAGTCGACACTTCAACGAGCGCAGAACAGGTGACCAGATACACTGATCTCCGGGACCTTCAACCGCCTGATATTTGTATACGCCTGCGGGGGAGTCAATGGGCTCTGCCCATTCTCCCTCTTCAATCAGCTTGCCAAAGTAGCTGGAATAACGGTTGCTCACCTGTTGGCCGTATTCGTTGAATTCGACGCGGAGGGAGATGGCCTCATTACCGTCGTTCCATGACCACACACAAGTGCTTTTGTTGGGTTGGTGAAACAGCCGGTAAGCCTGCACATCTCCGGGCGTTAATTGCAGCAATGCTTCGAGCTCTGTGGCTTCTATCAGCGTACAGGCATCGGTCAGTACTTCTTGTAAGCCGGCTGCTGATTTGAGGAGAGCAGCCACCTCATCGGGCGAGGCCTGCTCATAGGTCTCGGCAATGGCTTGTTCGACCTGTATATCGTCAGCGGGCGCTGATGTTGTGCTCCCGGGCTCGCTACTGTCTGCGCGACAACTACTGAGACCGAGGGCTGAAAAGATAACAGTGGTGATCAAAAGATATTTGTACATTGCAATACAATTAGTGAGCAGTTGCTGGGTTTTGTCAGGGTTTGCTGATACGGTCGCAACTCATCTGCCCGGGAAGCCTGGTTGCAAGTCCGGTTGGCTGAGCCTTACAACTGTTGCTGCCTGGCATCCTGGCCGGCCGCTTATCCACGGAGCAATAAAAGGGTAAACAACCATACGAAACAAAGGTAAACTTTTTGGCTGAACTTTACCGCTTCTGCCGTCGTTATTGATGTTGCAGCTGTTGCTTACTGTATAAGCAGCATGAAGGTTTGCTTTGTCAGCTTTTCCCCAAAGGCTACACTGCCAAAACACATGCGTCCGTACCATAGTTCAGTTATCGGCCGGTTTCACGAATATTCCGTTATTTTGCACCGCCGGCCTCACTGTGGCGTGGCTGGCGCAAAAACGAACCAACACAATCAAACACAATACCAGCAAATGTTTAAGTGGATCGTATCAGTAGCTTTTGCGCTCGCTTTTTTTATCAACAGCCTGCAGGCTGCCTACATCCTTATTCCTATGGAAGCAGAAAAGCAGCGCAATCACCTGAAAGCATACGGAATCACCTATTGGGTGCTCAACCAGGGCATTGAGGCGTGGTGGCTGCTCAACTACAGGGGGGGTAGCTTCGCTTTTCAGCATACGCCGGCCTTCGAACGGGAGTGCCGGACGCGGGATGTGACCTTTGAGGTGCTGCCGGACGCTCAATTTAACAGAATTCTGGCTGAAATAGAGAATCCGGAAGTCAACATGGACGCGCTAAAACTCGAAAAGCCGCCCAAAATAGCCGTTTATACACCGGATGTGAATTTTGGCCCGGGCGTAGCTGCCGGGCAACGCATCCAGCCTTGGGATGATGCTGTTACCCTGGCACTTACCTATGCCGAAATCCCCTACGATGTGGTCTACGATACCGAGGTGCTGCAGGATAAACTCGCGCTCTACGACTGGCTGCATTTGCACCATGAAGACTTTACCGGCCAATACGGGCGCTTCTACCGGGGCTATAACAATCAGCCCTGGTACAGGGAGATGGTCAACTACCAGGAGGGACTTGCCCGACGCAATGGGTTCGAAAAAGTATCCCAGCTAAAACTTGCTGTGGCCAAAAAAATTCGGGCTTTCGTCGCGGGGGGAGGGTTTATGTTTGCGATGTGTTCGGCAACGGATTCGTATGATATCGCTCTTTCGGCAGAAGGCCACGACATCTGCGCGCCTATGTACGATGGCGACCCCGTAGAGCCCAATGTCGATGCCAAACTGGACTTTAGCCGCACCTTCGCTTTCAAAAATTTTCAGCTGACCCGTGATCCGCTGGAGTACGAGTTTTCTACCATCGACCACAATGAAGGGCGTACGATTCAGCCTGAACAGGACTATTTTACGCTTTTCGATTTTTCGGCCAAATGGGATCCCGTACCTACGATGCTCACACAGAATCACACGCGCACAGTGAAGGGCTTTATGGGGCAGACAACGGCTTTTCGCAATGATTATATAAAGCCTGAAGTACTTATCCTCGGGGAGTCCAAGCCGGCAGGGGAGGCGCGTTATATTCACGGTACTTTCGAGAAAGGATTCTGGACCTTCTATGGCGGTCATGATCCGGAAGACTATCGCCACTATGTCAATGATCCGGAGACGGATCTAAATCTGCATCCTAATAGTCCCGGGTATCGGCTGATACTCAATAATATCCTTTTTCCTGCAGCGCGTAAAAAGCAGCGCAAAACATAGGCAGTTCTTTGGGTGGCAGCTGCCGCCCAAAGAACTGCCTGTATGCTTACAATAGTGAACTGAATAGCTTTTTTCTATAAATAATATAACCATGCGCTATCTGCTCGCTTTATTGTTGCTGGCCCTGGGTTTTTTCATGGGGAGTTACTGGAAACAACTCCAGTCAGAACGCAGGACGGAAGACAATCCTTCGGTACTCGTTAACCAGTCCAGGCCGGTTGATCCCCCGGCGCTGGCAGATGATGCTGCGTCCAACGGGGCACTTACAGCTGTTGAGAGTCATACCATCAGGCTCTTTGAGGCGGCTGCGCCTTCCGTTTGCTATATCACTACTACGCAACTGCGCCGAAATTACTTCAGCCGCAATGTGACGGAGATTCCCAGTGGTACGGGCTCCGGCTTTGTATGGGACAGGAACGGCCACATTGTGACTAATTTTCACGTCATACAAAGTGCTAACCGCTTGCAGGTCACACTGGCAGATCGCACTACCTGGCCGGCAACGCTGGTGGGCTATGCTGCTGAAAAAGATCTGGCTGTGCTGAAAATTGAGGCGCCCCGGGAGAAGCTTTTCCCTATTCAGGTGGGTACGTCGGAGACCTTACGTGTAGGGCAGTCGGTCTACGCCATTGGCAATCCCTTTGGTCTCGACCAGACACTCACCACCGGGGTGGTAAGTGCGCTGGGGCGCGAAATACAGTCTGTTGCCGGTATCCCCATCCGCGATGTGGTACAGACCGATGCAGCGATCAATCCCGGCAACTCCGGCGGGCCACTGCTGGATTCCTCCGGCCGCCTCATCGGTGTCAATACTGCCATATACAGCCCTTCCGGAGCTTCGGCAGGTATCGGGTTTTCTATCCCTGTAGATGCCGTGCGCTGGGTGGTGCCGGAACTGATACGCTACGGGCGAATCAAACGGCCCTCTATGGGGGTTGAGGTCCGCAGTGTGCGCAGCATCGAAGGGGTAGTTGTATACGCTGTAACGGAAGGAGGGGCAGCAGAAAGGGCCGGCATACGGCCTCTGTATCTGGATCGGTACGGTAATGTACAGCTTGGGGATGTTATTGTGGCCATCAACGGCCAGACAATCAGCGCTTATTCTGATTTGTTCCTCGAACTGGAAAAGTACAGCCCCGGAGAGCGTATTATCGTCACCGTAATACGGGATAATGAGCGCATCAACATTCCGTTGGCGCTGGATGCAGCCAACTGAGAACCCTCTGAGGAATTTTTGGGGCGGCTCCCGCCGCAAAAAAATCATGCTGGTGTAAGGTATTTCGCCGCAGAAGGCGGCGAAATACCTTACACCAAAAGCTTACTTCAGCATGCCTTCCGGGAAAGAAAGGATAGGCGTATCAGCGTGATACGACATCGCTTTTGTTTTGCTGTAGTGCAGCAGCTCCTGCCAGAAGTTGCGCTTGTGTGCTACCATGGCAATCCAGTCAATCTGGTTGTTTTGCAGAAAAGCAGTCATGGTAGGCAGATAGTCCAGCCCTTCCAGTACATGAAAGAATATCCCGGGCTGTGAAGCATACTTGTCGCGCAGCTGCTGCATGCGATGGGCTACAGATTCAGTATGACCCAGATCTACATGCAGGCAGTGGATCTCAGCATGGAAAATAGCACCAATTTCGAGCAACTTGTCCAAGGCCCGCTCATCTTCGCTGTTGAGCGCAGTACTGAGCGCAATACGGTCAACTTTTCCGTCAAAACTGGCATCCTCCGGTACTGCAAGCACAGGGCAGGCTGCATTCTCAAGAACCTCACCGGCAACACTGCCCAGAAAAATCTCTTTAAGTCCGCGGGCACCCGTAGTACCCATGACAATTAAATCTGCCTGCTCTTCCTGTGCTATGCGCAGTATGGTCGGTATGGTCTCACCCTCTTCCATGCGGTGAGATACCTCTACATGTGACATGTTGCTGTCATCAGCTATTTTCATCAACTGCGGGATGTTGCCCTTGTATTCACCGAACTCGAGGATGTCAAATTCCTTGTAGAATTCTTCCAGCATACGGGGGATGTGTGTGGCGCCGCGAATTTCAGGCTTCTGAAACGCATGCAGGGTGACGACGCGGGCATGCAGTCGATCAGCCAAATGCAGCGCGTATACATAGGCCTTGTTGGCTGCATCCGACAAATCCGTTGGAAATAGTATTGTTTTCATAATAATCACTTGAAAAGTATGGTTGTGCGAAAGTACAATCAAAGATTCGTGACGGTCGGTATACAATCGTAAAAATAATAAAAAAATAACAATAATGGACGTGCTGCGGTAAATTGAACGGCCATATTCCCGCACGAGGCAAAATTTTTGCTTTACTTTTGGTGCATTATTGTTTCTTGTTCCTCATGTGCAGGCTCCGCCTGCAGAGGGGCTTGTGTTTCGGTACTCGTAAACCTTGTTTTGCCATGAAAAACCGCGTTATCATTGCAAATGTCCAGCCCGAAATTGATGGCGGGCGGTATTTTATCAAAAGAGTAGCGGGGGAGAGTGTGCACGTCAGCGCCGATGTGCTGGCCGACGGCCATGACGCCCTCAGGGCTTCTCTCTTGTTTCGACACGAACACGCAACCGCCTGGGAGGAGGTTCCTATGGCCTCACTTGAAAATGATGTCTGGGAGGCTTCCTTCACAGTCAGGGATACAGGTTTTTATACGTATACGATACACGCCTGGATCGATCATCTGCTCAATTGGCATCAGGGCTTTTTGAAAAAATATGCCGACGGACAGTTGATGGATGTAGAGCTGCGCCTGGGGGCTCAGTGGCTCGAGCGTACGGCTGCGCTGTATGCCGGGGATAAAGCAACCCTGCTGCTTCATTATGCTGACTTGCTTGGCAATCCGGATAAGCAGCAACAGGCAACAGAGGCGGTGCTCAGCAGTGATTTCGCAGCGCTTGTAAGCAAGTTTCCGGCAAAATTGATCGTCACTGAGTATACGCGCGAACTGCGTGTCAGGGTGGGCCGGGAACGCGAACTGTTCAGCAGCTGGTACGAGGTTTTTCCGCGTTCATGTTCACCCGATCCGGGCAGGCCGGGGACACTCAGGGATGTCGAACAGTTGCTGCCGCGGGTACACGCACTGGGCTTCGATGTGCTTTACCTGCCGCCCGTACATCCGGTGGGGAAAAAAAATCGCAAAGGGCGCAACAATTCCGTGACGGCGCTGCCACACGAGCCTGGCTCGCCTTGGGCCATCGGTAATGATGAGGGGGGACATAAGGCCATAAATCCGGAACTCGGCACACTCGAGGATTATCGAAGTCTTATCAGCAAAGCTGCCGGGTATGGTATAGAGATTGCGCTGGATCTGGCGTTTCAGTGTGCACCCGATCATCCTTATATACAGGAGCACCCTGCGTGGTTTGTCTGGCGACCGGATGGCACCATCGCCTATGCAGAAAATCCGCCCAAGAAGTACCAGGATATCGTACCCATCAATTTTGAGACGGATGACTGGGAGGCACTCTGGGAAGAGCTTCGCAGTGTTATCTTGTTTTGGTGCGAACAGGGGGTGCGCATTTTCCGGGTCGACAATCCGCACACCAAAGCATTTCATTTTTGGGATTGGGCCATTAACTCGGTGCAACAGCAATATCCTGATACAATTTTCCTCAGCGAGGCTTTTACCCGGCCTAAAGTGATGGCGCAGCTGGCTAAAGGGGGCTTTACGCAGTCGTATACTTATTTTACCTGGCGCAACACCAAGGCAGATATCGAAGCGTATATGCTCGAACTAACCCGCTCACCTCTGCGCGAGTTTTTCCGCCCCAATTTTTGGCCTAATACGCCGGATATCCTGCCCTACGAACTCATGGGGGCGGGCCAGGCAAAATTTGCTGTCCGCCTCGTGCTGGCAGCTACCTTGTCGAGCAATTATGGTATGTATGCGCCCGCCTATGAATTTATGGAAAACACAGGCAGTAGCTCTGGCAAAGAGGAGTATGAGGATAGTGAAAAATATGTTGTCAGGCATTACGACTGGACGTATCGGACGGCCATCACCGAGCTGACAGCTTCCCTCAACCGGATTCGCCGCAGCCATCCGGCGCTGCAGTCTACCTGGAATATTCATTTTACCCGCACCGATAACGATATGCTCATGAGCTACGTAAAGCTTACGGATGATCGCTCGGATGTGATCTGGTGTGTGGTTAATCTGGATGAAAAGCATGTACAGCACGGCTATGTGGAGACACCCAAGGCGCTGCTCGGAATCCATGGTGGGGTGCGGCTCCGTATAACAGATCTGTTGACAGGCGAAGTGTATCACTGGTTCAACGACTGGAATTATGTGGAACTGCGACCTGCTAAGCAGGCCGCACACCTTTTTGCAGTCGAATTTTTGGCAGATCCTGTGGAAAATGGCTAAATAATGCTCATTTTTTAATAATGAATCCTGTGCAAAACGGCCGTTGGCGGTATCATCCGCCAACGGCCGTTTTGCTTTATGGGCTACTTTTTCAATATACTCCCCTGCATGGCTTTGCGGCCATCCGGCCATCGGACTTCAAAGTAGTACAAGCCTGCAGCTAGCTGCCCCAAAAATATGTGTGACTGGTTGTCCGTAAATGCTATCGTTTGCTGTACAACTAGCTGACCCTGATAAGTGTACAGGCTGATCTGCATTTCTCCCGCCGCAGCCAGGCGCAAGTGCAGTTGGTCGTCCACAGGGTTTGGAAAGTGCCCGGACTGCAGGAAGAGGTCCAGACCACTGCAGTCTTCATCGATGGAATTGTCGGCAATTTCTTCCGCTCCGGGAAAAATACGGGCCTGCTGGTCGTCACAGTCGAGGCCGTTGTCAACGAAGCCGACAGGCGACATACTTTGGCAGGTGTCGAGGGAGAGAAGAGGGTCGCCAAAGCCATCGTCATCGGCATCGCGGAAGTAGGTAAACATAGGCAGACCTTCATCTGTATGGCCGTCGCAGTTGTTGTCGATGCCGTCGCACAGTTCTGCAGCCATCGGACGGATGCTTGGGTTGCTGTCGTCACAGTCTTCATAAGAAAAAAAACCATCGCCATCTTCATCGCGATAAAAAATTTGCTGTGCGTATCGGAAGGCTTTATCAGCAACTGCTATGCCGGCAATCCGACCGGGGATATCATCGACAGGGGGGTGTATGCCGCCCCAAATGCGCGACAGGCTGCATTGGTCTGAAGCGTCGGTATAAGTGGCCCATTGCAGGTGTACAGGAACAGAAGGTCCTCGTTCTGCTTCCAGAAATGTAGCTGCGGGAGCCACAAACTCACCCATACCGCCAGGGAAAAAAGGGTCTCCCGTAAGGCTGCTGAGGACTTCTGCCGCGGCACGCGAGTAGGTCGAATGTCCCGAAATGTAGCCGGCAAAGGGTGGTGTGACAAAAGTAGACCGCTGAAATGGCCACCAGTTTTCGGCTAATATCCAACCCACACCGGCCACTTCATCGGGGCTTTCATCAACAGCCTTCGGTCCCCGCCAGGCATAGACTTTTATTTTGCCTGCATGTTCACCGCTGCTGCCGGCCAAAGGGTCGGCAGGGCCCACCAGCTCTATCCTGCCGGCAATCAGGGGCAGTCCTGCGGGGTCAAAAGAAGGCAGGAAAGGATCGCTGCTCTGGCCGCGGGCTGCCATCGCCCGAATAGCAGATACCGGGCGTACATAGTCGTACCATCCTTTTATACCCCAGGCAGTAATCGCAGCATCGTGCATAGCGCCTCCCAACAGCAAGTATGCCTTGACATCCCACGCCAGGGTGTCGAGTACAGGACCTCGCCCGTTGAAGCGGCGGACTAGTTCAGGTTGGTCATTGACATAGTTGAGGATGGTAAACCAGTGCCCGGGAGGGGTCTCTGAGTCGGGACCATCGGCCCAGAATTCGGCCAGGACGCGCGTATAATCACCCCGTGGCACCCACTGGGGACTGTATGGCTGACCCGTAGCAGGGTTGATGGCATGGCCGACGGTAGGGGTTGCTCCGCTGGTGAGGTTGTAAAAAATTTGATATTCCTCAAAGGAAGTTGGCAATTGCGAGATTTGACCCAGTCTGCCAGGAGATATATCCCACAGGACTCCGTCATCAGGCGAAAGGTGGGCGCTCCACGCAAGCGTGAGCGCAAAGTTCCAGGCAAACTCTTCCGACCGGCCACCACCATCAACAGTGTCTACGTATGGCGGTGGACCCGGATCGAGATAAACCTGATAGGGGTGGCCATCGCGGCCGTAGGTCGTCCGGTCACTCGCCTGCAGGGCAAAGGGCCTGACCTGTCCCCATTCGGGGGACTGAAAAGGCGGTGTATTGAGCGGTATGACATGGCCGCTTTGGTCAATGAAAAGGTCGAGCGTGATAGGCTGCCAGCGGTTGAGATCGATAATATCGGGATTCCCCGCCAGATTAATGACCAGCGCCGGGTTGACCGGCTGGTAGTGCTGAATGTTATAGTTGTTTGCTTCATTGGAGCCATCCTGCATGCCGTAAGCAATGAGCTGGCTGGCCAGGTAGTTGCCCAGGGCCGCCGGATCTCCAGACTGGTAGTCGGTGCTGTTGTCGTTGGTATCGTACCCCAGCTGAAACATAAGAGCGTTGTAGGAGGCCAGTGACTGTGCTGCTCCCGGCGATTGCAGGAAGCGATGTTGCAGCAGGCGAAAACAAGCGTAGCTCATAGCTTTTTCCTGTGCCGCCCGTTTGTCGGCGACGGCCGCTACCCCCTCGAAGGGGCAATTGAATCCCCCCAGGGTTTTTCCCAGAAAATAAGTCCGGCTGCCGTCCTCGTACGCAGCCCAGGCATCGTACAGGGCAATGGAACAATGGAAAAGATTGCGGGCGTGAACCGGCGGCCTCGCAAAGTCCCGGCGAATGGACGCGAGCAGGGCTTCATTCCACTCGCGGGCGACGCTGTGCTGCTGTGCAGATGCCGTCAGTGCTGCCAGCACCAGTGCCAGCATCCAACTCAATGTAAGCATGTTTATTCTGCGCATAATACAACTGATTGGCTGCTTGCCGGGAGCATCAGGTGGAGGGCTGTGGTATAGGCCTAAGTCAGACAAGGGTGTAATTTATTGCAAAAATGGTATTTTTGTTGCTGCATTCTAAATTATTCGATATGAGTATTATCAAGTGGTTGGTTTATCTGTTGATTGCAGTACTCGTGTACAACCTCTTTTTCGGTACCGAGGAAGAGAAAACACAGTCCAAAGAAATTTTTTCCAAAGTCGGCGAGCTGGGGCGCGAGGCTTGGGGGATCCTCAGGTCCGAAAAACAAAAATTCGACCAGGGTAAGTACGATGAGGCCGTAACCAAAGTCGGGCAGCTCTACCAACGACTCAGCACTACAGCCCGCCAACTCAATGACAACCGAAGCTTACAGCGGGTTGCAGTGCTGGAGCAGCAGCGTCAGGAAATTGAACAACAACTACAGCAGCGCTCCGCCGAAGACATGAGCCCGGCACAGAAAAGCCAGCTTCTGAGTGATTGGGCTCTGTTGATGCGCCAGACAGAACAACTCATGAAGGAAATGGAGCAACAACAATAATATTGAGATTTTTTTAGGAGACTTGTTGTTTTTTTGAGAGAATGCCTTATCTTTGCATCGCTTTTTTCAGAAGGGATTGTTGCAATGAGCCCTTCAGGCAAAAAGGCCCGTTCGTCTAGGGGTTAGGACGCAGGATTTTCATTCCTGTAACACGGGTTCGATTCCCGTACGGGCTGCAACTTACAAGCTCTGCTGTGTTTACGGCAGAGCTTTTTTTGTCTCTCGCCTTCGCAAAATATATTGAATAGCTACAGCCGCCGAAAAGTGCCTTGCAATGGTTAAAAAGCTTGGTTCTTTCAGTCCGAATGCCGTAACTTGCTCGGATAATCACTAAACTATGCAGCAGGAGGATTACCAGATAAATACGGCCTGGCGCCGCGTAGCGGCTGTTATGTACAAAAAACCCAATGACTCCAAGATCGTAGGTTCGGTAGAAATCGATGTGACTGATCTGGAGGCCTACATTTTTCGCAGGCGACGCGAGGGGCTCAAAATTACGCTTACACACGTGCTGTTGCTGATTGTAGCGAGGGGGTTTAAAGAGGAAGTTCCTGAGTTTAATTGCTTCATCCGGCGGGGCAAACCTGTGCTGTTGCCCAAGGTAGATGCCTCTGTGAGCGTGCTTATTAACCGCGATACAGAGATGGGATCTGTCAAAATTCTGGGGGTCGACTCCCTAACCTTGGCCGAATTGGTCCCTGCTCTGCAGGAGGAGGTGACACGCTCCAAAAAGGGAGATGAGAATGCGACCATGCGGATGAAGCAATTGCTGGGGGCGATCCCCTGGCCATTGCGCGAATGGGTACTTGATTTTTTGAAATGGCTGACGGTTCGCTGGGGGGTATCCTTTCCCCGAAAAGGTATCACAGCCAATGGCCTGGGGTCATTTTTGCTGACCAACCTGGGCAATGTCGGACTGGATGTCGGTTATCCCGCACTCATGCCCGCTTCCAATGTGTCTATGGTGCTGGCGCTGGGCAACGTGAATGACCGGCCGTGGGTAGTCGACGGACAGGTGTGCGTTCGCCGGGTTTTGACGGTCAGTGCATCTATTGACCATCGGGTGGTTGACGGGATTCACATAGGTCGCCTGTTTCGCTACATGAAACGAACTGTGCTGACACCGGAAAAGCTGGAGTCAAAACCTGCCTGGTGCGAGAAGGGAGAGTCCTAGTACCCTGTTTTGCCGCTTTTGGGGGTGTTTTCTATTTTTCTAAAACCATGAACCCGTACAGTAAGCATTGGTGCTGCAGCGCCAATGCTTACTGTACGATCAGGAAAAATAAACTCCCCGGAATAAAAACAGCAAGGATGTGCAAAAAAATCAAAAGCAATGTTTACCTTTGCACGCTGTTGTTGAATTCTAGTATTCAGCTATAAAAAATGTAGTGTTATGCCCAAGATGAAGACGCACTCCAGTGCCAAAAAGCGCTTCAAGCTCACCGGCACCGGAAAAGTAAAGTGCTTCCACGCGAATACTTCGCACCGGATGCGCAACCGCACTACCAAAGCTAAGCGCCACCTCCGTGGCTCTACTATGGTAGACCAAGCCGATGAAGCACGCGTAAAGCGCATGCTGCTGGCCTAAGCCTGTCGGCCTGCCTGCTCTGCAGGTACCTTTTGTAATGATTTTTTAACGAGAGTGCAGGGAAAAAGAGCTTCTGTAAGCCATGAAGCCTCTGTACTGAACAAAAAAATCGAGTATGCCTCGTTCCGTCAATTCGGTTGCTTCACGTCAGCGCCGGAAAAAAATTCTCAAAGCCGCACGCGGCTATTTCGGCGCCCGTAGCAAAGTCTACACGGTAGCCAAAAACACCCTCGAAAGGGGTATGGTGTTCGCTTATCGCGACCGCAAAGCTAAAAAACGCGCATTCCGCCGCCTGTGGATCGCTCGTATCAACGCAGGTGCACGCCTCAATGGTACGACCTACTCCAAGCTGATCCACGCGCTGAGCACCAAAGATATCGGCCTCAACCGCAAGGTGCTGGCAGACCTCGCTATGAACCACCCGCAGACGTTCTCGGCGGTCGTAAAGTCGGTTCAGTAGCGTACAGCAATATTTTTTCACACTGATTTGTCGATGTGATAAAATTGTAAAAAGAAAGCCCCCTGACAGCTTTGCTGCCAGGGGGCTTTCTTTTTACACAAAAATAAGCCGGCTGATCTCATCAGAATAGATGCACGATCGGCCCGTTTTTTTGCTACCTTTGGCAATACAGCAGTCGAATCAATCAATTGCATATGCCAGGAATTCTTCACAGACAACTCACGCCTTTCGGAGAGCTGGGCCTTTGGCGGATTACCGAACCAGAATCATGGTTTCTCGACCAGCTTTTTCTGTATCCGGCTGAGCTGCGGCAGCTTGAGGAGATGAAAGGAAGGCGGCGTATCGAGTGGCTGGCAGTGCGACAACTGGTGCACGATATGTCTGGCAGGCGCACCCGTGGCGCTTTTGTGAAAGATGATTTTGGCAAACCGCACCTGGAAGGGTCGCCCTGGCATATATCGATCAGTCATTCGGGCGATCTGGCCGCTGCCGTTGTTGCACCGGTAGCCTGTGGGGTGGATGTTCAGTTTTTGGTGCCCAAAATCACCCGCCTGGCACACAAGTTTATGCGCCCCGAAGAGATGGCCAGCCTGCAGCCGGCCACTGTGATTGAGCATCTTCACGTGTATTGGGGGGCCAAGGAGGCACTGTACAAAGCCTATGGCCGCCGGGAAATAGACTTTTTGTTGCATCTGCGCGTGCAGCCCTTCGAGTTTCGCGAAATGGGAGGCTATACCCGCGCCTGGGTGGAAAAGGAAACGGTCTGCCAGGCCTACAGGCTTCATTATGAGCTTCGTGACGGTTTTGTGCTCACTTACGTGCTCACAGAAGATACCAGTCTGCCGGTAGATTTTTTGCCGGAAGAACTCTGACCGCTGAACTGTCAGTGGCTGTTGTCGGCAGCGGATGCTTGCCTTTGTGCTATTAAAGCCTTATATTTGTGTCGCAAAAGCGCCCAACGGCTTTTCCGATCTTTGCAACTCCAAGATTTGTTTTGACACCGGCGCATCATTTTTGGCTCTCCTATGCTTTTTCGCCTCGGCCGGCCTTTACAAAAACTGTTACATGACTTTTCAAGATTTTGTTCTTTCAGACGCTATCCAGCGCGCTGTGCGCGAGGAAGGCTACACCCAACCTACCCCTATTCAGCAGCAAGCGATCCCGCTCGTACTCGAAGGTAAAGATTTACTGGCTTGTGCCCAGACGGGCACGGGCAAGACGGCTGCTTTCACCCTCCCGGTATTGCAGCAACTGATGCGACAGCCTTCAGGGGCTGCCCGCAACGATCGCCGCCCGCTGCGGGCGCTGATCCTTACGCCTACACGCGAACTGGCTATCCAGATACAGGAAAGTATTGAGGCTTACGGACGGTATCTGCCGCTTCGGTCTGCCGTGATTTTTGGCGGCGTTTCAGCCGCCGGACAAATCCAGACGCTGCAGCGGGGCATTGATATTCTTGTAGCTACGCCCGGCCGACTGCTCGACCTCAAAAATCAGGGCTACGTCAATTTTTCGGCACTCACACATTTTGTGCTGGACGAAGCAGATCGTATGCTTGATATGGGTTTCATCCACGATGTAAAGCGCGTTATCGCCTCGCTGCCAGTCAAACGGCAGTCGCTGTTTTTTTCGGCTACTATGCCACCCGAGATTGTCAGACTGGCGGCTTCTATCTTGTCCGATCCGGCCAAAGTAGAGGTAACGCCTGTTTCTTCAACCGCAGAAACCATCGGGCAGTCAGTGTATTTTGTGGAAAAAGGGGACAAGCTGCCGTTGCTGGTTAGCTTGCTCCAGAATCCTGCCATCGAGTCGGCTTTGGTTTTTACGCGTACCAAGCATGGCGCTGACAAGGTCGCCAAGGCGCTCGCAAGGTTCAATATCAGCGCAGCAGCTATTCATGGCAATAAGTCCCAGAATGCCCGGCAACTGGCACTCAATAATTTCAAATCCCGCACCACCCGCGTATTGGTAGCAACGGATATCGCTGCCAGAGGTATTGATGTCGACGAGTTGTCGCACGTTATCAATTTTGAAATTCCCAATATCCCCGAAACGTATGTACACCGCATCGGCCGAACAGGCCGCGCAGGTGCTTCTGGCAGGGCTTTTTCTTTCTGTGATACGGAGGAACGGGCTTATCTCAGGGATATCGAGCGCCTTATCAAGCGCCCAATACCGGTAGCTACGCTGCCGGCAGGGCTGGCAGTGACGCCTGCGGCTGAGCCGATGCCGGCTGCACGGGCGGCTGCGCATGCCGCGAAGCCGGCACAGCCGCAGCCCCGGGCTGCCAGGCCTCCGGCACCTATGCCGGAGGGTGGCCGGGCCCGCGACGCCGGCAATAAGAAGCGTCGCTGGTATGGCAAGCCTTCTATGGCTAAAAACTAGTGCTTTTGCCGTAGTTTTCAGGATAAAAAACAGACTTTCAGTAGGTTGAAAATTAATCAAGTCTATTTGATTTTCAATCGGCTGAAAGTCTTTTCTTTTGCCGGCAACCCATATCTTTGCGCCAAAATGTACTTTCATGGATACGATCCGCCAAATAATTGAAGCCGCCTGGGAAGACCGTACGCTGCTCAACGATAAAAAAACACAAGAAGCGGTAGCACTCGTACTGGAGCAGCTCGACCTGGGCCAGTTGCGGGTAGCTGAGCCGCCCTCCGCTGAGGGGGGAGACTGGATCGTCAACGACTGGGTGAAAAAGGCAGTCGTCCTCTTCTTTCCGTTGCAGCAAATGCAGACGATAGAAGTAGGCCCCCTTGAATTTTATGACAAAATACCGCTCAAGCGCAATTATCAGGCGCTGGGCGTGCGGGTAGTACCTCACGCAATTGCTCGCTACGGTTCTTTTTTGGAGAAGGGGGTAATCCTGATGCCCAGCTATGTCAATATCGGTGCCTGGGTCGGCAGTGGTACCATGGTCGATACCTGGGCTACGGTCGGTAGCTGTGCACAGATTGGTCGCAACGTGCACCTGAGTGGCGGCGTCGGTATCGGTGGCGTACTCGAACCCCCGCAGGCAGCGCCTACGGTGATTGAAGATGATTGCTTCATCGGCTCCCGCTGTATCGTGGTCGAAGGGGTGCGCGTAGAAAAAGAAGCGGTTCTGGGTGCCAACGTGGTGCTCACGCAAAGCACGCATATCATCGATGTGAGCGGACCAAGCCCCGTGACCTATGTGGGCAGGGTGCCCGCTCGTTCAGTGGTCATCCCGGGTTCCTATACCAAGCAGTTTCCTGCAGGAGCCTATCAGGTGCCTTGTGCACTTATTATAGGTCAACGCAAGGAGAGTACAGATAAAAAAACAAGCCTCAATGCCGCCCTGCGCGATTACAGCGTAGCCGTCTGATTGTTTGTCTGCTAGAGTCATTTGTCTTCGCTATGAAATTTTTGATCGTAGGTCTGGGAAATATCGGTGCCGAGTATGTCAATACCCGGCACAACATAGGCTTTTTGGCTGTCGATAAACTGGCGGGTCAACTGTCGGCCAATTGGCGTACAAATCAGCTGGGGGATGTGGCTGAGGGCAAGTGGAAGGGGCGAACACTGGTGCTGCTCAAGCCTTCTACTTACATGAACCGCAGCGGAAAAGCTGTGCGCTTTTGGCTGCAAAAGGAGAAAATCCCTAAAGAAAATATGCTGGTCATCCTCGATGATCTCAATCTGCCTTTCGGCAAAATGCGGCTGCGGGCTAAGGGCAGCGATGGCGGCCATAACGGACTCAAGGATATTGATCAGCTCACCGGTGGAAATAATTATGCCCGCCTGCGGCTGGGCATCGGGCGTGAATTTGTACCCGGCAGTCAGGTCAATTATGTGCTGGGGGAGTGGGATCGCCAGGAAAATGAGCTGCTGCCAGATTTTTTGACACAGGCTGCAGAAGCAGCCAAAAGCTTTGCTGCCATTGGTCTGCCGCTGACGATGAACCAGTTCAATAAATAGGGAGTTCTAAGGGGGGCTTTTCTTGCCTGTTGTTGCCAAATGGCGGGCATGAATTCCCAAAGTTGCGGCGATCGGATGGCCAGCGGTTTACTGTACCTTTTTTTGATTTTGGGATATAAACCTTTCATCGCTTAGTATGTTTAGGGCTTTGATTAACCTTACATCATGCGATACAAGTTTTTATTTCTCCTCAGCTGGCTGCTGCTGACGCCCTTTCTTTCCTTACAGGCTCAAAAAGCAACGATCAAGGGAAAGGTGACGGATGCCCTCACCAATCAACCCATTGCTTTCGCTAATATTCTGTTGTTGGGTACCGACACGGGTACTGTCACGGATGACAATGGTGAATACGAAATTACCGGCCTTGTGCCTGGTTTGTACAGTGTGCAGGCCAGCTTTTTGGGGTATGAGGATCAGACCTTTTACGAACTGCAGACGACACCTGCCCGCCCCATCGAGGTCAACTTCGAGCTGAATGCGCAGGCAGAGCAATTACAGGAGGTGGTTGTGCAGGCTTCTCCTTTCCGCAAGACCGAAGAAAGCCCGCTAAGTCTGCGGTCTATCGGTGTAGCAGAGATTCAGCGAAATCCGGGAGGCAACAGAGATATCAGCCGGGTAGTGCAGGTATTGCCGGGGGTTACGACTTCTGCTTCATTTCGCAATGACCTCATCATCCGCGGCGGGGCACCCAACGAAAACCGCTTCTATCTCGACGATGTCGAGGTGCCCAATATCAATCACTTCGCTACCCAGGGAGCCGGCGGCGGGCCCGTGGGCCTGCTGAACGTCAATTTTATCCGCGAAGTGGATTTTTACAGCGGTGCGTTTCCGGCCAACAGGGGCAATGCGCTTAGCTCTGTTTTTCAGTTTAAACAGCGCGATGGTCGCGATGACCGACTGGGGGCTACCTTCATGGTGGGGGCGTCTGATATCGGTGCTACGCTGGAGGGGCCTATCGGTGAGCGCACAACTTTTCTGGCATCCGCAAGGCGATCTTACCTGCAGTTCTTGTTCCGTGCTCTGGGATTGCCTTTCTTGCCAACATACAACGACTTTCAGGTCAAAATCAAGCATAAAATTGATCAGCGCAATGAGATCACCTTTATCGGACTGGGGGCTGTAGATCAGTTTAGACTCAATCTTGATGCCAATGAGACGGAAGAGCAGCAGGCGCTGCTGGATCAGCTGCCTACCTCACCCCAGTGGAATTATACCAATGGACTCGTTTATAAGCATTATCGCGATAATGGCTTCTACACTTTCGTGTTGAGCCGCAATATGCTCGATAATCAGGCGGAAAAATATCTTCGCAATGATGATAGTAGCGAGGATAACCTCATCCTCCGCTACCGCTCGCAGGAAATCGAAAACAAACTGCGAATTGAAGATGTGCGTCAGTTGGGTTCCTATAAACTCAATTACGGACTTAGCTACGAGTATAATAAATTCAATAATAGCACTTTCAACAGGATTTTTACCAATGCCGGACCTGCAGACATAAACTTTAGTGCTGCTTTCAATATGCATCGCTACGGATTTTTTGGCCAAATCAGCCGGCGCTGGATGGAAGACAGGCTGACCGCTTCACTGGGTATCAGGGCTGATGGCAACGATTTTACACAAGCGGGCAGTAATCCCTTCAGGCAGTTTTCTCCCCGGTTTTCTATGAGTTACGCACTGGCAGAGCGCTGGTCACTCAATTTTAATACGGGTATCTACTATCAGCTACCATCCTATACACTGCTGGGCTTTCAGCAGGAGGGCCAGTTTGTCAACCAGCGCAATGGTATCGACTATGTTCGCAATGCTCAGCTAGTCGGGGGCATCGAATGGAATACAGCCAGCAATGCCAAAATTACGGTTGAGGCTTACTATAAAACCTATACCGATTACCCATTTCTGTTGCGCGACAGCCTTACTTTGGCCAATTTGGGCGGAGATTTCGGTGTGGTGGGTAATGAGCCTGCAATTCCCCGCAGTGACGGGCGCAGCTACGGTCTCGAGTTCTTGTTTCAACAGCGCCTCTACAAAGGGTTTTATGGTATTGTATCCTATACTTTGGGCTGGAGCGAATTCCAGGATCGCAACTTCGATTTTATACCTTCTTCCTGGGATGCACGCAACATCGTCAATCTGGCCATCGGTAAGCGGTTTGCAAAGAACTGGGAGGTGGGCATCAACTGGCGTTTTCAGGACGGCTTGCCTGCCACGCCTTTCTCAGATTTGTCAAGCCTGGTACTCAACTGGGAACGCAACGGACGGGGCATCCCTGATTTCAGCCGACTCAATACCTTGCGCAATCCTGCATTTAGTGCTATCGATTTTCGGGTCGATAAAAAATGGTTTTTTGAGAAGTGGAGTCTGAACTTATACCTCGATATTGAAAACCTGACCGGCTCGGCAGTTGTGACAGACCAGCTGATTCTGGACAGACCGCTTGACGCTGACGGAATGCCTGTCGGTGGGCCGGTTGTCGTCAATCCGGATGCACCCGTTGAGCAGCAACGCTACCGCCTCAAAACCATCAATAACGGTGTTGGTACGCCGTTGCCCAGTATTGGAATCATGATCGAACTTTGACGTTTTGAAATTTTTTGGTTGTTTTTTTGTTTTTTGATACTAAAGTGATTTATTTGTGTACATTCGCATTTGCGTTGTATACATGTAAACATTTTTTGATGCAAGAAACGAGATCATCGGTCAAAAGATTTATTGCGGCCTTGGCCATGCTCATCTTTCTTGGTCTGACCTACGCCTATTGGAGCCAAACGACAGATTTTGGTGTCTCATCGGATAGTCAGGAAACGGATGCCAACCTGCTCTCGGAAGTGGATGCTGCCATTATCCAGGGGCGCTGGGTCTTTGGCCGTTGGTGGAGCGAACTGTCGGGTGCCAACCGCACGCGCTTGCTGACAGAGCGCATGGAAAAAGTGGAGGTAAAAAAGCAGTTGGCAGCTATAGAGGAGGCCGCCAATACCATGACGCTCCTGAACAATAAGTTACTTCCGCTCAGGGCAGCCGGAGCGTACAAGGTAGTATCCCTGCAGGATCAGCAGTTTCCGGCTTTTATGGCTTCAGCCTCTCGCTTCGCAGAGTTGCATGATATCAAGTGGGTCGGCCGGTCGGTTCCGGCAGACTTGCCTGCTTCATCAGGCGATCCTGTCATTTTTCTTGTAAATTCATCGGGCATTGGTAGCGATACCGTTCGCTGGTGGCCTCTGGCACAGAGGCTTGCCCGCAAGTTTCAGCTGCTGATTGTACACTTTGGTCCCGAGGGGGCATTGGCTGAGGTCGATGCTTCTGTCAGCGTACTGCATCTTCCTGTGCACAATGAGTGGGCTGAAGATTTAGCCGCACAGGCTCTGTTTGGAGCAGCAGAGATCAATGGTCAGCTCGTTGGGAATATCAGTGCTTTATTCCCTGCCGGCACGGGTGATTATGCACCCCAAATACGCTTGCGCTATGCTCCGCCGGAGAGCGTTGGCATAAATCGCCACCAGCTACAGGATCTGGACAAAATCATGGCTGAAGCAATTCGCCGCCGGGCAGTGCCGGGAGCGCAAATGCTGATCGCAAAACAAGGGCGTATTGTATTCGAAAAGGCTTACGGTCATCATACGTACGCGCAGGAGCAGCCCGTGCTGACTACGGACTTGTACGATCTGGCCTCATTGACAAAAGCGATTGGTACAACGCTGGCAGTCATGCAGTTGTATGATCGAAAACAAATCAGTCTGACGGATAGGCTAGGGCAGTTTCTGGGGCAGTACAACCGTTCTCCCATTCGAAGAATAAGTCTTCATCGGTTGTTGGCACATCAAAGCGGACTGCCGGCACTGCTGCCGGTAAGCTATTTTACCCATAAGAAAAGTCCGCTCCAATCAGTACAGGATGATCGCTTCCGCTTTGCATTGGGGACGTCTCAGTTTCTCGATGCAGAGGTTAGAGAAGCTTTTCTGACTAAAATAACCCAGACGCCGGTTGCGCGTGTTCCTGGCCGGCGTTACAGTGATATTAATTTTGTATTGCTGCAACAGGTGGTGGAATCGGTGACCCAAACTTCCCTGGACTCCCTCCTGACGGAGCGCTTCTACAATCCTATGGGGCTTCGGCGGCTGGGGTATCGACCTACTTTTCGCTGGCAGAATGATGAGATTGTTCCTACAGTCATCGATAAAAAATGGAGGGGAGGGCTGGTACAGGGTATACCACACGATGAGGGGGCTGTTTTGCTGGGCGGGGTAGGCGGTCATGCAGGCTTATTTGGACAGGCAGCAGACGTGGCTGCTATATTCCAGTTGTACCTCAACGGGGGCAATTACAACGGGCATACTTTTTTTAGTCCCGAAACGGTCGAACGATTTATCAAACCCAATGGTTTCAATACGCGCGCGACAGGCTTCGAGCGACTTGCGCCTATTTACCCTGACCTCATCGCTGCGGGGGCTTCAAATGCAACATTCGGACACACAGGTTTCACAGGCGTATGTGCCTGGGCGGATCCGGAGCACGAACTGATATTTGTTTTTCTTAGCAACAGAATCTATCCTGATCCAAACTCACGAAATTTTTACAAACTACGACTGCGCCGCCGCTTGCATAAAGTAGTATACAACGCACTGGATAGCTGGCGGTGAATTATCGCCCAAAAAAGTTGACTCCAGAGCGCATGCTGAATTTTATTCTTCACACGGTTTTGTTTCAGGCAGGAAAGATTGCCAGGATCATCGGTAACTCGGCAATGTGATGGCAATGCTATGCACAAATCTCCACGAATCATAGTATACTACCGGGTCCGATACAGCCTTCGGACCGGGTTGATGCTTCAGGTCGTCAAATTTTGTGCGTCGCAGATTGACCAAACACTGTAGACTTCGGCCATCCGGCTGCAAGGCCACGCGCAAAATCTCACGACTTACAGTTGATCACTTCCTTCATCACTTAGCACATGGACATGCATTCCCGAAAATGTAAAAATGTGCGAAGCCATGGTTAATTTCCGTCGGTATAAATCCCCCAAAGACCTTTAGTTGACAATGCTTAGCAGGCGGCTTACGGTCTTGCTGCCGCTGAGCAGTTGAACTATGTATATGCCCGCCGGCTGCCCGTGCGGCAGCATTACCATCGTTTGGCTGCCGGCAGAATGCCATTGACCTACAACCCGCCCATGCATGTCATACATGCGTAGTTCGTAGGCAGATTGGTCCGGCCAGCTTACGTTGATGTATTGGTTAGCGGGATTGGGGAAAATGGAAATGTTGGTTGTCATGTCTGTTTCGTCAGTTGCTACGACACCTTCGGTACTTATATTTGTGCGAAAAAACTGCAGGCCTCCCCGCTGGTTGCCTACCAGCAGATCAAGCATGCCATCATTGTTCCAGTCGGCCATAACAGGGCATGACTGAGCTCCCGGATTAAGTCCGGCCAGCGTCTCTGTCAGGACACTGAAAGCACCGTCGAGGTTGCCAATAACGTTGCCATACCACTCCAGTCGGCCAACGTTGGTACCCGTAATAACCTGTACATCATTGCCGTAATCCAAAAACCAGGGCGTTGAAAAACCAAGTGTGGAGCCCGGAATTCTTGTATCAATGCCACCCAAAAACTGACGATTGGGCAGTATCGTAAAATCGCTGTTGAAAGCAGCCTGCGCAGCACTGCCAATATTTTGAAAATAGTTGATGTTGCCCGAACGCTCTCCTACCAAAAGGTCAATCAGCCCGTCCCTGTTTAGATCTATTAAACGGGGAATACTTGCCTGCCCAATAGCAATATTCATATAATTGTAGGTTATGGGTCCAAAGCTAAAAGGCTGACCCGGACCGGCCAGATTTTGCGCATAAAAAAGGCGGCCGTTTTGCTCTCCCACAAGTAAATCAAGGTCACCATCGCTGTCCAGATCACCGAAAGCAGGGGCAAAGTAAAATGAACTTGTACTGTACTGGCTGAACCCCAGATAGTCTGCATCAACCAATTCGAAGGCAGGCTCGCTGGCTGTACCAATATTTTTGAAGAGGTGCAGCCTCGATTCTTTTTCACCTGTTATGTTGAAGTAGGAATTATTACCTACGATGATGTCCAGCAGACCATCCGCATCGTAATCAACAGGGTAGGGGTAGGCACCAGTGCCCAGGTCTATCATATCCTCAACCAATAACCGACGGTTGGCCAGTTGAAATACCGGCTGCGTATCACTGCCCACATTGGGGTAATACCACAAGCAATCGTAATCTTGCGAACCACCGCGCTGATTGGGTGCCGCCAGCAGATCCCGCCGCCCGTCACCGTTGTAATCCACATAAAAGGAAGCCGGAAAATACACCAGTTCAGCAGGGGTATTGTAGACTGGAAAAACAGGGTCCTGCTGATTAAACCATGTATCCGCACAACTGCCACCATTCGTGAGGAAGTTGAGGTTGAAATAACTTAAATCACCCAGTACAAGGTCTTTGTCACCATCATTGTCAGCATCAAAAGTCAGCAGTGTGGAGCCCGCATGCCGACTATCAACCACGTCATCACGCAAGTTGCCCGAACAGTCATTCGGGTTGCTCGCAAGATCAACCTGGTTGTTGTTGATACCGCTCTCGTAGAATCCCCCCCAGCAATCATCGGTAAGCCTGTAAATGAGACTGTCAAGCCCATAGCCCATTTCAACTGACATATTTTTGTACAGCTCTGCATAGCCACCGTTGATGTTGAAAGTGGCGATATCCAGATCGCCATCGCAATCAAGGTCGTCGACAGCAGGGTAGTCAATGGAGGTGATGTATAGCTGTGTCTGGCTGCCATTGGGCAGCGGGATGTATACGAGGTTGAGGGGATTATTGAAATTGTAGCGTGTGAAAGCCAACTGATTATCGGGGGTATAGTAACCGGTAAATACCATCATACCGGAGAAGGGGGCATCACCATAAGCAAAAATATCCTGTATTCCGTCGCCATTGTAATCGCGCAGCAGCACCCAGTCGGTTAGTTTGGGGAATAGCGCTCCCGCAGCAGGTCGATAAACATAGGCGGGTTGGCCGGCACTGCCTTCATTGAGCAAAAAAAGCTGCACATTGCCCGTCCGGTCAAAAATGTACAGATCTTCCAGTCCATCGTTATTCAAATCAACGGCAGATAGCTGGGGGTTGTTGAGGCCTCCGGCAAAAGGATGGAGAAGCTGCCGGTTAGCAATGCTGACGGGCGGTTGCCAGGGGGTTAGTGAGATTGCAGGCTGTGACCGGAGCTGGTTGATACAGACCAGGTTGGCAGCCGCAATATAAATCGCTGTGAGCAATATTTGGACAATTGCACGATTCTTCGTTTTTTGGAGTCGATTACGCATGTTTGTATGCTGAAATGATAAATCTTACTCAATGATCGCTTTGCGCAGGCTGGCCGTTCATCACATCATTTTATCAACCAACATGCCGGGCTGCTTGTTCACAGCCGCTTTCAGCACAAATTACGCAGATAATCATGTACAGACTTCACTTTTTGCGCTCTTTTTGGGTAGTACTGCTTACAATCTGGACTTTTGTCAGCTGGGGACAAGACAGTCTGCTAATGACCCGTCAGTTGATTTTGACCGACACACCCGTTGTAGGCAACTACAGCCTGCAATTGTTGGACGGCAAACCCACCTTTGTTGCGGAGGGCCAGGAGGGCGTAGCCAGGCTAAGCATCAACGGCGAGGATAACTTACTGTACTTTGAGCAAGGGCGCGCCTCCTGGGAGCCGGCCGTTGGGGGGGCGGGGCAGCTGTTCCTGCTCGAAAACAAACAGGAAGAGCTTCAGATGATGCATTTGTCTGTCAGGGCAGACGGGCGTTGGCGACTGAAACCAATTCGCCTGTGGTGGTCGGTCTTACCTCCTTTGGTGGCCATTGGGCTCGCACTTGTATTTCGGGAGGTGCTGTTGTCACTGTTTGTTGGCGTGTGGGTAGGGGCTTTTATTGCCGCAGGCTTGCGCGTCGACTCGCTCTACTACCTGATGATCAGTTTGTTTGATGTATTGACGAATTACGTGCTGCACGCACTGAATGATGCGGGACACCTGTCCATCATCATTTTTAGTCTGCTGATAGGAGGTATGGTCGCTATCATCTCCCGCAACGGAGGTATGACGGGAGTAGTCAACTACTTGTCAAAGTATGCACGCTCCGAGAAAAGTGCCCAGTTTGTTACCTGGTTTTTGGGGGTAGCTATCTTTTTTGACGATTATGCCAATACATTGATTGTAGGCAATACAATGCGTCCGGTCACAGACCGCTTTAAGATTTCCCGCGAAAAACTTGCCTACCTGGTTGACAGTACGGCTGCGCCGGTGGCTGCGGTGGCATTTATCACGACCTGGATTGGTGCAGAATTGGGGTATATTGACGATGGTGTCAAGTTGTTGAATAATTTCCCGGCAGATTTGACGCCCTACGGCATATTCATTGAATCGTTAAAATATGCTTTTTACCCTGTGCTCACGCTGATTTTCATGCTGATGATCATCTACAGCGGCCGGGAATTTGGACCTATGCTGGCTGCTGAGCGAACTGCTCGTGCGAAGGGGGAGGGAGATGTGATTCAGGAGGAAAAAGCAAGTCATGGGGAGGTAGAGGACCTGAGTCCGGTGCCCAATATCCGCATTCGGGCCTATAATGCGATTATTCCTGTTGCTTTGGTGATAGGGATGACAATCTTTGGATTGCTGGACACGGGTCTGGATGCTGTTTACCAGAGCTTGCTGGAGATAGATAAGGCCCCTGCCTATTATAGCTGGGGTACAATCTGGGCGGCCATGGGCAGCCTTTGGGATGGTGGTGATGCGAGTTTCATCCTTAAGCTTGGTAAAGTCATTGGTGCTGCAGACTCTTATACAGCGCTGCTGTATGCTTCTTTGTCAGGGGTGATTGCGGCCGTTGTGTTGACACTGGCAGGGGGGATCATGAAATTAGAGCGTACTATGAGTACGCTGGTTATGGGTATCAAGACAATGATTCCGGCTTTGATGATTCTGACGCTTGCATGGTCACTGGCACTGACAACGGAGGAGCTGCATACGGCCAAATTTTTGACTTATGCGCTGAGGGACAGCATCAATCCATATATATTGCCTCCTGTCATATTTGTACTTTCTGCAATGATTTCCTTTTCTACGGGCTCCAGCTGGAGTACCATGGCCATTCTGTACCCTATTGCAATCCCTATTACCTGGGCTGTAAGTCAGGCCAACGGTATTGATAGTGCACATGCATTTGAGTTGTTATTCAATGTAATAGCAACGGTTTTGGGGGCATCTGTGTTGGGTGACCACTGTTCTCCCATATCAGATACGACCATTCTGAGCTCGCTGGCTTCGGGTTGTAACCATATAGAGCACGTGCGTACACAGTTGCCGTATGCATTGGTAGTAGGTAGTCTGAGCTTAGGCCTGGGCATGATTGCTACTATCATGGGAGGAGGATGGGCAGCCTGTCTGCCGCTTTTTCTCATAGGAATGGCGGTGCTTTGGCTGGTAGTCAGGTGGATTGGTAAGCCTGTGGCAGTCCAATAATTTATGTACATGAAAGAAGACATCATACTCGTCGGGCCTGCCCATCCTTACAGGGGAGGTCTGGCTGCTTTCAATGAGCGTCTTGCCAGAGAGCTTATCAGCAGAGGTCATAAGGTCGTTGTGTATACCTTTACACTGCAGTATCCGTCGTTTTTGTTTCCGGGTAAAAGCCAGTTTTCAACGGCGGCAGCTCCTGCAGATATACCGATCGTGCGTCGACTGCACGCACTCAATCCTTTTAACTGGTTGCTGGCGGGCTGGGAACTCAGACGCAGAAAGCCCCGGCTGGTACTGGCGGCCTACTGGTTGCCGCTGCTGGCACCTTGTCTGGGTACCGTGCTGCGGATAGCGCGTACCCGCCACAGCAGTACGGCTGCACTTGTGCACAACATGCTTCCCCACGAAAAACGTCCGGGGGACAGGCTGCTTTCCCGCTATTTCGCCGGCTCAGTCAATGCTTTTTTGGCACTTTCAGCCAGCGTAGCTACTGATATACGCTCCTTTTGCTCCCAAAAGCCCATTGCTGTTGTCCCGCACCCCGTCTATGACAGTTACGGTGATGCTGTTGGGCGTGCGGAAGCACTTGCTCATCTGGGCTTAGATCCGGCAGACCAGTACATCCTTTTTTTTGGGTTTATACGTCCGTACAAAGGGCTGGATATCCTGTTGCGCGCACTGTCAGCACCTGCCCTGGCCGACAACACCAGGCTTCGCCTTATCATTGCGGGGGAATTTTACGAGTCTCCTGCCTCCTACCATGAGCTGGTTGATTCACTGGGGATACAGGATCGCGTGATTTTTCGCACCGATTACATTCCGGACGAGGAGGTGCGCTATTACTTTGGCGCTGCCGATCTGGTCGTGCAGCCATACCGCACGGCTACGCAGAGTGGTATATCGCAACTGGCCTGTCATTTTGGGGTTCCCATGGTCGTATCCAACGTAGGCGGACTAGCGGAGATCGTACCCAACGGGCAGGCAGGCTATGTGGTGGAAGGCAATGAAACAGCGGTGGCTGCTGCCATTGCTGATTTTTATGCGCAGGCACGGGCGGACTTATTCAGGGCAGGGGTGCAGCAGATTCGGCAACGATACACTTGGGCAGCACTGGCGGAAGAGGTTGAAAAGATGCTGCCGGCAAGGGAAGTCTGAGCCGCTTTGAGGTGCGCTTTTGCAGCCTGAGCTGCAAAAGCGCACCTCATATTTACCTGATTTTTTCAAAAAATCAGACAAAGGCCTGTGGTCATCGATCGCTGTCGACGACAGCATAAGCTACCATATTTAAGATCTCCCGCTCGGAGGAACCAACTTGCAGTACATGTACCGGCTTAGCCATACCCAGAAGTATTGGCCCCAGCGTCTCAATGCCGATGAGTGTGCGCATCAGGTTGTAGGTAATATTGCCGGCAGCAAGCTCCGGAAATATGAGCGTATTGGCTCCGCTGTCTGCCAATTTGCTGAAAGGAAAATTCTTGCGCATCAGCTCCAGATCAAAGGGCAGGTGTGCCTGCATCTCACCTTCTATTAAAAGGTCAGGATACTTCTTTTGGAGAATAGCTGCGGCTTGTTGCATCTTACCTGCTATATACCCCTGCGCACTGCCAAAGTTGGAATAACTGAGCAGGGCGATGCGGGGCTCAATATTGAATTTGCGTACCGCCTGGGCGGCCAGTTCGGTAATCTCAACAATATCTTCAACTGAAGGATTGATATTTACGGTAGTATCTGCCAGGAACAGGGGACCCATTTTGGTCATAAACACATGCATACCGGCAACACGGCTCACGCCGGTTGCCGTACCAATGGTCTGCAGGGCCGGGCGTATGGTATCCGGGTAATTGCGGGTGATGCCTGATATGAGCGCGTCTGCTTCTCCCATTTCCACCATCATGGCACCAAAATAATTGCGGTGGATCATGTTTTTTTGCGACTTGGTGACGCTCATGCCTTTTCGCTGGCGCTTTTCATAGAGTCGCTCGCTGTAAACTTTTCTCGTTTCAGCGGTATCGGCAGCCTTGGGGTCGAGTATAGGGACATCGTGAAGGTCGATGTTAAAAGTATCCATCAGGTTGCGGATGATGTCCTCGTTGCCCAATAAGATCGGGAAGGCGATGCGCTCGTCCCTCGCCAGTTGGGCAGCTTTTAGTACGCGTACATCCTCAGCATCTCCGAAGACAACACGCTTGGGCTTGCGTCTGGCTTTGTTGACGAGTACCCGCATGAGCTGGTTGTCGCGGCCTGTACGCCTGGCGAGTTGCTGCTCGTATTCATCCCAGTTGATAATGGGCTGGCGGGCAACGCCCGACTCCATAGCTGCCCGGGCAACTGCCGGAGCCACGATGGTAAGCAGGCGCGGATCCATAGGTTTGGGGATGATATAGCTGCGGCCAAAGGTGAGATTTGGCTCTCCATAGGCCATGGTGACGATATCGGGCACAGGCCGCTTGGCGAGCTCTGCAATCGCATATACAGCCGCTCTTTTCATCGCCTCATTGATATCCGTTGCCCGAACGTCCAGCGCCCCACGGAAAATATAGGGGAAACCCAGTACATTATTGACCTGATTGGGATAGTCAGAGCGGCCGGTAGCCATGATGATGTCTTCCCTTGCTGCAACAGCTGTCTCATAATCAATCTCAGGGGTGGGGTTGGCCATAGCAAAAACAATGGGATTGCTGGCCATGCTGCGAATCATGCCGGCATCGACAATATTGCCGACCGACAGACCCAGAAAAACATCGGCACCCGCCAGGGCATCGGCGAGCCGCGCAGTAGGGGGGTAGTTGCGCGTGGCAAACTGCCTGCGGAGCTCGTCGAGGTCTGTGCGATCCGCATGCAAAATGCCGTCTTTGTCAAACATGGTTATGTTTTCAATCCGCGCACCAAGCAGTACATACATGAGAGCACATGATATGGCTGATGCACCAGCCCCCGATACGACAAACCGTACCTGCTCAATGGGCTTGCCGACGAGCTCCAGGGCATTGATGAGGGCAGCTCCGCTGATGATGGCTGTACCGTGCTGGTCATCGTGCATTACCGGAATATTCAGGGATGCACGCAGTTTTTTTTCAATCTCAAAACACTCAGGCGCCTTGATGTCTTCAAGATTGATTCCGCCAAAAGTGGGGGCTATCCGCCTGACTGTTTCAACAAACTCGTCTATGTCCTTGGTATCGATCTCTATATCGAAAACGTCGATGTCAGCATAAATTTTGAAGAGTACACCCTTCCCCTCCATGACGGGCTTGGAAGCTTCGGGACCAATATCTCCCAGTCCAAGTACAGCGGTGCCATTGCTAATGACTGCCACCAGATTGCCTTTGGCTGTGTACTGGTAGACTGCTTCCGGTCGTGCGGCAATTTCGAGGCATGGATCGGCAACACCAGGGGAGTAGGCGAGTGATAAGTCGCGCTGGGAGTTGGTCTCTTTGGTAGGTACAACCTCAATTTTTCCGGGTCGCCCTTTGGCATGGTAGTACAGCGCGTCTTCCTTCTTAATTTTTTTAGTTTCCATACGTCTGTTTGGTATAGTTGGCTGCCAGAAAATCGTTACTTCTTCTCGGCAGGGACGCAAATTTAGGTATAAGTGCGTAGCTTTTGGTTATTCATTCACAGGTTTTGGCAATGCCTTGGTTTTCAGGTGTAAAAAAAGTATGCATGCCGTGGGATACCTGCTTGCCTCGCAATTCTTTTGCAGAACGCTCGTTTTGCTGTACCTTTAAGCCCAAGAGTTTTAGTGTATGATGCATCATTTGATAAAAAACGTCACCATCGTTGATCCTGCTTCTCCCTATAACGGTCAACAGTTGGATGTACGGCTGCAAGGCGGGCGTATTGCAGCTATGGGACAGGGCCTGGCGGCTGAGGGAGCGCAGCTGTGGGAGGCTGCTGCTGCCTGCCTTTCACCCGGTTGGGTTGACCAGGGGGCTTTCGTGGAAGATCCCGGGCTCGAGCATCGCGAAGATCTCAACTCACTTGCCAGGGCTGCCGCCGCTGGTGGATATACACAGCTGATTATTGAACCGGATGCGCAGCCGGTACGTCACGACAAGTCAGGTATCCTGTACGTTTGCAGGCAGTCGGCAGATCTGCCCGTTGCCATACATCCACTGGGAGCCTTAAGTCGCGAGCTGTCGGGCAAGGAACTGAGTGAGATGATCGATATGCGGCAGGCGGGCGCGCTGGCTTTCAGCAACGGAAGCCAGCCGGTCACGCATGCGGGCTTGCTGTTGCGGGCCTTGTTGTACGTAAAAGCCTTTGACGGCCTTGTCATCAATCGCCCGTTGGATGAGTCAGTATCTCCCGGCGGGCAGCTGCACGAGGGACGTATGAGTACGCAGTTGGGAATGCGCGGTATACCGGCCTTGGCTGAAGAGCTCATGATTGAGCGGGACTTGCGTCTGCTGGCCTATACGGATTCCAGACTGCATCTGGCCAATATCTCAACTGCGGCTGCTGTCGAACAGGTGCGCAGCGCCAAAAAGGCCGGTTTGCGCGTGACGGCTTCTGTGGCTGCGCTCAACCTGGTTTATACAGATGAGGTGCTGGCAGATTTTGATACAAATTTCAAACTCATGCCTCCGCTGCGGGCAGAAGACGATCGCGCAGCACTGGTTGAAGGTCTGGCAGATGGTAGCATCGACTGGGTGAGCAGTAACCATCGTCCGTTGGAGGTCGAAGCTAAGATGCTGGAGTTTCCTTATGCTGATTTCGGGGCCATCGGGCTTGAGAGTGCCTTTGGGCTTATGCGCAAAGCTACGGTCGGACAAATACCGCTGGAGGTACTGATTGACAGACTGTGCTATCGGCCACGAGCGGCCCTTGGCTTGCCCGCAGCAACTATTGAGCTGGGAGCAGCCGCAGATCTTACACTTTTTGCACCCGACGAACGCTGGGTTTTTGGAAGTCAGCATATTCGTTCCAAATCGGCCAATACACCGCTTATTGGTCAGGAGCTGCTGGGGCGCCCGCTGGCTGTTTTTTATCATCAACATCAGGCATAATGCTTACGAATCAACCCAAAGAGCAGCCGGAACAACCTTCGGCCGCTGAAGCCTGGCAAGGTACAGGCGGAAAAAACGGTCTGCTGGCCGGCGTGTATACGGTCGCAGCTTTCTCAGTCGTCTATGCCTTGAATCCGGCATGGATGCTGCACAGAGCCTGGTTTCTCGGGTCCTTTGTAATTTATATCGCCTTGATGTTCAGAGCAGCACTCAGCAGCGGCGGGGAGGTGTTCAGGGATGTAGTGCGTTCACCTTTTATTGTGTTCATTGTAGCCAATCTGATATTTCACCTGTTTTATTATATACTGTTTACTTTTATAGACCCCGGCTTGTACGATCTTCAGTTGAAGTTGCTGACGGAAGCCGGGCAGCTGCCCAACAAAGCTGATCGGGAATCTTTGATAATGACGCCGGCAAAGTCCTTGTTTACCTATATCAACAGTCTGATTGGTGGCTTCGCATTGTCGTCTGTCATCGCTTTTATTGTCCTCAAAACTCGTCGCTAAGTGGATCTTTCAATCATCGTACCTCTTTACAATGAAGACGAATCGCTGCCGGAACTGGTGAGCTGGATCGCACGGGTGGTTGATCCTATGCGGATCAGCTACGAAATTTTGTTGGTGGACGATGGTAGCTCAGACCAGTCCTGGCAAGTGGTACGCAGGCTGTCGCAAGATTATACGACGGTCAGAGGAATTAAATTCCGCCGCAATTACGGTAAGTCCCCTGCTTTACATACGGGCTTTGAAGCTTGTCAGGGAAGAGTAGTCATCACCATGGATGCTGACTTACAGGATAGTCCCGACGAGATTCCCTCTCTGTACGAAATGATCGATGCTCAGGGCTTTGACTTGGTATCGGGTTGGAAAAAGCATCGACAGGATCCCTTGGGCAAAACACTGCCTTCAAAGTTCTTCAATGCCGTTACGCGGTATGTCAGTGGTATTCATCTCCACGATTTCAATTGTGGTCTGAAAGCTTACAGAAAAGAGGTCGTAAAAAGCATTGAAGTGTACGGGGATATGCATCGACATATTCCTTTACTGGCCAAGTGGGCGGGTTTCAATAAAATTACCGAAAAAATAGTCGTACACAGACCGAGAAAATACGGTCAAAGTAAATTTGGGGTTTCCCGTCTGGTCACCGGTTTTCTGGATCTCTTAACGTTGCTGTTTATTGGTAAATTTGGTAAGCGTCCTATGCATTTTTTTGGGGGTATGGGTACGGTCATTTTTCTGCTCGGGCTGGGCTCCGCCCTGTACATCGGCCTCACCAAATTGTATCGCTTGTCACAGGGAGAGCCAACCATACTGGTAGCGGATAATCCCTACTTTTTCATAGCGCTAACCTGCATGATTATCGGCACGCTTTTATTTGTGACAGGCTTTCTCGCAGAGCTGTTAATACGCAATGGGGCTGACCGCAATGTCTACCAGATTGATGAAAAAATAGGCTGGCCCTGGCCTTCCTGAGGCAGGGATGTCTCTGAGCGGGAAAAATTTTCCAGACAGCGTCCGGGCTGCGGCGCCTAGGCCTCTGCCCGTTTGTCATTCATGATCTTATCCTGTCGTTCAATAGACTCCTGGTGTATGGCACGCAGAACGGTCGTGATAAACTCCTCGCTAAGCCCGCGGATGTGTCCCTTGGCAATTGCCTTTTCCAGAATCTCACTCCAGCGCGATGTCTGCAGAATAGCAATATTGTTACGCTTTTTATAGGCACCAATTTTTTCGGCCATATCCATACGCCGCCCAAGCAATTTGAGTACCTCGTCATCGATATGGTCAATTTCCTTGCGCAGGTAGTCGATATGCTCTAAGTATTCGATATTATCTGTGGTTGCCTGCCGACGAATCAACCCGTTCATCAATAATTGATACTGCTGCGGTGTAATTTGTTGAGCAGCATCACTCCAGGCATTGTCAGGATCGGGATGAACCTCTGTCATGAGGCCGTCGTAGTTGAGGTCATAGGCCTCCTGCGCGACCTCGGCCAGCAGATCGCGGCGTCCGCAGATATGGCTGTTGTCACAGATGAGCTGCAGATCCGGATACCGGCGCTTAAGTTCAATAGCCAGCTGCCAGCGCGGCAGGTTGCGGTATTTTTCCTCCCCGTGAGCGGAGAATCCCCTGTGTATGACGCCAATGCGGCGAATGCCGGCATTGTAGATGCGCTCAATAGCACCTATCCACAGGCTGAGATCAGGATTGATGGGGTTTTTGATGAGCACAGGAATATCCATACCATCGAGTGCATCAGCAACTTCCTGTACAGAGAATGGGTTGACGGTGGTGCGGGCACCTATCCACAGCACATCAATATTGTGTTTGAGTGCTTCATATACGTGTTCGGCCTTGGCTACTTCAGTTGACACCTTGAGCCCTGTCGCTTCTCTGACGCTTTTCAGCCAGCCGAGACCGGGTTTGCCTACACCTTCAAAGGAGCCGGGGCGCGTGCGGGGTTTCCAGATACCCGCGCGGAAAAGATCGATGCCCTGGTCTTTCAGACCATGGGCGGTGGCAAGCATTTGTACCTCAGTTTCTGCACTGCAGGGGCCGGCAATCAGGATGGGCTGGCCGGGCGCTTTTTCGATGGCAGGTTTAAACGTCATAAGTATACTTGGTTGCACCATGCCATTTGCCGGGGGCAAATGCATGGAGGGGTGAACATTAAGACAATATTTTTCGGATTTTGTTGGCCTCCTCAATGAGCGCTCGAAATGTTTCAAAGTCGCGCTTGATGAGTAAGGTGCGAAAACGAGAGAGCTGGCTGATGTGCTCGTCAAGCACGTCGAGTATGTGGTCGCGGTTGTCCCGAAAAATGGGGATCCACATGTTGGAAGCACTTTTGGCAAGCCTCACTGTCGAATCAAAGCCGCCACTTGCAAGCTGGAAGATGCGATTTTCATCTTTTTCCTTCTCCAATACCGTAAGGGCCAGCGCAAAAGAGCTGATATGGGATATGTGGGATACATAGGCGGCATGCAAATCGTGGTCGGCGGCTTCCATCTCTATGATGCGCATAGGGATGGAAGCGTACATGGCACGGACAGTAGCTACTGCATCGGCATCGCTTTGGTCCAGATCGCAGAGGACGCTGCATTTGTGGCTAAAAAGGTTGGGCAGAGCCGCCTCAGGGCCCGAATATTCGGTGCCGGCCATAGGGTGTGTAGCCACGTATCGGCCTCTGCGCGGATGGTCGTGCACAATGTCAACCAGGCTTTTTTTGGTCGAACCAACATCTATCACAACCTGCTGTTGGTCAATGAGGTCGAGGACAGTAGGTAGCAATCGCTGCAGTACATCTACCGGTGTGGCCAGTATTATCAGGTGGCTTTGTTGTACGGCTTCTGCCAGCGAAGCATCTTCGTCAATGAGTCGGCGGCGTATCGCCTTGTCTGCATGACTCGTAAGGCTGTCTACGCCAATGATACGGCTGGCAAAGCCATTTTCTTTGAGCGCAATGGCCAGCGAACCTCCGATAAGTCCTATGCCGATAATGCTAATAATCATGATGTCGTGCTTATGGATGCTTGTCTGTCTTCCAGTCTGCTCAGCGCTGACAAAAACTGCTGTTCATTGGCGCACAGAGAGACGCGCAGGTACTGATTGCCGGCACTGCCAAAAATGCCACCCGGCGTCAGAAAAAGATCGTACTCGTACAGTAGTTTGTCTGACAGGGCATAAGCATCAGGATAATTGGGGGGTATCTGTGCCCACACAAACAGACCTGCCTGCTGGGCATCGTATCGGCAATCGAGTCGCTCCAACAGCCTTGTAGCCAGCTGCCGCCGGCTGCGATAAACGGCATTGAGCTCATCGTACCAGTGGTCGCCTAGCTGCAATGCTTCGACAGCTGCCAATTGTATGGGTTTGAACATGCCTGAGTCCATGTTGCTTTTGAAGCGCAGCACCGCCTGCAGGTACTCTTCATTGCCCGCCAGCATGCCTATCCGCCAGCCAGCCATATTGAAAGCCTTACTCATTGAGTTGAGTTCAAGCCCCACTTCCCATGCCCCAGCCAGGCTGAGCAGGCTGACAGGCTGATCGTTGAGAATAAATACATAGGGATTATCATTGACGAGCAGTATTTTGTGCCTGCGGGCAAAATCTACCAATTGTGCCAGCTGTGTCTTGTCAATACGGGCACCCGTAGGCATGTGCGGGTAGTTGATCCACATCATTTTTACCCTCGACAGATCCATCGCTTCCAGGGTTGCCAGATCAGGAAACCAGCGATTGGCAGCCGATAGCTCATAGTCAACCACCTGTGCGCCTGCCAGCAGGGCAGCAGCGCGATAGGTGGGGTAGCCGGGATTGGGTACCAGCACCACATCACCCGGATCGAGGAAAGCCATGCTGATGTGCATAATGCCTTCTTTTGATCCCAGCAGAGGGAGAACCTCCCGCTCCGGATTCAGGCTCACCCCCAGCCGCTGCTGATACCAGCCGGCCATGGCCTGCCGCAGCTCGGGAATTCCAATATAGGATTGATAGCTGTGATTGGTGGCCGAAGCGCTGTGTCTGCTGAGTGATTCTGTGGCCGCCGCTGCCGGCGGCAGGTCGGGACTTCCTATGCCAAGGTTGATGACAGGCCTGCCGGCTGCCAGTAAGGATGCTATCTCTTTCAGCTTAGCTGAAAAATAGTACTCTTCTACCGCTGCCAGTCGCCTGGCAGCGACTATCGGTGCTGTGTTGATTTGTCCCATAGGCATTGCTTGCTGGTTGATTTTCGTATTCGTTTCGTGTGTCACAGATAGCCCGATATCCTATTCGCGCTGTCCCTGGGGGTAAATACCTATAATTTTGAGCTCGCGCGTGATGGGCCGTATAGCCTCAATCGCCTGCGCGTAGCTCACCTTACCATCAGCGATAAAATCGATGAAAAAAGAGTATTCCCATGGCCTGCCGATGATAGGGCTCGACTGTATTTTGGTCAGGTTGAGATTGTAGGCGGCCAGTACGGCCAGCACTTTGTACAGACTGCCTACCTGGTGGTCAACGGAAAAACTAAGACTTACTTTATCAGGGAGTTGTTTAGCAAGCGTCAGACTCTCGGCCTGCTGTCGCTGAAGTACGAGAAAGCGCGTATAGTTGTGTTTATTGGTCTCAATAGCCGGTGCCAGCACCTCCAGTCCGTACAGGCCGGCCGCCAGCTCGCTGCCGATGGCACCGATATCGGTACGGCCCGACTCTGCAACCATGCGCGCACTGAGCGCTGTATCAGCATTTTCAATGAGCTTGATGTGGGGATATTTTTCAAAAAAAGCAAGACACTGCGCGATGGCCACGGGGTGGGAGTGTACCTCCCTTAGCGCTTGAAGCCGGGCGCCCGGCAGCACGAGCAGGTTCTGGTGTATGCGCAGGTAGACTTCTCCAACTGCCTGCAGTTGGCTGGCCTGCAGCAGCCGATAGTTACTCAGGATGGTACCTGCCAGCGTATTTTCTACGGCCATCAGGCCGGCATCGGCCTGCTCGCCGGCCTCTACGAGTGCGATGAGATCTTCAAAAGTATGCGCTGCCACTATATCAAGTGGTTGAGGATGCAGGTACTGCCGTGCAGCAATCTCATGAAAGGCGCCGGGATAGCCCTGGATGGCGATGCGCAGACAAGGCTGCCTGACGGCAGGCTTTTGCGAAGATTCTGTTTCTGTAGAAGACATATAGCTTGCTGGTTATTGTCGGTTATTCATGCTTTGCGCGTATCTGTGGCTGGATACAGGCAGTTGCTCCTCATGCCGGGTATCAATATGCAGCCATGAGCGCACAGTCATGTGGGCAGCTTACGGCCTTAGCGGCAGTCAGTTCAATCTTGTTGGTTTATTTGGCAGGAAAAGGGGCAAAAAAAAAGTCCCACGATTGTGGGACTACTTTTTGTGAGAATCTTCAGCTGTTTGCACTTAGATAAGCAGTCCCTGTTTACAACTGATAGCTGTAAAAGTAAAAGCTAAACCAAAAATTGCTGATTGCAGACTGAAGCATTGCTCAACGATTTATTTGATAAAGCAAACCTAGTTTATTTCCAAGGTCTTGCCAAATCTTTTAAACTATAATTTCGGCTCTGTAACCTCGAATTAATTTTCTTCAGGTTTTAAAGATTTGATTATCAAAATAATAAATAAAGAATAGCCGCAAAAAACGAATGTTCATTCGCCTCTTTGCGGCTATTCTTCAGAAGGGCTGTCGCTTACAATTTAACCACCTGAGCGCTGAGACTAAGCTGGTTGCGGCTAAGCCGCAGCACATATACACCAGCGGGCAGATCCTCCAATGGCAGTGTGTGGCGTTCTTGCTGGCCGGCTTCGAGCCGGCCATTTTTGAGCATCTCTCCCTGCACGTTTAGCAGTGTCCACTGGTAGGTGGCAGGGGTATCTGTGCCGATATGCAGGGTCAATGCTTCCTTAAAAGGATTGGGGGACAGCTGAAACTCGCGCAGCCTCATGGCCTCCAATATGTTGGAAATGACAAGCTCGTAGTTGGGGGAATTGAGTGTGCAGCCTGCCGTGGTGACCGCGCGTACAAAATAGCTGCCGCTGGCAGTCGCCAGCCAGTTGGCAGCCGTTGCGCCCTGTATGGGCTGGTCGTTGAGATACCATTGGTAGGAGGCAAAAGTATCGGGAATGCTGAGCAGGTTGCCTTCAGCCGCTATGGCAGGTGGCGGAGCCACCTGACTGGGAGGCACTACAAAGCTTCTTTCCAGGCGGCAACCCAGCGCGTCGGTGACGGTGAGGCTGTAGCTGCCCGGGCCCAGGTAGATGTTGAGGCTGTCGGCAGTAGTGTTGTTAGACCATGCAAACTGAAAGGGGGGCTGACCACCCAGCATATTGAGGTCGATGATGCCGTCGAGGGAGCCCGGGCAGGTTTCCGGGCTCACCTGAGCGGAGATATCCAGCTGAGCACAGCGATCGGTAAGCTGCCATATCTGCCCGCTGCCAAGGCTGGCGAGATAGAGTTCACCACTTTGGCCCTCGCCAAAAGTGCTGTATTGATTGGTGCTTCCCTGCAGCAGGAGCTCGTTGATCCAGCCTCCCTGGCCATTGGGCCGGAGCGACCAGATTTTCCCGCTGCAGTAGTCGGTATAGATATAACGACCCCACAGGCCGGGATAATCTTGTCCGCGATAAACAAAACCGCCGGTGACAGAGCAGCCCTCGGCCGGATTGGGGTAAGTGCGTATAGGAGCAATATAGCCGGAAGCGCCGGCACATCCGTTGGTATTGTAAGTGGCACTACCCTCATAGCATCGCCAGCCATAGTTTTCACCGCCCGCCAATGAAGCGGGACGGAAATGAACTTCCTCCCATGCATTCTGCCCTACATCGGCAATCCAGAGATCCTGTGTCTCACGGTCGAAGCTAAAACGCCACGGGTTGCGCAGGCCGATGGCCCAAATTTCGGGTCGGGTGCCGGCTATGTTTACAAAAGGATTGGAGGGCGGCACACTGTAAGGACTGCCGCTATTAACATCAATGCGCAACATTTTGCCCAGTAGTGACTGCCTGTTTTGGGAGTAATTCTGTGGGTCGCCGCCCGAACCTCCATCGCCCATACCAATATAGAGATAGCCATCGGCACCAAAATTGAGGTCACCCCCGTTGTGGTTGCTGAAAGGCTGGGTGATGGTCATGATGATCAACTCGCTGTCGACCAACGCCTGATTGGGATTGGCCGGATTGACACTGTAGCGGGCAATGACCGTATGGCCTGAATTGTTGGTATAGTTGACAAAAAAGTAGCCATTGTTACTGTAGTCCGGATGAAAAGCAAGCCCCAGAAGTCCTCGCTCATTGGCACCCGAATTGACGCGGGCGTCAATGTCCAAAAAAGGTGTAGGCAGAACCTGTCCCGCCGAATTGATGATTTTGATAAACCCTCGTTGCTCGACGATAAACAGGCGGTCGTCGCCGGCCTGTGCAATATCGACAGGACGGGTAAAGCCGCCCGTGACAAGTTTGAGGTTAAGAGAAATTTGGGCAGTAAGGGTATGCAATAAGCAGACCGCCACCATCATACTGAGCCATTGCTTCATGGAAAGATTTTTTCTTTCAAAAATAGCTACTTATTTGGTAAACGCATTGCTGCCTTTACGACAAAGCGTAAAAAGACAGCATAACAGTCAGCTATGCTGTGTACCGGATGCAATTTTTTTGCCGCAGCTTAGCGCTTTCAAAGCTAGCAAGTGGTTGGTTTTTGCTTATATTTGTTCACAAATAAAGACCTGATATGCGCCACATCACCTTTTTATGCCTGCTTTCTGCCCTGCTGTCGACCAGCCTTCGGGCACAGCTACCGCCTTCAAACGTATACGTTTTCAACTGGAAACTGACGGCGGAAGGCAAGTTTGAACTTAGCCAGCCGCGCTACCTCACAGCCTTTAATGCCAAAGGCTACAACAACCAGCCTTTTTTTGTAAGCAGCAGCGAGCTGTATATGGCTGTACAGCCTGCGGGACAGGGGCAGCCTGATTTGTATGCTTTTAACCTGGATCGCCGGGTGAAAACCAGGGTAACCCGCACGGAAGATGGGGAGTATTCGCCGCGGCTGATGCCCGACGGGCGCTACTTCAGTGCCGTACGGCAGGAGGCAATCGGCAAAGATACGTTTCTGCGCCTTTGGCAGTTTCCGCTCGATCGACTCACCGACGGACAGCCGGTGTTTAAAAACCTGCTGGGTATGGGATACTACTGCTGGCTCGACAGCCGGCAGGTAGCGTTGTTTAAGGTGGGTACACCCAATGAGTTGGTCATCGCACAACTGGGTAGCGAGAGCGAGCTAAAGATTGCAGAAAATATCGGTCGCTGCCTGCAGCGGATGCCCGACGGCAGCCTCGCTTTTGTGCAGCAGGAGCTGGCAGGCAATGTCGTGATGACTTATCAACCGCGGCAGGCGGGTACGAGTCCGAAATTTTTGGTTGAGTGTATGGAAGGAAGTGAAGATTTTGCCGTACTGCCCGATGGAAGTCTCTTGTGCGGTCAGGGAGGCAAATTGTTCCGGTTCGACCCGGCAACAGATACAGGCTGGCAGGAAGTGGCAGACCTTCGCCCTTACCAAATACGCAATTTGTCGCGACTGGCAGTTACCACCGATAAAATTGCGTTGGTAAGCGAATAAGTATGCAATTTTTTGCTGTGGCAAAACGTTAATTTGGGGTGTAAGGGCAACAATGGGAAAATAGTGTGTTGCCGGCTTGCCGTACCATTGAATCGTAAAAAGTTTAATTATGACTATCGCTCCGAAACAACCGAATACTTACGACCAAAAAGACAACAAACAGCGCTTGCTCATCATTGCTGCTGTCGTGATTGGGGTGCTGTTATTGGTCAATGCAGGCCTGCTGTACAGTTATTTGCAAAAGGCAAAATTGAGCGAACAACTGGCCGAAGACAATGCTGAACTGAATGAAGTGAAAGCATCGCTGGAAAAAGAGTATGACCAGGCCATGACAGATCTGGAAGGTTTGCGTTCTGATAACCAGGATCTTAATGACCTTATCAGTCGCCAACAGGCGGAATTGGGACAACAAAAGGCACGCATTGAGGAGCTGCTCCGCAATAAGGCAAATCTTGATCAGGCCAGAGCAGAAGTTCGTCGGCTGGGGACATTGGTTGAGCAGTACCTGGCGGAAATCACCCAATTGAGAGAGCAAAACCAGCAGCTCGCCAGTCAGAATGAACAGCTCACAGCGCAACAGCGCACCCTGCAGGAAGACTTATACAGGGAGCGGCAGTATAATTCTGAAATCACCAGCAACCGGGATTTGATTCTAAATCAACGTGACGAACTTGCGAACGTACGCGATGCACAGGCAACGCTCATCAATGTATATGATGTCGAAGTAGTAGGACAGCTGCAACGAAGACCGGGCCGAAGAGCGGTGCTGAGACACAATGCCGATAACATCAATCAGATAGAGGTTTGCTTTAAAATGCGTACCAACGAACTCGCCAGCAGAGGTGAAGAGGAATTCTTGCTGCGAATCCTCAATCCGCAAGGGGAAACGCTGGCGGTGGATGACGCTGGTTCTGGCTATTTTACCAACCTCGCAACAGGCAGGCAGACCCGCTATACCATGAAAAAATCTGCTACTTACAACCCGCTTTCGGCTAGCCCTGTTTGCATGACATGGACCTCAGCGCAGCCCTTTTCACAGGGCGACTACATGGTGGAGATATATAACAAAGGTTTATTGGCCGGACAAGGCAGACTCAACCTGCGATAATGAACCTAGCAGCTTTCGGCTTGTTACGCTAAAAAATTCACCACAGTGAATACAGTAAACGATAACAGCTCGACGGAGCAGGATCCCCAGGATGAGCGCCCATTTGTCAATCCTATCGATGCCGATCTGATAGCACAAAATCCTCATCTGCTGCCTTATGCACATAGCCGGGGAGGAGCACAAATTACGCCGATTGACAAAGGCAAGGTCAAGGGGCGTGCTATGTCGGCTATGTATGAGCAGACAGATTTGGATCTGGCGCAGATTAAAGAACAGATAGAACTGTTGGCGCGCCAGGCAAAAGCTATCCAGGATCGTGTTACCATCTCTGAAGAAATCTATGCAGCTGAAATGAACTTCGAACCATTTATTGGGAAGACGTATCATCTGTATCGACGCAGCAGCGGTAAACCCGTACTTTCGCTTGTAAGTCCTGAAGAATGGGGCGGTAACCCCCCCTTCGCATTCGTCGCTACTATCAGGCTTATGGCAGATCATACCTGGGATGTGCTCAGAAAAGCAGAAGAATAAACCCAACCAGGTTGATGATCAGGTAGCTGACAGATAATTTTGCGGTAGCTGCATATTAATCTTGTCGAAATATTGAGATTATAAATCTGGTAATTAGGTTTTTGTGTATAATAAAAATAATTTATGAATTTCCTTGTTTGCAAAAAAGGCAACATAAGGTTTTTTATACGAACAAAGATACATATCTTTGCAGTCGGTGAGCAGCATTCGGCAGCTCCCTCTGAACTCCCCCAGGGTGGAAACACAGCAAGGGTAGGAGGTTGAGCGCTGGTTTGTTGTCTCACCTTCGTTATTTGTCACAACTGAGCCTGTTTGTACGGCTGAATCCGCATGAAATTTTTCATTGATACTGCTAATCTTTCCCATATTGCCGAAGCCAATTCGCTGGGCATATTGGACGGAGTTACTACTAACCCTTCGCTAATGGCTAAGGAGGGTATCTCGGGCGATGATGGTGTAATTGATCATTATCGCGCCATAGCTGCTATGGTGGAAGGAGATGTGAGTGCGGAAGTTATCAGTACTGATTTTGACGGCATGATATTTGAGGCCAAGCGGCTTGCGTCACTGGCGGACAATATAGTGGTAAAAATTCCGATGACTAAAGATGGTGTCAAAGCTATGGCTTGGTGCACCAGTCAGGGTATACGAACCAATTGTACGTTGGTTTTCAGTAGTGCACAGGCTATGCTGGCCGCAAAGGCGGGAGCAACCTATGTATCACCTTTCATTGGCAGGGTAGATGATATCAACTGGGATGGTATTGGTCTGATTCGCCAGATTGCAGAGATTTATGCAGTCCAGGGGTATGAGACAGAGATTCTGGCTGCATCTATTCGCAATTCCAAGCACATCGTCGATGCCGCATTGGCAGGCGCCGATGTCGTTACCTGTCCGTTGTCCAGTATTATGGGCATGTTTAAGCACCCGCTGACAGATTCGGGGCTTGAGCAGTTTCTGGCAGATTACCGAAAGGTCAATAATTTGTAGAGGCTATCTTTATACATACCATTTGAAAAGGGGCGCCACTTGTGGTCGCCCCTTTTTTTATTTATTGTTGCTTTGGGCAGGTACTCAAAAATTATGCAGCAGGCAGGCTAAAAGTAGATTACCTTTGTGGCGTTGCTGCAGCTGGCGGGCAATATGCCGGCTTGCGGATGTCACTTCTAACCAAATATGAGCTAAAACGAATCGGTCATGTTTTCAAATGTCGAAGCGTCCATTGTACAGGAACTGGACGAGATCAAGGAGGCGGGCTTGTATAAAAAAGAACGCATCATCATTAGTCCGCAAGGAGCCCATATCAAAACGCAGGACGGCAGGTCTGCAATTAATTTTTGTGCAAATAATTATTTGGGACTTTCTTCCCATCCGGAGGTGATCCGGGCGGGCAAAGAAGCCATTGATACACATGGCTTTGGGCTTTCGTCGGTTAGGTTTATCTGTGGTACGCAGGATTTGCATAAGGAACTGGAACAGAAGACTGCAGCTTTTTTAGGTATGGAAGATGCTATTCTGTATGCGGCTGCTTTTGATGCCAACGGGGGGCTTTTCGAACCTTTGATGGGGGCAGAAGATGCTATTATTTCGGATGAACTCAACCACGCATCCATTATCGACGGGATACGTCTCAGCAAGGCGCAGCGGTTTAGGTATCGGCACAATGATATGGCGGATCTGGAGCAACAGTTGAAAGATGCGCGCACAGCCCGGCGTAAGCTCATTGTTACGGACGGTGTCTTCTCTATGGATGGTACGATTGCCCGTCTTGATGCCATTTGTGATCTGGCGGATAAGTATGAAGCAATGGTCATGATTGATGAGTGCCATGCGACTGGTTTTTTAGGCAAAACAGGCCGGGGCACACATGAATACCGGCAGGTCATGGGGCGGGTGGATATCATCACGGGTACCTATGGTAAGGCTTTGGGCGGTGCTTCGGGTGGATTCACGGCTGCACGCGCCCCGATTGTTGAGTTGCTGCGGCAGCGCTCACGTCCTTACCTTTTTTCCAATACGCTTGCGCCTTCTATTGCAGGGGCTTCCATCCGGGTACTTGATCTACTGAGCGAGTCGACTGCATTGCGTGACAAGCTTGAGCGCAATACCTTGTTTTTCCGGGAGCAAATGACAGCTGCGGGTTTTGATATCCTGCCCGGAGAGCATCCGATTGTACCTATCATGTTGTATGATGCCCGGCTGAGCCAGACTTTTGCCCAGGAGCTGCTCAATGAGGGCATTTATGTTATTGGCTTCTTTTACCCGGTGGTGCCCAAAGGGAAGGCACGCATACGGGTACAGATTTCCGCAGCACATGAACAGTCAGATCTTGAGCAGGCAATTGCTGCTTTCACCAAGGTAGGCAAAGCGCTGGGGGTAATAAAGTAGGCGATAAGTAAGGATGCGGCAGCTTTGCTGCTGCAAAAGTCAGCCGTTTGATTTGCTATAAAAAATCAAACGGCTGACTTTTACCTCCTTTTTTTCAGGGGGGGCATATGCCTCTTAAAAAACAGGAGGCAACTACTTCAAAATACTTTTTTCAAAGCAAATAGTTCTAATTGGCGAAAAGCCGTATATTTGCGCAGTTTTTTTCGGCAAGAAAATTGGAGGCCTTGACCGAAAAAAGGTTATGTATTACAATTTATTAAACTTTTACTAACCTTCTACAGAGGAGAGTCTAAATTCACAAGTTATGCAAGGAAAGGGAATTGTTAAATTTTTCCTTGTGGTTATGGCGCTGGTTACGCTTTTGCAGTACATCTTTATTTTGCCTACACGCAAAGTAGAAAAAGCTGCAGAAGCCTATGCCACTAAAGCGTCGGCGACCATTCAGGATCCTGTGCAGCAGAAAGCTGTAATGAAGCAGGCAAAAGCTGCTTTTTTGGATTCTATGTCTACCGAGACGATTTTCAGCATCCCCTTGCTGAAATCTTACACGTACCAAGAGCTCAAAGCGCAGCAGCTTGCCCTGGGTCTCGACCTTAAGGGTGGTATGAGCATTGTATTGCAAGTAGACCTCAAGGAGTTTATTCGGGCGATGGCGCAGAATGCCAAAGATCCGACATTTGTAGAAGCGTTAGACAAAGCCTCCCAAGCACAAGAACAAACGCAACAGGATTTCGTAACCTTGTTTGCCGATGCGTGGCGGGCTTCAGCCAATGGTCAGCGATTGGCGCCTATATTCCAGCGGAATCCGTCTTTGCGCGATGAAATCAACTACAATTCTTCGGACGGGGAGGTAATTCGTGTGCTGCGTGCCAAGTCTGATGAGACCGTCAACCAGACATTTGAGCTGCTCAAGCAGCGTATCGACAAATTGGGTGTCGTTCAGCCCAATGTGAGTCTCGATGCTGAGCGGGATTTGATAACGGTAGAACTTCCCGGCATCGACAACCCCGAGCGTGCCCGCAGTTACCTGCAGGCTGCTGCCAACCTCGAGTTCTTTGAGACCTACCGCATTTCTGATGCGGGTGTTCTTCAGGCATTCAATGAGGCAGACATGAAGCTGGCTGCGCTGAACGGGGCTGTCGAAAAGTCGCTCATCCGTGTAGATACGATCTTCGCCAAGGATTCACTGGGCAATGAAGATCGCAGCAATATCGTTTCTCTTGATAGTGTCTATCAGGAAGCCGGTGGTCCGCTTCTTGGCGTCAATGGTTTGGCTATCAATGCCCAGGGGCTGATGGGCCCTGCTGTAATGGGAACGGCCAACCGCAACCAGATGGCTGCTATTTCTGCTATGCTGGAAAATCCCGAGGTAGCGCCGCTGTTTCCTTCAGATCTGGCCTTCCGCTGGAGCCGCAATCCTGTGATGGATCGTTCCAATAGCGAGGCTGGTACGCTCACAGATCAGTATGAACTGTATGCAATCAAAGCGGGTCGTGATGGTGAAGCTGCGCTGACGGGTGAGTTCGTCACAACAGCCAGTGCGCAACCTGATCCGACTACCAACCAGATTGCGGTATCCCTGCAGATGGACAACGAGGGTGCAAAAATCTGGAGCCGTATGACGACTGCTGCTGCACAAGGGGGCAACCGCGAAATTGCTATCCTGCTTGATGATCTGGTGGTATCTGCGCCTCGTGTAAACGAGCCCATCACTGGTGGAAGCAGCCAGATTACGGGTGGCTTCGATATTCAGGAGGCAACTGACCTGGCCAACATTCTGCAGATTGGCCGCCTGCCTGTGCGTACCGAAATCATTCAGGAGTCATTGGTAGGACCTTCTTTGGGACAGGAGAACATTGATCGTTCAATGACTGCCCTGATAATTGGTTTCCTCATCGTGATGGTATTCATGGTACTGTACTACTCAAGCGCAGGCTTCTTCTCTGTTCTTGCGTTGCTGCTCAACCTGGTCTTCATTTTTGCGGCACTGGCAAGCTATGGAACTGTACTCACACTGCCGGGCATAGCAGGTATCGTACTTACCATCGGTATGGCGGTTGATGCTAACGTGATTATCTTTGAGCGCGTACGGGAAGAGATACGCGACGGCAAATCGCTGATTATGTCCATAGCGGATGGTTTCAAGAATTCATATTCTGCCATCATTGATGCCAATGTAACGACCATACTCACTGCTATGGTACTGGCCTATTTTGGTCTGGGACCGATTAAGGGTTTTGCTGTGGTGTTGATTATTGGTGTGCTTTCTTCGTTGTTTACAGCTGTACTGGTGAGCCGCGTAGCGATCGAGTGGTGGACAGGCAGAGGTAAGACGATTAAGTTGGGCAATGCCACTACCATGAACGGACTTACGGGCATTAGCTTTGACTGGCTTGGGTCACGCAAAAAGGCGTATGTTTTATCCGGGGTATTGATCACGGCGGGTATTGTATCCATGGTTGTCAGAGGTTTTGACCTGGGTGTCGATTTCAAAGGCGGTTATAGCTATAACGTTACTTTCGACAGCAGTGTCAAAATTTCTGCAGACAAGCTTAGGAACAGCCTGAAGGAGACTTTTGGTGGTCAGACGCCTGTAGTAAAGTCTGTGGATACAGAGAATACCTTTAATATCGTAACCAGTTACCTGATTAGTGCACAGGAAGAGGGCGGGGTTCTGCCTGAAGACAGAGTCATGGAGGCGCTGTACAACGGTGTTAAGGGCTTGTCGGAGCAGAACTTGAGTATTGAAGCTTTCAAGGCTACGGATAGTGACGGAACGCATGTAACCAGCTTTAGTAAGGTTGGTCCTACCATTGCAGACGATATTATGCGCAGTGCTTTGTTTGCTGGCTTGTTTGCTTTGCTAATGATTTTCCTTTACTTGTTCCTGCGCTTTAGCCGCTGGGAGTACTCGCTGGGAGCTGTAGGTGCTTTGTTCCACGATACATTGGTAACTTTGTCTATCTTCTCACTGGGGCATGGTTTCCTTCCTTTCAGTATGGAGATTGATCAGGCATTTATTGCGGCCATTCTTACTGTGATTGGTTACTCGATTAACGATACGGTGGTTGTTTTCGACCGTATTCGCGAGTTCCTCCACAATTACTCCAAGAGTGAGCCGAAGCAGGTAATCAACAACTCGATCAATACAACGCTGAGCCGTACATTGCTTACATCGCTTACTACGCTGTTTGTGGTGTTTGTACTCTTCTTCTTTGGGGGAGCGAGCATTAAAGGTTTTGCTTTCGCGCTGTTGGTAGGTATCACTGTAGGTACATATTCTTCGGTTTTTGTAGCTGCGCCTTTGATGTATGATTTTTCTAAGAAGCGTGGTTTTTCTGCCAAGAAGGATACAACTGCTGCCGGTGACGAGCTGCGCAAGCCTTTCTCCAAGGCGGCGCACAAGGCTTAATGTCGGGAGTTTAGTTATATGTCTTATGTGTGCTGTAAACTGCTGCTCATTCAGCTTCCTCAAGCTTTCAGTTAAGAGGAATAAGCTAACCGGGTAGCGTGAAACGCAGCAGCAACATGCCTGTCAGACAGTGTTCTGGCAGGCGTGTTTGTTTTATACGCAATGTATAGTAACTTCACAGTCGAAATTAAACAGCTTGCCTTAACAGTCTTCTCTGTTGTAGTGGGAAAATAGCAGATTGAGGCAGCAATTATTTCGTAGTGTTCAAAACAATAAGTACCGACGCTGAGCATGCTGTTGGTTGCAAAAACAAGTGTAAGTACACTGTGTATTACTCAATACAATCAAAAAACAGTCGCTATGTATGTCATGAAAACGCGTTTATCTGCGCTCATTTTGCTGCTGCTTGCAGGCATAGTATTCTCATTGAAGGTGAATGCGCAGGCAAAACTACCTTCGGGCTGGTCAAGGGTAGGGGAGTTGGCAGTGATGGATACAGGCAAACCCAATACCGAAGGGTGGTTAAAGGAGGATCTTGAGCGTTCGGGCACACGTTTTGCGGGAGCAATGCACCTAAATATCAGTCCGGCAAATATGGGAGAGTGGTCAACCACTCCGGATGGCCGCCAGCGCTGGCAACTGCGAATCAGGGCGGCAGAAGCTCTGGGATTAGCTGTTTTCTTTGACTCTTTGCAGATGCCTCTTCAGAGTAATTTGTATATATACGCGCCTTACAAGCCACAGTACGCATTGCAGCAGGAGACCGTTGGCTCGTTGCGATCCAGATCATGGCTGGGCTTCATCGACGGAGAGGAGGTGGTGATTGAATACGATGCACCTGTCGGGAGTACGAAAACGCCGTTTCACATTTGGCGGCTTGATTATGCCTATGCTGCTGACCGGTATACGGCAGAACAGTCTTCTGTTCCGCTGTTTGGTTTTGGATCATCATCAGACTGCCACGACAATATTAACTGTCCGGCGGGCGACGCGTGGCAGATCGAGCAAGCTGGCGTTTGCAGAATTGCACTGATTCTTCAGGAGGGAACGGGTTTTTGTACGGGCACACTGCTCAACAATACTGCTGGCGATGGCAAGCCTTATCTCCTTTCCGGTTTCCACTGTCAGGATGGTTATACGCCGCTCTTTGATCTGTGGCGCTTTGATTTCTTTTACCAGGCTGCAGCCTGTCCCAATCCGGCTACAGAGCCTGCCTACACTTCAGTTTTTGGCAGCTTTCTGCGTGCGGGACGCTGGCAGAGTGATTTTTTGCTGTTAGAGCTTTTTCCGCATCCGATACTGAATCAACTTCCGCGCTATGGCTGGGATCGATCGGGTACCGCGCCCAGTACGGCAGGGGTTGTTCATCATCCCAGAGGAGATATCAAAAAAATTGGGTTGTCGACGGCCGCTTCTACAGTACAGAACACGGTAATTAACTGGAACAACAACCGGACTACACCTAGCATGCACCATTTTCGGGTTGTCTACTCCAATGGTACCATTGAAATTGGCTCTTCAGGCGCATCGCTGTTCAATCAAAACAGGCGTATTGTTGGTCAATTGCACGGTTCAGGCACACCCAACAGCTGTGATAATACGGTGGGCTACTTCGGGCGGCTGTCCATGAGCTGGGAAGGAGGAGGTACTCCTGATACCCGTCTGCGTGACTGGCTTGATCCCATACAGTCAGGGGTGTCCGTATTGGATTCGTTGGCCGGTATTACTTCTTTCCAGTCAAACGGCATGGTGCGCACAACCGACAGCATGGCCATAGCCCAGGTACAATTAACAGCCGTTAATGCAGCGGGTGATACGTTGACAGCAACTACAGGGGCTGAAGGAACCTTTAGTTTTCCGGTAGCGGGTATTCTTGACAGTCTGTGGGTTACACCGTTCAGGAATGACAATGCCGGCAACGGTATTTCAACTTTTGATATTATCCTGCTTCGGCGTCACATACTCAATATAAGCCAGCTTGACAGTCCGTACAAACTACTGGCAGCTGACGTCAATAACAGTGGTTCCATTACAACACTGGACATGATCATTATCCAGCGGATTATTTTGGGTACTGAGTCGGCCTTTACGGCAGTTCCTTCCTGGCGCTTTGTCCCCCAGGACTATGTATTCCCGGATCCTGCCAATCCGTTTGGCGCATTTCCGCCGGCTTCAGGTTATTTGTTTACTTTCCCGAGCCCGGCAGCCGAAATTCGGTTTATTGGTATCAAATCGGGCGATTTAAACGGCTCTGCCAATCCAGGATAAGCCTGTTCCTGATTGAGTGCAGTCACCATCTTTATCGATTATTATCGGGTTGGTGACTGCTCTCAACAGCCCTTGCGACCTGTGCAAGTAAGCTCTGTATGGTTCGCATAGGTCCGGTTGACACAGCCAGGTTGGTAAGCCAGTCGGGAATGGCACCACCCGCCTCGGTTCTCACCTGATAAGTCGCTGCCAGATAGCCATTGCGCAGTGGGCGGACGGTCCATGAAGACTCAAACTCCCGTATACGCACGCAGTCGGAGCGTACAGCCAGCTCATCAGGTGCTGCCACAGATCTTGCGTAGTAGATACCAGTATTGGAATCTATGCGTCCTGTTGTGTGGACAATTAAATCCCGATCGGCAAAAGGAAAGGGGAAATCTGTACGTACGTAATAGTAGAATTCAAAATCATTGGTCTTGCGCACCAGCTTAGATTCAGCACATTTATATACCCAGGAGGTATAGGTAGGCACATGGTCAAGCGTGCTTAAAAACACCTGCATAGGCGCCTGTACCCTGAATTGAATCCGCACTTCTTTAAGGGTTTCATCTTCCTGCAGGCGGGTATACACATAGATATTATCCTTCTCATTAATCAGAGCCCACTCAACTTCAGCCGATTTTTGGCCGGTGAGACAGCCCATAGGCAGGAGGATAACAAACCACAACAGCAGGAAAGGACGACTATCTGTTGATTTCATAATATTAGTATGGTGGTTTTCGGCAAGCTTCTCTTCTATTCAACCCGTCGGCTGTTAAATAGTTGAAACGAAGATGGGATGGAAAATTGATCAGGCGTTAATGATTCGAAATTAATTTCTTGCCATTCCCGGGTGTTGGGGGTGATACGTACTGCCTGTTCATGAATCATTAATAAAACGGGCATATCAAATGCAACCACATCGGCCTGCCAGCGGTATGACAGTTTCATTCCCCGGGAGGTAGCTGTTGTTTTGTACAAAAGAGTGGGAAGTCGCGGATAGCGAAGATACTGATCGAAGAATGAAGTCCAGTCAGTTCCGGAGGTATTGTTGATGTACTGAACGATCTGCTCGGTTGTCATGTGGGTATTCTGATGGTCGAGATGTAAATTTTTGAGCATAGGCCACCAGATACTGTCATTGCCGATGGCATGGCGGAGGGTGTGCAACATCCATGCCCCTTTGTAGTAGTGGTCACTGCCTTCCCAATGATGCCAATTGACCCCCATAGGGCCCAGGACAGGTTGCTGGTTGCGTATATACATGCGCTGTCCCTGCAGGTATCGCAGGGCATCGGCATAGCTGTAGTGATATTCGACATAGAGCGCCTCGAGATAGGTAGTAAAAGATTCATGAATCCACATTTCAGCAATGTCCTGACAACTGATACTGTTGCCAAAATACTCATGTCCTGTTTCGTGGACAATAATGTAGTCCCAGTCCATATCTTTGGGAATCATCCCTCCGAGGTAGCCTCGCATATAGCGGTTTCCGTATGCAATAGCGCTCTGGTGTTCCATACCGAGGTAAGGGGTTTCCACCAGTGCAAATCCGTCGTTCCAATAGGGATACTTACCAAGGTAGTGTTCAAAAGCTTCCAGCACCCCCTGTGTCTGTTGAAAATGCACCCGTGCTTTCGGCTCGTTGTAATCGAGTACGTAATAATCCAGTGCCAGTGTATCGCCATCAGTCGGACTGTAGTAAGCATCACTAAAATGACTATAGGTACCAATATTGAGTGTCACATTGTAGTTGTTGATTGGATAGGACACAAACCAGTTAAAACGGTTGGTTTTGCCGAGCTGATCGAGGGATCGCAGATTGCCATTGGCGATGCACTGGAGTTCGGCCGGTACTTCTATACTGATGAGCATACTGTCGGGCTCATCAGACAAATGATCCTTGTTGGGCCACCACAGGCTGGCACCATCACCTTCGCAGGCTACGCCAATCCAGGGGCGCCCCCGCTTGTCCTCTGACCAAACAAAGCCACCATCCCAGGGAGGATTTTTGGCAGCGACCGGCTGACCGTGATAATGTACGCGGATCTGTGACCTGGTATCGGCTTCCAACTGCTGTGGCAACTGAACGAACACAGCGTCCTGACGTCTTGTATATGAAAGCTGTCTGTCATTCCAGACAATGCTGTCAATGTGCATATTGGCGGCAAGATCAATCTGCATTTGCTGAAAGGCCTGCATTACAGAAAAATGAATATCGGTATAACCACTGACAGACTTTTGTTGAGGTTCAACGGCGATCTGCAGGTGATAGTAATGCACATCAAAGCAAGCACGCAGAGGGCTGAGGCTGCCGCGAAGGCTGTCCTTTTCCGTGAATGCATAGCGTTGGTAAAAATCCTGTTGTCCGGCGAGTTGCCCCAATGCTGAGCATAAGATAAGAATCGGCAATAGAATACGCATAGTGAGTGACAAGATATGAATAGATAGTATGAAACCCGGGAGAATTAAACTCACAATATCGCAAAATATTTTTTTGTCACACATGAAAATCCACACACAGTCGGGTAAGTAATGCGCAGGGGAGGGTATAAAAAGCAAAACCCCGCCGGGGCGAGGTTTTGCAATGATTAAGAACGACTGGTTCGTGGGACTATGGTGGTTTTCTCAAATTGCTGAACAAAGGGTTATTGTTGATTTTTTCAAAAAACCCTCAAGCGAGTAACTGCCAACAGACACTCCCGGGCGGTGATAAACGCCAACGCGTATTTTGAGACAAACCACTTCGGTATTACATTTATTGGACTGTAAAGCGAACGGTTTGTTCTCCCTGCTGATCGCGCCAGCGCAGCAGATACACGCCGGCGGGAATACCGGCGAGTGAAATATTAAATCGGTATTCGGTCAAATACTGCTCAATAGGCACAAGTTGGCTTCGCAGACGCTGGCCTGTAAGGCTCACAATTTCCCAGCCAGCCTCGCCGGGCGCAGGCGCAGGAACACGGAGTTCGACCGAACCGCTGGCGGGGTTGGGAAAGGTTTGCATACCTGACTGTTGTATAGCAGGCAGCCCTTGCAGCCCACCTTCGCCATGGATCTGCGGTTCGCAGCTGGCACCCTCGAAAATTTTCACATTCCGGAACCAGCCATTGCTTGTACGTGCGCCGCTGTCATTATCAACGGTAAAGAAAAGGCGATCAAACTGGCCGGTATAGAACTGCCCTACAGGAATCGTATAACTTACCCAGTTGCCGTTGTTGGGGTAGTTGTCATAGTTGAGCAGCCCCCAGGCCTGATTGCCGTGTACTTTAAAGGTGTAGTTGAAAGAGATGACGTCATTGTCGTCGAACCCGAGACCGTGTACTTCTCCTTCTATTGTTGATCGGAAATCAAAAGAGATTTTTGTATTGGGCGTGACGGTATAGTTGAGCATGATGGCTTTCCAGGCATTGTTTTGCAGGTAGAGGGTGTTGCCTCCGTCCTGCAGCTGATGCGTACCTCCGTCCTGGTTGGTGCCGTAGCTGACAATATTGAAATTGTTGAACTGAACGCTTACACAGTCGCTTTCTTCATTACCGCCACCGCTGCCGCCGCCAGTTGTTGAGAGGCAGAAATCAGTTGATTCGGAAGCAGGAAAACTTGCACCGGAGGCGAGTAGGTTGTTGGCTGCATCGCGGAGTGAATAACTACCGTTTCCGTACTGGCAACAGATACCATCACCAAAACTATCGAGGATGGTGAAACGATAGCAACCTGCCGGCAGGCAGAAGGTGTCAAGCAGCGTGGCACCCAGTTGAGATTTGAGGTAAGGGCCTCCTTGTTCTACCACCGCATTTTGGGCATTGCGTAGCTCCCAGCGGGTTTCCGCTGCAAAATTGTCCAATGCAAGGCGGAAGTATACGGCATTCTGCTGGCAGCTGAGTACGGTGTCGGGAGGGTTTGGAGGTGTAATTGGACAGGGTTGCGTGCAAGCAGCATTGTTAATGCGCGTACGCATTACTGCCGAGGGTTGTGGGCCGAAGCCCAAACTGAAATTGATACCAACAGGAGAGATGTGGCAGTACGACATAATCGTACCACCGCCCGAAGGATGCGAGGGTACACTGCAACTGCCTTCAACAAAACCGGCACAACCGTCAATGGCCGTATTATTGCCATTCCATACACATGCATGGGTATGTTGTGATCCCAGCAGGTGCCCGAGTTCATGGGCAACCACCATGACAGAAAAAGAATAGGTTGGTACGTTGTTAAAGGTACTGTTGATGCTGGCAAAGCTAAGGCGAGCTGCAGTGATGGGGTGACAAAGACCCGAAAGCACAGCTATGCCGCCACTAGCCCGATAAGAAACCAGCTGTCCTATGTTGCCATTGAAACTGGTGCGAATATTCTGAAACTGCGTAAGCATGGCGCTGCTGGTGGTGCCATTGTAAGGGCTGGGTGTAGACCAAACAAAAATCTCCGATACCATCAGATTGATATTGGCATTGCTGTAGAGTATGCGTGCCTGATTGAAAATGGCCATGACATAACTATAGGCAGCTGCCGTACTTCCCTTTTCAAGGAAAATGTCATGATCAACTTCAAAATACACCCGCACACAATCGTTGGGACCCCGGCTGTCCGGCTCGCGCAATTCGTCAATCTGGTAGCCCACCCCGGTATCAGCCACATCGCAGCTAAATGGCAAGTTGGCAAATACCTCCGCATCATCATAGAGAATGTAAAAATTTTGGGCATCACCGCGAGCCCCTGCATTGCTCAGTTTTCCAAGGCTCATATTGCCCTGCCGGGGAATACTGATAAGCCCACTCAACTCATAGTCCCAAAGGCTGAGCGCTACCAGCGATCCCGGCTCACCCGCCACTACACCCTGATAGTGCAGGACATCCGGCGCAGATACAGACTGTTGCTGGCTCTCCGACAACTTGAAATCGTCGGTCGTGACATTGACCCTCACCAATTCGAGCAGCAGGGCACGACCGTCAGCAGCAGGTAGCTGCAGGCGTAGCACTTCCGGTGCGTTGGCAAGAATTTCGCCCATGATTTCATCACCTGTTTCAAACACCTGAAAGGGGCGCTGAAGTGAAATATCCTCAGCACCTCTGGCTGATACAGGGAGCAAAAGACCTGTATTGACACTTGCAGCGTCAAGCTTTGCGCGTTGTATACTAACAACTTCTGACGGCCTGATGACGGAATACTGTCCCTGTACCGCCCCCCATGTGCAAACCAGGAGGAGTGCAAGTGAAATGATGTTTTGCAGTTTCATGTTGCTATTTTTCCGTAATTCGAGTTTTTTTTCGGGTTAGGTTTTGTTCATAGCGCTTAGGGTTTGTCGTTGTTGTTGTGCTCGTAGTGATATAAAAAAACAACACACATCAGCGGTCGTGTGAAACCCTGATGTTGTCCGAAATACTTCCAGAAGTACTATCGGGCATGCGTCGACCTTCCGGGAGACGCATAATTGTCACAATGAATTCAGCTATGGGGGAAAATTACGTAAACAACTGCGCAAAGCACCAACGGCTTGCGACAGATCACTGCGTATGCTTTGAGGATAAGGGGGGGAGCAACAACCAGCAAGTGTGAATACAATGCTATGAAATTGTCAGAATCCGTCAAAAATACTATCAATGACGCTGCAAGGTATGAAAAAGAATATTAATACATCAAGCGAATGAGGTTTTATTTTCGGTACGTACATTATTGAAAGGGGAAAGGTATTTTCTGGCGGTTAAGTGGTAGAATGGGTGACAGAATCACGAAGGCTGAATTTCCGGAGGCGATGTATTGATCTGTAAAGTTTGTTATCCTGCAGGAAAAAGAAGGGGGATTACCTGCCTTTGGAAAGCTTGCCATTGTACCATGCTATAAGGATTGCTGACTATGCCTCAATTTTCCATCGCCAATTTCCGGCTGTCTGCCGAACAATTTCTCTTGTATATCCATTTTCTTTGCAGTGAGGCTTGAATTTTCTATTACTTTGTATCAACATAAATTTAATTCTATATGAAGAACATTGCTTTAGCCGTTTGCATGAGCTTATTAGCCCTGACTTCCGTGTCGGCACAAGCTTCCATGGATGTCAATGCCATATTGAGCAGCTATTTTGAAAATATTGGCGGAATTGACAAATGGCGCTCCGTCAAATCCATGAAGATGCAGGGAACGATGGTGATGGGTCCCATGGAATTCCCGGGCACTATCATCCAGAAAGCGCCCAACAAGCAACACACAACCGTCAATGTTCAGGGGCAGAAGATTATTCAGGCCTATGACGGCAATGTAGCCTGGTGGGTCAATCCGTTTATGAGCGGCCCTGATCCGCAGATTATGCCTGATGAAATGGCAGAGGAGATTAAGCGTCAGGTTTTTGAAAACGAGCTTATTGATTATGCAGCCAAGGGACATCAACTGGAGTTTGCCGGCGAAGAGACTATTGAAGGAGCTTTGTGCTACTCGCTCAAGCTCACCAAAAAGAATGGCGACGTAGAATTCCATTTCTTCGACAAAGATGTTTTGGTACCCATCATGATCCGCACGACCATCCGCACGGGGGACGCGCAAGGGCAGTTTGTTGAAACTTATATGAGCGAATACCAGGAGGTCGAAGGGCTGATGTTTCCGCATGCGCTCGAAACCAAGTTCAATGGTCAGGCGCAGCAGAAGATCAGCATTCAGTCCATCGTGCTCAACGAGTCCTATCCCGACGATATGTTTACCTATCCCGGCAAGTAACATGTATTTTTTTGATTTTTAAAAAATCAAAAAAATGGTTCAACACACACATTGGCGGCAACAGCCGCCAATGTGTGTTTATGGGGTAATTTAGGCTTATAATATTGGTTTTCAAGTAAATATTTTCAGTATGCGCAAATTGTATTGTATACTAATATTATCAACATTAACGGGCTTGCAGGCCTTTGCGCAGGGGATACCGGCGCAGTCGGCACTCTTTGGCGGACTGCGCGCCCGGCAGATAGGTCCGGCAGTCATGAGCGGCCGGGTGAGTTCCGTTGCCGTTGTACCGGGCAAAGCAGAGGTTGTATATGTTGGTGCAGCCAGTGGAGGGGTATGGAAATCATTGTCAGGAGGCACAACCTTCCGCCCTGTCTTTGACGATCACAACCAGTCGATCGGCAAGATTGCCATAGCGCCTTCGGCTACGGATCAGGTGTGGGTAGGTACCGGAGAGCCCTGGCCGCGCAACAGCGTATCGGTGGGAGATGGTATCTACAAGTCGGTCAACGGGGGGAATGAATGGAAGCACATGGGCTTATCTGCTACAGAGCGGATTGCAGACATCATTGTGCATCCTTCCAATCCCGATATCGTATATGTAGCAGCGCTCGGCCCGTTGTGGTCAGCGGGAGAAGAACGCGGCGTATTCAAGACAACGGATGGTGGCAAAAGCTGGCAAAAGATCCTGTATGTTGATGAAAACACAGGCGCTGCCGACCTCGCCATAGATCCGGCCAACCCGGAGGTTCTCTATGCCAGCATGTGGAGTTTCCGCCGCTACCCCTGGTTTTTTGACTCGGGCTTTACAGGAGGAAGTGCCTTGTACAAGACAACCGACGGGGGGCAGCAGTGGCAAAAAATACAGCAGGGGCTGCCGGAAGAAAAATTAGGACGCATGGCCGTTGCTGTGGCACCATCCAATGGCAACATCGTTTACCTGACCGTTGAGTGTAAGAGCGTCGACAAGCGTGGACTCTACCTGAGCGAAGATGCCGGTGCAAGCTGGAAAAAGATTAATAACGAATTCAACACAACGGTAAGGCCATTCTACTTTGCCAACCTGGTCGTTGATCCGCTCAATGACAGCATCGTTGTTAAATGCGGTCTGCAGGCGATCATCAGTGAAAATCGGGGTAAATCATTCCGGGCTGTCGACGGCAGTGTGCATTCGGATATCCATGATGTATGGATTAATCCGGCCAATACGAAGCACATGTTGCTGGCTACCGACGGGGGGATGTATGAAAGCTTTGACAGAGGACGCACCTTCCGCATGTGGATGAACCTGCCCATTTCGCAGTTTTATCACGTGAGCGTCGACAACGAGCAGCCTTACAATGTTTATGGTGGCCTTCAGGACAATGGCTCCTGGTATGCTCCCAGCCAGAAGGCAGGCGGAATCAGCAACAGCGACTGGCAGTCCAGCTACGGAGGTGATGGTTTCTACTCATTCAGGCACCCGCTCCACAAAGAAATCATTTTTAGCGAATACCAGGGAGGCAACCTGGTGCGCTACAATTCTACGACCGGGCAGGCACAGGCCATAGCACCTTACCCGCAGGCAGGGGAGGAGAAGTACCGCTTTAACTGGAATGCGCCCATACACATCAGTCCTAACAAGCCCGAACGCATGTATTTTGCTGCGCAGTATCTGTTCATGTCTGAAGATATGGGTAACAGCTGGCAGCGAATTTCTCCTGACCTTACCACCGATGACCCCGCCAAGCAGCGGCAGTTTGAGTCCGGTGGTCTCACCACCGACAATTCTACGGCAGAAAACCACTGTACCATCTACGCAGTGGCCGAGAGTCCAAAGAATGAAAACGTCATCTGGGTCGGAACGGATGATGGCAACCTGCAACTGACAACTGATGGTGGTAAACAATGGACCAAGCTCAACGCTGCCATCCCCGGTCTGCCTGCCAATACTTGGGTGAGTTTTATCGAACCGGGCAGGTTTGATGCAGGAACGGCTTTTGTCACTTTCGACGGCCACCGTACGGGGGATATGAATACCTATGTGTACAAAACTACTGACTATGGCAAAACTTGGGTCAGCCTGGCTACTGCGGATAGCAAAGGCTATGCCTTCAGTGTTCGTCAGGATCCGGTTGCGCCCAATCTGTTGTTTTTAGGGACGGAATTTGGCCTCTATATCTCTATGGACGGAGGTACAAGCTGGGCACGGTTCAGCAACAACCTGCCCAAGGTGCCTGTGCACGATATGGTCATACATCCGCGTGAGCCTGCGCTGGTACTGGCAACGCATGGCAGAGGGGTAGTTATCCTTGATGATATCAGCCCGCTCCGACAGCTACGTGCAGAGCAGATGGCGCAGCCGCTGGTATTTTTGCCCACCCAGCCTACGGTACTCCGGGATCCTGGTGCAGGAGGCAGCTGGTTTGGCGGATCTGCCAATTTTGCCGGCCCCAACCCGTCATCAGCAGCCCAGGTTGTCTACTATATGCCCAAGCGCCATACATTTGGACAGATGTATGCGGAAGTATACAAAGACGGTCAGCTTGTGCGCAGCCTGCCGGCAGGTAAGGCTGCGGGCATCAACGTAGTAGAAATGCCCACTTCACAAAAACCACCGCGTTCGGCACCTACCAAAAATCGGTCTGCTCTTGGCGGATCGTTGTTTGGCCCCAATCTGGCGCCGGGAGACTACGAACTCAGAATCGTGAAAGGGAAGGATACTTTCGCTACGGTATTCAGCCTGGTGAATGATCCGCTTGCGCCCTACACCCGGGAAGAGCGCGCGCTGCAGCGGGAGACAGTATTTTCTTTATACGACATGACAGAGCAGCTTGCCTATGTATACCACGTATACCAGCAACTGGAGCAGGATATTCGCAAGCTGAGTGGCCTCAAGCCCAAATTGCAGCGGCAAGCGACAGCCCTTGCGGATACTATGGCTTTTTACCGGGCACAACTGGTATCGCTGGAGGGAGACTTTTACATTGATGAAGGAGAACAGATACGGGAGGAAATATCGAACCTGTATGCCAAGGTAAGTTCTTACCCCGGCGGGCCATCGGCCTCGCAACTGGCAGAAGCAGCACGCCTGCGCGGGGAGCTCGATAAGGTTGTCGGCCGATTCAACGGATTGCTGGCCACTGAACTGGCAAAACTCAATACGAGCCTTACGGCTGCTGCTGTATCCCCGCTTACGTATCCGACAAGAGATGCGTTTATGCAGTCGGAAACAGCAGGTGAAAACAGCGGCGGGATGGAAGCTTACCGGCAGTGGAATCCACAGCTGCGGCTTGTCAGCTGGCGTTTGTATTAATTAAAAAATGCTACTACAGGGGGGGGTGTTGGCCTGAATACAGGCCGGCACCCCTCTGCATTTAGTGCATGATCTGATGTATTTCGAGGGCTTTTCCTTATTTTCAGCCAGGCGGTGCGGCCAACAAGGTACTAAGGGGAGCAAAACACCTGGTTTTTCCGCTGATAAAGATCCTGACTACTCACTTATCAGATAAATTAACATACAGTTCACCTTATTTACCTATCCTTAAAACAGCCTTCATTTTCAGTTTATACTGCAAGGATAAGTTTGCATCGATTTTTGAATCAAACTGCAAATGATATGTCCTTGAAATTTTACAACGTTTTATTATGCTTATGCCTGTTGGCTACGGCCGCTGTCAATGCGCAGCAAGTCGTCAACATTACGGATGCTGACTTGCAGGCCGGGCAGGTCTACAACTGGACCAACGACAAAGTGTACCTGCTCGATGGTCTTGTGTTCCTCGAGCCAGGAGGACGTCTCAATATTCAGGCAGGTACAGTCATCAAATTTACCGATCGTGCCGACCTCGGCAACCCTTCTGCGCTGGTGATTACGCGGGGGGCACAAATTTACGCTGAGGGAACTGCCAATGCCCCCATCATTTTCACGGCTGCTGCTGACGATGTCAATGATCCTGCGGATCTCGGCCCTACCGACAATGCGCTCTGGGGTGGCATCGTCATTTTGGGTAGTGGCATCACGCAAAAGAACGGCAATGCAGAGGTATCTGTAGAGGGTATTTCCACTTCAGAACCACGCGGTTTGTATGGTGGCAATAACAACGCCGACAATTCAGGTGTACTGCGTTATGTGTCGATCCGCCACGGTGGTCGTCAGATTGCTTCCGGCAGCGAACTCAACGGTCTTACACTGGGTGCTGTGGGCAGCGGTACAACGATGGAATATATTGAAGTATACGCCAACTCTGACGACGGTATCGAGTTCTTCGGTGGCGCACCCAACCTAAAGCATGCGGTTGTCGCCTTTGCGGAAGACGATTCTTTCGACTGGGATGAAGTATATACCGGCAAAGGCCAGTTTTGGTTCTCTATCCAGCGCCCTGACATTGCTGATGCAGGTGGTGAGTTGGATGGTACAACGCCTGACGACCTCACGCCATATGCTAACCCGACGGTCTACAACTGGACACACATCGGTTCCGGTGCAGGTGCGGCAGCTTCCAACCCGATCGGCTTGCTTTTCCGCGCCGGAACGGCCGGTACGGTAGCCAACAGCATCGTCACGGGTATGAAAAACAAAGCCATTGAAGTACAGGATAAGAATGCCGGTGTCAACGATGCCCATCAGAAACTGCTGAGTGGCGAGCTTCAGATCCTGTCCAATGTATTCTGGGCCAATGGCGCCAACACGACGATGGATGCCTCTTCCACGGGCATCATCCGCATCACTTCCGGTCAGCCTACACAGGATGATCCTACGGGATCAGCACTGATTGCGGAGTTGGTGGACAACAACAGCGCCATAGCTGACCCGGGCATCCGCAGCATCAGCCGCACGCAAGACAATGGACTGGATCCGCGTCCATCAGCCAACGGTGCCGCTTACGCAGCCAATCTGGCAGCCTTCCCCAATGATCCTTTCTTCACAGCCGTTGACTACCGCGGTGCATTTTCAGCTGCTATCGAAGACAACTGGCTGGCTGGCTGGTCTACGCTGGCACGCAACGGCCACCTCGCACCTACGGTAGAAGTAGCGGTTAATTGCGCTGCAGCACCTACAGAAACAGTTAATATAACAGACAACGATACGGCTCCGGGCGGCAACTACTTCTGGACCAACGATAAAGAATATGTGATTGACGGACTGGTTTTCATCGAGGCAGGTTCCAGCCTGACGATTGAGGCCGGTACGGTCATTAAGTTTACTGATCGCGCTGATCTCGGCAATCCATCTGCCCTGGTTGTTGCTCGCGGTGCTAAGGTATACGCAGAAGGTACGGCTGAGTGCCCGATCATCTTCACGGCTGCTGCTGACGATGTCAGCGATCCGCTGGATCTCGGGCCAACAGACAACGCCCTTTGGGGTGGTATTGTCATCCTGGGTAGTGGTGTTACGCAAAAGAACGGTAATGCAGAAGTGTCTGTAGAAGGTATCTCTACTTCCGAGCCACGGGGCCTGTACGGTGGCAGCGACAATGCTGACAACTCAGGTGTATTCCGCTATGCGTCTATCCGTCACGGCGGTCGTCAGATTGCTTCCGGCAGCGAGCTCAACGGTCTTACGCTGGGTGCTGTAGGTAGCGGTACTACCCTGGAGTATGTAGAAGTATATGCCAACTCTGACGACGGCATCGAGTTTTTCGGTGGCGCACCCAACCTGAAGTATGCGATTGTTGCCTTCGCAGAAGACGATTCTTACGACTGGGATGAAGTATATACAGGCAAAGGTCAGTTCTGGTTCTCTATTCAGCGCCCCGATATTGCAGATGCGGGTGGTGAGTTGGACGGTACGACGCCTGACGACCTCACGCCTTATTCCAACCCGACGGTCTACAACTGGACGCATATCGGTTCCGGCCCCGGTGCTGCAGCTTCCAACCCGATTGGCTTGCTTTTCCGCGCAGGAACTGCCGGTAAGGTAGCCAACAGCATTGTGACGGAAATGAAGAACAAGGCCATCGAGGTACAAGATAAGAATGCAGGCGTCAACGATGCCCACCAGAAACTGCTGAGTGGCGAGCTTCAGATCCTGTCCAACGTTTTCTGGGCCAATGGTGCCAATACACAGATCAATGCAGGTTCAACCGGTATCATTCGTGTAACATCGGGCCAACCTACGCAGGATGATCCGACGGCTTCTGCGCTGATCGCCGAGTTGGTTGACAACGGCAGCGTTGTTGAAAACCCTGGTATCCGCAGCATCAGCCGCATTCAGAACCAGCTGCTCGACCCTCGCCCAAGCGCCAATGGTGCTGCCTATGCCGGCACGCTGGCAGCTTACCCTGCGGGTGATGCCTTCTTCACAGCGGTTGACTACCGCGGTGCCTTCCCTGCAGAAGAAAGCGGACTTTGGCTGCGCGACTGGTCGACTCTCTGGCGCAACCAGCATGCCAATCTGGTTACCAGTGTAGTTCAGGTTCAGGACGATGCACTGCTGGCTAAGTTCCAGATTTTCCCCAACCCTGCGCCAAGCGAGGCGGGACTGACGGTTGAGACCACTTTCGAAGAAACAGGCAGCATAGTTATCTATACCCTGGATGGCCGCCAGCTTCGCCAGATTGAAGTACCGACGGCAGGCATGAGCCGCGCCAACATCGGTGGCCTGCAGCCGGGTATGTATGTAGTAAAATTCACTACCCTCAGCGGTCGTCACGCATCGCGCCTGCTGGTCGTACAATAAGTCGTACAATAACAGAAGAGATGTTTGTAATGGTTTGAATATTATGATAATAGCAGGGGATGTCCAAGCAGACATCTCCTGCTATTGCACTTTCAACACACTAACTTTTTTATGAATTTTCAGCACACTTTCACAAAAACGGCTTTTGCCATTATTTTTCTCCTGACAGCCATGACGGCTGTAGCCCAAAAAGGCGTTCTAAAAGGGATCGTCGTAGATGCCCAGTCCGGTGAAGCCCTCATTGGCGCTTCTGTGGCTTTATCCAAAGACGGAATGGCCCAGGGGGGAACCATTACGGATTTTGATGGCAGCTACACTCTCGATGTTGATCAGGGCACCTATATCGTTGAGTTCAGCTACGTATCTTACACTAAAAAGACAGTTACAGAAGTCGTCATTGAAGCCGGCAAAGTTAACAACATTGACATCAGCCTCGACGAAGAGGCTGTGCAGTTGCAGGAGGCCGTCGTCACTGCTAAAGCAGTGAAGAATACAGAAGTTGCCCTGCTGGCATTGCAGCGCAAGTCCTTCTCAATCCAGGACGGCCTTTCCTCACAGCAAATCAGCCGCACGGGCAGCTCTAATGCCGCCGATGCCATGCGGCAGATGACGGGCGCTGTTGTTGAAGGCGGCCGTTTTATTGTAATGCGCGGTCTGGGCGACCGCTACTCTATCTCGCAGCTCAACGGCATCACCATGCCGAGCACAGACCCCTACCGCAACAGCAGCAGTCTTGACCTCATCCCGTCTCAGATGATTGATAACATTGTGACGGTCAAGACATTTACGCCTGACCTGCCCGGTAACTTTACAGGCGGACTGGTCAATATTACGACCAAGACTTTCCCTGATAAGTTCAACTTCAATCTGTCGCTCGGTACAGAATACAACTCGCTGGCATCGGGCATCAGCAATTTCAACGGCCACCCCACGACAGGCAAGTACGACTGGCTGGGGCTCAACGACGGCAGCCGCGACCAGCCTGCCCTGCTGCTGAACGAAGCCAACCGCAGTCTGCTTTCTTCCAGTACCTACCTGCAGGCACGCCAGCCGGCCAATGAAAGCGTACGTCAGGTTTTCCACGAATCATCACGGCTGCTCAGCAACCAATTTGTGCCGAGCATGCAGCAGACGCCGCTCAACCGCAGCCTCAACCTGTCTGTCGGTAACCGCCACAAGCTTTTCGGCAAAGAGCTGGGCTATACTTTTGCCCTCAACTACGGCGCCAACTACAACCATTACGATGACGGCGTCATCGCCACTTACGTCAACAATAATTCACCGCAGCTGTTTGATTATCAGTATTTGGAAGAAGACAAGAGTACCTTCAACCCGAGCCTCAATGGTCTGTTCAACCTGGCATATAAGCTATCCGACAACCATGTGGTGACAGCCAACGTACTCTTCAACAACGACGCTGAATTTATTGGCCGTGCGCAGACCGGCCGCTTTCTCGGGCAAGTATCCAACAGCGCAGCGGAGTTTAATACCCGTTCGCTGGAATTCATCCAGCGGCAGCTGACCACCTATCAGCTGGGCGGGCGGCACATTTTCCCCGCTGCCGGCAATACAGAACTTGAGTGGATGGCCGCCAGCAGCACTTCATTCCAGGACGAGCCCGACCTTCGCTACTTTGCCTACACAGCCGTTACGGAAGGAGAGGTGACCGAGTACAACATCAACAATGCAGAGTTTGCCTTCCCCTACCACTTTTTCCGCTCCCTCAACGACCGCCAGCAGCAGTTCAAGCTGGACCTGACGATCCCCTTCCTGACCAAGCGCCCCAGCGGCAGCGGCAACCGCATCAAGCTTGGCGGCCAGTACAGCTATCTCGAGCGCTCTTTCGAAGAATATCGCTACCAGCTTAACAACTCGGGTGTGCCATCCAGCCTCGCTTTTTCAGCTTTCGAAGGAGACCTGGGAGCCTTCTGGAACTATGACAACTTTGGCATCATCGACACCGTCTACAGCCCTACAGGTGAAGTGCAGCGCTATACGACAGGCTACCACTACATCAACCAGATCAACAACCGCAACTTCTATACCGGTCAGCAGGCCATCGGCGCGGCTTACGCCATGGCGGTGTACAACCTGACGAGCCGCCTCAAGCTGATTGGCGGCCTCCGGCTCGAGACAACCGACATGAAGGTAGAGAGCCGCGATCCGCTGGCGGGCAAGGGCAACATCGAGCAGGTGGACCTGCTCTATTCTGCCAATCTGGTGTACAGCATCAATGAAAAATCGAACCTGCGCGCAGCCGTTTCACAGACGCTGGCGCGCCCCAACCTGCGCGAGCTGGCGCCCTTTGAGCAGTTTGACACCAAGAACGGCTTTTTCAACGTCGGTAACCCCAACCTGCAGCGCACGCTCATTCAGAACTACGACCTGCGCTACGAGCTCTACCCGCGCACCGGTGAGCTCATCGCCCTGAGCGTATTCTATAAGTCCTTTGACCTGCCGATCATCCGGGCATTCAACCCCCGGGCGACCATCCCAGAGCTATCCTTCATCAATGTTGACATGGCCACGGTCTATGGCGCAGAGATTGAGTTTCGCAAAAACCTGAGTGCCCTCGGCCGCGTGTTCGAAAACTTCTACTTCAGCGGCAACGGAGCGCTGATACAGTCCTCCTATCCGATTCCGGCCGATGAGCTGGCCAACCACCGCAACATTGACCCGACCTACGATCAGACAGAGCGTCCCTTCCAGAGCCAGGCACCGTTTATCGTCAACGCCATCCTGTCATATCTCAACCCCGACAAGGGCTGGGAGTCATCGGTATCCTTCAACGTGCTGGGCAGGAAGCTCTACAACATAGCCCTTTTCGGTACGCCTGACGTATACGAAGAGTCGGTGCCCCTGCTCAACTTCAAGCTCAGCAAGCGCTTTGCCGATCACTACCAGTTTAGCCTCACGGCCCGCAACATCCTCAACCCGCTGAATAAGAAGACACAGATCTACCGGGGTAATGAGTATGTCGCCGAGTCCTTCCGCCTGGGTACAGGCCTGGGTGTGAGCGTGTCGTATTTTATACGGTAAAAAGCCCTGCGCTGCCCGCCCCGGCGGGTGGCGCAGTATTCATACTTGGGTGATATTGTAAGAAATAGTGTGCTGAAGCAGCCTCTTCCTTTGTTTTGCCGCCGCGACAAGCGGCGGCAAAATGAAGGGGAGGCTGCCGCTATTTTCGGCCCGGCCGGCTGCGCTTCGCTGCCGCTGCTGTGTGGGGGCATATTTTTTTAAAAAAAAGCCCTTACCTTAGCAGCTGCCCGCATCGGGCAGCCTGCGCGCCTGCAGGTCGCACAGCAGCCAACAACCAGCACGTATGCACAAAGAAAAGGAGGAGTGGAGGTGGGGGATTATCGGGCCGGGAAAAATCGCCCATAAGTTTGCTGCAGACCTGCAGCTGGTGCCGGGCGCCCGCCTCAAGGCGGTGGCGTCGCGCGACCAGGGGCGAGCCGAGGCTTTCGCCAAAGCCTACGGCGCCCCCTACGCCTATGGCCGCTACGAGGACATCCTCGGCTGTCCGGAGCTGGATGTGGTGTACATTGCCACCCCCCACAACAGCCACTGCGAGCTGAGTCAGCTGTGCATAGAAGCCGGCAAGGCGGTGCTGTGCGAAAAGCCGTGGGCGGTCAACTATGGCGAAGCCCTCGAGCTGACCCGGCTGGCGCGTGCGCGCCGGGTATTTTTGATGGAGGCCTTGTGGACGCGTTTTTTGCCCACCACCCGCAGCCTGCTGGCGCAGTTGGCGCAGGGTGCCATCGGCACCGTTGAAGGCCTGAAGGCCGATTTTGGCTTTTTGATGAAAAACCCGCCCCCCGCGCGGCTGATACAGCCGGAGCTGGGCGGAGGAGCCCTGCTGGACATTGGCATATACCCCGCCTTTTTGTCGCTGCTGCTGCTGGGCTATCCCCGCCGCATACAGGCGATGGCCCGATTTGCGCCTACGGGCATCGATCTGGAGGACGTGATCAGCCTGCAGTACCCCGGCGGGCAGCTGGCACAGCTGCATACCAGCCTGCTGGCTACGACCAAGACGGAAGCGTTTATCTACGGTACAGAGGGCATCATCCACTGGCATGCGCGCTGGCACGAGCGCAGCAGCTTCAGCATCCTGCGCGAAGGGCAGCGGCCTGAAAATTTTTTCTTTGACATTCCCGGGCACGGCTATCAGTATGAAGCGGAAGCGGTACAAGCCTGCCTGGCAGCGGGTCTGACCGAGAGCCCCGACTGGCCGCTGGACAGCAGCCTGGAGCTCAGCCGTTTGCTGGATGATATAGCTCAGGCGTCGCGGCAGGGGCAGTAGGGTAGCTGCGCAAAAGCAGCCCGTGCGGTAGCCCGCGCGTCGCTTTAGGCTGCGCTTTCAGCGCGCCTGCTGTCTGGCCGCTAATGCGGCTGCAGCCCGCGCGTCTTCTCCGGCTGGCGCATACGCTGCCTGCCCGTTAGGCTGCGCCTTTAGCGCGCCTGCTGTCTGCCTGCTAATGCGGCTGTAGCCCGTGCGTCTTCTCCTGCCGCGCATACGCTGCCTGCCCGTTAGGCTACGCTTTCAGCGCGCCTGCTGTCTGCCTGCTAATGCGGCTGCAGCCCGTGCGTCGCTGCCGGCCTGCGCATACGCTGCCCGCCCGTGCGGCTGCGCCTACAGCCGCGCCGCCAGCAGGTAAGCCTGCTCAATGGCCCGCTTGGCATCCAGTTCAGCAGCCACATCAGCGCCACCGATGAGGTGGACGCTGAAGCCCAGCTCGCGCAGCGGCTCCAAAAGCTCGCGCCGCGAGTCCTGCCCGGCGCAGATGATGACATTGTCAACCTCCAGCAGCTGCTCCTGTCCCCGGATGAGCAAGTGCAGTCCGCGGTCATCGATCCTGCTGTACTGCGCATTGCTGATCATCTCCACACCTTTATTTTTGAGCGCTGCCCGGTGAATCCAGCCGGTCGTCTTACCCAGCCGGGCCCCCGGCTTGCCGGTTGACCGCTGGCAAAGGTACACTTTGCGCGCCACCCCCGCCGTTGCCGGCTTTTTTAGCCCCCCCGCCCCGCGCAGCTGCTCGTCTACGCCCCATTGGTCGAGGAAATGCGCAAGCTGCTCCGCCGGCGGCAGCGTTTTTTCCGTCAAAAAAGTAGCCACATCAAAACCGATGCCGCCGGCACCGATGATGGCCACCCGCGGGCCCGCCTGCCGGCGGCCCAGCAGCAGGTCCGGATAGCTTATTACCGAAGGATGATCGATGCCCTCAATGGCCGGCCGCCGGGCGCTGACGCCCGTAGCCAGCACGATCTCGTCGTAGCGGCCTGCCGCCGCCAGCGCCGGCGTGAAAGGCGTACCCAGCCGCAGCCCTACCCCCAGCTTGCGGATCATCTCACCATAATACCTGATCGTCTCGCCATACTCCTCTTTGCCGGGAATTTCTTTCGCCATCAGAAACTGCCCGCCGATGGCCTCGCCCGCCTCAAACAGCTCGACCTCGTGGCCGCGCTCGGCTGCCGTAACGGCAAAGGCGAGCCCGCCGGGGCCCGCACCGGCCACGGCTATGCGGCGCTTTTTGGCCGCAGGCCGCAACCCAAATTGCAGCTCGCGCCCCGCGCGCGGATTGACGAGGCAGGAGACCGTCTTATTGTCAAAAGCATGGTCGAGGCAGGCCTGGTTGCAGGCGATGCAGGTGTTAATCTCCTGCGCCCGGCCCGCCGCCGCCTTGGCAACAAAGGCAGGGTCGGCCAGCAGCGGCCGCGCCATGGAAACCATGTCGGCATAGCCCTCCGCCAGCAGGCGTTCGGCCACCTCAGGCGTATTGATGCGGTTGGTGGTGATGAGCGGGATGCCCACTTCACCCATCATCTTCCGGGTCACCCAGGCAAAACCCGCCCGCGGCACCAGGGTAGCGATGGTCGGCACGCGGGCCTCATGCCAGCCAATGCCCGTATTGATCAGGGTGGCCCCCGCCGCCTCTATGGCCTTAGCGAGCTGCACTACTTCCTCCCAACTGCTGCCGCCTTCTACCAGGTCGAGCATCGACAGCCGGAAGATGATGATAAAATCCGGGCCTACGGCCTGGCGGCTGCGGCGCACAATCTCCACCGCCAGCCGTATGCGATTTTCGTAGCTGCCGCCCCATTCGTCGGTGCGCTGGTTGGTGCGCAGGGCGATAAACTGGTTGATGAGGTAGCCCTCGCTGCCCATGATTTCGACCCCGTCATAGCCCGCCTCGCGCGCAAGGCTGGCGCAGCGCACAAAATCCTGTATAGTCTGCTCAATACCCTTTTTGCTCAGTTCCCAGGGCTTGAAAGGCGTGATGGGCGAGCGCAGCGGGGAGGGGGCTACCGCAAAAGGGTGGTAGCCGTAGCGGCCTGTATGCAGGATCTGCATACAGATTTTGCCACCCTCGTCGTGCACGGCCGCCGTCACCTGCCGGTGCTTGCCGGCCTGCGCGCTGGTCGTCAGGCGGGCGGAAAAAGGCGCCACCCAGCCGGCCCGGTTGGGGGCAATGCCGCCGGTGACCATCAGGCCTACGCCGCCGCGGGCGCGCTCGGCAAAATAGGCAGCCAGCTGCCGAAAGCCGTCTTTGCTTTCCTCCAGGCCCGTGTGCATGGAGCCCATCAGCACGCGGTTGGGCAGGCGGGTGAAGCCCAGGTCCAGGGGCGCGAGGAGGTGGGGATATGGTTGTTGCTGCATATGAGGCAAGATATGGTGAATTCAGGCATACAAGATAGCAATAGTATCGGATTGCAGCGCCTTTGGGAGGGATTTCTTTGCGCCTGCCTGCCTGCACGGGGCTTGTGAAAGGCTGCGTGAGCCGTCTGTTTACAGCCGCCGGGTGGCGGCGTATACTATAAACATGGTATTGACTACCGCTTTTGGCTAAGGTAGCTTTGTGGCATGTAAGTAAAAGCGTGTAGGGATGTTGCTGTCGGAAGTAAAAAACACGCGTCTTCACATCTTCACAAGGAGCATAGCCGGCGCTACCTGACTGAAAGATAGTGAAAACCTGTGAAAAAGAGCTGCTTCATATCCTGTGAGAAAATACCGAATACGCTTTAATATGCCGGTGAGGGAAAGTGGATGTATGTGTATAATTGAGTTTAATTATTTGTTTTTCAATTGATTGTATTGTATGAATCGGCGTTTCAGCCTGATTTGGATTCAAAGTCAGATTTTCTGCGTGTTTCCCGCATTGGGTGTCGTACCTGCGCCGAAGCAGTAGAGATGACTGGGTCGGATGGTTGCCAATAATTTCATTAACTATATTATTCTCAAAAATCAAACTCATGAAAAATTCAGTAATGCCTTACTGGTGTCTGCTAATTGTATTCTTAATGACCAATGCCCTGAGCGCACAGGAATTACCTACCATCAGTATCCAGGGCACGCTTAAGGATGCCAATGGAGCCTCTGTGTCGGATGGTGTCTATGCAGTGGTTTTCAGGCTTTTCAATCAGGAAGTCGGGGGTAATCCGGTCTGGCAGGAGGAAGCAACCGTCGAGGTAATCGGGGGTATTTACAGTCACTACCTCGGTAGTGTAAACCCGCTGGTTTCTGCAGATTTCGGCTCTACGCTCTTTTTGGGACTGAAAGTTGGCAGCTTTGAGTTAAATCCTCGTACGCGCATGACTTATGCACCTTACACCTTTGCATCCGCAACGGTTGTCTGCTCCGGTGCATTGGGTGATGTCAAGTATTCCATTCTCAACCCTGCAAAATTTGCTGAAGAGAATGGCGACTGTTGGGTACCTATGGACGGGCGTAGCATTGCAGGCTCGCGTCTGTCAGCTTCATTGGGGATTAGTAATTTGCCGGATGCGGGAGGAACGTTCTTCCGGGCACAGGAATTTGCAACCAGCCCGGACTATGACCGGGGCAGAAGCAGTAGCTCTCCTATTGCGACAGTGCAGGGAGATGATGTGAAACCGCACAATCACAGTATGAACTCGGCAGGTCATCACTCGCATCAATATGGAGGGTTATCTACTACTGTTCCCACGAACGTTCAATGTAACAATTGCTACCAGAATGTTCTGCTTCCTACTGGCAATACAACACCAAATACTTCTGGTGCGGGTGATCACACACATACAATCAACAACAACAGTGGCGACGAAACCCGGCCTGTCAACTTGAACTTGTGGGCATATATCAGAATTAACTAGCGCAATTGGCATCGGACAAATTATTCGTTAACCAATTGCAATATGAAATATGAACAAGATATTATATTCCTGCACAACCATCTTATTGCTGGTCGTATCCTTGACGAGTGTGCGTGCGCAGGTGCAGATTGACTGTGACCCGACTGCCAATCAACCCATTACCAATGGTGATGTGTTGTTTAATTACGGTAGCGCCACCAATGTTGTCTCTTTTCGCAACCGATCAAGTTATACCATTGCGCAGCCATTCATAGGCTTTCAGTTTTCACAACCCTTCAGCTCTCAGAATGGCTTTTGGGCTCGCTTTTTGCTGCCGCCACAGGCTCCTTCGGTTTTGGTGAGCCAGGGGGATTTTCCCGACAGGGTACTCATCCGCTGGACCTTCGATCCGCTGAGTTCATCAGCTACGGAAGGTTATGTGGTGTTGCGCGATGGAGCCTTTCTGGCACAGTTGGGATCCGATATTACCCAGTTTATCGACTTCAACGTACAAGCCGGGGAGTTCTACGAGTACAGCGTCTATGGCCGCAACCAGTTTGGCAGTGGTGCGCGTGGCAAGGCCGTTGGCTTTGTCAATCCCAATGGTATCGTCACGGGTAAGCTGGAGACGTTTAGTCGCAATCCGGTAGCCAATGCAGTCGTCAAGCTCACGCCTACCGTAGGGCGCTCACTACACTTCGATGGTGTCAATGACTACATCTGTGTGACCCACCTGCCGGTGGTACCGACCAATATGTGGACAGTCTCGGCCTGGGTGAAAATCGACAATGGCTACGACAGCGATGGCATCATCGATTTGGGCAGCGATCTCAACAAAAATTTCTGGCTGCACACCACGCCCGCCGGCAGTGGTAAGGGGGTGGTCGCAGGCGTAGGTGCGGGCAGCGGAGCTACCAGCCTGACACACGTATTTGCCGACAATCCCAATGGCTGGCACCAGGTGACGGCGGTATACAACGGTATTTCGCTCTTGTTGTACATCGACGGTCGTTATGTATCTTCTACCAGGGCGAGCATCGCCAATGAGGATGCACTGTTTACCATCGGCAGCCGCCGCAACCAGACGGGCTTTTTTCACGGCCGCATCGACGATGTACGCCTGTACAACGCTCCACTGACCAGCACCCAGATTTTCCTGACACGCGACCTGACAGTCTCCAAGTCTACGGCCAATCTGGTAGCTTACTGGAAGTTTGATGAGGGTCTGGGAACCAAGGTTTTCGATCTTTCTGATAATGATATGCACGCCTTCATCAATGGGCCGGGCTTCAGCTCGGATGCCGCACCGGTCAACAATGCCGGCTTTACCGACGAAGGAGGCTTCTATGCCATAGAGGGGGTCAACTACAGCCAGGCGCAGACGTTCACGGCCACGCCGGTCAAAAATTTCTATTCCCGCTATGCGCTGGAGTTCAATGCAGCTTACTCGTCTTACGCTACCCTGACTGACTTTGACCTGCCGGATACGGCTACGGTGGAGATCAACCTGCATCCTTTCGATTTGCAGTCGCGACAAATCGTATTGTCTAAGGGAGAGGATGACTTTTTGTTCGGGATCGAGAACAACAACTTTTTCCTGACCATCAACGGCGAAACCCAGGTGGTAGGGCCAGCTACTACAGCTTATCAGCATTTATCGTTTACGCTGGATGCCTACACAGGGCAGGTTGCTTACTACAAAAATGGTGATCTGCAAAACACCTTCACCTACAGCGATCTGAGTGGTGAGTGGACGGGTGAGCCCTGGCAGCTGGGGGCGGCGGGCAGCCCCGGAGCAGACTTTTATACAGGTCTGCTGGATGAAGTAGCTTTTTACCACAGCGTGCTGACGGTAGCCAATATACAACTCAATGCTTCGCCTTTTGGCACCGGGGGTACGGATGTGGCCAACCCCTACCTGATGAGTTATTTTTCGCTGGATGAAGGCGATGGTACCGAGCTGGTGGATTATGGTCCGCAGATGAGCGGCATCGGCACGGTCTACAATGCACCTTTCTCCATCATCACTTACCGACAGGAGGCAACGCCCAACCTGTTTCAGCCCAGCCAGCGGGTCATCAACATCAACGAAAGTACGACAGCCGCTTCGGGTATCGACTTCGTCAACCTGTCCACAGTGACCATCTCAGGCGTTGTGCGATTTGAAAATACCTTCTGCTACCAAAAGGAAGTAGAAATTCTGGTCAACGGGGAGCCCTACTTCCCACCGGTTAAGACAGATGAAAATGGCCGCTTTGTCGCGGATTTTGAACCCGGGGTGACGGTGACCCTCTCCCCCCGTTACAACGATCACGTCTACAGTCCGGGTTTTTTCCAGGTGCGGCGGCTTAACCGGCCGGTGGCCGGGGTGCTTTTCCAGAATCAGGTCAAGCGCGAGGTCGTCGGCCAGATGGCCGGAGGTAAATGCCGTCTGTCGGTCATTCCCGATGGTGCAGTAGTAAAAGTGAAGGCGCAGGCGCTCAACGACTGTTACTATCAGGAACTGACGCTGGACAATCCCGACGGTAAGTTCCATTTCCGGGGGCTTCCGCCCATCCCCATGGCGATCAGTGTGACGGAACACTCCAACAATATCGTCTACGACTACTTCCAGATACAGGGAGGACAGGAGACGGATCTGCGGCTAATCGAGAAGGATACGATTGATTTTATCTACATTGCTCCGCCCAATGTGCTGATTCAGCCGTTTGAAGAAAATGGCTGTGCAGGTAGCGGACTGAAGATGATTGACCAGTCATCTTCCGCCAATGGCAATCGGCTGTACAAGACGAATGTACGGGTATACGAGCGCTATGACGGCGGTGACTGCTTTCTGGATACTTTCCAGCTGACAATCAACAACGAGATTGCGGATCTTTCGGCCTACACGGTCGATTCGGATACCTCTACTTACACCATTGAGTACTGGGCAGGGGTACCCAACATCACGGGTAACTACGAAAAATTCCTGCAGGTGACGGCCAATGTCAATGGTTCGCAGGCTTCATCGGTCGAACGGGTAGTGGTACTGGGGGAACGTTCACGGGAGTCGACTTTTACAACGGCTTCCCCGGCTATGCCGCTGATCATCCTGCGCGACCCGCCGGGCGATGGTTCTTCGGCTACCCTGGCGGAGGGCTCCACCTACTGCCAGTCCTGGTCGAACGGGACATTTTTCAATGCCGGTCTGAACGCGTCTGTTAGTATAGACATGGCTCCCAAAGTGATTACCTACGCAGGTTCGCCGGTCGGGGGTACAATCACAGAGACAGATGCCATTGCAGAACTCGATATCTCCGCCAGTGCCCGCTATGGCTTTTCCAATAGCGAGTCGGCAGAGGTGTGTGTGACCAATGATATTGTTTACAGTACTTCCGGAGGTGATGTGGTACTGGGGGATGATGCTGATCTGTATGTGGGTGCTGCGGTGAACTTTGAGTTCAGCTCTACAGACGTGCTGGGTTTTGATCCGGACTCGTGCGAATTCACGCTCGGCAGCAACCTGCGGGTATGGCCGGAGGGTTTTGGCACCAAGTATGTATACAGTCAGTATCAGATCATAAAGGATGTAATCCCTGATTTGGAGTTTATCGGAGATACCGCTTCTGCCGATAGCTGGCGGAGGATTATTGACTACAACAAGCGGCTCAAGGAACAGGCTGTATTCAAGGAAAACATCAGTTTTGACGCCCTTACAAACTACAGTCAGACACAGACGACCAGCAATTCTGCCTCCCTGGAAGTTTCGCACGAATTTGAGGTTACCGCTGCTATGGCATTAACGCTGGGTAATGCTTTCAACGGGGTGGGTGTAAAGGCTACAGTAGGTTTTGAAATAGGGGGCGGTGGTTCTTTCACCCAAGGGTTCACCAACCAGACATCGCGCTCGGTAGGTTTCACGCTGGCCGATGATGATCTGGGTGATAACTTCACCGTTGATATCCTTGATGATCCCGTCTTTGGTACGCCGGTGTTTAAGTTGCGGAGTGGTGAGTCTTCCTGTCCGCACGAGCCCAATACGCGGCCGCGCGAAGGGGTCACGCTGACAGCTGACCAAATCGTAGCGGTCAACGTACCGGAGAACGATGCGGCGGTATTCAATTTCACCATTGGCAATACCAGTCAGACGGATGAGTGGCGCTACTATACACTCGAGCTGTGGCGTGAGACCAATCCGCTGGGTGCCCGGGTACGGGTACAGGGCAATGCAACTTCCAGTGGCAGCTTCCTGGTGGAGCCGGGTGGTGGTCAGGATGTTGTCGTGACGATTGAGCGTGGCCCGGAGGCTTACGATTATGAAAACCTGTTGTTCTACGCCATCTCGGCCTGCGAAGGAGCACGCTACGATGCCTTTAATGAAGGGGAATTTCCGCCGGAGCCTTTCTACGATGGTATGGAGGTGTCAGCTTTCTTCCTCGAGCCCTGCAGCCCGATAGACATCGGCTTCCCGCTACAGGACTGGGTGGTGACGCCCGATGATGGCAATATTTTGTTTATCACGCTGAATGAGTACATCTACAACGACCCGGATCTGGATATCGTGCGGGTGCAGTACCGCCGCACGGGTGGTGACGGCTCCTGGATCAATATCGCGGAGCTGCCGGCTTCTGAGTTTGCCAACTCACCGGTCTTTAAGATCGTTCAGTGGGATATGTCAGAACTGGTGGACGGTGCCTATGAGATACGGGCGGTGACGCAGTGCATGGATGTCTCTCTCAATCCGGGGATATCGACCGTTATCAAAGGCCGCAAGGAGACACAGCCGCCGCAGTTGTTTGGCACTCCCCAACCTGGTGACGGGGTACTCAATCCGGGGGATGAGATTTCCATCATGTTCTCCAAGCGCATCCGCTGTGACCGGATTTTCCCGGCCGATGGTATTGGTACCAACGTCAATATCAACAGCCTCGCACTGCAGGATATGACCAATGGGGGTATACTCGTGGATGCTGTCATCAGTTGTAATAATGATAAGATTGTTATTGTCCCCAATATCCCCAATAGGTTCCTTGAGAATAACACGCTGAGGGCAACAGTGGCGGGCATCGAGGACCTGTACGGCAATGCCATCCCGCAGCCGATCGCCTGGGAGTTTCTGGTCAATCGCAACAATCTCTACTGGGAGGGCGGCCGCATCGATGAGTTTGTATTCGAGGGCAGTCAGCTGATTGTCAAGCGCAACATTCGCAACCAGGGGGGCAGCATCACGGGCTTCAGCCTGGTGGACATTCCTGAATGGATGGATGTGTTCCCGCTGACGGGCAACGTACTGCCGGGTGACTTTGCAGAAATCACCTTCCGCTTCCCGGCCGACATCGTAGGGGGTCTGTACAACACCACCCTGCAGATGATAACGCCCCAGGGCCCCGAGCCGCTGCCGATTGACCTGCGCGTGGCCTGTCCGGATCCTGCCTGGACGGTCAACCCTGTCGATTACAGCTACTCGATGAACCTGACGGTGCAGCTAAACATCGAAGGCGAACTGTCAACCGACCGCCTGGACCTGATCGGTGCTTTCGTGGGCGATGAGCTTCGCGGGGCATCCTATATACAGTATGAGCGGGAACTCGACCGCTACCTGGCCTACATGACGGTGTTCAGCAATCAGGTATCCGGGGAGACGGTGAGCTTCCGCATCTGGGATGCGTCAGACTGTTTGTTGTACGGACAGACCGTAGAGACTTTCCCCTTCGAATCGGATGACCTGATCGGCTCACCGCTGGTGCCACAGGTGATTCATACCAATAACCTGATTCGTGTGGCGGTACCGCTGGTGCCGGGCTGGAACTGGATATCGTACAATGTGAATCTGCCGGATCCGTCCATCAACACGGCCCTGGCAAGTCTGACAGCACCGCAGGGGGCTACCATCAAGGGTCAGACGGCCTTCAGTCAGTACTTCAATGGTGGTAGTGTATGGGCAGGCTCACTGAGTCAGCTGTCGCACCTGACGATGTATCAATACCGCTCTGCCAGCCTCGACTCCATCGTGCTGCTGGGCAATCCGGTGAATCTGGAGACCACGCCCATCCCGGTGGTAGCAGGCTGGAACTGGATCGGCTACCTGCCACAACAGGGGATGACGGTCGACAGTGCACTGCAGTCACTCACACCACTCAACGGGGATGTGATCAAAGGTCAGGCGACCTTTGCACAGTATGTAGCGGGTGTGGGCTGGCTGGGCAACATGAGCTTCATGCGCCCGACCCGCGGCTACCTGCTGCGACTGAGCAATCCGGATATCCTGAGCTATCCGCCGCGCCGCCTGTGGGAGGATGAGGTTAGCTTCCGTTCCGGTGCTGATCCCGAGCTCATGAGCCTGAGCGAGCACTGGACCGTGAATCCGACGCAGTACGAGCACACCATGAACGTGATTGCGCTGGTTCGCAATGGTGAGGGAGATAACATCCTGTCCTCCGACACGGAAGTAGGCGCCTTCATGGAAGGTCAGGTGCGCGGCGCTGCCAAGCCTGTCTACATCGAAGCCCTGGACGCCTGGCTGCTGTTCCTGACGGTCTACAGCAACGACGAGGGCGATATGCTGAGCTTCCGGCTGTACGATGAGTCAGCGGGTGCGGAGTATGCGCTCACAG
>CAYTVG010000013.1:0-128577 GCA_964441755.1 uncultured Saprospiraceae bacterium
TAAGTGCCTGGTGTAGAAACTACTGCCAAGCGAGTACCACCAGCACTTGGCAGAATTGTTGCACCTGTCACGCTTGGCGCGAAACCTGCAGTGAAAGAAGTAACACCGCAGTTATCCGCAGCCGTAGCTTCGAATACTACCGTAGCAGAAGGAGCAGCACATGGATCCAGTGTCACCAGGATATCCTGAGAAGGATACACGATGATGGGCGCCCAGTTGTCTGGCTGGCTGTTAACCGTTATCAGTCCGTCTACTGTACGAGTAGCACCTTGTGCATCTGTATAAGAAGCAACCAGTGTCTGACCGTCGTTAGCTTCCGTCATTGATACTGCGAACTCGAAGTAACCAGCAGCAGCATTTACAAACGTAGGTGTAATAGCTGTGCCGCCCAAGTTGAAGCTTGCGCGAGCAGGAACAACAGGATTATCACAATCGTCGAGGATTGTTACAGCCATCGTAGCCACTACGCTGGTAGCGCACTGTGGGATGGTAAATGTCAGGTTACCCGGCAGGATGATGTCAGCTGGCTGGTTAGCATTCTGCAGAACCGTGATTGTTGGATTTGCTGACTGACCCTGATAAGTGATAAACGGGAAGTAAGTACCAGGAGCTACGTTGCCCTGTACTTCGAAGTACACAGCGTTAGGACCTACCTGATCCGTGAAGTAGAAACCCGAACCGTTTAGGTTAGGAAGGCCTGAGCCACCACCGTTGAACTGTACCTGAGCGATGTTGATTGGCTCACAGTCGTCAGTGATCGTAAAGCTGTACACAACCTGAGCCGTTGACTGGCATGAAGGAATCGTCACCGTTTCAGCGTTTGCCTGGATCGTTGGTGCCTGATTAGTAGCTGCCTGCTGTACCGTTACCATTTGGTCAACGAAACCTACGTTGCCGCTGGCATCCGTGTAAGTAGCAGAGATCAGGTAGCTACCTGCAGCAGGGAAAGTAACGAAATATTCACGGTAGTTGTTGCCCGTGAAGTTGATCGTACCCGTTGCACCGCCGAAAGACACTGAAAGGTTGTTGAAATCTACATTCTGGTCAGGTAGATCGTCAATCTGAATTGTAACAACACCCGTAACAGACGTTGCACACACAGGAATCGTAAACTGACTGTTCCCCATGATCGTAACCACAGGATCTATGTTGTCTTGTAAATTAGCAACTAGTCGAAGACCATTACTCCCACCTGCAATATTACCTGCAGCATCTCGACCAAAAATCCTCACCGTAGTCATACCTACACCACCCCAATCAACACGTAATTCGTACATTCCGAAAGGATCAGACACCACACTGAATTGTGTGGAGCTTGTACCTGGACTAACTGAGCCTGTGATTGCACTTGGTGCTATAATGAAACCATCGCAGTTGTCATTAGGTAAATAAGCATAAAAATAATCTGTACGCCCACCTAATGAATAAACTAAATTACCAAAATCATACTCCTCACCTACAACAGTAAGGATATCATTATCTGCAAGTATATTCCCCAGGAGATCAACTATGTAAAACGTTGGGGGATCAATATCACCACCCTCAGGAACTACTATATCTGGAAGTGATACGGAGCTCAAAGGTGGATTACATGGACCTATTTCCGTCACAGTCACAGCATAACGACCAGCACCAGCATCTGTGAAACTGATTATTCCATCAGTCAAATTAGCCAAATTTTGGCTGGTATTCGGAGGAGGAGGATTAGTACCCCCAGGGCCCGAACCAGCCACAGGCGTGACCGTAAGAGAATAAACACCATTAGCACAGGTTGTGCCATCTTCAATGCGGACCTGAAAACCACCATCAGCATCATAGCCAGGACTCACATATGGACAACTTGTACTCTGTACAGCATGTTCGGATAATACAAACTGAGCATCCTTCGTGGTAAAGGTACTAGGACCTGCACAAGCAGAAACATTCGTAGGAGGTAAAGCACCATTACAAAGTTCAGACACATACCACTCATATGACGTACCAGGCTGCAGACCGCCGACCGTGATCGTGATTTGCTGGCCAGATACTGACATAGCAGTAACTGGTGCTGAGAAAACAACTACGTTGTTTACATAACTAATATTTGTCCGGACAGCTGCGTTACCGACAGCATTACAGCTTCCCAGACCCAGACCGCCAATGGTGATTGTCCACGAATTGTCAGTTGGTGAGTCATTGGAGGTCCAACGGAGTTGTGCAGTACTTTGCGTAGTGCTCGGTGACGTCAAACCCGTAGGAGTCGGACACAGCGCCTGCACATACTGCATCCCTCCCAAGGCAAACAGCAACAGCACCCATAGTGCCTGTCGCCATACCCCCGAACGAGCAGATGAAATCATCTTTCTGTTCATAAGAAATGATTTGTAGTTAATTAAATACATGAAATAATGATTAATTCTTTATCAGGAAATTAAGTACGTTTCGGCAGGCGATCTCCCGGCAGGCTGCACTGGCTGCGAGCTCCGACAGATGTGCATGCGCACAGTCAGCGAGCATCGCTACAACAGCCCATAAATCCCGGAATATGTGTACAGGAAGGAATGGAAGGCAGTAGAAAAAATCATGAGTAACAATTTGTTAATCAAAACTTAATGCTCTAATTCAGCTTGCTTGTTTCGTCGTATTTTTCAGACTGCCCGCGGCAGTCCGGCGGCTCGGTCGTCCAGTGTATTGCTCTGTCGTTCGTTGCTTTAGATCATCGTCGTGTCTACCACAATAATACCAGAGAGTAGGGCGCAAACAGCGCATTGCAACAGGAGATTATGAATATTCATTTTCATGTGTACAGGGAATTGATTTGAACTATTAAGGATTTTGATGTCACAAATATCTATGCAATACCCGGGGAGTCTGTTAACAGAAATACGACCTTTGTGAAGCTTATTTGTGTAGCCATAAAGAGAATCAATCCTTTTAACAAAATGACAATCAATTGATTACTTACCTCGTCAGTGCAGTGATTTGTTACATTTGAAAATCAAGTACATTTACAACCAAACTTCCGATTTAGCCGGAATATATACAGCGAATGTGACGGCCGGAGAGGCTCCGGGTGAACAGCAGGCACATACAGCATGGGGATATTGGCAACGAACACGCTCACAAGCAAGCAGGCATGGGTAACTGTAAGCATAAAAATTGCCGGCAGGTATAAATTCCATTATACGACGCGCTCAGAACCTGCTACCTCCGGCAGCAGGTTCTGAACACACAATATCCATTCACCAAACTGAGACACCCGACAAAGATACTGCCGGCTAGGGAAGCATTTCTACAACCATCTCCCAAAGAGCCTCGTAAGGAATAATCTCCAACTCATAGTCCTGGCTGTCGAAATTGGCTCTGACCTTAGTGAGCTCTTCTTGTAAGCGAAAAATCTTTTGCCTAATTTCTTTTTTATCAAACTGACTATTAGCTACTTGCAATAATAATTTAATAAATATAAATGATCTTGCCGTATTCTGCCCTTTGAGGTAGCGATAATTGTACTGCTGGATGCTGTCCATATCATCCAGCAGCCGATTGTATTTTCGCTGCTGCAGCAGGTGCAGAAAGCGGATAATGATGATGGCTATGTTCAGCCCGCTCTTGTCCTTAGAAAAAATAGGCGTCTCATTGACAAACTTACTGAGCTTAAACTGCCCGTTCTGCCGGCCTTTCGTCTTGCCTGCTTCTTCCAAAAAAGCAGCGTATGCCTCAAAAATGCGCCAAATCTCTTTGACATTCCCGGGTTGAAACTGGAATCGCGGGTGGCTGACAATGGCGCTAATGAGGGCCGATCCCTCCCCGTACTGAGCTGTATGGTAGTACAACTGCACCCGCAATTCCTGCTGCTTAAACCAGTTGAAGGTACCTTCTTCAAGAAACTGTATGGAATACGCAAATGCAGCCTCCGCCTCCTCAAATTGCTGCAACTGCAGGTGGCAGATCAACTTTTGGTAACTGAAAATTTGCAGCGGTACTTTGGCGAAATACTGTTTTTGCCGGAAAAAATCGATGCAATCAATGCAATACAGCAGGGTTTGCTCATGGAGATACAGGGCAGAAAACCTCACCAGCCCCAGCAATCGTCCATACAAATGCAGGCGGTAGCTGTCGTACAACTGTAAACACTGCTCTATCTGTTGGTAATATTCGGACGCCAACTCGGCAACCCGGTTGTCTGCCGCCTTGCTGTTGACGTATGAGGCCATCAGCAAGGTGTAACGCTCTTCGGCTTCGCACTCCCCTTCGTAGATTTTTTGTTGCCGGTGAAAAATGGCATGCAGCTCTTCAAATTTTTTATTCCCGCTGCCCCGCAATCCGTGGTGAAACCTGAGATAGCTGCTGATGTCCATCGCCAACAGGGTAAACTCGTACTGCCGGGTCTGGGCCAACAGCTTGGTGGCCAGCACTACCGCTGCATTGTTGGCATTGTGCGCGGTCAGTATTTTGACGATGAGCCACTGCCGATGACACCTGTAGTAGGCCTTTTGGTAGTCTGTCAGCTCACCCACCTCGGTGCCCAGCGCAACTATCGAGGCCAACAGCTTTTCCCGAAACAAGGACTTCAGCTTGCGGTAGTTGCTACCGCCACCGCCCTCCGGATACAGATATTTTTCTGCTTGCTCGTCTGTACTAAATTTTCTTTTGGTAATCCCTGCATATAACTTCTGCATTAAGGAGCCATTTTCAATAAAAAGTACTTTCTCTTTAAGTTGTCTGTGCTGAAGCTGCTCAACCAGGTATACCAGCTCTATTAAATCTTCCATAGAATTCTTTCAACGATGAAAGTGAATAGTACCTGTCAATAGCCTACTGTTAAATGAAAACATGGGATAGATTGCTCAAATAAGCAAAACCTGCCAGACTATTGATAATCAATAAAAGAAGATCCAGATTACAACTGGTGTTAAATTAGCAGATTTACTGCACCTTTGAGGTGGAGGGTGAGAAGTCTTTTTTACTAATGAGAGGAATCACAGCAGGTATAGCCACCGTTCCTTGAAACAGACTAACCAACTGATAGAATACTATCGTGCAACAGTATTAAAAGGGTAAGTACATTTGAGTAGGATAACAAACAAAATTTGATTTTTATTTTATTCTAATAAAAATCAACCAAATATACAAAAATAAAAGGATGTTTCATCCCTAGGATAATAAAATTTCTAATCCTCGTAAGTAAGTATTAACCTATTCTCAAAGATAATAAAGACTCCCTGCAAATAATTGTAAAAAACGGCCATTCTGAGAAAGAAATGGGTGTTCACATGAATTACCATTCTATCAAAATATTAGAATGTCGATCGATGCTTAAATACCCATAATTCTTCTTACCAAACGGAGTCAGACGATTAATCGAACAAGCTATGATTAGGAGCTCATCCGCTAACCTAAGTTGATCCGGATGAATGTATTAAACAACTAAACTTTTATTTAAAAACTATTGCGTATTGCTGCCATCTATTCATTTTGACCTACACCCAACTGGGGCGCAAACCAAATTGTCGCTTAAGCAGCCTTAGGAGCCCCCATTTGCTGGCTGATAATCGCCCTCAATTTTTCACGTTTACCACTTTTGAGGATAGCTCTGATATTCAATACCGCAGTGACTCTATTCGTCCATCGCTGGCCAACTAGCTTGCAACGTTGTTGTACCACAGTGCTTATCGCAGATTCTATGGCTCCGCTGCCAATACAATACCCGGCGGCGCGGTACTCATTGTATTTCATACGGTATTGGTTTTTTGATGTTACCCCAAAAATTAGGACAGTAAATTTTTCATAACTTCGTTTAAAAAAGCAGCTATGGCAAACCGAAGAAAGTTTACGTCCGAGTTCAAGAAGAGGGTTGTATTGGAAGCGCTCAAGGAGCGAGAGACACTAAGTGAACTAGCTCAGAAGTACGATCTTCATCCACAGCAGATCACCATCTGGAAAGCGCATTTTTTAGCTCATGCCGAGGGGATATTTGAAAAGGAAGGCAGCGGTGCTAAAGAACAAGAAATTGATAAAGAGCGAGATGCATTGCTTCGCACCATTGGTCAGCAGAAGGTCGAGATTGACTTTTTAAAAAAAAAGTTACGATGAACCCATTGAATGAACGCCGTTTGCTGGTTGAACGCAATCATCCGGAGTTGAGCCTGGTACAGCAGTGCAGCTTGCTTGGGCTGCACAGATCTGGTATATACTATCAACCTCGGTCAGAAAGTTCACTTAACGAGGAACTAATGCGTGTAATAGACGAGCATTACCTTGAGCACCCCTACAAGGGCGCTCCAAGGATGCATAGCTGGCTCACACTGGATATGAAATATAAAGTGAGTTACAACCGGGTAAGCCGCCTATACTACGACCTGATGGGACTAAGAGCTCTGATACCGGGACCTCATACGTCGAAGAGGGGCAAGGATCATAAGGTTTACCCTTATTTGCTGCGCGGCTTAAAAGTAACACATCCAAACCAAGTGTGGGCTGCGGACATCACGTATATACCTATGGCTAAAGGGTTTATGTACATGGTAGCAGTAATTGATTTGTATAGTCGAATGATCCTCAGCTGGTCGGTATCGAATACCATGGAGGCCGAATGGTGCAAGGAAGTGGTTGCTGAGGCAGTCGAAAAACACGGAAAGCCTATAATCTTTAATACAGATCAGGGCGCTCAGTTTACCAGCGATGTATTTACGGAATACATTCTGGGACAGGGTATTAAGCTGAGCATGGATGGCAAAGGACGCGCCACGGACAACGCATTTATCGAACGATTTTGGCGCAGTCTGAAGTATGAGCATATCTACTTGTGGCCAGCAAATGACGCGGTTGAACTGTATAAGGGAATCCGTAAATACATGAGGTGGTATAACAATGGAAGGAGGCATAGTTCATTAGACGAACAAATACCAAGGGAAGTATATGAGCAATATGCCCAGCTTGTAGCATGATTGAGCTAACCACACAATAGACACCATCAATTTTTAGCCTCTGGAAGGCTCTAACTTCATAGCGTCAATTTTATGGTTAATTCAGTACGGTTTTTAAATTTAATAAACTAATTTTAGCTGTCCTAACAATTGGGGTAAGCACAGTTGTCCGGATCTTTTTTTTTACGACGGTCTATTCCGGGATCGCCCAGTTCAGACTGCAGAACCTGTCGTCCCAACTCAGTCCATAGTTCTACAAAGCCTCTCTCATAATCCAGGAAAGTAGGCTCCTCTTTCAGGGCATGTATCTCTGCGTATTTGGCTTCTGCCAGCTTCAGGAACTCTTCCTTGTTCATCATTTTTTTTCACAACAAGGTACAATTTTTCTGGATGTCATGCGACAATTTGGTTTGCGCCCCCCAACTGTCAGATCGTTCAATTTTACTGATGGTATACAACTAATTTATGCAGTCTTATATTCCTTAATCAGGGCATACAAAAGCTCCCTACCGCAACAACCCCTTAATCCGCGCATACTCCGTCTGGTACTGCGCGCTGCCCGCGCAGCCGAGTTCCTTATTTTTTTTCTCAATGGCGGCTACCCGGTTGCCGGGATTGGGGTGGGTGCTGAGAAACTCCGGAGGACTGGATTCGCCCTCCATCTTGCGGAAAAAGCCGGCGGCGCCGTTGGCGCTGTAATTTGTTTCACAGAGGTAAATGACGGAATACTCGTCAGCTTCGGTCTCATCAGCGCGGCTGAAACTCAGGTCGAGCAGTCCGACAACCAGCCGTTGCAGCAAATCTGAATCGCCCTGCCCTGTCACAATGCTCAGCAAGGTGCTGATGCCGTAAATTTTGGTCATCTGCTCAGTGCCGTGGCGCTGGTCGGCATGGGCAATCTCGTGGCCGAGTACGCCCGCCAGCTCGTCTTCGCTGGACAGAAACTTGATGAGGCCGGTATAGACGTAGATGAAGCCACCCGGTGTTGCGAAGGCATTGAGCGTCTTATCATCATCGATCAGCTTGACCTCCCACACAAAATCGTTGCGGTGCTCGACCTTGCCGGAACTGAGCAGGCGATTGACAATATTGCGGACGTAGCGGTAGACCTCCTCATTGCCTCTTTCGGGCAGGATGGGATAGGCAGACGGATCGCTCAGAATTTCCTGGTTGAGCTGCCGCCCCAGCTCTACGTCCTGCTCGGGCGTAAACAGGTTAAATTTGGTCGACTGACAGGTACTGACACTGAGTAGTCCGGACAACAGCAGGGAATGACTTAACCAGCGCATGGCTATGGATGTTTGTTTTCGGTACAGGCTGCGGACAGGCAGCAGCCAATAAAAGAATAATGATCAGAAAATCACAGTTGTAACGCTCCGAGAAAAGCTTTTGTTTTGCGCATGTCCGTACTGAGAATGCGATCCTCTTCGAGCCGAGGGATTTGTGCACGATAGGCTGTCAGTATGGGCTGCAATGCCGGTGCCACGAGTGCAGGCTCCCGGAAAGTAGCGGCCTGGGCCGCCGTCATCCACTCGATGGCCAGCAGATCAGCTACATTGTTGACCACTTTATACAGCTTGGTAGCCGCATTGGCGGCCATGCTCACATGATCCTCCTGCCCGTTGCTGGATACGATGCTGTCAACCGAAGCGGGGCTGCACAGCTGCTTATTCTGACTGGCAATGGCCGCCGCTGTATACTGCGGGATCATCAGCCCGCTGTGCAGGCCGGGCTTGGGGGTCAAAAAGGTTGGCAGGCCGCGTTGGCCTGAGATGAGCTGGTAGGTGCGGCGCTCGGAGATGCTGCCGATTTCGGCCAGCGCTATCGCCAAAAAGTCGAGTGCCAGTGCAATAGGCTGCGCATGAAAATTCCCCCCCGACAGTATATCTCCGCTATCGGCAAACACATTGGGATTGTCGGTAACACTGTTCAGCTCCGTCTGTATCACCTGCCGCACATAGGCAAAGGCATCCCAGCTGGCGCCATGCACCTGCGGTATGCAGCGAAAGGCATAGGGATCCTGCACATGCGCTTTGGGCATGGCGCCCAGCGGGCTGTCGGCCAGCAGCGCCCGCATGCGGGCGGCTACCATACGCTGGCCGGTATGCGGCCGTATGCGGTGAAGGCGCTCGTCAAAAGGCGCTGTATGGCAGAGAAAAGCATCGCAGGAAAGTGCTGCTGTCAGGCTTGACAGCCTGAGCAGCTTTTCTGCCTGCAGCACCGCCCAAAGGCCGTAGGCAGTCGAAAATTGTGTCCCGTTGAGGAGCGCCAGCCCTTCTTTGGCTTCCAGCTCCATAGGCAGCAGCTCCAGCTGCTGCAGGGCAGCAGCAGCCGGCATGCGCTGCCCGCCCAGCTTCACTTCGCCCATGCCCAGCAGGGGCAGGCTCAGGTGCGCCAGGGGCGCCAGGTCGCCGGAGGCGCCCAGTGAACCCAACTGGTAAATGACAGGCAACATATCAGCATTGTACATGTCCACCAGCCGCTCCACCAGCGCTACGCGCACGGCCGAATAGCCGTGAGCAAGGCTCTGGATCTTGAGCACCATCATCAGGCGAACCACTTCGTCGGGCACCTCCTCTCCCAGTCCGCAGGCATGCGACATGACCAGGTTTTTCTGCAGTGCATGGGTCTCATCGGCATCGATGCGTATATTGCAAAAGGCACCAAAGCCGGTGTTGATGCCATAATAAAGCGTATCCGACTCATTGAGCTGCCGGTCCAGAAAATCGCGGCAGTGTGCCAGCCGTTCGCGGGCACTGTCGCCTAAGGCCAGCCGATGATGGCCTTCAACAGCCGCTTTTACCTCCTCCAGCGGCATTTCGCTGGCTTCAATAACAAAAATTTGGTTGGGCATATACATTATCATTTGTAGTGTCTGTCCCTGGATCAGGCCAACTTTAAGGCTCCGGCAAGGCAAAGACCTTTGTTTACAATTCTGGCTGTAAGTGCGCAAATCAAATCGTCGCATACAACTGTCGCTGCCATCGTCCTATCGTTATTCTAAATCCCAATACATGAAAAAAAAAATCACAACGATTAGCATTTTATACATACGACATTTGGGTTTGCACCCGGCCGGCAAGTTTTGCGTGTGGCAGATTGCCGGACAATCCGGCTGCATGTATACCCACAAAACCTGACGAATCACCCTATATCAACGCTCAATAATCATAGCTCCCGCAAGCCCCGCGCCGGCAGAGATGGCTGCCAGGCCCGTCTGCAGATTGCGGCGCTCGAGCTCGTGCAACAGTCCCCCCAGCAGGATGGCGCCGGAAGCGCCCAGCGGATTGCCGATGGCTATGGCGCCGCCGTTTACATTGAGGCGGTCGGCCGACAGCCCGAAAGCCTGCTGAAACTGCAGGCTGATGGCAGCATAGTCTTCATGGCACTCCCACAGATCGATGTCGCCAACCTGCATGCCCGCCTGCGCCAGCGCCTTCTGCGCAGCGGCGGGCGCTCCCATCAGCATGACCGTCGGGTCGGTGCCGGCGGTCGCTACAGCCCGTATGCGGGCGCGCGGGCGCAAGCCCAGTGCCTCACCGGCGGCGGCATCGCCGACCAGCAGCAGCGCTGCGCCGTCGGCGGGCGGACAGGCATTGCCGCTGGTGTGCAGGTGGCTGATGCGCTCCAACTGCGGGTAGCGGTGCAGCGCCATAGCGTCAAAGCCCTGTGCACCCAGCTCGGCAAAGGCCGGCGGCAGCTCGGCCAGCCGGTCGGCGGAGCCGTCGTAGCGCACATGCTCGTCCTGCGCCAAAATGATCAACCCGCTCTCGTCCGTAATGGGGATGATAAAATCGGCAAAAAAACCGGCCGTAGCCGCCGTGGCGGCGCGGCGGTGCGACTCGGCCGCAAAAGCGTCCAGCTGCCCGCGGCTGAGGCCGGCCAGCGAAGCTACCAGGTCGGCAGCTACCCCTCGCGGCAGGTAGTGGTTGAAAAGCATCACCTCCGGATCGTACATGAGCGGCCCTCCGTCGGCGCCAACCGGACTTCGGCTCATACTCTCAGCGCCCCCGGCAACCACCAGTGAAGCCCAGCCTGCCGCAATCTTGGCTGCCGCCAGACCAACAGCCTCCAGGCCGGAGGCATTGTAGCGATTAATCTGCATGCCGCCGCCTGCAGGATGCCAGCCAGCTTGCAGCAGGGCCGTACGGGCGAGGTTGAATCCCTGGTCACCCATAGGTGTCACGCAGCCAATGATGCAGTCGTCGACCTTCGAACTGTCCAGACCCGTACGCGCTGCCAGTGCGTGAAAGGCGGCTTTCAACAGGTTGACAGGCTTGACTTCGTATAGGGAGGTATTGCCGCAGGGCGTGCGCAGGGCGTCGTAGATATAAATATGGTTGTTCATCGGTATGCTGACGGCTGTTTAGCTTTCATTGTTGGCTTACTGTCTTTTGGGCGTGGCAGATACATGCAGCGCTGTGACGGATACCTGAGCTGTAGATCTTGGCCTCATCATCAGGCGGAAAGCTCCATGGAGCAGACGCATGTCCGGGATTTTCTCTGCTGCTTGCAAACAGTTTTCTTTCTGCACAGTCACATGCCGAGCGTCCGCTGTACGCCCTCAAAACACTGTAAACCAGAAGAAAACATTTTTATCCCCGGCAGAAAATCCCCAAAACACTACTTACCCCATTTTTGTCGGTTGGAAGCGACCGTATCCCCGGTGGCTGAGCTTCCTTTGGCCATCACCTCCAGTGCTTTGCGCAAAGCAGCATTTTCTTCTTGCAGGGCCTTGATACGCTCCTCGCAACTGTCGGCCGTCACTGAGGGCGCTTCGCCAGGAGTACTTACCGACGACTTACCCGTCAGTTCCCTGATTTTGGCCATCGGGTCTTCATTATTGTAGTAAGCAGCACCAAAGTACGCGAGCGGCAGCACGATGATCATGAACAACAGCAGCCTCGAGAAAGGCGTCAAACGGGTACGCAATGCCATGTTTTCATTTTTTGCAAAGATACGTACTTGTTTAGCCTCTGCAGCCTGAAAATTGGCTAAAAGTGAACGGTCTGTCGATGAAAGCTGTTTCATACGAGTTTTGGCGGCATCAGCCGCCAAAACTCGTATGAAAACACATGATGACTCGTGTGTAGATCGAACAAATACTGCCGGCCGGGTTATTGTAGCCTGTACGCTGTGCAAGTAAGTTGCTATGATGACAATACCCCTGCTGCGAATTGCCGTACACTACAGCCTGCACCTGCTGGTGCCGGGGCTCATTGCCCGCTATTACTACCCTGAGCGCTGGCAGCGCGCCTGGGGTATACTGCTGTTGACCATGCTCGTAGATCTCGACCACCTGCTGGCCGTGCCGCTGTTTGACCCAGACCGCTGCAGCATAGGTTTTCACCCCCTGCACAGCTATGGGGCCATCGGGCTTTACGCCCTAAGCTTTTTGCTCCTGCCCCGCTGGCGGCTCGTTGCCGGCGGACTGCTGCTGCACATGCTCACGGACTGGCAAGATTGTCTTTGGCCGCGCTAGCATGGCCTGCCATCTGCAAGCATAGTATTGAGGATCAGCAATCTGCAGAACCAGCAGGCTTCATTCGTGCACGGCTTACTATCAGCAGGCAAGGACATGGAGAACCCATAACCCGCAGGTAATTGTCTGCATTGCTGTAGGCGCAGGCATCTTAGCGCACGAACCAGGGCTACGTCCGAACCCGAACACACTATTGACTTCCTGAGCAGGCCAGTAGCCCTGTCAGTCCGGTGTATACTGCAGCCGGGCAGCCGACACCCGCCCGTCGAGTTGCTGTAAAAAAAGCCAGTAGCTGCCGGCAGGCAGCCCCTGCAGCGAAATCCCGTCGCCATTGAGCCGCTGAAAACGAAGCAGTCGCCCCTGTTGGTCGACAATCGCCAGCAGCCCCTGCATACCCCCATCCGATAAGTGCACCTCATCGCGACTGGGGTTGGGAAAGACAGCCAATTCGGCTGTCCCGGGTGCTCCGACTGCTGTTGGGGTGGCAGCAAACAACCATGTATACGCGCCCCCAAACTCACGCGCCCAGTACCACTCGGCATGCTGCCCGTCGGCATGGATGACCCGCAGCAAATCAGCCGCCGGATAACCCACCGACAGCAGCGTCTGGTACATATTGTTTACCTCAGCCGCCATACCCGGCGACTCAGGCTGTCCGGCCATCAGACAGATGCGTGACTGCCCCTGGTAAGGACGCTGTGAAGCGTAGGTGAAAATATCTGAAGTATACCAAAGGCTGGGCGAAAAAACGCCCGCACGGCCGAACACCTGCGGATGGCGAAGTGCCGTATAGAGTGAAATAAGCCCTCCTAGACTGGAGCCCATCACCCCGGTATAAGCAGGCTCCGACAAAGTCCGGTAGTTGGCATCGATAAACGGCTTGAGTGTCTCCGCCAGAAAATCGGCATAGGCGGTCCCCTGACCACCGCCATACTGCGGATTGGCCCAGGGTGTATATTCATTAATCCGGTGGATGCCCCCATTGTCGATACCCACTACGATCACCCCCGGATCTCCCTGTTCGAACAGCTCATTGAGCGTTTCATCTACGTACCATTCTCCGCTAAAGCTGGTAGCCTGATCAAACAGATTCTGACCGTCCTGCATATACAGGACCGGATAACTGCGGCCACTGCTCTCGTAGTCAGGCGGCAGGTAAATCCAGATACGTCGATAACGGTTGAGCTGCGGCATAAAAAACGACTGACTGAGCACGCTTACATTGGGTGCAGCGGTGTGTGCTGCCGGTGACTGATCTTCCCAGCTGGCAATGACCACCTCCACCACCTGCAGCCCTCCGTTGTAGGTGATTGTGCGGTTGGGCCGGAAGCCCCCCTGCGCATTTCCCTCCACCGTTGCCCAGCTGCCGCGGGTAAATTTGTACTCATAGGTGCCCGGCGGCAGGCTGAGAGAGATTTCGGGCTGCCCCGCCTGGTTGCTTTGCAACTGGTAGGCCGCCGCGCCGGGCGACCAGTTGTTGAAGCTGCCCGCCACAAAAAAAGAAGCATTGGCCGGCGTTCCCACCGGCAGGGAATACAGTCGCAGTACCAGTTGCGCAAGCAGCCAGCAAGGTGTCAGCAGCGAGGAAAGCAGGAAAATAAATTTCTTCATGACCGGAAAGTTGTGTTGGTTTAGTATGTATGAGGGATTTTTGCAGCAGGTACAAAAATGGGGCTTACCTCCGGGCGTTTACACCTTTTCCGGTCTCCCGGCATCGACTATGCGCTCTCAAAGGCAAGCAAGCGACCGAAAAGACACTTTTGAGGGTTTTCGGCAGAAAATTGCGAGCATGCACTTGCGATAGCCCCGGAAAAGGGTAGACCAAAGGTACGGCACATTTCTTACCTTTGTCCTCAATTTTTCCGGCATGCAAAACATTGAACAGTTTTTCCCCGATTTAAACGACCGGCAGCGCGAGCAGTTCGCCGCCCTGGATAGCCTGTACCGGGAGTGGAACACCAAAATCAACGTGGTCTCGCGCAAAGACATTGACCAGCTATACCTGCACCACGTACTGCATTCATTGGCCATTGCCAAAGTCATACAATTTAAGCCAGGCGCCAGGCTGCTCGACCTCGGTACCGGCGGCGGCTTTCCGGGCATCCCGCTGGCCATCCTTTTCCCACAGGCCCACTTCACTTTAGTCGACGGAACCCGCAAAAAAATTACCGTCGTCACAGCCGTGGCAGAAGCGCTGGGGCTCACCAACGTCACGGCTATGGCCGTGCGGGCCGAAGAACTCAAAGGGCGGCAGTTTGATTTTATCATCAGCAGAGCGGTAGCACCCCTGCGACAGCTGTGCGACTGGTCGTTCAAGCTTGTTACCGACAAGCAGCGGCATGCCATGCCCAATGGCCTGCTGGCGCTCAAGGGAGGCGATGTACAGGCGGAAATCAGGGAGCTGCCCAAAGGCTCCTACACAGAACGCTGGCCCATCAGCCGTTTTTTTCACGACCCTTATTTCGAAGAAAAGTATGTCGTATATGTACAATATTGAGGCTGCCGCCTTTTGGCAAGGCCTGAGCTTGCAGCCGCACAGCAGCAGCCGGGGCTGCAAAAAGGCGCTTGCACTTTTCCCTAAAAAGATTATATTTGTATAAATTCTGCAAAGCTGCGCCGGCATGGCGCCATAGCAGACCCCAGTCATCTATCCCATGGATTTTCAGGCCCCGGGCGCGGTCGGTATGGCATCAGTAGCAAGCTACAATTCTTTCAGCAAAAATATTCTCTCATGTCATTTGAAGTAACAGGGAAGCTCCATAAGGTCTACGAAACAGAAAACAAGACCGGCAGCTTCAGCGCGCGCGAATTTGTGATTGAAGTTGACAGTGGCAACTACCCGCAGTTCGTCAAATTTCAGTTGGTGCAGGACCGCTGCAGCCTGATTGACGATTACCGCGAAGGGGAGCCTATCAAAGTGCATTTTGACCTGCGGGGACGCGAATGGAATGGTAAATATTTTACCAACCTCAACGCCTGGCGATTGGAAAAAGTACAGGCCGACGGTGGCAGCGCTGCTCCCGCAGCAGCCAAAGCAGCGAACTCGTTTGCCGGGGGATCATTCCCCACAGCTTCCGACGAGCCCCTGAGCCCCGCGAGTGATGATGATCTGCCGTTCTAAACAGGATGGTTGTCTTTGTCTCTTTTTCACCTAAATGCCGGCGCTTTATCGTCTGTCGGTCAGGGAAGTGCTCTTAACTGAAGTAAAATGTTTGTTTTCAGGGTTCGGCATGGTTTTTGTTACCATTTACCCTGTAACAGCACAGGGTATGCCTGTACACAGGATTGGTCAGCGGCCGCTGACCAATCCTGTGTACAATGAAGTTTTTGATTTTTAAAAAAATCAAAAAAAACTTGTGCAAAAGCACGGTATTGGTCAGCAGTAGCTGACCAATACTGTTTGCAGTGAGTTTTGTGATTTTTGAAAAAAATCACAAAACTTATTGCAAGATTAATACCCGCAATCGTATCTGAACATGTACCTATACATCAAATATATGCGTCATCCCATTCGACCGGTTTTGCTATTACTTTGGTTGTTGACAGCCGCCCGGTTGGCCGGACAGGAGCAGGGCTGGTTTCTTGGCTTTTCTACCGGCGCTGTTGGTTACAGCGGAGATCTGAGTAAGGACAACCGGTTTTCTTTCAATGGCGGCGACGGTTATTTGGGGCTGCAACTGTACAAAGAAGGTGACAACGCGCTGGCTTTTGATGTACACGGCCGCATGGGCAGTATGCGGGCCAATGATCTGGCGTATACAGAAGATGCTTTCCGACAGGCGAGAGGGTTTTCTTTTGAAACGCAGTGGTATGAATTGTCGATGGGACTTCGGCTCATGCCCTGGCCCAAAGCAGCTATCTCCCCGTTTGTCAGTGCAGGCATGGGGATTGCTTCCTTCCGGGCCCGGCCTGATTTTTCCCTCAACAGGCTTGACGAGCTCAATGCACGCATTCTCGAGGATGAAAATAAATACACGGGCAGTGCCGTAACTACCATCCTGCCGATCGGCCTCGGGATGCGGGCACGCCTGAGCCCGCGCGTCAATTTACAGCTCATCGCCCAGATCAATCTTACCGCGACCGACTACATGGATGGCATCAGTGTTGCCGTCAATGCCAACAGAAAAGATCACTACGGCTATCTGGCATTCTCTGCGGCCTACAAGCTGGTAGCCGAAGACAGAGACGGCGACGGAATTCCCGACAGTCGGGATGAATGCCCCGATAGTTTTGGGCAAGCTTCCAGCTATGGATGCCCCGATGCCGACGGGGACGGTATACCCGACGAGTCCGATGAATGCCCCTACATCCCCGGTATGCAGCGCTTCTTCGGATGCCCGGACCGCGACGGGGACTCTATACCCGATCAGGATGATGAATGTCCTGATATAGCGGGTCTGGAAGCCTACAAAGGCTGCCTGCCTACGGATACCGATGAAGACGGCATCCCGGATAAGGAGGATCGCTGCCCTACCCAAAAGGGAATCCGTGAGCTGCAGGGCTGCCCGCGCGTCGACAGCGATGGCGACGGTATTAGCGATGAGCGCGATGCATGCCCCCTAATGCCGGGCATCAGCCTGTTTGACGGCTGTCCCGATGCCGATGACGATGGCATTGCTGACCCTAAGGATGCCTGTCCGGAGCTTTTTGGCAGCATCGAACATGACGGTTGTCCGCTGGCAAGCAGCGATGCCGACATCAGCCGACAGCTCAACCAGCAGCGATTTCTTTTTAGTCCCAACAGCAACCAGATTCAGCAGGAGCGGCTGGCCGAAAAGCTGGCTACCTTTCTGCGGGACAATACAACCTACAAGCTACGCCTGAGGGGGTTTGATGATGGAGGTGGCTCCGATGCAGCCGAGCAGCGCTGGGCTTACTTTCGCGTCGTGGCAGTGCATGATTTCCTGACAGCGCGGGGTATCGCTCAGGAGCGACTGCTGCAGGAGACGCCGGCTGTACCCAAGCCGCAGCCAGGGACACCGGAACAGCCTGTGATGCCTCATTTGCTGCGGAAAGTGGAGATATGGCTTTATAAGTAAACAGATATGGGCAGCACAAACTGCCCACATCCGTTTCAGCCTGCATGCCGGATTTGGGCCTTCGCCGCCCAAATCCGGCATGAACCGCTAAGCCGTTAGCAACCCCTTCAGCAGCAGCTCGCTCAGCGTATGCCGAACAGCCTCAATGGACTGCTTTTTGCCGGGTTGCCGCCATTCATGTACCCAGCGGACAGACGACAGCACCGTATTCAGGCTGAGCTGCGGATCCAGCCGTTGAAAAATGTTTTGTGCCATACCGTCTACCAAAATCGCTTTGAACCGGTTTTCGTACTCTCGCCGCAGTCGTTTGAAATCACTCAGCTGAGGCTCCTCCAGGTGTCGCCACTCATCGTTGAAGGCTGTGATGGAGGTCATGTCCTGCATAGCTATATCAATGTGCAGATTGATGAGCGCCCGAAGCCGATCGGCAGGATGACTATGCGCCTGCTCAATCTGCCGGATACCCTCCAAAAACCGGCTGGCATTGAAGAAGCATATCTCCCGCAGAATCTCCTGCTTGCTCTGGATATGGTTGTACAGGCTGGAAGCCTGCAGATCAACGGCCTGCGCCAGATCGCGCATGGACGTTGCCGGATAGCCTTTGTCGCGAAAAAGCACCGCAGCGGCTTCCAGTATCTTTTCTTTTTTTGTCTTCTCAGTAAGCGCTAACATACTTATATCAACCTGTTTAGAATACGTGGTCACCACAATGGCATAATGATACCGCGGGGCCTAAGGTTTTACAGATAGTTACCGGAATACCGGCAACTTGCTCGCACACAAATACTGCGTACACAATGAAATATCCCCGCAACAATATCCTGATAGCCCTTATACATCAAAATTGACCACCACGCGCTCTGTACGCGGGTGCGCCTGACAAGTAAGGATGAAGCCTTCGGCCACCTCTTCCGGTTCCAGTGCGTAATTGACATCCATTTCTACTTCGCCCGCTTCCAGCTTAGCGCGACAAGTGCAGCACACCCCGCCCTTGCAAGCATACGGGAGTTCCGCACCATGCCGAAGCGCTGCATCCAGCAGCGTCTCCCGGCGACTGTTGAGACTAAACTGAATCGTCTTACCATCCAGCGTCAGTTCGACCGTTGTCAATACCTCCGCAGAAGTTTCCTGCTCCCTGCGGCGACGTGCCGCAGCCAATGCTGCACCTGCCCCAAACAACTCAAGGTGAATGCGCGAACGATCTACACCCTTGGCCGACAGACAATCCCGGATTTCCTGGACCATTTCCTCCGGTCCGCAGAGAAAATAAGCGTCTATCGCTGCAGGATCAAACAACAGGCGGCTGTAGGCCTCACATTTGGCTCCATCAAGCCGCCCCGTAAACAGCGGACTGTCGAGATGCTCACGGCTCAGCACAAAATGCAGACTCAGGCGCCCCAGGTACTGGTTTTTGAGTGCCTCCAGCTGTTCGTGAAAGATGATGCTGTCGGTAGTCTTATTGCCGTAAAAAAGTGTAAACCTGCTATGAGGCTCAGTAGCCAGCACCGTTTTGAGGATGGACATGATCGGTGTGATACCACTTCCCGCTGCAAAAGCAATATAGTTGCGACGCAGTTGCGGATCCAGTTCCGTATAAAAACGTCCGTCTGCCGGCATTACCTCCAAAGTATCGCCAACGACCAACTGCTCATTGGCAAAAGAAGAAAACAAGCCTCCCGGCACCTTTTTAATGGCCACCCGCAACTCCCCGTCCAGCGGGCTGCTGCAGATCGAATACGCCCGTCTCACCTCCTGCCCCTCCAATTGGGTGCGCAAAGTGAGATGCTGCCCCTGGATAAAAGAAAACACTTCCGACAAGGACGCATTGCCAGACGAAAGATCAAATGCTATGGAGACACAGTCTGCTGTCTCTCTGCGAACATCGCTGACGACCAGCGGATAGAAAGTATGTTTAGCTGACACGAATGAACGTTTGTTCGCAAAGATACAGACAATTTCAAAATGCCTGTACAACTATTTATCACCGGCATTCGTATCCCGGCGGAAGAACAAACAGCCGTTAGGCGCTGCCTGCTCAGCACAGATCCGACAGAAAGGCAGGGAAACCAAGTAAGGGCATAGCCGGAACGACCGGCTATGCCCTTAAGCAAACGATAAGATTGTATGCGATTACCCCAGGCTGTTGACCAGCTTAGTCAAGCTGCTCTTCAGGTTGGAAGCTTTATTATCGTGCCAGGTATTCTTCTTAGCGAGCTTATCGATCATGCTCAGTACCTTAGGCAGGAACTGCTGTGCTTCGCTCTTGTCTGTCATTTCACGCAGCTTCGTGATAGCTGTACGTGCAGACTTCTTGTAGTAACGGTTCTGTAGACGCTTAGCAGCGTCTTGGCGGATGCGTTTCTTTGCTGATTTATGATGTGCCATATTAGCTTAATTGCGGCTTACATGCAGTGATTAAAAGCATATTCAATTCGGGCAACAAAGATAGTACATCGAATTTGATTGAACAAGTCTAAGCTGTTTATTTTTCTCCATTAGCTCGCTAAATACCTCTGCGAGTGTTCGTTTTCTGCTGCAGGAAGGGGAAGTGAGCCTTCATATTTGTGTATTTTTACTTTTTCAGCGGTGCATAAGCAGCGCTACCTGAGCCCCAAAAGTAAAGCCCGTGAAAAAAGAGTCCCCCGTATCCGGCGAAGGAAAAATTCCGAACACAGCTTTACAGAACTGCGTCAAGATTAACATGATCCCGAATCAGTTCGACAGCCCTGCTAGCCTTCCAGGGCGTACGGGTATTGATTTTCACTTCCATGCGGCTGATTTTTATGGCGGAGCCATACGTATCAAGCTGGGTAGCGATGACAGGAATCTCATTTTTGTCCAGGTATTCGCGACCGGGAAGATTGTGCTGAATATCCGTTATGTATTCATTTTCGCCATTGAGGATGATCCCGGCCAGCGAGACGCACTGGTCATTTTTATGTTCGAGCTCTTCCAGTGCGTGGATAACACTCTCAAGACGGCGATAGCTTACGATGATGAGCAGGTTTCTGAGCTGGCTAAACTCCTGTTTATCCATCAGCGAGCCAGACGCCACATTTTCTACCCGATTGTCAAGCCGATGCCCGTTCATCAGGACTACCCCGTTGACTGCAGTGCGTACACCCTCCATGATGGGATTGGAGAGTGTCTGGTCATAAGGCAGCACCCCCAGCAGCGGGATACCCATTTGCAGCAGTTTCTTGCCTACATAATACTTCACCTGCTCGAGTTTTTCCGGGATGACCTTATTGATGATAACCCCCATGATGGGCACTTTTTGCTCCCGGAAGAGCGCGACACTCATATTGAGCCTGTCGATGGTATTACCGATCCCCCCCTCGACAATCATGACAACAGGCGCACCCAGCAGCTTGGCCACATCGGCATTAGACATATCACACACGCTTCCCACCCCGGGATGTCCTGTACCCTCATAAACGACAATCTCATAATCCTGCTGCAGCACATTGGAAGCTTCGAGTATACGGTCGGCAAAATCAAACCTTGCCGGATCATCGAGATACTCGCGCGTAACCCCTGCGCCAACGATAACCGGGCTATGAATTTCGGCCTTGAGCTCGAAGCCCATCACCTTAGAAAAAAGCAGTGCGTCCTTATCGACCTTGAGATCGCCCAGGTCCACAAACTGCTGCCCCACCGGTTTGCAATAGCCAACGGAATGCCTGCGCTCGCGCAGTGCTTCTACCAGGCCCAGGGTGGAGGTAGTTTTTCCAACGTGTTGACTGGTTGCTGCCACATAGATGCGGTCTGTCATAGCCGTCTGTATTGTTGCCGCGGACTGTCGGTCACAAGGGAGGTAATCCGCAGGCAGGTGAAAAAAACTTGAGAGAACGGACATATATCAGTACTGCTGATATATGTCCGTGCCCGCCGGATTTTTCTGCCTGCAGGCAAAAAAATCCGGCGGAAAACCAGAGAGGCCAGCGCGCATCGTACGTACCCGTGTAATTTAGTCTTCTTCGTAGCGCCGGTGAGGTACCGTCAGTTTCAGCGCATCAAAAAACATAGAAAGCGACTTGCGCTGATCATCGGTCAGGCGTGCGCCGGCATGCATCCACGTATAGGTTTTCTCGGGCATGTGTGCCTCAGCAATTTCCTCAGCGCACTCTTCGAGTTTATGTTTTTGCTTTTCACCACCGTAGGAGACCCAGGTTGAAAAATTGAGATGCTCGCGGCCTTCCTGAATATGATTATTGACAAAAAACGAAACCGGTGCGACTCTGGCATACCAGGGATAGTTGGTCTTATAGGAATGACAGTCATAGCAAGCCGACTCGATAAGTTTAGCGGTTTCGGGTATAGGATTGACTATAGCCAGGAAATCATCCCCCTCGTTGACAGCAGGAACTGAGCGGTCGATAGGGATTAGCTGCATAAGCACCAGCACGGCAGCCAATACCAGCAGCCCCGTTTTCATCCATTTTTTCATGACACCTGTTTTTTGTTCAAAGGTAAAAAAGGAATTTCTTAATCTTGCATCAAAGCACGCATCTTGTTTGTTAAAACCGCATTCAAAGGAACCAACAAAAGAACGATTCTTGAAAAACCAATACTTTTGGCCGACGGCCGGCCTGTCGGCCCTGGTGGCGGTGATCAGTGCCCGCCAGATGATACAGCTTGACGCACAGCAGCTGCTGTGGGGTCATCGCCCACTTTGGCTCTTCCTGTCCGCATGGGCACTCATCGCACTCTTTTGGGCGCGCCTGCTGGAGCGCAGGGGGGGCACAGCCGTATGGAAAAAAATGGGTCTCGCCAGCCTGGGGGGCGTGCTGCTGGGGCTGGGATTTCCGGGCCTGCTGCCCGCGCCCTGGCTGATGTTTGTGGGCTGGCTGCCCATGCTGGCGCTCGCGCAGGCGAGCCGGCAGGCGGCGCGGCCGCTGCGCGACTTTTGGCCCTACGCCTGGCTGGGGCTGATGCTGTGGAACATACTGTCCACCTACTGGGTGGCCAATGCGGCCCTGGCCGCCGGCCTTTTTGCCATCATCGTCAACAGCCTGCTTATGCTGCTGCCCTGGCTTGGCTGGCTGCTGAGCAGCCGTGCCATGCCGCGGCTGGGCTACGCGCCGCTGGTGGCCTACTGGCTGACTTTTGAATACCTGCACTACAACTGGGATCTCACCTGGCCCTGGCTTACGCTGGGCAACAGCTTCGCACAGTTTCCCGCCTGGGTGCAGTGGTATGAATACACAGGCGTCTTTGGCGGCAGCTGGTGGATATGGCTGACCAACCTGCTCCTCTACCAATGGTGGCAGGGCGCCGGCAGCCGCCCTGTGCGCCCTTTGGCGCTGGCGCTGCTGCTCCTGGCCATCCCCTCCTTGCTTTCTTTTTACCGCTACTACACCTACCGGGAAGAAGGCAGCCGTATAGAGGTTGTGGCTGTACAGCCCAATTTTGAGCCTCACTACCAGAAATTTACGCTGCCCGAGCATGTGCAGGCCGACCGCTATCTCGACTTGAGCCTCAGTAAGCTGGACAGTACCGTCGACTACCTCGTCTATCCCGAGACCAGCTTTGGTTATGTCGAAGAAAGCCAGATCAACGACTATCCGGCACTGCGCTACCTGCGCGAAGGGCTGGCAGCCTATCCGGCACTGCAGCTCGTAACCGGCCTCAACGCCTACCACGATTTTGCTCCCGGCGAGCCCCTCAGCGAGGCGGCGCGGGAAAGGCGCGGCAGCGGCGGCCAGCGCATCTACTACGAGACACTCAACTCGGCTGCACAACTGGGCGTGGCGGGGCAGGAGGTACAGACCTACCGCAAATCCAAGCTGGTGCCCGGCCCTGAGTCTTTTCCCTTCAAGCGGGTTTTGTTTTTCATGGAGCCTTTGGTTGAGCAACTCGAAGGCACTACGGCCGGCCTGGGCACACAGCCCCGGCGGTCAGTCTTTCAGGGGAAAGCGCGCATTGCGCCCGTCATCTGCTATGAGTCAGTCTTCGGCGAATACTACGGCGGATACGTGCGCCCCCGCGCCTACGGGCAGCCGGGTGCGCAAGCTGCTTTTATCCTCACCAATGACGGCTGGTGGGATGACACCCCCGGCCACCGGCAGCACCTCTACTTCGCCAGTCTGCGCGCCATCGAAGGGCGTCGACCGCTGGTGCGCTCAGCCAATACAGGCATTTCGGCTTTTATCAATCAGCGGGGCGACATTACCGCCACCCTACCCTATAATACCGCCGGCGCTTTGCGCGGCAGCATGGTCCTCAACGACCAGCTCACTTTCTACCACCGCTGGGGCGATATGATTGCGCGTATCGCTTTTTTCCTGACCCTGCTGCTGGCCTTCAGCACGATCAGCCGCAGGCTGTCGGCTGCTAAAGGCCTGACCAATAAATCTGAATAAAAAATCGAATACCTTTGCCATAGCAACTGCCGGGCGCAATCTGCAGCCATACGACAACACCCCCAAGTACACCATGCCGTCAAGCTTTGGGTATGGCAGATTGACCGACGGTCCGGCATTTCAGCAATCTGCCTGTAATGCTGTACACGAAAGCTGACGATTTACAGTCTGTAAACACTGACAATACATACGCAGATGGGTAAAAATAAACATTCCCGTATACGACCTGCCGCTCCGCCTCAGCTCAAGCGGAGCGGCAGCCCCCCCGGCAGCCTGATTTTTACCGGCAAAAAACACCTGGAGCAGCTCAACGTGTCACTTACACAGTATACCGAACAGGACTACCGCTGCGAGCTTGCACACGACAGCCTGCCCGATGCCACCATCACAGGGGGTATTCAATGGTATGATGTGCGCGGTCTGCATGCTATTGAGCTTATTGAGCAGCTGGGTATCCGCTATCAAATGCACCCGCTGGCCATCGAAGATGTACTAAACATCCACCAGCGTCCCAAATTTGAGGAGTACGATCAGGCCTTGTTTGTGGTGGTGCGCGCCCTCGATTTCAACCGGGAGACGATGAACATCGATACCGAGCAGGTGGCTATTTTTTTTACCCGTGACAGCCTGCTGTCCTTTCAGGAAAAAGACGGTGACCTGTTTGCGCCCGTCCGCCGCCGATTGGAAATGCCCGGCAGCAGGATGCGCAGCCGCACAACCGACTACCTGGCGTATGCGCTGATCGACGCCATTGTCGACCACTACTTTGTCGTCCTTGACCAGTTGGAAGAAGAGCTCTCCAACCTCGAGGTAGAGATTATGACCAGCCCTTCCGATGCCACCAAACGCAAAATCCACGATCTGCGCATCGCCATTATCTCGCTGCGAAAGCTGGCCGGGCCCATGCGCGAGGCCATCAACCGCTTTGCCGGCAGCGAGCATGCACTGATAGCGCCCGGTACGCCCGTATTCCTGCGGGATCTGTTCGACCACGCCATCCGTGTGGTCGAACTGACCGACACTACGCGGGACCTCCTCAACGGCCTGCAGGATCTCTACTTGTCAGAGATCAGTTTTCGCATGAACAATGTCATCCAACTGCTTACCATCATCAGCACTATCTTCATACCGCTCACCTTTCTGGCTGGCGTGTACGGCATGAATTTTAAGCACATGCCCGAACTCGAATGGCCTCACGGTTACTACTTATTGTGGGTCATCATGATTGGCATCGTACTTTTTCAGTTGTACTACTTCCGCCGGCGTCGGTGGCTGTAGCCTCGCCTGCTATAAACCGGTACGGGTCCGGCACGCAGGCTCGCAAGCAGCGGCATTATTCGTCCACCGCCGGCAGCAGATGCGCCCAATGAATCCACTCGCTCCACGAGCCCGGATACAGGCGGGGCTCTCCCAGACCGGCGTGCACCATTGCCAGTATATTGTGACAAGCAGAAACACCTGATCCGCAATAACATACAACCCGCTCACCAGCACGATCTCCCAGCAGCGGCTGGTAAAGATTGCGCAGCTCATCGGCCGGTCGGAATCGGCCCTCGATCAGGTTGTGCGTCAGGGGCGCATTCTCCGCCCCGTCAATATGACCCGCAACAGGGTCAATCGGCTCCGCCTCACCGCGAAACCGCTCAGGCGAGCGGGCGTCGAGCAACAAATAGCTGCTGTCGTGCCGCAGCCGGTCCAGGCCGGCAGCATCGACCAGCCTGTCGGGTCTTGGGTGGGGGGTAAAAATAGCAGGCACAGGCACGGGCACAGCCGTATCGGCCGGCCCTCCGGCCGCGAGCCAGGCGGGCCAGCCGCCGTCGAGCACTGCTACCGCCTCATGGCCCAGCCAGCGCAACATCCACCACAGGCGGGCCGCTATGGCGCCCGCCTGCGCATCGTATACCACCACCTGCTTATGCGCATCGATACCCCAACTACCCAATTTTTGCGCCAGCACCGCTACGTCCGGCAAAGGATGGCGGCCGCTGATGCCGGGCCGCCCAGGACCGCTCAGCTCCTCATCGAGATGTGCATAAATAGCGCCCGGAATATGCCCCTGCAGGTAAGCCGCCCGGCCCGCGGCTGTATTGAACAAATCAAAGCGGCAGTCGATCACCACATAGTCAGGTCGGGTGTAGCAGCCGAGCAGTTCGGCAGCACTTATGAGCGTCTTATACATAGCAGCATGTGTTTAGTGAGTAAGGATTGTGCAGCGCTGCGGCACCGGCCGCCCGGCAGTTTTTTTGTAAAAATATAAAAAAACACCTTGAGCAGCCGTAGCTGCCCAAGGTGTTTTTGGAAAAATCGCGCCTAAAATTTAAGCGCGGTTTTCCTTCCACAACCACAGCAGCGTATACTGCCACAGCAGCGCCAGCGCTATGCCCGTGAGGCCGCCGGCCACCACATCTTTCAGAAAATGATGCAACAAGTACATGCGAGAGAGGGCCGTAAGCACAGCCAGCAGTGCAAAAGACAGCCCCAGCCACCAGCGGCGGGGCATGTTCAGGGCCGCAAAAGTGTAGAGCGCAAAGGCGGCCATGGTATGGCCGCTGGGAAAACTGTTGGCCCCCTGCAGGAGCTCAACCCCCTCAATCGGCCGCAACTGCTGCCAGATACCGAGTTTGCTGAGGTAGGGATAGGGTCTGTCGTGCGCAAACCAATGCTTAGACACCTGGGCTACCACGGTCACCACAAACCCCAGTAGCGGTAGCGTCAAGGCCGACTTCCAGCGATAAAACAGCAGCAGTATAGTCACTGCCAGAAATGCCCAGCCCTCGCCCAAAAGAGTGGCCAACTGAAAAAATTGGTCGGCGAGAGCCGTGCGGTGGGTATTTATCCACAGCAACTCTGCGCCCACGGGTATGAGCATCAGCCAGACAGCTCCCAGGCTGATAAAAAAAGCAGCGGGAATCCAGAAAGCAGTGAAGGCAGCCTGCGAGGCCTGCAGCTCAGACAGCGGCAGATGTCGGGGTCTCAGCATTTTGATTCTTTTTGGCTTCTCTGTACAAAGCAATTTTCCCCCTCAGCTGATCAATCAGACCCCACTTGAGCGGACTGTCGTTCATCGCTTTGGTGGTAAGCCACAGACCTACCGGCAACAAGACAAGGCAGGGAATCCACGCGGCTACTACCGCAGGCACAATAAAGGTCTCTGCAATCTTGCGACAGAAGATCGTTAGCACGATAAAAAGGATGAAAAAGATGATACTGACGAGTATCGGGTAGCCAAAGCCTCCTTTGCGGACGATTGCACCCATAGGGGCACCGACGAAAACAAAGATGATACATACAACCGCCAGACTGTATTTGGTATGAAGCTCGTAGACGAATTTGGCGAGATTTTCACGCGTGACATCGAGCGTGCGATCGGCCATCTCAGCCTGTGTTTCTATGCTGCGCACTGATGAACGGGCTTTGGTATAGATACGATTTTTTAGCTCGATTGGCAACTGGTCTATCCAGGCAGCAAAACTAATATCCGGCGGGAATATTTCGACCGGATTGCGCAGGCGTTGCAGTGAATCGGGCGGCAACAGTTTCTTAGGTTGCACCTTATTCACGGCCAGTCCTTTCTGCTTCCTGGCCTTGTAAAGCCCGATATAAAAGCTGTCACTGCGGATGGCATTGGCGTTGGGAGAAGGCCCCTCGACCACTGCTGTTTGCTCCGCCGCGGGGCTGGCTTTTGCAGTGCGCTGCAGCGAGTCTGTCAACTTTTGTGTCTCCACCGCAATCGCCTGCTCAAGGACAGCCGGGTTGATCCAGTTGTGGTTATCGGGTGCCAGTACACTTGTATCCACCCGGACGAGCGAGATAAAGCTCGCCAGAAAATTATTCATCGAAGCAACCTGCTCGCCAACCTGCTGCTCAATGGAGTCGATGGCCACGCGCAGCTGAGCACTGCCCATCATAGCGCGGTTGGAAGTAAAAAGATCTTCATTGGTACGGGCAAGATCAAACTCGCCAAGATCAAAGACTTTGGTCCAGCTTTGAAAACCTACCCTGACAAAGGGGTGGGAGCCATCTGCCCGGCGACCGGCAGGGCCGGTTTCGGTATATTGATGGCCATCCTGCAGTTGCATGATAAAATAGCGCCCATCCGCCGATGAATACATGCGCCCGGTCTTGGCAACAATCTCCGTAAGCTTGCCGGCAGCAGCATCGCGATGGTCGTAGATGATGATATCCCTGATCTGGCTGCCGTCGCGGCTCTTACTGCCAATATAAATGGCATAGTCGGTAAAATCGTCGTTGAAAACCCCCGCATCGAGGCTCAGCGAAGGCTTCTTGCGCTGAATATCGTGCATACGCGAACCAAACTTCAGGTTGGCTACGGGAATGAGGTTGTTGGAGCAGTAGTAAGAGACCAGCATGGTTGCTGCACCAAAGAGGATGAGCGGGCGCATGACCCGAAGCAGAGAGACGCCGGCAGACTTAAAACTCGACAGCTCATAGCGCTCAGCCAGCCCTCCTACGACCATCACGGAAGAAAGCAGGATGGCCATGGGCAGCGCCATAGGCGCGAGCCCGACGCTTTTGTAAGCCAGCAACTCGAAAACGAGCAGAATGCCCAGCCCCTTGCCTGCAATATCGTCAATATACACCCACAGAATCTGCATGACCAGCACGAAGGTAGCAATGCCAAACGTGACAATAAAAGGAGGGATAAAACTTATCAGGAGCAGCCGATCGATTTTTTTCATGCCTGCCAGTTCGAATCACAGTGCCTGCCACAGCGCGCAAACCCGATTGTCGTAATTTTTAGATTGGAGCCTGTCCGTCTATTGGACATCGCTGACGTAATATTGGTGGCAGCCTTGATTATGCGCGACAACCCAGCTTGCGGCCTCTGCCGCATACGGACTCATTATAACGCAAAGGAACACATTTTCGTTGGCATGGGCGGCATCATTTGCAGGAATTCTTGGCGACAGGCTGCGCCTTCAGCTCCCAATATCTCCTACAATAAGTCTTCCGTGATAGGCTTTTGCCCCCAATTGTGCGTGCAGTGAGGCCAGATTACCGGCCGTCACCTTGCCGCAGGCGACCAGCTCGACCCGCTCACCCGCAGCCGACAGCATAGCCGACAGGCAGTCGAGTCCTTCGACGGCCGTGGGTGCAGCGCCGCTGCTAAGTACGCTCAGTGATGCCGGCAGCGATGCCAGCCGGACAATTTCGTCCACCGGATCGGCCGTATCGTCGATAGCCTTGTGAATAGTGATGTGCCAGTCAGGATTAATATCGAGCAGGTCATTGATCAGGCGGAGATTAAGGCTGCGGTCATCCGTCAGCATACCACTGACCACCTCTTTGACACCCAAAGATTTGAGCATGCGCGCCTGCTGCAGCAGGCGCGTGTAATCGTGTGTATCGTAGAAAAAATCGCCTCCCCGGTGCCGCAGCATCACACGCACGGGTACAACCACCGCAGCCAGTACCTGCTCAATGAGCGCAGGTGCAGGCGTGATGCCGCCGACTGACAGGTCGCCACACAACTCCAGCCTGTCGGCCCCCTGCTGACAGGCGCGAACCGATTGCCCGAACGATTCTACGCAAGCTTCCCGAATGTAAGAACTATGCTGCATTGATTGCTTTTGACTGCTTTTTTGGGGGCGGTATGCGCCGCCCCCAAAAAATTATGCCTAGTTGCGTTTATTTTCGTTGACCGACTGCTCATAAAACTGATCTTCCTCTACAACCTTCACCTTCTTGCCCATCGACAGCTCGCGGGCTACAGCATTGTAAGGCCCTTTGACCACCACCTGTCCTTCTTTCAGTCCCTCGATAATTTGTATAAATTCGTCATCCTGCAACCCTACTACGACCGGCAGCTGTACAATCGTATCTGCATCCACTGCGAAGACAACTTCCGTGAGATTTTTGCGGGCGCCCCCTTCATCCTCCTCCCCGTCAGCTCCTGCACGTGATTTTTCCTCCCCCAGCTCACGTGTAGCTACCGCCTGTATAGGCAGACTGAGGACGCCCTTCTCGCGGCGCGAGAAGATATCTACAGTAGCAGACATACCCGGCCGGAAGGGATAGCGCTTGCTTGGCGTCACCAGATCCTGGTAAGAATCGGGAGAAATCTCGATGCGCACCTCAAAATTGGTGACCTGCTCAGAAGTGAGGGCACTCACAGCGCTGCCTGCCGTAGTCGAAGAGTTGGCAATCTGCGTCACCTTACCGATGAATTTTCTGCCGAGGTAAGCATCGACCTCTATTTCGGCTTTGTCGCCCAGTTTTACGCTGGGGATATCATTTTCGCTCACCTCCACCCGTACTTCCATGACCGACAGGTTGGCGATGCGCATAAGCTCTGTACCTGCCATTTGTAGGGTACCTACCACCCTTTCTCCCTTTTCTACATTGAGCAGGGAGACGATACCACTCATGGGTGCTACGATGGTGGTGCGCCGCAGGCTGGTGCGGAGTTCGTTGAGCGTAGCCTGAGCACTCTGTACGTTGAAAGAAGCAGCTCGTACAGACTCTTCGGCCGAACGTATATTGGCATCTGACGAGCGCAGATTGGCTTCGAGGCTGCGCAGATTTGAGCGGGAGGCCTGAAAGTCTGCTTCAGAGATTACCCCTTCACGCCGCAGCTCTTCATTGCGCTGATGGATCTCGCGCGCATTTTCCAGCTGAGCGATGATCTGCTCTTTTTGCGCGCGCGAAGTTTCTAGCTGGGCACGTGCGTTAGCCTGCTGGGCACTGGCAGCATTGACACCGGCCATACCCCTTTCGACCTGAGACTGATAGGTATCGGGATCAATTTTGGCCAACAGCTGACCCGCTACCACGGAATCACCCTCTGCCACATAGAGTTCGACGACCTCACCCGACACATCCGAGCTGATTTTTACCTCAAGCCGGGGGAACACCTTGCCGCTGGCAGAAACCATCTCCTGGATATCGCGACGCTTGACCACATCGGTAAAAACTTTAATATCCTCTTCTTTGCGGGATTTTGCAATAGCCACGGCTGCGATGCCGGCAATGACGAGACCGATGATTACATAGCGGCCGGTACGCCCTTTTTTCTTTATCATGGAAGCACAAATTTTTCGAATGACAGAATACAACTGACGGTTGCTATTAGCGATCCAGCGGTTTCCCCTGGTAGAACTCAACCACTTTCCAATTAAACAACAGCTGGTACTTGGCGCGGCTGAGTTCGGTACGCGCCTGATCGAGCGCATTGGCAGCAGATGTGAGTTCGAAATTATTGGCAGCGCCGGTTGTATAGCGGCGATCTACATTGTTGTATGAGGCCTGGGCAGCTTCCAGGCTGCGCGCTGCTGCCCGGTAGCTTTCGCGGGCGCCCGACAGGTCGGTCAGTGCACGCTGCACATTGGCCTTGAGCTGGTCGCGCTGCTGCTGGCGCTGGATACCAGCCGTTGTAACGCCCAGCCGGGCCCGCTCAATGGACGTCCGCGTGAGGTGGTTGTTGTAGATAGGCACCCGCAGGCTCAGGCCGAGGCTTTGGCCAAAGTTGTTGCTGAGCTGTGAGAAATACTCGGTCCGCGGATAGATAACCCCTTCCTGGCGGAAGGTGGTGATAGACACCGGCACATCGTTGACCAAAACCGTCTGTGCCGGATTGGGTACGGTGACTACATTGGACAAGTCCGGATTGAGAAAATCGCGAAACGCCGACGAATAAGACGTATTGAGGTTGCCGAAGAGCGTGAGCGTAGGCCAGAGGCCTGCGCGGGACAATTTTTCCCCCAACTCGGCCGATGCCAGCCGCTGCTCAGCGGCCAGTATCTGTGGCTGCAGCGACAGTGCAGACACAAACAGCTGCTCCAGCGTAAACTCTTGTGAAAGGACGCCCTCGGGCAAGCTCACTGCCGGTGTCTCCAGTTGGAAAGGCGTAGCCGGATCGAGCTGCAGCAGCTGCTTAAGGTTCAGATAGTTGATAGCAACTAGATTGTTGGACTCTATGAGCAGTTGCTCATTACGGGCGACGGTTGCCTCCAGCTCCAGCCGGTCATTGGCAGGGCGGGCGCCTGTGCGTATGAAAGTTTCGAGCTGTGCCAGCTGCGCACGGCTGAGCTCAAGCCGGCGGCGGGTGTTGGTTGCCTGCTCTTCTGCCAGCAATATGGTCAGATAGGTGTTGGCCACCAGCAGAGCGATGTCGTTGGCTGAAGCTTGCTGGTCGAGGGCAGCGGCCTGCAGGTCTAGCTTAGACTGCTCGATCTGGGTATTGATGCGATTACCGTCAAACAGCACCACCCCGGCATTGATAGAGAAACTGTTGAATGTAATACGCTCGGTATTGAAGGCGTTGGTTGTGGGGTCAACGGTACGACCAAACTGATTACCCAGGCTACTTTGCCCGTTGATGTTGGGGAGCCTGCTGAGTTGGGACTGCCGCAGGCTAAGTTCCGCATTGCGTTTGGTGAGCTCGGCCTGTTTCATTTGCAGGTTGTTCACGAGTGCATAATCGACACACTGCGCCAATGACCAGGTCGACGACTGCCCCGACAGCCGGGACGGCTCGCGGAGCACAGCGACGAGCACCAAAACCAAAAGCGATAATCTCTTCATCATCATAAGAACATATTTACACAACAAACGTAAACAATTCAGCGCTAGCGACACCTGATTTTTCTATGAAAACACTTCATTCATGGATAAATATCGAGTTCTATTGAGCAGAAAGTTATTTTTGCCTTTGTAAAAGGCGCAAGCGGCAGTGTCTGCATTCGCTGCTGCCTGTGCCGGCAGCCCTGGCAGGCAGCCGGCAGTGATCATGGTAAAAAGAGAGAAAACGATGAAAAAGGTTAACAGATATATATGCATCCACGGACATTTCTACCAGCCACCACGTGAAAATGCATGGCTGGAAGCCGTTGAGCAGCAGGACAGCGCTGCACCTTTTCACGACTGGAACGAGCGCATCAACTTCGAGTGCTACGCACCCAATGCTGCTGCCCGCATACTTAACCCACAGGGCCACATCAGCAAAATTACCAACAACTATGCGCAGATAAGTTTTAACATGGGTCCTACCCTGTTGTCGTGGCTGGAGTTGGCCGACCCTGCGACCTATGCTGCCATGCTGGCCGGCGACAGAGCCAGCCGGGAAATGTTTCGCGGCCATGGGGCTGCCCTGGCGCAAGTGTACAACCACATCATCATGCCGCTGGCCAACGAGCGCGACAAGCGCACGCAGATTCGCTGGGGCATAGAGGATTTTGTTCACCGCTTCGGGCGGCAGCCCGAAGGCATGTGGCTGGCGGAGACAGCCGTCGACACCCCCACCCTGAGCCTGCTGGCTGAAGCGGGCATTCTTTTCACCATACTGGCTCCACGACAGGCCAAAGCGGTGCGCCCCCTGGGCAGCGACCGCTGGCAGCCGCTCGAGCATGGCGTTGATACCCGCCGCCCCTACCGCTGCCTGTTGCCTGGCGGCAAACATATCGACCTGTTTTTTTACGACGGCAATATCTCCCAGGCGGTAGCCTTTGAAGGGCTGCTCAACGATGGTAAATATTTTGCCCGCCGGCTCCGGGAAGCCTTTGACGGGCGGGGGGAGAGCCAGCTCGTGCACATAGCTACGGATGGGGAGAGTTATGGCCACCATCATCGCAAAGGCGAGATGGCCCTGGCCGACTGTCTGGACTATTTGCGGCAGCAGGAAGATGTTGCCCTTACGATCTATGGTGAATACCTCGAGCTGCACCCGCCCGAATGGGAGGTGCAGATTCACGAAAACAGCTCGTGGAGCTGTGTGCACGGCGTTGAACGCTGGCGAAGCGACTGCGGTTGCAATTCGGGCGGCAAGCCCGGCTGGCGGCAACACTGGCGCGCACCACTGCGCGCTGTCCTCGACTGGCTGCGCGACCAGCTAATACCCTTGTATGAGCAGGAAGCGGCTGCCTTTACGCAGGATCCCTGGGCGCTGCGCGATGCGTACATAGCCGTCATACTCGACAGATCACCTGACAGCATCGACCGTTTTTTTGATCGCTATGCGCCCGCCGCGGCCCGGGATGAAGAGAGCCGGACGCGCTTGTTGCGATTGTTGGAGATGCAGCGGCATTGCATGCTGATGTATACATCCTGCGGTTGGTTTTTTGACGAAATTTCCGGCATAGAAACCATGCAGATACTGCAGTATGCCAACCGGGCGATGTATTATGCGCAGCAGGTCCGGGGGGTATCGCTGCACGAGTCTTTTCTGGAAAAGCTCCGCGCCTGTCCGAGCAATGTATACGCCAACGGAGCAGAACCTTACCTGCAGACCATCATACCTGCGCGTATTGACCTTGAGCGCGTGGCCATGCACTATGCTGTTGCCTCCTTGTTTGAGCCCGCCACAGAGCAACTGGACATTTTTAATTACCAACTGCTCTGCGACGCGTTTGACAAGTGGGAAGCCGGGGGCTTTCAGCTTGTTGCCGGCCGGGTCAGCACACGCTCTAAGCTCACCCTGAGCCGCCGGGGCTTCACCTTTGCTGCCCTCCACCTGGGCCAGCAGAATGTGATCGGCAAGATAAGCAACGATTTTACGCCCGGTCAGTACCAGTCGTTTGTGGCCGAGTTGTCAGACGCCTTCCAGGCATCAGATCTCGGATTGGTCTTCGGCATTATGCAGCAGTATCTGGGCGACCGGCAGTACAGTCTGTCGCATCTTTTTCACGACGAACAGCGAAAAGTGTTGCAGCAACTTACCGATGCCAGCCTTCAGCAGGTAGAGGTTGTCTTCCGGCATATCTTTAACGACAACTATCAGCTGATGACCAGCATGCAGAAAGCTGCAATACCTTTACCACAGCCTTATCTGTCGGCGATCAGCTTTGTGCTCAACCGCGATCTGCATGTCTTCATCAAAGATCCCGCGCTGCCCCGGCGCGAAGCGAGGCGGCTGGCAACCGAGTTTGGCAAATGGAGAATCCCACTAACCGATACGGAAGCCCTGCAGCTGGCTGCCGGCGAAAGGCTTTATCAGGAGATGCGCTCACTGCAGGAAAGCCCCGATCCCATTGAAGATAGCAAGCTTAGGCGTATCAACCGGCTGCTGGATTTGCTCGAAGAGCTGGGACTGCAGGTCGAGCGGTGGCAGAGCCAAAATGTTTACTGCTCGCTTCTGGGCAAGTGGACCACTGAAGGTGACAAGCCGCCGGTTTTTGCCAGCCCTGCAGCAGCCGAAGCCTTCATAGCGCTGGGTAAAAAACTGGCTATTGAGACACCCAATTTGGTCGAGCAGGCCGTAAACTAGCTGCCTTATGGAAGCGCACCTACCTACATATTCGGCCGACTGGCCCGGACAGGATGAGTTGCTGCAGCTCATCAGGGGAAGCGATATCCTTGGTATCTACTATCTCGACAGCAACAGCAACATCGTCTATGCCAACCAGCAGTTCTGCAGCATGCTGGATGTAGAAGTGGCTGAACTCCTTGGGAAAAGCCTCTGGACAGCCATCCTTTCGGCCGATTATGGCCCTGCCCGCCGGCAGCTGGAAATGGCCTGCCAACTCAAAACCCCCAGCTTCACTCAGGAGGAGTGCTACTACCTGCGCGATGGCAGCTCGCGCTGGCTGCGCAACACCATCTATCCGCTGTGGACAGCCGACGGTCACCACCGGCTAACCGTCGTGCTGGCAACCGAAATCAATGGCCCCTCTGATCCGGTGACTACCATCAACCGGGGGCACAACCGGCTGCGGGCAATCATGAAAGCGCTGCCCGACATCAAGCTGCTCGTCAATGAGCAAGGGTTTGTCATGGACGCCTTTGCGCCTGCCCACGAGCTGGAACCGCTGGATATCAAACTCGAACAGATAAAATATACCTACTTGTGGAACTGGATGCCCCCTCCTGTTGCACAGGGCATCCGCTACAACATTGCTCAGGCAGTTGCTGAGCTTGCCGACCTCAGACAGTTCGAATTTGTGTGGCCCAAGCAGACGCATCTCCTGTACTTTGAGGCGCGAATACTCGCTCTGGAGCCTTCAGAGATCATGGTTGTACTACGCAATCTCACACAGGCAAAGAATGCCGAACAAGCTATACAGCAACAGTTGCAGGAGCTGGATGTGCAAAATAAAAAACTCCAGGCCTACATAGATTCTAACCTTGAACTCGAAAATTTTGCCTACATCGCCAGCCACGACCTGCGCGAACCCTTGCGCACCATACGCACTTTTGCACAATTGCTGGAAAAAAAACAGGGGCAAAAGCTGGATGAAGAAGCCCGGCAGTATCTGTATTTCATTGCACATGGCGCCAACCAGCTCAACGATCTCATAGAGGACCTGCTGTTGTACTCACGCGTCAATACTGAAAAACAGACAGCCGCAGAGGTCAATATGCAGCTATTGATGGAAGATATTGAAAAAATGATCACCCGTTATGTGGTAGAAAAAAATGCCTGCATCAGCTATCAAAACCTGCCGGCGACCATTCGGGGCAGCTACACCCAGTTGCATCAGCTATTTATGAACCTGATTGTCAACGGCATCAAATTTGGTCCCTTACAGGAAAGACCCCATATTGAGATAAGCGGGCGGGAGTCTGCCGACTACTGGCATTTTTCCGTAGCCGACAACGGTATTGGCATCTCTTCAGAATTTCATGAAACCATCTTTTTGCTGTTTAAAAAGCTACATCCCGCCAGCGATTACAGTGGCACAGGCATTGGTCTGGCACTGTGCAAAAAAATCGTGGAACTCCACGGCGGACAGATCGATGTATCCTCGGTCCCCGGGAAAGGTGCCATTTTCACCTTCAGCATACGGAAGGAAATGCCAGCACCTACAACAAATCCGGACGCTTAGACCCCTCCCGGCAAGCTGCTTTTTCACGCACCGCTGCTTTTTTGAAATAGCATATCGGGCAACAGTTGACTCAAAAAAGGTAAAAATCAGAAGGAGGGTGGTCTTGGGAAACCTTAAAAAAAAATCCCAAACAAGCCATTCATACCCGTTACAAACTGCAAAATCGGCAACACTCCCTATTTTTCAGCCAGTTAAAAAGCCCGTTTTGAGCTGACTGTAAAATAATTCGTGTGCAGCTATTGGAACATATAGAAAAAAACTCTTACCTTTATAGCGGCTTTGAAGAGTTATCTACTTATCACATCTGTTTGAATCGTTCAAAGATTCCCTTCCAATCGCTTGCAATGGTCTTTAATTTGTAGCTTTGCGCTCAATTAAAGCTATTGTTACTTTATGAATCTGGAAAAGATTGTATCAGTCACCGGAATGCCCGGTCTCTACCGCGTCATCGGCAATCGGTCAAATGGGTTAATCATTGAAGATATGGATAGTGGGAAACGGCGGTTTGCTGCGTCGCGGCAGTATCAGTTTACGCCGCTGGAATCACTGGCCATCTTCACTGACGACGGCGAATCGATTGAACTGAAGAAGGTATTTGAATTAATGCTCGCAGCTATGGCAGAAACGCCCGTAGTAGCTGCCGATGCATCGAGCGACCAGCTATTCGCTTATTTTGGCAGCATACTTCCCAACTATGACCGGGATCGTGTGCATGCCGGGGATGTAAAGAAAGTAATCAAATGGTTTGCTTTCCTGCATGCCAAAGGAGCCCTGACGAGCGAAGCTGTTGCCGACGAAGAAGAAGCGTAAACACGACCAAAAGATAAGGCCGGGACGCAACCCGTTTATGGGCTGCGTCCCGGCTTGCGAACCGATTGAATAATGAAAGGCTCATGAAAGCAACGTCCATGCCGCGGCAAAAACCGCGGGCTTACCTGCCCCGCCGTATGCAACTCACCTCCTGGCAGCATCTTCGTCCTTACTACGAAGAATTGCTGGGTCGCCGGATTGATCATGTCGCCGGCCTGGAACAATGGCTGCTCGACCGCAGTGAACTCGATGCCTTCGTGAGCGAAGCTTTTGCGTGGCTGTATATCCGCATCACCATCGACAGCACCGACGAGAAGGCGCTGCAAGCCTACCAGCGTTCCGTAGAAGAGTTGTCACCTCATATTAGCGAATACGACCACTTGCTCAACAAATGTTTTATTGAGTGCCCTTTCACGGATGCACTCGATCCTGTACAGTACGGTATCTATATTCGCGGGGTACGCAATGCGGTGGAGTTATTCCGGGAAGATAATATCGAACTGGGCACGGCGGTTCAGTTGCTCAGCAAGGAGCATGGTAAGATTTTCTCCGACATGACAGTGGGTGTTAACGGAGTGCAAATGACGCTGCAGAAGGCCGGAACTTTACTGGAGGAGCCCGACCGCCAGTATCGGGAAACGGTCTATCATACCATCAACCGCCGCATCCTGCAGGATGCTGACCACCTGGAGTCGTTGTTTGATCAGCTGCTCGAAAAGCGGCACGCCATGGCGCTCAATGCAGGTTTTGCCAATTTCCGCGACTATCGCTTCCGTTCGTTGGGTCGCTTTGATTACTCTATAGAAGATTGCCTGCATTTCCACGATTCTATCGCGGGTGAGGTTTTACCCCTGCTGGACGATCTGCTGCAGAAGCGGCAGCAGGCACTGGAGGTGCCGCAACTGCGGCCTTGGGATTTACATGTGGATATTTTTCACGACAGCCCTCTGCGACCTTTCAGCGACGTAGAGGAGTTGTTGGAAAAGACCATTGCCTGTTTGGGTGACATTCACCCGCTGTTCAAAGAGGTACTGGTCACGATGCGCGATATGAAGCGGCTGGATCTCGCCTCCCGCCCCGGTAAGCGGCCTGGTGGCTATAACATGCCGCTGCTGAAGTCGGGTATTCCTTTCATTTTCATGAATGCTACCCAGTCAGTGGGCGATATGCGCACGCTCCTGCATGAGTGCGGCCATGCGATTCATGCTTATCTTTCGCGCCACCTGCGGCTGAGTGCTTCCAAAAAAATGCCTTCAGAGATCGCGGAACTGGCCGCCATGACCATGGAGTTGATTTCTATGGATCATTGGCATGTATTCTTTCCCGATGAAATTTCTTTGCGGCGAGCTAAGCTGCATCAGCTCGAAACTTCGCTCAAAGTGCTCCCCTGGATTGCTACCATCGATAAGTTTCAACACTGGATTTATACACATCCGCAACACAGCCGCGCAGAGCGTCGGCAGGCGTGGCTGGATATCTTCTCCGAGTTCAAGTCCGGCCTGGTGGATCATTCAGGCCTCGAAGAGTATGCTGCTCACCTATGGCACAAGCAACTGCATCTTTTTGAGGTTCCTTTCTACTACATCGAGTATGGTATGGCGCAACTGGGGGCCATCGCTATCTGGAAACAGTATCGGGAAGATCCCGTAGCTACCCTCGAGCGATATATGGCGGCGCTGCGGCTGGGATATACCCGCCCCATCGGGGAGGTATACGCAACGGTCGGTATCAGCTTTGATTTTTCCAAAGATTATGTACGTGAGTTGGGTAGCTTCATCAAGGGGGAGATTGATAAGCTTATGTAAACGGGCGCCCTTGCGGGCTTGTCTTACGGTAGATTTCCTGTTAGATCTCACAGGTTTCCAAATTGGTACCTATATGTACATAGTCTGCGCAGCATAGAGATCCCTGCTTGTTTTTTTACCGGTCGTAGCAGGTATCGTATACGTATACCTGTCCTTTGTCGTTATAATGACCTGCCCCATATTTTATCCGGGCTCCGGAGCAAATTTTCAGCTTTTGTGATTCTGCAATACCCGCTATTTGTACCGCTGTGAATACAAATAAAGACCTCGACGAATGCCTGGCAGAAATTTGTGGGCAAGGCTGACAGTACCTTCGAGCATGTCTACAGGCCTTGCGGTTCAAAAGAGTTGTTTGCTCACGCTGTATCGGATTCTGAAGGAGAATAGTCAACATTTGCTGACTGAGAGAAAGGTGCAAACCCATATAAAAGAACCTTACAAGGTCTTCAGGAATACAGAAAACGTGCTAAACACTAGCGGAGGACGCTTCAATACCAATTTTATGAAAGTCTTTATTTTTTGCGGACGACGCATCAGTATACTGACTACTGCTTTACTATGTATTTTTTCAGGCCTGAATGCACAATCCTACAACACAGTAGCCTCACTCAGCGGGCGGGCTGCCAAGCTGTATGCAGAAGTGCGTGTTGCCGTGGATGAAGAGCGACTTAATGATGCCATGAAACTCGCCAACCAGTTGGTCAGGATGGATACCTCCCTGATTGATGGCTGGCTGTTGCTTGGTGGTATCTATCACGATAACGGCATGTTTCGCGAATCAGAGGCCGCTTATGAAAAAGTACTCAGCATGGATGCCGCCTACAACCAGGCCGCCATCTACCAGTTGGCTGTAACAGAGTTGCGGCTCGAAAAATTCGATGAATCAGCCGCTCATTTCCGGCAATTTCTGGCCATTCCCGGTGGAAGAGCTGTACTGAGGGAAAAAGCTGCTGCCTATCTGCTCAACTGCGAATTTGCTGCCGAAGCGGTCAAAAATCCATTACCTTTTGCTCCCTACCCTCTAAGCGACAGTATTAATACCCGTGCACCTGAATACCTGCCTGTCCTTACTGTTGACGGAAAATATCTCATATATACATCCTGGCATGCAGGCAGTGAGGATTTTTACTACAGCCAGCGGAACGAAGACGGTAGCTGGAGCAAAGGGCAACCCTTGGTGGGTGTCAATACGGCGCTCAACGAAGGGGCCCATACGGTGGCTGCTGATGGCAGGCAAATTATTTTTACTGCCTGCGGCCGGCGTGACGCGTTGGGCAGCTGCGACTTGTACCAGAGCTACCAGCAAGGAGACAGATGGACCACCGCTGTTAATCTGGGGGCAGTCATCAACTCAACAGCCTGGGACTCGCAGCCGAGTTTGTCGGCAGATGGCCGTCAGCTCTTTTTTGCAAGTGAACGAAGTGGTGGTAAAGGAGGACGTGACCTGTGGGTAGCCCATCTGGACAGCAGCAGCCGCTGGGCGAGGGTAGAAAATTTGGGCGACAGTATCAACACGCCCGGCAATGAGCAGGCGCCATTCATACATCCCGACGGCCAGACGCTCTATTTTATGTCAGACGGACACCCTGGCATGGGAAGAAGCGACCTGTTTATCAGCCGGCGCAACAAACAGGGGCAGTGGAGCCGGCCTGTCAATCTGGGCTATCCAATCAATACACCCAACAACGAAGGGGGGCTGTTTATTGATTTATCCGGACAAACAGCCTACTTTAGCTTTGATGCAGGCCAGCAGGCTCAGGGTAAGCAAACTGACATCTATGCATTCAACATACCTGAGCAGCTCCGTCCTTTGGCTTGTACCTATGTGCGGGGGAAGGTAACCACCCTTGATGATAAGCCCATAGCAGCCGCTACGGTCGCTATCTTCAGCGATGGCAACCTGCAGCCTACTTACCAGATCAGGACCAATGAGCAGGGAGAATTTCTTTTGGTTATGCCCGGTGGCCAAGATTATGCTTTCAATGTGAGTGCCCCCGCTTACCTCTTCTATTCGGATCGATTCGAATTGAGCGGGGAGCATAGTTTTGATCAGCCCTTTTCGCTGCACATCAAGCTGCAAGGGCTGGAGGGTAGCATTAAAACACAGACGCCAGGCCAAGCTGTTGTTCTCAAAAATGTACTCTTCGAAACAGGATCATCTACTTTGCTGCCGACAGCTCTGGCAGAGATACGGCAGCTTGCAAACCTGTTACAGCAAAATCCGGCATTGCGTATACAAATCAACGGCCATACCGATGACGTCGGTGCGGCTGACAGCAACCTGCAACTCAGCGAACAGCGGGCGAAAGCCGTTTACGAACAACTTCTTGCCTATGGCATTGATGCAAGCAGGCTGCGATACAAAGGCTACGGAGAAAACCGCCCCCTAATCGCTAATGACAGCCAGGCGTCCCGAGCCATCAATCGTCGTACAGAATTTGAACTCCTGACCGATTGATTGGCCCGGTGTAGATCCGGGGATATTTACCGGCGAACATAATTTTTCGCGTACTCTCGGTTTTTGCAGTTCCCTGACCTGTGCTATATTAGCTTACAAGAGGGTGAAAGTCCTGCAAAAAGGATTATTGGGAGCCTGGTGAAAATCCCTGATAAGCCCTACTTTCCGTCGCTGCCTTTTGACAGGGATACATAGCGAAGGAACTCTTCGCGTACATGCTCGTCTTCAAATGCACCACCAAAGTAAGAAGTGACCGTGCTGGAAGATATATCGTTGACCCCGCGGGAAGATACGCACATGTGGCGGGCGTCGATCAGCACTGCTACGCTCGGCGTTTCAAGCACCTCAGCCAGTTCGTTGGCAATCTGAATGGTCAATCGCTCCTGTACCTGCGGGCGCTTAGCAAAGTACTGCACGATACGGTTGAGCTTTGACAAACCAATGACCTTACCACTGGAAAAATAAGCAACATGAGCCTTTCCGTAGATTGGCACAAAATGATGCTCGCAATTGGAAAAAAAGGAAATATCCTTTTCTACCAGCATGCCTTCATAATTATAGGCATTTTCGAAAAGTGTAGCTGCAGGCCGATTGGCAGGATCGAGACCAGAAAAAATTTCTTCCACATACATCTTAGCGACCCTGTCAGGTGTACCTTTGAGCGAGTCGTCCGTCAGATCCAAGCCCAGGGTCTCCATGATAGCACGGAAGTGAGTAGCAATCAAAGCCTTTTTCTCCTGATTGCTCATATCGAAAGCATCGGGTCGGAGCGGCGTGTTGGCAGATGTACCCACATGATCCTCTCCTATAGCATCGTCGTTTACCATGAAGCGAGTGTTATGTGCCCGCAGGGTACTCAACGAAATTCCTTTCTGTTTCATATAGACGAATTTTTAAAGACAGCGATGAGTTCAGCTTTTTTCGCAACTTCTCATAGATAACGATAGCGATATTTTCTGCAGAGGGATTTAGCTGGCTGAATTCTTCAGTGTCGAGATTTAAGTTTTTGTGGTCAAAAGGTTCAATTACCTCTTCTTTAATTAAGTCGGAGAGAACTTTCATATCAATCACATAGCCTGTATCCGCGTCTACGGCTCCTGTAACCTGGACAATCAGTTCATAGTTATGTCCGTGGTAATTGGCGTTGTTACATTTTCCAAAAATGGCAACATTTTGCTCGTCTGACCAATCAGGGTTGTGCAGACGATGTGCAGCATTGAAATGCTCTTTTCGGAAAACGGAGACTATTTTTGCTTCCATTAAAGCTGGTTGTTATGGCTTTTTTAGCGAAGAAACATGCAGTCCGATAAGGGGAATTAGCCCTGCGGAGGTCAAGTTAGCATCGATAAATAAGTGAAAAGCGTATGGTCTGAACAATTGCAAAGCCAGTATCCGGCACTCAAAAATCACATGTAGCTACTGATGTAAAAGAAACGCTTAGCAGTTACACACATTTGTAAAACCGAGGGGTATTCAAAAAGTTTAGATTTTTTTCTTTTTCTTTTAGTATAGGCCATGGCTGATATAGCTGCAGCGACACTTGCTGCAAAAAAAATCCGAGAATTCAATTATCTTTGTCGTTTTGAAGCAATACATAACATGAGCAATATTGTTGCAATCATCGGCAGGCCAAACGTGGGAAAATCCACGCTCTTTAATCGCCTGATCGGTGAGCGGCAGGCCATCATTGACGATATCAGTGGCGTTACCCGCGATCGCCACTATGGGTCCAGCTACTGGAACGGAAAGACTTTTACAGTCATTGATACGGGTGGTTTTGTGCGCGATTCGGAAGACATTTTTGAGAAGGCGATAAGGGCGCAGGTACAGATAGCCATTGAAGAGGCCAATGTGCTGGTCTTCATGGTAGATGTAACTACGGGACTCACCGATTTGGATGAACAGGTAGCCGACATGCTCAGGCGCGTCAAGAAGCCTGTCTACCTGGTTGTCAATAAGGTTGATAATTCTCAACGACAACTGGAAGCCAACGAGTTTTGGTCGCTGGGCTTCGAAAATACTTTCTTTCTGTCCTCTATCACTGGCAGTGGTACGGGCGAGTTACTGGATGCGGTTGTCGAGCATATTGAGGAAAACGACGAAGAGGCACGCGAAATACCGCGCCTGGCCATACTGGGGCAGCCCAACGTAGGCAAGTCCAGTCTCACCAATGCATTGCTGGGCGAAGAGCGCAACATCGTTACGGATATAGCCGGCACCACCCGGGATGCCATCTACACACACTATAAAAAGTACGATAAAGAATTTTTCCTTATCGACACCGCCGGCATGCGCAAGAAGGCCAAGGTAGAAGAGGACCTGGAGTTTTATTCTGTCATGCGTGCCATCAAAGCGCTGGAAGAGTGTGATGTATGCCTGTTGATGATCGATGCGACCCTGGGCATGGAAGCGCAGGATATGAACATATTCCGCCTGGCACAGCGACGCCACAAAGGTATCGTCATTTTGGTAAACAAGTGGGATCTGGTTGAGAAAGAGACCAATACAGCCCGGGATTTCGAACGCGTCATCAGGGAACGCATAGCTCCCTTCACGGATGTTCCGATCATCTTTATCTCTGCGCTGGAGAAGCAGCGGATTTACCAGGCGGTAGAGACCGCACTGCAGGTGCATGGCAATCGCTCGCGCAAGGTAAAAACCTCTGAACTGAACGAGCACATGCAGGCAGCCATTGATCGCTTCCCGCCTCCTGCCTACCGCGGTAATTTCATCAAAATCAAGTATATCACGCAATTGCCTCTGGCTTATCCGGCCTTTGTGTTCTTCTGTAATCACCCTAAACAGATTCGGGAGGACTACAGGAATTATCTGGAGAACCAGCTTCGCAAGCATTTCGATTTTAACGGGGTGCCTATGTCGCTATTTTTCAGACAAAAATAATGATGTGCCTTACATGCCACCCGGCCAAAGCCAGTGCCGGCGGCTGGCTGTACAATGAATACGGGATGATATTTACCCTGCATGACAGAAGCAAACAGATATAAAATCCGAAGCCGTGGCCGCTACGGATATATGGATGAGCGGGCAGCCACAGTGATAGAGCCACAGTATCTGGCTGCAGAAGCCTTTGTCAATCGATTTGCCAAGGTGCAGCTGCTTGACTATTGGGTGCACCTTGATTTGTGGGGACGGCCGCTGCTGAAGCATTTTTTTCGGCAGATTGGCAATTTTGAATCAGGGTTGTCCAGAGTCCTGCTGGCACAGCAATGGGGTTATATAGATGCAAGTGGTGAGCTGGCTATAGACTGCTTTTTTGATATTGCCTTCGACTTCACTGAAGGAATAGGGGCTGTGGGCATGAAAGGCCGTTACGGGTATATTGATCCCACAGGGCATTACGCCATTGATCCCGTCTACGACCATGCCATGCCCTTTTTTGAAGGGATGGCGCCTGTGAAGCTGGGAAGCCAGTACGGGTATATCGACAATGCGGGGCAATGGCTCATTGAGCCTGCTTTTCAGCTGGCACTGCCATTTACCGGCGCTGCGGCCGTCATCATCAGCAATAATCGCTGGGGTCTTATCAGCCAGCAAGGTAAGATACTTATCCCGCCGCGCTTGCCTTGGCGGGAAGGGGAGATTCCCGTTCAGTATTACGAAGGGCGTACTGCTATTAAAGTCAATGAACGCTACGGTTTTCTGGATGAAGACGGAAAGTGGGCTGCTTCACCCGTATTTGAGTGGGTGGGTGATTTTAGTGAGGGTCTTGCCGCTGTTAAAGAAAACGGACGCTATGGCTACCTCAATCGGGCGGGAGACATCGTCATTCCCTGTACGCTGGAAGGTGCAGGCCTGTTTGTTGGCAGACTGGCACCTGCTAAACGCAATGGACAATGGGGCTATATCAATACCGATGGCGAATGGCAGATACCTCCTTCTTTCTCTGCTGCTGATACTTTTAGTAACAGACTGGCACGCGTGAGCCTTCCCAACAGCCAATGGGCCTATATCAACGCGGCCGGCCAAATAGTCTGGGAAGAACGAGGCTGAATGAGCCTGTCTGCTCTGTAAAATTTTGATTTTTCCAAAAAATACGGATACATCCTTTAGACAGCCTTTGGCGGCCCTGGCCGCCAAAGGCTGTCTAAGGGTATCTCTGTGAAAGGTGTACTTGCTCAAGCTAGTACTGCAGCAGCTTTTCCACTGCCTTGGTAAAGCGATTGACAGGCATAAATACTTCCCGCTCGATGGTAGGCGAAAAAGGAATCGGTGTATCCAGTCCTCCTACCCGCAGTACAGGTGCATCGAGATACTGGAAAAGGTGCTCACTGATGTAAGCTGCTATTTCGCCGCCTATCCCGCCGGTGAGCGTATCTTCATGCAGGACAAGCACACGATTGGTCTTTTTGACCGTCTGATCGATGGCAGCATAGTCCAATGGAAGCAATGTGCGCAAGTCCAGAATATCAGCATCAATGCCTTTGGACTCACACAAACGCTTGGCCCAATGGACACCCATCCCATACGTAATAATGGACAAGTCCTTACCCTCACTGACCAACAAAGCCTTGCCGATAGGCGTGGTATAGTAGCCCTCAGGCACTTCAGCGCTGATTTGCCGATAGAGCGCCTTGTGTTCAAAAAACATGACAGGATTGGGATCATCAAAAGCTGCCAGCAGTAAGCCCTTGGCATCGACCGGATTTGAAGGGAAAACTACCTTCAGACCAGGTGTATGGAAAAACCAGGCCTCATTGCTTTGGCTGTGAAAGGGACCTGCGCCTACCCCCCCGCCGCTTGGCATCCTGATAACCACATCTGCATTTTGTCCCCAACGATAATGCAGTTTGGCCAGATTATTGACAATTTGGTTGAAGCCACAACTTACAAAATCCGCAAACTGCATCTCAACCATAGATTTCCACCCTCTCAGGCTAAGTCCCAGGCCAACGCCTACGATAGCACTCTCGCAAAGAGGTGTATTGCGCACGCGATCAGCACCAAATGCGTCGAGGAATCCTTCTGTAATCTTAAAAGCACCGCCATAGGCAGCAATATCCTGCCCCATAAGTACCAGCTTTTCATGCCGCTGCATGGCTATCTTGAGGCCGTCGCTGATAGCATCAATATATCGCATTTCGCACTGCCCGGCCTCAGCAGACGGCGGAGCAGGCACCGGCACGAAGGGAGCATACACGTCGGCCAACTCCTGTTCCTCTGTTGAATGAGCCTCCGGCTGCGCAAAAGCCACTTCGAGCGCAGTTTCAATTTCCTTTTTAATTCGCTGTTGGTACTTTTTTTGCAGCGCCTCCGTCAGCAGACCTATCTCTGTCAGGTAGTTGATATAATTCTGTAGCGGATCTTTCTTTTCCCAAATTTCAAAAAGCTCTTTGGGTACATACTTGGTACCCGACGCTTCTTCGTGTCCGCGCATGCGAAAGGTCATACACTCCAGCAGGATGGGTTCGGGCTTCTCCCGCATCTCTGCAGCCAGCTGGCGGATGGTATTAAAAACCTCCAGAATATTATTGCCGTCGATAATCAGGGAACGCATACCATAGCCAGGCCCCTTTTCGGCGATGTTATTGCAGCGATACTGTTCGTGTGTTGGTGTCGACAAGCCGTAGCCATTGTTTTCAATCACAAAGATGACCGGTAGTTGCCAGACAGCGGCTGTGTTCAGCGCCTCGTGGAATTCACCTTCACTTGTACCCCCTTCTCCGGAGAAAGCAACTGAGATACGCTTGTCACCTGCCAGCCGATTGGCCAGTGCAACGCCTGCGCCCAAAGACAATTGGGGGCCAAGATGTGAAATCATGCCGACAATATGATGCTCCATTGAGCCAAAGTGGAAGGAGCGATCCCTGCCCTTGGTGTAGCCGGTCAATGTACCCTGCCATTGGCCAAACAGCCGGTCAAGCGGCATTTCACGGGAAGTAAAAACACCTAAATTGCGATGCAATGTGAAAATGATTTCATCTGGCAACAAAGCACGTGTGATGCCCACGCTGATGGCCTCCTGCCCAATCCCCGAAAACCATTTGCTCACCTTGCCCTGTCGAAGCAACTTAAGCATTTTCTCTTCAATCATCCGGGGGCGGAGCAGATGCTCGTACAGATCCAGTAGTTGCTCATCGCTTAAGGAAGCGCGGTCATATTGCATAGCAGAAGGATGGAAAGCCGTCATGAATATTTGGTTAGGTTCTTCGATTTTACTGCAAAGGTAGCACGGTCATGGCTAGTTGCCAACAAAGGAGAGCGGAGAATGAGGCTTCATACCAAAGTAAATCGCACCGGCAGCACACAGCATAGCAACCTGCTGAACGGGAATGAGTTTTGGTGGCTGAGGCCACCAAAACTCATTCCCGAAAGGGCTCAATCCATTCAGGATAAAGCAATGATACTCTATTGATTATTCTCTTGTGTCGTTGTATTAATTTTGAAACTATCCCAAAAATCCTGCCGCCGCTTGCGACGCTTCTCCCTGCGGTATGCCCGATCGGCAAGATCCATGATTCTTGTCTGATAACTGACATCATCCTCATCGGGCTGTCGGGGATTTTCAAGCTGCACACGCTGAATAATTTCGTAAGGAATCTGCGAAGGATCGAATCCATTCCCCGCATCATCCTCGTGCAACTGCATATACTCCTCTACTGAAGGCATCACATCCAGATAACCCGGACAGTCGAAGTGCTCCGCCATCAGATCAGTAGGGGGAGAAAAATAGCCACCCTGCCATACAGACAAAGCCGGATTGCGCATCACTTCCCGCATAAACGAACCCCAGATAGGCAAAGCTGTGGAAGACGCCTGCCCCTTGTTGAGCGTCCTGAAGTGCACGGACGGCAGCTCAGAACCAACCCACACACCTACCACCAGTCTGGGTGCATATCCAAGAAACCAACCGTCCGCCTGGTTTTGAGAAGTACCCGTCTTACCTGCAATATTCCCGGCAATGCTGAATTCACCCCCGCGAAGCTTGCTGCCCGTACCCCGGTCAACAACTATTTGTAGCAGCCGTGTGACTGCATCTGAAACATCTGCATCTAAAACTCTCTGAAAACCGGCAGGATCCGGTCGCCTAAACCGATGAAGTACCTTGCCATCAGCCGTCTCTATCCTGTCGAGATAGTGTAATTTTGAAGGCCGCAGCCCGCGATTGGCGAAAGTAGCATACATGGTAGTCATCTCAATAAGACTGGCATCAATGGCGCCCAGGGCTGTAGCAGGATAGGCAGGTACCCAGCCCTGGTCTACCCCCAGCTGCTTAATCATAGACGCTACATTTTCAAAACCCGCCAGTTGAGCAATCGCAACAGCCACCGTGTTGATCGACTTGGCCATAGCGCCGTGTATGGAGTACGCCCCCTCGTAGACACCGTTACTGTTACGGGGCGTATAATTTTTATAGTCCTGATAGACTACCTGGGTGTCAGGAAAAAACTGACAAGGTTCAATTACCCCCTGCCGAAGAGCCTCCGCGTATACCGCAGGCTTTATGGTAGAACCCGCAGACCGGCGGGACTTTACGTGATCGTACTGAATAAACCTTTGAGAAATACCCCCGACCCAGGCGCGCACCAAGCCTGTATGCGGTTCTACGGCCAGCAAACCTGTGTTGAGCAAGGTCAGATAATACTTCAGAGAGTCGGTCGGACTCATAATCGTATCAACAGCCCCCCCATTCCAACTAAAGATGGTCATTGGAATTTTTTCGTTGAAACGACGGCGAATTCCACTATTGCTGTAGCCATCTTTCTTCATTTGCTTGTAGCGCCCACTATTAACGATAGCACTTTCCAGGACACTTTCGCCGCCCCAGGCCTCGCGACCCTCCCAATCTTTGTTGAAATTTTTCTGAACGATCGGCATTTGCTCCGCTACAGCTGCCTCTGCATACTTCTGCGCCCGCGAATCAATGGTCGTGAAAATTTTTAGCCCGTCGGTATACAGATTATAGGGTGTCCCGTCTTTTTTGGTATACTTTTCAAGCGTTGCCAGCACTTCGAGACGCAAATGCTCACGAAAATGCGTGGCCGTTCCCTCGTTGTGACCCTGTTTTTGATAATCCAGTCTGATAGGCTTGGCCTGCAATCTTTTTGCCTCCTCCTCAGACAAATAGCCATACTTGGCCATTTGGCCAAGCACCACATTGCGGCGTTCGCGGGAACGCTCGCTATTGATTCGGGGGTTGTAAAGCGTGTTGCCCTTCAGCATACCCACGAGCACCGCCGATTCTTCGATTTTGAGATTTTTAGGCTTTTTATTGAAAAAAAGCTTGGAAGCCATTTTGATACCAAAGACATTATCACCGAAAGGAACCGTATTGAGGTACAAATTGAGGAGCTCGTCCTTGGTGTATATATTTTCCAGCCGGCGTGCCACGAAGAGCTCCCGAATCTTATTGGCAGGCAGGTTGAGTACCGGGTAAGATTGTCTGGGATAAAGATTTTTGGCAAGCTGCTGGCTGAGTGTACTCCCCCCGCCTGAAGAGTCATCCATCAACAGGATGGACTTGACAAGTACCCTTACCCAGGCACGAAGATCTATGCCGCTGTGTTCAAAAAAGCGGGCATCTTCAGTAGCGATGAGTGCGTCCTTGAGATGCTTGGGGATCTCGTCTTCAGAAGCTACGGATCGGTTTTCTATGAAGTAGGTTCCCAGCAGCTGGCCATCGGCAGAGATAACTTCCGACGCCTGGTTGTTGCGGATATTGGCCAGTTCATAATAATTTGGCAATGGGCCGGAGACTCCGAGATAAACTGCGACGACCAGCAGGAACATCATCACAGCGACCAAACCCGCCCCGGCTATTGCCAAGTGCAGTACCTGTCGCGTCTTTGAACGCCCGGCAAACCACTTATCCCAAATATCGAGCAACCACTGAGCCAATTTGCGTGCATTGCCCCAAATAAAATTCACTGCTGGTTTTTTCTTTTTTCTGCTCATAATAAGCGCTTCATCATCTTATCAGTGTGCCCGGCAGTCAGTCCACCCTGTATTTGGGGTAAAGGATCTGAAAACCAATCTCAAAGCTCAAAGAGTGCGTCGGATTTTTTCATTAGTCCCAAAACAATGCTTTTCCTGCAGGTTTTTACCTTATTTTCAGTTACTCTGGTATGTAGGTCTGCTCTTTCAATACGCGGAACCATACTTAACACATAACGCCTTTTGTTGCCGGCAGAAAACACTGAACACGCTCTAAGCCATACAAAGATAAGAACGATTTTGTTTAAAAACTATTTGTTTTTAAAAAACAAAAACAAATAAATTATTTGTTTTTAATTAATTTGATTTCTACCCGGGAATACCCAAACCTAAGCGTTTGTCAGTTCGGACAGATAATAGCGCGTCAGGTTGCACTTCCGAAATCGATTTCGGTATTATCACCGATGTTGAGACTTTGCTTGATACCTGTGATGGAAGTATCGTTGCCAACGATAGACCTGTGCAGGATAACCTCGCGAATACTGGTATAGTTGCCAATAATTGAATCTTTTACGATAGCATTAGACACATGGACATTATTGCCGATGGTTACGTGCGGGCCGATGATCGCATGCGAGATTTTGCAATTTTGGCCGATGCTCACGGGATGAATAAGAATAGTATTATCGTAAGGACCCGGATCTTCGGTAGCATAACCGACGCGATCCAGGAAGATAGCATTGGTATCGAGGAGAACGGATTTTTGACCACAGTCAAACCAATTATCCACTGTAAGTGTAGAGAAGCGTATCCCCTGTTCGATCATACGCATGAGCACATCGGTCAGCGGGTATTCTCCGTGGGTACTGATCTGCCGAGTGATATTGAAAGTGAGAGCATCGTAGAAGGCTCCTACTTCCCGGATAGCATACACACCGACCATTGCCAGATCTGATTTGGGAATTTTCGGCTTTTCGACTACACGCCTCACCGTTGTAGGGCTGCCATCGTCTTCCAATTCGACGACTCCAAACTGCCGTGGATCATCTACCCGCTTAACAGCCAGGCAGGAGTTGGGATGATGGATGATATTGCTGAGCGGAGCATCGATGAGGACGTCCCCAAAAAAAACGACCACCTTTTCTGCCTCGCGCCAGGCATCGCTGGCAAGCCAAATGGCATGTGCAGAGCCGAGGCGCTCTACCTGTTCTACAAAAGTTGCATTGAGATCCGGGTATGCCTGGTTGACATAGTCCCGAATTTTTTCCCCCAGGTAACCTATGATGAATACAAAGTCTTCTACACCTACCGATAGTAGCTGGTCAATGATAAACGAAATGATTGGCTTTCCCGCCACAGGTATCAGCGGCTTGGGCTGGGTGTACGTCAGCGGGCGGAGGCGGGTACCAGCACCTGCTACAGGAATAATCGCCTTAATGGGTGAGGAAGCCATGGAGTAAAAATTAATTCAGCCCTAAAGGTACGTTAAAATTGAGAGTTGCTTCGCATGAACCTGCACAGCTTGTTGACAATTAACAGGCTGGTAACACCAGCTGCTTCAAAGTTGACAAATGCGAGCTGATTCGCTGCTGGCAGTTAAGATGCCGGCAACACCAGCCCGCTTGCTTCTCCAAAACCCACGCGCAGTCCGTTGCGTGCAGACCAGCCTCGCAGCCTGATGGTATCACCGTCCTGAACAAACGTTCTGGATTGTCCGTCAATCAATTTGACCGGACGTTCTCCGCGCCAGGACAGCTCCAGCATACTACCAAAGCTTGCGGGATCGGGACCGCTGATAGTCCCTGAGGCCATCAAATCGCCTACGCGAATATTACAGCCATTGACTGTATGATGCGCTAGCTGTTGCGCCATACTCCAGTAGAGATACTTGTGATTAGACTGGCAGAGAGTGGTCACAGCCCCTTGCTCAGTGATGAGATCGACGGTTAGTCCGATGTCAAAATGATGAGCAGACTGTTGTTGCAAATAAGGCTGTGGCTGTGGATCCTGTGCGGGACCTGCCAGGCGGAACGGCTCAAGCGCCTCGAGCGTGACCACCCAGGGAGAAACGGTAGAACCAAAATTTTTCCCCAAAAAAGGCCCTAAAGGCTGATACTCCCAAGCCTGAATATCCCGTGCTGACCAATCATTGAAGAGCAACATGCCGAAAATATACGCCTCTGCTTCTTCGACCCCCACGCTATCCCCCAAAGCTGTATTTTTCCCCACTACAAAAGCCATTTCCAGTTCAAAATCCAACTGACGCGTAGGGCCGAAGAGTGGATTATCTGCTGTTGGCGGCTTCATCTGCCCTTTGGGGCGGCGGATGGAAGTACCGCTGACCACAATGCTCCCTGCCCGCCCATGATAGCCAATCGGGATGTGCAGCCAATTGGGCATGAGAGCATTGTCTTTACCCCTGAACATGATACCCACATTGGTGGCATGCTCTCTGCTCGAATAAAAATCGGTATAATCACCAACCTCCACGGGCATTTTCATGGTCACCTCATGCTGTGGCAAGAAACAGCCGGCCATTTTAGCGCGTTCGTCCTCCGCATTGTTGGCTTCGTCCAGCAGCCCTGCTATCCGAAGGCGTACTGCCCTTGTAGCAGCTTTTCCCAAAGCCATGAATGGATTGAGTGCAGCTGCGGTGAATACAGCCCGGTCTATAGCAAAATGTTCGATGACTTCATCCAGCAACCCCTGTTTTGCCATAGCGTCGAGGTTGATGACAAAGGAACCGATGATAGAGACGACGGCAGTACGTCCATGTATTGAGCCAATGCCAAAAGGAATATTCTGCAGGCTAAAGTCGCTGTCGGCATCTATATTTACCCACGAACGCCGGTCAGCAGCAATGGTAAAATCCATACAGTGGTTTGATTTGGTTAATTGTGCTGCTAAGATAGCAATCACCTGGCTGCTGAGAGTCCCTTTTCAAGCGTGAAGGTGATTATTTTGTCAACTGCAGCAGAAAAACTGTAGGGCGTCTGTTGAGATCCGGCTTGGGCAGCCGGCGCCATTCTGCAATGGAGTGAGTCCGTATGAGCTGGCCGGGAAGCGTCAGGTCTGTCGCTACAGTAAAAAGTGTAGGTGGCGAAAGTGCTTGCAAAGCTGTCTCAAAGAGCATAGTATTGCGATACGGTGTCTCGATAAAGATCTGCGTCTCTCCGTTTCTGGACGATTGGTTTTCCAGCCTTTTCAGATCCTTAGCCAAATCCGGCCGCTTCAGTTCCAGATAACCGTGAAAGGCAAATTTTTGTCCGTTGAGCCCGGATGACATGAGGGCGAGCAGAATAGAAGAAGGACCCACCAAGGGTATCACTTCGACTTCTCGTCGATGTGCCAGGCGCACCAGGCGGGATCCTGGATCAGCAACGCCCGGGGCTCCGGCCTCCGACAGCAGGCCGATACTCCGCCCTTGTAAAGCAGGTTCCAAAAATGAAGGAATCAACTGAGGCTCTGTTCGTTTATTCAGCTCAAAAAACAGTGTATCGTCGAAAGAAGCCGTATAACCCGCCTCTCGCAGAAATTGTCTGGCAGTACGTAGTTTTTCTACCACGAAAACATCGAGCCCGCGGATGATATCCAGGACATACGCAGGCACTGTATGCAACGAGCCTTCCCCCAACGGAACAGGGATGAGAAACAATTTGCCTTTTTCTTTTTCAGTCATGGCGGCAAATATAGCATTGTAGACGGACAAAGACCAATAACGAGCATATAACAACATTTTTGAACTCAAAAGGTTGTACCTTTACAGGCGCTTACAACAACTATGGCTGCAAATTATACCATTCGGTTGCCCCATTTTGAAGGTCCCTTTGATCTGCTGCTCTTCTTTATTGAGCGCGACGAACTGGATATCTACGACATACCTATTGCGCAGGTTACCAACGATTTTCTGGATTACATACGCCAGATGGAGCGTATGAACATAGATCTTGCGAGTGAATTTATACTGGTAGCCGCCACCCTTTGCCGCATCAAAGCCAAGATGCTTTTGCCCCGCAAGCCCGTCGATGAAGAAGGTCGGGAGATTGACCCGCGGGAGGAGTTGGTTGAACGCCTGCTGGAGTACAAGCGCTACAAAAGCGTCCTTGATGATATGCGTCAACTGGAGGAAAACCGGTTTCTGCGCAACAGCCGCGGCAATGCAGCTGATGAGCTGCAGGCCATTGCCAACAGAGGCCTGGTTGATGCAGAAATGGAGTCAGTAACTTTATTCAAACTACTCCGGGCGTTCGAGCGCGTCGTCCAGCGGATGGAATACAACAACCAGAAGCTAAGCGTCCATCGGGTAGTTCGTTTCAACTATAGTATTGAGGAAGCTCAGCAACATATTATGTCCTTAGTCGAGCAGCGAGAGCAGGCCGGATTTGACGAAATTTTTGCTGTTTGTACCGACAGGATACAAGCTATTATTGTTTTCCTCGGCTTGCTGGAATTGCTCAACCTTCAACAGGTTCATCTGCTGGGGGGCGATCAGGTGAACCAATTCTGGATAGTCTTGCACCCCGGCGAAGACGAGAATTCTCTCCCTTCAGATGAAGAGGAATGATACTCCTCATCCAATTTGGCGGCAACATAGTTCGTTTGAATAACGAAAAAGCTATACCTTAGCAAATCTGTTCACTACAATCACATATTTTACATGTTCGGTAACAGTAACAAACAGGATGCAGCCAAGAATAAAAATACCGTGGCAGCACCCAGCGCAGGGGGTCCCTCGCTCAACAGTCTGGTTCAGGGTTCTACACTGGAAGGCACTGTTAATGCCCATAGCGACTTCAGAATTGATGGCAGTGTTAAGGGTAAAATTTATTGTGACGCCAAAGTGATAATAGGCCCTTCGGGCACTGTCGAAGGAGAAATCAGCTGCCAGAATGCCGTTATCGAAGGCAGATTTGAAGGTGTACTGGAAGTTAAAGAGCTGCTGAACGTACGGGAGACAGCCTTCATCAACGGCGATGTGTCTACGGGCAAATTGATCGTGCAGCCGGGTGCTGTCTTCAATGTTGTTTGTAAAATGAATATTGCCCGGGAAGCAGCTACTGATAAACCGCTTGTATAAGTATGGCATCTCCGGGGCAGCACGAGCAGGAAGAAGACAAGCTTGCCAGACGAAAACAGCAGGCTAATGACTACCTTAAGTACTCGGGTATGGCGTTCCAGATGGGTATAATCATACTAGTGGGTGTACTGGCAGGTCGGGAACTTGATCGCATGTTGGGTAGCAAGCCTTATCTGACGGTGGCAATGTCCCTGCTGTCTATTGTTGCAGCACTGTACAGCAGCCTGAAAGATTTTTTTCGCCCCAATCAGGGTAAAGACCAAATGAAATGACACATCGACAATTTATTGTACAGCTCAGCGCCACATCAGCCGTCGCTGCTGTCCTGCTGCTGCTGCTGCATCGCATTGACATTTTCGCAGGGCATGAGCCGTTGTCATGGGGAGCCTGGGGAGCTTTCATACTGCTCACCATCACAGCCTATTTTGCGGGACTGAAAACGGTCAAAAGCCACAATAAAAATCATTTTTCAAATACTGTTTTCGGGTTTTCCATGGGAAAAATTTTGGTGGTAGCGCTCAGCGTGCTGATTTACACAAAGTCAGTAGCGCCTGAAGGCAAGTTGTTTATCGTTCCCTTATTTATCGTGTATGCCATATTTGCTGTTTTTGAGACCATTATGCTCTCCAAAATCGGGCGTATGCAGCACTGATTTATCACGGTCAGGGCAGGAAATGATCAGGCCGCGCTACCTTTATTGGGTACTTCCTTGTATTTTGCACTGTTTCTGATAGCTGAACCTCTTCGCTCCTTACTAAAATCAAATCAAATGGAAAACAGCCGTGCCATAGCAGCCAAGGTCAACAACGAATTCAGCTTCTCTGATGAACAGTTTAGTGCTGCAGACATCACCCCTGCGGGAGCGGGCGTTTATCATGTTTTGCTGGAAGGGAAAGCCTATATGGCAGAGATCGAAGCTGTGCACTTTCACCAAAAAAGCGTGCAGATAAAAATCAATGGTGCATCTTACCGGGTCAGTCTGGCAGATCGCTATGACCAGATGGTAGAGCGCCTTGGGCTGGGTGTTGTCCATGTGAACGCAGCCCGTGATATCAAGGCGCCCATGCCCGGACTGGTCATTGATGTGCTGGTACAGGCAGGCGATCAGGTACAAAAAGATACGCCTCTGTTGATTCTCGAGGCGATGAAGATGGAGAATGTCATCAAGGCACCCGGCGAGGGCGTCGTGAAGTCTGTTACAATCGCTAAGGGGGTCGCTGTTGAGAAAAACGCTCTCCTCATCGCTATGGAGTAAACATGTATGTCAACACGCATTCCTTCTCTCTACGTAGCCGGCAGCCAGAAAGGTGGTCGCGGTGTATTCACAGCAGAAGCCATAGAAGAGGGCAGTCTGATTGAAATATGTCCGGTCATTCTGCTGACGCCTGCTGATTTGGAACGTATTCACCAGACGCAGCTGCACGATTATTATTTTATATGGGGTGAGCAGGGACAGGGCGCTATTGCACTGGGCTTTGGATCATTGTACAACCATGCTTCAGATCCCAATGCTGCCTATGAGATGGACTATGACAGCCAGACGATTGATATCTACTGCCTGCGTCCTATCAAAGCCGGTGAGGAAATAACCATCTGTTATACGGATGAGGAGGACGAGCGAACCCGTCTGTGGTTTGAAGAAAAATAAACCGGACTGCGATCCGCAATCCGGTTGTCACTTACAGGCCATATTTGCCGGGATTGAGGCCCAGCCATTCCAGGGTATTGGTGGCATAGATACGCTTACGCGACTCCTCCGACAGCCCCATCTCGTCTATGAAAGCTCCAATGGTAAGATCCCCCAAAGGAAAGGGGTAGTCGGAGCCAAGACAGACGCGCTGGTCACCAACCATATCGAGTATATAGCGCAGCATCGCAGCATCGTGGGTAATCCCGTCAACCCAAAATTTTCCCAGATACTCCCGGGGAGGAATATTATTGTCAACAGCCACCAGATCAGGACGGCAGTCAAATCCGTGCTGAATCCTGCCTATGGTGGGTAAAAAAGATCCGCCCGCGTGTGCGAAGCAGACGCGCAGCTTGGGCAATTTTTCAAAAATCCCACCAAAGATCATGCTGCAAACCGCCCGGGCGGTTTCAGCAGGCATACCTACCAGCCAAGGCAACCAATAGCGCCGCATATGTTCAAAGCCCATCATATTCCAGGGGTGAACAAAAACAGCCATGCCGAGTTCCTGACAAGCTTCGAAGATTGGCAGGAAGACAGGCTCATTGAGATTGAGGTCATTGATATTTGAGCCGATCTGAATGCCCGGCAGTCCCAAAGCATGGCATCGCTCAAGCTCCCGTATGGCGAGCGCCGTATCCTGCATGGGTAAAGTTGCCAATCCTATGTATCGTTCCGGGTATCTGCCTACCAGCTCCACCAAATGATCATTGAGAAAGCGGGCGATATCCCAGGCGTCCAATGGCTTTGCCCAATAGGAAAATAAAACCGGGATGGTGCAGACAACCTGAACGGTCACCCCCTTTTCAGCATACTCGGTAATACGTTCTTCCGGATCCCAGCAGTTGGACTGAATCAACCTAAACTTCTCTTCCCCCTTCATCATCCAGGCCGTTCCGGAGCCCTGCGATTCCAGGTGAATGAATCCCCCGTAGCCAAATTTATCTGCCCAGCGGGGGAGATGCTCCGGCACGATGTGGCTATGCATATCTATCTTCAGCATGCGGTCATGGATAGTTTGGTTATTGTTTGAGCGCTCATGCACTGATTAAGGCTTTGAGGGAGCTGTTTGGACAGTAAAATCCCCCTTTTATAACACAGGACAAGATAAGTAAATATTTAGGTCTGCACACTGCCTTCGCCGCTTGTACGAGCACCTGCCAGCCCCGGATGACGTCTGTCACCCCTTGACGATCTAGGCAGCAGCCAATATTCGCCGTTTTCTGACAGATGCAAAAAATATCTATCTTATTGATAATTAACAAAAAACAATCTTATCAATATACTTACTTTGATAAAGTAGTGTATTTTTGTACTAGCAAGATGCTATCGCAACAGACCCATTACGATTGTCCCATAGCTAGTCAACTATCGCCCCTTAGTCCGTGTGTTTTTTTTGAAACCAATGCAAATGTAGTAACTAGCATGAAAAAATGGTTCGTTCTCACCGCAGTTTACGGTTTGTTATTCTCCTGCAGCAATACCCATCCGTATCGCGAAAATATCGAAGAGCTCAGTCAGCAATGGGATGTCAATAACCAGCAGATAGAAGAAATGGACCAGCAGCTGCATGTGCAGGTAGAACAGCTGCTGCAAATGCAGCAGACCATAAATCTGCCTGACACGGTTTTTACAAATCCGTTGCAGCAACGAAAGTTGGACTCTTTACAACAGCAGCTTCGGGGCCTGCTGAGTTCGCTGGGTAATCAGCAACAGAATATGGATGATTTTCGCATTGGCTGGCGCACGAAATCGATTATTGTAAAAGAACTTTCTGATTCTCTTGAAAAGGGTAACTTTGAGGGCGATATAGAAGTTAACTTAGGCAACCTCCGGGAAACCCTGAAGTACAGTTCGCGTCTCCTCGACGACTGGACAGCTAATATTGATCGCAACAATCGGGCAGCAGATACGCTGCGGCAGTCAATCTCGCAACTTATGCAGTCGCTTCCGCAATAGTTCTGTGGCTTTTTAGTTTGGTCACACAAGTATATTGACGGGACACAGATGCAAACCCCTACCTGGCGGCTTTCCGCGATGATGTTTCTGCAGTTTCTGATTTGGGGAAGCTGGATGGTTACACTAGGTGCCTATATGCTTGACGGTTTGTCTTTTAGCGGGCGGCAAGTAGGTATTGTTTATGGAAGTACTGCTATTGCGGCCACGATCAGCCCCTTCTGGGTAGGCCTGGCGGCTGACCGATGGTTTAACCTTGAAAAGCTGTTGGCAACGCTGCACTTTCTGGGTGCTGTTTGTTTGGTTGGGGCATCACTGGCCACTGAGTTTGGCTGGTTCTATTTTTTCATACAACTCAACTCATTATTTTTCCTGCCCACCTTCAGTCTTTCGAATGCTTTTTGCTTTCACCATCTGCAGGATGCAGGTAAAAAATTTCCAAGGGTACGCGTCTGGGGCACTTTAGCCTGGATACTCGTAGGCCTGTCGCTAAGTTATTGGTCTCTAGAGACCAGCAATTTACAGCTTCGCATAGGCGCAGTGACAGGGTTCTTGCTTTCAGCCTACTGCCTGACCCTGCCCGCCACGCCGCCGCAGCCAGGACGCGGACGATCGGCGCGAGGTTTTTTCAGTGAAGACATGCGCAAGCTCATCAAGGATCCATCCCTATCTGTATTATTTGTTGCCCTCATCCTGTGTTGTCTGCCCAATGCTTATTATTACAGCTTTGTGACTCCCTACCTGCGGGACATAGGTGTACGCAACCCTGCCGGACTGATGGCGCTCGGACAGGTATCTGAAGCGGTTGTTATGCTGTTTATGCCGTTGGCGCTAAGCCGGATATCCTTCCGCTACCTAATCTTTACAGGCCTTTTATGTTGGGGCATTCGCTACGGAATGATTGCGCTGGGGCGGCCTGAGCAGGCTCCCTGGTGGCTGTATGCAGGTATTGGCCTGCACGGGTTAGCCTACGGTTGGTCAGCGCTGGCTGCACAGATGTACCTGGATACGCGGGTGCCCATCCACTTGCGCAGCACTGCACAAGGGTTTGTGAGTTTTTTAACCCTTGGTTCAGGCGCATTGATTGGCGCCTATCTGGCCGGGGAGACGGTCAACCTGCACAGTCAGGCCGATGGCAGCCGGCAGTGGACCTACATATGGCTGTATCCGACCATTATCGGAACCTCGGTAGCTGTCTGGTTTTTGTGGAAATTTAAAGGAGGTGACAGCCATGCCATCGCCATAGACAATCATCAGGCTTAGAGCCTATTGGGATGTTTGTTACTAATATAAAACCTTATCAGGCTTGACAAGCCACTCGTCAAACAGCTGTCGGGCCTCCGCCTGCATTAGCTGTCGGGTGGGGATACTTCGTTGTTCGAACGGCAGCACCAGCTCGCGATAAATAAAATCGTCATCAAAACCACCATAGGCTGCGTCCAGTCTGGATGCGGCAAAGACCATTCTGTCAGGTCTTGCCCAATAGATGGCTCCCAAACACATCGGACAGGGCTCGCAAGAGGTGTACAACACACAGCCGTCCAGCTGAAAAGCGTTGAGAAACTGGCAAGCCTCGCGTATGGCCACGACTTCTGCATGAGCCGTAGGATCGTTGTGGGTTGTAACCTTGTTGTTGCCCCGACCAATAACTTGCCCGTCTTTTACAATAATACAACCGAACGGCCCTCCCTGATTGGCATTCATGCCAGCGCGTCCCTGTTCAATGGCTTGTTGTAAAAAATATACATCCATTACATCCTGATCTGCTTCCATACGCTTTTTTTACATGTGTAAAAGGCAATACCTGCGAGGCGATTCCCGCCCGCAGCGGGACGGGTATCAGCGGCCGGGTTTTTCCAAAGTACAGCACCCGCAGGCAACATGCTAATCCCGGGCGTGCATAAGTTTTTTCACCCAAGGGCTCAGCAACAGCATTGCCACACCTGCCACGATCGCATACAAGGCCAGTTGTTTGTAACCATCCGTATAAGCAATTAGTTTTTCCATGGAGGTCGCATCCGGGCTGGCGATACTCATATTGGCTCCCAGAATACCCGCTACATACTGCCCGTAGGCACTCGCGAGAAACCACATGCCCATCATCAGCCCCTGCATAGGCATGGGTGACAATTTGGTCATCAACGACAGGCCTATGGGAGAGAGGCACAGTTCTCCGAAGGTTATTACCAGATAGGCCAGTGTGAAGACCAGCAGTGAAGTCTTACCTTCACTATCGGCATAGAAAATAGTGGCATAGAAAACATAAAAAGCCAGCGCCAGAAAAATAAAACCCAGCCCAAATTTGACTCCATACCCTGGCTCTTGTCGGCGCTTGCTTAGCCAGACCCACAGTAGCCCTATGAGCGGACTGAATATGATTACAAAGATGGCGTTGGCCGAATTATTGACAACATTGGGATCAATTTTTATACCCAGTAGATCGTCATGGAGGTTGTTAAGGGCAAAAAGGTTGAGAGACCCGCCACTTTGTTCATAAAAAGCCCAAAACAGCACTGAAAACAAGATAAATATGAGCGCTGCCAGCAAGCGTTTGCGTTCTGCGGGTGAATACTTGCGCATCTCCCCCAACAGGTAAACCAAAGTAACCGGCCCTATGATATACATAAACCGGTCTGTGTAGTCACTATTGGTCACCAATAACAAAATCAGCGGAATGCTGAGCAGGGTGAGTGCATAGGTGCCATACTCCAGCAGACGTCGTCTTGCCACCGGCATATCAGGATCCAGCGGCGATTTGCCAATAGGACCAAGGCTCTTTTGGGTAAAAATGAAAATAGCCAGGCTCACGACCATCACCAGGCCCGAAAGGGCGAAAGCCAGGCTCCAGGACTGTGTTTTTCCTACCCACACCAGCAGAAATCCTCCAAGGAAAGCACCGATATTGATCCCTGCATAGAAGAGGCCAAAGCCGGCATCCCGGCGGGTGTCGCCGTCCTGATACAGTCCGCCTACCATGGTCGATATGTTGGGCTTAAAAAAGCCCGTACCGATGATCGTGAAGCAAATACCGATGTAAAAAAGTTGTTCAGGTGCAGCAGCAATGATAAAATTGCCGAGAATCATCATGCTCCCACCCCAAAACAACGACTTGCGGAAACCCAAAATTTTGTCGGCAAACAGCCCGCCGATGAAGGTAAATGCATAAACAAAAGCCTGTATAGCTCCGTACTGCAGATTAGCTGTTTTGTCGTCCAACAGCAGTTTCTCAACCATAAAAATGGTGAGCATACCCCGCATCCCGTAGAAACAAAAACGCTCCCACATCTCTGACAGAAAGAGATACCAAAGCTGGCGAGGGTACTTGCCTTCAAACTGCTGTATGGCAGCCAGCTCGGCCGCTGCTGTGTCGTTATGCTGCATGATTCTATGCTTGGTGATTGTGCAGAAAATGCTGCGATAGCCCATAATGCGCCAAAGTCCGGCACAAGAACCGGACTTTGGCAGCATACAATATTTTTTAAAAAAACCTCCCCACTACTTGATGCCGTGCATCATGCGCCGCAGCATACCGCTCATCAGGAAGAGGATAGCAGCAGCAACACCCGTCAGGGCAATGAATACAGTAAAGAACTCGTAGAGGTTGGTAATCTCATAGCCGAGGAAATTGGTCGTTGCAGGCCCCCCTTCGCCGCCTTCCCCCCCGGGGATGAGCGCACTCAGGGTACCTGCAAATTTATTGGCCGCTGCATTGGCCAAAAACCAGGTGCCCATCAGCAAGGAAGAAAAACGCAGAGGCGCCAGCTTTGACACCATTGCCAGACCAATTGGTGACAGGCAAAGCTCGCCCATGGTATGGAGCACGTACAGCGAAATCAGCCACCACATGCTGATTTTTACCGTGCTGTCAACACCATTGACGCCGAGGGCAATCACCACATAGCCTAAGCATAACAAGGCGAGGCCCCAAGCCATTTTCATGGGAGAAGCAGGCTCTGCATTTTGCTTGTGAAGAAAATCCCACAAGAGCGTAAACAGTGGTGCCAATACAATGATGGCCAACGGATTGATTGACTGAAACCAGCTTGCAGGCATTACCCAGTCTCCAATATTTCTGTTGGTCTGCTGGTCTGCAAACAGGGTCAGCGAGGCGCCCGCCTGTTCGAAAGCGCTCCAAAAGAAAATAACAAAAAACGCAAGGATTATGATTACGGCTATACGTGAGCGTTCCTCTTTAGTGAGCGATTTGTCGAGAATAATGATCAGCGGCATGACAATCATCGCACCATAAATAAGGTAACCGACGACATCCAAATCGCTGTTAAACAAATTTTTAAAACTAAGCAGGAAAAAGATGACCAACAAAGATCCGACGATGATCAGCAGATTTTTGAGATCGAGCTTTTGCACAGGCATACCCACCGGCTCGCCATCGGGTCCTACCAGATACTTATTTTTCAACAATTCAAAAGAGACTGTACTGATGACCATACCGATACCGGCCGCCAAAAAGCCCCACTTGAAGTCTGCGATATTGCCCGTATCCCCTAATCCCCCGCATACCAGCGGAGAGAAAAATGCCCCCAGGTTAATCCCCATATAAAAAATAGTGAATGCACTGTCTACCCGACGGTCACCCTGTGGGTACAGCTGCCCCACCATAGTGGAGATATTGGGCTTAAAGAAACCGTTACCAACGATCAGCACTGTCAGGCCGGCCCACATCATGGTGGTGGCCAACGCGGGATTGGACAGTAAGCTGCCACACAGGAACATCATAAACTGCCCGATAGCCATGAGGATACCCCCTACGAGAATACTCCGTCGGTTGCCCAGATAGCGATCGCACAGGTAGCCCCCCAACAAAGGTGTCAGGTATACAAGCCCGGTGAAACTTCCGTAAATATTGGACGCCTCCTGGTTATCAAATACCAGCGCCTTAGTCAGAAAGAGGATGAAGATAGCGCGCATACCATAGTAGCTGAAGCGCTCCCACATCTCTGTGAAAAAGAGCACATAAAGCCCCTTGGGATGCCCCGTCGCAGTAGCCCCTGCTGTGTTATTGTTTGTCATATAAACCCGTATCGTTGGTGAAATAATAGCAAATGTAAAATTTTTTACCTACTATTTGCTTACCAACGGAGAAAATATGACGCCACCGCGCTAAAAGCCGTAGATTATAGCGCCGGCAAGCCTGTTATTTCCAAGTGTTTTGGCTGTATGTCAGCACATTAACAGCTACTCATTTAGGCCTGACTCAACTCTTCTGCCAGCCATACAAGACTCGCAGCTGTTGGCAGGTCATTTTGCGCCAGCGCCTGCCGCGCCCGCTCGTGCAGGCGGTCAACCACATGACTTTCACACATAATTGACTGAATATAAGCATCTTCTTTCAACACTTCTATGCTTTCGCGATCGGGTGCTGTTGTCAGTGATGCCAGATAGCCCAGCTCATTGCCGGTTAATACCCGGCTGTTGCGTGCTGAGGCAGGCAAGTGCGGAAAGCCTATACCCATCTGTGCCATATCCTGGAAAATCACCTCTACAGCTTCGCCGCTGGCCCGGGTGTAGTAGGCTGCCCCCATACGCCCCACCAGGTCGATTTTATGGGGGTCAATACGGCCTCTTTCGTCCAGTACAGACTCCTGTATATGCAGCTTTACAATCTCACAAATAATCAGATGTCCGGCTCCCCCTTTGTCTCCCAGCGTTATCACATCCTGCACTTTACACTCAAACTGTACGGGGCTTTCTGCCACCCGGGCAGGTTTTACCAGACTGGAAGGCAGCGGACTAAGTCCTGCCATTTCGAATTCATCAACAGATGGCGGATAGTTGATGCTGCAGAGTGCCATTTGCCGTACGATCGCATGACTCACCACATTGATCACACACTCCCGCGTCTCCAAAATATTGTGCAGGGTATCTTTGGTCGTATTGTTGACTTCACGGCGATTAGACGAAAAGACACAAATGGGCGGATTGGAGCTGAATACATTAAAAAAGCTGTAGGGCGCGAGATTAGGCACCCCCTGAGCATCTAGAGTACTCACAAAGGCAATTGGCCTGGGAGCTACAGCACTCACGAGGTATTGGTGCAACTGCGCAGTGGGGATAGAAGCAGGATCTATGGAAAGCATGCGGTGGATGATTTGCTGCAAAAATAAGATTCACTGACGATACAGCCTGTAACATTTATCACCTTAGCTGCTGTTCGGGAGTGTCTGTCGGAGATGAAAACGACATGCATCATGCACCCGAGTAAGCCCGACAGATAATTATTACGCGGTAACGAAGGTAAAACGTACCAATTATTTTCAGGCGGGCGAAGACTGCAGGGAAAGTCCCCCGGGTCAGGGTTGCTCCTCCGGTGCTTCTTTTTCGTCCCCTTCAAAATCATCTACTGCCCTCAACAATTCATCCGTGGCGCGCTCCAGCGCTGCCACATCTGCGGCACGCTCTGTTTCTTTTTTTCGCCTGCGCCTGCGCGCTGGCGGTATTTCCCCTTCGGGGGTATCGACGGGTAAAAAGGCTGCCGCAGCGGCTGCAGCGGGCGGCATTTTACTAAAAGCAAGCTCATCCCCACTCAGATCTGCATAAATGGTGTCCCCCGCGACAAAAGCCGACCGCAGCAATTCTTTGGCCAGCGGGTCGATCAGTAGTTGCTGTAACGCCCTTTTCATGGGGCGGGCACCAAACTGGGGGTCATAGCCTCGCCCGGCCAGCCAGCCGAGCGCACGATCACTCAGTTGCAGCGCCATCCCCTGCCGGGACAACTGCTTATCTGTCTTCTTGAGCAACAGCAACAATATCTGCCGGATATCCTCCCGGGAAAGAGGCGTAAACATGATACGGTCATCAATGCGATTGAGAAACTCCGGGCGCAGATGCTGCTTCAGCAGACTGAAAACCTCTTCCCGGGTCGCCTCCACAACTTCTTTTGTCCTTGCCGAATCCAAGGTTTCCAGATCCTCAAAATTTTCGAGTATGGTCTCCGCCCCCAGATTGGAAGTCATGATGATAATGGCGTGGGTAAAATCTGCAACACGCCCCTTGCTGTCGGTAAGCCTCCCGTCGTCAAGCACTTGCAGCAGGAGGTTGAATGTATCGGGATGGGCTTTTTCAATTTCATCGAGCAGAACGACGGAATAGGGGCGGCGGCGGAGCGCCTCCGTCAGTTGCCCTCCTTCTTCATAGCCAACATAGCCCGGTGGCGCGCCCACCAAGCGGCTCACGGCATGTTGCTCCATATATTCGCTCATATCAATACGCGTGAGCGCTTTTTCATCATCAAAAAGCACCTCCGCCAGTGCCTTTGCCAGTTCTGTCTTTCCCACCCCCGTAGGCCCCAAAAAAATAAACGACCCGACAGGCCTGTCCTGATCCTGCAGTCCGGCGCGGCTGCGGCGCACGGCATCGGCTACCGCCGTGACGGCCTCATGCTGCCCTATTACCCGCTGCTGTATCTCCTTTTCCAGCAGCAGTATCTTCTCCCGCTCCTGCTGTAGCATTTTGGCAACCGGTATGCCCGTCCATCGGCTCACAACCGCCGCGATGTCATTGGCCGTGACCTGCTCATTGGTAAACCGCAGGTGCTCCGGCAGTCGTTCGATAGCCTCTTCTACCGCTTTGAGCTGCAAACGCAGCGGCTGCTGTTCTCCATATCGTATTTTGGCAACCGTCTCAAAATCGCTGTTTCTTTCAGCACGCTCAGCCTGCTGGTCCAGTTCTTCCAGTTGTTTTTTGATGACCTGCAGCTGATCAATAAGCTCCTTTTCACTCTGCCAGGCTGCCCGCAGACCATCGCGTTGCTCTTTAGCATTGGCGATCATACCATTGATGGCTGCCAACTGCACTTCATTGCGTTCACGCTTGATACCCTCCCTCTCTATTTCCAACTGCCGGACCTTCCTGTCCCATTCATCCACTTCATCCGGCACCGAATCGAGCTCAAGGCGCAACTTAGCAGCTGCCTCATCAATGAGATCAATCGCCTTATCCGGCAAAAAGCGATCGGCCACATACCGATGACTAAGCTGCGCAGCAGCGACCAGTGCTTCATCAAGAATCTGTACACGATGATACACTTCATATCGCTCCTGCAGACCCCGCAAGATTGAGATGGTATCTTCCAGCCCCGGCTCTTCTATCCTTACCGTCTGAAAGCGGCGTACCAAAGCTTTATCCTGCTCAAAATATTTTTGGTATTCATCCAGCGTGGTAGCGCCTATAGTGCGAAGCTCTCCGCGCGCTAGCGCAGGCTTAAGAATATTGGCTGCATCAATGGCTCCATTGCCCCCGCCGGCACCGATGAGGGTGTGGATTTCGTCAATAAACAAGATAATTTCCCCATTGGCGGCCGTCACCTCCTGAATGACCCCTTTGAGTCGTTCTTCAAATTCTCCTTTGAATTTGGCGCCGGCAATCAGCCCGGCTATGTCCAGTACAAAAATTTTCTTGCTGCGCAGATTTTCCGGCACGTCTCCTTTAACGATCCGCCAGGCAATGCCCTCTACAATGGCTGTTTTCCCCACTCCTGCTTCGCCTACAAGTATGGGATTGTTTTTCTTTCGGCGAGACAGTATATGCAACACCCTGCGGATCTCTTCATCTCTGCCTACAATCGGATCCAGTTTGCCGTGCTCCGCCCTTTCATTGAGGTTTACCGCAAATTTGAGTAATGCCTGATAATTGCTCTCCGATCCTGGCTGCCTAACCTTCTGCCCCTTCCGCAACTCGAGGATTGAGGCTTTTAATTTTTCAAAAGTTGCCCCGCCATCCCGCAAAAGCCGCGCTCCGCGGTCGGTACCTTCCAAAATTCCGAGGAGAATCAGCTCTACGCTGATGTACTCGTCACCAAAGCTATTGAGCAGATGTTTGGCTCTGGACAATGCCCTGTTGGCATCATTGGTCAGGTATTGCTTGTCTGCTCCCTTGACCTTGGGATACGCAAGGATGATTTTCTCCAGTGCCGACTGCAGTGTTGGCACATCTACCCCTGCCTTGGTCAGCAAAAAAATCGCCACAGTCTCGTCGGTTGCCAATATGCCTTTCAGCAGGTGGGTCGTGTCTACTTGCTGCTGTTCGAATGAAGCGGCTATCCGCTGCGCCTGCATGATCGCTTCCTGCGCTCTGGTAGTAAAATTATCGTAGGTCATTGTCCGTAAAATGATGATTAAGGCGCGCGCCGGCAGCTATTGAAAACACGCTTTGGGTGCAAGCGCCCTGTTTTATTTTTTAAAAAATAAACCGGAGCGCTTGCACTGTATTTATTTTGCTGCCTAAGGCAGCAAAATACCTTTATTTTTTATTGACTACTTAACGATTGGCAGACGCACTGCATTGTCAACACCGTCATTAATTTCCAGCCAGTATACGCCGGCCGGCAACCACTGCACGTCCATCGTCCAGTTGCTTTGCCCGGGAGCGATGAGCCTGCGTACTCCCTCAACCAACCGACCGTTGGCATCGTATAAATTTACCTGTGCTGAAAAACTGCTATGGCCTTCCAGCGCAATGGTCAGTTGATCCCTGACGGGATTCGGGAAAGCTTTGACCACAAAATTGGGCCTGTTTACCTCATTGTCCGATGACGTGAGTTCTGTTACCGTAAGAGGCGTGCCCAGGCTTGCGGTTGCATCTCCGCTGGTGCCTCCATTGTTGTTGGTTGCTAAACCGGCAGCGTAAAATCTGACATCACCACTGCCTGCTGCAGGTGCCGTCCACGGTGTGCGGAAGGTATTTGATGAACTTTTAACCGCCTGCTCCGCGTACTGTCGGTTGCTGATGGGGGTGACGCGAATGCCTGTTGCTGTGCTGAAACTACCCGCCTGCGTATTGGCACTGCCGGCAAGTGCTACTGCCTGAAAGCCATAGCGCGATGCTGCTGTCTGTGTATTTACGACCACCTCCAGCTGATAGTTCATACCCGGGACATAGGAGGTAACCTGCTGTCCTGTAGCATTGAGAAGGCGTACGCTCAGACTGGGGTTGTAATTGCTCCCTCCTGAGTGGCAGCTGTTGCAGGATCCTTGCGCATAAGGACTCCCTCCCGTGCGGTCAGCGCCTTGGTTGAGCCCCGCGCCGGTAGAATTGCCCATAATACCCAAGGCTAATACAAACAAACCCATCGGATACAGCCAAATGCGATTTTTTTGAAAAAATTTGCTGGTACTGGTCATTGAGAAGTAGCCGTTTTTCATTGTCCGTGTTTTTTGAAGATTAGTGCATGTATGATTGCAATACTAAGTATACGCTTTGTTTATACAATCACCATTCTTTAAAGTTTATGCATATCCCCTGACATTTATCTACTAATATCCGTTCCGGGTTTTCTCGCTGAGCTCTCAACTGTTCTTTTCTCCCAATTTTTTACGAGTTCAATCACTTGGTGCCTGCTAAGTTTCTTCCCAAGTCCAAATAAGCGATTTGTTTTTGCCTTTGGCGACAATCCTGATTGTGTTCTTTGTTCTCTGACCTGTTGTAATGGCAAACGTCAACTCACATATCCGGTTCTACTGAAATGGTGATCCAATGTATTAATATTTCTCTATTTCGTTATCTGTATACGAAATAAGGGCTGCCCACCTTTAGGTAGACAGCCCCTGGTTAATTTACAATATTTCCCGTCTATTCTACTACAATCATTCGCTTACTCTCTGTGTACTCACCACAACGCAGGGTATACGTTACTACCCCCGTCATGCCCAGCTCCCGTGCCCGCACGCGGTACTCGTGGTAACCTGCCGGCAGTGTAGCCTGCATCACCTGCAGGGTACGGCCAAGTCCGTCCTGCAGGTTGAGTGTAGTCAGCCCACCCTCATGCAGGTAGAAACGGATCGTCGTCTCCTCCACAAAGGGGTTGGGTTGGTTCTGGTACAAAGCATTGGTCATTTGTATTCCATTGGGCTGCGTAAACGCTATGCCCACTTCCTTCAGTTCTCCACTGCGGCCGTAGGCCTCAGCGATTGTGTAACGACTGCTCACGCTCAGCACCTCCCGCAGGCGTACGCTTGCCTTGGCACGGATCACCAGCTCGTACAGCACGTCTTCATCACGCACGCTGCCGTCAGCCTGACCTGTCGACCAGTTCCAGCTGCTCGTCAGACTGCCTTCGCTCACGTAGCGCTGGCCCAGATGGGCCTCACCTACTGCGGCGGGTAGCACCTGCTCGATGGTCGCGGCGGTCGGGTTCAGCTGCAGTGTGTACTGATAACCCTGTACTTTCGCAAGCTCCCGTGCACGCACGGCTACCCGCGTCAGCTCTCCGGCCTTCAGCAGCACATCCTCCACTTCCAGCTCGAAGCGGCCATTCAGGTTTCTGTCTTCGACCGACAGCAGATTGGCCTGCGCACTGCCGTTGACATCACCCACTTTCACTGCGATGAAGTCGGCTCCCAGCACCTCCGCACTCAGGTTGTTGTAGTTCAGCACTTCAGGGAAGGCTGCAAACCATGGGTTGGTTGGCACAGGGAACACATAGCCTGCAGGAATAAACCGCCAGCTCGTGTTGTTTGCAAAGTCCGTGTCGATGTTCAGGATCAGCTTGCGAAGCTGTATCAGGTCGAGCGTCGTGATTGTACCCGTCCTGTTAACATCCGCCGCAATCAGCTTGTAAGGACTGCCCAGCGGCTGTATGTTCAGGATGTGGCGGCTGATCAGCACCAGGTCAAAGGTCGTCACCCCGTTGAGCGGGTTGACATCCAGACTTGGCGTCACGGTGTAGTCACCGCCTGCCTGCAGACCTTCGAAGCTGAACGTACCGTTCGCGCCCGTCGTTACCGTCTGGCTGCCGTGACCACTCACGCTCACCTGTACACCCTGTACCGGTACAGAGCCTTCCGTGCGGATCGCACCTGAGATAGAACCGCCCGGAGCACACAGCCCGTTCGGATCCTGCAGCAGCAGGTAGCTCTCGCAGTAGTCGTAGTTGCCCGCACCGTCGATGGCGTACACGTAGATCGTCACTGTCGCCTGTCCGTCAGCACCACCGTAAGCCTGGTAATCCGCACAGTCAAACTGTATACTGCCGGCTGTCGTCGGATTCGGGGCTACGCCCGGTGCCAGTTGTGCTGCGTAGATCGCTATCTTCAGCGGTCCTGAGCAGTCACCATCCAGACTCGACACAAACTGTGCCGCTGTCAGTACAGGTGTCATACCGCCGTCTATCGTTCCGTTGCCGTCCGTATCCGCAGGCATCAGCGTCGCTGTAAGCCCGTTGATGCAGACCGGTGCCGATACCTTGCAGTCGCGCACTTCAAATACTGCTACCACACCCGTCGCCTCATTCGCACAGCCGTCGTTGGCATGGATCAGGAAGGCGTGGCGACCGATCGGGAAGACTCCCTCGATGCGGTAGTTACCACCGCCGAGGTTGATCAGGGTAGCCGTCAGTTCTGCGTCTGTTGAGAACTCAGGCTCCGTCACAATCCCGTCACCGTTCGCATCCACCACATTCGCATCCAGATACAGGCGCGTATTCAGCCCCTGCAGTCCGCAGCCGTCCGTCACGCTGAACGCTATCGTCACCGTGCCGTCGCAGCTCGTGTTGTCGTACGAACAGAAGCTGCTGTACGCACTCACCGCAATCACCGGATCACTGCTGTCGTACACCTTGATAAACTGGCTGTACTCGTAGTAACCAAACGAACGCAGCTGCGGGTTACCGAAGGCATTCGGCGCCAGCTCCGTGTTCACCTGACTGTTCGCCCAGTGGCCGTTCGGCCGTGGCAGCGCAGGGTTCGGCTGGCAGCGGTTGTTGCCCAGCAGCGGGTTGTTGTTGATCTCGCTGTTGTCGCGGTCGAGGTAGACAACCGAACCCCAGGGGTTAGCCGTCGTCACTGCACCCGCTACCGTGCGCACCAGCACCCACACATCTTCATCACCACCCTGGTTATCGCAGTCCTCATCGCGGCGTATGACCACCGGATCCGTCTCACCGTCCCACTGACACCAGTTGATCACCCGGTATGTACGCTTGATCTTGTAGCATTCGTTGCCGTCTGCTGCAAAGATCTCGTCGTTCTCACCGTTTGCTCCGCTGATCGCCAGCAGGTCACAGCCAAGGGTGTTCGTGCTGATCGTCGGAATGTTCGCATCCGCACAGTCAGCCTCAGCATCCCGCGGGAACTTAATCTCGTAGTTGTGCACCTCGTTGACCGTGATCACCTGGCGGCAGTTGTTCAGCGACACCAGTCCCTCACCGTCCACCACCTGGAAGCGGCGCGTGATCATACCAAAGCCGCAGTCATCCCGCTGATCCAGCGGTGCCAGCTCGTTGATCTGGGCCACCACACAGTTGTCGATGCCCGTTGCAAGCCCGAAGGCATCTTCCATCCGCTGACGCGTCAGCGTCGGGTTCTGCGTCCAGGCTGTCGACAGGTTGCTTGGGAAGCCCACCGGAATCGCTGCACAGGTTGTCGTGATGTGGAACGGTGCCTGACATACCGGATTCAGTTTGTCCTCCACCAGCACATCCAGCCAGCTCATGTTGCTGTTGTCCCCAAGGTCAACATCTGCAAGTCCGTCGTCGTTGGCATCCTCATTGTCATACCAGCGGCCGTACACACCGTTGCCGTTGGCATCATCCCACACCCGCATCTCTATGCGGATCGTGCCTGCCACATCGCAGCAGGTAGCGTCGATGAAGCCCTGCCAGGGCGTGTAGTAGAAGCTCTGGCCCGGCACTCCGTCGGGGGCTCCCGCCTGTGTGCTCAGCCGCACTTCGTCGTTGAGGGTTTGTCCATTTTGGTTGTAGTCAAAGGCTTCCAGACAGTCGTAGGACGCTCCGCCGTCTACCCGCCGGCGCACCTCTGTGCGCACTGCCGAGCAGTTGTCATCCGAGCCCTCGTCTATGTCGGCTGCCTGTATGCGGGCCATGCCCGCTACGTTGATCGTGCTGTTGTACACCAGTTCTCCGTTGACCGAGATGTTCAGTCCGTCGTTGATCACTGCTGTCGGTGCCACCTGATCGGTCACCTGCATCGCCACCGTCACCCGCGATACATTGCCGCAGGCATCCGTGGCCGTATAGCGCAGGCGGTGACTGCCCGCAGGGATCGGACCCACCAGCTGGGTCGGGATACCCGTGGCTACCACCACTTCCCCGCTCGTACCGGCCAGTACCTCTACCGTAACCCCTGTCAGTGAACAGTTGTCTGTCACGCTCGCAGGTTCCGGCAGCTGGAAGTAGCTCTCACAGCTCAGGGCTGTGGTCGAGAACGTCAGCAGGTCGTTGATGCCGTTGCCGTCGTAGTCAGCAACAGGACCGCTCAGGATGGGGGCACTGAAGTCCCCTACCATCACGATCTGGTTGTACTGCCGTGACTGCAGCGGTGCGCAGTAGTCAAGCACTGTCCACAGACGCGTGATGCGGTAGGTGTTGGCACAGCCTGCCACATAGGCCTGATTGACGTAGGTTGCTCCCAGGTTGCACACCGAACTGCTCAGGTCCACATTGCCAAACGCACCGCGGATGAACGGATAGCCCGTGTGGCTCGCGTGCGGATAGCCGCTGGCGTCTGTCGGGTAGCTCTCGTCGCATTCCGTGTAGGCCGTTACCGGCGGGAACTGTACATCTTCGATGTTCGGCTTGCGCACCGTGATGCGCTGCGTGCAGCTGGCTGTCATCGGTGCACCGCCGCAGTTGCTGTCAAGCTTGTCGCTCACCGTAAACGTACGGTCGATGAAGGAGGCCGTACAGTTGTTCGTCTCATTCACCACTTCCGTCACGCACACCCGCAGGTTACCGCAGTTGTCGCTCACCATGCCCCCGAAGTTGTCACCCGCATGCGGGTAGCCCGTCAGCGTCAGCACATCCAGCAGTTGCTGCATGCGCGCCCGGCGGGTCGGGTTGGTCGGCATGATTACATTGCCCGTGCGGTCTGTGCGGTAGCACCACTGGTTGGGCACCGTCGTCAGGTTGCCGTTCTCGTCCATCGTCGGTACGTTGGTACCCAGCCGAAGGTTGTCCAGATCGTCGCAGATAAGCTCGCGGCGCTCCGTAGCCGTCAGCTGCGTAGCTCCGTTGACCTGTCCGCCGTTATCGCCGTAGATCGCCCAGTTGTAGCTGCCTGTTATGCCCGGCAGGGTTGTCGTCGTCACCAGCGTGTACGTCTGGCCTGCCTGCAGCGGCAGTGACAGCCGCATCGACGGGTTGAAGTTGACCGTGCCCAGTCCCACGCCCGGCGACAGCAGGAACAAGCCTGTGGTCGCACCGAACACCTGATCGTTCTGGGCTATGATATTCGAGCACGGCTGGCCGGCATCAAAGCTGCCTGCATACAGCGAGCCCAGTGCGCCGCCGTTGGCGCCCGTCAGCTGCGTGCTCTCGAAGTCAAACGTATATACATCGCTCTGGCTTACCGTGAAGCTGTACACATCGTAGAAGCGAAGACCTGCTGCATTGCCGCCCGAAGGTCCGCTGCTGCCCGTCAGCACTTCCAGATAGCAGGGCTGCTGCGAAAAGTCAAGCTGGCTGTCGCCCGCCTGCAGTGCACCGCTCACTATGCTGGTCGTAAATGTGATCTCTGCCTCGTCCGTGTTCGCAGGACAGCTGATAACAGGGGCTGTCTTGTCTTCTACCAGTACGCGGCCCCAGCAGGTCGTGAAGCTCACCCCTGCATACGGGTTGGTCGCAAGGAAGCTGAAGTTGCTGATGGTCGCCGTACCCGAACCCAATATACAGTCCGCTGAACGGGCGATGAAGATCAGCACGTCACCTGCCTGTACATTGATGTTGATCACACCGTTGGCGGTTGCTGCACCTGTATTGACCAGGGTAGCTGCGCCGTTGCGCACGATGAAGAAATCAAAGTTCGGATCCGTATTGCTCCATGCGTAGTTGAAACTCAGTGCACCTGCTGTCGGTACAGCTATCGAGGCTGACACCTCCTGACCGCCCGCACAGAAAGTGCCGTTCGGGCTTACCAGCGTCAGTGTGCCACCTGTAAAGTTGACAGCACCGCCGTTCGTACCGCTCACCACCGTCCAGTTCGAAGGTGCAAACGCAGCCGTGAAGCCCTGGGTTGGGGCAGGCGCCGGCAGGGTGACTGTGTAGTCGAAGCTGCCACAGCCGTCGATCACTGCTCCGTTGGCAGGGTTAGCGTCCGCTACCGTCACTACGAAAGTCGACGGATCGATACAGCCAAAGTTGCCGCTCAGTGCCATCTCGGGTGTCAGTACCAGATCGCAGTCATCTCCCAGCGTTACATTCAGGTTGCTGAAGCACGCAAGGCTGGTCACGGGACGCGGGCCCTGGGTCACGATGATGCGGAAGTCTTCCTCACGTACGTTACCGTTCACGTCCGTAGCTGTCAGCAGCACTGTGTAGGTGCCCGGTGTCGTGATGACCGCAAGCCGGCTGCCGCCTGCACTCGGTATCAGCGTAGCTCCGCCCACAGACGGGCTGAAGGCTACTGTGAAGCTGGCCATACCGCAGTTGTCCGTAGCGGTTGCTTCGAAGTTTACCACTGCACTTGGTGCCTCGCAGGCGTCCAGGGTCACGTAGATATCCTGCGAAGGATACACGATAATCGGCGCCCAGGTGTCTGCCTGTACATTGACTGTAATTGTTGCGGAGGCTGTGCGTGCAGCGCCCTGTGCATCCGTATAGGTCGCCTCCAGCTGGCAGCCGTTCAGCGCCTGCGTCGGTGTGAATACAAACTCAAACTGGCCGCTCGCCGCGTCAAACGCTACCGGTGTAATCGGCTGACCGCACAGGCTGAAGCTTGCACGTGAAGGATCCAGCGGGTTGTCGCAGTCATCGATGATCGTGATCATCACGCGCTCCTCTGCTGTGTTGCAGCTCGCCGTTGTGAATGTCAGGTTAGACGGCATCACGATGTCTGCTGCCTGGTTGGCAGCACCCGTCACTGTCAGCGTAGCTGTCGCTGTCTGGCCGCCATAGCTGATGCTCAGGTTGTGTACACCTGCAATCACCATGCCCTCCACTTCAAAGTAGACAGCGTTCGGTCCTGCAGCCATAGTGCGTACAAAGCCTGTGCCGCTGAGGGTCGGAAGACCTGAGCTGCCGCCGTTGAAGACCACACCGCTGATGTTGATCGCCTCACAGTCATCGCTGATCGTGAAGCCGTACACTATACTGCCGGTCGTCGTGCAGGTAGGCAGCGTCACCGTCTCTGCTGCCGCCATGATCGTCGGCGGCTGGCCGGTTGATGCCTGCGTCACCGTAATGAGCTGGTCGATCAGCGCGACGTTGCCGTCAGCATCCGTGTAGGTAGCCGACACCAGGTAGCTGCCCGCTGCCGGGAAAGTCACTGCATACTCCCGGTAGTTGCTGCCCGTGAAGTTCACCACGCCCGTGGCACCGCCGAAGTTCACCACCAGGTTATTCATGTCGATACTCTGATCACAGGCATCGTCAACTTGTACGGTCATCATGCCCGTCGTCGAAGTCGAGCATACAGGTATTACATACTGGCTGTTGCCCAGAAGGCTCAGCACAGGATCGATATTGTCTGTAACCGTCACCGTAAAGCTGCGGCTCGTCACATTGCCCGCAGCATCCTGCAGGCTGATCGTCAGCGTAGTCGTACCCACCGCCAGTTGTGCGTCGATCAGGTAGATGCCTGCACCGTCGGTGCTCACCGATACCTGAGAACCGGGGTTTATATTTGCAGGAACCGTCACTGCACCGGCTGTCACCGCGTTCGATGCGATGATTGCACCGTCGCAGCTGTCGAAGCCGTCCGTCACATACAACCGCAACTGGTAGCTGCAGCTGCCCTCAGGAAGCGTAGCTGCGGTAAGGCTGTTGACTACATTGCCCAGTTCATCGCGCACCACAAAAGTTGGCGCAACCACATCCGTACCGTTAGGCACCACCACATCCAGCTCAATAGGATATTCCGCAGGATCCTGGATACAGTTGCCGCTTGTCTCGGTGATCACAACCGAGTAGGTACCCGGCGCATAGCCCGTGAAGGTATAAGCACCCGCAGGAACATTGAGGTAGCTCTGCGTGGGCGTATTGCCGTTGTTGGGTGAACCCACCACAATGTTGTACACACCCGGATCGCAGCTCGTGCTGTTGACCACCGTCACCGTGAAGCTGCCGTCGGCTACAAAGCCCGGAGAAACTGTCGGACAGCTGGGTGCTGTAGCCGTGTAGTTCGCCGTGGCGGGATAGTCATAGGTACAGAAAGTGCCCGGCAAACTCACTACCGATACGTTGGGACCCTCTCCTGTACCATTGCAGGTTTCCGTCACCCGGAACTCATAGCAGGTACCCGGAGAAAGGCCGCTCACAGGGATAGAGACCTCATCATTGACGATGGTCACATTGGGATCCCCTTCACAGACAGTGAACACCTGAATTGCCTGCCCCGGATTACCATCATAACCCTGACCACCAATGGTAACTGTCCAGCAATGATCATCGACGTCCAGCATACCTGAAATTGGATCGGGACTGAAATTCCAGCTCAGCCGTGCTGTCGTCTGGGCAATTTCACGCGCCCCCAGGTTGGTTGGCGTAAGACAGGCAGAAGTAGACAACACATAAATTGTTGCACGCGAGCAGGCAGGGGGATTATCCTGACTGCAGACTTCGTACTCAAAATTGAGTGGTCCGAGATAGCCCGGCTCGATCATGATCTGATAATTACCCTCTGCGCCGATGGTAAAAGTACCGACACCCGGTATCGTTTGCATGCGTGGAGTGACCACCAGCATCTGTCCATACAAATCCTGATCGTTTAGCAGCACATTGCCGGAAGCTGTCAGGCCTGAAGGAGAGCTCACATAATCATCTGCTGCCAGCACCTGATTGGGGCCGCCCAGTGGGTAAACAACCACCTGCTGGCGGAAGAGTACACACACAGGTCCCATACTGAAAGTAGGCTGCTGCTGAATGCCACAGACGCGGCAGTACCAGAAGTCTACACCTGTAAAGCCTGCGTTCGGCGTGTAGGTGACATTGCCTGTCACCGGATCGATGCTTATGGTACCATTCATCGGTGGGATCACCTCCTCCAATGTTGAAGGATCTACCTGCATACCAAACAGGAACGGATCGTCATTGGCCAGTGAGTTCAAAACGATAGGCTGATTAACCAATGTAATCCCCAGGTCAGTGTTGGCGAGTGGTCCGTTGGCAGGAGAAGCGGGGTCTACTACTGTGATTGTCAGAACAGATGACGTACAAGCAAAATCTTCACCTGAAGTCAGGAGGTTTACCTCTACTGGTGAACAGACCTCTATCTCGTAGTTATAGATACCTGCTGCTGTCGCTGTAAATGAGTAGGTTCCGTCGGGGTTAAGATTCAGCACACCACCTGCAGGGTTGGCCGGATCATCCGTAGCCGGACCATAAACCGTACCCTCAGGCATTTCATCGTTGGTGCTAAGGTCACCCGTGACCTCATATCCCAGCAGAGTTGCGTTAATATCCGGATTGGGGTTTGCAATGATCGTGATATTGGCTACCTGTAACGCACAGTTGGTTGGATTAAGATTCTCACAAATTTCGTATAGAATCGTGTATGTCCCCGGCATGACAGTGGCGTCGAAAGTAACATCGCCTGTTGCTAAGTCGAGCGTAAAGCCCGGCGGCAGGGGTACAGGCGTAGTCAGTGTGATTTCAGACGGGATGACTGGCAGTCCGTTGAGCAGATCGTTATCAAGTACGCTGAGTACGGTTGTACCACTCGTGACGATTACTGCGGATGCGTCATCCTGATTGGCCACAATTGGCGCTGCAGCGACATCTACCAATACTATTGCTGTTGTACAGTTGAGTGGATTGTCGATTTCACACACCTGATATTCTATTGGATACACACCAGCCGGTGTAAATGGCGGTACATCTATCGAGCCATCCGGGTTCAGTACCGGAACGTTAGCGCCATCGCTTACAGGCGTTGCCGGCGTAACCACCGTAATAGCCACGATTGAGGTAGTTACAGGAAGGCTATTCAAGGTAGTGCCCTCCAGAATATTTCCTATACTGTCAGCCCCATCATATCCGTTGACAGGACCAAAGTACTGCTCCTCTATCACCAGTGGTGCTGCATAGGGATCCGTATCCTCTACTAATTCATCTCCGTTTGTTACACCATCATTATCACAGTCAGCCGCTGCCCAGACTGCATTGAGCGCCACGTAGCCGGCATACTGTGCAAATTGACGTGGATCGCATGGATCCAGTGGATCTGTATTGTTATTGACTTCTGTTGAATCACTGAAGCCATCGCCATCGGTATCTTCATTGTAAGGATCTGTGCCTTCCATGAATTCTTCTCCGTTGGTCAGGCCATCCATATCACAATCGGCAGCTGACCAGACCGGGCTGGCAGCAACATATCCTGTGTAGCCGGGATCTTGTGCCGGAACGCAGGGGTCCAGCGGGTCACCGCCCTCAACTTCTGCCAAATCATCATTATCGGCTACACCATCACCATCCGTATCCTCACTGTAAGGATCCGAGCCGATGACCTCTTCCTCTCCATTGGTCAGACCATCACTGTCGCAATCAGCTGCACCCCATACAGGATTGAGTGCAACGTAGCCCGTGTAGCCAGCAGGTTGCACAGGGTCGCAGGGATCGAAAGGATCTGTCCCGTTGGTATCCTCTTCCCCATTGGTCAGTCCGTCACCGTCGCAGTCTTCTGCTGTCCACACGGCACTCGTGGCATCATAGCCCGTATAGCCGACCAGCTGTATTGGACTACACGCATCATAAGGACCCGTACCATCTGTATGTTCCTGTCCATTGGTCAGGCCGTCGCCATCGCAATCGGCATTTGCCCAGATTGGATTGTTAGGATCATAAGACAGTCCGCCCAAGCTATTGCGGGTGAGTAGACCACCACCGCCGCCATAGGGATCGCAAGGATCAAGTGCAGCAGGATCTGAGCCATCAAGTGCACCATCCCCATCCGTATCAGCATTGTAGGGATCTGTGCCTGCAGTAATTTCATCCGCGTTTGTCAGGCCGTCACCATCGCAATCGGCTGCAGCCCAAATAGCATTGGTAGCTACATAGCCATTGTAACCCCAGTTTTGTAAAGGGTCGCAAGGATCAAGCGGATTAGAATTATTGTCCGTTTCAGGGCCGTCATGAATTCCATCTCCATCTGTATCCTCATTATAGGGATCAGTTCCTTCCACAAGCTCCTCGCTATTGGTAAGGCCGTCATTATCACAATCTGCCGCTCCCCAGATAGTATTAGCGGCTACATACCCCACATAGCCCGGCAATTGTACAGGATCACAAGGATCGAGCGGATCTGAATCTATGAGGTCTTCTGTACCGTCATTGATACCATCCCCGTCTGTATCCGGATTTTCGGGATCGGTACCTATCCCTACTTCTTCCCCATTGGTAAGGCCGTCCATATCGCAGTCAACGGCTGCATTGAGATCTGTAAGCTGTACAGATAATGTGTCAGTACAATTATTTGCATCCGTAACCGTGAGTGAGAAAGTACCTGCAGGCAGGTCATTTGGCATAGCCGTTGTGCGGTTGAGATCCCCGTTGCTCCAAAGGTATGTGTATGGAGAGACGCCGCCAACCACTGTAGCGGTCGCAGTTCCGTCGTTATCACCGGTACAGGAGGCATCAACTGAAGTGGCCGTGGCCACCAATACCGTGGGCTGCGTAATGGTAGCCGTCACAACCGGCCCTATGCAATTATTGGTATCTTTGACTGCTACCGAGTACTGGCCGGCGATCAGGCTGTCAACCGTTGCCGTTGTCTGATTGCCTGCGGCTGCATCCCATTCATAGATATAGTTGCCTGCGCCGCCACTACCTGTGACCGTGAGTGCGCCCGTATTGTTACCATTACAAAGTACGTTGGTCTGGGACGTTATGGACGCTGTTACTGGTGTAGGATTGTTGAGCGTGATCATTTCTGTAGCCATACACCCCACAGCATCGCGAATGGTCACTGTATAGGTACCGGCCGGCAATCCGGTGAATATACCAGACGACTGGTAAGGACCACCATTGAGGCTGTACATCGTTCCACTGGTAGTCGATACTGCTTCAGACACGCAACCCCTGGCGTCCGTCACTGTAGCCCCGAAGGTACCTGCCGAAAGCCCTGAGATAATAGCAGTTGTAGCGCCTGTATTCCAATTGTAGGAATAAGGTGTTGTACCCCCTGTAGCCATAACTACGGCGGAACCATTACCACCTCCTGCACAAGACACCCGTACACTTGACACGGTAGATTCCAACACCGTCGGTTCGATGATTGTGACATTTGAAGTAGCCGTACATGCATTAGCATCCGTGATCGTGTACTGATACGTACCGGCTGCCAAATCCGACAAAGTAGTAACCGTAACCCCTCCAAGGGATGCAGGCCACTGGAAAGTATAAGGTTCTGTACCCCCCGTACCGCTCACAGAGACAGCGCCATCTACTTCACCAAAACAACTAATATTGGTGATTTGGTTCACGCCGGACAGCGGAGCAGGTTGAGGTACTGTGACTGGCAGAACAGCTGAACAGCCCGTAGTAGAAGTAATTGATACATTGTAGGTGCCAGCAGCAAGGTTTGTGGCTGTCAGACCAGTAGTGCTGCCAGCAGCAGCTGGCCAAGTGTAAATCAAGGTACCACCACCTGAAATAAGTTCTATGGTAGCGCTACCATCACTGAGTCCGTTACAGCTGGGCATAATCGCAGTATCCAGCTGTGCAACAATCGTTGCTGTATCAATCAAAGAAATTGTAGTAGATACCAGACAGTTAAATTCGTCTTTGATACGCAGGACGTAATTACCCTGATTGAGGTTAGAGAAGGTGGGACTGGCCTGGAAATTTTGTCCGTCGAGACTGTAGGTCTTTGTTGTACCACCACCTGTTGGTGCTGCGACGATAGTTCCTGTCTGGTTGATCGAACAATCGGGCTGGGTGACATTGGCTCCGGCCACAAATTCTCCGGGAACAACCAGATTGTAGGTACTGCTATCACGACAGCCATTGGCATCGGTGACGGTGACGGTATAAGTACCCGAACTCAGCGTAGTTACAATGGCTGTAGATCTGTCGTTGCTCCAATTATATGTGTAAGGCGTTTGACCCCCACTCACATTAGCGTTGATGTTGGCCGTTGTCTGGTTACACTGATATTCAATTGCCGGCGCAACTACCAGCTCTGTAGGTGAAGCGATGGTGTACGAGGCTGTATGTGTGCCCCCACAAACTCTGTCGGTCATAGTCACTGAATACGTACCTGCCGTCAGGTTAGTGAGCGTAGCCACTGTATCTGTAGTATTGGGACTCCAGGCGAAAGAATAATTTCCGGATCCCCCACTAGGCGTCAATGTAATAGATCCGGTTGTCTGACCGAAACAAGTGATATCTGTCTTGGCTCCCGTCATATTGAGGGCGAGCGGTTGAAAAACGGTCGCAGAACCCGAGGAAGTACATCCGTTTTGCCCGGTAACCGTAACTGAATACCCTCCCGCTCTTAGGTTGGAAATGGAAGGTGTGGTAGCCCCTGTAGACCACAGGTAGGTGTAGGGACCCAAACAAGCGGGAGGAGGGAAAACAGTGGCAAATGTAGCAGAACCGGTACTGTCCCCCGGACAGACAAGGTTGACCACGCTAATGAAAACCGTCGAAGAAGGCGCATCATCCCCTACGAACACCTGCACCCTGCCCTTGCAGCCTGCAGCATCTCTGGCATATACGAAGTAAGGAGCAGCAGCGAGACCTGAAAAATTGGGGGATGACTGGTACATAGAATCATCTAAAGAGTACTGATAAGGCCCGGTTCCTCCCGAAGCAGAGGCGGCAATCGTACCCAGCACCCCTGTGCTGGTATTTGCATTCGTCTTGGAAGCAGTCACCGTAATAGGTGTACCTGTTGCTGCCACGATGGTGGCAGAGTCCACATCCGGCAAGCAATTGTTGACATCTGAGACGGTCACCCGATATGTACCCGCTGCCAGATTGCCGAGTGTAGCTCCACCGGCCACGGTATGCGCCCAGGTGTAGGTAAACGGAGCTGTACCTCCGGTGACGGATACGGCTACGCTACCATACGTAGACGTATTCCAGAAAGAAGGATCCGGATCCCCCGGACAAGTTGGATTGGTCGGTGTCACAGTGGCTGCGATGTTACCCGTAGGCTGAGTGACCACCACGGTTGCCGTAGCCGTCTCACAAGCGTCGCCAAAGGTAACCGTCACCGTATAGCTGCCTGCTACCAAATTGATGGCCGTGGCCGTAGTCTGATTATCTGCAGAAGCGGGCCACTGGTAAGTGTAAGGTGCAAATCCACCCGCAGGTATAGCTGTTGCAGTGCCATCATTCCCCTGATAGCACTTCACCGGAGTATGCGTTGTTGTGACTGTCAACGGCACGGGCGCACTAATAACCGCTGTGACGGTATCTGTACAGCTACGCGCATCTGTAATGGTGACGATATAGCTGCCGCCTGCCAGGCCCGTAGCTGTAGAAGAAGTCAGATTACCTGCCGACACAGGCCATTGATATGTATAAGGTGCCGTGCCGCCCGTGCCTGTGACAGTAGCCGCACCATTGTCTTGCCCGTTACACGTGATATTAATTACATTGGATACGTTAGCCGACAATACGGCCGGTTCGACGATGGTGGCCATCACTGTCTCCGTACAGCTGACACCACTGGTTACGGTAACTGAGTAGTTGCCTGAAGACAAATTGCTGATTGTATTGGTCGTAGCGCTGTTAGACCAAAGAACGTTGTAACTTCCGGAGCCGCCCGTTGTGGTAATAGAGATTTCTCCATCAGCACTACCATTACAACTTATATTGCTTACCATATTGAGACTTACGTCGAAGAGCGAAGCCTCCGTCAGGTTAACCACCTGAGAAGCCGCACAATTTTTTTCGTCTCTGGCGGAAATTGTGTAGGAGCCCAAAGGAAGATTGGTAAAAACGCTGTCCGCCGACCACGGGCCACCATTCAGACTATACTCTTTATCCCCGGTGCCTCCTGCTGCAGAAGCCGTGATAGACCCCAGCGTACCTGTACTACAGTTGGGGTTAACCTGATTGATGTTTAGCGTAACGGGCGCTGGTGGTTCGCCCACCTGAATGGTAGGGCGGGCGCGGATAATCCCGTTTGAATCATTGGTGCAAAGTGGATCGATACCTACCAGTATGAGCCCGAGCGGGCCTGGGGGCTCTTCGACAGTGACATCAACGGAAGCCTGGCAGCCATTGGCATCCGTTACGGTTACTGTATACTCCCCGGCCGCGAAGCCCGTAGCATCCGCCACGGTTTGTCCACCCTCCCAAAGAAAGGTGTAGGGAGGGGTACCCCCGGCAGCTGTTGCAGAAGCTGTGCCACTGCTCTCCCCAAAGCAGAGAACATCGGAGCTCATGGCCGTGACGGTCAAAGCCTGAGCCGGCTCACTGATTGTCACTGTGACAGTTGTCGTTTCCTGCAGCGCGGGTGTTGCTGCATGGCCATCTGATACGGCAGACACCAAATCAGGTATCTGACCGGAATCTGTGACTGTCACTACATACACGCCTGCGGCCAAACCCGTAGCCGTAGCAGTCGTTTGGCCACCTGCACCGGGAGGCCAGGCATAGGAATAAGGAGGTGTCCCCCCACTCGCACTGATGGTTGCCTGTCCGGTGCTGCCTCCTCTGCAACCTACCTGCTGCAAGTTTGTTACCGAGGCCGATAGTCCCGTCATATCCAATGAAGCCTCCGAACCCGACGGCGAGGCTGAAGCGACAAGTTGATCTGTAGTTCGTTGCTCAATCACGGTACTTACATCATCCTTGTCAGAAGCATCTGATTTCCCCGAAGAGAAGAATGCCCCGACAACAACAACGCTCAGTGCAACCGCCGAAAAAAGCCAACTTTGTAAAACTTTGGTCGTCATGAGTATGATTTTTCTTAAAACATGCTAGTTACTACAACACAGACTACCCCGGTCTCATGGATTATACACGGAGTATTTGCCCCCTAAACACGGAATGGCAATTACAAAATTGCCACCTAACAGCCCGTATTTGTACACAATTGAATGATTCTGGATTTTTATACTGCGCAATCGTACACAGTTGTATTTATAGATTGGAAAGCAGTTTTTTATGTAAAAAACCTCCACGCGAAAGCTGCCGTTACGCATTCCACTTCACCCGATACTGTGTCTTGGATTTTCTGATCCGGGACAAAAACGAGGTGTTTTTTGGCACGTTGTTGCTTTGTTGAAGGGATATACACTGCTTGACTGCAAAGGATAAATCTGCAAAAAAGAACCCTTTTGGGCTTGGTGAGAAAACCCCGAACACGGGCTGAGCAGCACAGCTTGCTGTCTACCCACAAAAGGGTTGGTAACAGGCTGTGCTGCTTATGCCCAATCCTGAGATGTCAACCAAAGCCCTGTTACAAGTAGTGGGAAGGCGGATGCCCAAAACGCTTTTTAAATACCTTCACGAAGTGAGATTCGTGTTTCAGCCCAACCAGTTGAATGACCTTTTTCAGGTTCAGGTTTGACTGTGTTTCCATATGATATCGGGCTCTTACCAAGCGAGCCTCTAAGATGTACTGATTGGGGCTAAGGCCCGTCAAGCGTTTTGTTTCCTTAAAAAAACTGGTTCTTCCCATGAGCATGGCCGCTGCAAGCTCATCGACAGAAAAAGTCTCCTTGCTGAGACGTTGATTCGTTTCATGCATGAGTTGCTGAAGCCATGCCTGTTCTGCCTGGAATTCGTTCTCAGGCTTTTCCTCTTGGTTGAGAGATACTGATTCATCCGAACGTCTCATCTCATGGCGGCCAATCAATGTCTCTACGGTGGCCAACAAACTATGCTCATCAAAAGGCTTGACCAGATAATCGTCGATACCTAATCGCAGGGCTTGCATTTTGTCGTTATCGGCAGCTCTGGCAGTCAACATTAAAACAGGCAGGGAAGCTGTTTCTCTTTTCTTGAGCAGCGAGGCTTTTAACTGGAAGCCATCCATCGCTGGCATCATCCAGTCTGTGATGATCAATGATGGTTGAAAACCTGCATTTAATGTATCTAGTGCTGCCTGACCATTGTACGTCTGTCTGATTTCGTAGCTGTCACCGAGCAAATACTCCAGATACTCCTGAAAATCGTAGTTATCCTCTACGATGAGTATGCTATAGCCCGTGCGCTGATAGCTGGGCTGCATATCTTTTTCATCCCGCCCCTGACGAATGGGAAGAGAAACAGACGCCATATCCTGCGGAGAAGCCGCACGTACAGGCAGGTCAACTCGAAACGTGCTGCCTTCGCCCTCGGTGCTGTCAACCTGTATAGTCCCCCCCAGCATTTCGGTAAGTTCTTTCACCAATGCCAGTCCGATACCCGTTCCGCCCTCTGCCGGAGCATTGGAATCCGACGTCTGGAAGAACCGCTCAAAAATCTTGTGTACGTCGGCAGCCCGAATACCTCTGCCAGTATCCGCTACAGCTAACCGGATCCATCCTGCAGATTGTTCCATCAACACATGTACATGCCCGCCTGCGGGTGTAAACTTAATTGCGTTGGACAGGAGGTTATTAATGATAATTCTGAACAAGCGACAGTCGAGCATTACTGTTTGTACATCCGCTGTAGTTTTCAGCTCTGAAGATAAGGTCAGGCCTTTCTGAGATGCCAGCGACTGATACTCCTGCAGCAGCATTTCTACAAAGGCATGCGGCTCAGTGACCTCTTCCCGCTGTTTGATATTGTGGGTTTCCAGTGTGGTAAGCATGAGTATATCCTCCACCATATCCAGTAATCTGGCAGCATTTTTCTTGGCTATAGAGAGGAGTCCCAATTCACGGCGCGACAATTTTCGGCTACCCATGAGAAGTCTTACAGGACTCATTACAAGTGCCAGCGGCGTTCTGAACTCATGCGTGACATTGGAAAAAAACAAGGTTTTTTGGCGGTTGATATATTCAAGTTCCTTAGCCTGCTTTTCAATCAGTAATTTATCTTCATTAATCCTGGCGGTACGTCGTTCGACCTCCTCCTCCAGTTCCAGCTGCCGTTTACGCGCCTGACGAAGCCTGAACTGCAGCCCCCCGCGAATAGCCAGCACCAGCGCAACCAACAAACCCAACAAAAAAACGGGACTCAGGTAGAATGGCAACCTCACTACAATGGGCAGTTCCAGTACTTCGCTTCGATAGGACCCATCTCCCGACACAGCATAAATCTGAAGAATATTAGTTCCATACCCCAATCCCAACAGTTGTATAACAGGTGTTTTCGTCTGAACCCAAGCTTCATCAGTGCCCCCGATGCGATAGTTATAAGAAATATTTTCACTTTTACTGAAATCAGGTAGTGCGAATTGCAGCCGCACGTACTGATCCCCCGGTTTCATAATAATTCGCCTGTCCTTATAGTAATCTGGTAATATATTTCTATTGATATTAACCTCCGACCCAACCTGAGCAGACATTAGGATTAAGCTCTTGTACCCGACGGCATCTGCTTGTTCTTGCTGATAAAATTGATCGGGGTGAAACGCTGTGACACCATTGAGCCCACCGAAAAACAAAAACCCCCGGCTGGTTTTCAGATGAGAGATACGATTGAATTCATTATGCGTGATTCCATCCTCGGTGGTAAAGATGCGTTTGGTTTCTGTTGCAGGATCAAACTGAATCAGTCCGTAATCGCTGCTAAGCCACAGTTTTCCCTTCTTATCGGGGTATACAGCATAGATGGTATTGCTGGGCAGGCCATCTTTTATTGTATACAATTTGTATTGGTTGCCAGCTTTGTTCCAACGCAACAGTCCCTGCCGGGAAGCAAGCCAATGCGTAGCCTGATCATCCCGAAAACCATGGTGAAAATGGATAGCAGGCAGGTAATTCGTCCCCTGCTGCATACTACCGTAGTGCGCCTGAATTCCCTGTTGCCAGTCAAGTAAGTACACACCCAAGTTGGAGTACAGCCAAGCCTCGCGATCATTGATAGGATCTATATGATAGACAGTAGCCTTTGCCAAGTCCGAAAATTCGTTGTATTTGACAAACGGCTGGATTGTTCCTGTTTTTTTGTCATATACCCATAGTCCGGAGGAGGCAAAAACAATCTGGCCGGGTCTGCTAATAATAGCCCAGGTATCTTGGTCTTGTACTTGCTGCGGGAGATCAAATTCTGTAATCCGACCGCCATCTACCTCATATCGTACCAGCTTATTCAAACACATCCACACTGCATTGTCGGCAGCATCATAGACAACAGCCGAAAATTTCTTGGAGGACCTATAAATCACCTCTTGCTGCCAAGTAGCGGGGTTCAACTTGTAGGTAGCGCCCCCTGACTGGATATACACATTTCCTGAAGTATCCTCGGCCATGCCCCGGGAAGAATTCCGGAAATACAGTGGGTCAATCAGTGGATTCAGCCAATTAATCCGTTTAAAGTAGTCGGGAATATACCTGATTTTCTTCAGTCCTTCGAAGGTAGAAATCCAAAGATTTCCCTGTATATCAGTCATCATATCCATAATGCCAGCCAGATTGAACGGCATCAACGTGGGTAGTACAGCTACTTGAGGTTGATCTTTCCCTTTGAGCAGCCAGCTCAGCCGGCCTGTCTGGTATCTCCAGAATCCTCCTCTTCGAACGTCAGCTACTACCCTGGTGTCAATCATAGAATCCCCGGCCTGCAAGGAAGGAAATGCGGATATGATTTTCTCCATTTTGAAATGACCGCTGCTGTCAACCTCCAGTATACGATCGGCCCCTACCGCAATCATACGCCTGGTAGTGGGCTGATACACTGCGCTGTTGAAATAAGGAATTTCCGCCGCGCCTATTCGTTGCCCGGCATCGGTCAACAGGAGGACACTGTCTCCCCTGCTGCCTCCCATTTGTGCTTTCATCAGGAAAGCAGCAGAAAAATCAGGGGCTCCGGGCAAACAAAAGCGCCAATGATTACGGGTAGGGAGGATGAAAAGGCGCTCCCATTGATTGCCCTTATTTTGCCGCCATACCTCCCTCTTTTCGTTTATAATCCGCAGAAGCCCTTCCTGGTCGAGCGTGACGTCCACAACCTTACCCAAACGGGCCTCATCGAGGGCGGCATCGGGTAATACAACTTCCCATGTACGAATATTAACCAGCAGAAAAGGCAGTTCATCATCGTTTTCAAAAAATATCCACAAGCGTCCCTGCCGATCTTCCATTCGTAAAGCAAAACTATTCCGCAGTGGATTAACCGGCCATTCATAGACTTTATGCATGGCAAATCCATCGTAGGCATTGAGCCCCACGTCAGATGCCAGCCAGATAATCCCCCTGCTATCCTGAAAAATATCTCTGATGACGTGATGGTAAAGCCCTGAATTGAGCCCAAACTGCTGGACATCGACCGTACAGAGGGCGTCGTCTGCACTTTGTGCAGTAGCTGTTACACCCATGCACAATGTTGCGAGCAATGCACTTAGTATGCTTATTCTAAACCATTTACGAATAAAATCGGATTGTTGTAGCATAAGTAGCCGTAATCCTGTTAGAGAGCATTGAAAACAAATTCATATACGAATGAAAAAAAGACTGGGGGAGCACATTCACTGATACCTGCCAGGATGCTGTACAACTATCAAAGTCCCTCAATTTTTTCAAAAAACCCCAGCGTTTTTGTACAAAAACGAATGATGCCCCGGACTTTTTAGCGCTATTGTACAAACGCCCTATATGCATTTGAGCATCAGAAAATTAATACAATACACCCATCCCATACAGACCAGATACAGGCAGGATAAGTTCTCAGAATTTCCGGGATTTCGGGAATCTGTCCGCGGTATGAAGCGTGGATTTACGTATTTCTGCAGGACACAAGAATTTGCAAACCGGGGCTTGTTCAACTATTCGCCAGAAAAAGAATAGGTATCCCTACTCCCAGTCAAAACTATTTTCCGGGCGCAGGCCGCGTACGCCCTCGTAGTGAGCCCGCAGGAAATCAAAATCCTTCTCTTTATCCCCGCTTGGATAAAAAGGTTTGCTGAAATCAATTACATGGCGACCTGCATCGAAGCGGCACAAAATCAGGGGTACTTTAGCTTTGAGCGCGATGTAGTAGAAGCCTGTCTTGAGTTCTGAGACCTTTTTGCGTGTTCCCTCAGGAGCGATACAAAGCTTGAAAGACTCATGCGTTTGGAACATATCTGCCACGGCATCTACGTAATTATTGCGTTTGGAGCGATCGACGGGATAGCCGTTGAGCCATCGCATGATGAGGCCCAGTGGTCCTTTAAACAAAGAATCTTTGCCCACGAAAGCGACTTCCTCCCCAATGGCTGCGCGTGCGAGCAAGCCCAGCGGAAAATCCCAGTTGGTGGTATGTGGAATTACGATAATGACATACTGATCAGGCATTGGGTCATTTTCATTGACCAGTTTCCAGCCCAGCATTTTTAGTACAAGCCGGGCGATGCGTGCCTTACCACTTACTTTCTTTGTGACGGATGACGGGCTCATGTCGCTTTTCATTTATTGAACCAGCAATTAGCGTGAAAATTAGCAACTAATTTTCAAAGTATGCACTCTACGATCTTAAAAGAGTGCATTCAGGATTTGCTCACCTAGGAACAAACGCCTGAAAACCCTTTACAGATGAATCTTCAGCCAAAAAAAACGATTATATTAGCAGCAAACAGCAAAACCGTTGGCGAAGCTATTGACAATTTCTGCGGGCTTTTTTCTCCGGCTACTGTGGCTGCTGGTATTTTCCCCTTGTCTGGCAGCACAATCGCCTGGCGACAGCCTGTCTGTTCATTTTGCGCCTGTTGGTGGTTTCTACCGGCAGGCTGTCAGGGTGCAGCTGTCCGCTGCTGCATCGGACGTCATCTACTATACACTGGATGGTAGTTTGCCGGGTCGGCACAGTCATCTGTACACCTACCCCATTCCGATTGGCAAGACCACCGTCATCCGTGCGGTAGCATTTCGGGGCGACCAAAAAGGTCAATACCTGGGGCAGACCTACTTCATCAACGAACCGCCTACACAACTTCCGGTTGTTTCCATTGCGATCACACCGGAACTATTATTTGACCCAGGTGACGGGATCTTTGTGGCGGGACTTGAGCTGCAGGATACGCACTGGAAACAGAGCGGCGCCAATTTCTGGACCAAGCGCGAGCTAAGCTGTCATACCGACCTCTTTGAAGCCGGCGGCAAGCTGGTATTCAGCAGTATGACAGGTTTTCGGCTTTTCGGCGGCATGAGCCGCCTGTTCCCGCAAAAATCCATGGCCTTGGTTGCCCGGTCGCGCTATGGCGCTGCTCACTTTGACTACCCCATCTTTGGAGAGGACGGACCCGATAAATTTTCCTTTTTAGTAGTCCGCAACAGCGGCAGTGATTTTGGAAAAAGCCACTTTCGCGACGGGCTAATGACCGGTTTGGTAAAGGACTGGGATTTGGAGACCCAGGCCTTCAGGCCGGCGCAGGTATACATCAACGGCGCTTATTGGGGCATATACAACCTGCGGGAAAAAATCAACAAGCACTTCATTGCCGATCATTTCCCCGAGGTCGATAAAGACAGCCTGGATCTGCTGGAACATCGTTGGCGAGTGCGCTCGGGCAGCAGCAGCCATTACCGGCAGATGCTACGATTTATGGAAGCACACTCCCTGCAGGATACCGTTACCTTTAGTACAGTTGAGCGCATGATGGACACGGACAACTTCATGCGTTACCAGATTGCGCAGATTTACTTCGACAACCGCGATGCCGGGGGCAACATAAAATACTGGCGTCCACGGCAGCCGGAGGGACGCTGGCGCTGGATTTTGTATGACACAGACCAGGGCTTTGGGCTGCACCAGCGGCAGGCCCACAGATTCAACAGTCTGGCTTTTCATACCAGGCCGGACGGCCCCGACTGGCCCAATCCTCCCTGGAGCACTTTCCTCTTGCGCAAGCTGCTGGAAAACCAACACTTTCGCTCCAAATTTGTCAATAATTTCTGCGATGCGCTCAACGCCCGCTTTTCGCCCTTGCATGTGAACCGACAGATTGACTCACTCGTCTGCCTCTACCAGGAAGAACTCCCACGCCACTGGGCGCGCTGGCAGCTCGATGCCACCCACTGGCATGAAGCCATTGCCACTATGCAGTTTTTTGCGCGCGAGCGCCCCCAGTACGTGCGCCAGCATCTGCAGCAGTTTTTTCAGGCAGGTGAGCAGCGGCAGGTGCAGCTACAAAGCAGTCCGGGCGGGCGGATTGTACTCAACGACAACCTGGTGATTGGTGAGCAAGCCTTTGAAGGACTTTATTTTTCCAACTACCCGCTGCGCATGGCCGCTCAAGCCGATTACGGCTACAGATTTGACCGTTGGGAGGGGGAGCTGACCAATCCGCAACAGCGGGTGCAGCTGCTCTCTCTGCAGAATTATAAGCCCCTGGTGCTAAAAGCCTTATTTACACCATTTGTAGATCCGCATGAAGGCATGGTCATTATCAACGAAATCTGTCCGCGCAATCCGGTGGTTGGCGACTGGGTGGAGATCCACAATCGCTCAGACAAGCCTGTCAGGCTTGACAAGTGGGTATTTACCGACTATAAGCATGAATTTATTTTCCCGGATATTATATTAGAGCCCGGCGATTATCTGGTATTGTGTGAAGATACCGATCGTTTTCGCGCCCATTTTCCCGGTGCTTACCTCGTCGTTGGAGGGCTTTCGTTTGGTCTTCACAAGCGGCGCGAGCAGCTAGGGCTCTATACTGCCCAGGGTGCATTTGTTGACAGCACGAGCTACGCGCTACCTGCGTTGGACAGTTTATTCACTATTAGCCTTTTGCTCCCCAGCCTGGACAATGGGGATGCGCGCAATTGGGAAGTGCGCATGGACAGCGGTACCCCCAATGCAGCCAATCCAGTATATCTTGCGCTCAGCGTTCGATCGGCACAGACACAATGGCTTCGCACGGGGGTATGGTGCGGGCTGCTGCTGCTGGTATTTTTGCGCAGTTACAGGCCATTGGTCGGCATTGTCCGGAAAATAGTCGGTAAAAAGGCATACAATTGATAAATGCATGTAGATTTGCGGGCATGAAATGGTTTGTTTCTCACATACTGCTGCTTGTCTTATCCCTCGGGCTTAGTCTGCCGGGATACCTGGCCTCCCGGGATTTTCGGGGAGCGTCTGCGCCTGTACAGGCAGCAAATGAGGAAACAATTTCCTTCTCCTCCCTACCGCCACTTCCCTGCCCCAATGGCAGCATCCGCCAGCCGCTGCCCCAGCTCGATTGTCCGTCGCACTGGCAGGGGGGGCCGTACAAGGTAGCTGCACTTGTTTCAAAATATGACAGCCCGTCTGTCGGCCATCTCACGGAAGCCCGCATTTTGGGTAGCTGCTGGTTGTATCGCTCGCAGTGCATTGCCAACATGATCTTCCCTACCCACTTTTTTTGGTAGCCTTTCCATCCACTTTACAGGCTAACTGCCCCTCGCCCCTCCGAGGGGCGAGCAAATATTTTTATAATCAGCGGGAAAAGTGCCGTATATTTTTTTGCCGGCTGAGGCCGAAAAAAAAAAACATGCCGGCTGCTGCAGGCAGCAGCCGGATAACCTCCAAAGCGTGCATACTCCCGGGTACAACACCCATTAATCATGGATGGAATAACCATATTATTGGCCGTCATCATATCAGGCCTTTTTGCTGCCCCTTTTGTGCTGGCAGCCTACAACAAAAAACAGACGAAGAGCAAGTACCAGCAGGCGCTTTCACAGTCCTGGCCTGGCAAATCGTTGTCTTTAGATATTTATGACAACTGGAACGGCTACGCCATAGGCCTTGACAGCCGGCAGCAGTTGTTGGCCTATATTCGCTTTGACGAAGAAGTCATAGTAGAAAAACAGCTTGTCGAGCTGGCCCAATTTGATAGCTGTAATATCAGGCAGGAGACAGACACTGCTGATACGGGGCAGCGCTCAACCAGGCGATTAGGTCTGCAGCTAAGCCCACGACAGCTAGGAAGTGCAGCTCCCTGTTATCTGTTGTTTTACGATGCGAGTACCAACTTTATGCTTTCCGGTGAGTTGGAACTGACCAATAAATGGTCTAAAATAATTCGTGAAACGATGGGGTAGTGCCCATTGTTTTGTTTCGCTGCTGAAGCAGCGAAACAAAACAATGGATGTATTTTTTTGCGGACGATGACAATGTAATTTTTTATGCTCCGGTCACAAAACAGGCAAAATCGAAGGCCAGCAGGAGACTGTCCTCCATATAGTGGAGCGCAGGATCCAGGCGAGCTTTGTGATTGGCCATCAACGCTCCCTCTTTTTGCATTAACTGATAGATTGTCCGCATGACTTTTGTATGGCGCTCGAAATCACCCCCGACCGGTATATCAGCGGCCCCCAGCCGCTCCAGCAGGCTGCGGAGCCGGTCGGCCTCATAGGGCGCATACCGATTGGGATATTGGAACGTGAGATAGAGGGAAACCATACCATAATCATCATTGTGGAAATGGCTTCCCTCTTTTTTTAGCGGGAATCGCTCCCTGTATTGGCTCATCAGCTGATCACAATAGAACACAAAGCGGTCGGCCCGGCCCGACAGATCCCGTTTTTCATCAAAAAGATCGATAAACATAGACCTCACAAATTCGGGTTCCATCTCCATAAACAGCAGCATCATTCTCTTGGGCTCAAAGCCCTCCCGATTCCACAATCTTCTTGTCCGGGCGTTGTCGAGGGCAGCCTGAAAGCCGGCACGCAAGTCAGGCGCATGCATATCCCAGTGCTGCTGCCAACGCCATTGGCTATCCCAGTAGTAGAGCCGCGCATCGGCCTCACGCCCGCAAAGCCAGGCGCTGTAATCTGCAAAATAGTGCTGAAGTTTTTTGAGCTGCATACATCCTTTCATTTGTAAGCCATTGGGCACTGCCCGGGCAAAGATAGGTTGGCAGTAGTCAACAGGCTAAAAAAAATCATCCTGTCAGCGTGCTGATAATCACCAAAAGGCCCGTGCAAAGGACCTAATTTAGTGATCGTAAGCGATATCCGTTTTCGTTCATCAAATTTTTACACCATGAAAACAGCAAAGCGCAGGGACTTACCGACACTGTTTGGTGAGTGGCAAGACTGGTTGGATGATTTCATCAACACATCACCTGCCGGATTTTTGCAGAAAGTGGGTATAAACACGCCTGCCGTCAATATCCGGGAAGAAGGCAGCAACTACCTCATAGAAGTGGCTGCGCCCGGCATGGAGAAGGGTGATTTTTCGGTAAAAATCGACCGTGGCGTGCTCACCATCAGCAGTGAGAAGAAGGAAGAGCGGGAGACCAAAGACGATAAATATCATCGCAAAGAGTTTAGCTACAGTGCTTTTTCCCGTTCGTTCACCTTACCCGATGACGTTGAGGAAGATAAAGTTAGCGCCAAATACGACAAAGGTGTTCTCACCGTAACCGTAGCCCGCAGTACGGCCGAGTCTCCGGCTTCGTCAGGGCGAAAGATAGAAATCAGCTAGCCTACGGCCTCCCCGGCTCGTTGTGCAGCTTTACAAATTTAGTGGAGTAGACGTGAACGCGACGGTCCGCCCGCTGTGCAAACAGCGGTGCGGGCCGTTTGCTTATGGGGAAAAATATTTTTGGGCAGCTACAGCTGCCCAATCTTATATTTTACTGCCAAAGGCACTGAAATACCTATCTTTGGCATACTTAGCAGCAGCACGCCTATGTCAGACAAGAAGCCGGTCAGCTCCTCCAGAGAAGATGCTTATTGCAAAAATTGCTACCATCCTTTAGCCGCAGCAGGAAAATACTGCCATGCCTGTGGCCAGAAAGCCGTCCCCTTGCGCGTCCGGCTGACACAGATCGTACGGGAGACCCTTGAGACGGTCATCAACTTTGATTCGCGCCTGCTGCGGACGCTGTCCGATCTTTTCATACCCGGCAGGCTCACGCAAGCCTATTTTCAGGGACAGCGGCAACGCTACCTTCCGCCGGTGCGCATTTTTCTCCTTACGGCCATTGCCCATTTTGCTGTATTGGGTTATGTACTAAAGGACAAGCTGGATGAAGACATACGCAAGCTGGAAAACCAAAATACGGAACGCGCCTACTTCAGTATTTTCCTCGAAGAGCTCGCCTACCATCGGGATACACTGCTGGCGACAACAGCAGCCCCATCGGCAGCGTCGCTGGAGCTGCTCGACACCCTGGAGGCGAGGATGCATCGCGGCCAGGCGGACAGTATGGATCTGGTTCGGCTACAGCCCCAACAAGACGGGTTTCAACTATCGCCCATAAGTGTATCGCTGGCAGACATTCAAAAGCTGGAGACCGATTCCTTGCTACAGCACTACCACATCCAGGGATTCTTTGACCGCCTTGTATTCCGACAATCGCTCAAACTAGCATTTGAAGGCAGCAACATAGTGGGAGTGATTCTTGGCAACCTGATCTGGATGGTTATTCTGATGATGCCGGCGCTGGCGCTCATACTCAAGCTGCTGTACATTCGGTCTGATCGATATTTTGTAGAGCACCTGGTCTTTTCCTATCATTACCATGCTTTTGCCTTTGTGGTATTCAGCCTGGTGTTTCTATTACTGATGGGCAATGGCATAGACTCAATGCCGGACACCCAGGGCCTGCAGCTGGGTTTGGAAAATGACGACTACCTGCTATGGGCATTCCCGCTGGTGTTGATCTACCAGCTCGTGTCCATGCGCCGTTTGTACGAGCAGCCGTGGAAAAAAACACTGTTGAAGAGTTTATTGCTTAACTTTTCCTACCTATTCATTTTTGTCCTCTTTTTACTGGCTACCTTTGCGTTTTCCGCACTTACTTTTTAAGACAAGTCTATGCAACACGAGCAATACGAATGGGTTATCGGACTTGAGATTCACGTGCAGCTGGCGACTGCCAGCAAGGCCTTTTGCGCTGATGCTGCTACTTTTGGGGGATCGCCCAATACGCATGTCAGTGCCATTTCACTGGGGCATCCGGGGACGCTCCCGCAGCTCAACCGGCAGCAGCTCAATTACGCCGTCCGGCTGGCTCTTGCGCTAGGCAGTCAGGTAAACCTTTACAGCACTTTTGACCGAAAGAACTACTTCTACGCAGACATGCCCAAGGGTTACCAGCTCACCCAGGACGAGCAGCCCATCTGCCGCGGCGGGAGGCTGCCCCTGCTCCTTCCGGGAGGCATCAAATACCTCCGCATACACCACATACACATGGAAGAAGACGCGGGCAAGTCTATCCATGAAGAAGGCAGCGATTACAGTCTGATTGACCTCAACCGGGCGGGTGTACCTCTGTTGGAAGTAGTTACCGAACCGGATCTGCGGTCGGCCGAAGAAGTTGACGCCTGCATGACGGCCATGCGGCAGCTGGTTCGATACCTGGGCATTTCGGATGGCAACATGCAGGAAGGCAGCCTTCGCTGCGACTGTAACGTATCTGTGCGTCTGCGCGGCGAGACCAGGCTGGGTACGCGCTGTGAAATTAAGAACCTCAACTCCATGCGTTTTGCCCGCAGGGCGATAGAATTTGAAGCAGCCCGGCAGATAGCCATACTGGAATCGGGCGGCGAGATTATCCAGCAGACGAGGCACTTTGACCCGATCAGCGGCACTACCTCCGCGCTGCGCGACAAGGAGGACGCCCATGACTACCGCTATTTTCCCGATCCGGATCTACCCCCTGTACTACTCAGCCAGCAGGAGGTAGATACCCTTGCTGCGCAGCTTCCTCCGCTGCCCTGGGTGCTCTGCGACGAGCTGGTCCGGCACTACGGCCTTGGCGAATACGATGCGAAGCTACTGACGGAAGAGCTGGACGTGGCACTTTTTTACAAAGAGATATGCGCCCACACGCCACACTACAAGGCTGTTGCCAACTTACTGGTCAACAAGCTGCTCCCTGAGCGTGCCGAACAGCACTGGCCGGCCGGCAGCTGGCCGGTAACGGCCGCGCAGCTGGCCGACTTTATTGCCCTGATTGAAGATGAAAAAGCCATCAGTGCCAGCAGTGCCTACCAGCACCTGCTGCCGGCGCTGCTGCAGCAGCCGGCGCTGGCGCCTGCTGTGCTGGCGCAGCAGCTCAATCTTTTGCAGACCAAGGATGAGGACCTGCTCGAGCGATTGATTGAGCAGATAATTGGCGACAATCCCGACAAGGTAGCCGCCTATAAAAAAGGTAAGACCGGTCTCATCGGCTTTTTTATGGGAGAGCTCATGCGCGCCTCCAGTGGGAAGGCGGAGCCGACGCGCAGCAAGGAGTTGTTGGAAAAAGCCCTGCGCTAGCCTGCGGCTGCGCCGGGCTGGCGGCGGTAAGCCTCCCGCAGCTGTTTTTCAAAAAGCGGATACCCTTCCGGATCAAAATGAGCTGCGCGCAGTTGGGCCAGCACCTGATCAATGGTCGCCCGCTCGCGGATCCACTGCTCGCATACCTCCTGCCGGAAGCGTACCCCCAGCAGGTTGAAGCCCAATATAGCTCCTGATGATCGGTCATAAACAAGCCTGACGGACCGCAGTCCGTCGGCCTGTTGCCAGAAAACACTTGCCGCTTCGGCTGTGGGCCGGGCCGGCACCCAGCCGTACACCTGGTATTCTATGGCAAAAAATTTGGCCGAATTAAACCATATACCCTGCTCATAAGGCCGCATAAGCGGCTCCTTGCCTGCCGCTGCACACAATATATTGTAAGCCGCAATTTCGCCCATTTTTCGCCCGGTATACCATAAAGCCTCGATGGCAGCCCGCCCCGGCCGGGGCTGCAGCAACTCAGCGCAGTCACCGGCAGCAAAAATCCAGGGATCTGATGTTCGCAAAAAGGCATCCACCAGCAGCCCCTGCCCCAGTGCAAGGCCGCTGTCGCGCAAAAAATCCACTTGCGGACGTACCCCCACGGTGATGCCCACAAAGCCACAGGAGATACGCTCCCCTGCGGCAGTTTCCACCGCAGCGACGCGACCGTCCTCAGCCGGGATAATGGCCCTGAGCTCGGTTGACAGGCGCAAATCAATCCCGTTGGCCACAATATGCCGGCTGATCATGGCGGCCTCCTCCGGCGGCAACAGTCCGGCGAAGTAATCAGACTCCCGAACCAGAAACGAAACCGGTATGTTGCGGCTGTGGAACATTTCTGCCATCTCTATACCGATGAGCCCTCCGCCCACCACGACAGCGCGCGCAAGCCCCTGACTCATTTTTTCCATACGCTCCAGATCCTGCAAGTGGTACAGACCCTGCACGCCCGGCAGCTCGCTGCCAGGGCAGGGCAGCTCTCGCGGCTTGCTGCCCGTAGCCAGCAGCAAATAATCATAGTGTATTGGCTCACCAGCCTGCAACAGGAGCAGCTTTTGCGCCCGGTCGATTGATATCACGCGGGCGCGGCGCAAGCGGATGCGATTTTTTACCCAAAAGCTGTCTTCGTAAGGTTTAGTATCTTCCAGCCGCATGTGTCCCATGTAGAGATACATAAGCGAAGTGCGGGAAAAAAAGTAATCGGACTCCTCCGAGATGACACAAATATCGTGAGCGGCATATTTTCGCAGGTAGCGGGCAGCGGTAATCCCTGCAATTCCGTTACCAATAATCGCAATTTGCATAGAAAAGTGTAATTTAGCCCGGCGACTCTGTGCAAGCCGGCAGCGATAGCCGGCACAAATACGAACGGGAAGCCTGAACGAAGAGGCATCTCTGTAACCGGAAGCAAGTGCAATAAAGGAGACGGCCTAAAGGTAGGCATACTGTCGTCATATTCTTAGTGCTATTCGCCAAACAAATACAGCGAACAATCGTTCTTTTAATCTGGCAAGCAAATTTGAATCAGATTTTTGAAATGTCAGAAAAATGGCAGAATATTGTGCGATAAATTTTGACACCTATTTTCAAAAAAAATTGCTCATTGTTTGTATTGCCAACATTTACGATTTACATTAGTCTATAATTTAAACAACTATTTCAATCAACTCAATTATGTCGAACATTACTGTGGTTCGCTACTCCGATAGTGACTTGGAAGAATTTCGGACGGTCATTCTCGACCGGCTGAAGAAAGCCCAGGAGGAGTTGGATGATCTACGCTCTCAGATACTTGATATCACCGAAAGCCTGGAGGGGGATTTTGGCAATGATTACATGGATGACAGCAGCGTGGCCAGTGATTTGGAGATGCTCAACAACATGGCCATTCGCAAGCGCAAGTACATTCAGGATCTTGAAAATGCGTTAATCCGGATCAAAAACAAAACTTACGGCATCTGTTCAATCACCGGAGAGCTTATCGATAAGAAGCGTCTGCTGGCAGTCCCAACCACTACCAAAAGCCTGCAGGGCAAGGTAATGGAACAGTCACCAAGCAGACTCAACAAAGACGACGAAGACGAGGATGGGGAAAAGGCCAGCCGCCCGGCAGCACCTGCTGCGCCTGCATCCAAAATCATTACACGTGTCATTCGCAAGTCTAGTACGCCTTCCGAAAAAACATCTATGGTCGATGAGGAGGAGGAAGAAGATTTTACGGCAGGCGACGAATTTATGCCCGATCTGAAGCGCATTGATGCTGCAGATGTAGCTGATGAGCTCGAAGACGATTTGGGGGATATGGATGATGACTTCAATGACTTCGACGATGACCTCGGTGATGACGATGGCATGGAAGATGATGATGATACAGAGGATTAGTAAGTACTTATTCAACTCATTTTCTTAAACAACTTCCTTGGACACCATGAAAAGTGGCGCCAACAAAACAAAAAAGCAAGACCAACAGCACAATGGCGAGTTTTTGCGCCGCCCTGCCAAACTACAACCACCCGGCAGGGAGAAGTATAAACTAAAGCCGCATGCCCGCTGGCAGGAAGAGGATGAAGAGGAAGACATTGACCTTTTCTCCTATGACGAGGAAGACGAAGAGGAAGAAGACAGAGATTAGGCGTCTTGTCACCAGCTGGTTCTGTATGCCAACGACCTTTTTCCTGAGAGGAAGCGGGTCGTTGGCATATACCGTGCAGTACCCCCTTATGCACAGGTTTTCGGTGTCATCTCCGAAATGGTATTTTATTGCGTCACCAATCCATACTTCATATGATTCCGCTTAACCTGTCTGAACGCCCCCTGCTTTGGGGCATGGTCATTGCGGTGGTACTGAGTCTGGCGTCACAGCCTATGCTGGCTCAGCAATCTGCCGTTTACGACCAGCTTGTAAAAATTTCAGAACTCATGATTGATCAGGGCTACTCCAAGTCACATGATTTTGAAGTTGACTACCTGAATGAAGATGCTACTGATGAGTACAATATCACCCTGCAAAAAGGTGTCACGTACAAGATTATTGCGGTCTGCGACAATGACTGTGAAGACATAGACCTTTGTCTGTGGGACGAGAACGACAACCAGATCGACTGTGATGAGGCGGAGGATGATGTTCCTATTCTGGAGGTAACACCTCGTTGGACGGGTACTTTTTCTTTCCGGGTTACTATGTATGACTGTAGTAATGAGCCCTGCTATTTTGGTATTGGCGTATTTAAAGAGCGATAGCCGGACAATGCAGCACAGGCGTTAAAACACAAAAGGCAGGTCATAATCCACCTGCCTTTTGTATTTCGCGCTAATCTTCTTCTACCATCCTGACCAGCTCATTGAGTTTGAGCATACATTCAATAGGCGTCATGCTGTTGAGATTAATGTCTTTCAATGCTGCTTTGAGCTTACCGGCAACCGGATCCACCGTCTCGAAAATACTCAACTGAAAAGCCTCCTGACTGACAGGTTTGGTGGGCACCACATTAGGTCCGGCGTCTGCAGCGGGTGCATCTGCCGCTGCAATAGATTTTTGCTCGAGCTGCGAAAGAATGCTGCTGGCTCTTTCTACGATAGAGCGCGGCATCCCGGCCATGCGCGCCACGTGTATACCGAAGCTATGCTGGCTACCCCCGGGTTGTAGTTTGCGCAAAAAGAGTACTTTTTGCCCCACCTCTTTCACTGCCACGGTGAAGTTTTTGATTCGTTCAAACTGGTTGGCCAGTTCGTTGAGCTCATGATAATGAGTAGCAAAAAGTGTTTTGGGGCGTGCTTGTCCGTTGTTGTGTAAGTATTCAGCGATTGACCAGGCGATGCTGATACCATCGTAGGTGCTTGTTCCGCGGCCAATCTCATCCAGCAGGATGAGACTTCGGTCGGAGATATTATTCATAATACTCGCTGTCTCGTTCATCTCCACCATAAAAGTAGACTCTCCGCTGGATATATTATCGCTGGCCCCTACTCTGGTAAACACCTTATCGATCAACCCAATACGTGCCGACGCTGCCGGCACAAAACAGCCCATCTGCGCCATCAGGCAAATGAGTGCAGTCTGCCGTAAGATAGCCGATTTGCCCGCCATATTGGGGCCCGTAATCATCAGCACCTGTTGGGCATCACAGTCGAGGTAAACATCATTGGGTACATAATTTTCGCCCAGCGAAAGCTGCTGTTCGATGACCGGATGCCGGCCACTGCGAATATCCAGCACGAGCGAATCATCAATTTGCGGGCGACAATAATTGTTTTTCCTGGCGATGGCAGCGAAGGAAAGCAGGCAATCGAGCCGGGCGATCAGCCCGGCATTGTGTTGTATGGGCTGGATAAAATCGGTCAGGCTGAGTACCAGTTGCTCAAACAGCTGCGCCTCCAGCGCCAGAATGCGCTCCTCGGCATGCAGAATTTTGTCTTCCAGCTCCTTGAGTTCTTCCGTAATAAAACGTTCCCCATTGGCCAGCGTCTGTTTGCGCACCCAGTGAGCTGGTGCCTGATCCTTGTACTTATTGGTAAGTTCGAGGTAGTAGCCAAAGACGTTGTTGAATCCTATTTTCAGGCTGGGAATACCCGTGCGTTCAATTTCCCTTTGCTGGATACCTGCGAGCAGTTCACGTCCATTGTTGATAATATTGCGCAACGCGTCGAGGTCGGGAGAGAATCCGTTGGCGATGACCCCTCCTTTGGTAAGGTTGACAGGTGCCTCCTCCACCAGCTGCCGGCTGATGGTTTCCCGCAAACCCGGGCAAGGATTGAGGGTTTCCGCGATCTTCGACAGGTAGTCGTTGCCACTCTCTTTGAGTAGCTTTTGCATAGGCTCAATCGCCTCCAGCGAGCGACGAAGCTGTACGACCTCACGGGGATTTATTTTCCCCAGCGGCACCTTGGAAATAAGCCGCTCCAGATCTCCCACCAGTCGAATCTGCCGCTGCAATTCAAAACTCACCTCCGGCTGTGAAACAAAATAGTCAACCACTGTGAGGCGCGACTCGATCTCGCGACTACTGCGCAGCGGAAGAACCACCCACTTGCGCATCAGGCGCGACCCCATGGGCGACACCGTCTGGTCCAGAATTTTCAACAGAGAAGCCCCTGTTTCGTGCGTGCTGCTGATCAGCTCCAGGTTGCGTATGGTAAAACGGTCAAGCCACACGTGGCGCTCAGGCTGCAGGCGGCTGATAGCTGAAATGTGGCGCAGGTTTCTGTTTTCCGTCGTTTCGAGGTAGTGCAGTACTGCGCCGGCCGCCAGCTGGGCCAGCTCCATGTCCTCAATCCCGAAGCCCTTCAAGCTCTGGACTTCAAACTGGCTGAGCAGTTTTTCGCGGGCATAGTCCTTGGTGTAGACCCATTCATCGAGCGTAAAGACATAGAATCGGTCGCCGTAGCGTTTTTCAAAATCCTTGCGCTTATCTTTGGCGAAGATAATTTCCGACGGATTGAAACTCTGCAACAGTTTGTCGATGTAGGGCCAATCTCCTTCACAGACAAAAAACTCGCCCGTTGACAGATCCAGAAAAGCCATTCCCAACAGTTCCTGCCGGCCAATGTACAAGCTTGCCAAATAGTTATTTTCCTTATGATCCAACAGCTTATCATCGACAGCCAGGCCGGGCGTGACAATCTCGGTGACCCCGCGGCGGACGATTTTTTTCTGCGGAGAAGGTTTCTCCAACTGCTCACAAATAGCCACCCTGAAACCCGCCCGCACCAGGCGCGGCAGGTACATATCCAGTGCATGAAACGGGAAGCCTGCCAGTTCAATATCATTACCTCCATTATTGCGGCTGGTCAGCACAATCCCCAGCACCCGGGAGGTAGTTACGGCATCGCTGCCGAAGGTTTCGTAAAAATCGCCCACCCTAAACAGCAGGACCGCATCGGGATGCTTGGCTTTCACCTTAAAATACTGTTGCATCAGCGGAGTGATTTTCCCGCCGGCAGCAGCCTGTTCCTGCAATGCCTCCTCCGCCTCGCTGACCGATTGCCTGTTATGTTCCTTTGATCCTGACAAGATGCATCGTTTTTGACCTGTACAACAAAATTAACCATAATTTTCCAGCCCGCGAATGCTCAATTGCCGTGGTACTGCTCCCCGGCGGTGAGTGCGAAGGGCAGGTGATTGCCGGGCAGCGGCAAGAGGCAGGTAGCAAACTCTGTGAATGCGCAGGGCGGATTGAACGAGCGGTTGAAGTCCAGACAAAGCCTGGAGGCTGTTGCCGGCATAGGCGCATACAAGTAGCGCCCGGCAGGATAAGTCAGCTCCCCGCTCGTTTCATCTGTAAAAATGAGCAGCAGCTCCTTCCCTTCCTGTATGGCCCGCAACTTATGCTGCTTGCCCTGCAGTGAAAAAACGAGGCTGCCGGGTACGACCACCTGTACATCCATACCCAGTTTATTTTGCACAACCAATGTGTCGGGCTGCGCTGCCGGCTGCCATTCAGCCTCTGTCATCCAGCCGGTATCCTCCGGAAAATGCGGAATTGGCTGCATACGTATCAGTGTAGGTATGGTCGTATCCCACAGCCGGATACCATAGCGATCTCCCCGCCGGATGACCGTCCACCTGAAGGCCCCGTTTTCCATGGTAGGCGATGAGGCCCCGTGCCCCCAATGTTCCTGCAGTACCTTGCGGCCACTGACCGTAGTAGCACCGTCGCTCGGCAGGCGTATGCCAACGCCCGACTCATCGATGCTAATCAGCCCAATGTAAGCAGGCGACCCTTCCGGAAAAACAATCTTATTGGAAGGATCGCTGCCAAACGTGTTATCGCCCGGAGACAACCAGTACAAACCCACGAGCGCTATCCAGCCCATGGGCGACAACAGCTCGTCCATGCGCGCTTGCCGCCAAAGCGCCTGCTGCTCTATATAATCGGCCGGAATCACACAGCTTCGCTGTGCGCAGCTACTCAAAACCAAGCCCAGCAAAATGAACAGACTACCGAAAAAACGTCGCATATGATTCGTATTTGCACCCCCGGCACCCATACAGGCACACACCACAAATGTAGCATTTTCAACAGCATCTACAAGACAAATACCGGGTGTTCGCCGGTCTGCCCCGGCGAATATTTCAAAAAAGTACAGAAATCTTGCAGTAAAATACCATTCCCGGCCGATAAAAAGAAAGAAATTGCAGAACATTCCGCTGAAGCGGTTTGGCTGCTGCGCGACGGCCCGGCTACGCCCGTCGCGAGCTTCGACCTGCGTTTCAGCGACAAAGACCAAAGCAATGGGGTATATGCCCCCCTTATCCAAATACACCAGCGCATGCTGTCGCATAACCAATACCTTGTCTGTATAGTGACGGTCATACTCCCGGCACTTTTGCTGTTCTCCTGCGAGCGAGCGTCGACAACTGCTGCGCGTCCGCTGACCTATTGGTCCTCCAACAACAACGGAGAGATCGCCTTTTCGCAGCAAATGGTTGACAGTTGGAACGCACAGCAGCCCGGCCGGCAGGTCAGCTTTCAGCCGGTACCCGAGGGACAGTCCAGCGAAGAGATCATTCTGGCGGCCGTTGTGGGGAAAACCACTCCTGACATATATTCAAACATCTGGCAAGGGCTGGTTGAATTCTACAGCCGCTCGGGCATTTTGGTAGCGCTCGATACCCTTCCGGGCTTCATGGAATTTCTCAGTGCCCGCTGTGACAGTACCACTATTGCCGAGATCACCTCTTCTGACGGGCACATCTACCAGATTCCGTGGAAAGTCAACCCTATAGTTACCATTTACAACCGCCGCATCTGGGCATCGCTGGGTATAGACAGCCTGCCCATGACCTACAGTGCCTACCTCCGGGCTGCGGAGCAATTCAGTCAGGACACCGATGGGGACGGTTACGTTGACCAATGGATTGGCAACACCTCTGTCAAGCTCGCCTGGTATCAGCGACTTTTCAATTTTTATACCCTCTACCTGGCTGCTTCCGGCGGCATGCCGCTTATCAAAGACAACAAAGCCAGCTTCAACAACGCCTATGCGGTAGGTGTTTTTCGTTTTTTGCAGACCCTCTACCGGCGCAACTACTTCTCCCGGCAGGTTGAATCTGCCGGGCAGGACCTGTTTGTTGCCGGGCGCTACGCCTCCAAGTGGACGGGCCCCTGGGAAATTGAGTACCTCGAAAAATTCAAGCGCCCCGGTTTCGAATATGGCTTTGCTCCCATCCCTGTGCCCGACGGGCACCAAGGACCTGTATACACCTATGGTGACCCCAAGAGTATTGTCATTTTCAACACCTGCCGGTACCCGCGTGAAGCATTTGCCTTCATCCGCAGCATGCTCAGCGAAGAAGGCGATTTACGCTTTTTAGAAATGACCCGGCAGCTGCCGCGGCGGCGCGACCTTGACCAGCTTCCGGCCTTTCGCGCCTTTTTTGCCCAAAACCCGCACATGCAGCACTTTGCAGCCCAGGCGCGCCACCTTCGGGGCGCGGACATATCGCCTGTCATGATAGAAGTATTTGACATTATCTCGCAGGAATACGAGGCGTGCGTACTGTACCAAATGAAGACCCCTGAGCAGGCCGTAGCCGATGCCGCCCGCGCAGTTGACCTTCTTTTACAAAACAACCCCTGACGTATGCACAAGACCACCCGCCGTACAGGCCTCCACAAACGATGGTTGCCCTACCTGATGATAAGCCCCTACTTACTTCATTTGCTGTTGTTTGTAGGATTCCCGCTTGTATTTTCAATCATACTCACCTTTCATCACTGGAACATCATTGCGCCCATGCAATTTGCCGGGCTGGCCAACTACTACCACCTCCTGCACGACCGGCTGTTCTGGAAAGCGCTGGCCAATACTTTCGCCTTCCTGCTCATTCACATACCCCTGCAGGTTGCGATTGCGCTGGCGCTCGCCTACCTGTTGAACCGGCAGCTCGTGCTGCGCGGATTTTTCAGGGCTGTATTCTTTATGCCTGTAGTGATTTCAGGTGTGGTAGTAACCATGCTCTGGCAGCAGCTTTTTGGGCTCGAGACCGGGCTTCTCAACCGCATGCTCATTGCCATTGGAGCTGAGCGGGTCGAGTGGCTTTCGGATCCATCGATTGCCATGCGCTCCATTGCTGTCATGGCCACCTGGAAAAATGTTGGCCTTTACGTGGTATTATTTCTGGTAGGGCTGCAGACCGTGCCCCGCAGCCAGTACGAAGCTGCCAGCATCGACGGTGCCAGCGAATGGCAACAATTTTGGCACATCACCCTGCCAGCCATCAACCCCACGCTCTTCATGGTTATCGTTTTATCGACCATTGGCGGGTTCAGCCTTTTCATAGAGCCCTACATCATGACCGACGGCGGCCCCCTCAACAGCACCCTGTCGGCCATGCTTTACATATACCGACAAGCATTTGAATACTACCACATGGGCTACTCAGCCACGCTGGGACTTTTTTTTGCGCTACTGATTGTAGCCGTTGTGATCATACAAAAGCGCTACATTGAAAACAAGGACTAAAATGACCAACAAAGCCGGCAGAGCACTCATATACCTGGCGCTGGGCGCTGCAGCCCTCTCATTTTTATATCCGTTTTACTGGATGATCATCGCCTCCCTCACCCCTGAGGCGGACATAGGAGCGTTGCGCTGGCTGCCCGGCAGCCTGAGCTGGGAAAACTACCGCCTGATGTTCAGCAAGATCCCCATTGGGCGGGCGCTCTTCAACAGCCTGTTGGTAGCAGGGCTATCGACTGCAGGCGTGCTCGTTTTCGGGTCTCTCACCGGCTACGCCCTTGCCAAGCTGGACTTTCGCGGCCGCGAGTGGCTGTTTGCCATCATCATTTTCACCATGACCCTGCCCTTTCAGCTCACCCTCATCCCCAACTACATCCTCATGGTCAAGCTTCGTTGGGTTGACACCTTTGCAGCCCTTGTCATACCGGCCCTCAACAACGCCTTTGCCATACTACTCTTTCGGCAAGCATTCAAGTCCATCCCCGACGACCTTATACAATCGGCTCGTGTCGACGGCTGCGGTGAGCTGCGCATAGTTTTTCAGCTGTTATGGCCCAACATCATCCCCAGCCTCGTCACTGTGGGCATCATCACTTTCATGAATGCGTGGAACGACGTGCTGTGGCCACTGATTGTCATACGCGACGAATCGCTGATGACGATGCCGCAGTTGGTGACCCTGTTTGCCGTTGGCGGCCGGGCTGAGGCCCAGTTGGGTGTAAAACTGGCTGCGGCTGTGCTCCTTGCCCTGCCCATTATGGTTACCTACAGCATTTTCCAACGATATTTCATTCAAAGCATGGCCTCCTCCGGGCTTAAAAATTAGATGGTATGATCAACGTCCAACGTTCCGACATACGGCTGAAAGCCGACCCGGGCAAAGTTATCCTCAGGATGCTCGACTTTGGCAATGCTGCCCGAACTGCGCCGGTTATTGCCTATATAGCGCAGCTCGAGCCTGCGGCAGTGCAGGAGCAGCTACAGCTGCTCGAGCAACTTTTTGCCCACCGCCACTACGACCTGCGCGACCGCTGGCAGCAGCACTTCGAGCTGCTGCGGCAGCGGGAAGGCGGCAGCTGGCCGCCTTTTTCGCCCCGGCAGCAGCAGCTCATTGGTGCCTATTTCACGCATGAATACAGCGTGCAGGCTGCGGCTCTTTTTAACCCCTCCATTGTGCCGCACCCCGACCAGTCGGGGCTAGAGCCCGGCGAACTGCGGTTTGTCATGTCGCTGCGCGCCACTGGTGAGGGGCATATTTCGTCTATTGCTTTCCGCAGCGGCATCGTAGATGCCGGCGGCCAGGTCCGGTTGCTGCCGCCCGATGCGCGTTTATTTGCGGGTAAAAAAGCAGCAGCAGGAGCCGATGAGGCAGCCTATGATGTTACCTTTCCGGCCTCGCTGGACCTCAGCAGCCGCATTCTCTTTCCACAGTCGCCCACAGAATCCAACGGCATGGAAGATCTGCGGCTGCTGCGCTTTGAAGACCAGGGCACTGCCACCTACTTCGGCACCTATACCGCTTACGACGGGCGCTCCATACGCCCGCAGCTGCTGGAAACTGACGATTTTTTGCACTTCCGCATACGCCCGCTGCGCGGCCTGGCCGCCAGCGATAAGGGCATGGCCCTTTTTCCGGAAAAAATAGGCCGGCGCTATGCCATGATCGGCCGCCAGGGCGGCCGCTCCCTGTCCATCATGTATGCCGATACGCTTTACGAATGGAACAATTTCCAGACGCTGCAGCAGCCGCAGCGCGCCTGGGAACTGCTGCAGATGGGCAATTGCGGCAGCCCGGTCAGGACAGCAGAGGGCTGGCTGCTGCTCACCCATGCGGTGGGGCCTATGCGGCGGTATGTGCTTGCGGCCACCCTGCTTGACCTCGACGATCCGCAGCGCGTCATCGGCAGCACGCAGCTCCCGCTGCTGGCGCCCAACGATGAGGAGCGGGAAGGCTATGTGCCCAACGTGCTTTACAGTTGCGGCATGCTGCGGCAGGGCGAAAAGCTGCTTATCCCCTATGCCATGTCCGACAGCTCTATCAGTTTTGCTACGGTAGCACTTCCCGAGCTGTTGGCAAGTATACTTTGATGCTTTCACTTATCTCAACTTCGCTGCTGACACAGTATGAAAACGATTCCTTTCTGTATATTTTCTTTCGCACTCTTCAGTCTGCTGCTTTCAGGCAGCCTGCAAGCGCAGCCGTCGGGCGTCCTTTCAACTGATCATCTGGAGCACCTCACCCGTCGCGTAAAGATAGGTGGCCACACCCTGGATGCCGTGTGGATCTATTGTGAAGCGCCCGACTACAGGCTGGTAGCGGATGAAGACGAAGGGTTTAGCTGCGTCGACGATGTCGCTCGGGCACTGGTTTTCTGGTGCAGGGACTACCGGCAGGCGCCCTCAGCGATGGCCAGGCGCCGCATCCGCGGCATGGCAGCTTTTCTGCTGCACATGCATGCCGGTGACGGGCTTTTTTATAACTTCCTGCTGCCCGACGGGCAGATAAACCGCGACCATATCAACAGCCTAGCAACACCCGGCTGGTGGACGTGGCGGGCGCTGTGGGCGCTGTCGGAGGTATGCCTGCTCGAGTCACCGGCGCTGGCGAAGCTGCAGCAGCAGCTACGTCCGGTGCTGCAGCTGACCCTCGGCCAGCTGCACACGCGCTACCTGCCGGCCGGCGATGCCCGCTTCGGCGGGCTGGCCCTGCCGGCGGCCATGGCCGGGCAGGGAGCAGACCAGGCAGGTCTTATCCTGCTGGGGCTCAGCAACTGCTACCGCCTCTGGCCCTCTGAAGACCTGCGGTCGCTGATGCTGCGCATCGGCGATCAGCTGCTGCACATGCAGCAGGGCGATCGCAATACACCTCCCTATGGTGCCTTCCTCAGCTGGCAGAACTACTGGCATGCCTGGGGAAATTTGCAGGCCTATGGCCTGCTCAAAGCCGGTGAGCTGCTCAGCCACCCTCCCTTCATCGAAGCAGCCCTGCGCGAAGTGCGGGATTTTTACCCTTGGTATATGCTCCGGGGGGGATTGCACCAATTTGCGGTCGAACAAACTGCTGAAGGCATACGGCTGACGGACGTAAAGGCTTTCCCCCAGATTGCTTACGACCGGCGGCCCATGGTGCTGGCTGCGCTGGAAGCCTATCGCATCACCGGAGATACCACCTATGCTCATATTGCCGGCCAGCTGGCCGGCTGGCTGGCCGGGGTCAATCCGATCGGCCAGCCTATGTACCAGCTTAACGGACGCACTTTCGACGGCATCGTCTCCCCAACACAGGTCAACCAAAATGCCGGCGCTGAGTCGACCATAGAAGCACTGCTCTGCCTGCAGGCAATCATAGCAGTGCCCGAGGCGTACCGCTCCTTCCTCGACGCGCAGGCAGCCCTTATCCGGCTACGTTAACATTGTCAATCATCAAGCAAGTAATCGCTATATGGCAGTTGTCACTTTTGATCAGGTAAGCAAATTCTACGGATCCTTCCAGGCACTCAGGCCTACCAATCTGGAGATTCGCGACAAGGAGTTCATGGTGCTCGTGGGCCCTTCCGGTTGCGGCAAATCAACATTGTTACGCATTATTGCAGGGCTGGAGGAAATTAGCAGCGGCACCCTTAGTATCGACGGAGAGGTGGTCAATCAACTGTCTCCTAAGGAGCGGGATATTGCTGTTGTTTTTCAGAACTATGCGCTCTACCCGCACATGACCGCCTATGAAAATTTAGCCTTTTGTCTCAAAATCCGCGGCATGCGCAAGGAAGATATACACGCAACTGTACAGGAAACGGCCCGCATGCTGGATATTGAGTCCATCCTGAGCCGCAAGCCCAAAGATATGTCGGGCGGGCAGCGGCAGCGGGTAGCCATCGGCAGAGCCATAGTACGGCGACCGCGGGTATTTTTATTTGATGAGCCCCTCAGCAATCTCGATGCGCGCCTGCGTGGCCAAATGCGTGTCGAAATAGCGCGCCTGCATAAAAAACTACAGACGACTATCGTATATGTAACCCACGATCAGGTTGAAGCTATGACGCTGGGTGATCGGATAGCAGTCATGAATGCCGGAGAGATACAGCAAATCGACAGCCCCGACAATCTTTACCGCTATCCCCGCAATAAATTTGTTGCGGGTTTTATCGGCTCTCCAATCATGAATTTTATTGCGGGAAGCGTGCACAGGCGGACAGACAACGGGCTTGAGTTTGCCATTGCCGGCAGCCATCAGCGAGTGGATGTGAGCCATTTCCCTGCTTTGGCAGCTTTTACCGACAAGCCCCTGAGTATGGGCATAAGACCCGAGCATCTGCATGCTGCTCCGCCGGAGGGCGGAGTCAGGCAGGCTGCCTGGCAGGTGGAACTTCTCTTCGTCGAGCGTCTCGGTCACGAGAGCTATGCGATGGCATCTTTTTTTCAACACCCCCTCACCGCTCGCCTGCCCGCCAGCGCACCGCTAAGCGTCTCGTCTTCCATATCCTTGTTCGCTGAGCTTGACCAATTGCATTTTTTTGATGATACAACCGGGCTGGCTATACGCTAGACGGGCGTCAGTATGTCCTGTAAAATTTCCTGAATGGAAAAGGTAGCGCCGCAGATCACCTCATCGGAAGCACCGTAATACAAGGTGATGACGTCTCCGTCGACCACATGTCCGTTGGTAAAAACGACATTGCCAAAGAAACCGTTGCGTTCGTAATCGGATACCGGCTCCAGCAGGGGGTGGTGCGAGCGTGCCAGTACTTTTGAGGGATCGTCGAGGTCGAGCAGAATGGCGCCAAGACAGTAGCGATGGTGGTGGTCAGCGCCGTGGTATATTTCCAGCCATCCTTCTTCTGTGCGTATGGGGGCAGCTCCTGCGCCCACGCGGGCACTGTCCCACCAGCCTTCCCGCGTATGTAGTATACAATGATGGCGTCCCCAGTGCAGCAGATCGGGTGACGACGCCAGCCAGATATAGTTGCCTCCCAACGAAATACCGGAAGGCCGGTGGAGGCAAAAATATTGCCCGCCGATGCGTTCCTCAAAGAGTGTACAGTCTTTGTTGTGCGGTGGCAGAATCATGCCGTGTCGCCTGTAATCGCACCAGTTGCTTGTCTGCATAAGCCCCACACCTACCCCGCTTGCTGACACTTGTGTATAGGTCAGGTAGTAGCTGCCATCGATCAAACTAACCCGGCAGTCTTCAATGCCATAGGTTTCCAGCGGGCCCTCCCCAAAGATGGCGGCAGGTACATCCCGTGGTTCATAAAAATGAACACCGTCATCGCTGCACATCAACCGCAGGTGAGAAATCGTTGACAGATAGGTCCTGCCTGCATAGGCAACCATGCGGGCATCTGACAGATCTATCCGCGGATCGTCCTTATCAAAGGAAAGTATCTGGTATCCTCCTTCTGCGTCCATGATAGGAAATGATACCCTCCCCTCGCGCTGCTCTGGTCGCTCAGCCACGCGCAACAGCAGCCATGTTTTTCCGGCGTAGCGAAAAACGCCCGGATTCAACACGCATTCGACTACCCAGTCGGCATGGGAGGGCTTGATATCCGTCTTGCTGATGATGGGATTTTCAAAAAAACGATTAGCCATAAAAAAACAATGAGTTAGGCTATTTGATGGATTCCGCAACCACTCAACCGGGGCAAGTGCTTACCCATATTTTTCTGCTGCATCGGTTGATAAGTGCGCTTTCTCTTTTGATTTTTTTCGAAAATCAAAAATTATTGCCAGTCAATTTTTGGGCGGCCGATGCCGCCCAAAAATTAACCAGCCATAAACTTCAAGGCATGTATGGGGGTGCGCCACGCGCACCCCATACCGCCGAATCAACACTATTGTTTCGCAAATTTCAATGAACCAATATTTTTACCGCCCAGCACGAAATTGAGGGTGTAGACACCTGCCTGCAATTCCTTGACATCCAAATTGATAATTCCCGCCGACAAGTCAGCTGCCTGCAGTCGGTGTGCAGCTGCCTGCCTGCCCTGAGCGTCAAATACGCGCAGCAGCAGTGGCTGGTTGGCCGACAACTGGTGCTTGATAACCAGCCAGTCAGCGGAAGGATTGGGATATACACCGCCAAGTTGTACAGCTGTCAGCAGCGGTTCCTCGGCAGAAGTTACTCCTGTGGCGTACAGGCGCGCAATTTCTTCGGCCGTCAGTGCTTTGTTGTAGATCTTTACATTGTCGAGTGCACCTATTAAGTACTGTCCCCCCTCTATAGGGTTGTTGCCAAAAGCAAGCGGGCGAGCGGTCGCGTTGAGTCTGCCCGGTGCTGGCTTTCTGTTGACCTCCTGTCCGTTTACATATACAATATCGTCGACGCCATCATGTACCATGGTCACATACCACCAGAAACCGATGACCATCTCGTTGCCGTCTCCACTGTCCATATCAGAGATAAAATTCGGAAACTGCGTATTGTTGCTGTTGGTTGTCCATACTATCTTGAGGTGCTGCGGCAGTGATATCTTCCAGCGCTGGTCCCAATGGCCGAAGTCCATCACATAGGCTTCTGCATCCTGCAGGTTACGATCATCGACACGTATCCAGAAGGAGACCGTTGTGTAGTCAGACAGCAATTGCACAGCGTTGGGCGCCAGTACGGAGTCCTGCATCCCATCGAATCGTATGTTGAACGCCCCACCATGCGGGTGGGTAGGCTGCTCAAATGTGGGATTACCACCGATGACGCCATGGTTACTGTACGGTGTAGCATCGTTGGCATTGCCATCGAAAGGATAATGCGCCACCAAGCCCGGCTCGCCTGTATCCAGCGGCTGTGTAGTGCTGATTGTCAGTTCCGACAGTTCGGACTGATTACCCGCCAGGTCAAATGCTGCCACCTCAAAGCTGTAGAGGGTCTGAGGTTCGAGGCCTCCAACCAGTACAGACAGGGACGATGCCGGAAGGGTTACGTAAGGAACACCATCGACCCATACGCGGTAGCCTGCTACCAGCCGGTCGTCGACCGATGCTTCCCAGCTCAGCAGGACAGCGCTGAAGCTGGGCGAACCACTCAGGTTGCCTGGTGCCGAAGGAGGGGTAACGTCTGGCGTTTCATCCTGGTCAGTGGTCACATTCAGCGTGGTCGCCAAAGATTCATTGCCGGCCTCATCGACAGCGGTAAGCCCGAAGCGGAACGTAGTCAGCGGCGTCAGAGCCGCAAAATAGGCCGTCACATCGGGTGTAGTCAGCGCAAGCTGCCCGTCAATATACACATTGTATGCGTCCACCCCTTCATTGTCCATAGCCGGCTGCCAGCTCAGTCCTACATTGTTGAAGGAGACCGAAGCGGTCAGGTTCAGTGGTGCACAGGGTGCCTCCTGATCTCCACCCGCAGGTGCCTGAGACTGCGCAGCATATAAGGCTGCAACGCCCGCATCATCCAGCGCTGTATTGTAGATTTGTACCTCATCCAGCAGGCCGTCAAACCAACTGCCGCCATCGACAGCATTGTAGCCGATACCCAGCGGGTAGGTCGTGTTGTTGAGTGCACCCACAACAGTTTTGGTAGCTACCCGGTTGCCATTGAAATAAATGACGTCTTCCTGCCCGTTGTGTACCATGACCACATGTGTCCAGCTCCCCAGCGGCAGCACATTGCCGTCGCCGGAGTCCATGTCGGAGATGCCGTTGGCGTGGTTGGTGGTCCATACAGGCTTGCCGTGCGACGGCAGTGAGATCTTCCAGCGCTCCTGCCAGCCACCCAGTGAGAGCAGATAGTACTCGCCATTGCCTGCCAGGCTGTTGGGATTGATCCAGAAGCTGACCGTCGTCACAGCTGAATTGAGCTGGGGTGAGTTGGCTGCCCTCACTTCATCGCTGCCATCCAGCGAGGCTGCCTTGTTGGCTTTGCCAAAGCGATCTTTCCCCGTTGCCGCTGCTGAAGCGTGGTTGCTGTAGGCTGTCTCGTCTCTGCTACTGCCTGAAAAAGCATAATGAGCTACCAGCCCGTCTGCGATAGCCGGAGAAGCCTGTTGCTGCGCATACAGGGCGGCTATGGCGGCATCGTCCAGGGCCGTTCCGAAAATCATCAGATCATCAATAGCTCCGTCAAAATAGCCTCCGTTATCGATGGGATCGTAGCCAATGCCCAGTGGATGCCGCGTTTTATCGAGTGTCCCGGATACGTTTTTCTCATTAACACGCGCTCCGTTGAAGTAGATGATGTTTTTGGTTCCATCGTGTACCATGGTCACATGCGTCCACTGATCCAGTGCGAGCGGTGTACCGGAGTCCATATCACTACAGCAGGCGCCTCCTGCATGGGTGGTAAATACAGGTTTTCCGTGAGAAGGCAGCGAAATCTTCCAGCGTTCCTGCCAGCCACCATTGGAGAGCAAAAACACCTCACCGGAGCCCGGAAAACTAGCGGGCTTCACCCAGAAGGCAATGGTTGTATAGTCTGTCTGCAGTGCCGGCGAATTATCGGCCCGGGCTGCGCCGGCGAGTGCATTGCTGCCCCAGCCGTGCCGGTTGCTCACCGCACTGGCTCCTGCCTGCAGCACAGCATGGTTGCCGTAGACAGTGGCATCTTCTCCACCGCCATTCAGATCGTATTGCGCTGCCAGTACAGGCGCGCTGCCCGGAAAGGCTGCCTGTGCAGCGTACAAATCCGCAATTTCAAGATCCGACAATGCGAGATTAAAAATTTGCAGTTCATCGATAGCTCCGTCAAACCAATTGCCGCCATCGATGGGGTTGTAACCAATACCCAGCGGATAGCCCGTGCTGTTGAGGGTACCTGCGACATCTTTCTGTGCCACCAACTGGCCATCGAAATAAATCTTATCTTTCTGCCCATCGTGTACCATGGTCAGATGCGTCCATTTGCCCGGCTGCAGCGTATTGCCATCGCCCGAGTCCATATCGGAAATACCGTTGCTGTGGTTGGTCGTCCACACAGGCTTGCCGTGGGACGGCAGTGAAATCTTCCAGCGCTCCTGCCAGCCGCCGAGTGACAACAGGAAGGCCTCCCCGTTGCCGGGCAGGCTGTTGGGTTTCACCCAAAAGCTGACCGTTGTGAAAGGAGCATTGAGCTGAGCGCTGTTGGCTGCTGCAGGCTCCGTATTTTCACCATTGCACAGCAGCGCACTGCTGCCAAAGCCAAAACGATCGGTCGTGCTGACAGCACCCCCCAGATCAAGGTGGTTGCTGAAAGCGGAGGCATCGATGCCGCCACGATCAAAGCTGTAGCTGGCTACTACGCCCTGTTCGACAGCAGGAGCAACACTTTGCGCCGCATAAAGCGATGCAATCTGCGCGTCCGTCAGTGCCTGGTCGTACAGCATCACATCATCCATAGCACCGTCGAAAAAGAAATTGTTGTCGATGGGATCATAACCGATGCCCAGGGGGTGTACGGTCGGATCCAGTGCGCCGGCAACATTTTTCTCATTGACACGGGCGCCATTGAAGTAGATGATGTTCTTGCTGCCATCATGTACCATGACAACATGCGTCCATACACCTATAGACAGGGGCGTACCCGAGTCCATATCGCTGCAGCAACTGTTGTTGGCGTGGGTCGTAAAAACCGGCTTGCCGTGCGGTGGCAGCGAGATTTTCCAGCGCTCCTGCCAGCCGCCAAACGAAAGCAGGTACACCTCGCCCTGTCCCGGAAGAGAGGCAGGGTTGATCCAAAAGCTAATGGTAGCATTGCCCGAGTTGAGATGCGCTGCGTTGGGGGCTGTCACGCCCGCCTGCTGCCCGTCAAACAAGAATGCATTATTGGCCCAGCCGAAACGATCCTGGCTTAGTCTGGCTCCGTTTACTGCGGCATGATTGGCAAAAGAGGAGGCATCCTTGGCGTTCCCTGCAAACGCAAAATGCGCCACAGGCGTCTGCGCTTGTACTCCCGGCAATACCGCCATGAGCAACAGGAGAGCCAATCCACCAAGCCCTAGCCACTGCCAGTGTAATTGTTCCTTCATTGTATGATAATTTATGGTTAGATAAAAAAATGCTTCTGTCACCAACAACCTGCTGCTGGCTATATTTTAATGAAGCGAGCTGTTTGCCAACCGGTATCTGTCTGTACCGACAAAAAATAAATACCTGGTAAGCAATAACTAACATCAACTTCACCTATGTTTACAAGATCGATTGTACCTGTTTGCAGCAGCCTGCCTCCTAAGTCGGTAATCCGGTAGGGAAGTGACCGCCCCTGCCAGGCAGGGGCATCAATTAGCAGGTAGGTAGCGGCAGGATTGGGCTGCAATTGCCACGGGCGGCCTACAGCCGCTTCCGGAGAACTGTCTGCACTGATTTCCGCAAGATATCGCTCCATAACCTCCGCCGGAGGCATGGCATAGTTGTACAGTTTCACCTCATCGATTGCCCCCTTGAAGTTGTAGCTGGCATCCGACGGTAACATCTGTCCCATCAGCAGGGGGAGCGTTGTTGTACGCATCAGCCCGGACAAGGCCTTGTAGGCGTTTAGTTCTCCGTTGAAATAGAGTGCCAGATAGCTCCCGTCGTAGGTGGCAGTCAGGTGATAAAAAGTATCTGTTTCCAGGCGTTCCAGTCCGTCGAGGTCACCAATGCCCCCCAAGGTATTGACCGTCCAGCGCAGCTTCCTGTCCTGCGTGACCGAAAGTTTCCAGCGGTTTTGCCAGCTGCCGTGTGACAGCAGGAAGGTCTCCCGATCAGGTAGTGCGTTGGCGCGAAACCAGGCACTCACGCTGATAGCAGCTTGCTGATTGAGCAGCGGATGGTTGGCTACAGCGATGTGCTGGCTTCCCCCATTGAAATAATAGGCACGTTGCGGATTTCCCCAGGCATCTGTCGTCAGTATGGCGCCATTGGCCTGACCATGAAGTTGATTGCCACTCACGTCCTCTGCATTACCCGAAAAAGGGTAATGTGCAATCATATTCCCCACTGGCTGATTGAATATGCGCACCCAAAGCGTAGTATTACCCACGGCACTAAGTCCCTGCTCATCTGTTACCGTGACCGTGATGCCATAGATTCCCTGACCAACGGGCGCTGTCCAGCTAACACTGCTGCCCGAACCCGAGAATGTGCCCCCTGAGGCAGCCCAGCTGTAGGTAAGCTGGTCGCCGTTGGCATCTGCTGCCTCGCAGCTGATTTGCACTGATTCGGAAGGCGCTGCATAAGGACTGCTTTTCATGATGGACAGCAGCTGCGGTGCCACATTGATTTCCGCGACGATTGAAAGCTCTATGCTGGCGGTATCTGACTGCCCTTGTGCATCGGTGACGATACAGCGGATGAATGCATTGCCCGGCGATGCCGGTGCCTGAAAATCAATGACAGCGCCTTCTCCCTGTATACTTCCTCCTGCCACCTCCCAGCTAAAACTCAACGGATCCTGCTCGCTGTCTTCGGCAGTTGCGTATACCTGTACCTGCTCGCCAACCTCAATCACCGATGAAGCAGCCGATAAAGACTTCAGGCGCGGAGGCCGGTTGTAGGCAAAGGCTGTCTGCCCATAGTCGACCACAACACCGTCTACAAGCATACGGTTATCCTCATAACTTATACTGCCATTGGCAGGACACAATACGACCATGATGGCCTGATTGGGCGGAATGGACAACTGTATGGTACCCGTAGCGTCCTGTTGAATAAATGACTCGCCTAGTGCTTCGTAAATATCCACCGGCGTATTGCCGACAGACAACTGCACCGTGCGAAGAGCGCTGTACGAATTGTAGTACAAGTAAGTAGGGTAGGCCGTATCACCAAAAAAATCAGTCTTCAGCAAGTCAATCTGCAGGATGCGGTCTACGTTCGTGCGTTTTACCATAGCGCCCAGATACCCCACAGATGAGGTGCCGTACAGCGCCAGGTTGGTGGCTGCCCAGCCTCCGTTGACTGCATCCCCGGTCGAGAAGGGGGAAATACCCTGCCACTGCTGCCGCATTGCCTCATAGCCCATCACCTGCTGGGGGTCGTTGACCGCAGTCCAGACCGATGCATCCTGTTGCTGAGCAGGTAAAAACCCCGGAAAAAAAAGTCTGCTCGCATTTGCCAGATTGAGTACCCACTTGGCGATCGCTCTTGCATAGCGCTTATCATAACGAACCATTGGCACCAGCGCAGCTGCCTGTTGCATCCCGTTGAGTTGAAACGCGTAGTCATTTCCATTGTCGTTGGCCTCTCCCACAAGGCCTGACACATCAAAACCGCCCCAATTGCCAACGATCGTACCCCAGCCACGAAGAGCCCCTCTGTCAAACGACCAGTTGAGCATCTTACCGATATTGTAGCGCGTACCCAGCTCCGCATTCATCCGGGCAGCCGTAAGCGTACCATAAGGAAGCTGCAGCTCATAGGAGGGATTTGAATTCCAGTTGTTCAAGAATTCCATGGACCAATCGGCCCCCTTCAGGTAGGCAGGATTGCCCGTCACCTTCCAGGCGTTGTACAAAAGCCATGCGTAAGCGCCTGCCGCCTCAGGTTCGGGCACACCATTGGGATTCGGTGTCATGTTGCGGAAATTCCACGCCCGATAATTCATGTAGGGTACCGCCCAGGGCGCATCATTTCCCCCCATAGCCCGCACTGAAGCCAGCATGCGGCTGGCTACCGATACAAACTGGCTGTCGGCCTCCGTACCCAGGTCAGGATACAAATCGTACAGCTGATAAAAAAAGACGTTGGGCATCATATCGTACCACCAGTCATTGCCACTGGACGTGGCCGGGCTGTTGAGATATATACGCTCGCCATTGTTTTTATTGTAAAAATCCTGTGCCATGCGCACCCAGTCGCGCCCGTACTGGCTGCGCTTATCAATCCCCACCAGACTAGCCCCTACCAGCGACGGAAGCACGTTGATTGCCTCATTGCCAAAGGGAGAATTGGTGCCCACATAGGTATGCAAGCGGAAAGCAGGATATGACGGGTAGTTGACCCCCGCAGGGGATAAAAAAGACAGCGGCAGGTACTGCCCGCTGCGGGTCACATCGAACACCAGACTGTCGTAGCGCTGTGCTACCTGCTCCCAGTTGCGCATATTATAGGGCACAGGCTGCGCCGGCATCATATCGATCCGCGGTATCGACAGCTGCCCCGGCTGTGCCGGCAGTAAGCTGCTACAAAAAACCCACAAAAAACAAATATTTAATAATTTATACATAAATATTATTTGTATATTTCTTGTTTTTTTTACCCGCCCTCACCTATTCAATGGCCTGTAAAACAAGAAATAAAGTTTGTATTCTCGCTCACGGCTCCCGCTGATTTATTACCGGCAGCCCTTACTGATAGCCCGGGTTTTGCACCAATCTGGGATTGAGATCCATCTCCGTTTGCGGGATAGGGAAGAACTCATGTTTACCTGTCTGAAAACCCGGCAGCAGATCGTCGGCCAGCCCCCAGCGGACGAGATCAAAGAACCGATGCAGCTCGAAGCCCAGCTCAACCCGCCTTTCATGCCTGATAGCATCGCGCATCTGCTGCTGGTCATTGGTCACCACAGGCGGCAGCGCTGTGGCAGGATCGGCCGCCTGCGCGCGGGCGCGGGCGCGCACCCGCTCAAGCGGCTGTTGTGCTTCCGCTACGCGACCCAGCTCATTGAGCGCCTCCGCCTCCCATAGCAGCACCTCCGCAAAACGAATAGCCGGATAATTGATGTCGCCATCGGCCGGCTGGCTGACAGCCGAGGTATCTTGTAAAAATTTCCGCGGACTGTAGCGCGTGGAGGAGAAAGAATTCTTGTAGATCGTACCAAAGTAGGGCTCATTGTTCTGAGCTACCGTAAAGCGGCGGCGCGGGTCGCCGGGCTCGAAAGCGGCAAAATAGGCAGCCGTCGTCTCCGCAAAGCCATAGCCGTTGAGCTTTCGCGACATCCACCACTGATTCAGGAAATTACCCACACCCAACTCGAGGTTGGCATGCTGTATTTCCCACACACTCTCAGCATTGTTTTGCGTCTCCTTCCTGAAATTATCTTCGTAATCGGCCATCAGGTCATAGACCCCCAGGCTTTTGATTGCCTGCACACTTTCCACCACCTTATTCCACTCGCCCGCATACAGCTGCACTTTGGCAGCCAGCGCCAGGGCAGCCCCCTTTGTGGCCCGCCCTACCGAAGCCGCCGGCTGGGTGATGGGTAAAAAAGCTGCCGCAGCGGCACAATCTTCCTGCAGTTGCGCCCAGATAGCAGCCCGGGCCGTTCTGGCAACCTTCAGCTCAGCAGGAGGCACCAAGCGCGTGAAAAGCGGCACATCCCCAAAAACCTGCGTAAGCAGAAAGTAGTAATATGAGCGCAGAAAAAGCGCCTCACCCCTTATCTCGTTACGGCGCTGCTCACTCATTTCTATCTTCTCGAGATTGTCCAGCACCAGATTACATTGGGTGATTCCTTCATACTGCAATTTCCAGAAGGTATTGAGCTCCTCCGTGCGGGGCGTATAGGAAAAAGCATCCAGCTCAACCAGGCCGGGTCTCGATCCATCGCCGCCAGTGATCGCTTCATCGGCCGTGATGACAGCAAAGGCCCAGTAGAAATTGCCATTGCGATTGTTAAAAAGCAGCGGCCGATAGGCAGCATTGATTGCCTGCACAGCATCGGCTTCCGTCTGGAAAAATGATGCCGCATCAAAGATGGCAATAGGCTCCTTGTCCAGTATCCCCTGACAGCCAGAGAACGCCAGCCCTGACAGGAGCAATAAGCAGATATTTTTTGCGGCAGCGCCCGAGCGGTTGGCAGTGAGCCGAAGACTCGTCAGCAGCAACATATACATAGTTTTCATGGTCATTGGTTCAGTTGGTTGGGTAGAATCAGAAAGTAAGCTGCATGCCGATAATCCAGGTCCGGGGAGCCGGTACGGTTCCCCAGTCGATCCCCACACTCAGGTCAGACGAGAGCCCCAGACCTCTCGTATCGTTGGCATTGGCCTGAATTTCGGGATCGAGCCCCGGATATTTGGTGAGTGTTAATGCGTTCTGAGCGCCTGCATACAAGCGCAGCAGGCTTATATCGCGCCACCTGAGCCAGCGGTTGAGATCACACCCTAAGGTGATGTTCCTGACCCGCAAATAGGAGCCGTCCATCAGAAAGCGTGTTGAAATACGCCGGTTGCCATTGCGGTCATCAACGCTCACCCGCGGCATAGTCGTCGAGGGATTCTCAGGCGTCCAGCGGTTGAGCAGCTCCCGGTAAGCATTGAACCCGCGTAGTTGTGTCTCGTAAGCAAAATTGCCGTACAAAAAATACACATCGTTACCGCTGACACCCTGTAAAAGCATAGAGAAGTCTATGTTGCGCCAGCTGAAGCCGGCCGTCATACCAAAAGTAAATCTCGGAAAAGGGCTGCCTACATGCCGGCGATCCTTGTCGTCAATCTTATTGTCGCCGTTGAGGTCGCGAAATTTGACATCGCCGGGGCGGGTAAACTGCGACTGAAAAGGGCTGGCAGCAATCTCCTCTGTCGACTGGAAGATGCCCTCCATCTCCCACAGGAAAAATGAACCCACCGCCTGACCGGGTTCTGTACGTGTTATCGGGCCGTCGGACAGCCCAAAGCCTCCCAATATGGGTTCACTGTCGGCAATAGATAATACTTCGTTGCGTACAGTAGCAATATTGCAGCCAATATTGTAGTTGAAACCACCCCAGGCATCCCGATAGCTGATATTGCCTTCTATGCCTTTATTTTCTACTGAAGCTGCATTGACAAAGGGCGGGCGCGTAGCGCCGCCTGCTTGTGGGACAGGCACGCGCACCAATATATCATCTGTACGCTTGCGGTAGGCATCAACCGTCAGCGACAGGCGATCCTGCCAGAAACTGGCGTCAATCCCTACATTGGCCTGTGTGCTTGTTTCCCACTTCACCCCGCTGTTGCCCACTTCCTGTATGCTGGCGCCATTGACAATCTGCTCGCCAAATACGTAGACAAATTCACCTGTATTAACCAGAGAACTATAAGGGTATACACCAATTTCCTGGTTACCAAGCCGCCCCCAGCTACCCCTGATTTTGAGGGATGACACAAAACGTACATCCTGAAAAAAAGGCTCGTTGGACACATTCCAGGCCATTGAAAACGAGGGGAAAGTACCCCAGCGGTTGTCTTTTCCAAAACGCGACGAACCGTCGCGGCGAACAGCCGCCCCCAAAACATAGCGATTTTTGTAGGAATAGTTAAACTGCCCAAACCACGACAGCAGCGCCCACTCGGTTGCTATACCAGAATTGCCCAGGTTGTTGATCTCCTCAGGAATACTTGCGCTGATATACCGAAAAAGCGGATCGGTACGCCGGAAATTATTGGCAGAAGCTCCCAGATAGTCCGTATGATTCTGGATGGCTTCCATACCGCCCAATGCCGAAATTCGGTGGCCCCCGGGCAGTGTGCGCTGTACATCCAGCGTATTGTTCCAGATCATCGTCTGGTTAAATACACGCCCCTCATTGAGCGAAGTAGGTGCGTATATGGCCGGTGAAAGTTGTTTCTTGAACAACTTCTCGCGATCAAACTGCAGGTCACCGCCCAGGGTAGTGCGCAATTTTACGCCCTCCAGCAGCTCCAGCTCAGCATATACATTGCCGAAAAGGCGATAGCGCTTGATGGTCCAGTCCGTATTTTCAATAAACACCAAAGGATTGGCGTTGCCGTCTCCATAGAGTACCGGATCGCCCAGCTCGGCACTCACATTGACATAGCTGCCATCGGCATAGCGGACAGGAAAAACGGGCGACGCGATGAGCGCATACCGGATGCCGCTCAACTCGTTGCCCGGCCCGAATCCATCACCTGAAGCATTGATGACCTTGCGGTCTGTATGTGAAAAAACAATATTATTGCCCAGCCGGAAGCGCCCCTTGCCAATATCGCCGTTGAAGCGCAGCTGGTATTTGTCAAATCCCTGGCCTTTGAAAATACCATCCTGGCTGAGGTATTCTCCGGACAGGTAATAGCTGCTGTTGTCGCTCCCCCCTCTGGCAGAGAGCGCATGCCGCTGCATGAGTGCCGGATTGAAAAGCAAATCCAGCCAGTCGTTGTCCGGCAAGGTATCCAGTATAGCCGGATCGTAGGATGGTAATTGATTGGCAGGATTGCGCAGCTGGTTGGCATTGGCGATGGCCTCATTGCGCAAACTCAGGTATTCTTCTGCATTGAGGAGCTCCGGCAGGTTGACAGGCTGCTGTACGCCCAGATAATTCTCGTAGCTGATTACCGGTGTCCCCGCCTTGCCACGCTTCGTACTGATCAGCACCACCCCATTGGCTGCCCGGGAACCGTAGATGGCTGCAGCGGCCGCATCCTTCAATACTTCTATTGATTCTATATCCGTCAGTGAAAACATATTCAGTCCTCCGGTCGTCGGTACCCCGTCGATGACATAGAGCGGATTGTTGTTGCCCAGAGTACCGACACCGCGGATGCGCACCGCTATGTCATCCCCTGGCGAGCCTGTCACCTGCGTCACCGATACCCCGGGTGCCTGCCCCTGCAAAGCCTGATCGATACCCGTGACAACCAGTTTCTCAATCTCCTTTGCTTTGATGGAGCTGATGGCAGAGGATACATCGGCACGGGTTTCCCGCTTGTAGCCCGTTACAATTACCTCCTGTATCAGCGCGGATGCGACAGACAGTTCAATGGTGATCATCCGTTGCCCTTCAACAGCAACCTCCTTCGTCTCAAAACCGATATAGCTCACCACAATCGTTGCTCGTGGACCAGACAGCGACAGGCTGTAACTGCCGTCACTGTCCGTTATCGTACCATTATCAGTACCCTTTTCCAGTAAAGTTGCCCCGATCAGCGGCTGCTTATCGGCAGCCGACACAACCTGCCCGCTCAGCTGAAATGCCTGTGCAGCCAGTGGTGTGCCACTGGCCAGCAGCCACCAGCCACACAACAGGCAAAGCACCTGTAGACGCGTAAGCAGAACCCCGTTAGCAGCAACCCCTCTAAGATCTTTTCTTTGTGTACGCTTGTGCATATCTGCAGTATTTTATACTATACTTACAAAAATATACACAACAATCGTTGCCTATTGATACAATTATGTAAAAAAATGATACTTTTGTGAATACTATTGCAGGCCAACGATCGGGTGAGTGATGCGATCTGACAACTTTGTCGGTTAGCTGTCGATATGCAGCCTCCTGATAGCCCGGTTATACTAAACAAGCAGACATGAACATTTACCGAGAGATCACGCCCCTGAAGCCGCAGGACGTACTGGTCGTACTGGATTCTGTGAGCAATGGCTTTGACTACCCCATCCACAACCATGCCGAGTACGAGCTCAACCTGGTGGTAGGCATGTCGGGCACCCGTATTGTAGGGGACTCCACCGAGCGTTATACCGACTGCGATTTGGTGCTTTTGGGCCCCTACCTCTACCACAAATGGGATGGCGACCGGCAGTTACAGGAAAGCGGCCAGCCCTATCGGGTGATTACGATTCAGTTTGCGATGGATCTGTTTGGAGGACAGTTGTTTCAAAAGGAGCGTTTCATCAAAATTCGCAAGCTCCTGCAGGAAGCCAGCCGCGGTATCAAGTTTGATGAGCGAACCTGCGCGGCCGCCATGGAGATTATGATCAGCCTGACGCAGGACAAGGGGTTTGACAACATCATTGAATTTTTCAAATTGCTCGACTTACTGGCCAACGCGCAGCAGGCGCGCTTTCTGGCCAGCGAAGGATTTTCACCCGCTGCCCTGCGAACGGAAAGCAACCGCATTCAGCTGGCCTACGCTTACGTTCTGCGAAACTATACCCAGACCGATTTCAAAATGAGCGACGTAGCCGCACTGGTACACATGAGTGAATCGGCTTTCAGTCATTTTTTCCAAAAGTATGCCTTCCGCAGTTTTAGCCAGTTTTTGATCGACCTTCGCATCGGCCATGCCTGCAAGCTGTTGTTGGACACAGACGATACCATAGCACAGGTAAGCATGCGCTCGGGCTTCAACAACATGGCCAACTTCAACCGCCTTTTTAAAAAATACAGGAACTGTACGCCGGCGGCCTACCGCAAGCGATTTCTCGAAAAGGATACTTTTGACTGGACGCAACAAACTACACCCTGGCAATTTTTACCCGCCCACACACGCATAAATGGCCAGGCGTCGCCGGAGGCCTATGCCACACGCCTGCTGCATTTGTAAAAAAATGGCTGCATTTTCCGGCAGTTGCCGGAAAATGCAGCCATTGCCAACATTTTTAAATAAAAATCTGCCCGGCAATTATATGCCCAGCACTGCCGGGTTCATCCCCATGTTGCTGAAGCCACCATCATGGTAGAGATTTTGCATGGTGACGTAGCGGCTCAGGTCGCTGAAAAACACCACGCAATAGTCGGCGCATGCGTCGGCAGGTGCATTGCCCAGCGGCGACATTTTGTCGGCATAGCCGAAAAATTCATCAAAGCCCTTGACACCCGAGCCGGCGGTGGTGATGGTTGGCGACTGGCTGATGGTATTGACGCGCACCTTATTGCGTGTACCGAAATGATAGCCAAAACTCCGGGCGATACTTTCGAGCAGTGCCTTGCTCTCGGCCATTTCATTGTAATCGGGGAATACGCGTTGTGCGGCAATGTAAGTGAGACCCATGACAGAGCCCCAGTCGTTCATAGCGTCCGTTTTCCACAGTGTCTGCATAACCTTGTGGAAAGAGATGGCTGACACATCAAGCGTCTTCTGCATCCACTCGTAGTTGAGGTCGGTATAGGGCCGCCCTTTGCGCATATTGATTGACATGCCGATGGAGTGCAGTACAAAGTCGAGCTTTCCGCCCAAAACTTCCTGTGACTGGTTGAAAAGATTCTCGAGATCATCAAGGCTGGTAGCGTCGGCAGGGATAACCTGCGCGTTGAGGCGATCGGCCAGCTCGTTGATCTGGCCGAAACGCATAGCTACGGGAGCGTTGGTAAGCGTGATGGCAGCGCCTTCTTCCACGCAGCGTTCGGCTACTTTCCAGGCGATGGATTTATCGTCGAGAGCCCCGAAGATTACGCCTCTTTTGCCGGCAAGTAAATTATGCGCCATATTTTTGATAATTTAATGTAAAAAACACTGCAAAGGTAGAATTTTTTTGAGTTTTGTCTCTGTTGCTGTGATCATGGTTTTACGTAGCGCGGATTGGGCAATTTTTGCGGTTCTTGGTCAAATATAATGGGTATTGAGATCTAGCCCCCCAAAGTGGAAGTAAATCATACGGACGAAATTTTGAATATTTCGGTATCCTTTAGCCGTATGCATATTTCGGACTGTGCTGACCCACCTCAACAGTCAGTCAGTTAAAAGCTAGCATATAGGTACTGACCTGACATTTCGACGCAAGCTACCCCACCATCGTAGAAAATGAAGATAAAAAAGAGGTTATATCGCAGTTTACTGATTCTTCGTCAATTTTGATGACGATAGTTTTACTACATACACTGTTCGAACAGGTTGATACCCCGCGTCAACGCTTATAGCGGTGGACAATAGGCTGGTCACTAGTGTACAAGGCACATGATTACGATTTTTTCCGCAATCTATGTGTGGTTATATAGGGGCTGTAACAAGGTCGATTGGTGCTGTTTTCCGTACAACGGAAGCCCCGTTAGGGGCGTGATATGGGTAGCAACGGCCCCGGTGTTTTCCAGAGTCCCGTAGGGACGAAATGTGGGTATGATTTTTTCCGTACAACGGAAGCCCCGTTAGGGGCGTAATATGGGTAGCA
>CAYTVG010000014.1:0-20305 GCA_964441755.1 uncultured Saprospiraceae bacterium
AGGCCCCTAACGGGGCTCTCAAAAACACGGGGGCCGTTGCTACCCATATCAGGCCTCTAACGGGGCTCTAGAAAACACTGGGGCCGTTTTAGGGGAGCTAGATCTCAATACCCATTATATTTGACCAAGAACCCATTTTTTGTCAGCGACATTTTGAATTACACCCAGCGATTTTTACAAAGCGAGAAGCATCGGTTTTTGCCTGCGGCAAAACCTGAGCAAGCCTTTAGCGCCCATTATCGCCCGACGCATATCAACGGCTCAACGCTTTCTCCCGAATCCGCTGCAACACAGCCGACAGTTGCTCCTCCCCCGTCATAGGGTTGGTCAGCGCTGACCGCATCCACACCCGGCCCCGTATGGTCGTAATCAGCAGGTAAAAATCCCCTTCCTCCAGCATCAGTTGCCGGATCCTGCGATTGAGCTCATCGAGTTGTTCGGGACTTTTATCAGCCTGAAACCAGCGATAGCACACAATATTGCAGTCAGGCGCTGTGAGCAATTCGAAATCAGGCTGAGCGCGGATGAGGGCAGCAAATGCCGTGCCCAGGCTGCACACCTGATCGACATAAGCACGAAAGAGTTCGCTGCCGTAAGCTGCCCACAAGACAAAAGCTTTCATACTGAGCATCAGCTTAGTACATTCGAAGGTACGGCGGGCGAGATTATACCATTCGTCCTCCTGCGCCCACTCGAGCAGGTAGTCAGCACGCTGGTAAAAAGTGAGGTAGCTGTCCTGCTGCTGTCGGTATACGAGCGCTGTCGTCAGCGTAGGCGTCATCAGCATCTTGTGAAAATCCATAGTGATACTGTCAGCCCGCTCAATGCCTCTGAGTTTAGCTTTATGGTCGGGCGAAAAAGCCAGCGCAGCGCCATGGGCGCCATCGACATGCAACCAAAGCCCATATTTTTCGCTAAAATCCGCCAATGCATCCAGATCGTCGAATGCCCCGACGGCCGTAGAGCAGGCGCTGCCGACCACAGCGATCACCTCAATACCCTGATCGACAGCCTGTTGATAATATGTCTCCAACAGATCTGTACGAATGCGAAAAGCATCATCTGAAGGAACCTTGATGACCCCCTCAGCCCCCCAGCCCATGATGCGGGCGGCCCTGTCGACGCAGTAATGCGCCTCTTCGCTCACCATGAGCGCCAGCTTTTGCCCGCTCCCCTCCTGCCATACATCACCGGCAGCGCGGCTGGCGCGGGCCGTTAGCAAAGCCGTCAGGTTGGCCAGCGTGCCCCCGGAAGTCAGAAAGCCACCACTTCCTTCACCCATCCCCATGGCTTTCCCCACAGCCTGCAACAGACTGTGCTCGGCCGCCGAGCCGGCCATACCCATCTCATACACAGCCATACCATTGTTGAGAAAATCGCCCAGCAAGCCTGCCAGCGCTGCCATAGGTGCCGGCGGGCACACCTGATGACCCATATAGTTGGGATGATGCAATTTAACACTTTGCGCCAGCACCTCCCTAAACAAATCGATGGGCTCTCCGCCCTGTTCGAGCCGCGCACGCCAGCTTTCCAGCGTCACCGCCGGCGGCTGGTAAGGAATAGCCTTAACCGTTTCCGGTGCTGTCTGCACTGATTTGAGATAATCTGCCAGCATATCTACCAGCGCGTGGCCTGTCGTGCGCATCGCTTCTGCGTCATACGCTTTTGTGAGCAGTTGCTCCATAGTATATTGTTTATCTGTGTATTATCACAAAAAAAATATTTGGGCTGCTTTTGGAGGCCGCTGCAGCGGCCTCCAAAAGCGAGGTTTGTGTCTGTTATTTGATTTTTACAAAATCAAATAACAGACACAAACGCTCTTGAAAAGAGAAGGGCTCATTTTTCCGGTTTTTCGATGAAAACCAGAAAAATGAGCCCTTCTCATCAGTCAACAAGCGATGGCCGTGGCCAAAGCCCCTGTTACCAGTTGATATACGGATAATCGGCCTGCACGTAGTTATCTACGAACAACTCACTGGCATCCGGATAAGGAGAATTCTCTGCAAACTCCATAGCCTCGTCGATTTCCGCTTTAATCATATCTTTGATCGCCTGGATTTCCGCTTCCGTAGCGATACCATTATCGAGTATGGTTGCCTCCGTTGTCTTGACCGGATCGCGCTCCATATACTCCTGCACCTCATCCTTGCTGCGATACTTAGCCGGATCTGAGACAGAGTGTCCCTTATAGCGATAGGTGAGAATTTCGAGGAAATAAGGCCCTTTGCCGGCACGAATATGCTCAGCAGCGCGGCTTACGGCCTCGTGTACCGATTCCGGGTTCATCCCGTCGACCGATTCACTTGGCATATCGAAAGCGGAGCCAATTTTGTAGAGCTCTGTGACATTGCTGGTACGCTGCACTGAAGTACCCATGGCATAGCCGTTATTTTCGACGATGTAGAGCACCGGCAGCTTCCAGGTCATAGACATGTTGAAGCTTTCGTAGAGTGCACCCTGGCGGGCAGCGCCATCGCCGAACATGGTTACACACAGATTATTCGTTCCTTTGTATTTTTCAGCGAAAGCAATACCGGTACCGATGGGGATTTGAGCACCCACGATACCATTGCCGCCGAAGTAGCGATTGTCGGCACTGAAGAAGTGCATAGACCCGCCTTTGCCCTTGTTGGCGCCGGTAAACTTGCCAAACAGCTCCGCCATAGCAGCCCGCGAGCTGATGCCGCGACCGATAGCAGTGCCATGCTGTCGATAAGCCGTTACGATAGCATCTTCGCGGGTGATTGCCGATTCGATGCCGGCGGCGACGGCTTCCTGTCCGATATAAACGTGACAGAAACCGCGGATCTTTTGCTGTCCGTAAGCCATAAGCGCACGCTCTTCAAAACGACGAATGCGCAGCATGAGCTCATACCAGCTCAGGTACTGTTCCTTGCTGTAAGCTGGCTTATTTTTGCGACCAGCACCTTTTTTCTTTTCAGCAACCATAGTTCGTTAGCGAATTTTCACAAAGTTAGCGTAATTCTGTGTGTAAAGGTACATAGTTTTATTCAGTAAACAATAGAACAAACCAAATCAAAGCTGGTTTTCAAATCTAAAACTTATTAGCCTGTTTGTTTTGACCAAGGCGGGCTAAAAAAGCGGCTGTTGCGCGTGGATTTGTCAACCCACCCAAACTAAAATTGTATCTTTGTTGCAAAGCCTGGCCGGTGTATATTGAGACTTTCAAGTTGGTTCAGTTTCGCAATTACGAGCAGCAGCTTATCAACTGCTCGCCGGCCTTCAACTGTTTTGTTGGCCGCAACGGCATGGGTAAGACCAACCTGCTGGAGGCTGTGTATTATCTTTGCATGGGTAAGAGCCACACCGGGCTCAATGACCAGTACCTCACCCATATAGGTGCTGATTTTTTTCGCCTCGAAGGCATTTTTTGCCCCGAACCCGGCCGGAGGGATGCCATTGTTGCCAAAGTCAGGGCGCGGCAGCAAAAGGAGATAAGCTGTAACGGTGGTGTATATGAGCGACTGGCTGACCATGTAGGCAAATACCCCGTAGTAATCATCACCCCCGACGATACCCAGCTCGTCACAGAGGGCAGCGAGGAGCGGCGGCGGCTGCTCGACAACACGCTTTCGCAACTCGACAGCCGCTACCTGCAACAACTGTTGCGCTACAACCAACTGCTGCGGCAGCGCAATGCGCTGTTGAAGCAGTGGGAAGGCCGGCCTATGCCGGCGGGGCTGCTCGACGTTTACAACGCCCAGATGGAAGAACCCGCCAACTACCTCTTCGAATCCCGCAGCCGCTTTGCGGAAGAGCTCGGCCGACAGCTTGCGCACATATACGGCGTAATCGCCAGCGGGCAGGAAGAGGCCTCCCTCTCCTACCGTTCAGCCTTGCAGCAGACCGACTGGATGAGCCTGCAGCAGCAGTACGAGCGGCAGGACCAGCAACTGCAGCGAAGCAGTGCCGGCCTGCACCGCGATGAACTCGTCTTCCGGCTGGCCGGCAGCCCTCTCAGGCGCATTGCCTCTCAGGGGCAGATAAAAAGTTATGTGTTGTCCCTCAAGCTTGCGCAGTACCAGGTGCTCAGGCAGCAAAAAAACACTGCCCCCATACTGCTGCTCGACGATATTTTTGACAAACTCGACAGCGGCAGGGTACAGCAGCTGCTGGGATTTGTGCTGGAAGCCGGCTTCGGACAGGTATTTATCTCCGATACCGATCAGGAGCGCGTCAGCCGGCTGCTTGACAGTCTGCAGGCGAGTCATTTTTTGTACCATATTGATCACGGACAAGCTACACTTATATGAATCGCGGCAACGAGCACAATCTTCGGGAAGCACTGGAAGCCATGCTAAAAGCGTACAAACTCAAAGAAGGCTATACGGAGGCCCGCATACGAATGTTGTGGCAGGAACAAATGGGCCATGCCATCAATCAGCATACGACCGAGTGTCGGCTGTATAAAGGCAAGCTGTTTATTGCCGTGACTGCAGCCCCGCTGCGGCAGGAGTTGGCGATGAGCCGGCAGACCATCCGCGACCGACTCAACGAAGCCCTCGGTGAGCCAGCTATTGAGGAACTCATCATCCGGTAGAGAAGCAACTGCTGAGCCTGAAAATAATAGCCCTTCCAAAATTAGGCTGAATTACTAACTTTGCCCATCATTATCACAACTTTTGCTTTAGAACACATGGCTGCGAAGAAAATCAAAGCAACCGGCAGCGCTGCAACCAGCAACAGCGCACCCAAGCGGGCGAAACAAACAAAGACATCGGTCAACTGGGGCGAATGGCTCTACCAGCAGCGGCCGGATGAAAGTGGGCAGACAGGCGGCTGGCGACAGCTGTACTGGGCGCTCTCTCTGGCTGTCATCCTGCTCACCGGTTTCATGGCTGTACGGGTAGGCGTCAATGGCGATGACCGCTTTCAGGTAGAGTACTCTGAGCGCCTGGTTGATTATTTTTCTTCTTTCGGCAGCAACAAGGCTGTTTTCTACGAAGAAGACGAAGCCTATACACAATATGTGCGCTATTATGGCGGTGCCTTCGACCTGCTGGCCGGCGGCATCAACCGCACACTTGGCTTTAGTCCTGACGAGCCTGTCTATCACCGGGTGCGCCACCTCGTCAATGCCGCTTTCGCCCTGCTGCTGATTTTTACCCTGGCCTTTTGGGCGCGCGATCTGGGCGGCTACCGGGCCGCCTCGCTGCTGCTGCTGCTGGCGCTGGGCAGCCCGCGGCTGCTGGGTCATGGCGTGATGAACCCCAAAGACATACCTTTTGCCGCAGGCTATACTGTGGCCATCTACTTCCTGTTCAGGCTGTTGCGGTCGCTGCCGCAACCCAGGCCCGTCGACATTGCCGGCTTTGTGCTGGGGGCGGCCCTGGCCACCGGGCAGCGGGTGGGCGGTCTGCTGGTCATTGCCTATGCAGGGCTTTTTATGGGCATCGATTTTCTGTTCCGCTACGGCCTTAAAGGGCTGATCGATTACAAGCAAGTAGGGCGCTACGCCCTCTACTGGGGTGGCAGCAGCCTGCTGGCCTTCGGCCTGGCGCTGCTGGTATGGCCCTACGCTATGCAGTCACCCATCAAGCATACCCTGGAAGCGCTGGAGGTTTTCTCCAACTACAGCGTGCGCATCTCTGTACTTTTTGAAGGTGATACGCTCTTTTCGGACGCCATCCCCCGCTCTTACCCGCTGGTGTGGATGGGCATCACCATTGCCCTGCCGGTGCTGGCCGGTATAGCTGCAGCGCTCTTGCTGAGTTTCCGCCTGGCTGCGCAATTTTCGCCTGCCGCCGTGAGCCTGTTGTGGTTTGCAGCCATCTTCCCACTGGCCTACCTCACCTATAAAGACAGTGCCCTCTATGACGGCTGGCGACAGTTGCTCTTCGTCTACCCCAGCCTGCTGCTGCTGGCAGCCCTCGGCTGGGAGTCGCTGCTGCGCTACAAAGCTGCATGGCAATGGGGCTTTGCAGGCTTGCTGCTGCTGCTGCAAACCGATGCTATGGCCTTTTCGGTCAGGTATCCTGGTTATGCGTATGTGTACTTCAACCCGCTGCAGGGAGGCGTAAAAGGCGCCCACGGCTACTACGAGACCGACTACTGGGGCGTAAGTACGCGCGAGGCGGTCAGGTGGATGGAAAAGCAAGGAGTGCTTCATGCCGGTATGGACAGCCTTACCATTGCCACCAACTTCCCCTACAACCTCAAATGGGAACTTGGCAGTGACTACAAAGACAAAGTGAAAGTCCAGTATGTGCGTTTCAATGCCCGCTACGCGGAAGAATGGAAGTACGGCATCTTCACCAACCGCTTTATCCGGGGGCCGCAGCTGCGCGCCGGGAAGTGGCCCAACAGTAAGGCTGTGCATGTAGTAGAAGCCGGCGGAGCTCCGCTGACGGTCATCGAGAAAAACCAGACCAACGACGCCTACATGGGAGAAAAGGCCATGAAAGAAAACAGGCTGGAGATTGCCCTGCCGTATTTTGAAAGCGAGGTAACCCTGCATCCCGACAACGAACTCGCCTGGATGAATATCGCCTCCATCTACGCCAATACAGCCCAGCCCGATGAAGCCATGAAAGCTACGGAAACGGCGCTAACGCTGGCTCCCGAAAATGAGACAGCACTCTATATGCAGGGGCATATCTACCTGATGAAGGCAGACCTTCGCAACTCAGAAGAAAGCTTCCAGCATCTGGTGCGCGTCAATCCCGAAAATTCGACTGCCTATTTCTACCTGGCAGAAATCAGCCGGCAGAATAAGAACAACCGGCAGGCGCTGCGGTATCTTGAAAAAGCGCTCACCTACAATCCACAGTTGAAGAATGCCTACATTATGGCCTCACAGATCTACGAAGCGGAAGGAGATTTCGAAAATGCCGCCAAGTACAAGCAGTATGCTGAACAGTTCTGATGACTGCCGGCAGCTCCCTACAACAGCGCTTTTTTGATTTATCAATCGCAAAAAATTGAATTACAAGCTTTTATTTCCATCATACCGCAACCGCTACCTGTTTGTCAGGCGGGAGCTCAACCGCTGGCAGCCTGCTGCCCGCTGGCGCGAAGGACTTAACCTCGGCACGGGTGAGGGCGACTACGACGCGATGATCGCGGGCTACTGCCAGCGGCTGACAGCCTGTGACATCAATACCGAAGACGTCGAATTTGCCGCCCGCCTGAATGCAGACATTGACAACCTGCACTATCAGGTGGCAGATGCGCTGGCCCTCGATTTTGCCGACGGGCAGTTTGACCTCGTCGTTTCAGTTGATGTGCTTGAGCATGTCGGGCAACCCGAGCGCATGCTGCAGGAAATCAGCCGCGTGCTGATGCCCGGCGGCATAGCCTTCCTGTCTTTCCCCAACCTGCACTTTCCCCTGACCTATGACCCCCTCAACCGGCTGCTGGGCAAGCCGCAGCAGCCGGTATGGCAGCAGGGAGCCTACGCTTTTGGTCACGACTACCTCATTGACCCTGCCGATTTCCGGCAGTGGGCAGCCAAACATGGCCTGACCGTTGTTGAAGAGCTGCCTTTCAGCGGCTACCTGGCCGGACTGGCAGAAATGTACTGGACAGGTATGGTGCAGCGGTGGTTCAAAGCGAATGCTACCAACCTGCGCAAGCAGTCGTCGCCGAGGAGTTTTGTGATGCGCCCTTCGCGCACTGAGCCCTGGCTCTGCCGGCTGACCGATGCCTTTCTGTGGCTCGACAGGCGGCTGGGCGGCCTGCAGCGGCATAGTATTGGCAGGGGGTTTATACTGCGTAAGCCCGGGGGTGCGTAGCACCTGCTTTTTATTTTTGAAAAAAAATCAGCAGCAGGGCTGAGTGTGTTTTCATTTTTTTGATTTTTTTCAAAAATCAAAAAAAATGAAGCATCTTGTATGCAATATACCATCGGTATCATGCATACAAACGAATACATATACGACTACATCGTCATAGGCTCCGGTTTTGGCGGCAGCGTAGCTGCCTTACGGCTGGCCGAGAAAGGCTATTCTGTATTGGTTTTGGAAAAAGGCAAGCGCTGGCAGGCGCAGGATTTTCCGCGCAGCAACTGGCAGTTGTCGAAGTATCTGTGGGTGCCGGCCCTGCGCTGGTTTGGCTTTCAGCGGCTCAGCTTTTTTCGGGAGGTCATGGTCATCAGTGGTGTAGGCGTCGGAGGTGGATCCATCGTCTACGCCAATACCCACATACGCCCCCCCGACGCTTTTTACAGCAACCCCCGCTGGGCAGCTTTCAACAACTGGAAAGAAGTGTTGCGGCCCTTTTACGACCTGGCCAACCGCATGCTGGGGTCGGCGGTGTATACGCCTGAGTATGTCGAAGACCGCCTGCTCAAAGAAGTTGCTGAAGAGATGGGCCGGGGGCATACGTATGGCCCGGTAGAAGGCGTAGGCATCTATCTCGGGTCACCACAACAGGCCGTTGACCCCTATTTTGAAGGACTGGGGCCGCTGCGCACCGGCTGCACACACTGCGCCGGCTGCATGGTCGGCTGTCGACACGATGCCAAGAACACCCTCGACAAAAACTACCTCTGGCTGGCAGAGCGGCATTTTGGTGCCCGCATAGTAGCCGAAACACAGGCAGAACGCATAGATTTTGCCGACGGCCTCTACACCGTCAGCTGCCACAGCAGCACAGCCCGCTGGCGCAGGCAGCGAGTGCGCTACCAAAGCCGGGGGCTGGTTGTCAGTGCAGGCGTATTAGGCAGTATGGACCTGCTGCTGCGGCAAAAATACCAGTTTGCTTCGCTGCCCCGCCTGTCGGACCGGCTGGGAGAAAACCTCATGACCAACTCAGAAATGCTCAGCGGCGTGCTCGCTGCCCGCGAGAAACTCAACCACGGCATAGCCATCTCGCGCGTTTTTGCGCCCGATGAGCAGACGAATGTCGAGATCGTCAAATTTCCCGACGGCAGCGGCCTGATGGCCCGGCTGGGCGCCATGGCTGCCGGACCGGGATCGCCGCCGGTGCGCACACTCAAAATGCTGTGGAATACCTTCCGCCACCCCCTCGATTTTCTGCGGGTAGTCTTCAACCGGCAGCTGGCCAGCACAGGCGTTTTCTTCCTCATCATGCAGACACTCGACAATGCTATGCGCATGCAACTGGGACGCGGCCTGCTGGGGCGCCGGCTCAGGATGGTCAATGACGGCCCCGAGCGGGTGCCTACTTTTATCCCCAAAGGACAGGAGGCCATGCTCCGCTATGCCCGCAAAGCGGGCGGCGTGCCGCAAAATGCTATCACCGAGATAACCCTCAATCTGGCCACAACCGCCCACATCCTCGGAGGTTGCCCTATGGGCACTGATGCCGATACCGGCGTTGTAGACCCACAGTTTAGGGTGCACGGATACCCCAATATGTACATCCTCGACGGATCTGTCATCCCCTGCAATCTGGGTGTCAATCCCTCCCTGACCATCACAGCCCTCAGCGAGTATGCCATGTCGCTGGTCCCCGACAAGCCCGGCCACCAGGGACTGTCGCTCGAAGCGCGCATGGCCGCACAGCGAGCGCAGCAAGTGTAGTTTTATTGACCGACCGCCTGCCGACAGCAGGCGCACTATACGTCTCACATATATGGAAAGTACAAATTTGCCCCCACCGCTGCAGCAGCGCCTGCGGGATATGACAACAGCGCTGGACGATCTCTTATTGCAGTTGGAAGCCTATGACGACGAACAGCTCAACCGCCCGCCCGGCCCCGGCCGGTGGTCGGCCATGCAGGTGCTGCAGCACCTGATGCTGGCCGAAAAGCTGTCGCAGCAATACATTGTAAAAAAGCAGCACACCCTGCCCGGGCAGCTGCCTTCGGCAGGCTTTGGCACCTGGTGGCGGGCGATGCTGGTGTGGTTTTTCCTATACCTCCCCTTCAAGCGCAAAGCGCCTGCCATGGTTGCCGAAGGGGCGCTGCCTGCCTACGCTACGCTGGCAGCAACGGCTGCCGAGTGGCGGCAGCAGCGGCAAGAGCTGCAGGAGCTGCTGGCCGGCCTCAACCCGGCACTCCACAAGAAAGCTTTTTACCGGCACCCCGTTGCGGGCAGCATGACCACTGCCGGCATGCTCGACTTTTTCCAGTGGCATATAGAACACCACCACCGGCAGCTGCGCGAATGCCTCGGGGCATGAGCCCCCAATGACAGCGGGCATGGCGGCACAAGCCACCATGCCCGCTATTTTTATGGCTTTTTTTTAGGCAAAAAGGCCTGCAATGCAGGCTGTGAAAAAGCAGGCGATGGTGCCCCCGATCAGCGACTTGATGCCCAGCTCCGTCAGCGCCTGCCGCTGGCTGGGCGCAATGGCGCTGATGCCGCCAATCTGGATGCCGATAGACGCGAAATTGGAAAAGCCGCAGAGCGCGTACGTAGCGATAAGCGTAGCCTTGTCCGACAATTCGATCCCGGCTTGCTGCATATTGTTGAGCTCGGCATAGGCCACAAATTCATTGATTACCGTCTTTTGCCCCAGCAACTGGCCGACCAGCAGTACATCCTGGGCCGGAACGCCCAGAATCCAGGCAAATGGCGCAAAAATCAGCCCCAGCAGGTAGGTAAACGTGAAACCCTCGAAGCGGCCACCGGTAGCCTGCTGCACGTACTCATTGAGCCCCGTCCAGTTGCCCACGCTGTGGAAAAGTATCTGGTTGGCCATATAGATGAGGGCCGTAAATACCAGCAACATAGCCCCCACATTGATGGCCAGCCGGAGTCCGTCGGTAGTGCCGCGGGCAATAGAATCGAGCAGGTTGTGGCTGTCGTCGTCGGCCATCCTGAGCTGTGCATCGGGGCTGACCGGCTGCGTCTCCGGGTAGAGCATCTTAGCCGCTACGATGGCTGCCGGTGCCGAAATGATCGAAGCTGTCAGCAAGTGCTTGGCAAAATAGCGCTGCGTTTCGGGATCATCGCCCCCCAGAAAACCTACATAAGCCACAAATACACTGCCTGCGATGGTAGCCATACCCCCGGTCATGAGGCAGAGAATCTCCGACTTACTCATGCCTGCGAGGTAGGGCCTTACGACCAAAGGCGCTTCCGTCTGTCCGATGAATACATTGGCTGCTGCTGCCAGACTCTCAGGCCCTGTGAGCCCCATGGTTTTTGTCAGCAGCCAGGCAAGGCCGTAGACTACCTTTTGCAGTATGCCAAAATAATACAGAATGGCAGTCAGCGCACTGAAAAAAACGATGGTCGGCAGCACCTGAAAAGCAAAAATGTAGCCAAAAGTTTTTTGGTCCTGTACGATACTGCCAAAAAGGAAAGAAGCACCCGCCTGGGTAAATTGCAGGATAGCTCTGAAACCTTCCGACACCAGATCGAAAACATTGCTCACGCCGGGAACCTTCAGGATCATCACCGCCAGCAACAATTGCAGCCCCAGCCCAATAGAAACGAGGCGCCAGTTGATGGCTGCGCGGTTGTTACTCAGGGCATAACAGATGCCCAACAATACAGCGAGGCCCAAAGAAGTTCTCGCAGCAGAGATAACTATTTCCATATCTTCTGATTATGAATCAGTTGTTGATTGACTGCAATTAGGCGGGTCTACTAGCTGCCGGGGCTTTGCCAGGCCGGACATTGCCCGGGCAGCTGCTCAGCCAGTTGATTTCGCCTGCTTTGCCGGCCAAATGTAATAAAACTAATTTACTCGCGTGCATTGCCGATTACTTTAGTTAATTTTGCGCGTCCTTGGCAAATCCGGGACCAACCGGCATGAAACCGCTCGTTATTGGCATTACAGGGGGCAGTGGCTCCGGCAAAACCTCATTCATCCGCCAAATTCGCGATCATTTCTCTGTCGAGGAGCTCTGTGTGATTTCGCAGGACGACTACTACCTCCCGCGGGAAGAGCAGCAGGTTGATGACGCCGGCGTCATCAATTTCGACCTGCCCAAAGCCATCGACAAGAAAGCCTTTATTCGGGACGTCAAAAAACTGATGGAAGGAAAGACGGTCAGCCGGCAGGAATACACCTTCAACAATGCCATGGCCGCCGCGCGCGAATTGGTTTTCACGCCAGCGCCAGTCATTTTGGTAGAAGGTCTTTTTGTATTTCACTACAAAAAGATGAGCAGGCTGCTGGATCTGAAGGTCTATCTGCATGCCAAAGAAAATCTGAAAGTCATACGCCGCATCAAGCGCGATCGCGTAGAGCGCAACTATCCGCTGGAGGACGTTCTCTACCGCTACGAAAATCACGTGCTGCCCACTTTTGAGCGCTACATAAAGCCGTATATGGAAGATGCCGATATCATCATCAACAACAACCGGCAGTTCAATATGGGCCTCGACGTCATCATCGGCTACCTGACCCAGCATCTGGTGACCTGCAAGCAAGCGAGTTCGATGGCTGCCGGACAGGAGGACAATCACTAGCTTACGTCTTTTTCTGCCAAAAATAAAGCGTAAATTTTGGGGGTAGAACGCAATCGAAAAAGCCTTTAGATTGTTTTTCGGTTGACATTATTTTTCTACCGGCTCAACGTAAGCAGACTATGGCAACAACTGTCATCAAGAATGCCCGCATCATCAATGAGGGGCAGATTATCGAAGGCGACCTCCTCATCGAGGACGGCTTATTCAGCCGCATCGGCGGCATCATAGAGCCCCCGGCGGGCAGCGTGGAAGTGAGGGCCGACGGCCTGCTGGCCATGCCCGGCATCATTGACGATCAGGTTCACTTTCGCGAGCCGGGACTCACTCACAAGGGCGATATCGGTAGCGAAGCCCGCGCAGCCGTGGCAGGAGGCATCACCTCTTTCATGGAGATGCCCAACGTAAAGCCGCCAACCCTCAACCAGACGCTGCTGGAAGAAAAGTACCAGATTGCTGCCCGCAGCTCGCTGGCCAACTACTCTTTTTACATGGGCGTGTCCAACGACAACCTCGATGAGGTGCTGCGCACGGATCCATCGCGGGTGTGCGGACTCAAAATATTTATGGGCTCGAGTACGGGCAATATGTTGGTCGATGATCAGCAGACGCTGGAAAATGTTTTTCGGGAGACGCCCATGCTCATCGCTGTCCACTGTGAAGACGAAGCTACCGTGCGTGCCAATGCTGCCGACGCCCGCGCTCGCTATGGTGAGGATGTACCCATGTACGAGCACCCGCACATCCGCTCGGTCGAAGCCTGCTACCTGTCGAGTTCCAGGGCTGTAGCGCTGGCACAAAAACACAACACCCGCCTGCACATTCTGCACATATCCACCCGCGACGAGCTGGCACTTTTTGACCCCCACACGCCCCTGCGCCAAAAGCGCATCACCGCTGAGGTATGCGTGCACCACCTGTTTTTTAACGACACAGACTATGCGACCCTCGGAGCGCGCATCAAGTGGAATCCGGCGGTGAAGGGTGCCGAACACCAGTCGGCCTTGCTGCAGGGATTGCTCGATAACCGGCTCGATATTATTGCTACAGATCACGCGCCCCATACCTGGGCCGAGAAGCAGCAGCCTTACTTCGACTGCCCTTCAGGCGGGCCTTTGGTGCAGCACGCCCTGCCCATGATGCTGCATTTTTACCACGAAGGGGCAATCAGTCTGGAGCGCATTGTCGAAAAAATGTGCCATGCGCCGGCCGAGTGCTTTCGCCTGCGAAACCGGGGTTACCTGCGTGAAGGCTACCATGCGGATCTGATCCTGGTAGATCCTTCGGCCAGCTGGGAAGTCAACACCTCCAATATTTACTACAAGTGCGGCTGGTCGCCGCTCGAAGGCCGCACCCTCAGAGGCAAGGTTGTCACGACTTTTGTCAATGGTGAAAAGGTCTGGGAAAACGGGCAGTTTTTTGACCACGGCCGAGGCCAGCGCCTGCTGTTTGATGCACAATAGCCGTAAGGCAAGCCGGCGAAGTTTATGCCGCAGGACGGCATAAACTTCCCGCAAATGTTAATATTTGCGCTGCTGGTAAGAAAGGCCTACCTTTGTACGATAAATAGGTGATATAAAAGCTTATAAATTTACGAGCCCATGAAAATTTTCTATGTTAACGCATTGCTGCTGCTTGCCCTGTCAGCCGAGTTGGGTGCACAGACATTCCAGTACCCTACCACCAACTCGCAGTCAATCCAATCCGAAAGCAGCAGAGAAGTGGCCGCCCTCAAAGGACAGATGACTGAAGGATACGCTACCTACTATGCTGACTATATTGACAATATGCAAACAGCGCTGGGCGAAGTCTATCGTCGCGACCAAATGACGGCCTCTCACCGCAGTTACCCGCTGGGGACGCTGGTGCGCGTCACGCGCGAAGACACCCGACAGTCGGTAGACGTGCGCATCAATGATCGGGGGGCTTACTGCGACGACTGTGTCATTGACCTGAGCTGGATAGCTGCGCAGAGCCTCGATCTCGTACGTTCCGGCCGTACCCGCGTAAAAGTCCAGGTAATTGGCTACGCCGATGTAAATCCGGTGCCGCCTGTCGACCGCGACTATGCGCTGGCACCTGCCAGTATGCCCGCCGGCAGGAGGGAGCCCATGGGGAATCCTGCCGATTATTATGCTGCTACAGCTACACAAGCAGGCGCGAATCCCACGACACCTGTAAATTTTCCCGGCAGCATGCAAGCTCGCGGCGCCTACGAAGAAACAGAAGAAGCCCCTGAATGGGCTCCTAAGTCTGCTTCCCCGCGGCCGGCAGCACAACAGCCAAGTGGTACGGGTTTTCAGTGGGACAATGAGCCGCGCCCACGGGTAGGCAACTCCTCGCCCGCCCCCAGAGCTGCTGCCTCTTATGGCGTACAAACAGGCCTCTTTTCCAATATTGCCAACGCGCAGCGGCAACTGGAGCAACTCAATATGCAAGGTTACAGCAATGTACTCATCAAACCCGACAGCAACGGTATGTTCCGCGTGCTGCTGGCTCCCTTTACCACAGAGGCCGAGGCAAGGCAATTCCTGCTGGAAGTACTTGGCCCCCGACAGATTGAGGGTGTAGTGTCTCCGCTGTAATAATCATACATGCTACATTTCCAGCCTGCTCCGGGCGGTCAGTGCCGCCCGGGGCAAGCTCAAGCAAAAGCCCGGTTTTATTTTTCTCGGAAAAATAAAACCGGGCTTTTGCTTATCCCTGCCTTTAGCCGCTTTTTGCGGCCAAAGGCAACTGAACCCTTGCCCCCACTTGATTGTTAGCAAGGGCAAAAGCAATTAAATGCAGCACACAAGTGTAATGACCCGGATGACAACTGGCGCCTCCCCCTGGTATGCAAGCTGGTTTGACTCCCCCTACTACCCCATGCTGTACAAGCAACGCGATGAGAACGAGGCGCGTGCCTTTATCGATCATCTCCTCGAAGCCTGGCAACCGCCTGCGAATGCCCGACTGCTCGACCTTGCCTGTGGCAGGGGGCGCTATAGCAAGTATCTGGCAGACAAGGGTTTTGATGTAACCGGTCTCGATTTGTCGCCCGCCAGTATACGATATGCGCAGCAATATGAGCGGGATCGGCTTGCTTTTCACATACACGACATGCGCAAACCATTTAGAATCAACTATTTCGACGGAATTTTTAGTTTTTTCACCAGTTTTGGTTATTTTGACAGGCGAACTGACGATCTTCGCACCCTCAAAAGCGTAGCAGCGGGACTCGTGCGCGGCGGGATTTTTTTTCTGGATTTTTTCAATCCGACGGTTGTTTTGCGGGAGCTGCTGCCGCATGAGGAAAAACAGGTTGGCGAGCTTACTTTTTTTATTGAACGCTATCCCCGGCACGGAATGCTGGTCAAAGACATACGTTTCGATGACCGGGGCAGAGACTATCATTTCACCGAGCGCGTAGCCTTGCTCTACGACCATGATTTTCGTCGATTATTCGAGCAGGCGGGTCTCGATCTCATTGACACTTTTGGCAATTACCAGCTACAACCCTTTGATAAAGAAAACAGTCCCCGGCTGATTATGATGGCACAAAAGCGATGATGGATATATTAGCAACGGATTATCAAATTTTCGAGCTGCTCAACAGCCACCTCACGCACCCACTGCTCGATGCAGTCATGCCCTACTGGAGAGACAAGCTCAGCTGGCTGCCGCTGTATGTGGTAGCTGCCGGCTGGATATTGTACCGCTATCGGCGGGCGGGCCTGGGTCTGCTGCTGGTTGTAGCCCTGGCAGTAGGCACAGCCGACCAAATTAGCAGTACGCTCATCAAAAAAAGTGTGAAGCGGGAGCGGCCCTGCCGCGAACAAAGGCTGCAGCCCGCTGCCAGAGTGCTGACCGGCTGCGGCGGTGGCTACAGTTTTCCTTCATCACATGCTTCCAACCACTTTGCGCTGGCAAGCCTGCTTGCGCTGAGCTGGGCCCGGGCTGCAAGCGCCCGCTGGCGGTGGGCACTCTTCCTGTGGGCAGGCAGCATTGCTTACGGACAGGTTTATGTAGGCCTGCACTACCCTGTTGATGTGCTGTTTGGTGCTCTCCTGGGAACGGCCATTGGCTGGGCTGCCGCCCGCCTGTACTGCCGGCTGCCGGCAGGCTGGCGCGAACCCGGCTTTTGCCCCGGCTGACAATTCTGAGCAGCTGCTGTACCTTCGGTGACTGTCAGTATGCTGGTGTAAAATAGCCTGCAGGCAGGGCCACGCAGGCACAGACAACACAAAAAACCAATAAATTATCGTAATTCCGAAAAAACTTATTAGACTTGCATCTGCAATCGGTATATTCACTATATTAGTGTATTAAAGAATAATTCGTTAACCACCACTGCCAATAAAGTATGAAATTTGCATCAACTGTTTTTTGTCTGTTTTTTATTTTATTTATCACCTCACCAAATCAGCTGTTGGCACAGGTGGTTGTCAGAGGTACAGTAATCGATGCCAATAGCGGTGATCCACTGATTAATGCGACGGTTGTCATCAAGGGCAGTACAGAAGGTACCGTCACGGATTTTGATGGCAAGTTCAGCCTCGAAACCCGTCAGTCTGTGCCGATGGTGTTGCAGGTTTCTTACATCGGCTATTCCGAACAGGAAGTCACGGTCTCTGATCCCCGTACAGCTTTAAAAATTCAACTGCTCGAAGATGCGGTGACGATTTCGACGGTCGAGGTCAAAGGGCGGCGCATCAGTGAGCGGCAGCAGCAGTCGGCGCTGACGGTGGAAACACTTGATAACATAGCCATCCGGGAGACGCCCGCTGCCAATTTTTACGACGGCCTGGGGTCACTCAAAGAAGTGGATCTTACGGCTGCCAGTCTGGGTTTCAAGATCATCAATACCCGCGGTTTCAACAGCACCAGTCCGGTGCGCTCCCTGCAGCTGATTGACGGGGTTGACAACCAGTCGCCCGGTCTCAATTTCTCGTTGGGCAATTTCCTGGGCGCCTCCGAACTGGATGTCAACGCTGTCAACCTCATCATCGGGGCTGCCTCTGCCTTCTATGGCCCGAATGCCTTCAACGGTGTGATCAGTATGGAGAGTAAGGATCCTTACCTGCATACAGGCTTGTCTGCCATGATGAAAGTCGGCGAACGCAACCTCATCGAGGGTGGTTTTCGCTGGGCTCAGACAGTCAACAACAAGGAGGGGCTGCCTTTCATGGCCTATAAGATCAATTTTTTTCATTTTCGCGCCAATGACTGGGTAGCTGACAATTACGATCCCGTATACGAAAGTCCTGCTTCTGCAGACAACCCCGGAGGTTATGATGCTGTCAATGTCTATGGCGATGAGTATCTCAATGCCAATGACCTGAGTCGTTCTCTTTCAACGCCGGGGCTGGGTATCATCCATCGCCGGGGGTACAGGGAGATTGATCTGGTGGACTACGATTCTGACAATACCAAGATTGGTGCTGCGCTCCATTTTCGCCTCAACCCTGCCAAGGACCTGCGCTCTACGGAGCTGATTGCTGCCAGCAATTTCAGCACCGGCACCACGGTCTATCAGGGAGATAACCGCTTTAGCCTGCGCGATATCCGCTTCTACCAGCATCGACTGGAGCTCCGGCAGCGCGACAAGTTTTTCCTGCGCGCGTATGTGACGCACGAAGATGCCGGCAACTCTTACGATCCTTATTTCACAGCCCTGTTGCTGCAGAATAATGCTAAGAAAAATAACGACTGGCGCGCTGATTATATCAATTACTGGCAGCTCAATGTCAACCCCCAGCTGCGGGCGCAGGAGGGCTATCCCAACCCGCTCAACTATATCGGTCGCCCCGACGAATTCCGTGCCGCGCTCAATGCGTTTTTGGGGAAAGAGGATATCCAGGCCCTCTTAGGGAGTTCGCATTCTCTGGCATCAGCTTATTCGTTGGCAGCCAATCCGCTTACCAATACGGCAGATTTTTTTGAACCCGGCACACAGCGCTTTCAGGATGAATTCAACAGAATCACCAGCAGCCTGTCCTATACCGAAGGCGGTACTCGTTTTTACGACAAGTCTGCGCTAGCCCACGTGCATGGCGAATATCGCTTCAATGACCTGGCCAGCGGAGGTAATGTTACGGATCTGGATGTCGTCACAGGTGCCAACTTCAGGCAGTTTATGCCGGATTCGCGCGGGTCAATCCTACTCGATACCAATGGGCGCGTCATCCGCAATTCAGAAATTGGTCTCTATGGCGGTGCGATTATGGAGATTCGTTCCAAACTGAAGATTAATGCTTCCATACGCCTCGACAAAAACCAGAATTTTGATCCGCTGCTCAGCCCGGCTGCTTCTGCAGTGTATACCCACAACCCGAATACCATCTTCCGCTTGTCGTTCAGCTCGGCTATTCGCAACCCGACCCTCAGCGATCAGTACCTGTTCTACAATGTGGGCAGAGCCATCCTGATTGGCAACCTCGACGGCTTTCAGGACTTGCTGACGGTGGAGTCGCTGCGCAATTTTGTGGGCACCGGCAACAGTGATACGCTTGATTACTTCGACATTGCTCCGGTCCGGCCCGAACGGGTAAGAACCATGGAGGCAGGTGTGCGCACTACACTCTTCGACAGGCTGTATGTCGATGCTACTTATTACTACAGTTTCTACCGGGACTTTATTGGCTTCAACTTCGGTGTCGATGCTACCATTGCCAATAACCAGCTGGTGGATGCTCAGGCATACCGCGTAGCCGCCAATGCAACAGACCGGGTGACGACTCAGGGCTTCTCTTTGGGTCTCAACTACTATTTCGCTAAGTTTTATGTCCTCAATGCCAACTATTCCTGGAATATCCTGAATACACAGACGGATGACCCCATCATTCCTGCGTTCAACACTCCCGAGCATAAATTTAATTTTGGTGTTTCTGGTCGGGATATTGACATTAATTTGGGCAGTAAGCGCATCAAAAATGTGGGTTTCAATGTTAACTATAAGTGGGTAGAGGGTTTCCTGTTTGAAGGCTCACCACAGTTTACCGGTTTTATTCCTTCTTACGATCTGCTGGATGCACAAGTGAACTGGCGGGCTGAGAAGCTGGATACGACTTTCAAGCTGGGGGCATCCAACGTACTCAACAACAAGGTATTCCAGACCTATGGCGGCCCTCGTATTGGTCGCCTGGCCTACTTCTCCATATTGTACGAGTTTAAAAAATAATAGCGTATCGCTATTTTTACCATTAAAAATGCGTTTCTATGAAACAGATCAACACAATTGTTTTACTCCTGTTAGTCTTTGCGATCAACTCGCTGACTGCACAAACCCGTTATGTTGACCAGGTCTTCCCACAAGTAACGAAGGTCAGCAATGTAACGTACGGTACCAACATCGGCATTCTCACGGGTGCACCTGCGCAGACAGCGCTGTTGATGGACATTTATTCACCAACGGGTGACACGGAGGCCAACCGTCCGGTTGTTGTCTATTTGCACACAGGTTCCTTCCTGCCGCAGTATTTCAATGGCCAGATTACGGGCGGTAAGCTCGACTCTACGGTTGTTGAAATCTGTACGCGCCTCGCCAAAACGGGTTATGTAGCCATCGCGGCTACTTACCGTCAGGGCTGGCTGCCACTGGCAGAAAACCAGAATACGCGGACCAGCTCACTGCTGCAGGCTGCTTACCGGGGCATTCAGGACGTGCGTACGCTGATTCGCTACCTGCGCAAAGATGTGGCTGAAAACGGCAACAGCCTCGGTATTGACCCCAATCGCATCGTACTCTGGGGTCAGGGTACAGGCGGATACATCTCTTTGGGTGCTGCTTACCTCGAAGAATACAGCGAGGTGTTGCTTGATAAATTTATCAACAGCGAAACACTGCAGCCTTATGTGATTGAGCAGGTGCACGGCGATCCTTACGGTCTGAACCAGACGCCCCTCAACATCCCCAACCACGTTGGTTACTCTTCTGATTTTGCACTGGCCATTAACATGGGCGGTGCCCTGGGTGA
>CAYTVG010000014.1:20405-51492 GCA_964441755.1 uncultured Saprospiraceae bacterium
TGCCGCCGGGTATGTACCTGCTCAAAGTCAGGTTTGCCGATGGTATAGCCGTCAAGCAGGTGATTATTCAATAATACACCGCCACTTTGGCGGCTGTCGCCGCCAAAGTGATAATGATCCAAAGAGCCTGTGGGAGATTTTTTACAAAAATCCCCCACGGGCTCTTTTTTTATTCGGCATAATCGGTGAGTTGTGGTGGCTCTAGTCCAAATGAAGTGGGTTTCGTAGATTTGCCCCCTGTAAGAACTACCAATATTTATAGCTGTTTTCTGGAGTCCCGTAGGGACGGAATGTGGGTAGCCCCGTAGGGACGCGATGTGGATAGAAAACAAACAACCCCGGTGTTTTACAGAGTCCCGTAGGGACGGAATATGGGTAGAAAACACCAGGGTCGTTGTTACCCATATCACGCCCCTAACGGGGCCTTCGTTGTATGGAAAAATCATACCCACATTTCGTCCCTACGGGACTCTGGAAAACACCGCGGGGCCGTTGCTACCCATATTACGCCCCTAACGGGGCTCTGAAAAACACCGGGGCGGGTGCTACCCATATTACGCCCCTAACGGGGCTTCCGTTGTACGGAAAAAATCGTAATCATGTGCATTGTACACTAGTGACCAGCTTACTGTCTACCGCTATAAGGGTTGATGCGGAGTATCAACTGGTTCGAATAGTGTATGTAGTAAAACTATCGTCACCAAAATTGACGAAGAATCAGTAAACTGCGATTATGTACCTGCTCAAAGTCAGGTTTGCCGATGGTATAGCCGTCAAGCAGGTGATTATCCAGTAATACACCGTTACTTTGGCGGCTGTCGCCGCCAAAGTGATAATCATCCTAAAAGCCTGAGGGATTTTTGTAAAAAATCCCCTCAGGCTCTTTTTTTATAGCGTACTCAGAAAGGCCATGGTATCGATGCCATCGGCATAATCGGCGAGTTGTGGTTGCTGCGCCTGTCCAAAGAGGCGCGCATGGCTGTCCTGCAGCAGCTCCATAGCACTGACGACAACCTGGATATCGGCGGCTGCAGCGCGCAGGCGCGCGGGCAATTCGCTGGCTTGCCCGTAGTACTGATAATGCAGCGTGGCTACCGGAGAAGCAATCTGGGGATTTTCCAGCAGCATGACGCAACCATTGGCCAGAAATGTCTGTCGGTTGAGCAGGAAAGAAGCGTAGTGATAGTCAAAATTATTCTTGTACTTGCTGTGCAGTACAACTTCTCTATATTCGTACATAGCTTCCAGCAAGGGCGTAAAATCGTAGCCCTCCGGCACCCACAAGCTGGAAACATTGCGGCAACCCAGCCCGAAGTAAGTAAAAATATCTTTGCCCAGTGCCAGCAGATCTTCACGGCTTTCCTCGCCACTCAGCACAGCCAGGCCACTGCGATTGCGCCGGATGATGTGAGGCTTATGTCCGAAATAAGCTTCAAAATAACGCGCAGTATTATTGCTGCCGGTGGCCATGATAGCGTCTACATCGTTGAGGCGATCGGCCATCGCTACCAAGGCCTCTGCCCGTGCATCAATGGCAATCAGTTGTCTGACCAGTAAGGGAAACAACCAGGGATCCTTTTCAGAGCACTTAACAACCGACTGATGACCGGACACAAAAGTGCACATAAAATCGTGAAAACCCACCAAAGGGATATTTCCGGCCATGACGATGCCCACGCGGCGGGGCAGCACGTCATCTGCCACAGCATAACCACTACTCCATGCCTCCAGCAGTGGCTGCTGCAGGAAATGATCGCAGATGGCCTGTATGGCCAGGCGCTGGTTTTCGACCGTAAGCCAGGGATTGTGTACAGCTGTTCTGGCCATCACGGCCTCCCTGTAATCATCCGTCCGCTGCAGTTGTACCCCCAATGCGCAGAGCGCCGCAATTCTCTCTTGCCTGTTCATATATGCGCTTTACTTTACCGTTTTGCCCGGCGGCCAGGCCGTCGGGCAAAACGGTAAAGGGATGTATATTTCATTAAAATCATGAAACATACACAATTTTCTTATTTATTTCAACATTACCTGTTCGAATATGCCGTAGAGCAGTCCTTCCGGCATAGCCCTGCTACAAAGGTAAGCCAGTAAGGACATCTGTGGTCAAAAAAATACGCTTACCTTTGCGGCATGAAGGAAAAAGCCAGTACAACCTCCTTATTCCCCCCCCTCGTTGCAGCCGTCGCTGAAGCGCTGGAGCAAATATTCCTGGGGGGGCGCTATGCCGACAAAGTTATTGAGCAAGTATTGCGGCAGGATCCCCGCAGGGGTGCCCGCGACCGCGCCTTTATCGCAGCCCACACCTACGACATCGTCCGCTGGTACCGGCTGCTCACGGCAGCTTTGGGATACGAACCTCAGGACAGGGCTGGCTTCTACGCGCTTTTTGGCGCCCACTGGCTGCTGTCGGGCGCGAAGCTGCCCGCATGGCGGGAATTTGCCACCCTCGATGCGCAGCAGCTGCTGGCCGCCCGCGAGGCGCTGCTGCGGGAGCCGGCGATAGCCGAATCTATACCCGACTGGCTGGAGGCGCTCGGCCGCGAGCAGCTTGGCGGCCTGTGGCCGGCCACCATACACGCGCTCAACCAGCCGGCACAATTGGTCGTGCGCGTCAACCGGCTCAAAGCCGACAAGGAAACTGTAAGTAAGCTACTGGAAAAAGAAGGCAGCCAGCTGCGCGACCTGCCCGGCGATGCCCTGCTGCTGACCGAGCGGCGCAACCTGTTTCAGAGCGAAGCCTTCCGCCGCGGCTGGATAGAGGTACAGGATTTTTCCAGCCAGCAGGTTGCTCCCTTCGTGCAGGCGCAACCCGGCATGCGGGTCATTGATGCCTGTGCAGGGGCAGGCGGCAAAAGTCTTCACCTGGCTGCCTGTATGCATAACAAAGGCCAGCTGATAGCGCTGGATACGGAAGCCTGGAAGCTTAGCAACCTGCGGCAGCGCGCGCGCCGGGCAGGTGCCCATATTATTGACAGCAGGCCAATTGAAAATACCAAGATCCTCAAGCGGCTGCATGAATCCGCTGACCGATTGCTGCTCGATGTACCCTGTTCCGGCTTAGGCGTGCTGCGAAGGAATCCCGATGCCAAGTGGAAACTGAGTCCCGACTTCATTGCACAGGTACAGCAGACGCAACAGGACCTGCTCGTCAGGTACAGCAACCTCTGCAAACCCGGAGGCATGATGGTCTATGCTACCTGCAGTATTTTGCCTTCGGAAAATCAACAACAGGTCGTGAAATTTTTGGCACACGAAGCCGGTAATAAATTTGACCTGCAGGAAGAGCGGGTGATCCTGCCACAGGATGAAGGCTTTGATGGATTTTATATGGCGCGGCTTAGCAGGCGCGGGTAGTATTTGGGGCGGCGATACGAAAGTGCTGCAGGCGGCTTACACACCTGCATACAAAGGCAATGCGTCCGGCACCTGAAGCCCGGAGTACTGGTAAAACCTGCTTCTGCTGTCGCAAACCAGCAGAAAGTAAACCACTACCCCTGCAAACATGACCAAATGCTAAATTTGGCCATATATTATACTTAAAGTTATTTGGCAAAGGCAATTAAGCCGTATTTTTGCAGTTTATTGACAACCAGCCAGCCTTACGGCAAATGACACCAGGCAGCGCCGGGTATTGGGGAGACAAGCTGACAAAAATCCCCCAATATTAACGCTAAAAACCTGTTAAGTATAGTAAAATATCCAAAGCGTATGTATACTTTTGGCAGCTGATTAAGTATCTGCAGCCCGTCTGCAGTTTGTCAAAGATTTATTAACGCCATGCGACGATCAGGACACAGTGCACACAACACAAATGATTTATTTTCCTTTACATATTTACGAATCTCAAAAACTTCTCCCATGAATGCGATGCGATGGCGGATGCCGTTATTCGTGCTGTTGGCAGTACAGTCGACCCAGCTGTTCGGCCAGCAACTCTCCCTCTTCACGCAGTACCGAGAGCAGGCAACCATGCTCAACCCTGCAGCGCTGGAGCAAGACTTCATCACTACCGGCCGCAATCTGACGTTTGGCGCGAGCCATCGGGTGCAATGGGCCGGTATTGAAGGCGCTCCCAGAACACAGACCGTGAGGATCTCCTACATCAACAGCGAAGCTTCCGGCGCGGCGCTCAACGCAGGTGGCTATATGTTCAATGACCAGACAGGCCCTACCGGCTTCACAGGAGTCTACGGCCGACTGGGAGCTGTCATTTCAGACGACCCCCAGTACCGGGGTTTTTCGGCGGCTCTTTCAGGCGGCCTTGTCCAGTACCGAATTGATGCCAGCAAGATACGTTTGCGCGATCCCAATGACGTCATTGGGCAACAGGACCAAAACCAGCTCTACCCCGACCTGGGACTGGGGCTGTACTATTACGAAACCATCCGCCGCGGTGCCTTTCGCGGCGACATGTTCTATGCGGGTATATCCATTCCCCAGATCCTGGGTCTCAACCTGACCTTTACTGACCCCAACGGCGATTTTCTGGTTGAACGCACGCGCCACTTCTACGGCATGGCGGGCTTCTACAAGTTTACCGATAATGATGGCATTATAGAGCCCTCTGTATGGATCAAATACGTTGACGGAGCGCCTGTGAATGCAGACTTCAACCTTCGCTACCAGTTTCCTACCAGCTTCTGGATAGGTACCGGTGTAGCTACCAGCGGCAATTTCCACATGGAAACGGGTTTCAACCTGGGCGACAATATGGGTCTGGACAACAACATCCGGGTCGGCTATGGTTTTGATGCTTATTTCAGCAGCTTTGGCCCTACGGCGGGCTACACGCACGAGATTCAGCTATCCATTTCCTTTGATCGCTAATTGACCAGTATACTTGTAAGAAACCGGGCATCTGTTGATAAACCGCATAACATTTCAACTTAACTCTTTCCATGAAAAATATAGATCAACTTGACAGAAGGATCAGCAATCCCTTAAAAGTATTGCTCATCCTGCTAATCAGTCTCGCTGTACAAATTAACCTGTGGGCACAGCCTACCCTGCTCATTGGGAGCGCTTCACCCAATGCAGGTGATAATTTCTGTGTGCCGGTGAGGGTTGTAGACTTCACCGACATTACCGAAATGTCTTTTTCTATCCAGTTTAACCCTGCCCTTGTCACCGCCCTCAATGTCTCCAATATCAATCCGCTCATGGCTGCCGCCGGTTTTAACGCCAGCAATATTACCATAGACAATACAGCGGGTGTTATCACGGTGAGTGGCTGGTCTACAGGACCTTGTACCGATCCCAACATACCCGCAGTCACCTTGGGCAGCGGCACAGAGGAAGTAGTAATTTTTGACCTTTGCTTCCAGGCTACCGGCAGTTACGGTCAGCAGACAAGGCTGCAGATCACCAATCAGCCAGTACCCATTGTTGTTTACCGCAAGAATGTACTCAGTTGTATTAATATTGGTTTTCAGGACATTGATTCTTCCTTCGGAACGGTCACCATTGGAGTACGACCGCTGTCCATAGAGATTTCTGATGTGACAGCCAGCCCCGGTGACCAGATATGTGTTGATTTTGTCATAGAACAGGGCTGGGATAACCTTGCCAGCTTGCAGTTTTCCGTCAATTACGACCCTGCTTTCCTGGAATTTCAGAGTCTTATCCACAACGATAACATCCCCAACCTCGCAGGACCGGGGCAGAGTTTTGGTGTCCCCGGCGTGGGCTCTGTACCTTTGGGCGCTATCACCTGTTCCTGGGCAGCGCCCATCTCATCACCGGGTATCTCCGTACCCGACAGCACCACCATGTTTCAGGCCTGCTTTAATGTCATAGGTGTCTGCGAATCTATGTCCACCATACAGTTTTCAGAAAATCCGCGGCCACTGGAAATCACCAACAACATCGTTCAGGGGCTGGCGATTCCTTTCGAGTCCAATGTAGGCAGCATTATCACTGATGCCTGTGATCCTACGGGCATTGAGCTTGTTGTCGACTGCGGTGAAGCGGTCAACCTCAACGATCAGATCTGCGTACAGATAAAGGCAGGCAGCAATTTCACGGGTGTTCGCCGTATGGAGTACCTGATGCAGTGGAACCCCAATGTGCTGGAGTTTGTAAGTGTAGGATCATTCAACCTTACAGGTCTCAACGCATCTGCCTTCAATACATCCAATACTGACGACGGATTTCTGGGGCTGCAGTGGGCCTTCAATGCGTTGCCTGCAGGCGTTACGCGTTCGGAAGGACAGATACTTTACCAGGTTTGTTTCAATGTCATTGGCCTTGGTGGCGACAGTCCGGTCAATATTATCAGGGCCGATGCTACCGGTATCGTAGCTCCCTCGAGCAATATTGGTATCAATCCTTCCAACTGTATTGTACATGTGATTCAGCCCAATGGCGTAGGTATGTTGCTCAGCGATGCGCAGGCAATACCCGGCGATCTCGCCTGTATTCCTTTCAATGTTGTCAACTTTGAAAACATCATTTCCTACCAGTTTACCTTCAACTGGGATCCTGCCATCTGGACATTTCAAAACATTAATGGCATCAACCTGCCGGGTGCTACGATGGCCAACTTCAATACCAACCTGACCGATGCCGGTGGTTTGTTGTTTGAGTGGTCAAGTCCTGATCCGGTCACATTAGCAGACGGGCAATCTCTCTTCAACGTTTGCTTTACACCTGCGCCTACAGCCAGTCCTGATGATTGTGACCTAATGGATGCGCTGGGCTTTCCGCTTGTCAATGAAGCCATCAGCTCCAATTCCAATGGCGAAAACATAGGTATCGTCACTACCCCGGCCAACCTCTGCGTGCTGTATCCGGAAGGCTACGGACTGGCAGCGGTGGAGACGACAGGCGACTGGCGGGACACCGTATGTATGCCGTTTACGATAGCTTCCTTTGACGATATCCTGAGTACAAGCTTTGCTGTGTCGTGGAATCCGCTGGAGCTTACTTACGTCAATACCCAGATCAACCCGCTGCTTTCGGGTCTCAGTGTAACTACCAGCAACGCTCCCGTAGGATCGCTGGACTTCCAGCTCAATAGTGCTTCACCCCTCACACTACCTGACCAGACAGTTGCTTTTGAGGTTTGCTTTGAACTATCGGGGCCGGCTGCCGCATGCTACGAGGTGTCAATTGAAGACACCAATGTGACAACTGTCAATGGTACAGGAAGTGTTACGACCACCAATGCTGCGATGTGCGTTCGCGACCGCATTATTGTAGACTCTGTCATCATCGTTCCTGAGTCTTGTCCGGGGCTTGGTGATGCCAGTGTCCGTCTGGTTGTCTCCGGCGGCCGCCAGCCCTATGGTACCAGCTGGACGCTGTTGTCTTCCGGTGAAAACCGTTTTCAGCCATTGGCGCTCAACAATCAGATAGCTTCTGGTTTTGTGGCTTATACTGTCTACGACTTCAGCGGGCCTTCACTTTCAGTAACAGATACCATTTTTATTCCGCTGCTAAATACAGCTCCGCCGGTCAATGCGGGCCCTGACCGCAACCTGCCCTGTTCTCCACCACTCCTGCTGGTGAGCTGCCAGGGCAGCAATCCCGATTATGTATACTCATGGCGGCGTGTAGATGCTCCCAACCAGCCTAGTCTCAATGGCTGTTCCGTATTCCTTTCGGAGCCCGGCACCTACCAACTGACGGCTGTTGATCTCAATGGCTGCATCGGGCTGGATACCATGCGGGTACTTCCCCGGCAGGAGCTGACGGCAGGCATCAGCCTGCTGGGCGATTCCGTATTTACTTGTGCTACTCAGTCCGTCACCCTGGGTATTGGTCCCAATACGACCAGCGGCCCCAGCATCCGCTACAATTGGGAAACCATCTCCGGTGGCCCGATAGATACTTCCACCACTACGGCCAACAACTTTGTTGTTTTTGGCCCCGGCCGCTACCGTCTTGTAGTGAGAAACTTGTTTGACGGCTGCCGTACCGATACCGTCATCAATATCATTGACGGTCGTCCCGTATTTTTTGCTGATGCCGGAGAGTCTCTCTTCCAAAGCTGTACTGATCAGCCTGCTGTGTTTGATGGTTCCGGTACTTTCTATCCCGACCTCAACCTGACGTACAGCTGGCTGGATCCCGCCGGCAATATCATCTCTGACTCTATCCGGGCGGAGGCAACTGAGCTGGGAATCTACACGCTCATCGCTTTTGATCCTGTGAGCACTTGTGAATCTGTTGATTATGTCGAACTTCAGCCCAATCCGGATGCTCCTGTTACTGAAGCGGGTGACGATCAGCTGATTACCTGTGCCACTACGCAGGTCACCCTCAACGGTTCTGTGATCCCTCCCGACGGCAACTACCAAATTCAGTGGTTGGCTACAGCCGGTGGCAGCCTACAGCCGGGTACACAGACAGAACTGCAGCCTGTCGCACTGACGGCAGGTAGCTATGTGCTGCAAATTGTCAATCTGGACAACAATTGCCGCAGTGCCGATACGGTTTTGGTGCAGCAAAACACGCTTGCGCCCGTTGCCAGTGCAGGTATCGACCAAGTCATTACCTGTAGCCAGTCCTCCGTGCTGCTCAACGGCAGTGCCAGCAGCCAGGGGGATACCATTCTCTACACCTGGTATCTCAACAGTGTCGACAATCCTATCAGTGGTGCAACAGCAGACAGTCTGCGGGTTAGTACGCAGGGAAGTTATCTGCTGCAGGTGACCAACCTGCTCAACAGTTGCTCATCTTTTGACACGGTAGTTGTCAGCAACAATACCCAGAGCCTGAATGTCAGTCTTAGCTATACAGGTACGGAGCTTCGTTGTAATAACCCGGTGGCCACGATAGGATCCACCATCACACCTGCAGGAGCTCCCTTTACCGGCAGCTGGTCGGCATTCTTTGGCGGCAACATTGTCGGGCCAACCAACGGCAATACCATTCAGATCAATCAGCCCGGTATATACCGCCTGACAGTTACCCGCACCGACAATGGTTGTGTGAGTACGGGTGAGTTTACCGTCAGCAATGCAGGTATTACCCTGCCGGTGGCTACTATAGCCCAGGACTCAGCCTTCATCACCTGTCTGGAGCCCCAGCCGGTGATCAGTGGTACGGGCTCTGCTACAGGCAATAATATCAGCTATCAGTGGAACAACCAAAGTGGTGGCAACGCTGCTGTCAGTCCCACCAACCTCACAACGGCTGTTACGGGCGGAGGTATCTACCAGCTAGCGGTGACCAACACAACTACCGGTTGCCGGGCTACAGATTCCATTCGCGTAATTGAGCGCAACCAGCTTCCGCTCATCAATATGCCGCAGCAAGTTGGACCTGTAACTTGTGACAACCAGGCTGTGGGTGTTCCGATTTCACCGGTGGTTACTACCCTCTTCAATACTTTTACTGCTACCTGGACAGGTATTGATGGCGGAACACCAACGGTCGTCAACCAGCCTGCGACGGCCTTCACACAGCCGGGCAGCTACCAGTTGCTCATCCGCAATACGTCAACGGGTTGCGAATCGCTGGATACGGTTACGGTTACCGGCAATCTCAGCCGGCCAACTTTTGCCATTGCGGCCATACCCGATTTTATCTGTACATCCACTACCGTGGGCATCAATGCTGCCGGTTCCGGCAATCCCAATGCCTACCGAAGCATTGGCTGGACCAGCCTCAATCCGCTCAATACGGTTAGCCCTGCTTCTGGCAGCCTGCTCGTCAACGTCAATGGCCCCGGGCAGTACAGGCTAACCCTCACGTTTGCCAACAACGGCTGTTCGGCTGATACCTTGATAACGGTTACCGACAACCGCACACCACCGGTTGCTGATGCGGGTGATAACCTGAGTCTGGAGTGCGGAGAGACTTCCATGCTGGATGGCAGTAGTTCCTCTACCGGCAATAACTTCACCTATCAGTGGTCAACGATCAGTGGGTCGCCTATTGTGGCTGACTCTACTACGCTGTCGCCTATGGTCAGTGGTGCGGGAAGTTACCGGCTGGTTGTGACCAACACCATCAATGGCTGCCGGGATACTGCGGCGGTAACCAGCAGTCTGGTTTTCCCGCCGGATGCTCAGGCAGGTGCCAACCTGCTCGTCTGTGGCGATACGGCACTCATCAGCGGTAACTTGCCTGCCGGCACCACAGGCTTGTGGACGGCAGCAGCAGCGGTGACTTTTGCCAATGCCGGTGCTGCGCAGACAACCCTTTCGGGTCTGCCGGCCGGCACTACGCTGGTGTATTGGACGTTGTCAGCCCCCGGCTGCCCCGACTACAGCCGCGATGAGCTTCAGGTGAGCCAGGCAGCCAGCCCGCTGGCCAACCAGGATGCGATTGCTATCCCTGCCGACGGGCCTCGCAACCAGACGATCAACGTCCTCGACAATGATTTGCTCAACGGGGCTTCTGCGCTCACGCTGCGCCTGCTGACACTGTCGACGCCCATCGGTCTGCTCGACACAACGCAATTTGCCAACGGACAGCTTACTTTCTTCGCGCCTCAGGGCGTCGGCGGAACTACGGAGGTCCTCTATCAGATTTGCAGTGTTGACTGTCCCGAGCGCTGCGCCATCGGCCGTGTGCTGATCAATGCCGAGCAGGGTGAAATTGGTGCTGATTTGCCCAATACCATCACACCCAATGGCGACGGACTCAACGATGTGCTGATCTTTGACATCATCCAGTACAATCCGGCAGATAAGTTCCCCAATAATGAGCTTATCGTATTCAACCGTTGGGGTGATGTTGTATTTACCCAGGCTCCTTATGTCAACCAGTGGGGTGGCGAAGGCAGGGATGGCAGTCTGCTGCCGGAAGGAACGTATTATTATATTTTGCGTCTTGATATCAGCGAGGGTATTATCCTGCGTGGTGATATTACGATTGTGCGATAGTCGCGGAGAAGATTTGCGTGGCTGGCGCCACGCAAATTTTTTTTAAGGCTGTGAATTTTTCTTCGAAAAATCCACAGCCTTTTGGCTTTTTTTGCGTGGCTGGCGCCACGCAAATCTTTTTTTAAGGCTGTGAATTTTTCTTCGAAAAATTCACAGCCTTTTGTTTTTTTGCGTGGCGCCAGCCACGCAAAAAAACATTATTCAAAAACCTTTTTGGCGGCATCAGCCGCCAAAAAGGTTTTTTTACGTACTTTAGCGTTTATCTCATGAAGACAACAGCAAGCTACCACCCCCTGCTGAATGACGGCCATCAAAATCGCCCGGGTGCTGCCCGGGTGCTTAGACTGCCAAACGCAAGGATAAACAAATATGAAAAGACAACTGCTTTTTGTAGCACTGATGAGCTGTACATTCATGGTGATGGCGCAGATTCAGCTGCGTGTCGTTATTGAATCGGGGACAGCTTTTTCCGACTGCTTTGACCTCGTACCCCCTACGGAACCCGTATGGGAAGTACGGGCCAACACCAGCCCCTGGGCTGTTTTTGCGACCTCCGGCAACTGCTTCAACAGCACCCCTTACACGGTTTATCAAGTTGACTATGACTGCCCGGAAGACTTGCCGGCAACGGTTGAAGTATGCCTGCGTACGTTTGACAACGACGCAGTCATCCCATGTACCATCATCCGGGACTGTGTAGAGTTTATCTGCAGTCAGATCAGCCTGCCTGCCATTGGGCAGACAGAAAGTCACAGCCTCAACCTCAGTGGTACGGGTAACTCGGGTGGCCTTGTCAATTTTCGCATTGAGCTCACAGGCTCCCCTGACAATGATATCATCTGCGATGCATACCCCTTGGGTACCCTAAGCTACGGAGATACCTTAGGCAACGCCAGTCAGGGAATATACAACAATTACTGCGCCACGACCGACGGTGACCCCTATCCGCCTGATTTCGGCGGTTACTTCCTCAACGATGCCGGCACCTGGTTTAGGTTCAACTCAGGTCCTAATCCTTCGGGCATGATTACCGTGGATCTGCTGAGCGACCCTGCGCAAAGTGGCGACCCGATAGATCTCGAAGCTTTGGTATTTACCGCCCCCAACGGTTGTAACGGCCCCCTGACTGTCTATCCGGTCTATGACTTCATCAACAACACAGCCGATACACGCCTCTACCTCTACTGCCCTGCCCCCAACACCGACTATTTTATTTTTGTTGACGGCGGACAGAGTATACCCGGTGGAGAGCGGGGCGTATTTGGTCTGCAAGTCTGGGATATAGGCGAAACTGAAGGCGGTGACCTGCGTTGCGAGTACGAAGATCTGGGCATAGTACCTGCAGGCGGGTCGGTCTCTACCAATGGCTGGCGAAGCAACTTCTGCGCCGGCCCCCTGCAAGATCCTTTTGTGGCCTCTTTTGTTAGCCAGCACTCCGTCTGGTTCAGTTTTGTAGCACCGCCTTCAGGCCACGTCAGCATTGAGGGCATTAGCGATACCCTGAGAAAACCTATAGGCGTGCAAATAGCCCTGTATCGTTCGTTTAATGGCAGCTGCAACGGCTTCTACAGTCATGTTCGGAGTCAGTATACCGACACCTCCCTCAATGAACGCATGGAAGTAAGTTGCCTTTTTCCCGGACAGCGGTACTTTATCCTCATCGACGGCTCCGGTGATGCAGCCCGGGGCTTGTTTACCTTATCGGTTAGCGATGCCGGCGACATCACCCCTTTCACCTATCAGGATACTACCCTTTGCTACGGGCAGCAACTGCAGGTGGCCAATTCCATCTATACAGAATCGGGCACCTACAACGATACCATCCCGCTCACAGGTAGCTGCTACCGCGTGATTGTGACGGAACTCACCATACTCGACAGCATCAGCCTCAGCATTCAGCAGACGCGGCTGGCCTACAGCGAGGGTACAGCCAATGCACAGGCCGTGGCTACTGCCACTGGTGGCAGTGGCAGCGGATACACGTTTAGCTGGTGCAATGGTGAAACCGCTGCAACAGCCGAGCAGCTCACCGGCGGCAGCCTCTGTTGCGTGACCGTCACCGACAGCCTGGGCTGCAGCGGCAGCGCCTGCTTTGAAGTCGAGTATGCACGCCCCATCCTCCCCGATTTTCAGGGAGACAGCCTGTCCTGTGCCGGCGACCGGGACGGACGCATAGTATTTTCGGCCAGCAGCGGCTACCCGCCCTACAACTACAGTTGGCAACACAGTAGCCTGCCCCTCAACGGCAGCGGCAGCATGCTGCCGGCGCAGGCAGTTACTATTGAGCAGCTGCCGGCGGGCGACTATACCGTGACCATTAGCGATATTTTATTCGATACCACCTTCACCGTCAGTATTTGGCAGCCTGGCACTCTGGCATTTGCCGGCATTAGTGTCACCAATGCCAGTTGCTTTGGATTTTGCGATGGCGCAGCCAGCGTTACCGCAATCGGCGGAAGTCCCCCCTACCAATATAGCTGGTCGGATCCCGGCGGACAGGATAACACCCTGAGCAATGCCTGTGCAGGCAGCTATGCCGTGCAGCTTTCCGATGCCAACGGATGTCTTACAGACACAAGCCTGCTAATCGGACAACCGCCACAATTTATTGCCGGCATACAGGTGAGCAGGCCTGTTTCCTGTTTCGAAGGACGCGACGGACAGCTCACGGTGACGACCAATGGCCAGCCTGTGCTGTGGCGATGGTCACAGGGAGCCACAACTGCTGTAGGAGACAGCCTGGCGACTGGTAATTATTCTGTCACCGTCACCAATGCCGACGGCTGCGAAGCAACGGCCAGCGCATTTTTGCCACAACCCGGCAGCCCGCTCACCGTTGAGCTTGGCATTCGCCGGGTAATCAGTTGTCATGGAGCAACAGACGGACAGCTTGCGTTTCAGGCCGCAGGTCCCTACCAGAGTCTGAGCAGTTTGTGGAGCACCGGCAGCCGCCTCTCTGTCCTCACTTCCCTGGGTGCGGGCACCTACAGCCTCACCATCACGAGCGAGAAAGGCTGTACTGCCACTGACAGCATACAGCTTGATCAGCCCCAGCCCCTGACGGCTGCTATAGACACAGGTCAAATCAACTGCCTCACAGGCCCCTACGGAGGGAGCTTATCGGTAGCAAGTGCCAGCGGTGGCAAACCGCCTTACCTATACGCCCTGGACGAGCAACCTTTTGTGCCAACAGCCCGTTGGGAAGGCCTCCCTGCCGGCAGCTATACCATACGCCTGCTAGACACAGCCGACTGTATGCTGAGCCTGCCCGTACTGATTACTGAACCCCCTGAGCTCATCGTCAGTTTGGGAGATGATGAGGAAATCAGGTTGGGCGACAGCATTGAGCTGAGCGTACAAGCCAACAGCAGCCAACTGTTGTTCAACTGGCCTCATCTGCCCGGCTTTACCGGCGACCGCCTGTACGTGCGGCCGCTTGAAACGCAGGTTTTCCGCGTCATTGCCCGCGACACCATCACCTTCTGCGAAGAGGAAGCCTATGTGCGCCTGACAGTTGACCGAAACCCGCGGGTATATATGCCTACGGCATTTAGCCCCAACAGCGATGGTGTCAATGATAGTTACTATCCCCTCACAGACAATGCTGTCGTGCAGATACGCAGTTTGCGCATTTTCAGCCGGGGCGGGCAGTTGGTATATGAAGGACGCAATTTTGCGCCCAATGATCCACTCCCGGGTTGGGACGGCAGCTTCCGGGGGCAGCCGATGCCTGTGGGCATGTATGCCTATCTGGCTGAGATCGTTTTTCTCGACGGACGCACAGAATTTTTCAAAGGGGAGCTAACGCTGCTGCGCTAGTGATGAAAAGCGCCAGTGCAGCGGGGCGTGTTTTCTCCGCTGCACTGGCCTGGCAAGATTTTGATGTATAGTAGTACGTGCTCGAAAATTTCCGGCAGCAGCCAAAAAGCACTGTCGCGAGCTTTCAGCTTGTGCCGGGCCATAGCCGGTGCCGGCTGGTGATGAAGCTAACCATTCACAAAAGCCTGCTGGTTACGAGGCAGGCTTGCACCCAGCCTCAACGGGGCCGTAAGAGCCTTTACAACAGCCCAAAGGTTTTCCGGAGACTACAGACCGAGTACAGGAAAAAATAAAGGAAACTTTACTGATCGCCACTGATAAAAACTAAACAGATATCTTAGCAAAATGCCAGGGAGTATTTAGCACTTTGTTAACGAAAACAATGCAGAAATTGACCGAAATTGCTCCTGTAAAAACAAGGTATATGAACAGAATACTGTTGCTGATGATGATGGGTATAGGCCTGCTGGTATACAGTGGCTGCGGTAAAGACGATAACAACCCTGCCGACGAAAACCTGCTGCGATACGATGGTGAAAACGCCACCGGCCCACTGCTTGCTGCCGGCAATTATGAGACTGCCGTACGCTTTACCCGTGCGCAGACAGAACCCTTTAGCGGGCGGAAGCTGATAGGCGTACGCTGGTTTACCGGTCCGCTACCGGCGGCCTGTGAGTTGCGCGTGTATGGCCGCGGGCAGGGCAATACGCCCGGGGCACTGCTGTACAGTGCCAACGTCATCAACCAGGTTCGGCAATTTGGGTGGACGAATCACACCCTCTCAACACCGGTTGACATCCCCGCTGATGACTTGTGGATCAGCATTGCCTTCACACACAGCCAGCAGGGACAGTCTATCGGCTGTGATGCAGGCCCCAACAGAGCCAATGGCGACTGGATATTTGACGAAGCAGTTGGTGACTGGCAGACTTACACCGCACGAACCGGAGAAAGTGTAAACTGGAATATCCGGGGTGTTGTAGGACAGTAATCCTGAGCCTTTGAAATAAGACCTCAGCCGTGTTTGGGATGTTTCCGCGGGCCAGGGAAGGTACTTACCGTGGGTTTTCAGCTATTGCCGTGGTGCAACAGCAGCATACTGCTTACAAAGCGTGAAAATACACGAAAAGACAGCTCACGGTTGTCTGCCCGGGCAGCAATTCCCGAACACGCGCTCAGGGATGTCGTATGAAAGCTACCCACGCGTCCGTCAGGAAGCGCCGGGCGCGGTCATCCCGTGATGTATATGCACACGTCTGAAAAGCAGCAGACTCAGGATGAAAAAGAGGGTGAGTACCAGAATGCTGTTGCGTATATTCCCTGTTAGCTGCTCAATCAGCCCGAAGCTAAAAGTACCACTCACGATGGCCACCTTTTCGAGCACATCGTAGAAACTAAAGTAAGAAGCCGTATCAGGCGTACCCTCAGGAATTAACTTGGCGTAAGTTGAACGCGACATTGCCTGAATCCCCCCCATGACACTGCCAACCGCCAGGGCCAGCATATAGAATTGGTACTTTTGGGTGACGAAATACGCGATCAGGCAGATACTCGTCCAAATCAGCAGGATGACAGAAATAGCGAATTTATTGCCACGCCGCCCCGACAGCCAGGCAAAAAAGTAAGCCCCAAAAATAGCGATAATTTGCAGCAGCAAAATTAGCAGAATCAGCTCTGCCGTTCCAAAGTCCATTTCCACTTTGGCAAAAGTAGCCGCCAGAAACAGGACCGTCTGTGCTCCGGCACTGTAAAAGAAAAAGCTCAGGAGGAAGCGCTTGGTCTGCTCCTGATCAGCCAGCTCTGCACGCACTTTTTTGAGCTCATCCCAGCCCTTGAATGCCAGCGGAAGCAGGCGCTCCTTGCGCCGGATATCCAGCGGAAGCCGATTGAAAGGAATGAGTGCAAAACCCAGCCACCACAGCCCCACCATAGCAAAACTAATCCGCGCCGGCAGCGTCCCCTCCTCAGGCAGACCAAACCACAGCGGCTTCTGCAACATCAGCAGATTGATGATCAGCAACAGCACACTACCGATGAAGCCCATCGCAAAGCCCCGTGCACTGACCCGGTCATACTGATCTTCCGTCACAATCTCCGGCAGGTAGCTGTTGTAGAAAACCAGTCCGCCTGCAAAACCAATCATAGCAATGATGAAGGCCCCTGTCCCCAGCCAGAGCGTATCCATACCCTGAAAAAAGAAAAGCCCTACACAAGCCACCGAGCCCATGATGGTAAAGAACCGCATGAACCACATTTTTCGCCCCCCATAATCTGCTATGCCCGATAACCAGGGTGAAAAAGCAGCAATCAGCAGGTAGGCAGCACTAATGGCATAAGCATACAGACTGCTGGAACTCATCGTAAGCCCCGCCAGTTCTATCTCAGGATCGACAACCGCCAGAAAATACTCCGGGAAGATAGCTACCGTTATGACCAACGCGAAAGCGGAGTTGGCCCAGTCGAAAAATGTCCAACCCCTGACAACTTTGGGGTTGTTGCGTGTATAAACGTCCATTTCATCTATTTTACTGCTCAACCAGCGCTACAAGTTAGCGGTTTTATTAAAATTCTTGTAATTTTGTTACGAACTTGAAGCGTGTTTTGGCGAGTTATGTTAGTCAGGACTCGCACAAGGTGTGTGTGTCATTGTTTTGGGCATAAGCCCAAAACAATGACACACACCGGATACTTATCGGCGGCAAAAGCCATATGATGATTGTCCAAAGCAAACCCAATTGTTGCCGTCAAAAAGACGGCATATCGATATCCCCCCGTCTTATACTATTCACCAGGCATCCCCAAGGTCAGGCTACCGAACAGCACAAGTAGTATACCTACTTGGGATACAACTTTTTTAGACATTATGATTCTCAGTGATACAAAAATACTGGCAGCTATTGAAGAAGGGAAGATCGTGATAGAGCCCTTTGACCGCGCCTATCTGGGCACCAACTCCTACGATGTCCATCTCGGAAAATGGCTGGCCATTTACAAAGATCATATTCTCGACGCCCGCAGGCACAATGAAATTGAATACTTTGAAATCCCCGATGAAGGCTTTGTACTCCATCCCAACACCCTGTACCTGGGCGTCACGGCTGAGTATACAGAAACACACCATGCTGTGCCCTTTCTGGAAGGCAAATCGAGTGTGGGTCGACTCGGCATCGACATACATGCGACTGCCGGCAAAGGAGATGTGGGCTTTTGTAACCATTGGACATTGGAGATAAGCTGTACCCATCCCGTGCGCGTTTACGCGGGCATGCCTATTGGACAACTGATTTACTTTGCGGTAGAAGGAGAAATCGAGACCTACTACAATCGCAAAATCAACGCCAAATACAACCAACGCTCAGATAAACCCATGGAAAGCATGATGTGGAAGAACAAGTGGTAAGCCAGCTTGCTGATAACCACCATCGATACTATATTCACTACTAATTAATTCATTTACAGTGTCATACAACAATCTTCCCCCCCAAGATGTGTCTACACTCATCATCGGTGCAGGCCCTGCAGGGCTGGCAACAGCCGCTGCCCTGCGCATGCGACAACAAGACTTTACCATGCTGGAAAGCGGCAGCTATGTGGGTGCTTCCTGGTACAAGCACTACCGTAGGCTGCAGCTGCACACCATCAAAGAATTGTCTCACTTGCCGGGCATGGATTTTCCCAACTTTTTCCCACAGTACGTAACCCGCGCACTGTTGTTGGAATACTTTGAAAATTACGCAGCCAAATTCGATATACAGCCTGTCTTCCGGCACTGCGTATCGAATGTCAGCCGGCAGGCCGATGGCCGTTGGCTGGTGAAAGTGCATCACTGCAGATCCTACCTGTGCGAACAGGTAGTGATTGCCACCGGCGTCAACCACACGCCCAACATTCCTTCCATTGAATCGCAAAAACAATTTACCGGCAAGCTCATACACAGCTCCCTCTACAAGGAACCCAAGCCTTTCGAGGGGCAGCGCGTACTGGTCGTGGGTATGGGCAACAGCGGTGCTGAAATAGCCCTGGACCTCAGTGAAGCAGGGATTGACACCAGCATCAGCGTACGCGGCCCTGTCAACATTGTGCCGAAGGAAGTTTTGGGCAGGCCTACCCAGCAAACGGCTATGCTGCTTGCCAAGCTGCCTACCTGGCTGGGCGACCGCATTGGGCTGCTGGTCAGGCGATTTACGATGGGCGATCTGCCGCGCTATGGTTTACCCCTGGCCGATATGGCTCCCGCCCAACAATTGCGCGAATTGGGTCAGACACCGGTCATCGATTTGGGAACTGCTGATCAAATCCGCCAGGGGCGCATAAAAGTACTGCCGGGCATCAGTCATTTCCTGCCCGAAGAGATTGTTTTTTCCAATGGGGAGCGTCAAACCTTCGACAGTGTCATCTTTGCTACAGGCTATCGGGCCAAACTGGACGAACTGCTGGGCGCAACCGAAGGACTGTGCGACGCGCAGGGGCTTCCGAAATCAATCATAGGCAGCGACGCTTATGAGGGACTGTATTTCGTGGGTTTTGACAACTACAGTCCGGGTGGCGGACTCAGCATCATACGACGCGACTCGGTGCTCGTAGCGCAGTATATCAGCGAACGCATGGCGCGCAGTCAAGGCGCTGTGCAGGCGCAGCCTGTATAGGCTCACGATTCCATTGGGCGGCCCTGGCCGCCCAATGGAATCGTGCAAAAGCTGTGATTTGATTTTTGCAAAAATCAAATCACAGCTTTTTATTTGGGCAATGTTATTGCCCGCATGCGGTCAATAGCCAGCTCTACTTCCTCGCGACTAACATCCAGATGCGTGACGAAGCGAATGGTGGCAGGGCCAAAAGCTGAAGCGCGAATACCTACAGCTGCCAGCTGCTGCAGCAGTTGAGCCGCCGTCAGTCCGGCAGCAAGATCGAAAATGACGATATTGGACTGTACCGGCCGTACAGCATCGACAAAGCTGAGTTCCGCCAGTGCCTGCCCCAGCAGGCGGGCATGCTCATTGTCTATCCGCAGGCGACTGACATGGTGATCCAACGCATAAATGCCGGCGGCGGCTAAGTAGCCAGCCTGCCGCATGCCCCCGCCAAAAGCCTTCCGCAGGCGACGCGCCTGCGCAATCAGGCTTCGGCTGCCGATCAGCAGAGAGCCAACGGGGGCCCCCAGGCCCTTGCTCAGGCATATTGACAAGCTATCAAACACAGCCCCCCAATCAGCAGGCGATTCGCCCGTTTCTACCAGCGCATTAAACAGGCGGGCACCATCGAGGTGGAGCGCCATTTGTCGCGCCCGGCAGCAGTCAGCAATCGGCCGCACCTCGTCCAGCGTATAGATACTGCCCCCACCTTTGTTGCAGGTATTTTCCAGCACCACCAACCGGCTGCGCGTCAGCCAGTCAGCCTCCGGCTTGACAGCAGCCTCTACCTGAGCAGCCGTCATCTTGCCGTGAATCCCTTCGATAAGATTGACACCAATGCCCGAGTGAAAAGCATAGCCACCCGCCTCATACTGATAAACATGCGAAGTCTGTTCGCAGATCATCTCATCCAGCGGCTGCGTATGGCATTTGATGGCCAATTGGTTGGTCATGGTGCCCGAGGGGCAAAACAGTGCAGCCTCCTTGCCAAAGAGCGCCGCTGCCTTGGCCTCGAGGGCATTGACGGTGGGGTCTTCCCCAAAAACGTCATCGCCCACCTCGGCGGCCTGCATGGCCGCCAGCATGGCCGCTGTAGGCTTGGTTACGGTATCGCTGAGTAAATTGATCATGCCTCTACTGCTGCAATCACTGAAATCTCTACATTCACGAAGCGCGGAAGATTGGCCACCTCTACGAGCTCGCGCGCCGGCGCACTGGCCTCATCGAAATACTGCGCGTACACCCCGTTGATGCGTCCGAAGTCGTGCATATCTTTCACAAAGACCGAACACTTGAGTACCTTGTCGAAACCACTGCCTGCTGCAGACAAGATAGCGCTGATGTTTTCCATCACCTGCTGTGTCTCCTCCTCGATGGAGTCTGTCACCAGTTCGCCCGTCGCCGGATTGATGGCAATCTGTCCCGAGACAAATAGCATGCCCTGATAGGCAACTGCCTGGTTATAGGGACCGATGGGCGCCGGTGCCTGCTGTGTCTGAATAATCTTTTTCATGCCTTGTGTTGGTTGAACTGGCTGAAATAATAACTGCCCACAGGTAATAAACCCTTTGACAGCCTTATGAGAAACAACTAAAGCCCCTGATAGTCCTATCAGGGGCTTTAGCCTACAGTTTTGACCTTTCATTTTGCCGCCAAAGGCGGCAAAATGAAAGGTCAAACGCTTTTCCGGTTTTTAATTTCAAAAAAAATTAAAACCGGAAAAGCGTTTTGAAATGTTACTCTGCACCTTCGGCAGCAACCAGCAATTTGCCGCGATAGTACATATTGCCCTCATCGTCCTTATAGGCACGATGCAAGAGGTGGCGCTGGCCAGTAGTCTTACAGGTTGCAATCTGCGGAACGCCTACCTTGTAGTGCGTGCGGCGCTTGTGCTTGCGTTGCTTAGAAACGCGTGTCTTTGGATGTGCCATTCGTCAGCAAAATTTTGGCGACTTTTCAGTCGGCTATCAACTATTGATTATTATTCCAATCCTTAAAAAGATCTTTCAGCGGTGCGTCGTCCCCCTCATCTCCTGCTTCCTCACTGGCCGCCTGCTCGCGCAGGTAAGCCAGCATTTGCTCATCACAGGGCTTAACGTCCATAGATTCGCAATCGATGACTTTGACCAGCGGCATGGCCAGCAAGACAAAATCGTAGACATAGGGGGCGATATTGACGGAAGAAGTCTCCGGGTGGATAAACACCAGATCCGGATCTTCCGACTCTGTTTCTTCCACACTGTACTTCAACACAAGATGCTGATTATCTTCGAGTGGCAGGTCAATTGCTGCCAGGCAGCGGTCGCATTCTGTACGCACACTGCCTTTGAAATCGAAGCTCAGCACAATCATGTCGGCCCGCTTGTCAAAACCTACTGTCAGATCAATCACCCCTTCTTCAATGGGTGAGAACTCGAAAGCAGCGAAGAACTCACGATCGATAGAGAAGGTGAATTCATGCAGGCCGGTATGCAAGCCCTTGACCGGTATGCGAAAAGGGAGAAGAGGATCCATACGCAGCTTTGCTTTCGTTCTTGTAGCGCCAGCCTGTGTTTAGCAGGCCTTAGCGTGCGCAAAGGTAGAAAGTTATGCGAAAAAATCATAGTTATATGTATTTTTTTGCGGCTGTAGCCGTAAAAAAACGCATATAAGTTTTACGTTACTGTTTTTGGGCAGCAAAAGCAGCCGTTCATTAGATAATTGTGGACAGTCGCTGCCCCACCTGTTCCCGGCGGATACCGGGCGAATCGGCATCGCTGACCAGATGAGCGACAATATCGCCCATTTCACTGCAGCTACACTGTACGGCAGGATGCAAATCCGGCGTACCCAAGCCTTTGGCCAGCACCTGTGCTACAGCCTCACGCACCACCTTGCCCTCGCGGCGCAGCCCGAGGTGATCGAGCAGCATAGCTGCCGACAGAATGGTTGCCAGCGGATTGGCAATATCTTTACCTGCCGCCTGTGGGTAGGAGCCGTGAATTGGCTCGAACAAAGCCGTGCGTTCGCCCAGTGAAGACGAAGGCAGCAGCCCCAGCGAACCCGCCAGCACGCTGGACTCATCCGACAGAATATCGCCGAACATATTTTCTGTCAATACTACATCAAACTGAGCAGGGCTGACAATCAGCTGCATAGCAGCATTGTCGACGTACAGATAATCAATCTCTACATCTTCATACTCAGCCTGCATCGATTGTATCGTTTCCCTCCACAGTCTGCTGGTCTCCAGCACATTGGCCTTATCAACCACCGTCACTTTTTTGCGCCGGTTGCGTGCGTAATCGAAGGCGATGCGCGCCACGCGTACGATCTCCTCGCGGCTGTAGCTGCAGGTATCAAAAGCCGTATCGGCCGAAGGCCGCCCCTTTTCCCCAAAATAAATACCCCCCGTCAGTTCGCGCACCATCAGCATATCCACCCCTTCGAGCCTTTCAGGCCGCAGGGGTGCGAGGTGGCGCAGGCTGGGAAAAATCGTCACCGGCCGCAGGTTGGCATACAAGCCCAGGGCTTTGCGCAGGCGCAACAGCCCCTGCTCAGGCCGCACCTTGGCCGCAGGATCGTTGTCGTAACGAGGATGCCCGATGGCGCCAAACAAGACAGCATCGGCCGCCAGACATACGTCCAGTGTAGCCTGTGGCAAGGGATCGCCCGTAGCGTCGATGGCCACAGCGCCCACCAGTGCAGGATGGTATTCAAAACGATAACCGAAGCGATCGCCTACGGCATCCATAACTTTCTGGGCCTGGCTGACCACCTCGGGGCCGATACCATCACCGGCCAGTACGGCAATTTGAAACGTTTGCATATTGTTGGCTTACTGTCTTGGCTTGTATCGGGTCTCCTCCTGCAGGACATACACCCGGGCACAAGCACACTAAATTTATTGTCTCCCGGCAGCCTGCTCGAAAGCCTCTATCTCCGGACGCAGGCTGAGCAGGAAGTCGATATCGTCATAACCATTGAGCAGGCACATTTTTTTGTAGGGGTCGATTTCGAAACCGAACGCCTCCCCTGAGCCCTCGATGCGCAACTGCTGCTGCTCCAGATCAACGGTTATCGGTTGATCCGGCCGTGCTTCTATGGCCGCAAACAGCCGGTGCAAAAAATCGTCGGACACCTGTATCGGCAGCAGTCCGTTGTTGAGTGCATTCCCTTTGAAAATATCCGCAAAAAAACTGGAGACGACCACCCGGAAGCCATAATCAGCCAATGCCCAGGCAGCGTGCTCGCGGCTGGAGCCGCAGCCAAAGTTGCGGCCGGCAACCAGCACCTCGCCCCGGTAGATACCCCCGTTGAGCACAAAATCCTGTTTAACCCCGCCCGCCTGGTCATAGCGCCAGTCGCGGAAGAGATTATCACCAAACCCTTCCCTGGTCGTCGCCTTGAGGAAACGGGCAGGGATAATCTGGTCTGTATCGACATCTTCGATCGGCAGCGGTACCGCTGTTGTTGTCAGTTTGACAAATGGTTGCATACACCTCTTACATTATGTTGGCGCACAAGGGCTGCGCCAGCCCTTGCAGGGCATTGTAAAAAAAGCCAAAGCGGCCGGTTTAGTTCCACTCCTCCCGCACATCCACGATGCAGCCGTGCACAGCAGCAGCAGCAGCTGTGAGCGGGCTCGCCAGCAAAGTACGTGCACCCGGCCCCTGCCGCCCTTCGAAATTTCGATTTGACGTAGACACGCAGTAAGCGCCGGCAGGGATCTTATCTTCATTCATGCCCAGGCAAGCCGAGCAGCCCGGCTCGCGCAGCGCTATGCCGGCTGCCGCCAGCACCCGGTCGATGCCCTCGGCCCTGGCCTGGGCGGCCACCTGCCGCGAGCCCGGCACCACCATCACCTCCACGCCGGGCGCTTTGGTCTTGCCTTCAAGGTAGCGGGCTACCAGCCGAAGATCTTCTATGCGCGAATTGGTGCAACTGCCGATAAACACATACTGCACGGGCATCCCCAGCAAGCTGGCTCCCTGCTCTAAACCCATGTATTCCAATGACTTTTGAAAAGAAGCAGCGTTTTCTACCCGCGGGATGGCCGCCGTCACGCCCATGCCCATGCCCGGATTGGTGCCGTAGGTGATCATAGGCTCGATATCCTCAGCGCGGAAGTGATGCTCGGCATCAAAGACAGCATCCGCATCGGTATAAAGCTGTCGCCAGCCTTCCACAGCACGCTCAAAATCAGCCCCCCGGGGTGCAAACTCCCGTCCGCGCAGGTAGTCGAAGGTCGTCTCGTCCGGCGCTATCAGCCCACCGCGAGCCCCCATTTCGATGCTCATATTGCAGATGGTCATGCGTGCCTCCATGCTGAGCGAACGAATAGCAGAGCCTGCATACTCCACAAAATAGCCGGTACCGCCGGCTGCCGTCAACTGAGCGATGATATACAGGATAATATCCTTCGATAAGACCCCGGGCTGCAGCTCCCCTTCGACCGTGATGCGCATGCGCCGCGGGCGGCTCTGCAGCAGGCACTGCGTAGCCAGCACCTGCTCGACCTGGCTGGTGCCTATGCCAAAAGCAATGCAGCCAAAGGCTCCGTGGGTAGAGGTGTGGCTGTCGCCGCAGACAATGGTCATACCCGGCCGGGTGATGCCCAGTTCGGGACCAATCACGTGCACGATACCCTGATAAGGATGCCCCAGCCCGTAGAGCTCCACCCCAAAGCGGCTGCAATTTTCCACCAGCTTTTGCACCTGAAAGCGCGACAGCGGCTCCTCGATGGGCAGGTGCTGGTTGAGCGTAGGCACATTGTGGTCGGCCGTAGCGATGGTCTGTGCCGGGCGAAAAACCCCCAGCCCCCGCGCCGCCAGGCCGTCGAAAGCCTGTGGGCTGGTCACTTCGTGGATAAAATGCCGGTCGATATAGAGCACCTGCTGCCCACCCTCCACCTGGCGGAGGGTGTGGGCATCCCAAATTTTGTCAAAAAGCGTTTTTCCCATAACCTGATTATATTCAGACTGTTGCATGCACGCCTACAGCAGCGAGAATTTCGTGAAGATCTTCGTCCTGTACCTCTTTACGCCGGTCAGCTACCTGCAGGAAGAGCTCGTATACGCGGTCGAGCTCGGCCTTGCTGAGGTTGTAGCCGATATTTTTGGCCCGGTAGGCGAGCGCTGCCCGCCCGCTGCGGGCCGTCAATACGATGGTACTGTGGTCTACCCCTACCTCCAGCGGATCGATAATCTCGTAGGTATCGCGTCGCTTGATGACCCCATCCTGGTGAATACCACTGGAATGAGCAAACGCATTGGCGCCCACGATAGCCTTGTTGGGCTGTACCGGCATCCCCATGCTCTCACTGACGAGCCGGCTGGTGATGTTGAGCAGCCGCGTCTGTATAGCCGTATCTAGATTGAGGTAAGGATGCTGCCGCAAAATCAGCACTACCTCCTCCAGGGCCGTATTGCCTGCCCGCTCGCCAATACCGTTGATAGTACACTCTATCTGGCGAGCGCCGTTTTGTACCCCGGCTATGGAATTGGCTGTGGCCAGCCCCAGGTCGTTGTGGCAGTGGGTAGACAAGATAACCTTATCGATACCCCGCACATTTTCCTTCAGAAAACGGATTTTGGCGCCGTACTCCTCAGGCAGGCAGTAGCCTGTGGTATCGGGAATGTTGAGCACTGTAGCCCCTGCTTTGATGGCCGCCTCGCACACACGGGCGAGGTATTCGTTGTCGGTACGGCCGGCATCTTCGGCATAAAACTCAACATCTTCCTGGTACTGCTTGGCATACTTCACCGCTGCTGCCGCACGCTCAAGGATATCCTCCCGCGTGCTGCGCAGTTTGTGTAAAATATGATTATCGGATGTGCCGATGCCCGTATGAATGCGCCCCCGGCGCGCCTTCGCCAGCGCTGCTGCTGCCACATCGATATCTTTTTCCACTGCCCGGGAGAGCGCGCAGATGACCGGCTCCCGCACCGCTTCGCTGACTGCTACCACCGCCTCGAAATCACCCGGGCTCGATATGGGAAAGCCCGCTTCGATGATATCGACACCCAGTGTTTCCAGTTGTCGCGCCACAATCACCTTCTGTTGCTGGTCAAGCTTGCAGCCCGGCACCTGCTCCCCGTCGCGCAGGGTTGTATCAAAAATATAGACTTTCTCGGCAGCCATAAGCAAATTACAGAATTAAAAAAAATAAAAGCATAGATTTGCACCAATCAAAGGTATTTCGTTTTGCCAATCATGTGACTACCCAAAATGTCTATTAGTCCAAACCCTTATCGCCCGTATTTGCTAAAATAGCATTTGGCTTTCAGTCATTTATTTAATACAGTATTACAATGCCCAAGCAAAAAACCGACGACCTGATGCAGCTGATCAATTCGCTTAGCCGGGCGGAGAAGCGTCACTTTCGGTTATTTGTGAAGCGCAATCAGGCTTCGTCAGACATTTTATTCCTGCAGCTGTTTGATTTTCTCGATCGCCAGGGAGAATACGAGGAGGAGCAGCTCCTTCAGAAAATTCCGGGCATCAAGAAGACACAGCTCTCCAACCTCAAAGCGCATCTGTACAAACAACTGTTGATCAGCCTGCGGCTGCTCAACAAGGGCAACAATGAAGACATTCTCATACGCGAGAACATCGACTATGCCCGTCTCCTGTACAACAAAGGTCTCTACCGGCAGGCGCTGGACATACTCGAGAAAGCCAAAGAACGGGCCCGTGCCGCAGGTATGCTCAACCAGGCGCTGGAGATTCTTGAATTTGAGAAGCGCATTGAAGGCCAGTATATTATGCGCAGTATTGAAGGCCGGGCAGAGCAGTTGGCTGATGAAACCAATCTGCTTACGCGGCAGATAGAGTCATCGCACCGCTTCTCCAACCTAAGCCTGCGCATGTACGGACTCTACCTGCGCATTGGTTTTGTGCGCAATGAGCGGGATTACCACCAGGTAAAGCAGCTCTTCCAGTCGCAGCTGCCCTCCACCAGTTTTCAGGAGCTGGACTTTTGGGGGCGCGTTTACTACTGTCAGTCCTTCATCTGGTATCATCACATCAGTCAGGATTTTCCGCTTTGCTACCGCTATGCCCAGCGATGGGTGGACCTGTTCAAGGAGCATCCGCACATGATCCAGCTTCATGGCGCCATGTACCTGAAAGCAATGCACAACCTGCTCAATGCGCTGTACAACATCGTCCACTATCCGCGTTTCATCGAGGTATTGCAGGAGCTGGAAACCTTCCACGATACGCATGATTTTGGTGAGGACCGCAACCTGGAAAGTCTTTATCACCTCTACCGCTACATACACCTGATCAAACGGCACTTCATGGAAGGCAGCTTCAAGGAAGGGCTGGCGCTGGTGCCGGGCTTGTTGAAGACCATTGACGACGATACCTACAACTGGGACCAGCACCGGGAGCTCGTCTTTTATTACCGCATCGCCTGCCTGTATTTTGGGAGTGGCGACAACAGCCGCGCCATTGACTTCCTCAATCGCATCATCAACCAGAAAAACCCCGACTACCTGGAGGATATTCAGAGCTTTGCCCGCATCCTCAACCTGATTGCTCATTTTGAGATGGGCAACCGGCAGTTGGTGGAGTACCAGCTGAAGTCGGTGTATCGCTTTCTGCTCAAAGCTGAGGAGCTCAATGAGGTGCAGAAGGTTATTATACAGTTTTTGCGCAAGACGCCGCGCATGAAGCTGTCGGCGCTGAAAGAAGAGTTTGTCCAGCTCAAGGAAAAGCTGGTCGAGCTTGAGCAGCGGCGGTTTGAGCGTCGGCCTTTTCTGTATTTGGATATTATCTCCTGGCTGGAGAGTAAAATTGAGGGGGTGACGGTGCAGGAGGTTATTCGGCGGAAGTTTGCGGCGCGGTATGCGGGTTGATTTTGGGGGGCGGCTGGCGCCGCCCCCAAAAATCTTGTGAGTATTTTTTTTGCTGCTGGCGCAGCAAAAAAAGAATCTGTTTTTGGGCTGCGTAAGCAGCAAAAGCCGGGTTGTTTTATTGGGTGGCTCGGGCCACCCAATAAAACTTATAAAACGCCTTCGTCAGCAAAACTGTAATAGCCACCGTTGGTGATGATGAGATGGTCCAGCACCAGCAGGTCCAGAGCCTTGCCTACCTGTACTAATTTGCGGGTGAGTTCGAGATCTGCCTGGCTGGGGTTGCGGGAACCGCTGGGGTGGTTGTGCACCAGGATGATGGCGCTGGCATTCTGGTCGATGGCGCGGCGGAAGACCAGTTTGGCATCGACTACGGTGCCTGCGACGCCGCCGCTGCTGATCTTGTCGCGCGACAGGATGCGGTTGGCGCGGTTCATACACAGGATCCAGAACTCCTCGTGCAGCAGGTCTGCCAGTTGGCTGCCGATGGCGTCGAAGGCATCGCGGCTCGACTGCACCTGAGGCTTTTCCCGCAGGGGGCTTAGCTGTCGGCGCCGCCCCAGTTCGAGTGCCGCCATGACGGTGATGGCCTTGGCCTCCCCCACCCCCCGAAACCGTTTGAGGTCGCTGAGCGACAGGCGGGATAGTTCCAGCAGGTCGTTGTTCATGTCGGCCAGTATGCGCTGAGCGAGCGCTACGGCCGATTCATCGCGGGTACCGGAGCCCAGCAGTATGGCCAGCAGTTCGGCATCGGTCAGGCTTTGCCGGCCTTTGAGGCTCATTTTTTCGCGGGGGCGGTCCTCTTCTGCCCAGGCTTTGATGGGGATTTGGCCTTTTTCGTAGGTTGTTTGTTCTGGCATGTTGTTTTGTTTTTTTGTGGCTTGCGTTCGCTGCTGTTGACAGCGAGCGAGAGATGGCTTTTGGGGCAGGGGGTAGCTGCCCAAAGCGCGGCTTTTGTAAGTCGCAGCAGCCGGACTTTTTCCACAAAAAAAACAAAAAAACTAGTCCTCCTCGCGCCAGTCGACCTGAGCGACATAGATGAGCAGCAGTCCGGCCATGGCCATGGCCAGTTTTATGACGAAGCTGGCGGTTCCTCCCAGTTTTTTCAACCAGACGAGCCATTGTAGTTCGAGGCCTACCAGGCTGACGATCAGGGCTAAGAAGCCTGATCCGGCTAGTAGGAAACCGAGGATGGTCAACGGAGTGCGATATTTTTCCATGGATGTGTACGCTTAATTTGCCTCAATAATAGTGAATAGTCACTTTACTGGCAATGTATGCAATGCACGGTAGTAATTTTTCTTCGAAAAATTACGGTATGGGACAAGTTTTGGGCGGCTGACGCCGCCCAAAACTTGTCTGGCTATGTAGCTTTGCACGGTAGTAATTTTTCTTCGAAAAATTACGTTATGGGGCAAGTTTTGGGCGGCTGACGCCGCCCAAAACTTATCTGGCTATGTGGCTTTGCAGCGTAGTAATTTTTCTTCGAAAAATTACGTTATGGGGCAAGTTTTGGGCGGCTGACGCCGCCCAAAACTTACTTGGCAGTGTAGCTTTGCAGCGTAGTAATTTTTCTTCGAAAAATTACGTGACAGGGTAAGTTTTGGGCGGCTGGCGCCGCCCAAAACTTGCGGCTGTCGCCGCCCGACAACAGTACACTGATACGATATTGGGCCGCGAAGGCCCAACATCGTATCAAAAAAACCCGTATCTTAGCGACCAAGAACACATGAATTCCGGCAATGATCAAGCTCATAGAGTGTCCGCGGGATGCGATGCAAGGCATTGCAACATTCATCCCTACCGAGACCAAAATCAACTACCTCAACGCACTGCTGCAGGTAGGCTTTGACACCCTCGACTTTGGGAGTTTTGTGAGTCCCAAGGCCATACCGCAGATGCGGGATACGGCTGAGGTGCTTGCTTCGCTGGAGCTCGCCGGCAGCCGCAGCCGGCTGTTGGCCATTGTTGCCAACCAACGGGGTGCTGAGCAGGCTGCTGCCTTCGAAGCTGTCAGCTACCTGGGCTACCCCTTTTCTGTGTCTGAAACCTTTCAACTGCGCAATACCAACGCCACCATTGCCGAATCCGTCGAGCGCGTGCGCGAAATCCAGCAGCTCTGCCGGCAGAGCGGTAAGCAGCTGGTCGTTTACATCAGCATGGGCTTTGGCAACCCTTATGGCGATCCCTGGAATGCCGAAGTGGTCATTCGCTGGGTCGAAACGCTGGCGCAGGAGGGCATTGGCATCTTCCAGTTGTCGGATACGATTGGTGTTGCTTCCTCTACCAGTATCAGTTATCTCTTTGAGCAACTAATACCGCGCTTCTCCGGGCTGGAGATCGGCGCTCATTTTCATACCACGGCGGCAAGCTGGCGCGAAAAGGTCGAAGCGGCCTACAGCCATGGCTGCCGCCGCTTTGACGGCGCTATCCGCGGCTATGGCGGCTGCCCGATGGCGCGGGATGAGCTTACCGGCAATATGCCTATGGAACAGCTTTTCGCTTTCTTCGACGAGCAGAATGAGCCTACCGGCCTTGATGCGACGGCCTTCCTCAAAGCCTATCTGATGGCTGAACATGTTTTTCCGGCAGGGAGCCGCCACTAGAGGACGTAGCCGGCAGGATGCAGCCGGCAGGATGCAGCCGACAAGTCGCAGCCGGCAGGATGCAGCCGGCAAGTCGCAGCCGGCAGGACGTAGCCGGCAGGACGTAGCCGGCAGGACGTAGCCGGCAAGTCGCAGCCGGCAGGACGCAGCCGGCAGGATGCAGCCGGCAAGTCGCAGCCGGCAAGTCGCAGCCGGCAAGTCGCAGCCGGCAAGTCGCAGCCGGCAGGACGTAGCCGGCAAGTCGCAGCCGGCAGGTCGCAGCCGGCAAGTCGCAGCCGGCAGGTCGCAGCCGGCAGGACGTAGCCGGCAAGTCGCAGCCGGCAGGATGCAGCCGGCAAGTCGCAGCCGGCAGGACG
>CAYTVG010000014.1:51592-62781 GCA_964441755.1 uncultured Saprospiraceae bacterium
AGCCGGCAAGTCGCAGCCGGCAGGATGCAGCCGGCAAGTCGCAGCCGGCAGGACGCAGCCGGCAGGACGCAGCCGGCAGGACGCAGCCGGCAGGACGCAGCCGGCAAGTCGCAGCCGGCAGGTCGCAGCCGGCAAGTCGCAGCCGGCAGGACGCAGCCGGCAAGTCGCAGCCGGCAGGATGCAGCCGGCAAGTCGCAGCCGGCAGGACGTAGCCGGCAAGTCGCAGCCGGCAGGACGCAGCCGTTTTTGCCGGCGGCAAAAGCAGGATTGTCGCATACGGGTCTTGCTGCCGTCGGGTTTATGGTCAGACAGCTGTGCATGCAACAGCCGTAGTATTTCATGCACAGCCAAGAGCTCAGATGCTGTGGACGCCGGCCTTGCGGTTGTCAGGTTTTGCGCGGAGTCCGGCGCTCGCAAAACAAAGCGAAACTGCTTTAGAATGGTCTGTACAATACAAATACAATACCCTGATTTGCAGACAAAAAACAAACAATCAACGAATCTCAAATCAACCTTCATGTACAAACACCTGGTAGTAATATCATTATTTCTTGCTACAAACCTGAGCCTTTGGGGCCAGTCGGCCATTACCGCAGCTAGAGCACCTGCACCTGAGATTGAACTGCGCGGTGCCTGGATAGCCACCGTCTCGGGTATCGACTACCCGCGCCAGGCCACCACGGATGCCAGCCTGCTGCGGCAGCAATACGACCAACTCCTCGACTCCCTGCAGCGGACAGGCATCAACACGGTTTTTTTTCAGGTGCGGCCGGCAGCCGATGCTTTTTACCCCAGCCGCTATGCCCCCTGGTCAGCCTTTTTGACCGGCCGCCAGGGGCGGGCGCCTTCCGACAATTTTGACCCGCTGGCCTATATGATAGCGCAGGCGCACGCCCGCGGCATTGAATTTCATGCCTGGATCAACCCCTACCGGGCAAGCATCAAGCTAGACACCAGCGCGCTCGCGCGCGACCATGCCTTTTACCGCCACCGCAGTTGGCTGCTCACCTATGGCGGCCGGCTGTATTTCGACCCGGGCCTGCCGGAGGTGCGGCAGCACATGCTGGACATCGTCGACGAGCTCGTCACGCAGTACGAGCTCGACGGCCTGCACATCGACGACTATTTTTACCCCTATCCCGTGCAGGGGCAGGCATTTCCGGACAGCAGCAGCTTCCGCCGCTATGCGCCGGCGGGCAGCACCCTGGCCGACTGGCGGCGCAGCAATACCAATGCGCTGGTGCGCGACCTGCACGGGCTCGTCAAGCGGCGCAAGCCCTGGGTCGCCTTTGGCGTAAGCCCTTTTGGGGTGTGGCGCAACCAGTCGGTGGACCCCAGGGGGTCGGCCACGCGGGCGGGGGTCACGACCTATGACGACCTCTATGCCGATGTGCTGCACTGGATCGAGCAGGGCTGGATTGACTACGTAGCCCCCCAGCTCTACTGGCATATCGGCTTTGCGATCGCCGACTACCAGCTGCTGCTCGACTGGTGGCATGAGCGCAGTGCGCCCACGCCGGTCATCGTGGGGCATGCCATCTACAAAGTTGACAATGACAATGCCGGCTGGCGCAATCCGGCGGAGATTCCGCAGCAGATCGGGCTGCGGCGGCAGTATGCCGGCAGCCCGGGCAGCATACATTTTAATGCGCAAAAAATGCTGGAAAACAAGCTGGGCGTGCGCGATTCGCTGCAGCGCCTCTACAGCAGCCCTGCCCGCTGGCCGCTGCGGCCGCAGCCGGGCCTTGACGGCAAGCCTGCCGCACCGACGCTCGAGCGGCTGCGCTGCCGGGATGGCAGCGTGCTGCTGCGCTGGCGGCATACGCGCACGCCCCTGCCCGTGGATGCGCAGCCGCACTACTATGCGGTCTACCGCAGTGACCGCAGCGACGGCGCGGCAGCGACAGCCCGCCTCATCTACCTAAGCCCCTTTGCGCCACAGCAAAATTCACTTGTATTTGAAGACCATGGAGTTAGGCGTGGCCAAGCTTATGCCTACTACGTACTGGGGGTGAACCGGTTTCACCGGATGGGGGTGAAATCGGTGGTGCGGGTAGTTAAGCGTGTGCGCTAAGGGGGGAGTGTAGGCTGGCCTTGTTGGCTGGCGCCAACAAGGCCAGCCTGAAGATATGTTGGCAATTTTTGATTTTTTCAAAATCAAAAATTGCAGCTTTTTTTGGCATTTTGGGCTGGCGCCAACAAGGCCAGCCTGAAGATGTGTTGGCAATTTTTGATTTTTTCAAAATCAAAAATTGTGGCTTTTTTGGCATTTTGGGCGACAGCCCAAAATGCAACTCCATTTTGTGTCTTTACTTTTGGGCGACAGCCCAAAAGTAAAGACACACCCTCCATTACAGGTGTTTCACGCGCTCCGCATAGCGGGCATACAACTCCTCATTGCTGAAGCCATCAATATTCTGGCTGTGATATACCGGCAGGCGTACCCCCTCCGCTGCCGCTATTTTCATTGCCTCCGTGGCCAGGAGGTTGACGAGAAATACCCCTGCCAGGGTAGAGATGGGGCCTGTGAGGTTGCCCGCAATGTCCATCAGTCCGTCGCCGGAGGGGACGCAGTTGTCGATGACGATGTCAGCAATGTCCATCAGCTTTATGCCCGAGGGGTGGCGCGACGGATAGCGGGCCGACTGTTCGAGAGAGGTGATGGCCACCACCGGCAGCCCCCTTTCCCTGGCCAGCAGGGCCATCTCTATGGGCATGGCATTGCGGCCCGAGTTGGATACCACCAGCATGAGATCGCCATCGCTGATCCGGTGCTGGTCCCAGATGATCCTGGCCAAGCCCGGCACCCGTTCAATCTCGGCACTGCGGCGCGCCCCTTCGGCGGTCATCACAATGCTGTCGAGCATGGCGTTGACGTTGGCAAGCCCACCCGCACGCACAAACAACTCAAGACCAATCATGTGCGAGTGACCCGTGCCAAAAGTGTGGATGATGCGATCCTGCAGCAGGGTGTCGGCCATGTGGCGGGCTACTGCCTGCAGCTTCTCCTCCTGACAGCTCGTGAGCCGTGACAGGTGCTGCTGTACTTGTTGTGCGTATTCAAACATGTGATATATCTTTTGCACCGTCCGCTGCTACAAGCAGCAGACGGTACGTTCATTTTTTTTCCCAAAAATACAGACCCGCTTACTCAGCCGGTTTCCAGTCCGTCACCAGCCCCATCCGGCCGCGCTCATCGAAGCAGGCAGCTTTGATCTGCACGCCCGTATACGTAAACGGCCCCGTGTAGCGGCGGCTCTGCGGCCCCGGCTCACTACCATCGGTCGTAAAGCGGATGGTATAGCCGATGTAGGCCGAGTTCATCATAATCTTACCATCCTCCAGCCGTACGCCCGGCGGCGGCAGCCGGTAATTGAAGCCTCCCTTCCAACTGTCGAGTCGCGGCAGCTCCACCCGGGCCACCGTATTCATAAAGCGATTCCAGCCCGCCAGCCGGGCCTCCTCGCCCTGGCCGCTCCAGGCAGGCTGCCCTTGCCAGGCACGCTGGGCGAAGCCCAAAAGCTTAGGCAAAGTGTAGTACTCCAGCATGCCGCGCCCCTTGATCGTCTCACTCCACAACTGCGCCTGCAGGCCTACGATATTCTCCCTGCCTGCCTCCGTCAGCCGCTGCATACCTGCAAAATCGACCTCCGGCTTGTAGGGCCGCCCCATATCATCTACACGGGTCGTCTCGTACAAATTGTAGGGCACAAAAGAATAAGCATCCTCCGTATCCACAAAACCCGCCCAGTACAAGCCCGGCTCCCGCGGATCCTTGGTATACGCCAGGTCAAAATAAAAATTGGACACATTGCTGAGAATCACCGGATAGCCCTCATTGGCGAGGCGATAGCCAAGATCCTGGTTGCCCCACATACTGTTCCAGATATACGGATACACCTGCTTATCGACATAAGCCGGATTGGGCTTCCAACTGCCATCCTCCTCAAACAACATCACCGCCTCCTCCCAGGCGCCCGTCTCCAGGCCGCGTGCGCGAATCAGCTCATTGATACGGCCAAAAAACAACGCCTGCAGGTTGCGCGTATTTTTGATCTCCGGGTGCTGCGCCAGGAACGCCTGACAGACGGGCGAGCCCGTGAAAGCCGTCGCAGGCACCTCATCCCCGCCCGTATGCATCATGCGCAGCGGCGCCCCCGCCTCGCGATAGATAGCGATGATATCGTCCAGCACCCACTCAAAGAAATGATACACCTGCTCCTGACACACACAGGTTGTATTGTCAAAATACCCCTGTGCCGACAAGTAGCGCGAAGTGTCGGCCGGATCGATCAGGCGGTAGCGCGCCGCTTCCTCCGGCTTGCCTTCGGCCATCAGCCGGTCGTAGCGCAGCTCCATGGCCTTGATGGCTGCCCGGGCATGGCCCGGCAGGTTGACCATCGGGATGATATCGATATGCCGCTCACGCGCATAGCGGATCATCTCAATATACGCCTCGCGGCTGTAGTAGCCGTTGCCGTGGCTTTCGGGATCGTCCGGATCAGGGCCCGAGCCGTAAGCCGGCTGCAGGTAGAGGCTGTCGCGATGCAAAAAGCCCCGGCGGGCACCCACCTCCGTCAGCTCCGGCAGGCCGCGAATCTCCAGCCGCCAGCCTTCATCCTCGGTCAGGTAAAACAGCAGCTTGTTGAGCTTGTACTGCGCCATCAGGTCGATCATGCGCAGCATAGTCTCCTTCGACTGAAAGTTGCGGCTCACATCGATGTGGAGGCCGCGATAGCCAAAAGCCGGCTGGTCTTCGATCTCGCAGTCCGGCAGCTCATAGCGGGCACGGCTGTTCTTTTTCACCAGCGACAGTACCGACTGCACCCCATAAAAAGCGCCGGCATCGCCCCCGGCCTCAACCACCACCCCTTTGTCCCTGTCTACCGACAGGCTATAGCCTTCCGCGGCATCAATGCTGCTGTTGACCGTCAGATGAATATCGCCCCCCTGCCCGTTGATCTGCGGGAAGGCAGCAATGCCGAAGCGGCTGTAGAGCTCATTGGCGAGGTAGCGCGCCTCGTCGGCCAGCGCTGCCGGGCAGCTTATGCTGGTCTTTTCGGGCAGAACAAACTCGCCCAGGCCCGGCTTCCACGAAGCCGGCGCCGGCAGGAAAGGATCGTATTGCGTAGACGACAGCGAGCGCAGCCGCTGGTTTTGGGTAAAAAGCCAGTCGGCATCCGGCAGCGGCACCTGGTCGGCAGGCGAGCGGTTGTATTGCTCCGGCCGCGTGAAAGGCTGCAGGCTAAAATCCTTCACCACCACTGCCGTATCCTGCCCGCCCCGCTGCTGCGCAAAGAAAAGCCCGCGAGGGCCGTCCGACTCTTTGATCAGCCAACTGTCAGACGTATAGCTCATCTCCACCGTCTGCCCCGGCTTGAGCGAAAACCCCTCCAGGGGTGTCAGCCGGTAGAAATCGCCGCCCAGGTTTTCAACCCGCAGCTTGCCCTCATTGCCTGTAACCATGCGGGGCGCCTGGTTCCAGTACAGCGCCCAGCCCTTATCGCCCAGGCGTTGCTCGCCCTGGTTGGTGAAGCGAAAAGTAGCTGTATGGGTAGTCTTCTGGTCTCGCGTGACATTGCCGTCGAGCTCCCAGCTAACGGCCAGCTGTTCGAAAGAAAAATCGCCGGCCGTGCGGCAGCCCCAGACAGTAAGCGCCAGCAGCAGCAGGCCTGCCAGCCGGAAAATGCGATGCTTGCTCATCTTTTTTCAGTACTTTAGTAAGCCAATTTTCCGGCGGCAGCCGGCGGCTGCCCCGGACATCCAACTATGTTTTTTTTCAAAAAAAATCCCCGCCCCGCCGCCGGCACGCTGGCTGGCAGAGGAAGCGCGTGGCAGCAGATGCTGCCAGATTTTTTTACCCAAGCCACCGCCGGTGCGCGCTCCCAAAGCAAAACGCGCATCGGAGCGGCTGTACTGCAGCACAGCCCGGACATGCGCCGGGCGGAACGCTTGACACTGCAAAGTAAGGCAATATTCCGGTAGGCTGTTAACCAGAAGCCGTCTGTAAATTACAATTTTCTGCATACAAGCAGCTGCAGCAGACAAAGCCCGCCCTTGGCAGCCAGTTTACAAAAATAAGCTTGTACAAGCGTACAAATCGTGCGACCTTTAACCGGTCCAAAAAATAGCTCCATGCGCAACCTACGACAAATCGCCCTGGCTGCCGGCCTTTTCACACTCGCCCTGGCGGGTGCCTTGGCGCCCCTGTCCAACCAGACGGCCAGGGCCTTTCACTCGCAGGCAGAAATAGATATGTTTCGCCAAATGCTGTCTATGCCGCCGGTAGACTCGTCCATTCTTTTCCCCACAGCCTCCACCTGCAAAGGCTGCCACGGCTACGATGCCAACGGCTATGCCATGGTCGACTTTTTCGGCAACGACGTCAACATCCACGACGACTGGAGTGCCACCCTCATGGCCAATGCCGCCAAAGACCCCTTCTGGCGCGCCAAGGTGAGCCACGAAATCCTGCTCAACCCCGGCCACAGCACCGCCATACAGACCAAATGCACCTCCTGCCATGCGCCCATGGGGCATTATACCGCCTTTTTCCGCGGCCACGACAGCTACACCCTGGCCGACTTGCTGCAGGACACCATCGGCCTCGACGGCGTCTCCTGCGCCGGCTGCCACATGATCGGCCCCGACCAACTGGGGCAACTGCACTCGGGCAACCTCAGCTACGACACCACACGCCTCATGTTTGGCCCCTTCCCGGGCCCTTTTGCCGCCCCCATGACCGATTTTCTGGGCTTCCGCCCCGTCTACGGGCCGCACATCAGCCAGGCGGGCGTCTGCGCCTCCTGCCATACCCTGATTACCGAGCCCATAGGCCTCGACGGCCAGCTTGTGGGCACCACCTTCGTTGAGCAGGCCACCTATCACGAATGGCTCAACTCCCTCTATGCTGAAGATCAGGAAAATATCACTTGCCAGCAGTGCCACATGCCCGAGCTCGAGGAGTCGGTGGTCATCTCCTCCAACTACCTCTTCCTGCCGGGGCGCAGCCAGTACTCGCGCCACGAGTTTGCCGGCGCCAACGCTTTCATGCTGCGCCTGATGAAAGAATACCGGCAGGAGCTGGACATCGACGCGCGGGAAGCCGACTTTGACGAAACCCTGGCAGCTACCCTGCGCATGTTGCAGCAGGAGTCCCTCGACGCCCAGCTGCAGTGGGCGGGTGTCGAGGCCGATACCGCCATCTTCAGCCTGCGGCTGCTCAACCGCGCCGGCCACAAATTTCCGTCGGGCTACCCCAGCCGCCGCCTGTTTGTGTCCTTCCTCGTCTCCACGCCCGGCGGTGACACGCTCTTCCATTCCGGTGCTATGAACGACCGCTACGAGCTCATCGACGAAGACCTGCCCTTTGAGCCCCACCACCACATCATCCGCCGGCCCGAACAGGTGCAGATCTACGAGATGGTCGCCGGTGACGAAGTCAACCCCTTCACGGTCGTGCTTGAGCACGCATCGGTCATGAACAAAGACAACCGCCTGCCGCCCCGCGGCTTCCGCAGCAACCACATGGTCTACGATACCACCCGCATCGTAGGGCAGGCCCTCAGCGATCCCGACTTCAACCGCGATGGCGGGCAGGAAGGCAGCGGCGGCGATATCCTCTACTTTCATGTCGGCACCGCCGGCTACGCAGGCCCGGTGCTGGTCAAAGCGCAGGTCTACTACCACTCCCTGCCCCCCCGCTGGGTCAACCCCATCTTCGAATCCTCCACGCCCGAGATAGAAAGCTTCCGACAGCAGTTTCTCAGCATCGACAATGCGCCGGTGCTGGTCGCTGAGCAAAGCCTCAGCGACATCAGCTTCCCGGTGGTCACGGCCCTCAACCGGCCTGCGCGCGCAGATGTGCGGGTGCGCGTATTCCCCAATCCCGTGGGCGAAGAGATTCATTTCCGCCTCAGCGGCCCTGCGGCCCTGCAGCCGGCCCTGATCGAGCTGCACGATATGTCGGGTAAAAAAGTCCTGCAGGCGACGCCCGCCTGGAGTATGCAGCAGGGGCATTGGCAGGCCAGCCTGCCTGCCGCAAGCCTGCCCGCCGGCGTATACAGCTGGCAGCTGCGCGACCGCCGCGGCAGTCTGCTGGGCAGTGGCAAGCTGGTGCGCTAGCGCAAAAAAAGCGCCCTGCTTAGCAGGCAGCGTTGCTGCCTGCTAAGCAGGGCGCCGGCGAAAATGCCTGCGGCAGGCATGCTGCCGCTTGTAAAAAAGAGCGGCCTGCCCCCGCAAGGGACAGGCCGCTTTTTACAAAGCCCGGGCAGGCGGGCTTATGCCCGCGTTGACCCAAAGAGCGAAACGATCAACTTGTTGATTTCAACCAATGACTGCAGGGCCTGGGCTCTCATCTTCTCATAAGCCTCATGGGACGACTTGTCGGCTTGCTCACTGAAAGGATTGGGGCGCTCGCGAAGGCTTAGCTCCATATCCCGGTAGTGATTCACAAAATTGCTGATCAGCGCAAGGTATTCGGCCCGGGCCAACTCTATACGCTGGTTATAGCTTTTCATGTCAACGACATAATCCGTGTGCGCATTAATGAAGGTAGTCAGCTCGCCCTCGCAGGACGGGCCGCTGGCCATGCACAGTTGCAGGATGTTATCTTCCATCGCACGGCGGCGGGCAACATCGGTGCCCGTCAGCTCAGCGCGCACATCCGCATCTTCCGGCAGATGGATCTTTTCGGCCAGGCGGTGGCGGATGGCCAGCAATTGTTCGCGCAGCTCCGCTACCTGGGCAGAAATAGCGGCCGACTGCTCGAGCTCCAGGCTGAAATCCTGCAGCTCCTTGCGGTTGATGGCGAGCAGGGTATCCAGTTGGCGGTGCATGAGGATGGCTTCCTGCTGCCGCCGCTGCACATCGGCATCCCGCAGCCCCGACAGGCGCTGGTAGTTGTAGGTGTTGGCGATGATCCCCTTGATGCCCACTACGATACTCTCCACATTGACGCCCGTCAGCACATGCAGTACGCCACTGAACACCTTGGTCAGCTGTGCCCCCGACGTCATTTTGGCGATCTCCCCGGCCATGGGCGCATTGAGTACCTCTTTCAGCCGCTGCTGCGCATCCGTCAGCTGCGCCTTGCTCAGGCGGTCCTTCTCGGGCAGGGCAGCGGCAATTTTTTGGTAGATGGAGTCAAACTGCGGATAGTTGGCCGGGTTGCCCATCTCGCTGCGCAGCTTGCCAAAGCGCATCACCTCGTTGACGAGCGACACCATGTCCAGCTTTTCTTCCATCAGGTAGAGGCTCAGCAACTGATAGCTCAGCTGCTGCCCGAGCTGCAGCTTGTAGGCGTCCACCTCATTGCAGTCAATATCCGTCGGCAGCAGCTGCTGCCGGCTGCTGCCGTAAGGCTGCGCTGCCGCTGCCGGCGCATCGCCCGGCCAGGACAGTAGTGCCTGCCCGGCCCGCAACTGCTGCAGTTCCTGCGCGTAAAGCGCCCTTGCCGCACGCTTCATCGGCTGCTGCAGCAGCAGCTCGTAGGTACGCGCCAGGCCATAGCGGCTGCCGGCGCTGCCACCCTCAGCGACATACAATTCTTTCCACAGCGACAGGCCCTGTTGCAGCCGAAGGCGCTGCGCTGCAGTGGCGGAGCGGTCGCTGCCGGAGCCCGCCTGCGCTGCCCGTTGCCCGGCAGCGGTGGAGTGGTCGCTGCCGGAGCCCGCCTGCGCTGCCCGTTGCCCGGCAGTGCCGGAGTGGTCGCTGCCGGAGCCCGCCTGCGCTGCCCGTTGCCCGGCAGCGGCGGAGTGGTCGCTGCCGGAGCCCACCTGCACGGCCCGTTGCCCGGCAGCGGCGGAGCGGTCGCTGCCAAAGCCGGCCTGCGCTGCCCGTTGCCCGGCAGAAGCGGAGCGGTCGCTGCCAAAGCCGGCCTGCGCTGCCCGTTGCCCGGCAGTGCCGGAGCGGTCGCTGCCGGAGCCGGCGCTCCCTTGCGTGAGCTCGGCCGTATGCAGGAGCGACTGCGCCAGCAAGCGGCGGAAATGCGGCTCCCGGGGGTAGAGACTGTAGAAAAGTTCGTCGATCTGCAGCAGCGGCGCGCTCAGGCGCAGCGCTGCGCCGGCCGACCACCGCCCGGTGCGGCCGTGCAGCAGCAGGGTATTGTACTCAAAAGCCAGTTGCTGCAGCCAGTAGGCATCGGCGGCTGACAGCTCAGCAGCCTGCAGCAGCCGCTGCAGCCGCTGTTGCGTGCCGCCGGCCAGCGCCTCGCCCTGCAGCCGCTGCGCTGCAGCATCTACATTGCCTTGCAGAAAAAGGTTGAGCGCCTGCAGCGCCTGCAGGCTGGCATCGTACAGATTGAGCGCCGACAACTGCTTCGAGAGACCGGCGATTTGCACTTGCCGGGCAGCGTAGGTGTGCTCGAGCCGCAGCAACTGCGTGCTGCAGTCGGCGGCCGACAGCAGCCGCGCTGCGCGCAGGTGCTGCAACTGTGCTTTGTCGCGTTCAAACTGCTGGCGGAGGGCTTCCTCTGCGCTGGCGCGCAGCTGTTGCTCGCCGTTTTCTTCGGGCCCGGTAGCCGTGAAAGTTACAGGAAAGTTGGCCCGGACAGCCCGGGCTGGCTGGCTGAGCAGCAGGGCGCAGCAGATGAGCAGGAGATAATACGGTGGATTCGGCATATTTCAGTGGAAGGTGATGGTTTACTGATGCGTAGCAAAACAATAATAGTCCACTAACGTAGCCCTGTGCTGCGTCTAGTATACCTTTTGAAATAATTACTGATTTTTTTTTCAGACAGGCATTTGCCTGCCCGGCCTTTGTGGGGTCATTTGCTGTTCCGGACAGCGACTGCCGAATACGCGCCGCATGAGCAGCCGCTGCTGCAAACTCCCTGCGCCCGGTATGCATCCTAAGCCTTTTATGTGTTGAAAATCAGGATATAGAAAAACCTGCACCCCAGACAGGCAGCTTAGCCTGTGGCCCGCTCACGGACAGGCTCAGCCTGGACACACCCACCGACAGGCCCCTACCGCTCCCACTTGTCCAACTGGCTCAGCACAGCACGCAGGTCTTTGGGAAGGGGCGCCTCGCCCGCTACAGGCTGCCCCCTCAGCGGGTGTGACGACCGGCAGGCTCCTACCTTCCCCACTTGTCCAACTGGCTCAGCACAGCACGCAGGTCTTTGGGCAGCGGTGCCTCGCCCGCTACAGGCTGCCCCCTCAGCGGGTGTGACGACCGGCAGGCTCCTA
>CAYTVG010000014.1:62881-101222 GCA_964441755.1 uncultured Saprospiraceae bacterium
GCTCCTACCTTCCCCACTTGTCCAACTGGCTCAGCACAGCACGCAGGTCTTTGGGAAGGGGCGCCTCGCCCGCTACAGGCTGCCCCCTCAGCGGGTGTGACGACCGGCAGGCTCCTACCTTCCCCACTTGTCCAACTGGCTCAGCACAGCACGCAGGTCTTTGGGCAGCGGTGCCTCGCCCGCTACAGGCTGCCCCGTCAGCGGGTGTGCGACAATCAGGCGGCTGGCGTGCAGGGCGGTGCGCTGCAGCAGCGGGCGCTCCTCCTCATACTTGCCCAACTGAAACTTTTTACCCTTAATCTCGGACAAGAAGAGCTCGGAGCGCTTGCCGTAGAGCGGGTCGACGGCCAGGGCGTGGCCGATGGCCTGAAAATGCACCCGCACCTGGTGGGTGCGACCCGTGTGCAACCGCGCTTCTACCCAACTGAAAGCCTTATAGCGATCGAGCACCCGGTAGTCGGTGAGGGCCGACTTGCCGCCCCGGCTGATGATGGCCATCTTGCCTTCCTGCCGCGGGTGCGGGCCGATGGGCAGCGCTATGCTGCCGGTATCGTCGACCAGGCGGCCGTCGACCAGCGCAAGGTAATACTTGGCGGCTGTGCGCTTCTCAAACTGCAGGCTGAGTGAGCGGTGTGCTTCCTCTGTGCGGGCAAAACAGATGACCCCGCTCGTCTCGCGGTCGAGCCGGTGTACCGTCCAGATGCGGCCGTAGGCCGTTGCCAGCAACTGCTGCAGACTGGGGATTTCCGGCTGGTGGCGATCCGGGATCGACAGCAGGCCCGAAGGCTTGGCCACGAGCAATAGCTGCTCGTCTTCGTACAGCAGGTGATAACTTTCTTTTTCTTTCATAATGGATTGCCATGGCTGGCAAGGCGGGAAAGTTGGGTGGCCCCACCAGGACTCGAACCTGGATTTAAAGTTTAGGAAACTTCCGTTCTATCCCTTGAACTATGGGGCCTTTTTTTGCGCTGCAAAGATAATATTTTTACAGAAAATGCGCATCTTTCAAGAATAATTTAGCCGGGTGCTCGCATTTGAATGGCAATATGGGCATGCCGTCAAACGACAGATTTTTTGTGGGGCCTTAGCGTGAAAATTTCAAAACATGGGGAACCATTGCATTTTGCCCCATCCTATGCTTACCCGCATGTGTACATCCTTCGCGCCTATACAGGATGGGTAGCAACGGCCACGGGGTTTTTCAGAGCCCCGTAGGGGCGTGATAGGGGTAGCAACGGCCCCCGTGTTTTCCGGAGCCCCGTTAGGGGCGTGATAGGGGTAGCAATGGCCACGGTGTTTTTCAGAGCCCCGTTAGAGGCGTGATATGGGTAACAACGGCCCCTGGGCTTTCTACCCACATCGCGTCCCTACGGGACTACGGGAAATACCGGGTTGTTTTTTTCTACCTACATTCCGTCCCTACGGGACTACGGAAAACAAAGGCACCGGGGGTTTCCACTGCCCCGTTAGGGGCGTGATATGGGTAACAACGGCACCGGTGTTTTCTACCCACATTCCGTCCCTACGGGTCTAACCACATTCTGTCCCTACGGGACTCCTGAAAACAACGGCTCCGGTGGTTTCTACCCACATCGCGTCCCTACGGGTCTACCCACATTCCGTCCCTACGGGTCTACCCACATTCCGTCCCTACGGGACTACGGGAAATACCGGGGTTATTGTTTTCTACCCACATTCCGTCCCTACGGGACTCGGGAAAACAACGACCCCGGTGTTTTTCAGAGTCCCGTTAGGGGCGTGGTAGGGGTAGCACCCGTTGGGACGAAATGTGGGTATGATTTTTCCGTACAACAGAAGCCCCGTCAGGGGCGTAATATGGGTAGCAACGGCCCCCGTGTTTTCCGGAGCCCCGTTAGGGGCGTGATATGGGTAGAAAACGGCCCCGGTGTGTTCCACAGCCCCGTTAGGGGCGTGATATGGGTAGAAAACGGCCCCGGTGTGTTCCACAGCCCCGTTAGGGGCGTGATATGGGTAGAAAACGGCCCCGGTGTGTTCCACAGCCCCGTTAGGGGCGTGATATGGGTAACAACGGCCCCGGTGTTTTCTACCCACCTCGCGTCCCTACGGGTCTACGGAAAACACCAGGGTTGTTGTTTTTTTCATTTGGACCAGAGCCCCAATACTTACCCGCATGAAGCCTGAATTCAATAGCCATGACAATGAAAAAAACCTTATCTTTGGGCATGTGGCTGTGTAGCCTGCATGCAGCGTTCCAGCCCCGGGTATATAACAGCGAGTAACTATATGGCCGTAGGAAACTTCAGTACCGCAAACCAGACCTATCGCATGCTGATGGGCAACGGGCTTATGTATACCGTTCCGCGCTTTCAGCGAGATTACAGCCGGACAGAGGAAGAATGGGAGGATCTGTGGCGCGATGTCGAAAATGTGCTGCGTACAGATTCGGAGCAAGTCCACTATATGGGCTATCTCGTACTCCAAAGCACTGATAGCAAACATTTTGACATCATAGACGGACAACAGCGACTCACCACCCTCAGCATCGTCGTGCTGGCCGTGCTTGCCTGTTTACAAAAACTCATCGACCAAGGCGAGGAAGCGGATGATAACAAGCGCCGGCAGGACCAACTGCGCAATTCGCTCATCGGCTATCTCGATCCGGTAACGCTGGTCGCCAAATCAAAATTGCAGCTCAATCGCAACAACGACAACTTCTATCAAAATCACCTCGTCCCGCTGCAGCCGCTGCCGCGCCGAAACCTGAAACCCACAGAACACCAACTCAGAAAAGCTTTTGAGTGGTGGGAACAGCAAATCGGCAGACGCTACCGTTCGGGAAAAACACTGGCAGCTTTTATTGACAGCCTTACAGACCGACTGTTTTTTACGGTCATCACTGTGTCGGATGAACTCAACGCCTACACAGTATTCGAGACCCTGAATGCCCGGGGAGTAAGGTTGTCCTCGACGGATCTGCTCAAGAATTATCTGTTTTCTGTCGTACATGCACACCACAAACAGGAAGATCATGAACTAAGCAATCTTGAAAACAGGTGGGCTGCACTCGTTGACAAACTGGGTAGTGAAAATTTTCCCGATTTCCTGCGTACTCACTGGAATAGCAGACATAAGTTACTACGCCATACCGAGCTGTTTAAAGGCATTCGCGAGCAAATCAGCAGCCGTGAACAGGTTTTTGAGCTGATTCGCAATATGCATCAGGATGCGGACACCTACGTTGCACTCTCAAAACCGGAGGATGAACTATGGTCTAAAGAGCAGCGACAGCCTATTGGCGAACTGCGCATGTTCGGTGTCAGGCAGTCCTACGCCTTATTGTTGGCAGCATACAGAAAATTCTCTCCTGCAGATTTTTACAACTTGCTGCGGACAGTTTCCGTCATTTCATTCCGGTACAATGTTATCGCCGGCAATCCTGCTAATGAACAGGAACGCATATACAATCAAATTGCAGAAAAAATTGAAAATCAAAATCTTACATACAAGCAGGCAGTCGAAGAACTGAAACCTGTCTACGTTGAAGACAAGCATTTCAAGCACGAATTTGCCAACAAGGTGTTGAAGACTTCGCAGTCGCGCAACCGTCGCATCGCTCGTTATATACTTATCAGACTTGAGCAACAACTCAGCGGCATCGTTCATGACACGGACAGTGACCGCTTCAATATCGAGCATGTCATGCCGGAAAATCTCTCCGAATATTGGCAGCACATAGACGATGCAGACCATGAGGCTTTTACGTACAGGCTGGGCAACTTGTGCTTGCTGCCAACAGCCCAAAACAGAGATCTTGGCAATGCTGATTTCAGGCAAAAAAAAGAGGTGTATGCTCAGAGTGAGTTTCATCTCACCAGAAGAATTGCAGAAGAAAACAGCCGCTGGGATACCTCCAGAATCGACCGGCAACAACAATGGATGGCAGACCAGGCCAGTACGGTCTGGCGCGTTGCGCAATATGACCGAAAGCGCTAGCACCTGACGCCATTGCCTGCTGCTACCACAGGCCGACGGAAGGCTGAATTAACAGCGGCCATCCTACTCAGCGCCCCATCTTCGAATGGCAGCGGGCCGGGATCTGAAATAACGGGCGAAAGTCCTGCAGGTATACCTGCGATTGTCGTGAATAATATACTGCGCTGTACCGGGCCGGTACAGCGCACAAGCTCTTATACCTATGGATTTGTACGAATTCCGCGACTACTGCCTTGCCAAGCCGGGGGTTGAAGAAACCTTCCCTTTCGATGAGCATACCCTCGTCTTCAAAGTCATGGGGAAGATATTTGCCCTCACCGGCCTCGACAATCCCGACTTTAAGGTCAACCTGAAATGCGACCCCCAGCGCAGTGAGGAACTGCGCGAGCAATACCCCGAAGTGCAGCCCGGCTACCACATGAACAAGACCCACTGGAATACCGTCTCCTTTGAAGGCAGCCTCAGCAAGGCGCTGCTGCGCGAACTCATCGACCACTCCTACGAACTCATCGTACGGTCACTGCCCAAGCAGCAGCGGCTTATTTTACAATCTCTCCCCCCATCGTCATGACAACCACCCCCCGTACTGATTTCGACTTTATCATCGTAGGGCAAGGCATTGCCGGCAGCCTGCTCGCCTACCTGCTGGAGCAGCGCGGACAGCGCTGCCTCCTCATCGATGCCCCTGAGCAGACCGCCGCTTCGGAAGTCGCTGCCGGCATCATCAACCCCCTCACCGGGCGGCAGTATGTAAAAACCTGGCGGGCCGACACCCTCCTGCCCTTTGCCCGGCAGTTTTACCGGCAACTCGAGGAAGCGCTGGGGCTGCGCTGCTACCACCCCCGCAACATCCTGCGGGTGTTTACCCACAGCGGCGAAGAAAATGACTGGCTGGCGCGCAGCGCCGAGCCGGGCTGCGCCCCCTACATGGCGCCGGAGGCGGCCCCGGGCGCCTATGCCCAATATACCGCCCCCTGCCTCGGCTACGGAGAAACCCTGCAGACCGCTCAGGTAGACCTCTGGAGCATCTGCCGGGAGCTGCGCAGCCGCTGGCAGCAGCAGGACTGCTGGCTGGCCGACACCTTTGACTACGCACAGCTGCAGCTCAGCAAGCAGGGCGTGCAATACCGGCAATACCAGGCGCGGCAGCTCGTCTTTTGCGAAGGCTGGCGACTGCGGAGCAACCCCTACTTTAATTATTTACCGCTGCAGGGCAATAAAGGAGAGGTGTTGATCGTACAGTTTCCGGAAGTGGCTTTTGATAAAATGATCAAAAACAAAGTGTTTATTGCCCCGCTGTCGACGGGCGACTATTGGGTCGGCGGCAGCAGCCATAATCACTTTGCCGATGAGCTGCCCAGCGAGGCGGGTAGCTCGTTTGTGCAGCAAAAGCTCGATGAGATGATCCGCACGCCCTATCGGGTGCTCGCGCATCGCGCGGCCGTGCGGCCGACCGTGCGCGACCGCCGCCCGCTGCTGGGCCGCCACCCGCACCACCCCCAGCTGGCCGTCTTCAACGGCCTCGGCACCAAGGGCGCTTCGCTGGCGCCCTATTGGGCCGGAGAGATGGTGAAAATGCTGCTCGACGGGGAGATGCTCGACCGGGAGGTGGATATTGCCCGCTTTGCGAAGCTGCTTCCCTGATTATGCTGTCTGCCTGCGGCAGCCAGCATAATCAGTTTATCGGGCGGCGACTGCCGCCACTACTTTACGAAAAACCAGCAAAATCATGACATACCCATTCAACCACCGGCTCTGCACCACCCTCTTATTTTTGCTCACAACCACCTGCCTGCTGCAGGCACAACGCCCCGCTATGACCAAAGACTACCTGTCCGAGTGGAAAAACATCGACAGCCTTGCGGCAGCCGGACTTTTCAGCGAAGCCCGCACACAGAGCCTGCAACTCTACCGGCAGGCGCAGGCCGACGAGCAGCCGCAGCAGGCCCTCAAGGCGCTGCTGCACTGGGGCGGCTTCAACAATGAAGTCGAAGACAAAGGCCTGTTGTCCAACATCGCTTTTGCCAACGAAGAGCTGGCAACCGCCGACTATCCGCTCAAACCACTGCTGCAGTCCATCCTGGCCGAAGCCTACCACAACTACCTCGATGCCAACCGCTGGGAAATCAGCCAGCGCACCCCCCTGACCGAGGGCCGGCCCGAGGCGATGGACGAATGGACGAGCCTCGATTTTGTACGCGCAAGCACAGCCCTCTACCTCGCCAGCCTGCAGGATATACGCAGCCGCGAGCTGCCGGTCGAGCAGTTGTCGCCCCTGCTGCAGCCCGGCTACAACCTGCTGCTGCAGCGGCCTACCCTCTACGACCTGCTGCTGCAGCGGGCGCTAAGGCATTTTCAAAACACCAATGCCTACCTCAGCGAGCCGGAGCATGCCTTCCGGCTCGGGCAGGCGGAAGCTTTTGCTCCTGCCGAAGTGTTTGTCAACTATACTTTCCCGGCCCACGACAGCAGCTCTTTCGTCTACCAGAGCCTGCTCATCTACCAGCAAGGCCTCCGCTGGCGGCTGCAGCGCGCCGCCGATCAGGCTGCGGCCCTGACCGATCTCGATCTCAGCCGCCTGCAGTTTGTCAGCAGCCATTTTCAGGGGGCCGATGTGCCGCAGCAGCTTCGCGCTGCCCTCGACCGGCTGCTCGCCAGCCGGCCCGATGCCTGGTCGCAGGGGGCTGTAAAGCTGGCCATCGCCCGCTGGTACTACGAGCAGGGGCAGGGCTATGAGCGCACCCGCGAGGAGACCCACGCGCTGCGCTACGCCTGGGCGGAAGCCGAAAAAATCTGCCGGCAGCTCGAGGCCGACACCCAGCAGCCGCTGCTGTCAGCCCAGGCGGCTGCCCTTGCGGCCGGCATCCGCAGCCGCAGCCTCGACGGACAGGTCGAGCAAGTATACCTGCCTGGTGCCCAAGGACTTTACCAGGTAAGCTACCGCAATATCGACAAGGTCTACGGCCGCATCGTCGCCCAAAATGGCCGCGAGCCCAACCTGCGCGGCGATGAGCTGCTGAACTACTACGCAGGCCTTAAGCCCCTGCAGTCGTGGCAGGCAGCGGTGACCAATCCCGGCGACTTTCGGGACCACAGCACCGAGCAGTCTTTCGGCCCCCTCAGGCCGGGCCGCTACCTGCTGCTGCTGTCGACCGGCGAGCGCTTTGATACCAGCGGGCAGTGGCTCGCTTTTTCTTTTGCCGTGAGCAATATGGCACTGCTGCAGCATCCTGAAGAGGAGCGGCGCGAGTTTTTGGTCGTAGACCGCAGCAGCGGTGCGCCCCTGGCGGGCGTCAAGGTGGTGCCGCTCAGCCGGTCGGACGAATACCGCAACGAGACCCGCTGGGACGAGGGGGCGCCGGTCTACAGCGATGCCGACGGCCGAATACAACTGCCCCGCAAAAGCGGCAGTGGCTACCTGCGGCTGCGGCTGTCCAAAGGCAAGGACGTCTTTGAGACGCCCGACCCCTGGTATATCTACGACCATGACCGCCGGCAGCAGCGGGAGACGAATGTGCATTTTTTCCTCGACCGCGCCATCTATCGGCCGGGGCAGCGGGTGTATTTCAAAGGTCTGGTGGTCCAATACGACCAGCGTCGACTGCCATCGGTGGTGGCGGGCCGGCGGCTGACCATCCGCCTGCGCGATGCCAACTGGCAGGAGGTGAGCATACAGGAGCTGCAGACCAACGCCTACGGCAGCATCAGCGGCAGTTTTGTGCTGCCCGAAGGGGTGCTCACCGGCAATATGAGCCTGCAGACCGATATCGGCAACATCTATTTTGCTGTCGAGGCCTACAAGCGGCCGCGTTTTGAGGTGTCGCTGCTGCCGCCGGCCGGGCAGCCGCAGCTGGGCGACACCGTGACGGTGGTGGCTTCGGCCATGAGTTATGCCGGTCCGGCAGTATCCGGCGCCAGTGTGCGCTATACCGTCACCCGCTACCAGTCCTACAGCTGGCGCTCCATGCGCGGCTGGTGGCCCGACAGCAGCATCGGCGGCGACGCCGTCGCCAGCGGCACCGTCACCACCGACGCCAAAGGCAACGGCAGCATCCGCTTTGCGGCCCTGCCGCCGGCCGCCTACCGCGCCGGCGAAAAGGCCATCTACCGCTACGAGCTGCAAGTGGACGTGACCGACGGTACCGGCGAAACCCAGTCGGCAAGCAGCAGCCTGCTCATCGGCAGCCACCGCCACATCGCCAGCCTGGAGGTGCCCGAACGGCACGACAATACCGACTCCCTGCCCGTGCGGCTGCAGGCCGTAGACCTCAACCAGCAGCCGGTGCCCCTGCAGGGGGAGCTGCAGGTGTACCGCCTGCAGGCGCCCCAGCAGTTTTTCATCGACCGCTACTGGAAAAAACCTGAGTACCCCATGGCCGACCAGCGCCACTTCCGCCGCCACTTTCCGCTGCTCGCCTACGGGCAGGAAGATGAGCCCGAACACTGGCAGCCGGCAGCGCTGCAGCACCGCCAGCTGCTGAGCAGCCGCGAGGCGACGCAACTAGCCGTGGCCGACTGGCCGGCCGGCCACTACCTTTTGACATTTGTATATGCCGATGAAAATGGCGACAGCCTGCAGCTGCGCAGCATCCTGCAGCTCTCAGACCGCGGCCGGCTGCCCGCCGGCATTGCCGGCCAGGTCAGCGGCCTGCCGGCCCGGCGGCTGCAGCCGGGCGACAGCCTGCAGCTGCAGCTCGCCAGCAGCGATGGCAATACCCGCTTCTGGTGCCAGCTCGCCAACCGCACGGAAGAGCAGCAAGGCTGGTATGACAGCCAGTTGCGATACCAACTCAGCGAGGCCGACCGCGGCAATCTGCGGTTTAACCTCTCCTATGTGCGCTTCAACCGCATACAACAGGAACAGTATACCGTGGCCGTCCCCTGGACCAACAAATCGCTCAACATCATCACCGAAACTTTCCGCGATAAGCTGAGCCCGGGCACGCCCGAAAGCTGGCTTATCCGCATCGAGGGCGATTCCACCGCCAGCAAACGGGCAGAGTTGCTGGCTTCGATGTACGATGCCAGCCTCGACCAGCTGCGGCCGCACCGATGGGCTTTTGATCCCTTCCCGCGGTCCGGCCGGCTCGCTCCCTGGCAGGCGCATTATTTTGCTGCCGGCGGGCCACGGCTGAACAGCCGTTATTATTACCGCAACGAAGCCGAGGCTGAGCTGCCGGCTCTGCGCTACCCCAGCCTCAACCTTTTCGGCTTTGCTGATGCCTATGGGCATCTGCGGTTCATGCGAGTGACCATGGCAGGCGGCCGGGATAGCGGCGCCCCAAGGCCTAAAGGCATACGCGAGCCGGAGGGTATGGTCATGGAGAGCAGGCTCGATGGCCCGCCCCCGCCGCCACCGCCGGCAGACAGCGTCAGGGAGGTGGCTGCACCCCCGGCCCCGCCGACACAGCCCAGCCCGCCCCCGCTGCGCACCAACCTGCAGGAGACCGCCTTTTTTATGCCCAAGCTGGTCACCGACGAGCAGGGGCGCACCGCCCTGCGGTTTACCAGCCCGGAGGCGCTCACGCGCTGGAAGCTGCAGCTTTTTGCCCATACGCCCGAGCTGGCCTATGGCTACCGCGAGTTGGAGGTGGTCACCCAGAAGGAACTCATGATACAGCCCAATGCGCCCCGCTTCCTGCGCGAGGGCGACCGCCTCGCGTTTACGGCCAAGGTGAGCAACCTGAGCGCGCAGGCGCTTAGCTGCGTAGCGCGGCTCGAACTATACGACGCCGCTACGCGGCAGCCGCTGCAGCAGGCCTACGGGCTGCAGCCCGAGCAGCGGCTGACGGTGGCGGCCGACAGCACCTACAGCCTGTCGTGGCCGCTGGAGGTGCCTTATGGCGCCACAGGCGCCCTCATTTACCGGGTCACGGTCGAAAGCGAGCGCTTCAGCGATGGCGAGGAAAATGCGCTGCCCGTGCTGAGCAGCCGCACCCTGGTCACGGAGACCCTGCCGCTGCAGGTGCGCGGCGGGCAGCAGCGCAGCTTCGAGCTGCTGCCGCTGAGCAGAGCGGCCGGCCGCAGCGGCATCAGCCACCAGCAGTTTACCCTCGAAATCACCACCAATCCCGCCTGGCTGGCCGTCAAAGCGCTGCCCTACCTGCTGGAAGACGGCAACGAGTCGACCACCCAGCTCATGGACCGCTACTACGCCAACAGCCTGTCGACGCACATCGTGGGCAAGTTTCCGCAGCTGAAGAGCGTTTTTGATAGCTGGAAGGACAACCCCACAGCCCTCAAAAGCCCGCTGCTGACCAATGAAGCGCTCAAGAGCGCCGTGCTGGCCGAAACCCCCTGGGTGATGGACGCGGCCTCCGAAAGCGAGCAGCGTGCGCGCATCGCTACGCTTTTTGACCTCAGCCGCCTCAGCAAGGAGCAGGCGCAGGCCATGGACCAGCTGGCGCGCCGGCAGCAGCCCGGCGGCGGCTTCGCCTGGTATCCGGGCGGGCGCGAAAGCTGGTACATCAGCCAGTATGTGGTCGAAAAGATCGCCCACCTCAGCCAGCTGGGGGTGGCCAACTGGGAGAGCAGTCCGCAGTCGCGGGAGGTGGTCGGGCAGGCGCTGGCCTTCATCGACCGGCAGTTTGTCGAGCACTACGAGGAACTGCAGCGCCGGAGCAGCCGGCAGGCGGATGTGCTCGACAACAACCAGCTGAGTCCGGTGGTGCTGCACTACCTGTATACGCGCTCTTATTTTCCCTCGCAGCGGGCCGGCTATGCCGACCAGGCTGCCTGGCAGTATTTTATCGGCCAGGCCGAAAAGTACTGGCTGCAGCTCAGCCTGTACGAGCAGGGCATGGCAGCGCTGGCGCTCTACCGCTCGGGCCGCGAGGCGGCAGCCCGCCGCATACTGGCGTCGCTGCGCGACCGCGCCCTGCGCAGCGACGAGCTGGGGCTCTACTGGAAGCGACCCGCCGGCTGGCAGTGGCATGAGCTGCCGATTGAGACCCATGCGCTGATGATCGAACTCTTTGGTACGCTGGAGGCGCCGGAGGCCGAGCTCGACGAGCTGCGGCTGTGGCTGCTCAAAAACAAGGAGACCAATCGCTGGGAGACGACCAAGGCTACCGCCTCGGCTGTCTATGCCCTGCTGCTGGGCGGCAGCTCCTGGCTGGAAGAAAGCCAGCCGCTGGAGATTAGCTTCCCGCGGGCGCCGGCAGCCCTCTGCGAGGCGCCGCTGGCTGCAGCGCAGCAGTCGGCTGAGGCGGGCAGTGGATATTTCCAGCTGCAATGGGCCGCCAGCGACAGCCTGCCGCTGCTGGCATCCGTAAGCCTGCGCAACCCCAACAAGGTGGTCGCCTTGGGCGGTATCTACTGGCAGTCGTTCCAGCCCATCGATCAGGTGGAGCGCTCCATGGCGGGCCCTTTCAGTGTGAGCCGCAGCCTGTATAAAGAAGTGGACAGCCCTGCGGGCAAAAGGCTGGAAGCGCTTAGCGAGGGCAGCCCGCTGCAGCCCGGCGACCGGCTGGTGGTGCGGCTGGTGGTGCGCAGCGACCGCGAGATGTCGTATGTACACCTCAAAGACCTGCGCGGCAGCGGCCTCGAGCCGGTAGAAAAGCGCAGCGGCTACCGCTGGGAAGGGGGGCTCTCCTACTACCTGAGCACGACCGACCTGGCCGCCAACTTTTTCATCGACTACCTGCCCAAAGGAAGTTTTGTGCTGGAGTACCCGCTGCAGGTCGTGCACAGGGGCAATTATTCCAGCGGGCTGGCCAGCCTGCAGTCGTTCTATGCGCCGGCCTTTAGCAGCCATAGCGAGGGGGTGCGGGTAGAGGTAAAATGATAGTAAAAAGCGGCGGCTGCCCGGTGTCCCGGGCAGCCGCCGCTTTTTTACTTACTTTACGTTGGCTAATGGCTGCTTCGGGCAGCCATTAGCCAATGTAATATATTTTGGGGATTTTGGCCGTTGGCCAAAATCCCTAAGCCAGCTTACTGCTTAATTGTGATAAGCCGTATTGTGTACCAACTGCGTACCGCACTTGGCGCAGGCAACTGCGCTACCGGCACCACCGGCACAACCTTTGCTGCAGGTGTAGTGCCATACACCCGCTGCATTTTGTGCCGGCTCAGCAGCCGGCTGTGGCGTAGCCGTAGGGCCGGCAGGCGTCATTGTTGCGGCAGGTGCAGCCCCCGGCTGCTGGGCAGGCTGGTCGTGGAAAGCCTGGTTGTGGAGATAAGCAGTGCCGCAGACGGGGCAGTTGCCCTGTGCAGGGCCACCGCTGCCCTGGCAGTTGTTGGGGCAGATATAGTGCTGTACCCCACCCGCTGCAGCGGTAGCGGGCGCAGGCGCAGCCGCCGGCGTCGCAGGCTGCACGGCAGTCGTGCCCGAAGGGGTAGCTGTATCAGCCGCCCCGGACGAGGCGTCGTTCTTGCAGGCATAGGTCAGTGGCAGCAATGCCAGCAAGCATAGAATGAACAAGTTCTTCATGTCTTCAGATTAACGTTGCAAAATGGTTTGAAGTAACATCACCGGAATGATGACTGTAAAGGTACGCATTCTGTTGTATTGTTGCAGGCAGCGCAAAAAAAATCACTGCGCAATCCCGGCCGGTTGGTGGCTTGGTAAGCTTGTGTGTACGTTGCAGGCAGCGCAAAAATCACTGCGCAAACCCGGCAGGTTGGTGGCTTGGTAAGCTTGTGTGTACGTTGCAGGCAGCGCAAAAATCACTGCGCAAACCCGGCCGGTTGGTGGCTTGGTAGTTGGTGTGTACGTTGCCGGCAGCACCAAAAAAATCGCCGCACAAGCGCGGGCTTGTGCGGCGATTCCGATGCGAAGCGGCTGACCCTAGTCGTACTTGAAAGGAAGCACCTTGCTGTCCTTCACGGTAGAAAGCGTCATCAGCGTGCGCAGACGCTCGATTTCGTCGATTTGAGAGAGTGTTTTAAACAACAGCTTCTCATAAGTGGGGATATCCTGGCAGACGATTTTCATGATAAAATCAGCATCGCCGGTGATGATGTAGCACTCTGCGATTTCGTCAATTTCCCGGATCTTTTCCAGAAAATTGTCGAGCGCTTTTTCTTTTTGCCAGGCCAGGGATACCAGTACGAATGTCTTCACATTCAGGCCGATAGACTGCGGGTTCACCTGCGCATGATAGCTCTCGATAATCTCACTCTGCTCCAGTTTCTTAACGCGCTCTAAGGTAGGTGCCGGTGATAAACCAATCTTCTTGGAAAGATCCAGATTGGTAATTTTGCTGTTTTCCTGTAGAATTTTCAGGATTTTAAGGTCAATTTTATCCAGTTTTTCAGCCATGTTCGGTCTATGATTGTTATTTGTTGCGAATTGAAATTTGATGCAAGTTACAGCGATCTGAAATAAAATGCAAGTGTTTTAATAAAAAAGGGAATGTATATTTCAAATAATGTACAAATACCCTCTTTATTGACAATTTTATTTTGTACGCTTTTTTAGTCAACCCTTTTTTCGTACAACAATAAAATGCTTATTTACAAATTAATTTGTATGCAGCACGGCCATTATGAGACAATCAGAAGCACACAAAAGTTTTGTACATCCCTCTCAAAACCTGCAAATATTTTGCGACACCCTCAATACATGGGGCCGGGAGCGGATTCCGGGCTTCTTTATGCTCGATTTTGAACAGCAGCGGCCGCGCACCTGGCGGCTTGACGAACTGGATCCTGCTGATATTATGTTTGATTTTCAGGGGGTTAAAAATTTTGATTTTTCACCACCATCAGTGCCTGTGCAATTGCTGGGGCGGCAGCCTGTATCTTTTGCGCATTACCGGCAAGCATTTGAGGTGGTGCAGTCGGGTTTGCTGCGGGGCGATGCTTTTTTGGTCAACCTCACTATGCCCACGGCCGTAGAGCTCTCGGGGGGGCTGCGGGAGGTCTTTTTGCAGAGTCGCGCCCGCTACCGGCTGTGGCTGCGGGATGAGTTTGTCTGCTTTTCGCCCGAAATATTTGTCCGCATTCAGGAAGGCGCTATTCATACCTTTCCTATGAAGGGCACGCGGCCGGCCGACGAGCCGTCGGCGGGGCAGCTTTTGCTGGATGATCCCAAGGAGGCTGCAGAGCATGCTACGATTGTCGATCTGATGCGCAACGATCTCAGCCGGGTTGCGCAGCGGGTGCGGGTGGAGCGCTACCGCTATCTCGAGCGCGTAGACAACGGCCGCGGGGGGCTGTGGCAGACGAGCAGCCATATTGTCGGGCAACTGCCCGATGATCTGCTGCCGCAGCTTGGCGACCTGCTGCTGAAGCTGCTGCCGGCAGGCTCAATCAGTGGTGCTCCCAAGCCCAGCACGCTGGAGATTATCGCGCGGGCGGAGGGGCGCCCGCGGGGGTATTATACGGGCATCGCCGGCTATTTTGATGGCCACAGCCTGGATAGTTGTGTGCTCATCCGCTTTATTGAGGAGACGGATGGGGGTATGCGCTACTGGTCAGGGGGCGGGGTGACTGCGCGGAGTCGCGCAGCGGAGGAGTATCAGGAGTTGCTTGATAAGGTGTATTTAGGGTAATTGTTTTTTTGAGGCTATGCCTCTAAAAACCTGCATTTTGGCGGCTGTGCCGCCAAAATGCAGGCAAACACACATATACATGTCAAAAAACCAAGCTACCCTTCTCGAGTCGATAAGACTCGAGAACGGCCTCCTCCCCCTGCTCGACTACCACCAGTCCCGGGTAGACCGCAGCCGTGCCCTGCTGGGCTGGCGGCAGCCACTTTCGCTGCAGGCTCTCCTCAGCGAGCAGCCGCTGCCGCAGCAGGGGTTGTATAAGCTGCGCGTCACCTATGGCTGCGAGCAGGTGCAGGTCAACTGGCTGCCGTATGTGCGTCGACCGGTGCGCAGCCTGCGGCTGCTCCCGGCCGACGGGCTTTCCTACGGGCTCAAATGGGCCGACCGGCGGGCGCTGGAGGACTGCTTTTCCCTGCGGGGCGACTGCGATGATGTGCTGCTGCTGCAGGACGGGCGGCTGACGGATACGTCCTACGCCAATGTGGCGCTCTTCGACGGGCAGCAGTGGTGGACGCCGAAGCGGCCGCTGCTGCAGGGGGTGCGCCGCGAGTTTTTGCTCGCCGGCGGCGTATTGCAGCCGGCGGAGCTGCGGGTGGAGGATTTGGCAGCGTTTCGCTGCCTGCGGGTGTTTAATGCTATGATTGACCTGGCGGAAGCAGAGGATATCTACATTTTCGACGCTGGCGCGTCGAAAATGTAAAAGGTGCCGTGTTTTTGCCGCTTGGGCGGCAAAAACACAAAGCCCTACCCTTTTTGACGCTTTCGCGTCAAAAAGGGCGGAAAACACAACAACCAAATTATTTGTATCTTTGTTGCAGACTCAGTCTCTGGCACACAAAAAAGCAACTATGTCCGTAATCGTTTCGGAACTTACGAAGCAGTATGGCGAGCAAAAGGCGGTAGACAACATCAGCTTTGCGGCGCAACCCGGCGAGGTGCTGGGGTTTTTAGGACCCAACGGGGCCGGCAAGACAACTACGATGAAAATCATCAGTTGCTACATACCGGCAACGGCCGGCAGCGTGAGCGTGTGCGGTTTTGATACGGCGCGGCAGTCCATGGATGTACGCCGCAACATCGGCTACCTGCCTGAGCACAACCCGCTGTATAAAGATCTGTATGTCAAGGAATACCTTAGCTTTTTTGCACGCCTGCACCAACTGCCCAGACCGATGGCGCGCATCGCTGAGCTCATAGAGCTCACCGGCCTGGGCCGCGAGCAGCATAAGCAGATCGGTACCTTGTCTAAGGGCTACCGGCAGCGTGTGGGGCTGGCACAGGCTATGTTGCACGACCCGCAGGTGCTTATCCTCGACGAACCTACCTCGGGACTTGATCCCAACCAGCTGGCGGAGATACGCGCGCTTATAAAGGACTTGGGCAAGGCGAAGACGGTGATTTTTTCTACGCATATTATGCAGGAGGTCGAAGCGATCTGTGACCGGGTGGTCATCATTGACCGCGGTAAGCTCGTGGCCAATGATACGATCGATAAGCTGCACCGGGGGGTACAACCCGAAAGTGTGGTGCTGGTGGAGTTTGGCGCTGCTGTCGAAGCAGCGCTGCTGCGCGGCATCAAGGGCGTCAGCAAGGCAGAGCATATCGGCGGCAACCGCTGGCGACTGAGCAGCGCTGCCAGGCTCGATATACGGCCGGAGGTTTTTCGCTTCGCTGCCGATAAATCGCTGGTGCTGCTGGAAATTCAGCGCGAAGAAAACAGCGTCGAGGATGTCTTTCGCAGTCTTACGCAGCCGGCTGCCGGCGAGCGCAAAGCGGGCCGTTCATGAGCAGGATGCTGCTATGGTTGCTGCTGTGCATGCCGCTGGCCGGTGTGGCACAGACCGACAGTCTGCTCTCAGGTGCTGCCGGAAATCCGGCGCGAAGAAAACAGCGTCGAGGATGTCTTTCGCAGTCTTACGCAGCCGGCTGCCGGCGAGCGCAAAGCGGGCCGTTCATGAGCAGGATGCTGCTATGGTTGCTGCTGTGCATGCCGCTGGCCGGGATGGCACAGACCGACAGTCTGCCGCTCGACCGCGACTTTCGCTTTGCTGACGGTTTTTACCGAAGCTTCGAGGCGCTGAAGGCCAATAAGCCTGACCTCCGGGCTGCCTATATGGACGGGCGCATGGTGGTGCTGCCTGAAGAATACCGGCTGAAAGTAGCGCAGCTATACCCCAAAGGGCGGGCTGACCTGCCGGTAAGCCATGCGGATATGTACGCGCTGGTCGTTGACGGCCTACCCTACCTGCACATCGGCTATGACAGTCTGCGGCAGTTTAGTGAATTCGCAGGCTTGCGGGCGCGCGGGCGACTGTCGTACTACCAGTACGATACCACCTGGGTCGAACAGCGGGTCATGACAGCCTATATTCCTTATACCGACCGCCCCTTTCGGCAGGGCAGCGTATCGGTCGAACAGCGGGATACGCTGCACTGGGTGCTGGACTTTAGTGACGGCAGCCGCTGGCTGCTGAGCCGCGACAGGCTGCTGGCACGCGTAGCAGCCGACGCAGCGCTCCACCGAACCGTCGCGGCACTGCCAGCAGACGCGCCTTTTGACGATGTCTACCGATGCCTGCTCATCTACGATGACCGGCATCCGCTTCTTTTACCTGTTGCCAAATAATCATCCATACCAAACTTATGTGGAGCATTTACCGCAAGGAAATCAACGCTTTTTTTAGTTCGCTCATCGGCTACCTGGTCATTGCGGCCTTTTTGGTGCTGCTGGGGCTTTTTATGTTTGTCTTTCCCGATACCAGCCTGCTGGAATACGGCTTTGCGACCATGGAGCAGTTGTTTAGTCTGGCGCCCAGCCTCTTTGTGCTCATCATCCCGGCCATTACCATGCGTTCTTTTGCGGAAGAACAGCAGACGGGGGCTATTGAGCTGCTGGTGACGCGGCCCATCACGGATCTTTCTATCATCCTGGGCAAATTTCTGGCCAGTCTCAGCCTGGTGGTCATCGCCCTGCTGCCTACGGTGCTGTACTATTATACGGTCTACGAACTGGGCAACCCCCGCGGCAATCTCGACAGTGGCGGCATCCTGGGCAGCTATGTGGGCCTGCTGATGCTGGCGGCGGCTTTCGTGGCCATCGGGGTCTTCGTATCTTCACTCACGGCCAACCAGATCATCGCTTTTCTGCTGGCCGCCTTCCTCTGCTTTTGGATGTACTGGGGCTTTCAGTATATGAGCCAACTGCCGGTTTTTGTGGGGCGGACAGACGATCTGGTGCAGCAACTGGGTATGTTGCATCACTACAATTCTCTCAGCCGTGGTGTCGTCGACAGCCGCGATATGGTCTATTTTCTGAGTATCATTGCACTTTTTGTTTTCTTTACCCTGCTGTCGCTGGAGCGCAGAAAGTGGTAAAGGCTGCTGGGTAAAAAGCTATCATCATCAACATACGGTTGTATTTCCATGGCTACAAAAAAAGAAACTAAACGCAGCCAACGATGGCAGGCACTGGTACAGGCGATTTCGGCCCTGGTGATTGTCATTTTGGTCAACATACTGGCCAACAGTCGCTTTGGCGATGTGTCGCTCTACGGGTCGCTCGACCTTACGGAGGAGGGCCGCTATACACTTTCACCGGGTACGAAACAGATGCTGCGCCAACTCGATGATGTGGTCTTCGTACGGGTGCTGCTCGAAGGGGAGTTTCCGGCGGGTTTCAAGCGGCTGCAGTCGTCGACCCGGGAGCTGCTCGACGATTTCCGCAATTACAGCGGCTACATCGAATATGAGTTTGTCGATCCCAATGTGGGCAGCAAAGAGGATGTCAACGCCCGCCGCGAGGAAATGGCTAAGGACGGAATTGTGCCGGTCAACCTGCGGGTGAAAAATACAGACGGTACTTCTTCCCAAATGATCTATCCGTATGTGGTCTTCTACTATGGTGGCCGCAGCATTCCTGTCAACATTCTGGAAAACGAGATACCGGGTATTCCCAGCGATGTGATTCTCAACAATGCGGTTGCGCTGCTGGAGTATAAGTTTGCCAGCGCTATCCAGAAACTCAAGCGGGACTTCAAACCGATTGTGGCGTTTACGACGGGGCATGGGGAGCTGTCCAACCGGCAGTCGTTTGAGCTGCAGGCCAGCCTGCGCAATTTTTACGATGTAGGCTACCTGACGCTCGACAGCCTGGTGGCCATCCCCAAAGACATAGAGGCGCTCATCATTGCTAAGCCGCGACTGCCTTTTTCGGAAAAGGATAAGTTTAAGATCGACCAGTATGTCATGAACGGTGGTAAGGTGATGTGGCTGATCGATAAGATCGCAGTGGATCTCGACAGTCTGCAAGGCCGCAAAGAGTACTACCCGACGGCTTACCAGCTCGAAATCGACGACCTGCTCTTCCGCTATGGGGTGCGCATCAACGAGGAGCTCGCGCTCGACATGACCTGCACCCGCATTCCGCTGGCTACGGGCCTGGTAGGCAATGCACCGCAATTTGATCTTTTCAAGTATCCCTATCACGTGCTGGCGCTGCCCCGCTCCAACCACCCGGTCGTCAAAAGCCTGGGCGGGGTCAATCTTTTTTACCCCAGCACCATCGATATGAATATCGAGACGCGCAGCCCGCTCAAAAAGATTCCGCTGCTGCAGTCGAGCGAGCATGCGCGCTACCAGAAGCTGCCGGTGGCGCTGGAGTTCAACTTCCTGCGCTATGAGCTGGATGCCAGCAAGTTTAAGTACAACGACCTTGTCTATGGCGTGCTGCTGGAAGGTCAGTTTCACAGCATGTATGAAAACAGGCTGAGTCCTGAGCAGACGGAGCTGCTGCAGCAGGTGGGTGCTCCCTATCAGGCCAAGAGCCCTGAAAGCCGCATGATTGTGGTGGCAGATGGCGATGTGGCAGCCAATCCGGTGCGCAGCGATGGCACTACCCTGCCGCTGGGGCTCAATATTTTTGAAAAATCTGTCTTCTCCAATGCCGATTTTGTGATCAACGGTCTCGAGTACCTGATGGATGAGACCGGCATCATCGAGGCGCGGGGTAAGGAAGTGAAGCTGCGTATGCTCAACGAGCAGCGGGCGCAGCAGGAGAAAAGCCGCTGGCAGTTGCTCAATATTGGGCTGCCGCTGCTGCTGCTGGGGGTTTTTGGCTTTGCTTATACCCTTGTGCGTCGGAGACGCTATGCGATTTAATTTGTTTTTTTGATTTTTGAAAAAAATCAAAAAAAATAAAAAGCAATTTTTTCCTTGCGGACTTCGCCCGCAAGGAAAAAAATAAAAACTAACTGCTGTTATGAACCGCAATACAATACTTGTACTCATCGCCCTGCTTCTGGCTGCCGCCACCTGGCTCTACCTCCGCCAGCAAACCGGTAGCAAGACCACCCTGGCGGGTGCAGACCGCCAATTTGCTGTAAAAGATACCCAGTCGGTGGCGCGTGTCTTTTTGGTGGACCGGCAGGGAGGTACGATCAATCTGCGTAGGTCAGGAAGTGGCTGGCTCATCAATGACCAGTTTCCTGCCCGGCAGACGGCCATCAACAACCTGCTGGATGCGATTGCGCGGCTGGATATTCTCTACAAGCCTGCCAATGCGGCGGTGTCGACCCTGATCAAAAACTTGTCGACGGAGGGGATAAAAGTGGAAATTTACGACCGCAAGGACCAGTTGATGAAAGCCTATTATATCGGTGGATCTACAGCCGACGAGCGGGGTACCTACATCATTCTCGAAGGCTTTGAGCAGCCCTATGTGGGCGGCATTCAGGGCTGGGTGGGCAATGTGCGTTTTCGCTACAACCTGCCGGTGGATGACTGGCGCGACCGCCATGTGTTTCGGGCTGAAGTCGAGGAGATCGCTTCGGTCAGTGTCGAGTATCCCCAACAGCGCAGCAAGTCGTTCCGCCTCAGCCGCGCACAGAACGGACAGTTTGCGGTGGTGCCTTTTTACGACATTACGCCCCGCTTACAAAAGCCGCTCTCGCAGGGGAAAATCGAGCAGTACCTGGTAGGCTTTGAGTCGGTACAGGCATCGAGGTATATCAACGACCTCTCGCAGCGGGACTCTATACAGCGCATGGACCCCTTCAGCATCATCGAGCTCACCAAGACCGACGGCAGCGTGGTCAAGGCAGTCATGCACCCTACCTTTATCGACCCGGCCATCGATGAGAAGACCGGTAAGATTGTGTACAGCGACTACATACCTGCTTACTATGTGAGCCTGCCCGAGGGTGATTTCCTGTCGGTACAGCAGGAGGTCATCAGCAAGCTGTTCTGGGATTATTCGTTTTTCTTTGAATGAAACAAGCTGTCAGCAGCGGCAAAATAAAATGCGTAAAACGTTTGTTTTGTCGATTATTCAAATTACCTTTGCACGGCTATTTTGAGACCTATTCAAAAAAGGAAAGATGGACGCCATCAAATTTGTGCATGAGCAGATGACGAAGAAGCCGGAGCACCCTGACTTTCGGGCCGGAGACAATGTCATCGTTAACTACAAGATTGTTGAAGGAGATAAGGAACGTATACAGGCATTCCGCGGTGATGTTATCCAAATCAAGGGTCAAGGGGAAACCAAGACTTTCACGGTTCGGAAAATTTCCAACGGTGTGGGTGTAGAGCGTATCTTCCCTTTCGTTTCTCCCAACATTGTAGACATTACTGTTACCAAACGCGGAAAAGTACGCCGCTCAAGACTCTTCTACCTGCGAGGCTTGGTCGGCAAAAAAGCACGCATTAAGGAGCGCAAGCTCAAGCGTGATTAAATCGCTGGCTGCTTTGCAGCAGCTAAAGCGGTAGCAACACAAAAGGCCGCATTTAATTTTTCTGTGAAAAATTAAATGCGGCCTTTTGTGTTTTCGTACATTTCATTTATGGCCATGGTCGCCAATGAAATGCACACCCACTGCTCACTAGATGAAAATGATCTGGGTGCCGAGACCTCGGGCGCGCTCGTAGAACTCGCCTATGGTCAGTACGCCGTCGAGTTCATCGATCAGGTCTTCGCGCTTGAGGTGGAACATGTCGACGGCCAGCTTGCAGGCCCATAATTTGGCGCCGGAGGCGGAGAGGATTTCTATGAATTCGGGGATCTCCGGCATATCAAGGGCTTCCATCTCCTTTTTCATCATGGAGGTCACAAAATTCTCCATCCCGGGCAGACCGCCCAACATGGTGGGAATGTGCATGCCGGGATTGCCTACCGTGGGCATGTGGAGATCATTCATGCGCTTTTTGTTGATAGCCTCCAGGCCGAAAAAGGTGAAGAATACTTCGGCTTCTATGCCTTCCATACGGGCACCGTTGGCCATAATCATGGCGGCGTAGACGCTGTCGAGGGTCGCCTTGGACAGGATGAAGCATACCTTTTTGACGGGCATGGTTTCGGGCTTGTCCACTGCCTCGATGTCGGGTTGATACATAAGGTTGTTCATACGGATTGATTTTGAAGGTTATTGTTGGGCTTGATCGGCTGCCGCTGGTAGCCGATCAAGCGGGGCAGTTTGGATGGGCGGCTCCTGCCGCCCATCCAAACTGCCGGGGGCTGTGGCCCTGCTGTCTTCCTGCGGCAGGCATTAAATGCAGCTGGCAGGTTTTGGAATGCCGGCAATTTTAGAGGCTTTCTTCAGCGGGCCGCCGGGGAAGAGATCGTAAAACTCTTTGATGTTGACAACACCGCTCTGGCCAATGCGGCGGATGGTGAGGGCCACCTCCTTGCGCTGCTGATCCTGCAGGTAGCGCAGCACTTCCCAGTGTCTGGCAGTCAGGGGTCCTACCTGCTCTTCTTTGGCGATGGTTTCGGCAACTTCTTCTGTCCATTCAGTCAGGTTTTTCAGGTAACCTTCTTCGTTGACCTCTATGGCTTTGCCATTGATATTGCGTTGCATGACGGATAAATTTTGGTATGATTCAATGATGAAAATCTGTTTTGTTGCTGCTGGCTACCGCTGTCAGCTGACAGTTCGGACACCTGCGCTGTCCGGCTGATACTGCCGGCCTATGTCCGCGCACCGGACGCCTGAAGCAAAAATGTGCTGTAATACTGCACGAAACGGCCTGCACACTAAGCCTCTACTTCTTCGGCTCGTTCGCGCACAGGCGTGAGCTTCTTACCGGCTTTGCTCATCTGCGGGCTGACAAAGGGGATGGGTAGACCGGGCAGGAGTATATTCCAGTAGATCCACCGGAAGGCCAGCTTGCCCCAGTGATTGAGGCGGCTTTCCTCCAGCAGGCGTAGCGGACCCAGACCGGCAATGGGAAAAGTACCCTCAACAGGCTCCTGCTCGTAGTTGAAGTCAATCAGCAGCGCCTTGCCCCTGCCGGTTTCTACGAAACAATTGGCGTGGCCGTCAAAATCGGGCTGCAACGTCTGACCGTCGATGAAACGGAGGATATTGTTGGTCAGCAACTCGGCCTGGAAATGCGCCACAGAGCCTGCTTTGGAAGCCGGCAGGTTGGTAGCATCCCCGATGACAAAGATGTTGTCAAAGGCTTTGGATTGCAGGGTATGCTTATCGGTGGGGATGAAGTTGAGTTCGTCGCCCAGGCCTGAGCGGGCTATGCAGTCGTTGCCTTTGTTGGTAGGTACCGTCACGAGCAGGTCGTAAGCAACTTCCTGTCCGCCGTAGTCGATAATCTTGCGGGCGCTGCCGTCAACGCGTTCGATGTAGAAATCGGTGACGACCTCGATGTCTTTCTCTTTGAGCAGATAGCCGAGCTTGTCGGAAGCGCGGGGCTTGGTGAAGGCGCCACCCAGCGGGGTTACATATGTGATTTTAACCTTGTCGCGCATGCCCTTGTTAAGGAAAAAGTCATCGGCCAGAAAGGCGAACTCCAGCGGTGCCACCGGGCATTTGATGGGCATCTCGGTGATGTGCACCACAAGATGGCCGCCTTCCCAGTTTTCGAGCTTGCTGCGCAGGGCTTTGGCACCTTCGTAAGTATAAAAGTCGAAGGTCTCCTGCTGCCAGTTGGACTCCAGCAGGCCGGGAACTTCCTCGGGCGCGATGCGGGAACCGGTGGCTATGATGAGCAGGTCGTAAGTGAGGGTTTCACCATTTTGCAGAAGCACTTGCTGCTGCTCACCGTCGATGCGGTCAATGGGCTGGTTGACCAGCTTTACGCCCCGGGGGATGAATTTATCGATGGGCTGTATGATGTCCCGCTCTTCGTACTGACCAAAAGGGAAGAACAGGAAGCCGGGCTGGTAGTAGTGCTGCTTTTCCTGGTCGACAATGGTGAGCTGCCATTCGCGGGGCGATAGTTTTTTGGACAGGTGATTGGCCATCATGGTGCCCGCAGCACCGGCGCCTAAGATCAGTAACTTTTTCATGGTAAAGCAATTACACGATGTTTGAATCTTGTACAAAGCTATACCTGTGGGGCAGGCGAATATGTGATCTCAACTACTTAAGAAGGTGACATTAGCGCGCAAACGGGGTAATTAATATTACCGGGCGGAAAGAGCCCTCCCGGGGCAGTGCTGCCGCCTTGGGAGGGCTCTTTCTGCCCGGTTCCAGGTTCATGTTGGTAAAATGAACCGGGCAACAGGCTGTCGTAAATTTGGTTTTGCTGCTTGCAGCGAAGCACAATGCAATGCCCTAGTCGTACTGCTGCAGTTCGAAGCGCTCAATGGTGCGCAACAACTGGGAGGCGATGTGGGGGTGCGGGTAGATGGCGGAGCGCTCGATGGCGCGTGCCCACTCCCGGCAGGGCTTGCCGCGCAGTTGGCGGAATTTGGTCTGCTTGCCGGTGGTCATGAACAGGCTGTGGTCGCGGATGCTCATCCAGGCGCTTTCGTAGTAGCGGTAGCAACGGCCGCCTTCGTTGACGGTGTCGCCCAGCCAGTCGGCAGTGCAGGGCATGGCGAAGAAGTTGTTGCCTTTGTTTACGAGTGCTGATTGTCCGCCCTGGCTGTAAAGCAGCAGGCTGGCCAGCGTTATGGATGCCGGGATACCAAATTTTGCCTGCTCAGCGGCGGCGACCTTGGCGAAGCGGTCGGCCAGGGCACTGAGCCGGGTGTTGCCTGCAGACAGCATGGCGGTGTAAAGGGCGTCTTCACCTTCGGTGGAGGAGCTGTAACCGCCCATGATGTTGAGTTGCTCTGCCCGACGCTGTGTGGGTGGATCGGTGCGGGTGGTGGTGGCATCCGTATCGCCCGCGGCGGCAGCCCGCCCGGCAGTAGCGCCGGTACGGCCGTCGGCAGGGCCGGCTGCTGGGCTGCTGCCGACGCTGGCGGGCCGGGCAGCGGCAGGGGCGCTGGTTTCGCTCAGGACGGTTTCTACGGCCTCGGGTTTGCTGAATTCGAGTTTGATCTCCATGTCTTTGCTGAAGATGGCGTACAAGAGCAGTATCACGAGGCTAATCTTAAACCAGTGCTGCCGGATGAACGGGAAATCCTGTGTGTTAAAATCTTTCATGACCATGTTGCTTTTGTTCTGCAACAAAGGTAAGGGGTGGAAATGTTTTAAACAAATATTTTACAAAATATTTGTTTAAAACATTTTTGTAGGGTATTCCGGTGCTTCGCACCGAAATGAGAGGGTACAGCTAGCGGCTGGCGCCGCTAGCTGTATGGCTATGGGGTATTTCGGTGTTTCGCACCGAAATGAGGGGGTACAGCTAGCGGCTGGCGCCGCTAGCTGTATGGCTATGGGGTGTTTCGGTGCTTCGCACCGAAATGAGAGGGTATAGCTGGCGGCTGGCGCCGCTAGCTGTATAGCATTTTTTGTTTCGGTGCGTAGCAGCGAAATGACCTGTGAGCAGCCGGCCTGCTACATCCCCAACAATACAATCTCCTTGTCGTCTACTTTGTGGATCTCCTGGCGGATGCGCTGCTCCCAGGGCAGTTCTCCGGAGGATTTTTTCTCGAAAAAGACGAGATAGCCCCGCTTTTGGCCTAGCTTGTCCATGTAGCGGGCCAGTTGTTGCAGGCCGTCGGACTGTGACCACTTGTCATGGTGCATCTTGATCTCGATGGGGATTAGCTGTCCCTTCCAGAACACCGCCAAATCGGTACGCCCGTTGCCCACGGCCATTTCCCGCTCAATGCGCCCGCCTCCGTTGATGATGCGCTGCAGGAAGGCCATCAGCAGCAATTGGTGGCCCGCCTCCTTGTACTGGAAGCGCTCCAGCCAGGATTCGGAATTCCAGCGGTAAAAATCGGCGAAAGCAGCCAGCAGCTTGTCCATATCCAACGAGCCGTCCGGCCGGAGATACCAGGCCGTCAGGGCGACATCTGAGTCAATACCCTGCTGCAGAGAGGAGTTCAGAATGCGGGTGATGATTTCCCGGTAAATGGGATTGGCAAAGCGGATAGGGCTGCTGCCCGTGATGATGCCGAGGTCGCGGCAGTAGCGCAGGGCATCGTCGAAGCCGTCGAAAGCCGGCGCCTCGCCGGTGATGATGCTCATGACGATAGGTCGCACGCGGGGCTCATCGATCTTGTCGGCCAGACTGTCGAGATGTGTCTGCCTTTGCTCGATGAGGCGCTCTTTGGCGATATCGACCATGTCCGGACTGATGGGCCGGGTATAGTCGTTTTTGAGCAACTTGTATACGATTTCATTCGCCAGCGCATTGGTCAGCCAGGGCTGGCCACCGCTGTATTCATAGATTTTTTCAAACACTTCGGGTGAAAAAACCTGCCCGGTGTCCGCTGTGTGCTGATCCAGCAGATCGCGCACTTCCTCTCTGGAGAAAATCGGCAGGAAGAAAGACGCTGCCTTGATATTAAACGGCGAACCCGCACCGATGGAAGGGTTATCGGCACGCGCGCGCAGGCGATACTCGCGGATATCGCGCAGCCCCACGAGGGCTACCGACTGCGGGAAGTTGTGGGGCCGGGACTGAAAGCCGTCGCGCAACTGCCGCAGGGTGGAGATGAGCACATCGTCGTAGAGGGAGTCTACCTCATCCAGCAGGAGTACGAGCGGCTTGTCGAGGGCGCGGCACCAGTCGGTCAGGTATTGGCCAAAGAGGGAATTACTGCCCGTGTAGGTGGCCGGATCCGGTGGCAGGTATTGTTTTTCAAGGAAAAAACCAGCCATCCGGTGTAAGGACCCTATAAATACCTCATTGGCATCCTCGACCGAGATGCTGGGGTAGCCCGCGGATTCCAGCGAGCAGACTACTGCGATATACGACCCCTCGCGGTTGAGCCGGTGAGCCAGGGCGTGCAGAAATGTGGTCTTGCCCGTTTGCCGTGGGGCGTGCAGCAGGAAGTACTGTTTGGACCTGATCAGGTGTATAACATCCTCATAGTGATGCCTGAATGGATCCACCATGTAGTGATCCTGCGGGTCGCACAGTCCGGTTGTGTTGAAGAAGCGTTTCATACTACAAATATACGGGTTCCTTGTAAATTTTGCAGGCCGTGCGTGGCTGTGGGTTGTTTCGGTGCTTCGCACCGAAACGGGAGGGTACAGCTAGCGGCTGGCGCCGCTAGCTGTGTGGCATTTTTGTTTCGGTGCGTAGCACCGAAACGAGGGGGTACAGCTGGCGGCTGGCGCCGCTAGCTGTATGCCTGCTACATCCCCAACAATACAATCTCCTTGTCGTCTACTTTGTGGATCTCCTGGCGGATGCGCTGCTCCCAGGGCAGTTCTCCGGAGGATTTTTTCTCGAAAAAGACGAGATAGCCCCGCTTTTGGCCTAGCTTGTCCATGTAGCGGGCCAGTTGTTGCAGGCCGTCGGACTGTGACCACTTGTCATGGTGCATCTTGATCTCGATGGGGATTAGCTGTCCCTTCCAGAACACCGCCAAATCGGTACGCCCGTTGCCCACGGCCATTTCCCGCTCAATGCGCCCGCCTCCGTTGATGATGCGCTGCAGGAAGGCCATCAGCAGCAATTGGTGGCCCGCCTCCTTGTACTGGAAGCGCTCCAGCCAGGATTCGGAATTCCAGCGGTAAAAATCGGCGAAAGCAGCCAGCAGCTTGTCCATATCCAACGAGCCGTCCGGCCGGAGATACCAGGCCGTCAGGGCGACATCTGAGTCAATACCCTGCTGCAGAGAGGAGTTCAGAATGCGGGTGATGATTTCCCGGTAAATGGGATTGGCAAAGCGGATAGGGCTGCTGCCCGTGATGATGCCGAGGTCGCGGCAGTAGCGCAGGGCATCGTCGAAGCCGTCGAAAGCCGGCGCCTCGCCGGTGATGATGCTCATGACGATAGGTCGCACGCGGGGCTCATCGATCTTGTCGGCCAGACTGTCGAGATGTGTCTGCCTTTGCTCGATGAGGCGCTCTTTGGCGATATCGACCATGTCCGGACTGATGGGCCGGGTATAGTCGTTTTTGAGCAACTTGTATACGATTTCATTCGCCAGCGCATTGGTCAGCCAGGGCTGGCCACCGCTGTATTCATAGATTTTTTCAAACACTTCGGGTGAAAAAACCTGCCCGGTGTCCGCTGTGTGCTGATCCAGCAGATCGCGCACTTCCTCTCTGGAGAAAATCGGCAGGAAGAAAGACGCTGCCTTGATATTAAACGGCGAACCCGCACCGATGGAAGGGTTATCGGCACGCGCGCGCAGGCGATACTCGCGGATATCGCGCAGCCCCACGAGGGCTACCGACTGCGGGAAGTTGTGGGGCCGGGACTGAAAGCCGTCGCGCAACTGCCGCAGGGTGGAGATGAGCACATCGTCGTAGAGGGAGTCTACCTCATCCAGCAGGAGTACGAGCGGCTTGTCGAGGGCGCGGCACCAGTCGGTCAGGTATTGGCCAAAGAGGGAATTACTGCCCGTGTAGGTGGCCGGATCCGGTGGCAGGTATTGTTTTTCAAGGAAAAAACCAGCCATCCGGTGTAAGGACCCTATAAATACCTCATTGGCATCCTCGACCGAGATGCTGGGGTAGCCCGCGGATTCCAGCGAGCAGACTACTGCGATATACGACCCCTCGCGGTTGAGCCGGTGAGCCAGGGCGTGCAGAAATGTGGTCTTGCCCGTTTGCCGTGGGGCGTGCAGCAGGAAGTACTGTTTGGACCTGATCAGGTGTATAACATCCTCATAGTGATGCCTGAATGGATCCACCATGTAGTGATCCTGCGGGTCGCACAGTCCGGTTGTGTTGAAGAAGCGTTTCATACTACAAATATACGGGTTCCTTGTAAATTTTGCAGGCCGTGCGTGGCTGTGGATTGTTTCGGTGCTTCGCACCGAAACAAAAAAAATATTTCTGGCGGCTGGCGCCGCCAGAAATATAGACTCATCTCTGCGGCGCAAGCCGCCAGAGATACCCCTCCGGCAAGGGCGGCCTAAGCCGCCCTTGCTAAAACCCGTAATTCGCTGCGCAAGCAGCGAATTACAACAAATCAAATAAATCCTTCACCCCCGGCGTACGCGCCACATTAAAGCCCTCAGCGAAAGCAAACCCACTGCTGCGGCCGTAAGCCGCCGCCTTGGCGCGTACAAAGTCCAAAAACTCCTTACTGGAGATCGGACTCTCGGCCTCCTCCCGGTAGCGGGCATCCGCAGGGTTGTAGAACTGGGAGCCGAAGGTGGTGACCAGCTCGATCTTGCGGTCTATGAAATCGGTAATGTCTGTACAGAAATCAGGCGTAAGGTTGTGGTCCTGGATGTAGTGGTATACTGCCCGGGGACGCCAGCGCTCCTGCGGCTGGCCGGCGGCATCAACGGTGGGTAGCTTGAGGAGGCCTGCAAAAAAACAGGCGTCGGCGACCAGCCTGGCGGCGCGGCCGTGGTCGGGGTGGCGGTCGCTCAGGGCGTTGGCGAGGACAATGGTGGGGCGGGCGGCGCGCACGACGGCTACGATCTGCTCAATGCTGGCGCGGTTGTGCTCAAAAAAGCCGTCGGCCAGGCCGAGGTTGTGGCGGAAGCTGGCGCCCAGGAGGGCGGCGGCGGCATGGGATTCCTGCAGCCGCAGGGCGGCATTGCCGCGGGTGCCGAGCTCGCCAAGGCTGAGGTCGAGTATGCCTACGCTGTGGCCCAGCGATAACTGCCGGAGGAGGCTGCCGCTGCAGCCGAGCTCTACATCGTCGGGGTGTACGCCGATGGCGAGGATGTCAACCTGTTGTATGCTTTTGTAAGTCATTGGTTGGTTTGGTTGATTTGAGCCGGCCGGGCGGCCCGGCCAGCTCAATACAGATCAACGGACTGTGGCGGCAACCGCCGCCACAGTCCGTACTTATTGCTTCTCGAGCTTGTATTTTACCTCCCCGCCGACGATGGTCATGAGGACCTTGGTCTGCAGTATCTCCTCATCGGCGCAGGCCAGCAGGTCGTTGGAAAGGACCACGATGTCGGCCAGCTTGCCGGCTTGCAGGCTGCCTTTTTGCTGCTCCTCAAAGGCGGCATAGGCGGGCGCCAGGGTGTAGGAGTAGATGGCTTCTGCGCGCGTGAGCGCCTGCTCGGGGTAAAAAATCAGGCCGGTATCGGGGCGGCGGCGGGTGACGGTGGCGTAGAAGCTGCGGAGGGGGTCTACGTCCTCCACAGGCGCATCGGTGCCGTTGCTCACGACGGCGCCGGCATCCAGCAGACTGCGCCAGGCGTAGGCGCCGGCGCGGGCGCGCTCTTCACCGAGGCGCTTGGTCACAAAAGGTGCGTCAGAGGTGCAGTGCACACCCTGCATGCTGGCAATCACTCCGAGCTGCGCAAAGCGCTTAATGTCGGCCGTGTCGAGGTGCTGGGCGTGCTCGGACCGCCAGCGAAGCTGGCGTACCCGCGGCTCTTTTGCCGACAGGCGCTCCACCATGTCGAGAAATACCCGGTTGGCGCGGTCGCCGATGGCGTGCACGCAGAGCTGCATATCGTAGCGCAGCGCGAGGGCTGCTATGCTGTCGACCGTCGACAAGCGGGTGGTGTTTTGACCGCTCACGTCGGGATTGTCGCTGTAGGGGCGCAGCATCCAGGCACCGAAGGCGCCAAGAGCGCCGTCGAGCTCCGACTTGATGGCCCGGCAGGTGAAGGTCTCCCCGCCCCGGTCGATGATGGGAAAGCCGCCCCGCGCAAGCCGCTCGGCCATCTCCCGGTAGCCGCGGCGTATCATCACCCACAGCCGCAGGTCGAGCCGGCCGGCATCGGCCAGGGCGGCGTAGCGCTCGATTTCCTCAAAGCTGGCACCTGCATCCTGGAAAGAGGTCACGCCTTTGCGCAGGCACTCGGCCGTAGCCAGGTCTATGCCCTCCTGCCACTCGGCCGCCAGCGCCTCGGGCGAGAGGCTGCTGCGGTAGCGCTCATAGGCCTGGCTCACCTGCTCCATGGCGCGCTCTTCGAATACGCCGATGGCGCGGCCGCGGCTGTCGCGCACGATGCGCCCGCCCGCAGGGTCGGGGGTGTCGGGGCCTATGCCCGCCAGCTCCATGGCTTTGGCGTTGGCAAACAGCGAGTGGCCGCTGGCATGGCGCAGGATGACGGGGTTGTCAGGGGTCATCGCACTCAGGGCGTCGTGGTAGGGGTAACCGTCGACGGTCAGGAGCTGCGAAGGCAGCCATTTTTCCTGGTGCCAGCCGCGACCGCTGATCCACTGCCCCGGCGGGGTCTCCGCCGCCCGGGCTGCTACCTGTGCTACTATCTCCTGCCAGCTCGTCGCCTGCAAAAAGTTGAGCTGCTGCAGGCTGCTGCCGAGGCCCGAAAAGTGGGCGTGGCCCTCGATGAAGCCGGGCATGGCGAAGGCGCCGCCCAGCGCCAGCAGCCGGGTGCTGTCGCCCCGGTAGGCGAAGACGGTGGCACTGTCGCCCACGGCCAGCAGGTGGCCGTCGCGGATGGCCACAGCCGTGGCCCAGGGCTGCTTTTCATCCAGGGTGTAAAATCGCCCGTCGTAGTAGATCACGTCTGCTGCCTGCCGGCGGTCACCGCAGGCTGTGGCGGTCAGCCACAGCAGGGGCAGCAGCAGCCATAGCTGCCTTGCTTGCATGTGTGTTGCTTTTTGGTAAAAAATGGCCCCGCCTTGCTGTACAACAGACGGGTTGTTTATCCTGAAGGCCGGGTCGCTGTACAACAGCGATACCTGCCGCTTGTTTAGCTGCATCCGGCATGCCCTGCACAGCTTCGGGGCCGGCTCTGTGCCGCCCGCTGTTCGTACCGGCTTTTGCCGTATATGCACAAGCATACAGCAGGGCGGCAGCGCTGCGCACACAATTATACCGCCTTTGGCGTACAGATACCCACTTGTTTCTATATTTTTGGGAAAAAAAATGCTGCCCATGGATTTTGATGCTTCCCGCTTGTGCATACGCCCCGCTACCGCCGATGATCTGCCGGCTGTCCATTCGCTGGTGGGTGAACTGGCGGACTTCGAGCAGGCAGCCGATGCTTTTACGGCTACGCTGGATACTTATCGCCGCGATTTCGCGGCCGGCTTGTTCGAAATCCTCGTTGCCGACTACGACGGGCAGGTGGTGGGCATGGCTTTTTTCTACCTCACCTACTCCACCTGGAAAGGCCGCATGCTCTACCTCGAAGATTTTGTGGTGCGCGAGCCCTTCCGGCGCCACGGCATCGGGCAACGGCTTTTTGATGCTTTCCTCGCGCGGGCGCGGGGGCTCGGCTGCCGCCTCGCCAAGTGGCAGGTGCTCGACTGGAATGGCGGTGCTATTGATTTTTATAAGCGAAATGGCGCCTCCATCGAGGAGGAGTGGCTCACTGGGAAGTTGTTTTTGAACTGATAAACGGGGATGTGTTTTTGCGGCTTCGCCGCAAAAACAAGGGGCAGGTTGGATTTTGCGGCTGGCGCCGCAAAAACGAGGGGCAGTGGATTTTGCGGCAGCAGCCGCAAAATCCGCAGATAAAGGTTGTTTAAAAGGGGCAGCCGCCTTCGCTTTGAAAAAAACTGCTTTCTACAGCTGCGCCGCATCAATGCGATGAATTTCCTCCTCGCTGAGACCTAGTTTTTCTGCAATGAACTGAGGAGATGTACCCGTTGCCAGCAGTAGTTTAATAGCCTTTGCTCTCTCCTTATTGGCTACCTCAACTTCCAGCAGCACCTTTTCCCTTAGACGCCTTGATTCGTCAATAGTATGCATGCTCACTTCCTCCCTACCCCGCTCTGTAGCTCCTTCCTCAGGCTTATGTCCTTCTGCCGTAGCTTCCTTATACTTTCTTCTTTCCAGTCTGCGCATCCTCGCCTCTTCCCTGCGCATTCTCGCCTCTTCTTTACGCTTTCTTAATTCTTTCAGGCGTCTTACCTCATCTTTTACGCGCTTCACCTCCTCCTCAATACGCTTGGCCTCTTCTATCATCAAGGCAGCCTTGGCAACCATGAGCTCGGCCTCTTTGGTCATTCGCTCCGCCTGTTTATCCATGTAATCAGACTCCTTCATATCCTCGAAAAAATCATCGTCAATAAGAATCATATCACCAACATCCTCCACATTCAACGCTGCTTGCAGCCGCCGAATCAACGGATGGAACTTTTCCGGAATATCGCTCATCTGTACCAGCATAGTCCGCTTATTTTTTTGTGCATTAGCCTGATCAAAAATACTCAACAATTGCTCCCGCTCATCGCGACGCTTGCCTTTCAAGGCTGGGATGTTGATAATCATACCCTCATGAAACAGCGCGTCTATGAAATCGCTCCTCGATGCCCCCAGTAATCCCCCCTTGTGCCCGTCCTCAAGTATCGTCCTTACTGCCACCACAGGCGCATCTCCCAGTACCCGGTCTCCGGCACCCAAAATGTAGATGGGAAAAATCGGTACCCCAAGCTTGTTTATGCGCCCACCAGCACCCGTGACCTCATTGAACAAACGACGATCACCATACTGGTAGCTAAGGTATTTTCGAAACCGAAGACTTTCTGCGAATGCCGTAGATAATTGTACTTCAATGATAATGATTCTGCCCCTTCCCTGACCTTTTTCCCGCACCCAGGCTCCGTAATCCAGTCGATAAGTCGAAATCCGCAGCTTACTTGTTGAAGACTCCACAGATCCGCCCGGGTCTTGGCCAATGGTCATTTCCTGCGGCAAGGGTTCTATCGTCTCGATTTCTATGCCTGTGAGCGTAGACAGAAAGGTTGCCGCTACCACCGGATCATCCATCAGGTATTTGAATACCACATCGTAAATTGGGTTGGCAATAACCAGTCGTGATGATGCATCCGCCATAAGCAAAGTTAATTGAATTATCTGATTACTGCCAGTGGCTTACCAGGGTTTTTCATAAGATGTGTTCGTTGCTGCCTGCGCTGTGATACTATCGCTGCAAGCTGCAACTGCGCTGCTCTATCAACTTGTGTCTGCTAAGTTATGGTGTTGATTAACGAACACAGGCTGGCGTATTTGCGCTGAACAAAGATAGGGTATCCCCGTCAAACCTGTTAGCAGGTGAGATATTATGAATTGATATTCAGTATTTTGGTTTGTTTTGAAAAGAAATATGGCTGCTGGGGTGTTTTTGCGGCTTCGCCGCAAAAACGAGGGGAGATGGATTTTGCGGCGCCAGCCGCAAAATCCACCGGCAAGAATGCATGGCATCAGGTCTTTGGGGGGCGAAGCCGCCCAAAACCTTAATGACTTCTTTGCAGAAGCAATCGCGCATAAGCGCGCAACCCTTGCTTGCGGTCAGCAGGGGCCGATACGCGGTCGAGGGAGGCCTCGGCGCGGGCGTGGTAGTCGTCGCGCAGGGCCTCGAGGGCGGCCGGCACCTCCAGGCGCTCCATGATGGCCCTCACGGCAGCTACCTTCTCCTCAGCGCGGGCATCGCCCGTCTCCCGGTACCAGGCGAGGAGCTCGGCGCGGGTGGGCGCGTCGGCCCGCTCCAGCGCTTTGAGGTATAAAAAGGTCTTTTTGTTTTGTACAATATCGCCCGCAGGGCGCTTGCCTACACGGCCACTCTGGCCAAAGACGTCGAGGTAGTCGTCCTGCAACTGAAAGGCAATGCCGTTGAGGCGGCCGTACTCGGCCAGCAGGGCCTGGTCGGCAGCGGAGGCGCCGGCGGCCAGGGCGCCGAGCTGCAGGCTGGCCGCCAGCAGGACAGCGGTCTTGCGCTCGATCATGGCGAGGTAGGCGTCAATGCTTACTTCTTCGACCGACTCGAAGTCCATGTCCATCTGCTGGCCTTCACATACGTCTATGGCTACCTGGTTGAATACGCGCACCATGGCGGGCAGGGCTTCCGCCCGCTGCGTCTCCATCAGAAAGGCGTAGGCGTAGATCAGCATGACGTCGCCCGACAGGATGGCGGCATTCAGGCCGTAGCGGCTGTGTACCGTGGGCATGCCGCGCCGCATGGGCGCCTGGTCCATGATGTCGTCGTGCATGAGGCTGAAATTGTGGAACATCTCCACGGCCATGGCCGCCGGCAGGGCCGCTTCCACATCGTCGGCAAACTGGTAGTAGCCCATCATGGCGAGCACCGGGCGCAGGCGCTTGCCGCCCAGGCCAAGGAGGTAGTTGACGGGCTCGTACAGGGTGGCGGGCGCCTGTTCGAATTTGCGCTGCTGCAGGTGGCTTTCGAAGAGTGAAAGCATCACGGTTAGTTGATCCATAGCGGTAGTGGTATGTGGCAAAAGCTTGGCGTTTTGCCACTGCAATGATAGGGTTTTTTATCTTTTTGGCAGCGGTTGCTGCCAAAAAGATAAGGATTGGGTGGTTTTTGCGGCTTCGCCGCAAAAACAAGAAGATTTTCACGTGCTGCGCCGGCAGCGGCAGCCGCCAGCGCAGCACCCCCCTCGTTTTTGCGGCCAAGCCGCAAAAACAACCCCAAGCCACATTTATTTGGCGGTAACCACCGCCAAATAAATATTTTCCCTTACATTTGTTAGACGTGGAAAAAACAAAAAAAGAGCAACCTCCCCAACTCGCGTAAGGCAATTCAAAAAAAACAAAATGCCCAACAGCGTGAACCGCATGTACCATGTGTTGCTCGTAGAGGACAATCCCGGCGATGTCCTGCTCATGCAGGAAGTCTTCCGTCACAGCCAACGGCAGGTAAAACTGCATGTCGCGGCCGACGGCGAGCAGGCCATGGCTTTTGTCAGAAAAACCGCCGAATGGCGGGACGCGCCTACACCCGACCTCATCCTGATGGATCTCAACCTGCCGCGCTACGATGGCTGGGAGGTGCTGCGGTCGATCAAAGCGTCACCTGTGCTGTGCCGCATACCGGTGGTCGTGCTGACGACCTCCTCGGCGCCGCGCGATGTGCTGCTCTCCTACGACCTGCACGCCAATAGCTTCGTTACCAAACCGGTAGACTTTGATCAGTTTGTCGAGATTATGCGCAATGTCGAGACTTTCTGGCTGTCGACCAGCCTGCTGCCAACCAATCTGTAGTGCTGCGGCAGGCATTGGCCGCAGCCTTGCTGCGGCAGAGCAGCTCATGCCGGCTCCGGCACGATGTCTGCTGTCAGCAGCATCTGATGTCCTTTTTACACAATAACCCCTGACCCGCAGTATACTGCTGCCCGCGTACAAGTTCCTCCTTTAACTACCGTATTGACCGAACAACATACGTATCATTCTACCCAGTGAAGAACACCATTTATGTACGTCTTGCTTTTGATTGAAGACTCGCCGGCCGATGCTGCCTACATCCGGCATCTGCTCAATGAGTCCAAAATGCCGTTCAAGCTTTTTGAAGCGGCTACCCTGGCGCAGGGGGTAGAGCTGGCCAACGACCACCCCATCGATCTGGTGTTGCTCGATCTGAGTATCGGCGACAGTACCGGCCTGCGCACCCTCACCAACTGGCGCGAACGGGTGCCGCAACTGCCGGTCATCGTGCTCACGGGCAATGATAACAAACGCAGCGGCCAGCGGGCTGTGAGCGAAGGGGCACAGGATTATCTGGTCAAACACCGGCTCGAAAGCCGGCGGCTGAGTGAGTCGATCGACTATGCACTCACGCGCTTTCACAATGAGGCCGAACTCCGCAAAATAAATGAGTCGCTCTCCAAGGATACGGAGGCGCTGGCATCCAACCAGCGACTGGCCGGCCTGGGGGCCTGGGAACTCGACCTGGTGTCCAATGTCATGCAGTGGCGGCCGGAAACCTTCGAGCGCTTCGGCCTCAAGCCGGGCTCGCTGCTGCCCACACGTTCCGATTTTATCCGCCTCGCCCACAGCGAAGACCAGCCGCGGCTGCAGCAGTTTTTCAACGAGGCTGTCAACAGCGGCGAAGCGGTAGAAGTTAGCTACCGGGTGCTGGTCAACCACCGGCAGCTACGGCATATACTGGCCAAGGCGCAACTCAAATTCGATGAGCAGTCCAATCGCATCCTGCTCATGGGCACCGTGCAGGAGATTGCGGATCCGGGCGGACTGGGGGCTGCGGCGCCGGGCGGCACTTATGCGGGCAGGGCCTACGCGGGCCAGCCGGCGACGGGGCCTGCAGCGACAGCGGCAGCCGGGGCTGTGCCCGGGGCAGCACAGACGGGAGCACAGACAGCTGCGCAGGCAGCCCCCCCCACAGCAGCCCCCACGGACACAGCGGCCGCACCGCTACCCTCGCCCGGCGCGCCAACTACCGCCGAGGCGGTGCTCAACGAGCTGGCGCCCCTCATCCACCCGCCGGTTGACGCTATGATCCGCCGCCTCGACGGACTGCGGCATACGCAACTGAGCAGCCTGCAGCAGCAACTGGTCGATGAGCTGTCGGATTCACTCAATGATATCACCTCGGGCGTCTACCCGCTGCTGGCCTTTGCCCGCATTTTTCATCCTTCCGACCCTGCCCGGCAGCGGTCGGGTTTCGACCTGTCGCGACTGCTCGACTCGCTGCGGCGCATGGTCCTCTTTCGCGCCAATCGCAAGCGGGTGCCGTTTAGCATACAGACTGCTGCTGATCTGCCGGGCATGCTGCTGGCAGAGGTGGGCACTATCTTTCAGTATGTCTGCAGCCAGTGCGAGCGGGCACTGGTCAATCGGCAGGGGGATCAGCCGATCGAACTGACGGTGAGCCTGTCCGGGGCGGAGGCGGAGGCGCAACTGGTGTTTGTACTCGAATACGAAGGGCTGCCGCCGGCTGCTGCCGGGGCGGAGCCTATAGCTATGGGCAGCGTGCTGTCGCTGGTCAGCGGGCACTGCCCGCAGCCGGCCTACAGCCAACTGCTCGATCATGTGTGCAGCGAACTCGAGCAACGGCTGCAGGCCCGGGTGCAGCTGCAGACGCTGCGCCGCGGGCGGCTGCAGCTGCGCATCGAGCTGCCGGTGCAGGTGCTGCCGCCCATCGCACAGATGCCGGCAGAAACCTGGGGCGGCCGGGCGCTGCGGGTGCTGCTGGTCGAAGACCATCCGGTGCAGCAGATGGCCATCCGCCGCCTGCTCAATAAGGAGCTGCCGATGGCCGAACTGGCGTTCGCGGCCAGCGCCGAACAGGCACAGCTGCTGGCGGCCGGGACCGATTTTGATCTCGCACTGGTAGATCTCGAACTGCCCGATCTGCCGGGCTGGGAGCTCATCAGCAGCCTGCGCCAACAGCGCCCCCTGCCCGTCATCGCCCTCACGGCCAAAGCCAGCTATGATGAAGAGGCGCGCGCCCTCACCGCCGGCGCCCAAGCCTACCTCCAAAAGCCCCTGCTGCCCGCCGAGCTCCTCCCCTGCCTGCAGGAATTACTGCTGGCTGTCAACCGGCAGCACTGATTTTTGCTGCTGCTGCCCCGGGCGCTGATTGGCTATTGCCCCGGGCGCCGGCCCGGGGCTGCAGCAGCACTTATTTTTTTTATCCCTGCACTTGTATGCTTGGGGAATTGTCCTATATTTGCAGCCGCAAGAAGCAACAGGCTTCCCACAGCCGGGGGTATAGCTCAGCTGGCTAGAGCGCTTGCATGGCATGCAAGAGGCCGGGGGTTCGAATCCCCCTATCTCCACACCCCAAGGCGACCATCCCTGCACCGGATGGCCGCCTTTTTTTATTGTATCTCCACCCAGTTTGCGCTGCTGCGCCACACACAGCAGCGCCAGCCGCACACCCCCAACCTCGCGCGGTTTGCGCTGCTGCG
>CAYTVG010000014.1:101322-108504 GCA_964441755.1 uncultured Saprospiraceae bacterium
AGTTTGCGCTGCTGCGCCACACACAGCAGCGCCAGCCGCACACCCCCAACCTCGCCCAGTTTGCGCTGCTGCGCCACACACAGCAGCGCCAGCCGCACACCCCCAACCTCGCGCGGTTTGCGCTGCTGCGACCAAGCAGCAGCGCAAACCGCGCAAAAAAACCAATTTCTTTTCGGGCCCCAACGGGGCCCGAAAAGAAATTGCCTATCTTTGCCAAGATCTACAGCGCTGAAAAAAAAATTATAAACCTTTCTTTCAGCACATTGTTAAAAAAAACAATTTCCCCTGCTGCTAAACCCCCGTTTAGCAGCAGAACCCCCAAACCGCTGTACATGAGCCTGCAAGAAAAAGTAAGCCTAATCATCTACCGCTTCCGCGAACGAGGCCTCGAAATCTTCGTCCTCCCCGAGGACGAAGCCGAGCAGGCGCTGCGCTTCCCGCAGGGCCCCGGCAGCTACGACAGCCCCGCCGATCAGCAAGCCGACGACGAACAGCTGATACGGCTGGAGTCGGTCAAAGAAGAAGGCGGCAGCCAGGAGACGGCCATGGCCATCGAGGGCGACTGGCACGAGATCCCCAGCCTCAAGCGCATGCTGTACGAGGATGCCCTCCAACTCAAAGAAAAGCTCAAGGAACTCGACCACGGGGCCTATCTTTCCATGAAAGAAGCCCTCCGCAGGGCCCTGCCCCACCAATACCAGTTTTTGAAGGAACTCAAAGAGATCCTCATCGATCGCAATTCTGTGCGGGATATTTAAGCCCGTTTGCTAATCCATACCCCAGTTGGACAGCTGTCTGGCGGCCCTGCTGCCGGCAGCTGTTCGTATTTAGCGGCAGTGAGCTGCCTTCGGCAGCTCACTGCCACCTGCTAAAGCCAAAGTAGCAGCCCCGCCCCCCGGCGGCGGACCACAACCACAAAGCTAAACACAACCAATGTCATCACAACAAGCAATCATCATCGCCATCGATGGATACTCCTCCTGCGGCAAAAGCACCCTGGCCAAAGCCCTCGCTAAGCGGCTCGGCTATGTGTATGTCGACACCGGCGCCATGTACCGGGCCGTTACCCTCTACTTCCTGCAGCACAACACAGACCTGCAGGACGCAGCCGCCGTAGCACAAGCCCTCACCCGCATCAGCATCGACCTCCGCATCGTAGCGGGCGAAAACCGCACCTACCTCAACGGCAGCGACGTAGAAGAAGCCATCCGCAGCATGCAAGTATCCCAACAAGTAAGCCACGTGAGCGCCCTGCCCGCCGTACGCCGCGCCATGGTAGCCCAACAACAAGCCATCGGCACCCGCAAAGGCATCGTCATGGACGGCCGCGACATCGGCACCGTCGTCTTCCCCGCCGCCGAACTCAAACTCTTCCTCACCGCCGCCCCCGAAGTGCGCAGCCACCGCCGCCACCAGGAGTTGATCGCCAAAGGCGTAGACGCTTCGCTTGAAGATATACACAACAACCTCACAGAGCGCGACCACATCGACACCACCCGGGAAGATAGCCCCCTCCGCAAAGCAGAAGATGCTATCGTTATCGATAATACCCATCTTACCCGTGAGCAACAGCTGGAAGAAGCGTACCGATTGGCCCTACAATCCATCGCTAAGTAAACGCGGGGCCCGGGGGCGCAGCCCCCGAAAGCCCCTTCGTGTTTTATGGGGGCGCAGCCCACATAAAACACAACCCTCGCCCAAAGCAGCGCGTGGGGGCTGCGCCCCCTACCCCCTTCCAGCAAAAGCGGGGCCCGGGGGCGCAGCCCCCACCCCCCACTTCATTTTCAAATTTGTGCGCGAAGCGCACAAATTTGAAAATTACCCTTACCTTTATAAAAAAAGAAAACCATGTTCTCCTGGTTATTCAAAAACAAAAAGCCAAGTGCATATCCAATCTTGGATATGCACTCCCATCTCCTCCCGGGCATCGACGACGGCGCCCCCGACACCCCCACCGCCCTGGCACTCATCCGCGCCATGCGCAACCTAGGTTATGAACACTTCATAGCCACCCCCCACATCATGAAAGAACTCCACCCCAACACCCCCGAAACCATCCAAACCGCCCTCTCCCAACTCCAAACCGCCCTCAACGCCACAGAAGACCTAAAAAACATCCACCTCAAGGCCGCCGCAGAATACATGCTCGACGAAGGCTTCGACGCCCTCCTCGCCAGCAAACAACCCCTGCTCTGCCTCAGCCCCCAAAAACACCTGCTGGTAGAACTCCCGCAGGCAGGCGAACCCCCGCACTGGGAACAACTCCTCTTCACCCTGCAAACCCGCGGCTACAAGCCCATCCTCGCCCATCCCGAACGCTATCGCTACCTCAGCGGCAACTTCGCCCGGCTCGAGCGACTGCTCGACAGCGGCGTACTGCTGCAAGTCAACCTCCTCTCCTTCGCCGGCTACTACGGACAAGGACCCGAAAAAATGGCACACGAACTCCTCAAACGCGACATGGCCGAACTCCTCGGCTCCGACCTGCACAACCACGCACATGCCGAACAACTACAGGCTTTCCTGGACCACCGACAAGCGCAGCGGGTACTCGACCACCCCTGGCGCAACGAAGAACTTTTTGGACTTTAACAAAAAAAACCGCCCGGCACGGCCGCAGTCCGGGAAAATTTGCTACATTTGTTTTTGGATGGCTTGCGAACGCTGGATACACACACCCGCTAAGTCACCACACCCCCGGCAGGCCCGGCCCGCCGCTGCCGGACAGGCCAACACAAGCTTGTATTGAAGCGCATCCCCGGATGCGCAGAGCTGCAAGTCCCTTAGTACAAACGCACACATCCTCCCGCACACTCCACCAGCCAACACACCGCCCCTCACTTACTAAAACATGTTGCTGCGTATATGCCGGTGCTCCTCCTTGCTTTCCTGACTGCTTTCATACTGGCCTTCTTTGCCATCCCCTCCATCATTCAGATTGCGCGGGCCAAGCACCTGTATGACGAGCCCGGTGAGCGCAGCTCCCACAACATACGCACCCCCTCTTTGGGCGGCATCGCCATCTTTACCGGCGCCATCTTCGCCATCGTCTACTGGACCCCCTTTCAGGTGTTTGGCAACCTGCAGTACATCCTCTGCGCCATGACCATCATCTTCCTCGTGGGCGCCAAAGACGACATCTCCCCGGTAGCCCCCGGCAAAAAGCTGGTAGCACAACTCATGGCCGCCTCCATCGTGGCCATTAAGTCGGACATCCGGCTGGAAAGCCTCTATGGCCTGCTCGGATTCACGGGCGACCTGCCCTACTGGCTGTCGGTGGTGCTGACGGTCTTCACCATGCTCGTCATCACCAACGCCTTCAACCTCATCGACGGCATCAACGGACTGGCGGGCAGCACAGGCCTGCTGATCGCCGGCTCACTGGGCCTGTGGTTCTACCTCGCAGGCTCCATGGAGTACGCCATCCTCGCCCTCTCACTGGCGGGTGCCATGCTGGCATTTCTGAAATACAACCTCACCCCCGCCCAGATATTTATGGGAGACACCGGCTCCCTCATCATCGGCCTGGTAGTGTCCATACTGTCCATCCGCTTCATCGAACTCAACCACGGCCTGCCAGCCGACCGCTTCTACCAGCTACCCGACGGCGCTGCCATAGCTACCGCCCTGCTGATCGTGCCCCTGTTTGACACCAGCCGGGTATTCGTCACCCGCATGCTGCGGGGGCAGAGCCCCTTCAAGGCAGACCGCCGCCACATTCACCACCTGCTCATCGATTATGGCTTTACGCACGGAGAGGCGACGCTTGTGCTGGTAGTTTTCAATATCAGCATGGTCACCGCCTGTCTGCTGCTCAACCCGGCCCTCGACATACACCAACTGCTGTTGTTTGAGCTGAGCACAGCAGCTTTACTCACCTATGGACTACACTTACAGGTAGTCCAGTTAAGGGAAGCAGAATTGACGGAGAGTAAAGATGAATAATTCTTATTGCATATTATGCCAAATTATGTACTTTTGTCCAAACATGTACTCACCCAAAATTTACTTACTTTTTACTATTTGTTGCAGATGCGCTATTTCGCTATTTCTTTGGGCATAGTACTATTGCAGTCATGCGTTACACATGACGAGTTAATAAACTTTACAGAAGCAACCTTTCCGCTTGACAGCGCCGCCGCAATAGCCAATCAAATAGACCTTAAGGTACAGCCGCTAGATTTGTTGCAGATCACGGTGAGTAGTTTTGATCCTTTGGCGGCAGCGCCTTTTAATCCACAGGTAAACCCCGACAATGCGCAGCAGTCTATGAACCCACAGATAATTACTCCGCAAAGTGGTGCAGGTGTTTTCCCGTTAGAATTGCTACAGGGCTATTTTGTTGATGGTATGGGTATGGTAGACTTTCCTGTATTAGGTAAGTTGGCGGTAGCAGGAAAAACACTGGATGAAATCAAGCAGGACATATATACACGCCTACAGCCTTACCTACAGGATGCTGCTGTTAACATTAGGTTTTTAAATTTCAAAGTCTCCGTTATGGGAGAGGTTAAGCTACCCGGTGTATTGCGTTCTTCCAATCCGAGAATGACCATATTAGAAGCTATCAGTCTGGCAGGTGATTTGACACCCTACGCCAACCGTACCAATGTACTGCTGGTACGGGAGATTGATGGACAGCGTACTTACACTCGTATTGATCTGCGTAGACGCGACTTTTTTGATTCGCCTTACTTTTACTTACGGCAAAATGATTTTATCTATGTTGAGCCAATACAAGCCAAAGTAGCTACCGTAGCCGATCCTGCCCAAAGGTTCATCGCCTACTCTTCCGGCGTACTCTCCATCATTACTCTTATTCTGGCACTCACCCGCTAATAAACAACTATGATACAAGCTGATCAGGCTGTAAACGAGTGGAATAATAAGGAGGAGGGCGGATTGGATTTCCGCCTCTTATTACATCGATTAATTAATTATTGGTATTGGCTCGCTCTGGGTGTGTTGCTTGGCTATGCGGTTGCCTACGTCTTTCTCAGGTACACTATACCAACCTACGAAGCGCATACAACCTTGTTAATCAAAAATAACGATTCCAGAGGCTTGATTTCCGAGGAAGAACTTATCGCTGAACTGGGCATGGTAGGTGGCGGCAATAATATTGAAGACGAGATCCAGCTACTAAAATCCAAATCCCTGATGCAAAGGGTGGTGGATAGCCTTTCACTTGGTATCACCTATTCAAATGTTGGAAGGGTGTTAACTACAGAAATATACGCCCCTGAGAGTCCAATAGAACTTTTTGTACTGAATGCCAATCAAGGATATGATGAACTGTATGGCTCGAGCATCCAAGTTTCTGTAATTGATACATCTTATTTTGCACTCATCAGCGATAATTTAGACAGCACCAAATATCGTTTTGATCTCCCTTTTGTATGGAACCAACACATGTTGTTAATTCGTCGGAAGGGAACTATCTCAACGGAATCATCTTACATTATTGACATACATGACCCATCTCTAATCGCTGCAGAATATGCTGAAGCACTTAATGTAAAAATAATTGGCAAATCCAATGTACTAGACTTAACCTTGCAAGATCCGGTAGCATCAAAGGCTGCCGATATCTTAGATGAGTTGGTGGATGTCTACAACCAAAGCATAGTCGAAGATAAGAACCTTTCAGGAACCAACACGCTACAGTTCATCAACGAACGTTTATCTTTTGTAGCCACAGAGCTTTTTGACGTGGAAGCTGCCGTAGAGAGCTTCAAAAAACGGAGCAATGTACCCCTAGATTTATCAACAGCTGCACAAAATACACTCACCCAGGTAATTGAAACGGATCGCCAACTGGAGGAAATCAGGTTACAAGAACAAATTTTAGAACAACTCCGCAAAGCATTGCCCCAACAGCATTCCACTTCTAGGAGAACAACCCTACCTGTAACCTCTGAATTTATGCAGACCGGGCTAGCTGAATTGGTAGCTAAATACAATGAATTAGTGTTAGCTGAAAAGCAACTGTTGGCATCTGCTACGCAATCCAATCCTGCTCTTAAACAGTTCACCACTCAGTTCGCAGAACTAGAAACAACGCTGCAACTCAGCTTACAGACACTTCAGAATGAATTACAGCTTCGTAGACAGCGGCTAGAAACTAAACTTAGTCCCATTAATCGGGAGATAAGTAATATCCCTAGTGCCGAAAGGGAGCTACTACAGATTATGCGCCAGCAAAATATCAAGGAGAGTCTATTTTTATTTCTCCTGCAAAAAAGAGAAGAAACGGCCTTGGGATTGGCTGCACAAGTGGCTAACTCACGAGTCGTGGATTCAGCAACGACTCGTGGGCCAGTTACCCCTAAACGCAATCAAATCTTTGTAATTGGGTTAGTGCTGGGCTTGGCATTACCCGTCGCGATCATCGTACTCAATCAACTATTTGACAACCGTATACGCTCAGAAAAAGATTTACGGATGGGTACAGCTGCTCCATTTTTAGGGTCGATCGCTGAATCCAATAAACCGGATCATATTGTCGTGAGGGCCGGAAGCCGATCAGGAGTTGCCGAAAGCTTCCGCCTCCTACGTACCAATTTGCAATTTATGTTGGCAGGAGAACCTCAACCAATCATACTGGTTACATCGGCAGTTTCAGGTGAGGGTAAAAGTTTTGTCACCCTAAACTTAGGAATGGGGTATGCGTTGGGTGGACAGAAAACCTGCATTATAGGCTTAGACCTCCGAAAACCCAAGCTCAGCCGCTACTTGGGTATGCCGGCGGATATGATAGGTGCAACAAATTTTTTAGTAGGAGAAGCAAGCCTGGACGAAATTATAGTACAAACAGACATTCATCCCAATCTGTATCATGTAAGTAGTGGGCCTATACCTCCCAATCCAGCGGAACTTATTCAGAGCCCACAGATGAAACAACTCATCGATCAGCTAAAAAAGCAATTTGATGTAATCCTGATTGATACGGCTCCATTGGGCCTCGTCACTGATGCGTTGCTAATACATTCCATGGTGAATACCAGTATTTTTGTGACAGCTTTTGGTATTAGCGGAAAAAATGTTTGCGGCTTGATAGATGATATTTACCGAAATCAAAAACTGCCACGTTTAGCAATGGTACTTAATCGTGTGCGTACGAGTGGTGGGTATGGGTATGGGTATGGGTATGGGTATGGGTATGGGTATGGGTATGGGTAT
>CAYTVG010000014.1:108604-117163 GCA_964441755.1 uncultured Saprospiraceae bacterium
TGGGTATGGGTATGGGTATGGGTATGGGTATGGGTATGGGTATGGGTATGGGTATTACGAGGATGATAAAAAGGAATCGTATAGTTGGTTACCCAACCGGCGAAAAAAGAGACAACGTAGAGACACAGGACCTGCTAAAACCTAGAGTTTCTAGGTATTTATCTTATTTTAAATGAAAAAAATACAACAAAAATTGATAACATGATAAAAACACAAAATACATTCGATTCTATTAATATGTTAATAGTAAATTACCTTTTTCATACAGAAATTCCAATACATAATTGTTCTCTCAACCACCATAATTTTAACTCCAAAAGCAAAGCCTTTTCCTTCCAACATGCACGGTCTTCAAAAATAAAACCAAAATTTTCTTTTGTCGTAGAAAACACTTCTCGATCTACCTTGTAATTTGTCATTGTTTCATGTATGGTGTACTGGAGCGGCCCGCAATTCATCGGTGACCATACGAATTACGGCTGTCTGATATAAGTCAGGGTACATTCAGGATATGCAGATGTATTCTTTATTCAATATCCAAATTTTAATAAGCTCTCGAATGAACCACTCAACTGAGCTTCCAAACGAAATATTCATACATCCAACTGCTATTGTCGAAGAGGGTGCAACAATAGGCTCTGGTACTAAAATTTGGCATTTCTGTCATATCATGTCCAGAGCAGCCATTGGACAGAACTGTTCGCTTGGGCAAAATGTGTTCATTGCAAATGGTGTTCGTATTGGGGATAATGTTAGGATTCAAAATAATGTATCCTTGTTTGAAGGTGTAATTTGCGAAGATGACGTTTTTCTAGGTCCGTCAGCAGTATTTACTAATGTTATTAATCCGAGATCGGGTATAGACCGAAGATCAGTATATATGTCAACACACATTCAAAAAGGTGCAACTATTGGTGCAAATGCAACAATAATTTGTGGACACAACATTGGTAATTACGCCTTTGTTGGGGCAGGATCAGTCGTAACAAAAGACATACCAGATTACGCCCTAGTAGTCGGAAATCCAGCTCGAAGAGTAGGTTGGATGAGCCGCCAAGGTTACTCTCTAAAATTTAATGAACAAGGACTTGCAAACTGCCCTCAAAGTGGCGAGCAGTATCAGCTTACTGGTGATTGTTGCTTAATACTCGATTCAAACTTATAAATTAAATATTAACATAGGTGATTAATTATATACACTTAAGCTTTTTTATTACCTTTGCCAAGAGCTGCTACCACAGCTTAACTAACGAAAGTATATCACCATTCACAACGAGCTTCCACTTCCTGCTCTAAAACGTGAAGCTCGATTTTCCATACTAACAGTCACCTAATTGAACAGCTACGACTTCACAATCTGTTGATAGTCGGTAGATTTCGTTTCAATTTGAAAAAAATCTACCGACTTATCACTGGCGAAGCCTTGCAACCGATTTTCAATAATTAGGAAATTATTCACTAAAATGATAAACGGCGACAGAATAGACATTGGTATAATCGGGCTCGGCTATGTTGGCTTGCCACTCGCCACTGAATTCGCAAAGAAATACAATGTAATTGGCTTTGATATCAATAAGGAAAGAGTTAAAGAGCTAAACGATGGATTGGACACCACTCTTGAAGTTGATGAAGAACTCCTTAGAGAACTATTAGATAGCGGAAAATTTGTAGTAAGTAATGAGCCTTCTCTTTTAGCATCCTGCAATGTCTATATAGTTACAGTTCCAACCCCAACAGATAAATACAACAGGCCTATACTCGAACCTCTATATAGAGCTAGTGAAACCATTGGACATGTGCTTTCATCTGGGAATATCGTAATCTATGAAAGTACAGTATACCCCGGAGCAACCGAAGAAGAATGTATCCCATTATTGGAACGCGCCTCTGGTCTTAGATTAAATATCGATTTTTTTGTGGGTTACTCTCCGGAACGTATTAACCCAGGAGATAGAGAACGAACCGTAAGTAAAATCATGAAAATAACTTCTGGCTCCACGCCAGATACAGCTAATTTTGTTGATGCGCTTTACTCTTCAATTATCACAGCCGGCACTCATAAGGCATCAACCATAAAGATAGCTGAAGCAGCTAAGGTCATTGAAAATGCGCAGCGCGACATAAATATCGCTTTCGTCAATGAACTATCAAAAATATTTAACCTGCTTGGAATAGATACACAAGAAGTATTACAAGCTGCAGGTACGAAATGGAACTTTATGAAGTTCTCTCCGGGTCTTGTAGGAGGCCACTGTATTGGAGTAGATCCTTACTATCTCGCACAAAAGGCTCAGGAGGTGGGCTACCATCCTGAAATAATTCTGGCGGGTCGCCGTACAAATGATGGCATGGGAAAGTACGTTGCGCATGAAACGATTAAGCAAATGATGCGCAAGGGAATTCAAGTTTTAGATGCCAAGGTCTTGATCTTGGGATTCGCATTTAAGGAGAACTGCCCTGATGTTCGTAATACACGTGTAATTGATATATATAAAGAGCTCATATCCTTTGATATGCGTGTTGACATACATGATCCATGGGTCTCTCCAAAAGAGGTACTGAATGAGTACGGGATTGAAATTATTCCTGCTAATCGAATTCTTGATATGCAAGACTACAATGCTATAATAATAGCAGTTGCACACGAAAAGTTTAAAACATTTCAATTGAAAACATCTACAAACCAGGTGATATTTGACGTTAAATCCATCCTTCCAAAGCACGCTGCCGATGCCCGCTTGTAACCACCAGCGTAATTTATTAATGATGATAGAACTTTTCAACACCTTAACAATATCATCAGAGTATATGTCTGGTGACCAAATAAATACTTGATAATGGCGACCTCACGAATAATCTGACCATTGGAAAACACTAAATAATGCGGATAAAATAAACCAAATATTGTTTTACAAACTAAGCTTTTCCGAATATTCATATGATTATTTAAGCTTGATAGCCTCCAACATTTACTGTAAGAGAGTATAAGCATTAAAGATTATTTGGGAATGAAACTGAATCTAAAACTTAATCCGCTTTCTAGTAAACTATAATGTGCCTATAAAATGCCAATAAAAATATATGTTGCTGGCCATAGTGGCATGGTCGGATCAGCCATCTGGCGCCGCCTATCAACTGATAAAAGCTACACATTACTGGGTAAATCATCCCGAGAGCTCGACTTACGTAATCAAGCCGCAGTTAATGCTTTTATAGAAAAGTCAAGACCCGACATAATCATTAATGCAGCTGCTCGGGTGGGGGGTATTATCGCTAATAGAGACCACCCTTATCCATTTATAATGGAAAATTTACAGATACAAAGTAACCTAATTGATACTGCCATAAAGCATAGGATTCAAAAGTTCATTTTTTTAGGAAGCTCATGCATATATCCTAAATTTGCATCACAGCCCCTTCACGAGACTAGTATTCTGACTGGTCCTCTAGAACCCACAAACATATGGTATGCCATTGCTAAAATAGCAGGTGTAAAGGCCTGTGAAGCAATACGAGAACAATATGGATTACCTTATATAAGCTTGATGCCAACAAATTTGTACGGACCTAATGACAACTTCAGCTTAGAGACGTCTCACGTGCTTCCTGCAATGATTCGGAAATTTCATGAAGGTGTCATTCAAGGTCATACGACTGTAAATCTTTGGGGTAGCGGTACTCCGATGAGAGAGTTCCTCCATGTAGATGATTTAGCTGATGCCGTTGCCTTCGCTGTGACGAAAGATCTTCCTAACTCCATATACAACGTGGGTACAGGCAAAGATATTACAATAAAAAAACTGGCTGAAATAATGCAAAGGATAACGGGATATAAAGGAGAAGTATCATGGGATAGAAGTAAACCAGATGGCACTCCTCGCAAGCTACTAGATGTATCAGCGTTGACAGCTGCTGGATGGAAATATTCTATAGAACTTGAAGAGGGGATAAACTCCACTTATAAGTGGTTTGTACAAAATAGACATGGCTTCAAAGAGATAGTACTTTAAGAGCAGCCGAACTATTACTTCACCGATCGATACCAATCAATAACTAAAATACATTGTAAGAAAAAGATGAGTAAAACAGCACTTATTACTGGCGTTACGGGGCAGGATGGATCCTTCCTAGCTGAACTCTTACTAGAAAAAGGCTATAATGTTCATGGAATTAAGCGTCGTGCATCTAGTTTCAATACTCAGCGTATCGACCATCTGTATAATGACCCACACGAGCAAGATGTACGATTTCATCTACACTACGGTGATTTGAGTGATAGTACTAATATTATACGTATAATTCAAGAAGTTCAACCTGATGAAATATATAATCTAGGTGCAATGAGCCATGTACAGGTAAGCTTTGAAGAGCCAGAATATGTGGCTAACGTAGACGGGATAGGAGCTCTACGCCTACTTGAAGCGATACGTTTATTAGGTTTTATCTCTAACACTAAAATCTATCAAGCTTCTACTTCTGAGTTATATGGCCTAGTCCAAGAAATTCCACAAACAGAAAAAACTCCTTTTTATCCAAGATCTCCATACGGAGTTGCCAAATTGTACGCGTACTGGATAACTAAGAATTACCGAGAAGCCTATGATATGTATGCTTGTAATGGTATACTTTTCAACCATGAAAGCCCCCGAAGAGGTGAAACTTTCGTAACCCGTAAAATAACGCGTGCAGCAGTTCGCATCGCTCTTGGACTGCAAAATACACTCTACCTTGGAAATTTAAATGCTAAACGAGACTGGGGTCATGCCAAAGATTATGTAGAGGCCATGTGGCTCATTCTGCAACAACCGGAACCCGACGATTATGTTATAGCCACAGGAATTGCTACTTGTGTGCGTGAATTTGTTCGTTTGACTTTTGCATACCTAGGCATTACCCTAGATTTTAAAGGAGAAGGCAAAGAGGAAGTAGGCATTGTTGATTCAATAGATGAAAGTATTATGCACAAGATATTAAATCAGCAAGAATATTACGGTAACAAAATAACGAAACATATCTCCTCACCTCCGCCAATCGCTTCAGGACAAGTGATAATCCGTGTTGACCCAAGCTACTTTCGACCTACTGAAGTCGATTTACTCATTGGAGATGCTTCTAAAGCGCATGAGCTACTGAACTGGCAACCTAAATACAATTTACAAATGCTCGTAGAAGAAATGGTACGAGAGGATCTGAGCGGACGCTAAACAGGACCCGAATGTCAATAGAGTAAAGAAATAAAAAACATCTACGCTCATCAGTATGCGCAAACCACTTATCATAAGTGCTACTAATAGGCTCTAAACCTGATAAATATAAGTAGAACTATCTCCTTCTTAACGTTACTGATTGCACAGCTTTTATTTGTGAATCAAATCTTATTCATTCATCCTAACATACGCTAACAATTCATATGTATGACTAATTGATTTAACGGGCTAAGCTCAGAGAGCTCATTGTGGTTTACCCTTAGAAGATATGACAAATATTTCTGAAAGAAAGCCTGCAAATACGATAAGCATCTTACAAGTTGAGAAAAATAACAAGATGAACCACGTCATGTGGCCAATACACCAGTGAGTAACTAATATGCGTTACGAAAATCTATTACTTTCTTCAACTCCTTCGCCTATAAAAATTAAATTTCTTGGATTAAGTTATCCATCCAATAATTTAATCAATTACTTTTTTAATAATTTTATCCACTGTCTATTACGAGTGTACCGATAGCGATACCCTATGAGGTGACGTGATTCTGTAATCAGTCTTTTATGCGTAAATGCTATAATTGGAAAACTTTAAAAAAAGCAGTTACTTAAACTCAACTACGAAATGGTAAAGTAAACCATTTGTATTTAAAAATCAAACGAATATGCGCTTTGATCATCTAGGAGTTACGTAACTAAGCAGAGTTAACTATTAATAAACGACACATACACTAAATTAAGTGATCAGAAAAGACCAGGGTTGGAATTTCGTAATAACCCCACAAGAAAAAAAATACAGACTTAATCTTAAGGAAATATATCAATATAGGGATTTACTATATCTCTTTATAAGACGTGATATAGTTTCCATATATAAGCAAACCATCCTAGGACCAGTATGGTTAGTAATACAGCCGTTATTTACCTCAGCTACACAACTTGTTATTTTTAGCAAAATTGCGTCGATACCGTCCGATGGAGTGCCCTATTTTCTATTTGTTTTCCAGGGTAACATTCTTTGGAACTACTTTGCGACATCCCTAACTTCTATTGCAGACACATTTAAACAAAATGAACAAATCTTTGGAAAGGTATACTTTCCAAGGGCGATAGTTCCTCTTTCAATCACTTTATCAAACATCTTTAAATTTTTCATACAATTTTTTATTTTTATATTGATTCTGATATTTTACCTATACACACAGCATACCGTGCAACCCAACCTATTCATACTCCTTACACCCCTAGTCCTAACATCCATGGCACTCATTTCAATGGGTATGGGCATGATTATTACCTCGGTTACTACAAAATATCGAGATTTCACTCATATTTTAGGATTTGGAATCACTCTAATTATGTATGCAACACCAGTAGTTTACCCTACGAGTTTGTTCCTTGAGAAAATGCCACCTCAAAACCAATGGATTATCTACTTAAATCCCTTAACAGGCATATTTGATCTATTTAAATATGCGTTCCTTGGGTCAGGAAATATCAATTGGTATGCAATAACTTGGTCAGGACTTTTTTCAATTTCAATTTATACATTTGGCCTGCTGTTATTTAACAAAACGGAGAAATCCTTCATGGACACAATTTAGATAATGAATAACTATAAAATAATATTAAGCGTTGAAAATCTTTCTAAGCAGTATCAGCTAGGAACTTTTGGAACCCGAACTATCGGCGGAGATGTACACAGATGGTGGGTTACAAAAGTACTGGGTGGAGAAGATCCTTTTTTAAAAGTTGGTCAAGTCAATGATCGTACATCTCGATCAAAAACAGATTTTGTTTGGGCACTGAAAGATATCAACCTTCAAATTAAAGAGGGTGAAATGGTTGGAATTATCGGATCAAACGGTGCGGGTAAGTCTACCCTATTAAAATTATTATCCCGGATTACCTCCCCAACGATCGGAAGTATAAAATGTGCAGGTACAATGGCCTCCTTACTCGAAGTAGGTACAGGATTTCATCCTGAACTTACAGGCATTGAAAACATTTTTCTAAATGGAGCAATTTTAGGAATGAAAAAAAGTGAAATAAAAAATAAATTAGATGAAATTATCGAATTCTCGGGCTGTTCACTGTATATCGATACACCTGTGAAGAGGTATAGCTCAGGTATGAAAGTTCGATTAGGTTTTGCTGTTGCTGCGTTTCTTGAACCAGAAATTCTTATTGTCGATGAAGTACTTGCAGTCGGTGACTATGAGTTTCAAAAGAAGGCGATTGGTAAAATGAAAGATGTAAGCGAAGGTCAGGGTAGAACCGTATTATTTGTAAGTCACAATATGGCAAGCTTAAAATCTCTATGTCATAGAGGAATTGTGTTACAAAATGGCAGTATAGTCATGGATAGCGATATCCATGACGCTGTAAGTTTTTACTCTAAAAACCAGATAATAGACTCGTTGAACAAGGGACTAAACATTATTGAAAATCCAAATAAAGAATTAAAAGCACATATAAATTCATGCTCCATAATTGGCGAAACCGGGGAACCGCAGGAAATATTTGATGTGTTAGAAAAGAAAACTATTCGTATAAGTTTTACAATAAATGAGGCACTAATTGGCGTTACACCAATCGTACAAATCATTAAAGAAGGTGAAATAATCCTAAACTCATTTTTATCTGACGAAATGCCAAACATATTGAACCTTCTGAACCCCGGTACCTACTGCTATGAAATAGAATTACCTTTCGGGTTAAAAAAGGGTAAGTATTCCATAGATCTTAGAATTGGAAAATTAAAAGTTAATGATATAGATTATATAAAATCAGCATTGGTATTTGATGTTGAGGAACTAAACTTTGATCCAACAGTCAAATCCTTTTCGAATAGTAGGCCAGGAATTATTCCATTTGTCTTGAAATGGAAAGAAAAAAAAAACAACTAATTATCAAAAGCCCAGAGTATACCTAAAATTCATGTAAAAGCTGAGAGCGCGTTCGAAAATTTCACTCTGAAACAGGACTTAGAGCGTGTTCGGAAATTTTATTCTGAACTAGGTTTTAATCGGCTGCAAATAATTGAAATATTGGCCAATAAGATCCATGTTTCAGAAGATTTGACTGTATACTCATAGTCTTTAACGATTCTTCTAAAGAAATTCGTCCATGCAATCGTTCTTTCCACTACCCAACGATGTGTTATTGGGACAAAACCCCGGGTAGTTTCTGGTTTTGCACCACACTCAAATTTATACCCAGTTTCTACCACCTTCTCGGCAAATGCTTTTTTATAGCTCATCTTCCGCACCACGATTTGCAAAAATCAAGAATAAAAACTCCAGTACGAGAGCAGGCTTAGTAGATCTCGATGCTCTTCTTTCATATTGAGGAT
>CAYTVG010000015.1:0-113147 GCA_964441755.1 uncultured Saprospiraceae bacterium
ACTACAACAACCTGAGTGCGGAGGTGCTGGGAGCCGACTTCATCGCAGTGAAAGTAGGTGATGTGAACGGCAGTGCGCAGGCCAATCTGCTGGCAACCGAGGAGCGCAGTCTGAACGGCCGCTTCGAGCTGGAAGTGGAGGACGTGCTGCTGAAGGCAGGCGAGCTGACGCGGGTAGCCGTGCGTGCACGGGAGCTTGCGAAAATACAGGGCTATCAGTACACACTGCAACTGAACCCGGCAGCCGCTACCATTGAGCAGGAGATACCTGCCGCAGTAGGCGAGGCGCATCTGGGCCAGCGCTACCAAAGCGAAGGCAGCCTTACGAGCAGCTGGAACTGGTCGACAGGTCAGGCTGACGGCAGTGTGAGCGATGAAGATGTGCTGTATGAGCTGGTGATCCGCGCCAAGGCGAGCGTACGCCTGCGGGAGGTGCTGAGCATCAGCAGCCGCTACACGATGGCTGAGGCCTACGGCCGCAGCGGAGAACTGAAGGAAGTGGGGATTGCCTTTGTGCAGCCCAACACGATAGCATTTACAAACACTCTGTACCAAAACTACCCGAATCCATTTACGGAAGAAACAGCGATTAGCTTCTTCCTGTCAAAGGGAGGACGGGTAAGCCTGACCATTCAGGACGGTCTGGGACGCAGGCAGTCGATTGTGCAGGCAGAATTAACTGCTGGTTATCACAGCTATCAAATCAATGTCAGAGAACTCAGAATGACAGGTGTATTGACATATACCCTGGAATGCGGAGACTTCAGACAAAGTAAGAAGATGGTTGTGGCGGAATAAGCAGTAGATGCTTCATTTGTCAATACCTGCCGGCGACATACGCCGGCAGGTATTTTTTTTACCATACAACAGCAGCAAGTCCGCAGCATGCAATAGCGATATTTCGTTGTCTACCACAAAAACGCTCACAGGTGTTGAAAAACTTGCGAGTAAGCGAGATATACACTACTTTTAGCGAGTAACAATCAACGCTCCGTACTTATGTCCAAGATGTACATTCCACTCATAATTATGGCTTTTCTTTGGGGCGCCAGCCCTCTGCAGGCCCAGGACTGGGCCAATCTCGGCCGCTATCGCGAGGCCAACGCCCAACTGGGGCCTCCTAAGGCGGGGGAGCAAAGGGTTGTCTTCATGGGCAACTCCATCACGGAAGGCTGGGTCAACGCTTTTCCCGACTATTTTACCAATAACAATTTCATTGGCAGGGGAATCAGTGGGCAGACGACACCGCAGATGCTGGTTCGCTTTCGGGCCGACGTGATTCAGTTGCAGCCTGCTGCCGTCGTCATCCTGGCCGGCACCAATGACATTGCGGGCAACACGGGGCCATCGACCATCGAGATGATTGCCGACAATATTTTTTCTATGGCCGAGCTGGCTACTGCGCACGGAATCAAGGTGATCCTTTGCTCGGTACTGCCTGTCTACGACTATCCGTGGCGGCCGGGCCTTGCGCCTGCCGGCAAAATTATTGCCCTCAACGCCCTGGTTAAAGCCTATGCGGCCGCCCACGGCCATACTTACCTCGACTACCACAGCGCTATGGCCGACGAGCGGCAGGGGCTGCCAAAAGTCTATGCCGATGATGAGGTGCATCCCACCCGGGCGGGCTACGAGCGCATGATGGAGCTGTGTACGGAGGCGGTTAAGCAGGCGCTGGATGCTCGTTGAGTCATTCAACCGGAGGATTGTAAGCGTTTGCAGGTACTTGGAGGTTAGACAGAACTGCCTTGTTGGTTTCAAAATACAGTTTAGGGTTTGTTTAGCGGCGTTGGCTGTACTCCTTCAAGAATGTGAGACGCTCAAAAAAATACCTTGTGCATGCCGGAGGAAAAAACGACCATGCGCCTCAATCAACGTATTACCAGTATGCTGACAGCCATCCACCCCAAGCTGCCCATGCGCAACCAGCAGCAAACGCGCAACTACTATGTCGAAAAACTTGGTTTTGAGCAATTTGGAGCTGATTATGACGGCTACCTGATGTTGCAAAAAGACCACATACAACTGCATTTTTTTGCCTTCCCGGACTTGCTGCCGGCGGAAAATTACGGGCAGGTGTACATCCGCTGTACGGATATTGAAGGTTTTTACCAATCGCTGCTGGACAAAGGCGTGGCGATCCATCCTGCCGGGCATCTGTCGGCCAAGCCCTGGGGCCAGCAGGAGTTTTCGCTGTTGGATCCCGACAACAACCTGCTGACCTTCGGCCAGCCCTGAGCTGCTGCACTTTGGCCGGTCTTGGGCTGCTGACCTTCGGGCAGCCCCGAGCTGCGGCACTTTAGCCAGCCCTGAGCTGCGGCACTTTGGCCGGTCTTGGGCTGCTGACCTTCTGCCAGCCCCGAGCTGCCGACCTTTAGCCAGCCCTGAGCAATCGCCCCGGGCCAGCCTCGGATCAGCCAGCGTCACCCCCCAGTGACGCCCGGAATCACTTCTCCGGCAGTCTCCGCCGTCGGACTATAATCATAACCAAGCAAGGCCGCCACAGTTTTGGCAACCTGGTTCTGCCAGTATTGCGCCACCTCCGTCCGCTCGCCCAAGGCAGGCGTATCAGGCCCCAGAAAAGCCATCCAGACAGCATCGGAGCCGCGGAAAATCTTGCCGTGAGAGGTCCATTCCGCTTTCGGATGATCGCCCCGCCCATGGTCGGTACAGATAACAAAGGTCGTGCGTGCCGCATACTGGCTGTCGCTTTGGCAAAAATCCCAGAGGTCGCGGATGAAAGCATCGGTGCGGTGAGCCGCATCGAGGTAGTGATCGTAGCGGCTGTCATGGGCAAAATCATCGGTTTCGCCATACGAGATGTATACCAGGCGCGGGTGCTGCTTGCGCAGGTACTCCAGCGCATAGTGCTGGGTAAAAGCATCGAGCCGCACGCTCGTCCAGGGGCTGGGGATCTGGTCCTGCAGCTCATTGAGGAAGCGCTCCCGCTCGCTGAGCGGCGCCTGGCCGGCTTTTTCAAAACCGGCATTGACAGGAATGCCGCTCCGCTCTTCGTTGATGATATAAGGAAACACATCCCAGGAGCCAAAGGCAGCCACCCGGCCGCGCAGCGCCGGCTGTTGGTGCAGCCACTCCAGCACCGTCACATTCGGATTGGGGATCTTGGCATTGGAGGTGATGTTGGGATCGCTGTAGCCCACCAGCAGCTCGTTGTAGCCGGGGTAAGAAAACCACATCCTGTTGGTCAGGTTGGCCTTATTGCCTTTGTGGCGGTTGCCGATGAGCTGCCCCTGCTGCGCCAGGGTGCTCCAAAACCAGGGCATCAGCCGCTGCCGCCGCTGCTCGGGGCTGTCGGCCCAGTAGGCTGCGCTCAGCGCAGCCGTATCTCTGACGAAACGCAAGTCCCGGATGAGACTGTCATCGGCGCCACCATACAATTCCTCCCAACGGAGGCCGTCAAGCGTGATAAAAAACACGTTTTCTGTCTGCCGCTGTTGCGCGGCCAAAGGGCTGCTGACCAGCAGCAGGGCGGCTAAGGCCGCAAAAAGAAAGGGAGTATGCATACGTGCGCAGGTTACTATTTGTCAATTGACACAAGGTACGACCGGCAGGCTTTTTACACCAATAAATAGGGTTAAGGAATGGTAAATAGTAGGTTTATAAAAATTAACTGCCTTTGGCGGCCTGAGCCGCCAAAGGCAGTTGATTTTTAATCGTTTTTGGGGCTTTTGAAAAAAGCCCCAAAAACGACGCATAGGCTTAATAGCCCGTATTTTGCTTCAAATTCGGATTGGCATTGACGTCCGCATTCGGGATGGGGAAGACATTGCGGAAAGCCTCCACAGAGCGCCCTTCCTTCACCCCGCCTTTCCACTGCCACAGATAATCCGACTGGCTAAACTTGTTGAAGCGGATCAGGTCGCTGCGGCGGTGGCACTCCCAGTACAACTCACGGGCACGCTCGTCAAGCAGAAAATCGAGGTTCAGCTCGGCCGCCGTGATGTTGCCGGCAGTGCTCTTGAAAGCCCTTGTGCGCACCTGGTTGACGTACTGCAGCGCCAGCGCCTGGTTGCCGCCGCCACGCAGGATGGCCTCAGCAGCCATCAGGTAGATGTCTGCCAGCCTGAACATCGGGAAGTCGGTATCGGGGAAAGTGGCATTGGCACCGCCCGTACCGTCAGCACGAACGTTTTTGAACTTCCTGACAGCAATGCCATCCGTGAAGAGCGATACGTTGTCGATGTCCAGCCGCTGACCCGGCCGGTGGAAAATCCCGCGGCGGTCAAAGGATGTCGAATTGATCTGGTAAGTATAGTCAGGCTGGTTGACAAACAGCAATATCTGGTAGCTGCCGTCGGCCGTGATTTTCTGGATCAGACTGCCATCCTGCCGAAGGATGCCATTGTTGAGGTTGTCCCCCAGATTGACAGCAGGGTCGTTGCTGACAAAATTGAAGCCGCCGGCCGTCATCTCGAGGTTGGCACGCATGGCTTTAGCTACAGGATCCCATGTCATCTGCACCGGCTGCCCGGAAGCAACGGCAGGGCCCGTGACAAACCATTCGCGGCGTACAATCTCGTAAGTAAACTGTGCCCAGTTGACGCGGATGAAGTACAAACCCGGCTCCGGGATGGTGATCGGCGTCCCGTTGATCTCCAGCCGGCCGTCGTTGTTGCTGTCGCCATAAATCGGCGCCGTATTAGACGGAATACGCGTAAAGCGGATGGTCGTATTGGGGTCGGGGAAATATTTGTGCCCTTCAAAAACGTTGTTGGCCGCCGGGGAAGACAGGGAGTTGCTGGTCTCCGTAGGGTTGTTGCCCTGGTGGGAGCCGGGCACATACAGCTTAGGATAGGTAGCGGTAGAACCCGGGTTCGGGGCCGCTACCAGTCCGCCCTCATTGTCGGGAAACTTTTCCACAAACTCCCTCACCGCCCGGGTGCCGCCCCAGCCGCCGGCCATACCCTGATCTGCCGGATTGATGCTGCCCCCAATGGCTGCGCTGATGATGAAGGTCATACCTCCCCAGGTGCGGGTATTGATGCCGTCAAAGGCAATCGGGAAGATAATTTCGGCTGAACGGTGGTTGTCGGCCAAAAACAAGTGCTGGTACTCCGGCTCCAGCGAATAACCGGCATCGATGATCCGCTGGCAGTAGCTGAGGCAGTCCGCGTAGCGGGCCTGCCCAATGTACGTCTCTGCATTGAGGTACAACTTGGCCAGCAGCGCCCAGGCGGCAGCGCGGTCTGCCCGCGCATACTCATTGCCGCGCGGCTGCGCCAGCTCATTTTCAATGGCTTTCAGCTCTGACTCGACATAGGCAAAAAGCTCCGCCGCATTGGTCTGCCGGGGAAAAAAGGCACCCACCGCATCCTGCTCAGTTACAAAGGGTACGTTGCGGAAAAGGTCCAGGGCGTGCCAGTAGCTGAGGGCGCGCAGGAAGCGCGCTTCCGCGCGGTAGGTGGCTATGTCGGTGCGCAGGCTGCCGCTCACCCCCCGGCTGTCGAGCCGCTCATCCGTTGTCTCCCGCAGGAATTCGTTGCAGAGCGAAATCTGATAAAAAATGCGGCTGTAAAATGCAAAGATAAAACCGTCACTGGCTGTCCATGTCTGGTTGTGGAAGTCCTGTATGGTCTGGTCGTTCCAGCCAATGATGGCTTCATCGGTGGTGAGCTCCTGGTGATACCAGTAACCGCGCAGGTACTGCCCAAAGCCTTCGTCGATACCCGAAATGTCGGACTGACCGGCAGGGCCTTCCTGGCCGGAGACAGCCAGACCGGCATACAACTTGGCCAGCACCCGCTTATAGGATGTCGGGTCGTCGTAAACAACGCCGGAGGTGATTTCCAGCGGATCCAGCGGAATAGTATCCAGGTCCTTGAAACAACCTGTGGTGGCAAACACCATCGGGAAAATGAGGATAAGAAGTCTGCTATTTTTCATTGCTGTATGCTTTAGAATGATTGGTTAGAATGTAACGCTTACGCCAAACAATACCGTGAGCGGCCGCGGATACACGTTGTTGTCGATACCGTTGCCGATTTCAGGGTCAAGACCATCGTATTTCGTGATCAGCAGCGGGTTCTGCACCGTCCCGTATACGCGCATCATATCGCCCAGCACTTTGTCAAAAGAATAGCCCACAGTTACGTGGTCAAGCCGGAAGAAAGATGCGTCGGTCACAAAGTGATCACTAAACGTTGCACTGGCCTGGTTGCGGATGTTGTTGTCAATCGCAGAGCGATGCACGTTAGACAGGTAGTTGGTGGGGTGCAGCAGCCGCTGCAGATAGCCCATGTCGGTGGCCACGTTGTTGTATACAAAATTACCAATGTTGGCCCTGCCGGCAAAAGAGAAATCAAAGTTGCCAACAGAAAGATTGCTGGTGATACCAAAAAGGAAATCAGCCGCAGGCTTCTCATAGCGGTACTTATCTTCTTCGTTGACGACACCGTCCGCGTTTCTGTCAGCAAACTGCCCTTCCAGCAACTGGCCGTTTTCATCGTACAATTGCTCATATACATAGAAAGAACGAGGCGCAAAACCAACGCTGTGAATCTGGATATTACTACCTACACCACCGGCAATGCCTCCCGTGAAGATACCCTTGTAGGTCGGGTCATCCGTGGCCGTAAGCTTAGTGATTTCGTTGTAGTTGTAAGCGACGTTGGCGTTGACATCCCAGCGAACTTTAGACTTGACGACGGGGCTTACGTTCAGCGACAATTCTACCCCCCGGTTGACCATATTACCGATGTTGGTTTCGATAAAATTGGTAAGGTTGGTACCGGCAGGTACAGGAATAAAGTTGAGCAAATCGACCGTCTGCCGCTCATAGACATCAAGCGTACCGGACAGGCGGCCGCGGACGATAGAAAAGTCTACCCCCAGGTTGATGGTCGTCGTCTCTTCCCATTTGATGTTCCTGTCGTAGCCATTGGGGCGGAAGGTATTGATGAAAGAATCGCCAAACTGGTACTGCGCATTGTCGAGGCTGAGCTGGTAGCGCGCCTGAAACAGGTAAGGGCTGCCGATATCCTGCTGACCGGTAACCCCCCAGCCGGCGCGCAGCTTGAGGCTGTTGAACAGCTTATTGTCGTTATCAATCAGCTTGAAAGCCGTCGCTGCTGCAGGGAACAGACCCCAGCGATTCTCGGGCGCAAACCTGGAGGTTGCATCACCCCGCAGCGTCAGGGTGAGCAGGAAGCGATTTTTGTAGCTGTAGTTAGCACGGGAGAACAGAGAAAGCAGGAAGAGCTCATTGGCAATATTGTTGCGCTCAACCGTTTCGGAGGGCGTATTGGCCGCATTGGTATTGCGGAAAGAATTTTCGTTGTAAAAGCGCTGCCAGGAGTAGCCGCCCATGATGTCGAAGCTGTGGTCGCTGCCAAAGGTGGTCTTGTAGTTGAGGTAAAATTCAATCACTTCATTGGTGCGCGTTTGCGAGTAGCTGTTGTCGCGCCCGCCACCATTGATGGGGTCAAAAGAGAAAGCCACTACGTTGCCGCCGGGAATTTTTACCCCCCCTTCACCATTTGAAAAATCATAGCCCAGGCTCAGGTTGGCGCGCAGCGCGGGCAGGAAGGGCATGCGATAGTCTGCAGAAGCATTCAGGATATAGCGCTGTACAGTTGACCGGTCGTCGCGGAGGTTGGGATCCAGCAGCGAAACCGGGTTGGCAGGTGCCAGCACATTGGGATTGCCGTTGGGCAGCGTCCATACGGTATAGCCGGAATAGGCGCTGTTGGGGTCCAGCACAGGGCGGGTGGGGTCAAAAGTGAGCGCAGCCCCGATGGCGCCCCGCTCAGCAAAGGTATTTTGCGTGAGCATGCCCTTGAAGCCCAGGTTGAGCTGCAGGGTATTGTTGAGCAGGCTTGGCGAGAGGTTGATGCCGGCCGTGTAGCGGCCAAAATTGTCGTTTTTGAGCAAGCCATCCTTGGAGGTATAGCCCAGGGAGACGCGGTAGGGAAGTTCATTAAGCGCTCCGCTCATGCTAAGGCTGTGGTCGGTAGCCATAGCCGTGCGGTAAATCTCCGACTGCCAGTCCGTGCTGGCCTCGCCCAGCAGATTGGCCTGGTCGGGAAACTGCTCAGTCACGGCAGCACGAAATTCATCGGCATCGAGTATGTCCACCCGGTTGAAGGTAGACCCCCAGGAAACGTTGCCGTTGTAGTTGACCTTCATACCGGCACCGGCAGTTCCTTTTTTGGTGGTGATGAGGATAACACCGCCCGCGGCGCGGCTGCCGTAGATAGCCGTGGCAGAGGCGTCCTTGAGTACGGTGATAGATTCGATATCGTTGGGATTGATGATGTTGAGCGGGTTGCGGTTGCCGGAAACGCCACCGCCATCCAGCGGAATACCATCGACGACAAACAAAGGATCGTTGGAAGCCCCCAGCGAGGACTCACCCCGGATGCGGATCTGCGACCCGTCGTCGGGGCCGCCGCCTGTCGTAATGGATACCCCGGGCACTTTGCCGGCCAGGAGCTCCTGCGGACTGGTGATGGCACCGCGGTTGAAACTGCGCGAGTCAACTGTCTGCAGCGAGCCTGTGACATCTTCCTTCCTGACAGTACCGTAACCGACGACCACGACCTCTGACAGCAAGGTGCCCGCTTCGAGCAGCACATCTATCCGGCTCCGGCCCTGCACAGGTATATCTACTGAGGTATAGCCCGTATAGCTGACGCGCAGCGCTACCGTGTTGGCGTCTATGGTCAGCTCAAAATTGCCGTCAATGTCCGTGACGGTGCCTTTGGACGGGTCATCGCGATCCGTCACATTAGCACCAATCAGGGGCTCGGCGGAGGACTTGTCTTTCACCACACCCGTGATAGTTCGTTGTGAGAGAAGGAATAAGGGGAGAACCAAAAAGAGTGTGGAAAATATGTACTGTTTATTGTTCATAAATAATATTTTGGCTGGTGATTATTATAATTCCATCGCAAAATTAATGATTCTTATATAACTTTGTGTAAAATGTACAATAAAGACTAATTGGTTTTTCTGCTATTTAATAATAATAATACCGTTATGATCAGAATTATTACCACTTTCATTCTGAGCGTATTACTAGTGACAGCATACGCTCAGGTCACTTCCGTAGGCATCATCGGAACGGCCACTGCGAATGGCTGGGATAGTGATACGCCTATGCAGCAGGATGGCACCGATCCCAACAAATGGACGCTGACGGTGACCCTTGCCGATGGCGAAGCCAAATTTCGTGCCAACGGAACCTGGGACGTCAACTGGGGCGATTCAGCTTTCCCGATTGGTACCGGTACGCAGGGCGGTCCTAACATTCCGATTACAGCCGGCACCTATGACATTACCTTTAATGCTGAGACAGGGGATTACTTCTTCGACCTGGATTCAGACATAGGTATCATCGGCAGTGCTACGCCTTTTGGCTGGGATCGCGAGGTATTTATGTTTCCGGATGCTGCTGACCCCGACAGCTATTCGCTGACGCTCAACCTGGTTCAGGGTGAGGCGAAGTTCCGCGCCAATGGCGGCTGGGATGTCAACTGGGGCGATAGTGCCTTCCCTGAGGGCGTAGGCACGCAGGGCGGCGCCAATATCCCCATCCCGCAGGCGGGCAAGTACCTTATAACTTTCAACAAGGCTACGGGCGCCTACAATTTTGTCGAGCAGGTAGATTTTACTTCTATCGCCGTCATTGGCAGTGCTACCGCCGGTGGCTGGGACAACGAAACGGGGCTTTTCCGCGACAGCGGCAACCCGAGTATCTGGCGCGGCAATGTGGCACTTACGGAAGGTGAACTGAAATTCCGTGCCAACAATGCCTGGTCAATCAACTGGGGTGGCAGCAGCTTCCCGGAGGGTACGGCAGTACTCAATGGTGACAACATCGTTGTGAATGCAGCCGGCGACTATCTGGTTAGCTTTAATACCAGCACCCTCGAGTACCGCTTCCTGCCAATCGGCAACTACACCACAGTCGGCATCATCGGCGATGCAACGCCGGGTGGCTGGGACAACGATACAGATATGACGCAGGATGCCAACGATCAGTCGGTCTGGACACTGCGCGTCACCCTGACCAACGGCGAAGCCAAGTTCCGCGCTGATGACGACTGGACCGTCAACTGGGGCGGTGGTACTTTCCCGGAAGGTATTGCTACTCAGGATGGTCCGAACATTCCTGTAGCTGCCGGTGAGTATCGCGTACGGTTTAACACCACTACCGGTGAGTACCGTTTCGAAGAAATCTTCGAATTCGATGCTGTGAGTATCGTCGGAAAATCTGGTCCTTTCAACGCCTGGCCGGATGCCGGTGACATGGGCGCTCGTGACGTGTTTATGGAAAAAGGGGCAGAAGATCCGCAGGAGTGGACGCTCACCAGCATCGAGTTGCGCAACTTTGCAGATGACACGGACGGGGGCATCAAGTTCCGTGCAGATACTGCCTGGACGGTCAACTGGGGTGCTGAGGCTTTCCCGAATGGCCTGGGTACGCAAAATGGTCCCAACATCCAGCCGGTAGCGGGCACCTACGGGGTGGTTTTCAACTCTCTGACTGGTGAGTATGCCTTTGGTTCTCCTGTATCCAACGTAGAAGACCTGCTCCGTCCGTCAGACATTACGCTGTCGCCCAACCCCGCGCAGGAGCGCGTATGGGTGCAGATCAATACCGACCAGTTTGGTCAGCAGCTCAACATTGTAGTTTTCGACTTTACGGGTCGTCAGGTACTGCAGCAGCGTGTTGACAACAGCGCGGGTATCAGCCTCGATGTCAGCAGACTGCAGCCGGGTACGTATGCGCTGAGTATCAGCGATGGCCGTTATCTGGTGGCTAAGCAGTTGGTGGTGGTTAAGTAAAAGTGCTTAGGTTTGTTTGAAAAAAAACGCTCTTTGGCGGCGCAAGCTGCCAAAGAGCGTTTTTTGTTTTGGTTGGGCCGCTGCAGCGACCCAACCAAAACCTGGCAGCAGGCAGATCGTTAATACAAAAATAACACAGATAAAGGCTGTCGTTAACATAGGCGGGGCAACTTTACAGCCAAAAATCAGCCTATGCAACAGCTGTCTATCTTTTGGTTGATGCTACTCACAGGGGTAGTCTACGGACAAGCAAAGCAGGATTTTGTGGTGAAGCCCTACCTGCAGTTTGCTACCCGCCACGAAATTACCATCCTTTGGGAAACTAAGCTGCCCGCCAGCAGCCGTGTATATGTCGGTATGGCGCGCCAGGGTGCTGACTCGGTCGTCTTTGACCGGGTGATTGATCGGTCAACACCCTCGTTAATGCACGAAGTGCTGGTTGACGGGCTGGCCGATAGTGCATTCTATTTCTGGAAGACGGTATCTTATACAGGGGCTGACAGTCTGGTGTCGGAGGTGTCGACCTTTGCCACGGCTGTCGACAGCAGTAGCGCGTTTATGTTCGCGCTGGTAGGAGATACCCAGCGAAACCCGCGTACGCCCTGGGCGTGGTCTGCTATTGCGGAACGGGTCTGGGCAGATCGGCCCAATTTTGTGGTGCATGTGGGCGATTTGGTGGACAAGGGGCTGCAAAAATCTGACTGGATCAATGATTTTTTTCCGGCAGGTCAGCGCTTGATGAGCAGAGTGCCGCTTTATCCGGTGCTGGGCAACCATGAACAGGATTCGCCGCTTTATTATCAGTATATGGCACTGCCACAGCCCGAATATTACTACACTTTCCTCTACGGCAATGCACAATTTTTTATGATCGACAGCAATCGGGAAGTAGATGAAGACAGTGAGCAATATGCATGGCTGGAGTGGGCGCTGGCGCGGTCGACAGCCCGCTGGAAGTTTGTTCTGCACCACCATCCGCCCTATACTTCGGACAGCAACGACTACGGGGATACGCGCTACGCTGCCTCTGAGCTGGGCAGTGTCACCCGCAACCTGGTACCGCTCTACGAGAAATATAAAGTAGATTTTTGTTTGTACGGTCACACCCACCTGTACGAACGCTCATGGCCGCTGCGCGACAACCGAATCGACCAGCAGCAAGGTGTCGTGTACATTAATTCGGGAGGAGCAGGGGGTGGCATCGAAGATTTTGCGCCCACCCGCAGCTGGTTTACGGCGGAGCTCGAGGCCATACATCACTATTGTACGTTCAATATTTTTGAGAACACCCTGCAGTTTAAAGCCATCGATCATGAAGGGCGGCTGCTGGATGTCTTTCAGTTGCAGAAGCCGGAAGGCGGAGCTGTGGCGGTGGTACAGCCACCAGCCGTACATATCCACGCTGCCGAGCGCCTCTTTAGCGAGCAAACCCGTGTAGCGCTGGAGGCAGCTTTTGATGAGCTGGCCATCCACTACACAACGGATGGCTCAGAGCCGGGTCTTCATAGCCCCCGCTATACCGATACCCTCACCATCGATACTTCCTGCCTGCTGCGCGCCCGCGCCTTCACCGGCGACGGCCATGCCAGCCGTGTGACCTCGGTGAAGCTGCGCCGGCAGCAGCCCGTGGCTGCCATAACGCTTGATAAGCCTGCGGCTGGCCTGCAGGCCAGGTATTACGAAGGCGACTGGATACATATACCCGATTTTGAAGGGCTGCAACCGGTCAAAACGCAACTGTTGAATACCGTGAGTCTGTCATCAGTACAGAAAAGGGAAGATTACTACGGACTGCTGCTCGAAGGTTATGTGAAGCTGTCGCAGACAGGGCTGCAGACCTTCTACCTCAACTCCGACGATGGTTCCCGCCTCTACATCAACGGTGAGTTGATCATCGATCACGATGGCTGCCACAGTGCCATGAGCCGCAGTGGCCAGGCCATGCTGCAGGCAGGCTGGCACCGTATCCGTATTGAATATTTTGAGCGCACAGGATCTAGTCATTTGGAAGCCGGGCTGGTGGAACCCGGCTTGGGGCAGCGGCCTTTTCACCCTGAACAGCTGGGGCATTGATAAGTGCTTTTTTGATTTTTCTTCGAAAAATCAAAAAAGCACTTCAGTATATTTTTGGGCGGCTACTGCCGCCCAAAAATATTGGTAATAACTTGTTGATTTTTCGAAGAAAAATCAAGCATGCACTTCAAAACATTTTTGGGCGGCCACTGCCGCCCAAAAATGTTTATAATAACCTGGCTTGATTTTTCGAAGAAAAATCAAGCTACGCGCAACGACAGCTGATAGCTTCGCTGAAAAGCGAACGCAGCCAGCGCAATAGTAGCAACACCAACAAACGACGCCCAATAGCTAAAATCGATGAAAAAAGGCAGCCAGTCGGGCTGCCAGGGGCTGAAACTTTTGTACAGCAGCACCAGAATGCTCCCCAGATAACCAAAAGCATCGACGATGTAGATGAAAAAACCGGCCGTGGCATTGAACCTGAAAGCTGCCACCATACGGTCGAAGAAGATGGCATTCATAGGGACATAGGCCGTATACAGCCCTGCACCCATCAGCAACATCCATACAAAGCCATTGATGAGGCCCAACTGTAAGGCGAAGGTGGCCGCTGACAGTAACAGACAGCCCAGGCCAATCGCTAGGTGGTAGTACATGAGCGCTTTGAAATGATGCTGGGTTTTGCGCACCAGCAGCAGTACAGCCAATACCAGCAGCATGACAGGGATCTCTGTCAGGGTAAATAAGGAGGCTGAGGGGGCATACGCCAGCCCTTCCCACAGCTCTGCTGCAAAATTGTCGCGAAAATCGCGGAAGGCAGTGATGGTGGCATAGCAGAGGGTTGAAAACAGCAGCGCCGGCCATACAGGAAACAAATGCGCCCGCCGGCTGGCCGCATCCATCGACTGCCGCTGGCTGCGGCTGGCCATGTCCTCGGCAGAGGGTGGGGGCAGTTTTTCCAACAGGAAGGTCGACAGCAGTAGGGGTGGCAGGAAAAGCAGCCCTGTCACCGCCGGCATCCAATAATCGCTGACGCCATGGGTTATCATCAGCCATTGACCGACAGACTTGACGGCACCCGAGGAGACGATAAAACTGGCGCACAGGGCGGCCGACAGCAGCTCTGTAGTCTGCCGTCCTTCCAGATAACTGAAGATGATCCCCCACAGCATACCGAGCACCAAGCCGTTGCAGAATAGCAGCAGCAGACTCAGGGGGTGGTCTTTCAGCAGCCCAAAACCCACCAACATCAACCAGGCCGTGGCGACCAGCAGCAGCAGGCTGCGCCCGCGCTGGCCGGCCTGCAACGAGGATACCAGCGATATGCCGGCAAACTTGGAGAGGGCATAGCCCAGCACTTGCGCCAGCACTAAGGCTACTTTGAAGCTTACGGCACCCAAAGTTGCAGCCTGGTCGTAGGTCGCCACAGCAAAAGGCTTGCGGAAGGCATATACACTGAAGTAAGCAGCAAAGGAGGCCAGCATGGCCACAGCCACAAAATATCGACGGTAGTTGTCAGTAGCCATGGATCAGGAGGCTTGGGAAGAAAAATGCTGCATAAGGAAGGCTGGTAAAGCGGCAACACTGGGCAGGAGGATGTCGTGCGGGTAGGCTTCGAGGGCCTCGCGGCTGTGTGTGCCTTCACAGACACCGATCGAAATACCAACGCCGGCCGCCGCCGCCGAAGCCAGATCGCTGGGGGTGTCGCCCAGGTTGATGACGCCGGCTGCATCGCTGATGCCCAGCATTGCCATGGCTTTCAGGATCATATCGGGATGCGGACGCCCCATGCCGGTCTCATCGGGTGTGAGCGACAGGTCGATCAGGGCGCCGGGACCGGCAGCCAGGTAGTCAGCGTCGAGATCGGTATCCCAGCCGAGACGGTGCAGTATGATGTTGGTGACCTTGCGATAAAAGCCTGTAGTGAGAGCCACCTTGATCCCCTGGCTGCGCAGCCAGCGGAAGCAGCCGGCAGCGCCCGCTACCTCGGTCACTTCAGCGGTCAGGTAGTGCTGCTCCAGGATGGCGGTAAACTGCTCGTAGGTGTGGTCAACCTTGTCGGCCAGATCCGGATGATCAATCCCGATAGCCTCTTCCCACAATGTTTTGATGACCAGTCGCTTGGGTAATCCTTGCATGGCCAGGACCCGCTCAGAGGTCACCGCAAGGCCACTGGCCTGTGCTGCTTCCAGAAAGCATTTTTCTACTTCGTGCAGATCCCGCACAGTGGTGCCGGCCATGTCGAAAACGACCAGTGCGATTTTTTGATTCAATGAAGCCATGTTTTTGTGCTTTGGTAATAGCGGCAAATATAGAAGGCTGTCGCTGGCAGCCACAGCGGGCAAGCGGGCCGGGAAGCAGAATTAAATGAAACTTAATGATGGCTTAATATCGCGCCGCTCGTTTGGCCATACTTTTGGGGCAAATACTTTTTGATTGATGGAAAAAGCAATGAATCATTGTGAGGTAGCGATTGTCGGTGGGGGCATCCTCGGCATCGCCCACGCGCTGGAAGCGGCTCGCCTGGGCCGACAGGTGGTGCTTTTTGAAAGAGATGGCGCCGCCTGGGGTGCTTCGGTGCGCAATTTTGGTATGATATGGCCTATCGGGCAGCCGGCAGAGCAGCTGGCTACCGCCTTGCTGTCGCGCGAGCGCTGGCTGTCGCTAAGCGAAAAAGCAGGCTTTTGGGCGGCACCCGCTGGCTCGCTTCACCTGGCACACCGGCCCGATGAGCAGGCTGTACTGGAGGAATTTATGGCATTACAGGGCACTCATGGCTACCGCGTGCGGGCAGTGACCGCCGAGGAGGCTTGCCAACTTAGCCCGGCAGTCAGGCGGGAAGGGCTGCAAATGGCTATGTACAGCGAGACAGAGGTAAATGTAGATCCGCGGCAGGCATTGCAGCAACTGCATCGATATCTGCAGCAACAGGCGCATGTTGAGGTACGCTATCGTCAGGCAGTCAGCAAGGTAGATTTTCCCTACCTGCAGGCAGGCAGCGAGCAATGGAAAGCTGAGCAGATAATTATCTGTAGCGGTACTGATTTTGAGACGCTCTTCCCGGCTCATTATCAGCAGATGGAGATGACCAAATGCAAGTTACAGATGATGCGCACCCGCCCTCAGCCGGCAGGCTTTGATCTGGGTCCCAACCTGGCAGCCGGCCTTACCCTGCAGCACTACGGAGCCTTTGCAGGCTGTCCTTCACTGCCGGCGCTCAAGCAGCGTATTGCTGCCGAGCAGCCACTGTACAATGCATACGGCATTCATGTGCTGCTGTCGGCAACAGCTGCCGGTGAGTTGACCATCGGTGACAGCCATGAGTACGGACAAGATCTCGAGCCTTTTGTCCGAACAGAGATCAACAACCTTATTCTCCGGGAGCTGAATAGATTTGCCCACTTCCCGGATGCGCAGATCGCCGAATATTGGGCGGGCTATTACGCCAAGAGTACGCGGGGCGAGAGTATCATCCGGCTCAGCCCGCAGCCGGGGGTATGGATTGTCAATGGCATCGGTGGCGCAGGGATGACACTTTCCTTTGGTATGGCAGCGGAAACCTTTGCACAGATGTGATGAACCCAAACTCGTCAGGTACTGCTTGCCGGATGACGGAACCGTTTATGGTAGTTTTTTGTCTGTTGCCGCCAATAAATTTCCCTCCGGAACGCGCGAAAAAATTCTCGTTTTGCCGCAGGCAAACATGCTCTGAAAGGTTCTTTACAATAACTTAAAAGAATGTTAAACCGCAAAAGGGGGTAATTGCGGTGAATTCTTCAATACTTTGCCTCGGAAAAAGGCTGAAGCCGGCAAACGCCGACTCCAGCCCTCAGGTATTAATTAAATTCAATCAAAATTATGAAACTTTTCCGACTCGGACAAAGGGTGGCTGCACTATTGTGTGCGCCCGCGCGCTTGCGCCCATTGTTTAGTTTGTTGTTGCTGCTCTCCATGGGCATGCTGGCAAACGCTCAACAACGGGTTGCCGGCTTGGTTACTGATCAATCCAATGGCGAACCGCTGGTAGGGGTGAGCATCCTGGTGAAGGGCAGCAGCAATGGTACGGTTACGGATCTTGATGGCAGCTACGAGCTCAGCGTAAAAGCCAGCGATGTGCTGGTGTTTAGCTTCATCGGCTATCTTAGCAAGGAGGAGGCTGTCAATGGCCGCTCCGCCATCAATGTGGCATTGGCTGCGGACGCAGTCAGCCTTTCAGAGGTGACCGTAACTGCCCTGGGTATCAGCCGTGCCAACAAAGCACTGGGCTATTCCGTACAAAAGGTCGATGGAGCCGAACTCGTACAGGCGCGTGAGACCAACCTGGTCAACTCACTGGCCGGCAAAGTGGCAGGTCTGACCATCGTGGGCAATCCATCCGGTATCGGGGCTTCAGCACGGGTGACTATTCGCGGCGAACGCTCGCTCAACCTCAACAAAAACCAGCCCCTGTTTGTCGTTGACGGTGTACCCATCAGCAACGAGTTTACAGGTTCATCAGGCAGGAGCAATCAGGAAGCAGACTTTGGCAACGGGGCAGGTTTTGTCAATCCCGATGATATCGCTTCCATTACTGTACTCAAAGGTGCCAGTGCTACCGCACTTTATGGCTCAAGAGCCAACAACGGGGTTATCCTCATCACGACCAAGACAGGTCAGGGCTCCAAAGGTCTCGGGATCTCTGTCAATTCAACGGTGAGCTTCGAAAGCCCACTGCGCCTGCCAGACTACCAAAATCAGTACGGCCAGGGACTCAACGGGGAGTTCGGTTTTAAAGATGGTAATGGTGGTGGTACCCGCGACGGCGTCGACGAAAGCTGGGGCCCTGCCCTCAACGGACAGCTGCTGCCACAGTTTGACTCGCCAACGTCCAATGGACTGCGCGCTGCCGACGTAGGCAACCTTTTTACCCAAATCGGTCCTGTCAACCTGGCCGCACAGCTGGCTGCGCGTGGCGAAATTACGCCTACGCCTTTTGTTGCTAACCCCAACAACATCGCTGACTTCTTCGAGACGGGGGTGACGCAGACGCACAACTTCGCTGTCTCCGGTTCCAATGAGCAGGGCGATTTCCGCGCTTCCTATACCTATCTCGACCAAACGGGTATCGTACCCAATACGGATTTGAGCCGCAATACATTCTCACTCTCAGGAGGCTATAAGCTCAATGATAAGTTCCGCGTGAAAGCTGTGATGAACTACATCAACAATGTCAGCGGCAATCGTCCCAACCTGAGCTATGGTACCGAGAATATCATGTATCTTTTCAATTGTTGGTTTCCGCGCGATATCAATATGGCATCGCTGCGCGATTACTGGCAGGCAGGCCGCGTAGGTCTCAACCAGTTTAACTTCAACTACAACTACCACGACAATCCTTACTTCAATGTATACGAGAATACCAATTCTCAGGACCTCAACCGCCTCTACGGCAATGTATCGCTCAACTACGATTTTACCAGCTGGCTGAGCCTGATGGTGCGTACGGGTACGGATGTGAGCAATGATCTGCGTACGCGCCGTCGCGCCTATTCCACGCAGCGCTTTCCCCGCGGCAGCTACCGCGAGGAGAAAATTTTCTTCTCTGAGACGAACTCTGACTTCCTGTTGAGCATCAATCCCGCCAGCAGGGGTAGCCTGCAGGTCAATGGTGCTGTCGGTGGCAACATGATGCGGCAACAGTCCAACTACTCGGATGTATTTGCACCCGAACTGGCAGTTCCGGGGGTTTACAACCTCACCAACTCACGCGTAGCCCTGCAGAGTGCCAACTTCCGCAGCGAAAAGCGCATCAATAGTTTGTATGCAACTACGCAGTTTGGCTTCAACGACTGGCTGTATCTCGATTTGTCGGGTCGCAACGACTGGTCCAGCACACTGCCCAGCACATCGCGCAGCTTTTTCTACTACTCTGCCAACCTTGGCGTTGTACTCAGCGAACAGCTGAACCTGTCGCCCAACAGCGCTCTCTCTTTTGCAAAGTTCCGCCTCGGTATTGCACAGGTAGGTAATGATACCGATCCTTTTCAGCTGGCAGCCGTGTTCAATCCCGGTACGCCGGTCAATGGCAATCCGGTGTTCTCGGAGGCATCTGTACTGCCCAATGCTGACCTTAAGCCAGAGATCAGCTCCTCTGTGGAAACAGGCCTGGACCTGCGCTTTTTCCGCAATCGCGTAGGGCTCGACCTTACGTATTACAATACGCGCTCTAAAAACCAAATTCTGGGTATCCCGCTGTCCAATACGACAGGTTACTCACAACGCCTTATCAACGCAGGACTTATCCGTAACAATGGTTTTGAAGTGAGCCTGAATGTAAGGCCGGTCGAGACGCAGCACTTCAGCTGGGATGTCACGGTCAACTGGTCTGCCAACCGCTCAGAAGTTGAAGAGCTGTACACAGATCCCGTGTCTGGTCAGGTGATCGAAAATTATGTGATGGGGAGCCGCTATATTACGGTCGAGGCACGTGTAGGCGAACGCATGGGTAATATGTACGGAATCGGTTTTGCACGTGTGCAAAATACCGACCCCAATGCACCTTATTACGATGCTACAGGTGAATTTGTAGGCCAGGTGGTGTTTAATGCTACCGGCAAGCCGATTGCTACTACCAACCGCGTTCTGCTGGGCAACTACAACCCGGACTGGCTGGCGGGCATCAACAACAGCTTCCGCTACAAAAACTTGAGCCTGAGCTTCCTGTTCGATATTCGCAGCGGTGGACAGGTGTATTCACACACCCAGACGGTGGGCAGAGAAGGTGGTATCATTGCCGAAACGCTCGAGGGTCGGGCCAATGGCTATGACCTCAGCCTGGAAGGCAATGGTGTGATTGGTGAAGGTGTCGTGCAGCAAGCCGATGGGACCTTTAAGCCCAATGCTGTCAAGCTGAGTGCCCGCGAATGGCACACATCCCTCACGCTGGGCCGCCGCCTCGTGGAGCCAATGATTTATGACGCTTCGTTTATTAAGCTGCGCGAACTCCGCCTTGGATATACCCTGCCCAACAAGTGGTTGGGTAAAGCACCTGTGCGCGATATCCGCCTCAGCATTGTGGGTCGCAACCTGGCATTGTGGACGGATGTACCGCACATCGACCCCGAAACAGCCTCAACGGCAGGCGGTACCATCATTCCGGGCGTAGAGTCCGTTGCTATCCCTTCTGTACGCAGCTGGGGTATGAATCTTAACTTCAATTTCTAATAAGCAGCTATATGAAAAGCATACTTTTCAAGTCTATATTGTTCGTCAGCCTGCTCTTCATCGTGCCGGCCTGTACGTCCGAATTTGACGAGATCAATACCAACCCCAACGCTCCTGTAAGCGTTCCTCCTTCACTACTGTTGCCGCGTATTCAGGCTAGTGTGATGAACACGGTGATGGGCGAATCCTGGGGGATTGGCAATATCGTTATCCAGCAGACAGCCAAAAATCAGTTTGTCAACGAAGACCGCTACCTGTGGGGTGAAATCAATGGCATCTGGAATTCAGTCTACGGCAATGCCCGTGACCTGAAAATCATCATCGATCAGTCGACTATCACCGGCGAAAACAACTATAAGGGCATTGCGCTGGTGATGCGCAGCTGGATGTTTTCGTTGGCTACGGACGCCTATGGTGACGTACCTTACAGTGAGGCCATTCGTGCTAAGGAAGGCTTCAACCTGCCACGCTACGACAGTCAGGAGGCAATTTATGACGGCATACTGGCCGAACTTGAGCAGGCCAACAGCCTGCTGGGCTCCAGTGGGGAAGTAGTTGCCGGTGACCAGATTTTCGGCGGCAATATTCAAAGCTGGAAAAAGCTGGCCAATTCGCTGCGTATCCGCGCGCTGATGCGCATTTCGCGCAAGCGCGATGTGGGCCCGCAAATACAGGCAATTCTCGACAATCCTGCACAGACACCGGTGTTTACATCCGATGATGACAGCGCCCTGTACCGCTATCGCGCGGCCTCTCCCGACCAGTTCCCGCTGCACACAGCGCGTATCGGCTCTTTCAACGAGTTTCGGGCATCCAAAACCCTGCTCGACCAGCTGGTTGCCTACAACGATCCGCGACTGTCTGTATTTTTCAGGCCAACACCTGAAACGGAGGGTACAAGCAGCCCGGTCTATGCAGGACTTCCCAATGGCCTGAGTGACGTAGATGCCCTCACGTACAACGGTGGACCTCAGTTCCAGTCACGCGTGAGCGCTTTTTTCTTTGAAAATGCAGTGACAACCGATGGCCTCAACATTGCCAAAGGGGTGATTATGACGTATGCAGAACTGCAGTTTTTGCTGGCCGAAGCTGCTGAAAAGGGCTTGATCAGCGGGGATGCTGCTGCTTACTACGCCAATGGTATCAACGGTTCTTTTGCTTACTACAATCTCAGCACTCCTGCCGATTATATCAGCCAGGCAGCAGTAGCTTACACGGGCAGCCAGCAGGAAAAGCTGGTGAAGATCGGTACACAGAAGTGGATCAGCCTGTTTTATCAAGGTATGGAAGCATGGTTTGACTGGCGCAGAACGGGCATTCCTGCCCTCGTACCTGGCCCCAGCAACCAAAACGACAACCAGATACCCGTACGCTTTACGTATCCTATCAGCGAGCAGGCACTTAATGCGACTAATCGCGAGGAAGCTATCGCCCGACAAGGAGCTGATAACATCAATACAAAGATGTGGCACCTGAAGTAATAATGTGTTGTTTTGGTTTCATTGTTTAGGTCATTTGCCACCGGCAGCGGCTGTAAGGCCGCTGCCGGTTCTTCATCACCTCCTCTCTCAACAGTGCTTGTAACTGACGACAGGGGTTTACCATGGTCAAGATGCATTCTTCTATTGCTGTTATCGCAGCGTTGTTTGCCTCCAAAGGCGGCGATCACTATGGAGAGGATATGACGCAACTGGAACACGCCCTGCAGTGTGCACAGCTTGCTGCAGAGGAAGGTTTTGATCAGGAAACGATTGCCGCTGCGCTCCTGCATGATGTCGGTCACCTGCTGGACCGCACTGCTGCCACAGATATGGGAGGCTGGGGGCATATTGCGCACGAAATCGCAGGCGCTGCTTTTTTGCGCCAAGCAGGCTTTGGCGAAAAAATTGTGGCGCTGGTGGAGGGACATGTGGCGGCCAAGCGCTATCTGACAGCAACTGACGCCGCTTATTATCAGCAACTTTCTGAGGCCAGTAAGCAAACGCTGCACTATCAGGGGGGACCTATGAGCGCAGCCGAAATGGCTGCTTTTGAGCAAAATCCTTATTTCGATGCCTGCATCAGGCTTCGCAGGTGGGATGATATGGCTAAAATCCCGGATTTTTTACCTGCTAAGTTCGACGATTACCTGCAGCTGCTCAATTTGGTGCTGAACGCAGCATAAATACTACAACCAATTGAGCCGGATATTGTCAATTTTCAGTTTCTTCATTTTCTCGTTGAGCTGGGCTACCAGCAGATCGTGACCTTCGATTTTGGTCTCATGCGTCTCCACGACGATCAGGTCAACTTTTTTGTAGGTGCCCTTGTCAATCAGGCTGTGCAAAATTTCTATCTCGGCACCTTCTACATCGATTTTCAGGAGATTGACGCGCCGCCCCAGCTTTCGGATGAAATACTCAAGATCGATGGCATCTACTTCTACCTGGCTCTCGTCTTTGACGTTTTTCTTTTGTTTGAGCAAGGAGGAGCTGACCGTGAAATCCATCTCATCGCCCGTGCGGTCTTTGTGGAAGTAGATGGGCAGCTTCTTGTCTTCCGTCCATACAGCCTGTTGAAAGAGCTGCAGCCTGGGGTGTTGCCCGAAGCGGGCGGTGAGGGCAGCGTAGGCCAGTGGGTCGGGTTCAAAAGCGTAGACGGTACCGCCGGTCGCTAAAAAACGGGCGGTAATGTCTCCGATATTGGCCCCGCAATCGATCAGCACAGCTTCTTCTCCCAGGCCGGCCAGCAGCGGGCGTAGTTTTAGGTTGGTCAGGGCAGTGGCAGCACGGTTCAATATCCAACGCTTCAGTTGGGCGTACTTGTAGCGAGTCATACAGCAGAGTTGAGACGATCATTTGCCCCTGAAGTAATGCATGGCAGGGACATTTTCTGCGGTAAAAATAGCAATCCTTTTGGTTTGGGAATCTCAATTGTTGCATTTTGCCGCCTTAGGCAGCAAAATGCAACAATTGAGATGGGCCTGCAGGCGCTGCACCGGCTACAGGCCGCGCAGCGCCTGCAGAAATATCCACACTGCTTTTGGCGGCTTTAGCCGCCAAAAGCAGTGTGAGAGCTTGGCTGTGAGTATATTTCATAAAAATAGTTTATGGATAGGTTTAAAAATATAAATAAATATATATTAGTAAGAATACAGAATTTTGCGTCATCTTAACAAACCAAATAATCAATGAATAGAATTACAGTCGCAAAAGGAGATGGCATAGGGCCGGAAATCATGGACGCTACCCTCGCCATCATCAAGGCTGCCGGTGCCCGGATAGAAATTGATGAAATCGAAGTGGGTGAAAAGGTCTATCTGGCGGGCAATACTGCAGGTATTGCTAAGGAATCGTGGGATGTAATCCGTCGCAACAAGGTTTTTCTCAAGGCGCCTATCACGACGCCCCAGGGCGGAGGCTACAAGAGCCTGAACGTAACTACGCGCAAATTTTTGGGTCTGTATGCGAATATTCGTCCTTGCATGAGTCTGCATCCCTTCGTGAAGACCAAGCACCCGGAGATGGATATTGTGATTGTGCGGGAGAATGAGGAGGATCTGTATGCGGGCATCGAGCACCAGCAGACCGATGAGGTAGTGCAGTGTCTGAAGCTGATCAGCCGCCCGGGTTGTGAAAAGATTGTGCGCTATGCTTTTGAATATGCTAAGCAATATGGCCGTAAGAAGGTAACCTGCTTTACGAAGGATAATATTATGAAGCAGACCGACGGTCTGTTTCACCAGGTGTTTGACGAGATTGCACGGGAGTATCCCGAGATAGAAAATGAGCACTGGATCATCGACATCGGAGCGGCTAAGATGGCTGACACGCCTGAGGCTTTCGACGTGATTGTGATGCCCAACCTGTACGGAGATGTACTGAGCGATGTGGCGGCACAAATCGCCGGTTCGGTAGGTTTGGCGGGTTCTGCCAACATAGGTGAGGAGTGTGCCATGTTCGAAGCTATCCATGGGTCTGCCCCTCGTCGTGCGGGTCAAAATATGGCCAATCCATCGGGCCTGCTGCAGGGAGCCATTCTGATGCTCAACCACCTTGGTCAGACCGAGGTAGCCGAGAAGGTGCAGAATGCCTGGCTGAAGACCATCGAAGACGGCATTCATACGTACGATATCTACAAGGAAGGGGTGAGCAAGCAGAAGGTAGGTACCCGCGAATTTGCAGAGGCGGTCATCAGCAACCTCGGGCAGCGTCCTTCGCAGCTCAAGGAGGTCAGCTATGCCAACGGCACGACCCTCAATCTGCCCAAATACCAGCGCAAGCCGGCTGCTGCCAAGGAGTTGCAGGGTGTTGATTTGTTTGTCCACTGGCGCGGGGAAAGTCCTGACGAGCTCGCAGGAGTGGTTCAAAAGCTCAACAACGAGCGGGTACAGCTCAACATGATCACCAACCGGGGTATCAAAGTATGGCCCGAAGGATTTCCGGAGACTTTCTGTACCGATCACTGGCGCTGCCGCTTCAAGCCTGTCGAAGGTGCGCAAATCAGCAAGCAGGATATCATCGACCTGCTGGCGGGTGCACTGGGGCAGTCGATCGACGTAGTCAAGACAGAGAATCTGTACGCGTTTGACGGCAAGCCTGCTTTCTCTCTCGGGCAAGGGCAGTAAGGAGTTGGTATTTTTTTAATTTTTGAAAAAAATCAAAAAAATACCAACAGATACAACGGTTTTCTTGCCGCTGCAGCGGCAAAAAAAAACCATGAGACCCTCTTGGAAAGATGTTTTTATTGATGAATAGTATTAACAAGCAGAGGCTGTTCAGCACCCCTCAGGTGCCGGAGCAGCCTTTCTTTTTGGGCGCCAGCCCCGTTACACATTCCACCAGAAGGTCCACTTGGCGATCAGCGCCCGGTTGCGCAGCTGGAAGGAATCGGTCAGGTAGTTATCGGTAAAAACGATGAAAAAATCGGAGGCAGGGCTATACCGCCACTGCATACGCAGGTTGAGATTGACGTTGCGCGTCTGGCTGTTGAGTTGCACGAAATTGGTGAAAAAAAGTTTGTTACTCAGCGTCAGGTCAATCCGGGGGCCAATCAGCCAGAGATTCCATTGGCTGTTCTGCAGCTGAAAGGGCAGCTCAGGCGCTTCCTCAAAAGTGATGTGGTTGTAGTCCATGGTGAGGGCAAAAGAAGCTTTGGGCTGTATGCGGTAGCCAACAGAGCCGCCGAGCCGCAGGCGGCGGCCGTCGGCATAATAGCCGCCATAGCGCCAGTTGACGGAATAGGTGAGCAGCCGCTGGGGGCGCGAGATAAACTCACCACCGGTCGACACCCAGCGGTGCACCGTACCCTTGTCCAGCTTGTAGCCCGAAAAATTGGTCGGGTCAAAAGGATCGAGCAGCCGCACATAGTCCCGAGCCGTCCACATCCGCAGCTCAGCGCGATTCAGAAACTGGAACTGGTAGATGAAGACGTTGGTAAACTCCGTAGGGCGGCCTTCGGGGCTCAGGTAGTAAAAATTGCGCAGCTGCGGGCCGTGGCTCAGCAGGGGTGAGGATTTTGGAAAAAAAATGCGCCCCACGAAGGAGTTGACAAACTGGTAGCCCGTACGGGGCACAAAGCCTACCTCTGCGCGGTAGTTGCGGCCAACATTTTCGTATTGAAGCCCCGCCGACCACTTGCGGTCGTTGTAAGAGAGGTTGGCAGCCATCACTTGGTTGTCGGTCTGCACGCCCGGACTGAAAGATTTGAGGTACATGGCTTTGCCTGTCCAAAAATTATTGGAAGACAAGAGGTTGTACTCAAATCCAAGGTTGCGGTTGTAGCGGTTGCCGCTTGTTTCCGCCAGGCTTTCCTTGTTGACGAGCAGGGCCGTGATATTGGAGCGGCGGAAAAGCTGCCGCTGCAGGGCAGCGATGGCAAAATTCTGCCGCGGTAGTCCCTCCGCCTCTTTGGCAGCCGTCTGCATATCCATGAACCCGATCCGCCAGTTTTTGTTGAGCTTACCGCTGAGGCGGGCACCGTAATCGATGTTGGTATTGAGCCCTATGCGGCGGGAGAAGAACGGGCGGATGCTGCCGTAGCCAAAATTGGTAAACAGATCGCCATTTTCGAGAAAAAACTGCCGCCGCTCAGGGAAGTAAAGCTCAAACCGATCGAGGTTGGTCTGCTGCTGGTCGACCTCTACCTGGGAGAAGTCTGGATTGACGGTCAGGTCAAGGTTGAGGGATGAAGTGACGCCAATTTTGGCATCGACACCGGCATTGGCGCGAAACTGGTCGGCCTGCGCTGTCGTAAAATCTTTGGCAGTATAGCCAAGTGCGTAAGGGATGACAGAGATGTTGGTACCCGCCCGCGGCGGTGGCTGCTCCCAGACCAATACGCCCGTATATGCCAGCGAAGCTGTCGGGAACTGCCGCGGCACCGGCGCCCAGGCCGACTTTTCGGTCGTCTTGAGATCCAGCCGGCTGAAGTTGATGCCCCAGCGGTCAATACCGTCCTTATAGCGCAGGGTTTTGAAGGGGACAGCCATCTCAAAGACCCACTTGTCCTCTTCGGTATGTACAGCCGAGGTCCACTTGTTGTCCCAGCTCAGGTTGACCGATCCGCCCTCAAATATGAGCCCGTCCCACTGCGCGCCTTCGGCATTGGAGCCAAAAGCGAAGCCATTGGTCTGGTCATCGAAAGGATCGAGGAAGACAATAAAATTATCGTTGCGCCCAAAGCTGAAGTCCCGCCGCAGCGATTCTACCATATAGGGACCGTCGGTGCCCTCATAGCATACAGCCAACAGGTAGAGGTTGTGGTCGTCATACAACATGCGCACCTCTGTGCGCACTTGTGTACGGCTGGTGTCCATGGGGAGGACCATAAAAAAATCACTGGCCACGGCTGCTGCCTGCCAGGCGGCGTCTGCAGCCCGCCCGTCAATCTGTATGCTGCTGCTCGCCCGCTGGATGAGGTACTGATATTGCTCGTTTTTCTTTTGCGCCCAGCCGGGCAGGGAAAGAAGCAAAATGCCCAGGACGCAAAAAAATGGCCGTTGCCGCATCGTCTTTTGCTGCAAAGATAGTTGTTCGCGGGTATTATACAGGTCGCTTATGCATCTCTTTGGTCATTTTTGTGATCGCGATCATTGGGCGTCTCGCAATTTTATGCTAATATTGGGATGTCTACCTGTATTGTCAGGCAACAGCCTGCTGCCGCATGGTTTTTGTAAAAAACCGGCATGCGTGTGCCTGAAAAGCTACTTCAGGCGGCTTCAGTCACCCGAAAGGGTGCCGGCGCCCTCGGGCATCATCGAATCATCAAAATAATCCAGTATGTCAAAGAAAAAGAATCATAAAACCGGTACCGATCAGGAATCATCCAAAGAGTTGGCACAAAAACTCAATGAGCTGCTGGCCAACTACCAGATTTTCTACATGAATGTCCATGGCTTCCACTGGAACATCAAGGGCGATAAGTTTTTTGAACTCCACCCCAAGTTTGAAGAACTCTATACCGATCTGCTGCTCAAAATCGATGAAATCGCTGAGCGTATTCTGACAACAGGACACACGCCCCTGCATACTTTCACAGACTATGCCAAGGTAGCCAAGATCAAAGAAGCCAAAAATATCACCGACGGTAAAGAAACCGTCGAAGGGATCATCAAAGGACTGGAAACGCTGCTGCCGCTACAACGGGAGTTGCTCGCACTTTCTGCCGAAGCACAGGATGAGGGAACCAACTCGCTCATGAGCGACTACATCCGGCAGCAGGAGAAAATGGTGTGGATGTATACCGCGTATCTGGGGGGGTAAGCAATATGCTTAAGGCTGGTACTGGCGGTCGCTGCCGCCAGTACCAGCCTTGTTGTTTTATTTTTGCCGCCCAGGCGGCAAAAACCGGGTGAAAAGCGCATACGTTCCGGTGGTTTTACAGATAAAAAGCGGTTATCCATGTGTTCTGAGGGGGCTTTTAGGTAAAAAATACACCCCTGACAGCTATTATATGCCTACCTTTGTGCCCGCAAAAAACAACGAACCATGATCGCTGCGCACAATGTGTCGCTCTCCTTTGGCAAGCAGAAGCTCTTTGACGAGGTCAATGTCAATTTTATCGAAGGCAACTGCTATGGCGTCATCGGCGCCAACGGCGCCGGTAAGTCTACTTTTTTAAAAATCCTCTCGGGCGAAATTGAGCCGACCACCGGCCATATCAGCATAGAGCCCAACAAGCGCATGGCGGTGCTGCGGCAAAACCACTTTGAGTTTGACGAAATCAGCGTGCTCGAGACGGTCATCCGGGGGCACAAGCGCCTGTTTGAGATCATGCAGGAAAAAGATGTCCTCTATGCCAAGGCGGATTTCAGCGATGAGGACGGCATCCGCGCTTCCGAGCTGGAGGGTGAATTTGCTGAGCTCGAAGGCTGGAATGCCGAGAGTGATGCGGCCACCCTGCTGAGCGGGTTGCGTATCAAGGAAGACAGCCACTACAAGCTGATGAAAGAGCTCAGCGGCAGCGAAAAGGTGCGGGTGCTGCTGGCGCAGGCCATTTTTGGCAATCCCGACATCCTCATCCTCGACGAGCCTACCAACGACCTGGATATACGTACTATCTCCTGGCTGGAAGACTTTTTGCTCGACTTCAAAAATACGGTCATCGTGGTGTCGCACGACCGCCACTTCCTCGATACGGTCTGCACTCACATTGCCGACATCGACCGGCAGAAGCTGCGGCTGTATACCGGCAACTACTCATTCTGGTATGAGAGCAGCCAGCTGGCGCTGCGGCAGCAGTCCAGCGCCAACAAAAAAGCCGAAGCCAAGCGCAAAGAGCTGATGGAATTTATTGCGCGCTTTAGCGCCAACGCTTCCAAGTCCAAGCAGGCTACCAGCCGCAAAAAGCTGCTGGAGAAAATCAATATCGACGAGATCCAGCCTTCTACGCGCCGCTATCCGGGCATCATCTTCCAGCAGACGCGGGAGGCAGGCAATGATATTCTCAAAATTGAGGACCTCAACTACTCGCAGGACGGGCAGGTGCTCATCAAAGACCTGAGCCTGACCATAGAAAAGGGGGATAAAATCACTTTTCTCAGCCGCAACAGCCTTGCAACCACCTCGCTTTACCGCATCCTGATGGGCGAAATACAGGCCGACTCCGGTCGCGTCTACCTCGGGCAGACCATCACCCGGGGCTACCTGCCGGTCAACAACGAAGCGTATTTCGATACCGATAAAGACCTCATGTCCTGGCTGCAGCAGTATGCGCCTGCAGGCATGGACGATGTGGACATCCGCGGCTTCCTCGGCAAAATGCTGTTTAGCGGCGATGAGATTAAGAAAAAGGCCAATGTGCTCTCCGGGGGGGAGAAGGTGCGCTGCATGCTGTCGCGCATCATGATTGCCGGCGCCAACCTGCTGCTGATCGACGAGCCCACCAACCACCTCGACCTCGAGTCTATCACGGCTTTCAACAACTCCCTCATCAACTTCCCCGGCACGGTACTGTTTAGCTCCCACGACCACTCTTTTACCCAGACGGTGGCGACCCGCGTGGTGGAGTTGACGCCCAAGGGGGCTATCGATAAGATGATGAGTTTTGATGATTATATTGCTTCGGAGAGTATACAGGCGCAGGTAGAAGAGATGTATGCCTAAAGCTGTCTTACATTGCTTTTTGGCGGCTTTCGCCGCCAAAAAGCAATGTACATTAAATATACTGTTGAGCGGCTGCAGCCGCTCAACAGTATATTTAGATAGTTGTATGATTTTGTCTTACATTTTTATTAAAATGAAAAAATCATTCTTCACTGCAGCGGTGCTGCTATTGCCGCTGCAATGCCTCCTGGCCCAGGCATCTCTGGAAATATTACTGGTAGACAGTCTTTACAATCCCGTAGCTTTTCAGGCGGTGACGGTCAGCAATGAAGCGATTGGTTTCCGGCGGCAGTTGGCTTCTGACGACAATGGCAAGATACAACTGGGCGGGCTTTCTACCTCCGGCAGTTTTACGGTAGCTGTTGAAGAAAGCATGTTGTACGAGGCGCAGACGGTTGCCAACATCGCGCTGGTGTCGGGCAAAACCAGCAGTCTGACGCTGCTACTGCGCGAGCAGGCGCTTACGTTGTCAACCGCCACCGTCTATGGCGGTCGCTTTCAGTCGATCAACACCCTCGATGCCGAGGTCGCTTCCGAACTGAGTCGGGAAGAGATAGATATCCTGCCGGTTGAAGGCCGCGACATAAGCCGGGCGCTCTTCCGCCTGCCCAACATCAGCCAGGCGACGGGCTTTTTCCCGGAAGCACCCAATGTGGCCATCAATGGCGCCAATCCGCTGTATACCAACTACCAGATAGACGGGCTCGACAACAATGAGAATTTTTTGGGTGGCCAGCGATTTGCTATGCCGCTGGGCTTTACCAAGAGCATAACAGCCCTCACCAACAATTTCAGTGCCGAGCACGGGCTGTCCTCCAACGGGATCATCAACATCACCACCCAGTCGGGCACCAACGAATTTCGGGGCGAAATTTTTTACTTCCTCCGACCGGGGCCGGGCCTCGATGCTCCTTCGGCTTACGCCCAGCGCGATCTGTCGGGCAACCTGGTCAAAGATGGTTTTGAGCGGCACCAGCTGGGGTTTGCGGTTGGCGGCCCTTTGATCAGAGATAAGACTTTTTTCTTTGCGTCACTGGAGTATACCGAAGATCTCAAAGACAACCTGCTGAATGTGCCCCAGCTCAATATCAATGAAACGGTACGCGGCTACAACTACTTCCGCTATCAGTCGCTGAAGCTCGACCATCACTGGTCAGAAAAATTGCGCTCGTCCCTGCGACTTAACATCGGGCTCGTCAATATTGACCGGCAGGGTGGCGGGCTGGAAGGTGGCAATACTTTCCCGTCGGCAGCCAACCGGCAGGACCGCAATTCGGCCAATATAGCTTTCAAAAACACCTACCTGGGTGAAAAGATGACATTTGAAAGCAACTACCTCTACGGGGTTTTTCGCTGGAATTATGCCAATCCTGATGACAATGGCAATCCGGATGTGTCCATCCTGGATCCCGGGGGGCAGTTTCTTGGGTTTATTGGTCATCCGGGCTATGTGTTTGATAATCTTGAACATACGCTGCTCACGCAGCAGAAATTCACGTTTTACCATAAGGCACACCGCATCAAGGCAGGGCTGCAGTTCAAATCTTCTGACTTCCGCCTTTTCGGCGGCGGCAACCCCAATGGCAGCTATCTGGTGCAGCTGAGCCAGCAGCAGCTGAGCCAGCTGTCAGCTGTGGGTGCTGCCCTTTCGCCGGCCGACCTGCCGGCCGATGTGCGGGTACTCAACTACGGCATCGAGCTGCGGCCGCGGGCTTTTGGCCACCGGCAAAACATCACCAGCTTCTACCTTGAAGATCAGTGGACGCTCAGTCCGCGCCTCAACCTCAACCTGGGGCTTCGCTACGACTACGACAACCTGTCGGTGGGTGGCGGCAGCACCGGCGACCGCAACAACCTGGCGCCGCGCCTGAGCGCCAACTACCAGCTCAATGAGCGGACGGCGCTGCGGGCCGGCTACGGCATCTATTACGACAAAATCCTGTATGCCGTCTACAGCGATGCCCTGCAGTTTAACTCGACGGCTGCCGACTACCGCCGGCAGTTGCAGGCGTTCATCGAGCAGGGGCTGCTGCCGCAAAGTACGGAGATCGACCGCCTTGTACACGAAGGCAACCTGGTTGCCAATGACCCCAATGCTGCGTATTTGCAGGGACCGGGCGCAGCGGAGCTGCAGGCGAAGCGCGGGCAGATTTTCCAGAACGAACTGCGCATCCTCAATCCCAACGGCTACCAGAATCCTTATAGCCAGCAGTATATGCTTGGCTATCAGCGCAAAATCAACGAGCAGGCTGTCTTTTACATCGACGCCCTCTACAACCGCTCAGAAAACCTCTTCCGCCTGCGCAATCTCAATGCGCCGGCGCCTTATCCGATAGACCCGCAGCAGGTGGTGGTGCGCTCAGCGGCGGCAGCCGACCTGAGCCGGCCGGTGCCGATTTTTACAGACGGCAGCGGCAGCTATGCGCTGCTGGGCGGTGATACCCTGCGGGCTGTGGCCCGCAATGTGGTGATGACCGAGACGGCCGGTAGTTCCAACTACTACGCCCTCAATTTTACCCTGCAGAAGGACCGCGGTGAGGATGACTATGCCCTGCGGCTGATGTATACCCTCTCTTACCTTGAAAACAATACGGAGGATATCAACTTCCGGGCGATGGATGCCAATGATTTTGAGGCTGAGTGGGGTCCTTCGATCAACGACCGCACCCACCTGATCAATGGCATCGTGAGTTACTATCCCGTCAAAAATCTTACGCTGACGATGGCGGGGCTGCTGCAGAGCGGGCAGCCCGTCAACCGCATTCCGGACGGGCTGCTGTACGGCACCACGGATCTCAACGGTGACGGCCGCTCGTTTGGCGATGCGTATGTGGGCAACAGCGACCGCTCGCCGGGCGAGGCGCGCAACAGCGACCGCCTGCCCTGGTCGGCGACTTTCGATGTGAATGCGCTCTACCAGTTCAGATTTTCGGACGGGCAGCGGATAGAGTTGGGGCTGCAGGTATTCAACGTATTCAATGCCGTCAACCTAAGCGGGTATGCCAACAATGCGCAGCAGAGCAACCAGATACAGCCGGGGCCGGCCAGCTCCGGCTTGTTGCTGCGCCGCAATGCTGCGCCGCCGCGGCAGTTTCAGTTTTCTTACCGGCACTATTTTTAGGCGGCAGCCTAAGCGTGTATTTGAGCCCGTGGGGGGGCATTTTTGAAAAAAATGACACCCCCCCACGGGCTTTGCTGCTGCATTTTTGCCGCCACCGGCGGCCAAATGCCTCCTTTTTACTATCTTGCAGACAGCAACAAGATAAAAGCAATATTTGTATGAAAGGGTTGATTGCCAGCCGATTTTGTGGGCTGCTGCTACTGCTGCTGGCGGCCTGCAGGCAGCCGCAGCCGGCTTCAGCGCCCGTTCCGGGCAGCTGGGAAGAGGTGGAGGCCGAGGCCAGAGGCCGGACGGTGACTTTCATGATGTGGCAGGGCGACCCGCTCATCAACCGCTACGTGCGCGCGTATGCAGCGCCCGCGTTGAAGGCGCAGTACGGCATTGATTTGCGGGTGGTTGCCGGTCAGGGCAACGAGATTGTGCGGCTGCTGATGGCAGAAGCAGAGACGGGCGTGGCGGAGAGTGAGATTGATATGATGTGGATCAACGGGGAGACTTTTTTTCAGTTGCGGCAGATACAGGCGCTGTACGGGCCTTTTGCGCAGCAGTTGCCCAACAGCCGCTACATTGACTGGGAGAATCCGTTTATTGGCATGGATTTTCAGCAGCCGGTGGAGGGGTATGAGTGTCCGTGGGGCAATGTGCAGCTTGCGCTGATCTATGACAGCCGGCAGGTGCCGGCGCCGCCCATGACGCTTGACGAGCTCGAGCAGTGGGTAAAAGCGCATCCGGGCAAGTTTACGATTGGCCATGATTTTACGGGCATGACGCTGCTGAAGTCCTGGCTGATCCATCTGGCCGGCGGGCCGGCGGCCCTGCAGGGGCCTTTTTCTGAAGAAAAATACCAGCGCCACAGCCGGGCGCTGTGGGCCTATGTGCGGCGGCTGAAGCCCTACCTGTGGAATGAGGGCAGGAGCTTCCCGACGGCTGTTGCGCAGATGCATCAGTTGTATGCTGCGGGTGAGTTGCTGATGACGATGAGTAACAACGATGGTGAGGTAGACAATAAGATTCTCGAGGGGATTTTTCCGCCGGAGAGCCGGGCTTATGTGCCGCTGACGGGGACTATCCGGAACTCGCACTACCTCGGCATCAGTGCGCGCAGTGCGGATAAGGCGGCGGCTATGGTTGTCTGCAATTTTTTGATTTCGCCGGCGGCGCAGTTTGAGAAGCTGCAGCCTGCCGTCTGGGGCGACGGCAGCGTCTTGTCGGTCGACAAGCTGCCGGCCGAGTGGCAGCAGCGTTTTGCGGCTGTGCCGGGTCGCCGGCAGGCGCCTGCACGGGCGGAGATACAGGCGCGCGCGCTGGCGGAGCCGGCGCCGGAGTATATGATCCGATTGTTTGAGGATTTCAGAAGAGAAGTGATTGAAAAACAGGATTGACATATATGCGTATGCTGTGCTGTGCGTAGTCCCCTTGCTGCTGGGCTTCGGCTACTCGCTGCTGTACAGCTTTGGCGTCATCGGCCTGTTGAGCGAGGGGTTTACCCTGCAGCACTGGCAGCGCCTGTGGCAGAGCAGCGGAGCGCTCAGCAGCCTGCTGTATACGCTGCTGCTGACGGTGGCCTCGCTGCTGCTGGCGCTGGCAGCGGCCCTGGCGGTTGCCTGGCGCAGCCTGCAGCCCGGCAGCGGCCGGCTGCCGGCTGCGCTTTTTTTGCCCCTGCTTTTTCCCCCGCTGCTGGCCGCCTTCGGCTGGTACTACCTGCTGGGCCCGGCCGGCATACTGTCGCGCCTCGCCGCCCGGGCGGGCCTGATCGGCGGGCTGGAAGATTTCCCCCGCCTGGTCAATGACAGCTGGAGTGTGGGCATTGTGGTGACCCACGTTTTTCTGGTCTACCCGGTATTCAGCCTGCTGTTTGTGGCGCAGAGCCGCAAAGAGCAACTGCCGGCCATGTGGGCGCTGGCGCGCAATCTCGGCAGCTCGCGCCGGCAGTTTGTGGGCAGCATCTGGCTGCCTTTGCTGCTGCAAAAAACGCGGCCGGTGGTGGTGTTGTACGGACTTTTCCTGCTGGGCAGCTATGAGGTGCCGCTCTTGCTGGGGCGCTCGGCGCCGCAGACGGTGTCGCTTTTTATCACTGAAAAACTGAGTCGTTTCAATTTGCTGGACATACCTGTGGGGCATGCGATGGCGGTCGTGTACAGCTTGCTGGTGCTGGGCATCATCGCCCTCGGGTCGGGCAAAAAAACCGGGTCGTGGCTATGAAAAACTTGCATCGCCTGGTCATGACGGTCGTGGGGCTGGCGCCACTGCTGGCGATCGTGTACCTGTCGCTGGTGACGGTGTGGACCTATCCGCGATTGTGGGATGCCCGCTGGAGCTTGCAGCACTGGAGCAGCCTGGCGAGTACGGGCCTGTCGCTGCACCGCAATCTGCTGACGTCCCTGCTGTTGGCGGCAAGCCTGTCGCTGGCCGGAGCAGCTTTTGGCTACCGCATATCGAAGGCTTTGTTGTATGAAAAAAGCCGGCCCGGCTGGCTGCAGTTGGCGCTCTATCCTTACCTGATGGCGCCGGTGGTGCTGGGGTCTATGTTGCAGTATTATTTTCTGAAATGGGGCTTGATGGGGAGTTTTGGAGGTGTGCTGCTGGCGCAGGCTTTATTTATTTTGCCTTTCAGTGTGTTGCTGATGGCCAGCTTCTGGACGGAGCGGGTGCGCAGGATGGCCTGGCAGGCCATTACGCTGGGGGCTGATGCGGGGCAGCTCGACCGGCAGCTGCTGCTGCCGATGGCGCGCCCCTGGCTGCTGCTGACGATGGTACAGTGTTTTGTGGTGTCCTGGTTTGAATACGGCATGACGCAGGTGATTGGTCTTGGAAAAGTGGAGACGCTGACCATCAAGACGATGCATTTTGTGAAAGAGGCCAATCCGCATCTGGCAGCCCTGGCAGGTTGCCTGTTGCTGGCACCGCTGTTGTTGGTGGCGGCGCTGGGGTGGGGATACCGGCAGCGGGCCGGGGGGGATGTGTAGGCCGTGCGGCGGCCTGAGGCGATTGTGTATTTGGTTGCCGGCGGCGTTGGACTGGTGGTATCGGCAGCGTGCCGGGGAAGATGTGTAGGCCGTGTGGCTGCCTGAGGCGCACAGACGCGGGTGCGTATTTTGCTGCCGGCGGCGTTGGACTGGTGGTATCGGCAGCGTGCCGGGGAAGATGTGTAGGTCGTGTGGCTGCCTGAGGCGCGCAGAGGTAGTTGCGCATCCGGGACAGGGGATATACGGTGAGTCCGCCGGATCATTGTTGCTGATCTGCCGAAATTCGCAGTAATCCGCCACACTGGCGCATATAAAACATAAGGGCCTGAAATACAATGGGCCGGGTAAAGCGAGAAAAAATGCTATGCTGTTCGTAGAAGACATCAGAAAATCGTATGGAGGAGAGGCAGTGCTGCGCGGCCTGTCGCTGCAGCAGCCCTTGCACACGACCCTCAGCATACTCGGCCGCTCGGGTTGCGGCAAGAGTACGCTGCTCAGAATACTGGCGGGGCTCGAGCAGGCCGACGGAGGGAGGTTTTTATTGAACGGAGAGGATTTAATGCGTGTGCCGGCAGCACAGCGGGGCGTGGTGTATCTCAGCCAGGAGGCACTGCTGTTTCCGCATCTTTCTGTAGCAGATAATATAGGCTTTGGGCTAAAAATCAGGGGGGTGAAGCCCGCCGAAAGGCAGGCGGCGGTGCAGGCCATGGCCGAAAGGCTGGGCGTGGGGGAGCAGTTGGACAAGATGCCGTCACAGCTCTCAGGTGGCCAAAAGCAGCGCGTAAGCTTCGGCCGCGCACTCATCATCAGCCCGCGGGTGATCCTGTTGGATGAGCCTTTTAGCAGCCTCGACGCCCAGACGCGGGCCGATATGCAGGCGTTTTTTCAGCAACTCAGCAGGGATTTTGCGATGACTGCGCTGTTTGTTACTCACGATATCAAAGAGGCGCTGCTGCTGGGCGACCAACTGGCGCTGCTCGAGGCAGGGCAGCTGCAGGTGTTTCCTTCCAGAGCAGCTTTCCTGCAGGACCCGCGCGCAGGAGGGCAGGAGGAGATGGCCTTTTGGCTGCGCATGCAGGCTGAAAGCAGGGGCTGAGGCCGGTAGGCGGCGCAGCCAGCCGCAGGCCGCTGCGCCAAAGCAGCGTATACTGGCTGCTATGCAGCCAGTATACGCTGCTTTGGCAGGCAAAAATTGCCTGCCGGCAGTGCCATCGAGGGTTGAACCATAGCCAGCCTGTCGCTGTTTTGCTGCTGCTGACGTATATTTGCCAAGGTATAACCAAGCGTGTGCATGAACAATCCATACAATCATATAGAATCAGTCTACTGGGTCTTCACCCAGTTGTGCAACGACAAGTGCGATCACTGCTACAACCTGTCGGGCCCCGCAGGCTCCAAAATCTCTGAAGATGACTGCCTGGCCATCATCGACAACCTGCCCGACCGCATCGATCGCCTCATCCTCTCCGGTGGCGAGCCGCTGGCCGAAAAAAATAAACTCTACCGCATCCTAGACCGGCTAAAGGAACGCTACGGCCATGCTACCCAGCTAATGCTGCAGACCAATGGCGACCTGCTGACGGCCGACATACTCGATACGCTGATCGAAAAGGGCATCACCCGCTTCGATATCGCCAGCATCGACCGCTACCACAAGGCAGCCGGCGGCCGGCTCATAGAACTGGCCGAACTGTTTGCCTCCCGCGGTGTCAACGGGGACGAAACCGACCCGCTGGTCAAAAAAGAAAACTATCTGCACAGCTACCCGCTGAGCTGGGGCTACTGGGGCGCTACCGAAGATATGTGGCTGGGAGGCAATTGGGCGCGCGGGCGCGCAATGGAGAAAAATATCTGGAAAAAAGATCCTACCCATAATTTTTGTGCCATCCTCTCCGGCGCCATCGGCTTTTTGCATGGCGGCACAGATATCCCGCAGGAGATTTCCATACAACTCTGGCAGATCAACCCCTGCTGCCCCGGCACCAAAGAGCCGCTGGGCGACGCCCGCCGCGAAAAAGTAGCCGACGTGCTGGCGCGCCTCGCCGGCAACCCGGTCTTCGAAACCCTGGACAAAGGGGATATCTTTGGCGTCGGGGAATCCATCGGCATCAGCCGCGATCATGCCCATAAGCGCTGCGGCGAACTCGGCAACGTATGCCTGTGGTGCGATGAGTTTTTTGAAAAACACTACGATCTGCGTGCCTTGCAGGCCCGCCCGCCGGCAGCGGGCTAGGCGGCGAGCGCGGCAGCGTATGCCTGTGCGGCGATGATTTTTTTGAAAAAAACTATAGCCTGTACGCCTTGCAGGCCAGCCCGCCGGTGGCGGAGGGCTAGCCCCCACAGCCGGGCGACTGAGGCCGCCGGCACCCGGGCCTCAGTCGCCCGGCCCCTCGGCCGGCTGCCGGCCTGCCCGGCTCAGGCTACATTTCGCCCCGCATTGATGATGCCAAACATGGCACGCAGCACCAGCCGCCGCAGGCGCTCCCGCTCTTCGGCCGGGAGGTCCTCCCGCTGTATCCGCTGGAGCGCAAACTGCTGAATGACAATAAGGGGAAAGACAATGCCCTCGCGAATGCTGATGCTCTGACGGGTCACAGGGTGACTGGCGAGGAGCTCATTTTCTGCAGAAAGATCCAGCAGGCACTTCCGGCTGCGCTGGTATTCCTGCTCAAGCATGCCCCAAAACGGACCAAAGCGCGGATGCTGACGGAGGTAGGCGGTAAACTGAAAGTTAGATTTGCGCAAGGACTGCATGGAGTTGTCGGCCAATGCGCGGAAAAAACTCGACTCGCGGTAGAGCTTGCGCAGCCGCTCGCGCTTGCCTGTGCCCATAGCTGCCTCCAAAGCACTGCCAAAGCCGTAGTAGCCGGGCACATTCTGTTTCATCTGCGCCCAGGCGCCAACAAAAGGAATAGCCCGCAAGTCTTTGAAAACCAATGACTGGTTGCCGTTCCTGCGCGTGGGGCGGCTGGCAATGTTGCTGTCGCCATACCACTGCAGCGGCGTGAGCTGCTCCAGGTAGGCGACAAAGTCGGGATGCTGCTTGAGCCCGAGATAGGCCGTATAGGCCTCCTCAGCCAGCGACTCCAGCAGCGCTTTGTCATCAGGGCTCATCTGTTGCTTATCGGGAGACATACTTCGCTCAAGACCAGCCGTAAAGAGCTGCTCAATATTGTAAGTCGCAGCTTCCCGGGTCCCGTAGTTGCTGCTGATGGTCTGGCCCTGTATGGTGACCTGAATCTCCCGGTTTTCAATCTCGGGCCCATAACCGGCATAGTAGCCGGCATTGTTGCCACCGCCGCGGCCCGGTGGGCCACCGCGGCCGTCGAAAAAGATGACGGTGATGCCGTAGCGGCGGCTGACAGTCGTCAGCGCCTCCTTGGCGCGGTAAATACTCCAGTTGGCACGCAGGTAGCCACCGTCCTTGGTGCCGTCGGAAAAACCCAGCATAATGGTCTGCTGCCGGCCGCGCTGCAGCAGATGCTCGGCATAGCGGGGCTGCCGGTACAATTGCTCCATAGTCTCTGCAGCCGTGGCGAGGTCTTCGACCGTTTCAAACAAAGGGACGATGTCAATGGGCATGGGCGAACCCGCCTCGCGGCTCATGCGGGCAAGGGCAAATACCTCAGCCACTTCGCGGGCGCTGCCGCAGTTGCTGATGATGTAGCGATGACAACCCTCCATGCCGTTGTCGGCTTGTATATCAGCCATAGCCAGAAAAGTCAGCAGGCTTTCGCGTGCCTTTTCATCGCTGATGGTCAGGCCGGCAAGCCGTGCCTGCAGGCCAAAAAGCAACTGCGTTTGCGCTGTCGGGTCGAGCTGCTGATAGCTTTCGTATGCAGGCAGCTCTGCCTGCTGCACCTGCAGCTGGGGCCATAGGGCAGCCAGCACCTCGCCGTGCCGGCCGCTCTCTTGCCGTATATCCAGTGAGGCAAAGAAAAATCCGAACAAGCGCAGCTTGAGGATGAATCGGTCCAGCTGCTCAATAAACAACTGCTGGTGCTGTTCGACCAGCAACCGGCGCGCCTTTTGCAGATCGCTGAGCAGTTCATCCGCCTGGGTGTAGGTCGGGTTTTGGGGGTAAAAAAGCGTATGGTAGAGGCGTTGCTCGATGGCGGCAATCTGCTCTTCCAGGCCGCGAAAGGTGAGCCGCCGCCGCAGTTGGCGGATGTCGCGGTAGTAACAGCTCAGAATGGTGCGGCGCAGCAGCGCTGCTACCTGCCGCGTGGTGTCGGCCGTCACAAACGGATTGCCGTCGCGGTCGCCGCCCGGCCAAAAGCCGAGGCTCAGCAGCCTCGGGTTGGGGTAGTCATGCACGGACAACCCCAGCCCGCCCAGCAGGCGGGTGATGCTGTCGGGCAATGCTTCGTAAAAAACATTGGAAAGAAACCACTGCAGACTGTGGGCTTCATCCAGCGGACTGGGCTTGGCGCGGTTGACAAAGGCAGTCTTGCCCAGCTGCATGAGCAGCTCGCGGGCTGCCTGTATGTCCCCTCGCCGGATGGCAGGGCCCAGGTCGCTGATGATGCCCAGCACCTGGGCCGGGTAAAACTGGGTAGGGTGGGCCGTGAGTACCAGCCGGACGCCATAGGTGAGCAGCTTGTCGAGTATGCGCTGCCGGCGGTCCTGGTCATTGATGCGACCCAGCAAGTGTACCACCGACCCTTTGCCTTCCGCACTGTGGGTATCGCTGAAGGACGCGTCTTCGATGGAGTCAAACAGCACCACCTGCCGCTCAGCGTACTGTATGAAACGAAAAAGGAGGGCGTAGCCGTCTGCGGGCTCCAGCGATTGCTGCTCCCAAAAATCGAGCACTAGCTGCTCCGGAGACTGACCGGCTTGCAGCCCTTGCTGTGCCTGCTGGCCAAAAAGAACGAGCAAGGCACCGGTCTCTTCGATGTCCTCAAAGGGAAGCCCCAAAAAAAGACTGTTGTATAGCTGGAATTGCAGGCCGACAGCGCTGGTGGTTGCCATATGTTTGCGTTGGCTGAGGTAAAGCAATAATCCCTGAGTCGCACCGCTGCGGACAGCGAAATTCGTCAAAGAATCGGTTCAGATTGGCTTTACTTGGCTGGTCAGCGGCTAAAATACGCCGATTTGCGGTTTATTTACCCAACAGCAGTGGAAAAATACTGCCGGATATATGGCAGTATGGTCTTTGTGTCCTTATCGTCAAATCACTGAGCAGTGCAGCAGGCTTGGTATCATGCGTTTTTCAGTCTTGGTGTCAATATACCAGTCATCACTTCCGAAGATACCGGCTACAAAGGCGGGGATTATCTCCCCAAGGCCTGCATGGCGGGCAGCGCACGCCGGTCAAAATTCCACAATGCCTGATTTTCCCAACTGGATCCGTCAGTCGCTGTCGGGCCGCGATAGCTTATCCATTCCGCCCCCCAATAACAGTAGCCAATACCGCCGGCCGTTTCCTGAACAATGTTGCGAAGGCTGTCCACATATAGCTGCTGGCCCGCCGGAGAGGCAGCAAACCCGGGCAATAATTGCTCTGGCAGACCTATGATGTTGTTCGTCCAGTCATTCCAGCTCAGGGTGAAAGGATAGGAAAATTCAGCCAGCAGCCAGGGCTTGGCTGTCTGCCGGTGCAATGACCCTAGGGCTTGCCTCAGGGCTGTCAGGTCGCGCCCGTGCCAGAGGGGGTAGTAGCTAAGCCCGATGTAGTCATAGTCCAGCTCGTGCAGGGAAGCAAAAAAAGGGGCTGCCTGCTCGTAACCGGCGTAGTGGAGGACAATCCTGGTGTCGGGCCGGCTGTCGCGCACCGCTTGTATGCCTGCCTGTAAGAGGGACTCAAATTGTGCAAAATTGGCTATATGTCCCTGCGGCCATAGAAAGCCGTTGTTAATCTCGTTGCCAATCTGCACATACTCGGGTCGAATAGTCTCTACCAAGGTACGCGTATATTGATAAACGCTGTCCTGTAGTGCAGCCAAACCGAGATGCTGCCAGTCGGCAGGTACCGGCTGCCTGGCCGGGTCGGCCCAGCTGTCGGCATAGTGAATGCTGAGGAGAATTTTGAACCCCATCGCCTGCGCTTCGCTGGCCAGGGCCAGCATAGCCGGCAGGGCGGCAGTGGCCGCCGCCGGAGACTTCCACAGTCGCAGGCGGAGGGTGTTGACGCCTGCACGGGAGAGTGTCAGCAGCATATCTTCGGCTTGTCCCTGTTGGTTGTATACGACTACGCCGCTGCTTCGCAGGTCGGGAAGAAAGGAAACGTCAGCACCTTTGATGACCAGTGAGGACGGATTGACGGCCGGGTTGTCTTCCTTGGTAAGCTGTTGATTGCAGTTGCTTAAAAAGCTGATAAACAGCAGAATGATGGGTAAACGCATACAGTAGTGATGGATGTGCACGCAACGGGCTTCCAGCCTCACCGAGGCAGGGCAGCAAGCTGCCTTTTTCGTGCAGCCAGCGCTATCGCGCTGAAAAAAGGTGAAAATCCGCAATAATACGTCGGGGTCTTGGGACAATAAGTCGAATTGTGCTTGTCTTAAAGTCCTTGCGTGAAGCTACGCAGATTCCCCGACGCGTACAAGCGCTCAATTTGCCGCTGCACCAGCGCCGCCTGCTGCTGCCGCTGCTTGATTTTTTCCTGCTGTAAGTCCAGCTCCTGCCGGTTTAGTTCATAAGCATCGAGCTGCCCCATGCGAAAGCGCTCCTGGAAAAGATCCACATTCTCTGTCAGCAACTGCAGGTTGGTCGTCGTGATGTCGAGCTGCTCGCGCTGCTGGCGTATGTCCGCCTCGGCCAGCAGCCGGTCTTTCTGCAGCTGTTGGTCAAGTTGCCGGCGGTCATAGCCCAGCTTGTCAATCTCTGTGCGCAGGAGCGCACGCTGATTGCTTTTGCTCTCACCCGGCAGGATAGGCCATTTGACGGCCAGGCCCACGTAGCTGTTGCCAAACCAGGTGTTGGCAGCAAAAGGATTGAAGCTGTTGGCAAACTGGTTGGCACCCAGAAAGGCCTGCAGGCTCAGGCTGGGCAGGTAGCCGGCCGCCTGGGTCTCCAGCTGCTGCCGGAGCAGCGACTCCCTGACCGCCAACTGCTGGTACTGCGCGATACCGGAGGCATCGGCAGTCGAGCCGGCATAGCGATCGAGCAGGGTCGTGAGCGGACTGTAGTCGAAGGTGGCATCGAGCAACTCGTCCAGCGGGTAGGTGGTCAGAAAACTGAGGAAGATCTTTTCTTTAACGAGCTCTGCCAGGGTGGTCCGAAGACTGGCCAACGCCTGCTGGTGGTTCAGCAGGGCCCGGTTGAGGTCCGTTTTCAGCAGCCGGCCTTCTTCATAGCGATGGCGCATCATGGATACCGTCGACCACGTGCGCGCAGTGTCCAGTAAAGCACCATCGTACTGCTTCTCCAGTGCCTGCAGCCGGCCAAACGACTGCAGAATCTCGTACGACAACGCGTCCTGCGCCAGCTGCAGGTCGGCCTGCCGAAGGCTCTCCGTGATCTTGCTCTCTGCAATACGCTCGCGCAGCGACAGGTCAAGGAGGGGTTTTGCAAAAGAAAGGCCCGCATTTTGCTGCCAGGGGGTACCAAACTGTATGGCGCGCGTCTCGTCGGTAGGCTGTGGGCCAAACTGGCCAACAGGCACTACCTGGCTGGGAATGATGGTGTTGTAGCGGTACTCATAGGCAGCCGATAACTGGGGCTGGTAGCGGCTCTCGGCCTGCAGCCGCGCCAGGTTGGCCAGCAGCAGGTCGGTATTGGCCGACTGTATGTTGGCCCGGTTGGCCATAGCTTTGTCAAGGCAGGAACGCAGGCTTACTACCACCCCCTGGGAGTACGCCCGGAGGCTGACCAGCAGCAGGATATAAATGAATATATTTTTCATAAACAGTGATGGTTTTTAGCCCCTGAATACAGAGGCCGGTTCTACACCATTGATTTTTTTGATCGCAAACAAAGAGCCGCCCACGGAGATGAAGGCGGTAATCAGAAAAAGTCCCAGCAGCTCCGCTGCAGAATAGTGGATGACGAGACCCGCGCTGGCAACGCCTTTTTTGAAGCCTTCAAGCAGCAGCAGCGCCAGCGCATAGCCGATGATGGCAAAAAGAAAAGCCTGGGTGAGGATAAGGTTGCGCACATAGCCGTCGGTAGCGCCAATGGCTTTGAGGGTGCCGTAGTCCTTGATGCGGTCAAGCGCTGAGGAATACAGCGTGAGCCCAATGATGAAGAAACCACTGATGATGGCAAAAACCACCAGCGAGCCTACACTGGTGCCAATGTTAGAGGTGATGGTGATGTAGCGGATGGTGGTCTGCTTGAGTTGCTCAGCATCCCAGGCTTTAACGCCGTATATGGTGCTGTTGATGTTGTTAACGACCTGATCTACGCTGTAGCCCGGAGCTACCTGCACAGCTACCGCACTGATTTTATCAGTAGGAAAATTGCTGTAGTAGCGCGCTTTGCTGAGGGTGGTGTAGAAAAAAGAGCCGGCAAAGCCGCGGGCATTTTTGGTCTGGAGTTTTATAAAGGCCTCTTTGCCGTTGATCTCAACCCGCCGCCCCAGCGCAACCGAGTTGTTAAAGTTGGCTTCGTCAAAAAACTCGGCAGAGACGGCCGTATCTTCGGTGAGGTTGGTCAAAGCGCCCTCATGGATGCGGTCGGGCCGCGGACCGGCCACAAACAGCGGCGCTTCGCTGCCGATGAGCAGCACAGGCGCTGACTTGCCGTCGGGAAATTTGACACTGCCGCCGCTGACTACCACGCCAAAGGTGCGCGCCACACCCTCGATGGAGCGAATCTCGCGCACCAGCCGCTCATCCAGCTTCGACAGCTCGTTGGCATTTTGCGTGATGTTGTCGACTACCCATATCTGGCCGATGTCCTGGCGCGAACTGTCGACCAGCCCGCCCATAAGGCCTGTGAGGAAGCCCAGAATGCCGAGTTGCTGGCCGATGAGAAAAATGCTGATGACAATGCCAATAATGATGCCCACACTCTTGGCTTTATCATACCGCATAAATTTGATAGCAGTACCAATCATAACAGGCGTGCTTTAGAGGTTGATGACGCATTCGACTTTGGCATTGATAATGAGCCCTTGCTGGCCGTTGAGGGCAATGCGCACCTCCCGTACCCGCCGGTCTTCCTGGTCGCTGGCATTTTCAGAAAAAAGCGATTTTTTCTTGAGGTAGGGCGACAGCCGGGTGATCTGGCCGCTGGCAATGACCTTGTCGGTGCCTGTGTACCGAATGTCAACCTGCTGCCCGGGCTGCAGGCGGTCGGCAAAAAGCTCGTCGACTTCTGCGCGTACAATGTAGGGACCCGTCGGGGCCACTTCCGCATAGGTGGCGTATTGGTTGAGGGCCGCCCCCGGGCGGGCCTTCATGTCCAGGATGGTGGCGGCAAAAGGCGCCCGCAGCTGCTTGCGGGCCAGCTCTGTGCGGGCGCTCGCCAGCTGCTGCCCGAGCTCTGCAAGCTGGCTTTCGGCCAGGCGCACGGCCGTGCGCAGCTTGTCGAGGTTGACCTCCAGCGCACTTACTTCGGTCTGCAAATCATCGACCGACTGCCGGGTTTCGGCGCCCTTGTCCAGCAGCCGCTGGCCGGAGTCCAGCAGGCGGCGCTTGTTGAGGAACTTAATTTCCGCTTCGCGCACCGCGCTTGCTTCAATCGTTATCTGTGTGCGCAGCGTCTGCTGCCGGGCACTGAGCTCCGCAATGCGCAGCCGCTCAAGCTCGTCGTCGAGCTGCAGCAGCAGCTCGTTGGCCTGCACACTGTCGCCATCAGTCTTATAGACCTCAATGATCAGCCCGCCGGTGGTGGCCGCCAGACTGGTGATTTCCTGCCCGGGCTCAACTTTACCGGTGGCAATGATCTGCCTGACGGGCGTGTCGGCAGGATTAACAGTCGACTGACTGCCAGCCGTCGGCTGACCACTTTCTTCCTGGCTGCAGGCAAAAAGCAGACTGAGCATGCAGGAGGTGAGGAGAATTCTCTTCATAGCGCACAAAAATTGCTGCCATTGGCATTAGTGAAACAGTTCTTCTTCAAAAGGCGTCTCCGACGCCCGGCCATCGTTGACGTAGATGATGCGGTCGGCAAAAGGCCTGAGCCGCAGGTCGTGGGTGACAATGGCTACCGCCTTGCCCGTGGTCGAGAGCTGCTTGAGCTCCTGCATGACCAGCGATGCACTCTTGTGGTCAAGGGCCGCCGTGGGCTCGTCGCACAGGATGAGCGAGGGGTCGGTGACCAGGGCCCGCGCAATCGCTACGCGTTGCTGCTGCCCGCCGCTGAGCGCTTTGGGCAGGTTTTTCATGCGGTCGCCCATATTCACCCGCTGCAGGGCCTGCTCGGCCCGCAGCCGGGCTTCTTTTTTCCCCACCCGCATGAGCAGCAGCGGCTGCATCACATTCTCCAGCGCATTGAGCGGCGCTATGAGGTTGAAACTTTGAAAAACAAAACCGATATTCTGCAGCCGGATCTCCGCCAGCTCCCGCTGTCGCAGCCCGTTGATGAGGGTATTGGCTACGTATACCTCCCCCTGGGTAGGAAAAATGACACAGCCCAGCAGGGACAACAGGGTCGTTTTGCCGGAGCCCGACGGACCGATAATGAGCGTCAGCTCGTTGCGGTGAAAGTCGAAGGTCGTTGGCTGCAGAGCCGTAATGGTGGTATCTCCTGTCCGGTACTCTTTGCTGGCATTTTTAACGCTGGCAACAATGTCCATAACGGTCGTTTTGTGAGGGGATTGCCTGTGTTACAGGCACGTAATATATCCAAACACACAAAGGGCAAGGTTGTTCCATCCTTGCCCTTGTATTTTGGCGGCTAAAAAATAAGCGCGATTGCCGGCAGCTGCCGGCAATCGCGCTTGTTACCCCTTTCTCACCGGCTCCAGCCGTGAGATCTCTTCATCGGAAAACATGCGGGATTTGATGACAAAGCGCAGTCCCAGCGGAATTTCGAGCGAAAAGCTGGCACCCCGCCCTTTGACTACATCCAGCTCCAGTTGCGTATGTTGCCAGTACTCAAACTGGAAGGCCGACATATAAAAGTCACAGTCGGCAACCCTGCCCATCCACACATCCTGATCCCCCAGGATCAGCTCGCCTTCCTGGTAGCACATGGGCGCTGAGCCGTCGCAACAGCCCCCGCTTTGATGGAACATCAGTGGGCCGTGCCGCTCGCGCAACTGTGCGATGACGGCAGCAGCGGCCTCACTGATGGTTACCCGAGCTATGTGCTCCATTAGAAGAAGCCCAATGCGTTTTTGCTGTAAGAAATCAGCATGTTCTTGGTCTGGCGGTAGTGGTTGAGCATCATCTTGTGCGTCTCACGGCCAATACCTGACTTCTTGTAGCCTCCAAACGGTGCGTGCGCCGGGTAAGCGTGGTAGCAGTTGACCCATACGCGACCCGCCTGTACGCTGCGGGAAATCTGGTAGGCCTGGTGCATGTCGCGCGTCCAGACACCTGCGCCAAGACCATACAGCGTATCATTGGCAATGGCTACCGCTTCTGCCTCATCTTTAAAGGTAGTCACACACACAACCGGTCCAAAGATTTCCTCCTGGAAGACCCGCATCTTGTTGTGGCCTTTGAGCAGGGTAGGCTCAATGTAAAAGCCGCCCGCCAGCCCCTCGTTGTAGGCTGCTTTGCCGCCACACAAGACCTCAGCACCTTCTTCCTTGCCGATTTCTATGTAGTTGAGGATTTTTTCGTACTGATCATTCGATGCCTGTGCCCCCATCATGGTAGACGGATCCAGCGGGTGACCCAGCTTGACCTTGCCCACGCGCTCGATCACGCGCTCGATGAAGGCGTCGTAAATGCTTTCTTCAACCAGTATGCGCGAAGGACAGGTACATACTTCACCCTGGTTGAGGGCAAACATGACCGCCCCCTCAAGGCACTTATCGAAAAATTCATCATCGGCGTCCATGACGCTCTTGAAGAAAATATTGGGCGACTTGCCGCCCAGTTCGAGGGTCACAGGCACAATGTTTTGCGATGCGTACTGCATGATCAGGCGACCCGTGGTCGTTTCGCCCGTGAAAGCTACTTTGGCAACCCGAGGACTGGAAGCGAGCGGCTTGCCTGCTTCAATACCGAAGCCATTGACGATGTTGAGTACGCCGGCAGGCAGCAAGTGCTGTATCAGCTCTGCAAATACCATGATGCCAACAGGCGTCTGTTCTGCCGGCTTGAGTACCACACAATTGCCTGCCGCCAGGGCCGGCGCTACTTTCCAGGCAGCCATCAGCAGCGGGAAATTCCACGGAATGATCTGCGCGACAACGCCCAGCGGCTCAGGGATGTTGACAGAAACCGTTGTGGAGTCGAGCTCAGCAACAGAGCCTTCCTCGGAGCGGATGACGCCGGCGAAATAGCGGAAGTGGTCAATGGCCAGCGGAAGGTCTGCAGCACGGGTTTCGCGCAGCGGCTTGCCGTTGTCCCAGGTCTCTACGCGTGCCAGCAACTCCAGGTTTTGCTCCATCACGTCGGCTATCTTCAGCAGCATATTGCTGCGCTCGGTGGCCGAACTGTTGTTCCACGCAGGTGCAGCTGCATGCGCAGCATCCAGCGCAAGCTCAATGTCCTCCGCCGTAGAACGGGCTACTTTGGTAAATACTTGTCCGTCAACAGGCGAGATGTTTTCAAAGTATTCACCTTTTACCGGCGATACCCACTTGCCGCCGATGAAGTTGTCGTAGTGTGTCTTAAATTGTGGCGGCGCCAGCAGGGCACCGGTATCCGTTGCTACATTTCCCATAATGGTAGTATTGTATGGTTAGATAAACTATGGCTTTACCAAAGTAGTACGTACTTTGGATAGCGTAAAGATACGTTCAGAATAATCTGGTGAAGTGGTACTATTCTACCAAATGAATAGCACAATTCTATCATTGTGCAAGTGTTAGTGCTTGCCTGTATATATTTTGAAATTAAATTGGTGATAAAATTTGTTAACGGGGATAATTTTTGGTATATTTATACGATTAAAATATTTATAAGGGATTGGGTTGTCTCTTGTTCAGCCGTATTCTCTTGCAATGCCGCCAAATAAAATTCCGCCATTAAATGTACCTGCCACCAGCACATTTTAGCAACCGCCGTCTGGAGACCCTGGTCGAAAACCGAACGGTCTACAGCCTCGAGCAGGCAGAATTGAATATTTATGAGACCCGGTTGGTGGCAGAGAAGGTGGAATTGACATTCAACAGCCCTGTGTTGGCCAGTATGCTGCAGGGCAAGAAGGTTATGCATCTCAAGGATAAGGTCTTCGATTTTTTCCCGGGGGAGTCGGTTGTGCTGCCTGCAGGGGAGTTAATGCAAATCGATTTTCCGGAGGCGACTATCCACAATCCTACGCACTGCCTTGCATTGGCTATGGATCCTCATAGTATTCAGGAAGTGATGGTACTGCTCAATGAGCAACGACCCCGCCTGGAGGAGCATGGGGAGTGGAAGTTTACGGACTTCAATTTTCATTTCACCAACGATCTGGCCATCAATCAGATCATCACCAGACTGGTATGGCTGCTGGCAGAAGATCATCCTTCTAAAGCTGTGTTTGCTGACTTTATGCTCAAAGAGCTGATTATTCGGCTGGCGCAAACGGATGCCAGAACGGTCATCCTCGACGGGGCAAGCCAACTGCAGACGGAGTCGCGCCTGGCTTTCGTAGTGCAGTATATCCGCGATCATCTGGAAGAGCCGTTGCAGATTGAGGATTTATGCCGCAAGGCCTGTATGAGTCAGGCGCACTTCTTTCGCTGTTTTAAAAATGAATTCGGGGTCTCCCCGCTCGATTTTATCCAGGCAGAGCGGATCAAACTCGCCAAAAGGCTTCTGCGTGATCCCAAACACTCTGTCAGTGAAGTCTGCTACCGCTGTGGCTTCAATAGTTTATCTTATTTTAATAAGGTTTTCAAACGGTTTACCCAGCTTTCTCCTTCTGCCTACAAGCAACAGGCCGTATAGTTGGCGGGTGTGGCAGCAATGCCTGCTGCGGCTTGCAACATTCTTTATCAATCATTGGAAAAATGCCAGGATGACCCCCTGCCATGGGAATGGAGGGGGTCAGACCTTAGGCACGCGGGGGGAATGGTTCCTGTCTGTGGGGGGACAGACAAGAAGGAAATCTTTGCTCGAGCGGCTATTGCTTACGCATGTCAACGCTTGCAAGGGCACAGTACAATTGTCAACGCTTGTGTGATGATCGACTGTTCCGCAATGATAGGTACTTTTTTAATTAAACGCTATATACCAAAATTAATACAAAAATACAATCAATTGATTTTGTGCTTTTTGCGAAAAAGGTGTATTACTTTTGTCCTAGTATAAAAGTATGTTTTTTTTTACGGCGTGTGAAATTAGGCGGAAAAATGGGTGTGTCAACCTGCGTACCGACCTGTACAAGGCCGGGAAAATTCAACTAAAGTTGCGCTATAAATTGTTGCAGGCTGTCGTCGTTCTCTTTAAGATTGAGCTTCTCCTCCAGCCGATATTTTTTCTTGTAGATACCCGGCATAGTAATGTTGAAAATAGAGGCAATGTCCTTAAGCGGTATGTTGAGCTTGATGAGCATACAAAATTGAACATCGTTCTGGGTCAGGCGAGGGTAGTTCTTCTTCAGATTTTCAACGAAACCGGGGTAGATGAGATCAAATTTGATGCTCAGGTTTTGCCAGTAGGTCTTGTTGCCTGCAAATTCCGGTGACTCATCGTCAGCATTGAGCAATGGCAGTATAGGCTTGTCTGCAAATTCAGTTCGTATCAGTTCGTTTTCTTTAGCAATGGAGATCAGTTCATCCTGCTGCTGGCTGACAATTTTTTCCAAAAATTCGGCTTGTTCTGACTTGACACGCTCAATTTCGGCCAGAAGGTGGTATTTCTCCTCCAATTCACGCAACTGTTTGGCTTTTATACGGTTTTTTCGGACAACTGAGAAAATAGATGTCAGGAGGATGACGATTACAAGTGAGATAATTAGCAAACGGTAGCGCGTAATCAGTTTTTGGTTTTCAATCTGCGCAAGCAGGTTTTGGTTTTCAAGTCTTTGGTTTTCTGTTTGGTAGAAAAGCTCCAAATCGTGTACAGCAAGCCTTGTTTCAAGATTTAGCACAGAATCTTTGTAGGTTTCCAGCGAACGCAACAGTTCAAAAGCTCCCTGGAAATTCCCCTGCTTTTCATAGGCGAGGATGATGTTTTCTTTTATGTTGTTGGATATTTCCGGGTAACCGAGCGAATTAGCTTCCTTTTCGGCTTCTCTGTAGATGGCGAGCGCTTCGGTATACCTGCCTTTTTTGATGAGCACATTCCCTATACCTGTCTTGGCATACAGTACACCTTGCGGAATATGCGTGTCTTCACAGCTCTTCTTTACGTCCTGGTAAAGTGCCAGCGCCTCATCTGTCCGCCCCAGTACATCAGCAAACACATTAGCGAGGTTGTATTTGGCGGGCAGATTGTTTTCAGAAGTCAGCGAGTCAATCACATATTGAAAATAATATACAGCACTGTCCGGTTTGCTTCGTTTGTAGAGTATACCGATGTTACTCAGGACTGCTGCAAGCTGTTGGGTATCTCCGGACTGCCGCATGTAGTTGGCGGCAAGTCGCTGGTATTTGAGCGCTTCATCATAACTTTGGATAGCACTGTACACATTGCCAATGTTGACACACACTGCTCCCAGCGCTTGCCGGTAGTCGTATTTTTTATAAATATTGTAGGACTTCAGCAACCACTTCAGCGCTTCAGGGTGCTTATCATCCCGACTGAGCAAGGAGCCGTGGGTATTGTATATATAGGCATGCTGTTCGGTAGGGGCACGCCTTTGCAAATACACGATCGCTATATTTATCCATTTTTCGATAATGCGCGTATGCACCTGGCTGAATTCATCGTAAGATAAGAATTGAAGGGAATTGACAATCTGTTGTGTATCAAGCATATTTGCAGCTAACCTGCAACTTTCATTGGCAAAATAGACCATTGAATCCTTGATGTTTTGCTGGGAGAAAACTTTGGTCTTAATCTGGTAGGCATTGATCTTCGTGGCTGTATTGGCATACGCCAGTAGGTTGGGGTCTGAAAGGTAGCTATTGGCTTGTATAAGTACACTGTCGGTATTTTTGTATAGCCGGGGCTCATTTAATTTTTGGAGGGACTGTAGTTTTTGTCCGGGGTAGTCGCCGGACTCATTTTGGCATGCCGTGAATACGAACAATACAGAAACAATAGCCAATATGCATGTTCTTGAGGAGAATATTGCTTTGTACATAGTATTTGTATAAATTGGGTATCTTATGTATCATGTGGCATCCCGGGCGGGGATTTGATAACATTAAAATATGCAATATGAAATCTTGTATTAAGATGGGGATAACAAATTTATGAATAATTGTTAAAATATTTTAGCCATGTTAATGTGGCTTTGTCATTGCAGTGTCACAATTTTTCAAGATACACCTCCAGACTCTGATGACCATCCTTCAAGTTCATTTTTTCTTCAATTCTGTATTTCTTTTTATAAAGGCTGCCTGTCGTTATGTTGAAAATACCTGCAATCTCTTTGAGCGGAATTCCGAGCTTGATGAGCATACATAGTTGCAGATCATTTTGGGTGAGCCTGGGGTGATTTTTTTGTAATTGATCAATGAAACCGGGGTAGATGAGGCTAAATTTCAGGCTTAGCTGCTGCCAATAGGACCCGGAGGCGAGGGCGTTGTAAGCAGTTCCTTTTTCTCTCATTTCCTGCAATTGCTTTTCTGAGAGATCGAGCCTTATATCCTGGTTTTCATTGGCCATGGTCATAATCTCCTGCTGCTGTTGGGCAATCAGCTGCTCATAGAAAACAGACTGTGCTGATTTCATTTGTTCCAATTCCGCGAGTAACCGATATTTTTCATGTAGCTTTTCCAGTTGGGTTGCCTTCCGTCGCTGTGCCCGCCAGGCGAGTAATATGAAAAACGCCATGACAACTGTGGCGATTCCTGCCAATAAACTGCGGTTTCGAATATTGAGTTGCTGATTTTCAATTCGGGTGATTAGCTTATTTCTGGCGAGCTTTTGGTTCTCGCTTTCATAAAACAGCTCAAGGTCGTGAATAGCCACCTGCGTCTGCAGGTTGGTTACAGAGTCTTTCCACGCATGTTGCTCGCGCAGCATGCGGTAGGCTTGCTCGTAGCGCCCCTGCTCTTCCAGGACGTCTATAATGCTGCTGCGAATATCCACCGAGAGTTCCTGCAAATCAAAAGAATCAGCTCTTTGAGCCGCCGCCTCATAAAGCGCCATAGCCTGGGGGTAGTGCCTGTTTTTGTTGTGATAATAGGCTAGTCCCAGATCGGCATACAAGACGCCAATGTCAAAATCCATCGCCTGACTTTTCCTGCGTACGTCAGCATACAATTGTAAAGCTTCCTGCTGTCGAATCTCCTGTGCTACATACACATTGGCCAGGTTATATTGGGCCATAAGTACATAATCGTCTGCCCCGGGCAGGGAGTCTATCACGTATCGGTAATAGTAGATGGCACTGTCGGGGTTTACATCCCAATAGGTTGTCCCGAGGTTATTGATGGCGCCTGCAAGATTAGACGGGTTTTTGAGCTGCCGTATGTAGTAGATGGCTTGTCGCTGAAATTCTATGGCCTTATCCTGACTGTTGATGGCCATATAGAGATTGCTAAGATCAATACTCAGGTTGCCTAAGGCTGACAAATCGTTGTACTGTTGATGGATGCTGTAGGCCTCCAATAGCCATCGCTGTGCCTCCTTGTAGTCAGCCTTTTTGAATAAGTAAGTACCGTACAGATGAAATATTTTACCATGTCTTCTGTCTTGCGGTTTTTGGGGCTGCAGGTAGTGGAAGGCAGTCGGTATCCATTTTTCTATTTTTTTTGTCTGCAGCTGCGAAAATTCATGGAAATGTATAATCAGCAGAGTTCGTACAATTTGGGCAGTATCACGCAGCTCCAGCGCTGTCTCATTCGCTTTTTGCGCATAGTAAATGCTGGAGTCAATATTGCCCAATTGATTGTGTATTTGCACTTTGAGCTGTGCGATGCGCAGGCTTGCAGATAAGTCCTGCGGGTCTTGCTTCGCCTGTTTCGCCTGAAGTATCTCCAGCTCTCGCAATACACTGTCCGGCCGGGGCGATGGCTGAGTCCAGTCGTGTTGCTCCCATCGGGTGATGCCGGCTTCCAGCTGACGGTCGTCTCCGGAGGATTGTTTTTCACAGGCTGTGAAAAAACTTGTACACAGGCAGGCCAACGCTGCGAGCAGGCGATATTGTTTTGTAAGGGTTCCCATACGTACAGGGGTAGTGTGCCCCGGGGTAAAAACTGCTCTTGGCATGTCACATAGTCATTTGACTTATCACATGATAATGTGTTTTTGCGAGTGTTTTAGTTATTTACTACAGCTGTCGAATCTTGTAAGGGGGAGGAGAATGAGCTTCAAATTAGCCATAAAGTTAAGACCATTTTTTTTAAAAACAGCGATTTTTATCATACCCGGGAATCGCTGCCAACCGGGTATGCGGGCATTGCTGTTGTAGCTAGTAAGAAGCGTGTTTGTACGTTTTTGTAAAGCAAAAAACCGGTATCTGCGGGCAGGAAAAAGCTGAGACCCCACAATACCCTGAGTCTGGTAAGCAATGCCTGTATTCGAGCCAAAATGGCCACGATCACGAGTAAATACCCTGGATACTGACCCACACAGAGCATATTCGTATAAGAGTGATAGCCAGCCCATTCAACAAAAAGCGCTGTGTCAGTAATTCGTTGCTAAAGGATAGTAAGGTTTATAAACTTTTTCGCCACAGACTCGTTCAAAAGGCATGAAAACAAAAATTTTTCTCTTCGGCTTGCTGTTCGTGTTGGCCACTGCAATCATCGGCTTTCTCGTACTTCGCCTCAGCCTGCACGAAAAAGAACCTCAGGGTGTCGAGGGCGCGGAAGCTGAGCGGCTCACGCAACAAGTATATGCCAGCCTCAACAAACCCGCCTGGGACAGTACCGACTGGGTGCGCTGGACGTTCCGGGGAGATCATCACTACCTCTGGGATAAGCGCAACAACCGCCTGCAGGCACAGTGGGGAGATGTATCGGTGGAAATGGATCTGCACAGCCAGCTGGGGCAGGTCAAAAAAGGCGGTAAGCTGCTGCAGGGCAGCCGGGCTGCGCGCCTGCTGAAAAAAGCCTATGCCAATTTTTGCAACGACAGCTTCTGGCTGGCAGCGCCCTACAAACTGACAGACCCGGGTACGCAGCGGTCAGTGGTCACACTGGCTGACGGCAGGAAAGGACTCAAAATCAGCTACAGCAGCGGCGGGGTCACGCCCGGCGACAGCTATGTATGGATACTGGACGATACAGCTACACCCGTGGCCTTCAAAATGTGGGTAGCCATCCTGCCCATCGGCGGCCTCGAAGCAAGCTGGGAGCAGTGGATAACGCTGCCAACCGGCGCCCGCCTGGCTTCCTTCCACCTGTTGGCGGGCAAGATACAGTCAGGTGTGGACAATATCGACGGCGGCAGGGGCGAGGCGCCTGTGCTGCAGCCGGCAGCAAGCAGTAAAGTCAGTTCATAGCCCTTCATTTTTGATTTTGCAAAAATCAAAAATGAAGGGCTATACGAGGCAGTTCGGCAGCCATGGCTGCCGAACTGCCTCGTTCAACTTGCCGGAAAGGCTGCCAGGCTTTTTACTGCGGGCATAAAATTTCTTCGCCCGGGTAAACGATATAGCTTCTATCTTTGTACTCTTGGGACGTTGTCTTTTTTGTGTTGACAACATAGTGATACTCATAAAGCGAGGGACGATAAAATCATGGTAGAAAACGAGAGACCCATTACGGACTGGCTGCCCATCACCCGCAAAGAGGTGGAGCAGCGGGGATGGGATGAACTGGATGTGATCATCGTGTCCGGGGACGCGTATGTCGACCATCCGGCTTTTGGTACGGCCGTCATCGGCCGTATTCTGGAAAGCGAGGGGCTGCGGGTAGCTATTATTGCTCAGCCCAACTGGCAGGATGATCTCCGGGATTTCAAAAAAATGGGACGCCCCCGGCTGTTTTTTGGCGTCACTTCCGGCTGTATGGACTCCATGGTCAACCACTATACGGCCTCCAAGCGCAAGCGATCGACGGATGCGTATACGCCCGGCGGGGCAGTAGGGCACCGGCCCGACTATGCTGTCAAAGTGTATACCGAAATCCTCAAGCAGCTGTATCCCGACGTGCCGGTACTGATCGGCGGTATTGAGGCCTCTTTGCGCAGGGTAACGCACTACGATTACTGGAGCGATAAGCTTTTTCCCAACATCCTGAGTATGAGCGGTGCCGATATGCTGGTGTACGGCATGGGCGAACTGCCGCTGCGCGAGATCGTTCGTTTGCTGAAAAAAGGGGTGCCCTTTTCTTCGCTCACGACCATCCCCCAGACGGCTATCCTTATCCCGCGTGACCAGGCGCCGCCTGTGCACAAGGGCTGGGAAACAATGGCACTCAACTCGCATGAGAAGTGTATGCGGGACAAAATTGCTTATGCGGCCAACTTCAAGCATGTCGAGCAGGAGTCCAATAAGGTTCGTGCCCGCCGCCTGACGCAGGCGGTAGGGGAGCAGCAGATTGTCATCAATCCGCCTTATCCGCCCATGACAGAAGAGCAGGTCGATGCTTCCTTTGACCTGCCCTACACCCGGTTGCCGCATCCCAAGTACAAGAAGCGGGGCTACCCGCCTGCTTTCGAGATGATCCGCTTTTCGATCAACATGCACCGCGGCTGCTTCGGGGGCTGCAGCTTCTGCACAATCTCGGCTCACCAGGGCAAATTTATCGCCAGCCGCTCGGAGGAGTCGATCATGAAGGAAGTGGAGCAGGTGGTGAAAATGCCTGATTTCAAGGGGTATATATCTGATCTTGGCGGGCCTTCGGCCAATATGTACCGCATGAAGGGGAAAGTGCAGGAAATTTGCGACCGTTGTGTAGCGCCTTCCTGCATCCATCCGGTCATCTGCAGCAACCTGGATACCAGCCACAAGCCGCTGACAGAGATCTACCGCAAGGTGGATGCCCACCCGGAGGTCAAAAAGGCTTTCGTCAGCAGCGGTATCCGCTACGATCTGCTGGCGGATGGTTATAATAAAAATAACGACGGCAGTCTGGAAGAGTATATGGAGCAGCTGGTCACCCGCCATGTGTGTGGCCGCCTGAAAGTAGCTCCCGAGCATACGTCCGATGATACTTTGCGCATCATGCGCAAGCCGGCGTTCAAGCATTTCCACGAGTTCAAAAATCGCTACGAACGCATCAACCAGAAGCATGGGCTCAACCAGCCGCTGATTCCGTATTTCATCTCCAGCCACCCCGGTTCACAGGCGGAGGACATGGCCAATCTGGCGGCAGAGACCAAAGACCTGGGCTTCAGGCTCGAGCAGGTGCAGGATTTTACGCCCACACCCATGACGGTAGCGACGGAAATCTACTACGCCGGGGTACACCCCTATACGCTCAAGCCGGTCTATGCGGCACGCGATCCTAAGGAGCGCAAGGCACAGCATTTGTTTTTCTTCTGGTACAAACGCGAAAATCACCAGCAGATACGGCAGGAGCTCAAGTCCCTCGGTCGGGAGGATCTGCTGGAAAAGTTGCTGAACGACAAGAAGAAAGCTGCTAAGCAGGCGTATATCAAAAACAGGGCGCAGGAAGGCCGCCCGCTGCAGGCAGCGGGCACTAAAAAAGATACTTTTGCCGCAGGCTCGCGGCAGCGGCCCAAAAAAAGGCCGTTGTAGGCGCTTTTGGCTGCGCTCAGCAGCCATGTAGGGCTTGCTTATGAAAAGGCTTTTGGGCGGCTGAGGCCGCCCAAAAGCCTTTTTTATTCTTCATACAAAAGATAGGGTGCTCTGCGCTGCCGAAAGGCAGCCAGCCCTTCCTGCCAGGAAGCGCGGATAGAATCGGCTGACCAGCCCTCCAGAATTTGCTGCCGGAGCCCGGGGCCGCCGGCCAGCCTGTCAAAAAACAGGTTTTCCAGAAAAAACAGGCTGGTATCGGGCAGGTTGTGGTAGGCGTTGATGATATAGCTGAGGTCTATGCCGGCCGCCTCCCGCAGACTGTCGAGCGGCAGGCCACTCAGGTCGAGCCCCCGGCATTCGATGCCGTTGAGGGGCGGGTTCATAGCGCCTTCCATAGGCTGGGGCGTAAACTGGTAGTCGCCCAGTGTACAGAGCGGATGGCCAATGAGCTGGAACTGCTTATCGGTGCCGCGGCCGAGGCTGAAAGTGGTGCCCTCAAACAGGCAAATGCTGGGATAGAGCGCAATGGCCAGCGGATTGGGCAGGTTGGGAGAGGGCGGAATGGGCAGCAGGTAGGGACGCTGGTGGCTGTAATGGGCACAGGGGACAATGGTGAGGTCGCAGCTAAGGCCTTCGCCCAGCCAGCCTTCTCCGTTGATCATGCGGGCAAATTCACCAACCGTCATGCCGTGCACAATGGGCACCGGGTGCATGCCTACAAACGACTTGTAGAGCGTATCGAGTATGGGGCCGTCGATGTAGTGCCCGTTGGGATTGGGCCTGTCGAGCACGATCAGCGGCTTGCCATAACGGGCAGCCGACTGCATGACGTAGTGTAGTGTACCTATATAGGTGTAGTAGCGAACGCCAACATCCTGGATATCGAAAACCAGCAAATCAATGTCAGCAAGGTCTTCTTCGGCCGGAATGCGCTTTTTGCCGTAGAGGGATACCAGGCGTACACCGGTGCGCACATCGATGCTGTCATTGACCAGCTCGCCTGCATCTGCTTTGCCCCGAAAGCCATGCTCGGGAGAAAAAATTTTGTCTACCTGTACCCCCAGCGAAAGCAGAGTGTCTACCAGGTGCACTCCTTCAACCATGGATGTGTGGTTGACGATGAGCCCAACCGACTTGCCGGCCAGCAAGGGCAGGTAGCGGGGGAGTTGCCCGGAGCCCATCGCAATGGGCGGGGGCAGCGGCATGGGCATCGCTTCAGCGCTAACCTGTATTTGTTTGTCTACCGGCTTGATAGTTTGTTCTTTGGGAACCGTCTTCCTACCTCCCCGTCCGGCAGCACCAGGCTGCAATCTTCGGGAACAATTTATGGTAAAAAGAACTATTATAATAAGAAAAATTTTTATCTTGCCTCCCATATACCGCTAGCTTACAGTTGAATGATGACAGAAACATTTGCCATTGTCGATATCGAAACCACGGGGGGCCGACCCGACCGCGATAAAGTTACAGAAATTGGTATTGTCCTGCACAATGGTCGCCAAATATTATCTACCTATTCAACGCTGATTAATCCCGAATGTTACATTCCCTACGGGATTACCCAAATCACCGGGATCACCCAGGAGATGGTTGCTGATGCGCCCCGCTTCTACGAAGTAGCCAAAGAAATTGTCGAACTGACGGAGGGTGCTATCTTTGTTGCCCACAACGCCCGCTTCGATTACAGTTTCCTGCGGGAAGAATTTGCCCGCCTGGGCTACACATTCAGCCGCAAACAACTCTGCACGGTTCGCCTGAGCCGCAAAGTATTTCCCGGGCTGCAGAGTTACAGCCTCGAAAATTTAATCCGCCACTTCAGCATAGAGGCCAAACGCCGGCACCGCGCCCTGGACGACGCGCTGGCCACTGCCCGCCTGCTGGAAATGGCTTTTGAGGCGCAAAGCGGGTCGGTTACAGTGAAGGAGCTGGTGCAGCAGGGGCTGCAGGCTACCCGCCTGCCGCAGCACTTTCAGGCCGGGCAGCTGGAACAGCTGCCGGAGGCCTGCGGGGTTTACTATTTTTACAACGCCCAAAAAGAGGTGGTGTATGTGGGTAAAAGTATCAACATACGCAAACGGGTAGCCGAGCATTTTGCGGATATGACGGACAAAGGGCTGCAGCTGCAGCGGCAGGTGGCCGATCTTAGCTATGAGGTTACCGGCAGCGAACTGGTTGCGCTTTTGCTGGAGTCGGCTGAAATTAAGAAGCTGCTGCCGCCTATCAACAGGGCACAGCGACAGCAGTCTTTTCCTTTCGGTATTCATGCTTTTTATGACGAAGAGGGGGTGCTCAATTTTGATGTCGTACGCCTCAATGCGAAGGTAAAAAGTGATAAAACGGTGATTTCGGAGTATCCAACCTATATGCGTGCCAAGGCCCGACTCAATCAGGTGCTCGCAGATCACGAGCTGTGTTCCCGTTACTGTCATCTCTATCCGGGACAGGCTGCCTGCTTTTTATTTCACTTGCGGCAGTGCCGCGGTGTGTGCGCAGGGCAGGAGTCTGCCGAAGACTACAACCAGCGGGCCTCGCAGGCGCTCGAACGAATGCGCACGGTTTTTGACAGTGATTTTTTATTGCTGGACAAAGGGCGTTCGGCAGACGAACAGGCGGTCGTGCTTGTCCGTGCAGGGAGCTTTCAGGGTTATGGCTATGTTGATAAGGAGGCAGGGCATTCCGTGGAGGAGTTGCTTGGCGCTGTCAGGCCGCAGGCAGGCAATGCTGAGACCAACCGCATCATCCAGCGGTTTATGAGCCAGTATCCTGCGGCCAAAGTAATTTCACTCGATCCTGCTCGCTCCGGGTGCTAGCTGCAGCGGCTGGCTGCCTTTTTACTCCCCCCCAAACCGAAAAAAGAGACCACTGGTCGATTTTTCCGCAGCAGTATCTTTGTATTGTGCGTATATTTGGATAGACAAGCCGCTGCAGGTTTGGCCTGAGGGCGGGTTGTCAACATCACGGTATCTTAACAACAGTCGGTAGTATGAGCAATCCAATCAAAGATTTTGCTTACAAAACCATTAAAAAAACATTCATGGATACGCCTACGGACGGAGGGGATGAAAAGCAGCGGCATGCAGAAACCATCATTCGCAACCATGTCATCTGGTCGATGGGCGCCAGTTTTATCGTGCCCATACCTGTGGCTGATGTCTTTGCTGTCTCGGCGCTGCAGCTTGATATGGTGCGGCAACTTTGTCGTGTATACGGCATCAGTTTCGCAGAAACACAGGGCAAGGCAATCGTCACCAGCCTGACCAGCAGTACCTTGGCGCGTGCGGGTGCGCGAAGTCTCATCAAGCTGATTCCCGGTGTGGGGACGGTGATAGGCGGGGTGACGACCTCTGTCTTCAATGCAGCTTCTACCTATGCACTTGGACAGGTATTCCGCAAGCATTTTGAAAATGGAGGCACTTTCCTCGATTTTGATGTAGAGCGGCTGAAGAATATCTACCGCGAGCAGTTTGAAAAAGGTAAGCAGATGGCCGAGAGTTGGCGTGGCAAGCTGCCCGACGATGTGCCACCGCCACCTGCAGCGGAAGAAGTCAGGTCAACAGCAACGCCGGCTGCAACGGTGGGGCATGATCAGTATGTCATGGCGCAGTTGCGGGAACTGGCTGAGCTGCGCTCGGCCGGGGTGATTACCGATGAGGAGTTCAATCAGATGAAAAAACGGTTGATTGATTCGTTTTAATCGTTTTGTTTTTGCCGGCGGCGGCCGGCAAAAAAAGGGGGGGCTTCGGGTTTTGTAAAAAAACCGGAGCCCCCCTTTATGTACGGTATATCAGGCTGTATCATCCATGTGCATCAAAAGCCAGCCTGGCTGAGGGCTCTGTTGCCTGACTGCAAAAGTCTCCCGCCAGGTATTTGAAATGAGCGGCCACGCCTATCATGCCGGCATTATCGGTGCTGTAGGCAAAAGCGGGGATATAGGTATTCCAGCCCTGTTGTGCACCCAGTGCCAGGAATTGTTTGCGCAGGCCTGAATTGGCGGAGACACCGCCGGCAATGGCGATCTCCCGAATGCCCGTCAGCAGCGCCGCCTGCTCAAGTTTGTTGAGCAGGATGCTCACGATGCGCTGCTGAATAGAGGCGCAAAGATGAGGAAGCTCTCTTTCTACGAATGAAGGATCCGATTGTTGCTGTTTTTCGATAAAATACCGGAAGGAAGTCTTGAGGCCGCTGAAGCTGAAGTCCAGCCCGTCGAGCCGGGGTTCCGGAAAATGGTAGCGCGCCTCTCCTTCGCCGGCCAGCCGGTCAATGTGGGGACCTGCCGGGTAGGGCAGCCCCATAAGCTTGCCGGTTTTGTCAAAAGCTTCACCGGCTGCATCGTCCAGTGTACTGCCCAATACAACCATCTGCAGCGGGCTGTCGACCCGTACAATCTGGGTGTGCCCCCCCGAAACTGTGAGGCAGAGGAAGGGGAAGGCAGGGACAGGGGGCTCAGCAAAGTGTGCCAGCACGTGAGCCTGCAAATGGTGTACGTCAATGAGCGGAAGCCCGCGAGACAAGGCAAAAGCCTTGGCAAAAGCTACGCCCACTACCAATGAACCCATCAGTCCCGGCCCCCGGGTGAAGGCCACGGCACTTACTTCTGCGGGGCTTATGCCTGCCTGCTGCATAGCAGCCGATACCGTAGGTACTATGTTGGCAAGGTGCGCGCGGGAGGCATGTTCGGGTACTACACCACCATATTGCTGATGCACTTGCTGACTGGCAACAACATTGCTCAGGACATGCCCGTTTTGGACAACCGCGACGGAGGTATCGTCACAGGAAGATTCAATCGCCAGGATATTTATATTGACGGACATCAGAATTGTATTATTTTTGTGCCACCATTAAGTCAACCACCAAAATACAGTTTTTTTGCATCTGCCTTCTTCAGAGGCTGTGTCAGACTGAGGTGTTGAAAAAAAACTGCTGCAAAAGTAAAGGTATGTGGCAGACTTTTTACATATTCGCCACCACATTTTGGGGAGGCTTACTGGCCGCCTTGATGTATGCGCAAATTATTTTTATTTATTAAACAAACCGGAAATGAGACTGGGTATAAATATCATTCTCCTGCTGATCGCTGCCGCGCTGACCTACCTTTTGTATGACAGCATTAAAGATCCTATTGCGTTCAACAAAGAGCGACAAATTCGTGAGCTGGCAGTACAGGAACGCCTGAAGGAAATCCGCAAGTGCCAGGAATTGTTCCGCGATATCACCGGTAAGTTTGCGCACAATTTCGACACGCTTCGGGATGTGCTTACCTACGACAGCTTTGCCATCATCGCGGTCATTGGTGATCCTGATGATCCCAACTTCACGGGTGATATCACTTACGATACTACCTACAAGCGTGCCATTGACTCTGTTTCCGTGCTGGGCTTGTCTGCCAGTCTGGATTCCCTTCGCTATGTTCCTTATGGCGGCGGGGCAATTTTCGACATCCGTGCTGAGGTCATCGACTACCAGAGTACAGAGGTGCCGGTTGTAGAAGTGGGTGCGCGCCGTAAGGTATTTATGGGCGAGAAGTACTCGAGCAAGTCCTACGCCCGTTATGATCAAAAGTATGATCCCGAGAAGCCACTCAAGTTTGGCAATATGGGGGCGCCAAATTTGTCAGGTAATTGGGAGTAAGACGAATAGACGTTGAGGAAGCCCTCAGCCCTTCTCAACTGGCTTCCTCTGCTGCAGCGCTGTCGGTATTCAATGGTATCGACAGCGCTGCTTATGCCATTTTTGACGATGCCGGTAAGCCTTTGGTATTTCGTGCTTTCGACTTCACGGCCAACGCACACTGGATCGATAAGGATGGTTACAGCCATCTTCCTTTTCGCCGGATACACATGGCCTGGTGCGGACAGCAGTCAGTCTTGGTGCCGGCTCGCTTGTTCGATCCTTCCCGGCCGGCTTTGTATTTGCAACAGATAACCCAATTGTCCGCGGACAGTCAGGTACTCAGTGAGCCTGTTCCCGGGCTGGATGCCTACCTGGTTTTTTCCTTCCCACAGGCAGTAGCGCGTCACTGGTCGCAGCGCTATCCACACTGGCGATACTGGCATATTCTCAGCGTGTTGCTGCCGCGCTTTCACCGGCATGCACAACAGCTGCAGGAAGAGGTTATGCACGCCTTTTTTCAGGGGAATGACTTGCGTGTGTTCGTTTGGCGCGATGGCAGGCTGTTGCTGTCCAATGTGTTTACTTGTCCTACAGCCAAAGATTTTCTTTATTTCTGCTTGCTGGCTATTGACCTGACAGGCTGCAACATTGCCGAGATTAAGGTCTTCCTGCTAGGCGAGCTCACACAAGAGGGGGATGTATATGCTCTGCTGCGCCGGTATATCAGCCGACTGGAGTTTATGTCTGCAGAAGTCGGCACTAAACCCTTGGGCGACCTGCCTCCACACGGCTATCTGGCGTATAGTTGGTTGTCAGAGCAGCCCTAATTTTTTCCCAATCACACATCATGAGAATCATAGGGGGTACTTTCAAAGGCCGGCGATTTAATCCGCCGGCAGATAACTGGCCTACCAGGCCTACAACCGACTACGCAAAGGAAGGTCTTTTCAATATTATCAGCAATCATTTTGAATTTGAGGAGATTAAGGTGCTGGACCTGTTTGGAGGTACCGGTAGTCATAGCTATGAGTTTATCTCACGGGGCTGCCGCGATGTTACTTATGTCGACAAATTTGTGGGCTGCATTAAATTTGTGGACAAGACGGCCAAAGAGCTGGGGATAACGGATTTTCTGCGCATTGTCAGGAGTGATGTCTTTCGTTTTATCGAGACGGATACGCATCAGTACGACTATATCTTTGCCGGCCCGCCCTATCCGCTGCCCAATATCCCCGAAATTCCGGATATCATCCTGAAGAAAAAACTGTTGAAGCCCGGCGGCTGGCTGGTGTTGGAGCACAACCCCCAGCATGATTTTAAAGATCACCCCAATCTCTTGCAGGTACGCAATTACGGAAAGACAATTTTTAGTATATTTACCACAACCTGAGGTGTCCGTTGACGAGGTCTAAATCCTGTGCTTTTTTCCACTTTCCGGCAGGCCAAAAATAAGTTGCGTGCAGGCGTGGTAAATGTATTGCTATGAAAAATATTCCTGCTATTTTTTGGGCACTCTTATGCCTGACCACCACCAGCCAGTTACCGGCGCAGCATGCAGTCTTTGTTGGTAAATGGGAGGGGAAGCTAACACAAAATGAGGGGGGCTACAGACAGGAGTACAGTTTTGTGCTGCAAGTAGAATCGCGGGGGGATGTTCTCAGGGGTACATCTTTTGTCCGCGTTGAAGCCATTTTTGCCGAAATGGACTGGGTCGGGTTTGTTGCAGACGGCAATGTACTTCATTTCAGAGAGGAGCGCCTCCGCAGAGCCCATAAGCCCAGAGAGCTGGAGTGGTGTTATAAATCATCACAGCTCAAACTCGTTCGCCGGCCCGATGCGCTCTATCTCGAGGGGCCGTGGCAAGGCACTTCGGAGACGGGAATCTGTATCCCCGGCTGGATTGTCATCCGCAAGCAGATCCCTAAGGCCTGAGGGCTGCTATCTTGGCTGCCAGCACGCGTGCGTGCCCTGCTTCTGCTTCGTACGACCAGCCGGCGATGTGGGGCGTGAGTACCACCTGTGGCGATGACAGTAAATACTGAAAAGGAGCCGGTAAGCTCGTGGGGTTGAGGTGGACAAATGACTGATCTTCGTATTCGATCACATCCAGGGCAGCACCTCTCACCCGGCCGCTGGCCAGCCTGTCGGTCAGTGCAGCCGTCTCCAGCACCAGTCCTCTGGCTGTATTTATCAGCCAGACAGGCTGCCGGAAAGCATCCAGAAAGGGGCCGTTGATGAAGTAGTGGTTGTCAGGCGTATACGGGATGTGGATACTGACTATCTCCGCCTCTGACTGTAGCTGTTCCAGACTCACCTCCTGTGCATAGGCATCGCCGAAGGAAGTTTTGTATTTGTCATAAGCGATCACGCGGCAGTCAAAGCCCGCCAGTCGCCTCGCCAGTGCGCTGCCCATATTGCCATAGCCCAGTATGCCTACCGTTCTGCCTTTGAGTTCATATCCGCGATTGCCGGCTCGTATCCATTCGCCCTGACGCACCTGCCTGTCGGCACGCGCCAGGTTGTTGAGCAGCATGAGCAGCAGCCCCATCGTATGCTCGGCAACGGTATCCCGGCTGCCTTCTGCCGAAGTCAACACTTGTACGCCTTTGGCGGCAGCGTAGTCGAGATCGATGTGCTCTGTACCCACGCCGCTGCGTGCAACAAACCGAAGCCGTGAGGCTTTGTCCAGCAGCTCCCGGTCGACCCGCAGCCGGCTGCGGATGATAATACCTTCATACAAATGAATTTCCGAAAGGATAGCCTCCCGGTCGGCCTGCAGACGGTCGTGGCAGCTATAGCCCATAGCGCGCAGCGACTGCCAGAGGAGCTCCTCGGCTGGGTCGATAAACATTACCTGACCCGGCCGGTCGGCCGGGGCTGTTGGCTCCGCAAGGTGCATATTGCTTGTTTTTGTAAAAAAAGCTGCCGCAGGCGCGCCGCTGCGGCAGCTTTTTCCTAAAATTCCATACGCATCCGCAGGTTGATGCGGCGCGAAGTAAGATAATTGGGCACAGCATACTGCTGGTTGAAAACAGTTTTAATCCAGGTATTGCCCGCCTGGTTCTGGACCTGCATAAGGTTGAAAACTTCGAGGCTCAGCCAGGTGGTGCGGGAAAAATCCAGCAGATGATTGGGTTTTGCGCGGGGGCGCAGGGCATCCCAGAGCAGGAAGCTGAAGCCTATGTCTATGCGGTGATAGGGAGAAAAACGGTAGGGATTGCGGTATACGAAGTTGTTGTCCAGCAGCCCGAAGGGCAGGCCTGTGCCAACGGTCAGGTTGACGTGCGTCTTGAAACGGTCGTTGTTGCGCAGATAGTCCTGGAAAAAGACGCTCAACTGCATGAGGCGGTCGCTGGGGCGGGGTACATCGGCCACGGGCACACCTTCGGTGCTGCCCCTTTCGCGCACAAAATGCTGCACACCTGTGAGCCGCTCCCGCGTGCGGAGCAGGCTGAGGTTGATCCAGCTTTCGGCACCCGGCACAAATTCGCCGTTGAGGCGCATGTCGATGCCGGTGGCGTAGCCCGCCGCATCGTTCTGGCCACTGTACTGAATGCGCACATTTTCAATCTCATAGCTTATCAGGTCCCAGAGAGCTTTGTAGTAAGCTTCTGTGATAAACCTGAATTTTTTGGGGTTGTTTTTGCCCATGTAGAAATCGAGGGTCATACCGCCGACCACATGGAAGGACTTCTGCGCCCGCACATCGGTGTTGACCAGCCCGTCGGGCGCGCGCAGCTCGCGGTAAAAAGGCGGCTGGTAGTAGTAGCCGGCAGCCAGCCGGTAGCTGAGGTCGCGCTTGCCGGCCAGCGGCTTGTAGAGCAACTGTGCGCGGGGCGCTATGAGCAGCTCCTGGTTGAGGCTCCAGTACGAAGTGCGCAGCCCGGCAGAAAGGCGCAGCTCACCCTTGTCGTCCTGCCGCCAGGTGTAGGTGTCCTGTATGCTGGCCGACAGGCGAGCAGATGAAAGCTGATTGCGGGTCTTGAGGACGCTGTAGAGCAGCACCTGAGAGGTGTCGTACGGCAGGCTGTAGCCGGCCGAGTCGAGCCGCTCCCACTCGTTGAGGTAGTCGTTGATGCCTTCGTACTGGCCTTTGATGTTCCACTGCAGAAAATGGCTGCTGCTGCGCCGGCTGTCATCGCCACTGTCCGTCTGGAACTCGATAGCGCCCTTGTGCTCGGCATTGTATACCCGTATGTCAAGGAAGTTGCGCACATACTGTTGCTGCTTGCCGGTACCCAGCTCCGAGAGAACATCGCCGAAGTTGTCACTGCCGAGGTTGTTGTCGATCTGCCGCAGGCTGTAGCGCCCGGCAATGTCAATGCGCTCATTTTCGTCACTGCTGAAGGTCGACAGCATAAACTTGAGAAACATAGGGTTGCGTGATCGGTCGGGCAGGTAGGTCAGCGACAGGCCACCCATCTGGGTCGTAAAATCGTCATATTCCTGCCCCTCGAAGACGCTGAAAAGCTGTAAGGCAAAGTTGATGAGGCCAAAGCCTGTGGTCCGTTGGTTGGGCCTGAACTGGTATACGCTGCGGTTGTAGTTGGCCAATAGCCCCAGTTGCCAGTTGGGATTGAGGTCATAGGTAATATAGGCCTGAATATCGGAAAAATTGGGCAGGTACTCACCGGTGACGTCCAGGCTGCCCAGCAGGTAGCGGTTGGTTTTGTAGCGAGCTCCCACCAGATAGCGCAGCCGTCGATAGCTGTCTTTGCCGGGCCTGAAGCTGCCCTCGATATGGGCGGAGCCCCCGAGGAAACTCATACCCACACTCGCCCGCAGGCTGTCGGGACGCTTGTACTTAATGTCCAGTACACTCGACAGTTTATCGCCGTAGCGCGCCTCAAAGCCACCCGAAGAAAACAGAAGCGACTGCATCAGGTCGATGTTGGGGAAAGAAAGCCCCTCTTGCTGTCCTGCCCGCACGAGCTGCGGCCGGTAGATCTCAAAGTCATTGACATAGACGAGATTCTCGTCGTAGTTGCCACCCCGCACATTGTACTGGGAGGTGAGTTCACCCCCCGAGCCGCTGCTCACACCCAGTGCGAGGTGGGGGAGAGCACTTTCGAGGTTGCCGGTAGTGCTGGGCAGCAGCTTGAGCTGGTTGACATCTTCGCGCAGCAGCCCGCCATCATCGATTTTGCTTTCCCGGACGATGACCTCTACCTCGCTGTCGGCATTGGCCAGGGCAACATCAATCTGCCGGCTGGTACGGGCCGGCATAGGCGCTACCGTGGTGCGCGTATCTTTGTAGCCGATGCGTGAGAAGATGATCTCTACAGATTTCTCGGCAGGGATAAACAGCTGATAGCGGCCATTGGCGGCCGTCTCCACAGCTGTATTGGTGCCTGCTACATATATGGTGACCAGCTCTACGGGCTGCCCGTTGATGGCGTCGGTCACCAGGCCCGTAATGGTAGCGCGCTCGCCGGTCGTCTGGGCGTGCAGACCCGCTGTCGTGAGCAGGCAGCAGATGAGCCACAGGAATGTTCGCATAGTGAAAGGTTGAACAAGTGAAAGTGCCTATACGCCAGGCTGTAAAACTTAGCGCGTGCCGGGCTGCCAAAATGCTGTGAATTTTGGCAGCCCGCCGCAGCGTTTTGCACAAAATCTGGCGGCTTGTAAGCATGCGGGAGCGCTTGCCCGCAGCAGTATATAAAATCTTTGCTACAGCGGCTGCTGAAACTCCTCGCCAAGGGTCTTGAGCCGGCGAATCGCCTCGACCGGATCGGGCGCAGCAAATACGCTGTTGCCTGCCACCAGCACATCGGCACCCGCCTTCAGAATCTCCTGTGCATTTTGCATACCCACCCCGCCATCAACCTCAATCAGGGCCGATGAGTTGTGGACATCGATCAGCTCCCGCAGTTTTCGTATCCGGGGGATGCTCTGGTAGATGAACTTCTGACCGCCAAAACCGGGATTGACCGACATGACGACCACCAGATCCAAATCTTCAATGATGTCTTCCAGGCAGTGTACAGGCGTATGCGGATTGATAGCTACCCCCGCCCGGGCGCCGGTCTCTTTGATTTGTTGAATCACCCGGTGGAGATGCGGGCAGGCTTCGTAATGAACGCTGATGATATCGGCACCCGCTCTGCGGAAGCCTTCGATATAGCGCTCCGGCTTTTCGATCATCAGGTGTACGTCCAGCGGCTTGCGCGCCAGCTTGCCGATCGCCTCAACAACCATCATGCCGAAGGTGAGGTTGGGAACAAAATGCCCGTCCATTACATCGAGGTGCAGCCAGTCGGCAGCCGCTGTATTGAGCATCTCAACCTCTTCCGCCAGCCGGGTAAAATCGGCAGCCAGCAAGGATGGGGCTATCAAATGTTTTTTCATCTTAGTGAATTGTCATATATTTGCCGCTCGTCTTTCGTGTGCCGTCGTTGGCGGGACCAACGATCGGGACAAAACAGAGACTGTCTTCGGCACTTCCTGGCGACGGAAGCCGCAAAAAGCACTCAAAGATAGTCTGTCAAACGCGTTAGCGAGCCTAACGGCCGGGACAAAAATAAAAAAACCGGTTGGTAACGCCAACCGGTTTGAAAAGAGCTTTGAGAGGCTATCTACATACCAAATCAGAACATCCTTTGATGCCCGTAAATTTTCATAAGATTACATTTCGCAATCATTCATGGGATTATGCAAGACTTCAATTACAGCCTCGAATAAAAAAACTAGTCGTCGGTTTTCAGTACAATGAGATTATGAACTATTATTGACCAGAGGTCATTCGCACATCAGCTTCTTTCAACTGACAATACAAAGGTCGCTTTCCAAAATCGATAAACTAAGTACAATTTGCAGCTTGGCTGGATATTTTAAATGTAGGGTTTATTTTTTAAATTGTTGTATTTCAGTTAAATAAAGTTAACAATAGTATTGTAAACTGTATCGTTAATCTTCCGGATACATTCGTTGCGCGATTTTTTTTCTCTTTTTTTTCAAAAAAAAACTGCCTTTCCCCCAAAAAAACTGCCACTCCCCGGGTTTTTTTAAAAAAAATTGTACCGCCGCCCGTGCAGAGCACGGACAAAAGGCCTTTGAGGCGCTCGCCAAAAAAGAACCCTGCCCGCAATCGCGGGCAGGGTTCTTTTTTGGCACCCTACCACTGCAGCAGGCGCAGCACCTACCGCTGTAGGAAAGCGAGCCAGTCGGCCGGGGTATCAATGTCGGTAATTCCCTCGGGAAAATCAATGCAGGCTGGCGGCAGGGATGAAAAGTGGTGCATGATGCTCTTGGCACCCTGCTCGCCCTGCAGCTGCCGGAGGCGGTCGAAGCAGCCGGCGGTGAAAAGGCAGGGCGTGCCCCAGCTATCGGGGCTGTAGCGGCTGGCGACGGCCGCCTGCCCGCTCAGGCGCTGTAAGTCGAGCAGCGCCTGCAGGTGCTGCGCTTGCAGCAAGGGCTGGTCGGCGACGGCAATGATGATGGTCGTTGTGGCCGGCCGGGCGCACAGGATGGCATCGACGCCGAAGGCGATGCTGCTGCCCATGCCTTCGGCCCAGCGGTCGTGGAGGAGCGGCAGCAGGGGCAGGGGGGCCAGCAGCGGGGCGACTTCGTCGGCCGCAGCACCCAGCACGACAAACAGCTGCCAGGCGGGGCTGTGCAGCTGTTGCGCCACCCGCAGCAGCATCGGCCGGCCGCCCAGCGGCAGCAGCTGCTTGGGTTGGCCGAGGCGGCGGGAAGCGCCGGCTGCCAGCAGCAGCACGGCCGTATGCTCAGCCGAAGGCTGATGGCCTGCCATGGCTATTCCTCTTCGCTGCCGTCAGCACTGCCCATCTGGTTTTCGGCATGCAGCCGCTGGAAGAGCTCGTCTACCCGGTACATCTCGTCGAGGGTATCATCCAGGAAAAGATAGATGTCGGGCATGCGGCGGAGCTGCCGGCGCAGGCGCTGCGACAGCGACTGCTTGAGCCGCGGCAGCTCTTCTTCGAGCTCCAGCAGCACGCCTTGCTTGTGGTCAATGTTGTAAACGCTCAGGTAGATTTTGGCGTCGTTGAGGTCAGGGGTCATCTTGACCTGGGTGACGGTCACAAAGGGCTCCGATCCATATATATAGGCGCCGATTTCCTGCAGTACCAGACTGAAATTGCGCTTGACGAGCTCTGCTACCTGCTTTTGGCGGACTGTTTCCATGTTGTTGTCGTAATTTTTATTCCTTTTGGCCCAAGACCTGTGTAATAAAGGGCGAAAGTAGTGATTTCTGTGTGAACGATAAAATGTGGGTGCTTAGTTCCCGGGCCTGGGCTTGTATTTTTTCAAACAAAAAACGGCAAGCGGTGGTTTTTTATTATTTTTGTGTCCAATTTGCCGGCTGTGAAACCAACAAATCATCTGCTAGATAGCTCCATAGAATTTCTCAAAGGGGTTGGCCCCGCCAAAGCGCAGCTGCTCAATAAAGAATTGTCGGTCTATACGCTGGGCGATCTGCTGCTGCAATATCCACACCGGTATATTGATAAAACCAGGTTCTATCGCATCGCTGACCTGTCGCCTGACGGCGGCTGGGTGCAGCTGCGGGGTATCCTGCGGCGGCTCGAAAAAGTGGGCGAGGGGCGCAAGCAGCGGCTTACGGGTATTTTCCGGGATGCCAGCGGCTCAATCGAGCTGGTGTGGTTCAGTGGTATTCATTTTCTCGAGCAGTCGCTCATCGTGGGACAAGAGTACGTCATCTATGGGCGTATCAATGATTTCAACGGGCAACTGAATATTCCGCATCCGGAGATGGAGGTGGTGAGCGAAGCGAATACCCGGGAGGCTACGGCTTTTGCGCCTGTCTATCCCAGTACCGAAAAGCTCAACCAAAAAGGGCTGGACGCGCGCGCGCGCCGCCGCATGATGCAGAGCCTGCTGGAGCGGCTGGAGCCGGCGCTGCTGCCGGAAATGCTGCCGCACTACCTTTGCGAGCAGCTGCAGCTGCCCGACCGCTTCACGGCTATGCGCCATATTCATTTTCCTTCCCGACAGGAGGAACTCGATGCCGCCCGCTTCCGCCTCAAGTTCGAAGAGCTTTTTTTGCTGCAGCTGCGCCTGCTGCAGCTCAACCGCCGCCGGCGGGAGGTGATCATCGGCTATGCTTTTGAAAAAATAGGGGAGGTCTTCAATCGCTTTTTCCACGAAGTGCTGCCTTTCCCGCTGACCAATGCGCAAAAGCGGGTGCTGCGCGAGATCCGCCGCGATCTGGGCAGCGGCCGGCAGATGAACCGCCTGCTGCAGGGGGATGTGGGCAGCGGCAAGACGGTGGTGGGGCTCATGAGCATGCTCATGGCCATCGATAATGGCTTTCAGGCTTGCCTGATGGCGCCAACGGAGATTCTGGCGCAGCAGCATTTTCTGGGGATTAGCGAGCTGGCTGCGCCGCTCGGGCTGCGGGTGGCGTTTCTGTCGGGCAGCGTCAAGGGGAAAATGCGCAAAGAGGTGCTGCAGGGGCTGGCCGAGGGGGAAATTCATATTCTTATCGGCACCCACGCACTCATCGAGCCGGCTGTGGTGTTTCAACGACTGGGCCTGGCGATCATCGACGAGCAGCACCGCTTTGGGGTCGAACAAAGGGCCAAACTGTGGGCCAAAAGCAAGCCGTATCCGCCGCATATTCTTATTATGACGGCTACGCCCATACCGCGTACGCTGGCGATGACGCTCTACGGTGACCTCGATGTGTCGGTCATCGATGAGCTGCCGCCCGGCCGCAAGCCCATAAAAACGGTGCACTATACGGAGCATCACCGCAACCGCGTACTGGGTTTTATGCGCGAACAAATTGCCGCCGGCAGGCAGGTGTATGTCGTCTATCCGCTGATAGAAGAGAATGAAAAGCTGGATCTGCTGGCGCTCGAACAGGGGCACGAGGCTATCTGTCGCGATTTTCCACCGCCCGATTATCAGGTGAGCATCGTGCACGGGCGTATGAAGGCGGCTGATAAGGAGTATGAAATGCAGCGCTTTAAGAAGGGGGAGACGCATATTATGGTGGCCACGACGGTCATAGAGGTGGGGGTCAATGTGCCCAATGCCAGCGTGATGGTAATCGAAAATACGGAGCGCTTCGGGCTTTCGCAACTGCACCAGCTGCGCGGCCGCGTGGGCAGGGGGGCCGAGCAGTCGTTCTGTATCCTTATGTCGGGTTTCAAACTGAGCCAGGACAGCCGCGAGCGGATACAGACGATGGTGCGTACCAACAATGGGTTTGAGATCGCCGAGGCAGACCTGCGGCTGCGGGGGCCGGGCAATATGGATGGTACCCAGCAGAGCGGTCTGCTCAACCTGCGCATTGCCGATCTGGCGCGCGACGGGCAGCTGGTGCAGCTGGCACGCGAGTGGGCACAACAGTTGCTGGATGCCGATCCGGCGCTCAGCGCACCGAATCACTTGCTGTTGAAAGAGTATCTGGAGGTACACTTTAATAAGGTGAAGGGTTGGGGGCGTATTAGCTGAGGATCGATGGGCTGGTTCAGGTCGCTGAGTTTTGGGCCTGGCAGCAGGCGGAAGTGCTGTGGATGGCGGCTTACAGTAAAGCCAATCGACAGGCTTAGTACGCATTTTACGCTGATCTGTGATAGTCATCACCAAGCTTTGCCGGCCAACCGCCTAGCTTTGTACCTGTAAAATCAAACCAATCATGTTCGGATTTCTCAAACGCCTCTTTGGCAGCAACAGCGATCAACTGACCGATTTCATCAGCCGCGGAGCTGTCATCCTCGACGTACGTACACCTGCTGAATTTAAGGCAGGCCACGTACCCAAGGCAATCAATATTCCTGTCGATCAGGTGCAGGCCAAAATCAATACCATCAAAGGCTACAACAAGCCGGTCATCACTTGCTGCGCTTCGGGCGCCCGCAGTGGTGCCGCTGCCGGTATCCTGCGCGCCGCAGGTATAGAAGTTGTTAATGGCGGCCCCTGGCAGTCTGTCAATGCTGTAGTAGCTGCATAGTATCAGATTTTTCTCTGAAAAATCTGATACTATGCCCACCCAAAGAAGGTTTTTGAGTGGCGAAAGCCACTCAAAAATCTTCTTTTACTCCCCTAAAGCAATTTTTACCCCCACAAACAGCGTCCGCGGCCGCGTAGGCCCGTACACATAGCCCGCATCCCGCTCAGCACCGCTGTCGAGATCCTGCTGATAGCTGTCAAGCAGGTTGTGAACACCTGTCGTCAACTGCAACTGGTAGTCATCGCGCAGGCTAAAGCGCCACGCCAGCCGGAATCCTACTTCCATGAAGGCTGCTGAGGTCTTTACAATAGTGTATTCATTGCTTGGATCAATGACATGGGCCAGCTGCATGGGGCCGGTATACACGCCGGTAAGACTGGCATCGAAAGCGGGGACAGGCTGCCAGCTGGTGGTGAAAAAGCCGTAGGCATTGGGGTTGCGCAGCAACTGCCGGGTTCTGGTGATGCTGTCGGCATTGCCGGCATCGGGATTTTCGGGTGACCAGAGCTCCAGTGCTTCATCGTAGCGGGCCGACTGCAGGGTAAAACCCGTCTGCAGCTGCCACTGCCGCCCGTAGGCGGCGTTGAGCTCCAGGTTGAGCCCCTGTACCACTGCCCCTGTGCCGTTTTGTTTGTTGATGATGGCAACGCCATTGGGCAGCTCCCGGGGGTTGACCGTGACAAACGGATTTTGCAGGCGGTTGTAAAAGCCGTCCACAACTAGTTTCCACTCAACCGCTTCGCGGCGGTAGGTATAGTCTATGGAGGCGTTGAAGCTGCGCGAGCGCTCGGCCTGCAGCTCCGGGGAGAGCAGCACGAAGCGGGCGGCGCCGCCGACCGTTTCTATGTGCAGATCTTCGTCAAAAGCCTGCGGTGCCCGATAGCCCTCGGCATAGGAGGTGCGGAAAGAAAGGTAGCGATTGGGGCTGTATTTGGCGGTGAAGCGGGGTACAAATACGGGCAGTACGCGGTCGTTGCGCAGGCTGAAGCTGCTGAAATCATAGTCGCCTTCCAGTTGCACCCGGTCCATCCGGCTGCCCAGCAGCAGGCTCCATTTTTCATCCGGCGCCCACTGCAGCTGCAGATAATTGCCCCACACGCCCACCCGCTGTTGAATGCTGCGGGCATAACCGGGCATGCGGTCGTCGACTCGGTTAAACTGCAACTCTGCACCGCCAATGAGGCTCCAGGCTTCTCCCAGTTCGGCAGCGTACTGCAGGCCTGTGACGCTGGCCAGATCTTCCGACTGCCCGTAGGCGCGCAGCGCCAAAAGGTCAGTGACCGTCAGGCTGTCGCCCTCGGCCAGCACGCGGCCGCCGGCGCCATAGTAGCTGTCGCGAAGGGTCGCCTGCAGGGCGGTATAGACCGCCAGTTTTCGCTTTTGGTCGCGGCTGTAGCGCTCATAGTTGATGCCGCCGCTGACAATATGGTGCTGCAGCTGCTCCGCGACCCGCGCCTGGTGCGGTGGCAGATCAAAATCACTACCCCCTCTGCGGAATTCATCAATCAGGAACAAGTTGACCGACAGCCGACTGCGCTCGTCGGGCTTGAGGAAAGCCGTCATGCCCAGGGTGCTGTTGCGAATCTCTGTCAAGTCCGAAAAGCCGTCCTGATTGGCATCCCATGGCTGGCGGTTGCGGCGAAAAGCAAAAAAACTAATGCCCTTGTCGAGCGATTCGGCAACGATGCTGCCGTTGAGCTGCAGCGACTGATCAGGCTGTCCTCCCCGCAGGATGGCCAGGTTGGAGGCCACCGACAGGCTGTTGGCCACCGGGTCTTTGGTGATGATGTTAATGGTGCCGGCGATAGCGTTGCCTCCATAGAGCACGGAACCGCCTCCGCGGACTACTTCCACCCGCTCGATCATGTTGGCGGGGATCATCTCAAGCCCGTACACGCCCGCGAGGGCAGAGAAGATGGCTCTACCATCGATGAGGATTTGCGAGTAGGGCCCGTCCAGCCCGTTCATACGCACCTGGGTAAACCCACAGTTCTGACAGTTATTCTCAAGGCGCAGACCCGGCGAAAAATTGAGCCCTTCTGCCAGACTCAGTGACTGGCTGCGCTCAAACAGCCGGCTGCTGATGCGGCTGACGATCACCGGCGCCTGATAGATGGGCAGGCTGCTGCGGGTAGCCGATACGACCACGGCGTCCAGCCCCAGCACATCATTTTCCATAACCACATCCCAGTGTTTCTCTTCACCAGCCTTCAGGCTGAAAGTGTGCTGCTGGCTGCGGTAGCCCAAAAAACTAATTTCTATGGTGACGGGCTGGCCTGCCGGTATCGACAACCTGAATTGGCCATTTTCATCCGTAACGCTGCCGCCGCGGAGCAATGGACTGCTGATGTTGACGCCGGCCAGCGGCCCGTCGGCATCGCGTACATGGCCGCTGAGCGTGGCCGTAGACTGTGCAGTAGCGGTGTAAGTGCACAAGAATAGTACAAGGAGGTAAAAAACGATTCTCATGTAGTGCTGTGTTTGGCAGTTGACCGGCAGCAGGGAGGAGAAAACGTTTCGGCAGTTATACTGCGCAGCTGCGCGCGCTGCGCATATTGAAGTAGTGCGCAATGACGAGTCCTACCGAGCCACCGTATAGCAGAACATTCGAAAAGATATTGTGTTCGTCTTCAAAAAAAATGCCGATACCGAAGGCTGTCAGCGAGACCCACAACCCAAGGCGGATAGCCCGCGAGTCGCTGCTGCGTGAGGAATACCAGACGGCCAACAGGGCCAGTGCGAAGAAAACATAATGCCACAGGGATTGCTCGTGGTGGTGGTGGTGATCCGCAACAGCTGCCCCGGCCAGCAATGGCTGCAGGAGAAACAGCAGCGGTGCTGCCGAACAGTGTATCAGGCAGGCAACAGAGGCCGCCATACCCATCCAGTCTGATTTTTTGACTTCTTGCTGCAAGGTCGTGCGTGGTTTAGTGATGAAAACACAGTGAAATGCAACATTGTTGCAAATGTAGTGCTTTTTTCTGAAAATGCACTCGCAGGATGTCCTGAGTACCTGCCACGATCAGAGCGCACGGATGCGTGTCTGCAACCAACTATGAAAATAGATACCGCTACTTTTCTCGACAATCTGCAGCAGCCGTTCTCGCTGCCCGGGTGTGATGGTATGGCGATGTTGCGCCAGCCTTACGAGCTTTCGTAATATTTTTAGGAAAAAGAGGTAACTGTGTGTGCGATTGTTCGAGATTGTATGATTGCTTCTGAGATGGCGCTCAAAATTGCGTATCCAGCTGTCTAGCAGAGTAAAGTCGTCAAGTAGTAAAAAATTGTAGTCGTAGCCCAGCCGAACCTGCAGGCTGCGCAGGCGTAGATCTAGCGGGCTGTTGCTGTAGGGAATTTGTAGTAGGAGAGTCTGGCTCTGTACATAGAGCGATGTCTGCCCGGTTTTCTGAGCCTGGTGGTACAGCAGCAGTGCTTCACAATAGTGAGTCGTACTGCCGAGGTCTTTGGTAGGAAGATATTTGCTATGGGTTTCTATAAACGTACGTGCCCAGTCTGCTTGTCCGGCCATGAGTGCAGCAATGACCACATTGCTGAACTGTAGGCTGCTCATGTGCTGATAATTGATAAACAAGTCGCTCGAAAGACCGTAGATATGCAGCAGGTGGAGCTGTTTAATAAAAAAATTATCGCCGGCTGCAGCACGTTGACCGGCAAAATTTATCAGCATTTTGAAAATGATACGGGTCTCGAAGCGGGGAAGTTGCTGCTGTTGTGCCTGCAGCAGTGTTAAGAGCTTCTCAAAACTGTCGGCTGGTTGAGCCGAATACATTAGTTGACGGCAGTCGTGCAGCCACTGCAGGAGAGGTGGAGGGGTTGGCCTGGTAAAAGGGAAGCGGTCAGGTGTCTTTAACAACTGTTGTCGTACAGCCAGCTCTGCTTCATACACCTGTTGAGAGAGCAGGTAACTCAATTCATGATAGTAGTGGGCTTTTTGTAGCAGCAACAGGCTGCCGGGGTCATGTTTGTCTGTTTCCTGATGAAAATAAAGATGGTGGTGCAGCTGGTGCAATTGCAAATATTCAAGCATCCCGCAAGGCTGCTGCTCCAGCTTGTGAATCAGTCTGAAACTTATTTTCCGGAAGAATTCGTAGCACATTGGCCGCTGGTCATAGGCTTTGGCGAGCAGGCTGTCATAAAGAAATTTGTCATTTGCAAGGATACCCTCAATAAACAGCGATGCAAGCAGCTGTGAAAGTTGGGTTATCAGGTCGCGTATGCGAACCTGATTGTAGGCCTGATCCGGAAAAATAGCAGCGCTTAGTGTCTTTCGGTCTATGTTCGTCGTAACAGGCTGTTGCAAAAGGTGATCCAAAAGCTTACCTACAAATGAGTTTTCGAGACTGTTTTTTTGTGTCAAATGTTGCCGCAATGCGCGCTTTTCTGCTGCCGTCAGTGCGTTTAATTGCTTGATTATTGTCAGTGTAGCCATAAGGTATTATTTATGTATTTTACATATACACAAATTGGGTGTTTGGTCTTAATGCAATGATTTACAGTTTTTTGTAATAGTGTGGGCTGTTGTGTCGAGCCAGGGATTTTGATCCGGCGGATCAGGATGAAAGGCAAAGAGAAAAAACTGACTACAAAGTAAAAAATATGGTGGTTAATGAACCTACTATTAATAATTTATTGCCACTACCTGTACAGTGTATAAATTTCTACAAATTACTTTTTATGTGTTAAAAAATTGCTGTTTTTAGAAGGGCTGAGTCAATACAAGATAATAGAGATACCTCAATATCAATGGTAATTCAGGGATTTATTGTGCTGTCTGATGCACAATCACCTGCAAAAATCAGCATGAAAATAATCCAAAAATTAGTTCTACAACTACTCAAATAATGTACTTGTGGTCGGAGTCGACTATACCTAGATTTGCTAATAGTCGCTGATAATTGACCAATAAGTACTGAAAAGCAACCGAATACAGTCACATATATGAGTAATCTGAAAAAAAATATCAGTTTCTCTACAACCGAGGGCTACCTCTTCGCTGCCGCCGAGGAAGTTGTCTGTTGTGTGGCCAATCCCCAGGGTGCTGTGGTGTACTTGTCAACAGGCGAGCAGTTGCACAGCAGGGAATCGCTCAGTTTTCTGGAGGGGCTGCTACCCGAGACAATGTTTTTTCGGGCGCACAATTCTGTGCTGGTCAACCTGAATCACGTGCGACGCTGGGAACGACGGAGAGGGGCGGAGCATGTGCTGGTATTGAGCAACGGACTGGTGCAGCCTCTGGCAAGAGCAAGACGTTATGCGCTGAAAATCAAACTGGGAATCGAATAATATGAAAATAAAAATAATCAGCTACTGCTTTTTGGTAGTGGGCTTGCTGCCTTCTCATCTGTTGTTTTCACAAGTTGCCGTCGGCCTGCGTATCGGTGGTTCTCTGTCCAACTATCGCACAACAGAACGCTGGGAAAATTATGAGCTCCGCCCGCTGCCCGGACTAAACGCTGCGATGAGTTTCGAACTGCCACTTTGGGGGCGGCTCTCCCTGCAGACGGAGTTGGGATTTAGCCAGCGCGGGAGCCGGCTCAGAGCTGAGTCTACAGCCAACGGACACAACATTGATTTTGAAGTTGATCAGCGTAATGCGGCCGGACAACTGGAGCGGCTTGTCATCAAAGGGTATGCAGATTTTGAAGAACGAATCAATTACCTTGATTTACCCGTACTGCTTAAATACAAGTTGCGGGGACGGAACCTGTCAGCCTACCTGAGCACAGGAATTATTTTCGCGCAGGCGGTGGGTCAAGGGAAAGCCAGCGCGGATTTCAAGCTGGATGAAAGGAATAGTGACCTGAAAGGGAGCTCCAGAGCACAACAAAATTTCAGGGATTTTCTGTATGAAGACCTTGAATTTCAATACGAAATACCTTTTAACCTGGGCAATCAGGGTGTGGCTGTAACCAAAGTTAACCAGCCTCCCAACAATTTTCCGCATCATACGGCCGCCCAGCTGCTGTATCCTTTTGAAGGCAGTGCTCCGTTGAGTGATCGCGATAATATTTATTTTAACAGAGATCTAAGCCTTCTCTTGGGTGCGGGAGTTACGTGGCCGATGGGTGATATTGCCTACTGCACGCTCGATTTACGTTACGTGCGCGGCCTTCAGGCACTGAATTTTTACAGGGCTGAACGCTATGACCATTTTAACCAAAGCCTTCAGCTCTCTGTCGGTATCGCATTTGAACTGGGCGGCGGCGGCTGGCGGTAAAGGTAGATTTATTTAATACTAAAAAAAATATTATGTTTAAAAGATTATTAACAGTTGTTATGCCGCTACTTTTTTTTGTTAGCGGCAGCTTGCAGGCACAGCTAAAGGTGGGTGCAAAAGTGGGAGCCTCCATGTCGCGATACGCTTACTCCGAAGATTTCAGTGACTACGACTCCAAATTTACGCCCGGGCTTACGGGAGGTATTATGCTGGAAATCCCGTTTGGTGGCCGGTTCGCACTGCAACCAGAGCTGCTTTTCGCGCAGAAAGGCTCTGTACTGAAGGCCAATGAAATTAATTTTTTGGCCACCAATTCGCCAACACCTTGGGTTGATGGGTTCACTTTTAACGAATATATCAGAGGCTATGCAGATTTCACAGAGAAGCTTAGCTATGTGGAAGTTCCATTGTTGTTGAAGTATAAATTCAGAGGTAGTAAGGTAAGCAGCTACCTGGCCGCCGGGGTCGTATTCTCCTCGGCCGTTGGTAGAGGTAAAGCTACGGTATCTTATACAGCAGACAAAAACTCTTCGAGCCCGGGTCTTGATCTAAAGCCGGAAACAGTCAGTAAATTCCTAAATGACAATCGGTATCTCAATGAATTTGATTTTGAGCTCGGATCGCCTAAAGATGATATCTCTACTATTTTTCCTTGGACAATCAATGGGCAGCCAATCCAGGACATTATTGCTTTCCCCAGGCGGCATGCTGCCATGATGATCTATCCTGAGGCACTCATAGATGCTCGCCCTGCCAACAGGGACGATGTGTACAATGGGTTTGATCTGGGGCTGGCTGTAGGGGGTGGCATTAATATCGAACTCGACGACTTGGGTTTTGTGGTTATCGATTTTCGGTACATAAGCGGTTCCAATACGCTTAATGTCGAGGAAGATCCTGTCTACAACCATCGCAATCGCTCTATGCAGCTCACGGCAGGTATGGTTTTCGAGCTCGGTGGGGGCGGTTGGCGGTAAGTTGGTATTAGCCGCTGGTACATGCTTTTATTTTTCGGGCTTAGCAGCATCGTTGGCGGAATGAATCTGCATTTTTTGATGAGGACAAAAATGCGAAAGCATGGATATTTTATGTAAAAATTGCAAAAAACACAACCCGCCGACAGCTTTGTCGTGTGCATATTGCAAGGCACCGCTGCTGGGTTCACTTGGTGTTGGGCATAGTCAGGCCGTAGTGGAGAAGAGGGAGGAAGATTGTGGAAATTGCGGGAAGCCTACACCTGTGGCAGAACCCGTTTGCGTTCATTGCGGCATCGATAGGACTCCCGCCGGTATACAGCCTGATGAGCCGGCTGCTGTCATGCAACCGATGTTGCAGGCAAGCATCGGTTGCATGGCATGTGGATATCCCAATCTGGCATCGGCCGACAATTGTATGCAGTGTGGCAGCCAGCTTCACAGACAAAGAGAACCAAAGCCGGCAGCAATGATTGCGCCAGTAGCTCCTGTTTTGCCTCCGCAAAAAATTGATTCTGCCCCGGCACCGGAAAAAGTACCGGTCGTGGTTTCTCCTTCTGTCGCACAGGAAATGTCAGCAGCTAAGACTGTGCCTTTTTGGGAGTTGCTCGCTTCAACCAAGGCACAGTCTTTCAGCCTGACACCCCTGCCTCGCCCGGGTGAGCAGCCGCCGGAAAGCCGACAATTTTTTGGTGAAGCGGTCTCTCTCAGTCGTGACAATCTGGAACCTGACAATATGAGCCTGACAAGTAAGGTGCAGGCCAGCCTGCATTTTGTCGATGGTAGTTGGCTACTGTCGGATGAAAGCGGCCAACAATCTACCTTTCTGCGCATCAGCCGTCCGCAGCCACTACAGGATGGAGATGTACTGCTGCTGGGTAACCGGTTGTTTCGCTTCACTACACAGGATGCAGGTAGGTAACAGAATGCCGTATGAGTACACCGCTCGAATTGAAATACGGGATGGAAGTGGCAGGTCGGTTTCGTATTATGCATTCCATTGGCGAAGGCACTTATGGTGATGTATACCTGTGTGCCGATGAGCAGGCGGGCGGACTTTTGCGAGCGCTTAAGCTGCTAAAACTGTGGTCGGCACCCCGGAAAGTGCAAAGAGCTATGGTCGATCGCTTCCGACTGGAGTTTGAAACGGGTCGTATTCAGAGCCGCCATCTGGTGCAAAGTCTCTACTATGATCAGCTGGAAGGCAACCCTTTTCTGGTGATGGAGTATTGTGAAGGCGGTAATCTGCGCACTAAAGTTGTCAATCGACCACCTCATACACAGGTGGCAGGGCTGCTCCGGCAGATATTGCTGGGTTTGCGTGATTTGCACAAAGAGGGTAAGACGCACAGAGATCTGAAACCAGAGAATTGTCTCCTGTCAGATAGTAGTGATCAACCCGGGCTAAAGCTTACGGATTTTGGTATATCAGGTCACGTCAACTCGCTGATTACCGTCCTGCGACCCGATGGCAAGCCTGCAGAAGTATTGGGAAGCTATACATATATGGCACCTGAACAGCTACACCCGCTGCAACGACTTGAAACCCTTTTGCCGACCATTGACATTTTTGCCTTCGGTGTTATCGGGTACGAGCTATTTACCGGATGCCTGCCTTTCGGCCCCTGGGGGCATGAGTCGGATATAGGGCCCTACCTGCAGCGGATGCGCGCAGGTAAGCTGGTCGCAAGTTTGTCCGGACAACGGCCTGCCGTTGACCGTCGGTGGGTCGAGATTATTGAGCGTTGCCTCCTGCCGGATCGCAACAAACGTTTTCAGCAGGTCGATGAGATTCTGCGGTTGCTTGGCTTCACCAATGAGGAGATTCCTGTCACCAGCAGTACAAAACTTGGTCTGCAGGTTATGGCAGGCGAGGACTACAAGCGTGTTTACCCTTTGCCAGTGAGCAACGGGCAGCTGCCTGTACTTGTGCGATTAGGGCGTGAAGATGACAGCCACGTCAATGACATCAGCATCCGGGAGCATAGCTCTCGCTACATCTCGCGAGCGCATGCCACCCTGGAATATCACGCCCAACAAGCACAATGGGTGCTGCGCGACGGTCAATGGATCCGGCAGGGGCTTTATGCCTCCTGGCGCTATTCACAAAACGGAACCTTCGTCAACGGAATGTCGGTCGGTAACTATGGTCAGCAATTAAGACCTGGCGATATCATCACCATTGGCAATACGACACTTAAAGTATTACAGCTATGAGTAAAAAAGAAATTGCGCTTTTCAATGTGTCTTTTCTCGACCTGCTGTCTGGTGCGCTGGCTGCAGTCATTCTTCTCTTCATCCTGGTACCCAAGACCGTCACCGATACCTTACCCCCCAGTATTGAAGAGGCACGCAGCAGTGCCCGCGAGCTGGACAGCCTGCTGCAGCGGGTCAAAGGCAACATCCCCGAAGAGGAGTATCGTGCCATCATGGATCGCTCCTCCTCCCTGCAGGCTTCCTTGGGTAAAATTGAGGCCGACTACAAACGATTGCTTGCACTTAATCAGGAACTTAGCGAGCGACTGGCCAAACTTGACAGCCTCAATCGCAGCTTGCAGGATTCCGTTAGGCAGCAGGCCGCAGAAATCAATAACCGCCAGGAGCGTATCGAAGAACTCTTGGAGCATATTCGACAGCTGGAGGTAATTATTCGTGATCTGGAAGAACGTCTCAATACGACCGTCCAGTTACCTACGCTTCCTGAAGATAAAGAATATGTAGAAAAGACCAAAGAGGATACCCTGGTTAAGACAAAAATCATAGAAGACGATCCTACCAAAGGTATCTATGCCTTTGGTTTCAACCCGCCCATGGGTATCCGCATAGACTGGCCGGAGAAAGAAGTTGCTGTGCAGCTGATTCTTGAAAATGAAAAAGGACAGTATGTCGATGCACTTGATCGAAACCGTAGCTGGGGCACGCAGGCAAAGTTACCCTCAAAGATCGTCAGTACACCCCACATGGTCATTCTGCAAAAAAATGAGATAGTCCCCGGTGTGTACAAAGTCTATGCCAATATTAATAAGAAAACCTCTCCGCCGGCGATGGTGAGTGGCATGATTACACTCAACCCTCCGCAGCCGGAGGGGACTCCCCCGAGACCGCAGTTTATTTATATCAGCCCACGACAAGTCAACCCGTCGCCGGAGCCCTACCGCAATTTACCCAACTCCGGTACCTTGCTGGGGGTACTGACATTAACAGAAACGAATATGACATTTGAAGAAGTACGTTAAAAATTACTACAACCATGAAAGATAAAACAATCAATCTGCTCATCAGCTTTTTTACAGGCATTCTGCTGGTGTTGTTTTTCTATCTCCTCAGCATGGCCGTAGAGGAGGGTTCTTTTGCTCACCGCCTGCTGGTTATGCTGGGGGGAGACCTGCCGGCAGGTCTCATTCAAGGCTTTACTTATATCCTTTTTTGTTACGGGGTGCTGGATATCTTTCGGCTTCGCCGAAGCATCGACCGCGAGTGGCAATCACTGGGCATGCATCTGTTACCAGAGAAAGAGCAACTGGTACTCGGACCTGAGGAGGTCGCCGGCATCAAGCTGAAAATGATTGATATTCAGGCAAGGGAGGATTTTATTATGGTCGATCTTATCAAACAGGCCTGTACCAAATTTCGAGCCAACAAGTCGGTGTCCGAAGCCCTGGATCTCCTCACGGTGCAATCAGCCGTTTACCTGCGCGAGAGTGAAAGCGAACAGTCAATGATTCGTTATGTCATTGGCGCCATCCCGTCTGTAGGTTTTATCGGTACGGTCATCGGTATCGCTGCTTCTTTGGGAGCCGCCAACGATGCCATCACTTCGGCGGGTATCAGCAAAATTACCGGACTGCTCAACATCGCTTTTGATACTACCTTGGTAGCTCTGGTGCTGAGCATCTTCCTGCTGTTTTTTTTCCATCGGCTCGAGGAAAAAGTGGAAAAGACCCATACGGCTATTGAGAGCTATATCCTGGAGAATCTCATCAATCGTATATACGTCCGCTGATGAAGTCTGCCGAGAGCGATATCCGGATGCAAGTGGCTGCCCGCATGGATGTGGGCAGGCGCAGAGAGCAGCAGGAGGATCACTTTGGCCTGTGCGTAGACCTTGGTGCCGACAACTGGTCATTTACTGCTGATGCTGTTCGGCAATTGCCCGCGCTGGGCGCGCTGTTGGTAGTAGCTGACGGTATGGGAGGGCAAAATGCCGGTGAGCAGGCTTCTCTGGCAGCAGTGGCTGCTGTCCGCTCATTTTTTACACCCTGCAAGGACTGGTCGGTACCGCCGACCAAACCCGCTGAGTTGTTGAAAGAAGCAGCGATTTTTGCGCATCGGGAAGTTGTCCGACTGGCCGCTGCCGACGCTCGTTACGAAGGAATGGGCACCACATTGGTGATGGTCTGGTGGTTGGGCAACCAGGCTTATCTCTGCTGGATTGGCGACAGCCGATGCTACTTATTTCGCGATGGTCAGCTGCGCTGTCTGACGAAAGATCACTCCTATGTGCAGCATCTTATCGATACCGGAGCTCTAAGCATTGAGGAGGCCGAGTTTTTTCCGCATCGCAATGTAATTATGCAGAGCCTTGGACAGGCAGCGCTGCCCAGCCCCGATGTAAGTGAACTGTCGTTGCAACCCCATGACCTCCTGCTATTGTGCACTGACGGACTCAACGGCATGCTGCCGGATGCTCAGATCAGCGACATTATGGAGGCAGGCTACAGCCCTTCTCAGCTCGCAGGTATGCTGGTGGAGGCTGCCAATGCTGCAGGTGGACATGATAATATTACGGTGGTTTTGGCTACCTGGCCAGCGACGGCCTCCGCTTCCAACGGACCTTTCGACTCATTTAGCCGTCCGGCAACGGTTGCACCGCCCAAGGAAAGGCCTGGCATGGCATCAGTCACACCATCAACTAAATATACTCCGCCGGCCGGCAACCGCAGCTCCGGCGGCCTGCTGACGGCCTGGCTGCTGCTCGGCTTTTCGATGCTGGCTATTGGGGTTTTACTCACAGCCGTCCGTTACTTTAGCTGGCGGCAGGAAGTCACAACACTACCAACAGCTGAAAAAACACGAGATGGAGGAGAGACAACCGATACAATCCGGACCCCTGCTTCCACGCCACCCAATGGCGGCTACGTATTGCAGGTGAATGCCTTCGAGCAGCGCGTCAATGCCGAGGCGGAGCGTAAAGAACTGACCGGTATTAATGGACTGAACGAAGCACGCATGCTCATTTTTGTCGATAGTAGCCAGCAGGCTGCCCGCTACTATAAATTACTGATTACAGGTTTTAGCCGTCGGGAGGAAGCAGATTCCTTTCGCACGTCCAGCGAAAGGCTTAAACATGCATTGGTCGTACCGGCTTTTCATTTTTCTGTTCTACAATAACCAATCACATGGAGTACACAAAGGGAGAACTGGTTTACAACCGCTACCGCCTGCAGGAGCCTTTGGGTGACGGAGGTTTTTCTAAGGTGTGGAAAGCTGTTGATGAAGATGCAATGACTATAGTAGCCATCAAATTATTCTCAGTGCGGGATGCCGAAGGGATTGAATTTTGCCGAAGCGAATATCAGCAAACATTTGACCTGCATCATCCGCATATCCTGAAGCCTTCATTTTTTGGTGTCGACCGCAATGTCACTCCGTTTCTGTTAATGCCTTTTTGTAGCAGGGGCAGTCTTGAAAACAGGCGGCTTACGGAGCGGGAGATTGCCCGGCTGTTACTGCAGCTGGGAAGTGCTCTTGCGTACCTGCACGGGCTGCCAAGCCCGGTGGTTCATTATGACCTTCGCCCTGACAACGTACTTGTCAACGATGCCGGTGAGTATATGCTGAGTGATTTTGGTATCAGCCGAAAACTCGAACTTCGATTGACCAAACCTATGGCAGGCAGCGGCAATTACAGCCGGGGACTCACCCCCATGCCCTATCGTGCACCAGAGCTGTGCACCACAGAAACAGATGAGCATTTCGCAAATACACGTACCGATATCTGGGCGTTGGGCGCTACGGCTTACTATCTGGCTACGGGTATGCCGCCTTTTCTGGAGCAGGGAGGCTACGCTCAAAATCTCCATACCGGTGCTGACAATCCACTGCTGTCATTACCAAGACATTGGCCGTCCTCCTTATCATCCTCTCTGCTGGCGCTTATTACCGGCTGCCTGTCTAAAGCTTCCTGGGAAAGACCCGATGCGCAGCAATTGGTAGATGAAGCCAATCACTTCTTACTGACAGGTGAGTGGCGACGATCGTCGCGGAGTATGCAGCCTCCACCACTTGCCCACTCGCAACAAAATGATCAGTCTGCCGGAACCCTCGAAGAAACAAGCCCGGACGCAGGCTATTATACTGCACCGCCCTGGCAGCGGAATGCAAGCCCGAAAGCTCCTGACAACGGACGCTACTCTTCAGGAAAAGTTACCGGCAACCGAACAGCTATTGTCGTAGCAGGGAGCATTGGCATTTTGGTGGTACTCGCTATGATGACGGCCGCCTGGCGGTTTGCGAGTTATCAAAAATGGGTAAAATCGGGTGATAATGCCTGGGGGCGGGCTGATTGGGCAGCAGCAGAGGATGCCTATGCCTATGCAATGGGCTACAGCTTGTTCAGAACTCGACAACTGGAGGCTGCCTGGCATAATGCACGTAAAGAGCGGCGACTTGCCACCTACGAAACTGTCGGCCGCCCGGCTGAAGGTCTGCTGGCCGTGAGAGATACGGCTGCCGATGGGCAGCTGCGTTGGGGTTATGTAGATACCAGCGGTCTTAGCCTGCTGATTGCCCTGTTATATGATGAGGCAGGGTCTTTTGAAAATGGAAAAGCTTGGGTACGCAAAGATGAAAATCGATTTCAGATTGATCGTCAAGGGAAGCGGTTGTTTAGTAGCCAGCCTGAGGGGCCTACTCCTCTAACCGAAGAGAACGAATCTAAGCGGGAAACTCCACAGGGGTCAACAGTACCACCCGATTCCAAACCAACAATGCCGCCTAAAACAACTCCTAAGGTCAGTAACACCAGGACAGCGCCTTACAAAGAGCCCAAGCCGTTGTCGAATACTGCTACGCTTACTATGCAAAGGGCTGAAAACTGCAAGAGGACATCGATTGGAAGCGCCAGCCTGCAGTTGAGACCTGCACAAGAGACAGAACTAAAGACTATCACTGTGTATGCTACAGACTGCGGCAGCCTACGTCTGTCGCTGGCCGGTAGTCATCTCGTCAGATCTGTTTCTCAGGGAGTGAATACCATCAACCTGGTCGAGCTGGATGTCCGTCTGCAGGCCAACAATTCCTATACGCTTTCGCTGGATGTACAGCCAGGGGGACGTTGTCCCGTGGGATTGCAGCCTCAGCTCGAAAGTGAAAGTAGTTGTGGCAACCGGCTGGCCGGGTCATCCCAGTTGCAGATTAATGCTAATCCAAATAATGCGATTTATGCAATCAGCTATCGTTATTAGACTCATAGCCTGCCTATTGGTATACTGGCTGTCATCTGCCGGGCGAATACCTGCCCAGTCGCTTGGTTGTGCCCGCTGCCCGGCAGATACAACCTTCGTGCTTCCCGGCAATGCTTGCGAGTGGGTAGTAGATAGCGCAGCCAGCTGGTTTGCACCCATGGTGACCGATTCTTGTGGCGACGAGTTCCTGCGCTATTATCGTTTGGGGGGTTCCCTGTCTATTGACAGTCTTCCCAGCCTTATCGATGTACGCCTGCCGACAGGAACTACGACCGTCAGTACCTATTTGTTCTACGCCAACGGCAGCAGCGATACCTGCCAGTTTGTAGTTACAGTGCGCGATACTACTCCCCCTGTGCTCGCTTGTCCTCAAAACATAGGAGTGACCATTACGACGGGCAGCAACTGTAGCTATTCAGCAGCCGGCGCCGAATTTAATCCGCTAAGCTGGCAAGACAATTGCGGCGCAGCAGGCCTCAGTTGGGCCAGTATAGTACGCAATCCTGTAGGGGATACATTGTACAGTAGAGACTTCGGTCCGCTTCCCTCGCTGACAGGGGTTATACTTCCACGAGGAATCTCCACTGTCAGCTGGTATGTCAGGGATGCCGCAGGAAACAGTAGCAGCTGCTCATTGCCTGTAGAAGTATTGGCAGCCTATGAAGGGCAAATACAACCATTGATTGACGGATCACCTGTACAAGAGACGGCTGTTTGCCTGCAGCAAACTTTCCAGTTGTCCTACATACCTGCCGGTATTCCTGTTGTGCGTCGCGAGTGGTGGCGTAACGGTGAATTACTGCCTTTTGACGGGTCTTTTCTGTCGGAACACCCGGCATCAGCAGGCGTTTATGACTACCAGCTTCGGATAGTTGACAATGCAGGCTGTGATTATGAACTCGGGTACAGCTCGGAAGTATACTCTCTTCCGGTTCCTGCTATCGAAGGCTCCTCCCTGCTTTGTGTAGGCAATCGGGTGAGGTTGGAGATTGCAGACAGCTATAGCGAGTATCAATGGACGGTCAATGGTGCGCCTGCCGGTAATGAATCGCTGTATATCAGTGAGCCCCAAACTGAAGAGGGGAGCTACCTGTACCGGGTGCGCGTAAAGGATGGCAATGGATGCCGGGGAGAGGACTCACTTAGCGTACAATTGATCAGCAACCCACAACCACAGATTGTGGGAGCTCTCGATTTTTGTGCCAATCAACAAGAGGTGGTCTTTGTGGCGGCAGGAGGTATCCCGGCAGGCAGCGGGCGAGAATTTGCATGGGAAATCCCTGGCAACTGGGCAAGTGTACGCTACCAGCGGGCAGACAGCCTGGTGATACGGGTGGCAGCTATGTTGCCCCCTCCTCCTTTCCAACTAATTGTCCGGGAGACCATCAATTCGCAGATTGCCTGTTATGGTAGCGACACATTGAGTTTGTCGGCTCTCAGCGGACAAACAGCACCGGATGAGGCAGCCATAGGCTATCTGCCTGCGGGCAATGTGTTGGTTTGTGCCGATGGGGGTTATTGCTATCAATGGGGGTATACGGATCGCCTTTCGGGAAACGAAGTATTGTTGGCGGGAGAAAACTACCAGACCTATGTGGCACTCAATGACTGGGAGCCTGCCGGGCGGCAGTATTGGGTGGACACCTGGACAGCGCAAAATCCCTGTGGCAGCCCGCCTGTCTGCCGTACGCGTTCCTATTACGATCGCGAATTGCCCACGATTGCGACAGAGGCAATTACAGAAGCTTCAGTGCACCTTTTTCCCAACCCCAACGACGGGCACTTTGAGCTCATAGTAACAGAATGGCCTCACCGTAATGCAAGTGTTGCGATTTTGGATGCTGCCGGTCGGCGGGTCTGCCGGGCAGACGGGCTTGTAGTGGATTCACGTGGATGGAGGTGGCAGCCTACAGGCAGTGGGTTGTTGCCGCCGGGTCTTTATTGCTTATGCCTGCTGTATGAAAATGCAGTAGTGGCGACTACCACCTTTATTGTACGATAATTAACATGGCTGGCAGCTGTCGGCACACTTAAGCGCGATATGAAAAAAACAACTGCAATTCTTTTCTTTCTATCCCTGTTTTCAGGGCTTTCGGCCCAGGACACCATACGGTTGACAGTTAGCAGTGAGCTTGATATTACCCGGCTGAATGTGACAACAACCGCCTATGACAGGTTACTGGAGGTGCTGGAAGGCGCTGTAAATACGTATCAGTCACGTGGTAATTTTTATGATCCGCTTAGTGGGAGGCCAGCTCCTCAGGCAGCAGTTGCATTTCGCAATCTGTTTAAGCCCAATGCGCTGTTGTTTGCAGATTTTACAGAGGTAGCAGGGGCAGAAATCGGAGTGGCTGATTATTGCCGCGATCTTGCTTACTATTTTGCCGAAGAGGGGTTTCAGTTTGCCATTCGACGGGCGGCGCTGACCGAATTGTGGTGGGATACGCTATACCAGAATAAATATCTTGCCGCTATTGTAGTGGACAAGGAGGCTTTCAACCGGCTGTCGCCCGGCCGACAGGTAAAGCCGGTGCCGGCTGGTCGCGGGCAATACCAGCTGTTGCTGCGAATAGAGGTTAGTCCTGATTTTGAGAATTGGCAGATTCGGGAAATTATTCGACACCAGCCGATAAGCGGGGTGCAGAGGGTTGTTGATGATTACAGCACCTACCTGTCACTGCAGGCTGCCGGCAGCCTACTGCTGGCCGCTTTTGATACACAACCTCTTTGGAAGCAGAAAGCGGATGAAGGGGCACAGTTGATACACGCTGCCGGGCCGGCTTTTGCCGTAGGCATACAACTGACTACCAACCGCTGGCTTCCGCGATTGCAGGCTGATAAGCACTGGTATCTGCTCCTGGGTCTTCACTACGGGCGGCAATCGTTGCAGACAGACATGCAGAATTATGCTGTTGCAGTAGAAGCCGAAGCAGGGGGGCTTACTTTTGAGCGCCAAGGTAGCGGGATCAATGCTTCGGAGCAGCTAACCATCAGCAGTCTTGGTTTGCCATTAGGGGTTGGCTGGACCTTCAAATCTTCTTTTTCTACACGCTGGATGATTGAAGCGGTAGTGCTGCCTGCATGGGTAATGCAGATGGAGGCAGTGACACAAGTCAAGGGGGACTACATGGGTAATTTTCAGGTCGGCAACCAACTTGTGCAGTTGCCTGGTCCGCCGGGAGGCAGCGTTCTCCGACCTGGTAATGAAATGCTGTGGGAAGATCAATACGGACTGGGCAATGGATTACGGGCCACCTTGGTGCCAAGGACAGCGAATACATTGGGGCTCTGGCTGCGGCTGTCACCGGCTGTCAGCTTTGACTTCAATAGCCGTAATCCTGCTTTGGGTATGCTGTTGGCGCTGGATGCCTCCTTCAACCTGAGACCGTTGCTGCAGCAGCAGGCTTATCAGCAGCTGCCTTTGGGGCGCGTAGATGATTTGCCTGGCAGCCTGGCGGCCGGTTGGCTGTCGGGTCTTCGCCATCACAGCTTAGGTGTACGTCTGGGATTGTATTACCATTTCAGAAAATCTAATAATTGAACCATACCCATGTGCTGAATTTACTCACCTGTCGCAGGTCTTTCCTTTCCTTGGGGTGAGCACTTTTTGAAGTTAGCCGCTGTCGGCTATACTGCCCCGGGAATATAAAGACTCACGAAAGTTCTTATCTGGCAGATAAGTACCAAGGACGCCCAAGGTGATTTGTATAAATAAAATATATATACATGAATATTTTTTCACAGCTCACAAGCTCGTTGGCAGGCAGTCGCTGGCTGCTGCCCACAGTGTTGTTGTTATGGGGGGTAGCACCGCTGTTCGGACAGCGTTTTGTGTTAGGAAAGCCCTATGCACTAGCTATGCCCAGAGATTTACCGGATGTAGAGTTGGCAACACTTATCCGCGTTGGCTTGCGTGAAAAAAGTCGCAATGATGCCTGGATAGTGTATTCTGACCGGCACAACAATTTGACATACAGCCAGGATGACGGTTCAGGAGCCGTGAAAAGAAAAATTAGTTTCGCTGAAGGGCCCTTCTATGTTACCGAGGAGCGGGAGGCTCACATCCGTATTGCCAAGTGTCCGAATGTTGACGGGCTTACGGTGGGCAAGGGCAGCAGCTGTGAGGACTATGGCTGGGTTGCTAAAGATAAGATGTTGCTATGGAACGGAGGCTTGATCAATCGATATACGCAAATCCACCAGAAGGTATTCCTGCTTAATAAGGGCAGTGAGCTAAAGACAATGATTGAACAGGGGGTTAACCGAGATCTGGTGGCCATACTGGAGGCTCCCGGCGAAGGAGCACCGCGCCGCCCCGATTTACGGATCTACAGCTTCTACTTTGTCCTGAAACGTGAGAATGGCTATTTCTTACTTGCCAAGGAGGCGCGCCTGGGGGCGCTGAGTACATCAGGGGCCGATATTGTAGGATGGGTGCGGGGTAACCGCTGTACGGAATGGAATACACGCGTTTCTCTGGAACCCAACTTCACATCCGCTGCTTTTTCGGAGCGCAAAGCCAATGAGGCACTGCGTATCAGAGGTTACGAACGCATTGAAGATGCCCGAAAGGCAGCTGAAGGGCAGCAGGCAACTGTATTTTGGGACAATGATCCGGTGGCTTTGAGCGCCAATAAACTATCGCGCGATGCACGCAGGTTTAAGGGCTCTGTAATTCGATTTCCGTTGCTCTCATCTGGGCAGCAGCCGCTAACCGATGCTTTTAGATCCTGTGTCATCGGAGAAATGCCACGGGTGATAGAGATTAACGGGCGCCGTATGGTGCAGGGAACTATCGATCCTATAGAATGGGCGGGCGTACAAGCGAAAGCAGAGGAATGGATGAGTAATAAGGAAAAGGTCAATATCCTGTTTGCCGTCCAGGGAACGAATAAAATGAATACTTATCGCAGTGCCATTGTGGAGGCAATGGGTCAGGTAGCAGCCAGATTTGAAGGTAAGCGCGTTCGCTATGGTGTGGTCGTATACAGGAATGTGGAGGATGAGGCCGCCCGAATTAACGGGCAGACACAGGATAAACTGTTGAGTATATTGCCTTTGACAGCTGATCTGGTTGCTGCGCAACGTTTTATGCGCGAAGTGGAGATGAATAACTGGATCAATCCGGGCGATTTTCCGGCCCTGTATTATGGCCTTAGCCAGGGAATCAGTAAGGCTGGTTTTAATGCCCGGGAAACCAATGTAGTGATTGTGATTGGTGCAGACGCCAACTATGCCTATAATCGGGCACTGGCAGCTAAGTACAAAGACCACCGGACAATGGTGAAGCTTGAGACGCTCTTCGACCAGATTGCTTCCAATGAAGTGCACCTGTACGCATTACAACTCATCAATGACGGACTTCGGGCTACAGAGCTTTTCCGTGATCAGATTCATGACCTGATCAATGAAACCGCTAAAAGAATTTACTATAGTTCCTATGGCAGTGGGCAGGCGAGCGGACTAAGTGTACCTCCGCCCGATCTCAAACCGTTGGCAGTCTCCGCCAGTGATGAAACCTGGCATCGTATTGAAAATTATTATGTGCCAGGGGGTATCTGGTATCCGGCGAGCTCAAAATTTGTAGAAGGTTCCCAACTGGACAGCAAGCTTACCCTCTTTTGGGAGGAAAGCGCCAGACAGCTGCAGCGCCTGGCAGAGGCCATTGGAAAGTATATTATGGCGGGCAGAGCCTTGCAGCAGCAGGCAGAGGCTGATTTCAGTAACATCGCACAGGGCCCCTTGGCAGAAGCAGCAGCCCTGAAATTTGCCAAGGATATCAATCTGGATGCACTTTATCTGCAAGGCGATAAATATCAGCTCTATTCAGAGGTATTCTTTCCTCGGCAGCTTCGGGCAGCAAGCCATCCTTGCATGTCTTACGTCCTGTTTATGCCAGCCTCCGACCTTACCAACTACCTCAATGTAATCAAGCGCGTCAGGGGAGAAATAGGGACTTCCAGCAGTGAGAAACGGGAAGGCTTGGTCAATATTTACAGACAACTATTGACTGAATTTACCGGCAACCGTCAATTGAGCGAACGACAGTTCAGGGAGACAACCGTACAGGAGGTAGCCCTTGCCATTCAGGGTATCGAAAAAGAGGGGGTAGCACTTGGTTTTTTACCCGACAAAGATATGGGCTGTCTGCTCAACGAACGCTGTACGCCACTGTCAGAAATTGATAAGCTGCTGGAGCGCTTTGATATTGTGCGGCGCACCTTAGAAGAAGAGGTGTTTGCGGTGAGCTACGAATTTAAATTTGCCGGCAGTGAGGGCAACAGTTACTACTGGATTCCTATTGAAAAAACCTTTTAGCAGACTACTCAGAGTGCATGAGAAACAATATTCTTGAAATCAGAGACTTACAGTGTGCTTATCAACCGGGTCAGGTAGTGCTGGACGTATCGTCGCTCGACATTGGCCGGGAGAAGTTAGTGTTTGTCGTCGGGGTATCTGGCGGGGGCAAGAGTACCCTGCTGGAGACACTGGGGCTGATGAATAACACGACGGCCTGCTTGCCAGACCATGACGCTGTGCGCTTTTTTCCTGCCGCAGCAGAATCTGTGCCGCTGCTTGGCCTTTGGGCCGCAGATGATGCCACCCGCTCAGCCTTCCGCCGGCACTACTTCAGTTTTATTTTTCAGCACACCAACCTCATGCCCAATTTTTCCGCAGGGGAAAATATGATGGCGGCAGCCTTGCTGACCGGCTTGTCGGTAGCCGAGGCCACCGACAAAGTGCGGGTACTCATGGAGCAGATCGGGCTCCCTGCAGCTGTCTTTTCCGGTACTGTCCGCGAACTGTCAGGCGGACAACGTCAGCGGCTGGCTTTCATCCGTGCACTAATGGCCGACCACGAACTACTTTTGGGCGATGAGCCTACCGGAAACCTGGATGTCAGAACGGCTGAGGTATGCATGGAGCTGCTGCGCAGCCATCTCCGCAGCCACCGTAAAAGTGCTGTCATCGTCACCCACGATTTGCGCTTGGCCTGTCGCTATGCTGATTGCATCATTCCTATTAGGTTGCGTTACGATACCGACGGCCGGCCCTACGGCTGCGTCGACGGGGCAGAAGTGCTGCTTATGCAGTCGGATGGCAGCGCCTTACTGCCCACGGGAAAGCGAATCGGTGACCCGCAGGAGCATTTGTATCATGCTATAACCTATCCGTAATGAATAAATACTGGTTGAGATACCTTCTGCCTGCTACTAATGATTTTGAGCGACTTTTTCTGGACAACGAGTACTATGCACTTGTGCGTCAGGGGGGGCGCAATAATTTGGGATGGCTCTATGCTATGCTGCTGCTGACTGTGCTGGCGCTGGGTTTTGCGCTGGGAAGTCTTGAAAATTTGCGCAGACGCATGGATGATCCTTTCACCAACTGGCTTAATCTGCCGGTGGATCTGCAGACAGAACCCAGATTGCCGGCCATACAGGACTCGTTGTCAAAAGGGGCGGATCAACGCTTTGGACTCAAAACGACAGAGTATTGGTACCGCTTCAATCTGGCATTCATCCCCCTGCAAACCGATGTGCTGTCTGCTCGTACCGAGGGCGATTTGTCATTCCAATGGGGACGCTCGATTGACTATCAGTCAGGCTTGTTTGCAAAAATCATGGAGGATGACAACCTCATCAGCGCCCGCCTGCCCACTGAAAATACACAGGAACTCAATCTTGCAGCCAGTGCTGGTATTGTTGTTAGCGCTGAGCTGTTGCGTAGCTTAGGATACCCTTCATCGGCAACCGTCAGTTCCCTGGCTGTTTTTGATCTGCTGAGTAAAGAGATATTCCTGCTTCCTGTATGGGGGGTTGTAGAAAAATTGCCCAGCAAAACACAGTTTGTCTGCAGCTATGCCCTCTACCAAGTACTGAATGCACCTGACTGCTGGGCACGTAACCTGCACCGGCACCGGCCGGGCGACAATCGTTTGCGGTTTTGGTGCCCGGCCGACCAGGCTGGGCAGGCCTGCAGTCAGTTAGCAGCAGCAGGCCTTTCGTTGGTCGATTGCGGCCACGAATTGGCCGACAGCCTGCAAAGGCTGTCATTACTCAGCCTCCACCTCAGCCAGCCAGCTGATGAGGCACAGGTGGCAAGGGTAGAAAAAGAAGTTAAAAAATTGGTTGGGAGGCAGGCCAGGGTTTACCAGGAATTAGCGGCACTACCGGAAGGCTGCGAGCACAACCAGCCTCACTACCTGGCATTCAATTTCATTAGCCTCGGCAGTATTCGAGAGTTTGGTAACTGGCTAAGTGGTATGTTTGGTATCAACCTGCCACAGGAAAATATTGAGTCGAAGCGAAATTTTTACCTCATAAGCCTGCTGGTACAGATATTATGTCTGGTGTTGTTTGTTTTTGCACTGCTGAGTATTATGCTGTTTGTCAATAGCCTGCTGCATCGGCACCTCCAGCAGATTAAGCCTCACTTGGGCACTTTTAAAGCTTTTGGCCTGGCTGACGGGCAACTGCTGCAGCTCTATCAGCGCATCCTGTTCGCATTTCTTTTACAGGCGATGCTGCTGGCGTTGGCGAGCGCACTGCTGCTGGCGGCCGTCGAGGAAAAATTGCGTGCAGAAAGCCTGCTCATTATTGCTGACGGCAGAATCGTTCTGCCACTATCCCTCCTTTTACTGCTGGCGGCCGCCTTCAGCCGGCAGACCATCCGTAGAATGACAATGCAGACTCCCGGTAATCTTATTTATGAACGCAAAACTAAATGAATATGCGTGCTTTACTTATTGGGGGCTGCTTACTGTTGGCGGCCTGTGTCACTGAATCACCTCCACCACCTAAAGCAGTCGAAGATGCTAGCAAAACAATTGATAGTCTTGCGGACAATGGTGGTATGGATACAATAGCTTCGCATAAACCCCTGCCAACACCGCCCAAGCCATCCCGACCTTCCGTGGCTGAAAAAAATATGGATAACAAGAAGGTATCCAGTCCTTTCTACCGACTTGCCCACTGCGCTGCCTGGGACTATGACAGTCACAACGATGGTTCTCTCTGCTGCGATGAACTGCTGCCGTACTTCAAAATTTACTATGATAAGTTTCTGCAGGAAGCGCCTGATAAAGCCGTTGAGCTACTGTCAGATCCCTACATCGTCTCCTGTAAAAAATATGAAAAATGGGCACGGATACTAGATGCTATTGAGGCAGGCGAATAGCCGTTGCTCCCCCGAATGTATTCATTTTCTGATATGTAAATTCATTTACCATGCAAATAAAAATGGCTTGTTTATACTGCCTGTTTTTGGCGATAATACTGACGGGTTGCACCGATCCTGCTTATGATTATGATAGTGTGGAAGCAACCGTAGTCGACTTTACTAAGTTTTTTACGGGCTGGAACGACGAAAATACCGAACGAATTCCCAATGAACCGAATTTGTTCGTGCGTGATAACCTGCCTTCACGTGTCGATCTCACGCCCTTCCTGCCGCCCATAGGCGATCAAGGACCTTATGGTACTTGTGTGGCCTGGGCTTGTGGGTACTACCAGCGAACCGCTATGTGGGCTATTCGAAATAACTATCCTACAGCCAGCCTGGCCGACCCAGGCCGCCATTTTAGTCCCAAAGACTTGTTTTGGTCAATTCCCAACAGCCAAAAAGGAAATAACTGTAATGGTACCTGGTTTGAGTTTGCTTTGTCAAGTATGCAAAACCGAGGGGTGGCAACTATGGCAACGGTACCTTATGGAAGTCTGGGAGATTGCAGCAATAGTCCGTTGTCCAATTGGACCAATGAGGCAACAACGTATAAAATTCAATTTTTTAGGGAACTGGGAAATTCAGTCGATGGCATTAAGACCAAGCTGGCAGAAAAGCGTCCCGTAGTCTTTGGCGCCCGGCTGCGGGAAAGTTTCTATAATTGGCGAGGAACTGCTGTGAAAGATGCCGGTGATTTTTTTGGTGATGAAATAGGTGGCCATGCAATGATTATTGTCGGCTACGATGATGCAAAGGGAGCTTTTCGTATTGCCAATTCATGGGGCAGTGTATGGGGTGATGATGGGTTTGCCTGGGTAGACTATAATCTCATGACCGGGGCTGATTTTCGGGCTAATTTTTTTGTGGCCTATGAAAGCCCAACTGTCAATCCAGTCAATCCGCCCGTCACCAATGGAATCAATATCGCTGTCAACCGACTGCAGGATACAGATGACGGTAGTAGTACCGATCCTCTTTTCCGGACGCTGGTATATGATGTCAAAAATACGGCCTCTCAATCCATTCTTGCGGCTAAAGACTGGGATGTGCTGTACGTATATGTCAATGCTTACAATATTAACGACTATGGATATCTGGTGCATCACTACATAACCAATGACTATAATGGGGGGGTATCAGGCAACTACGCCAATGGGCTCGGCAATGCCAACCGCTGGTTCAACCTGAATCTTGGCAATGGACAGAGTCTGGGGAGTGCTCTCGGCAGTGGTAGCATCAGTCAAACCTACCAAATGCCAGCACTCAATGGGGAATACTACTTGTTTGTTATCGCAGATCCTTATCAGGTACTGGGGGAAGAATTCACGTATGATAATTCGTATTACCGACTGAGTGCTTCAGGCGGCCCCATACGGTTCGTAGATGGCATAGCGCAAAATCTACAGGAGAGTGGGAGCATCACAGGTCGTGTAGCAACAAGGAGCTACCATACAGCCGTCAATGATACGTACCCAAATGCTTACAGGCCTGAAGAAATTATGCCTTTCATCCGGTATCGATGTATACAGGATCAACTGGAAATTAAATGATAGTTGATATACTGTTGGTTATCCTTATAGCTAATATTTCTAAATAAAACGCATGTATTATGATAAAACAATGCTCTTGCAAAAGTCCCTTTTGTAGGGAACGAAATACTGCTTTTGGTATCATTTTGGCAATTCAAACCAATGTACAGCCTCCGAAAGTTATCGGTATTGAAGATATTCTTGATGGCTAATCTTTAAAACCCAAATTCATATTACCTGTGTTCGTTAACAACGCTATAAATGTTGTGTTAACGAACATACAAAAGAGCCTTGGTGAAAAACATCTATTTTGCTTGCTAGAAGTAAAGGGAGGTTTGGTTGCGGCGATAGTAAGTGCCGGAACTAGTTTTTTTCCTCCTGAAAAGTTTTGATTGGTCGGAAACAAAATATTAAAATTGACTTTTGCGCTTAGTCTGGAGGGTATTGTAGGATGTGTTTTGATAGTGTGTTTCCTGCCCAGTCAATGACCTGCCCTGCCGTGGTCTAATCAATCAAATCGGCGGTGCAGGTGCAACGATTTCTGTGTTGACCCAGTGTACGCGGAAAATTATGTAATTACCTCCTAGCAAAGTAAGTAATCCTATGGATGAACCCTTTTCACCTTTGGATAGTAATCTATCGGTAAGGCTGCGAAGACTGGGTGACAGACTGCAGTTGTGTGTTTTTGTACCTGAAAAGCATCCTGTCATGCAGGATGCGGCCTTAGCATCACAGCTGGTATACGATGACAAAGATGGCTGTTACCTCTTGCCGGATTCCGAACAAAACAGAGCACTCCTCAGTGCTTTGGGGGCTGATTTGTCGGCACTGCCGGCAGCCGGAGCAGCAATGCCGGAGGTGCCGGATGCAGATTTGTGGTACAGACAGGCCGTAGAGCAATTTGCTGAAGCACTGCGCACAAAAGGGTATTCGGCGAGTACCATAAGGTTGTACGTCTACAATCTGCGCCAGTATTTAGACTATATACGTCCCGATCGACCCAATTCCGAGAACATCGGGGCTGTCAGCAGCCAGGTGAAATCGTTGATGGAGAACAGAGATCTGTCTCTGTCGTTTCAGAACCAGCTTATCAATGCTGTTAAGTTGTATTACGAGCTGGTTTTACACCGCCCGTTGAAGTCTTCGGTGCTCACCCGCCCGGGCCGGCTGGATGTTTTGCCCCGTGTCCTGTCGACAACCCAAATACACAGTTTGTTGACTGCAGCGGTCAATCTTAAACATCGCTTGATTATCATGCTGGCCTATGGTGCCGGCCTGCGACCTGCGGAGATATCCGAACTCAGGGTCGAAGATATTGACCGCAAAAAGGGGGTTATCATTGTGCGTTCAATCGGTAGCAGACGTCGCCGGCTAATACCACTGCCGAGGCGTATTGCTGATCTTTATGCTCAGTATACCAAGGATTTTGAACCGACGGATTATCTCTTTGAGGGCAAAAAGGTGGCCACACCTATCACTATCCGGCGCTTACAGCAAATGGTAAAATCGGTGGCAGAAAGCGCCGGCCTTGAGGAGGCTGTAAGTATGCAGGTGCTTCGCAATTCCTTTGCCACCCACTTGCTGGAGCAGGGTACGGACATTCACATGGTAAAAGAGCTGTTGGGGCATGACTCCATCCGTACAACTCAATTATACATGCATGTTGCCCGTAAGATGAATCCTGATTCACCGTTGGACAGGCTGTTGTCAGATGATTAGTTAGGCTCTGGTCCAAATGAAGTGGGTTTCGTAGATATACCCCATGTAAGAACTACCAATATTTACAGCTGCCCTCGAACTTAAGTCACCTTGGTTTATCAAACGTGTCTAGTTTTTGGGGGGGAAGCTCAACTTACGCCTTACGCCAGCGGTAGAAAGTAGATGGATAAATCCATGCTGCATAATCGTAACTTCTACCCCCTGGCTTTCTGCCTCTTTCAGAATGCTAAGCTTCTCTTCTTTGCTGCGTCGCTTCTTTTCCATAGACAAGATCACAATTTTAATACGGTAACCTTGTCTGGTTATTTAGGGGATCAGTACAGGTAGAAAGCAAACGACCCCGTTGTTTCCCGGAGTCCCGTAGGGACGTGATGTGGGTAGACCCGTAGGGACGCGAGGTGGGTAGAAAACACCGGGGCCGTTGTTTCCCGGAGTCCCGTAGGGACGTGATGTGGGTAGACCCGTAGGGACGCGAGGTGGGTAGACCCGTAGGGACGCGATGTGGGTAGACCCGTATGGACGGAATATGGGTAGAAAACAACGGCCCCGGTATTCCCTATGGCGCATTTTCGCACAGTAAAAGTCAGGTACAACGCGTAATTTAATATATTCAAGAACAAGAAGCCCACCATGCCAAGACAAGTTTCTTGGAGGCGTATATTAATATCCTAAAAAAATTTGAAGTTACATACGATGAACGGTATATTTTCAAACCGTTGGAATGATGGATGATGGAGAATCATACCCACATTTCGTCCCTACGGGACTCTGGAAAATACCGGGGCCGTTGCTACCCATATTACGCCCCTAACGGGGCTTCCAATCTACGGAAAACAGCACCAATCATCCTGCCTAACGGGGCTTCCATTGTACCGAAAACAGCACCAATCATCCTGCCTAACGGGGCTTCCATTGTACCGAAAACAGCACCAATCGACCTACCTAACGGGACTTCCCTGGCTTTTAACTGACTGACTGTTGAGGTGGGTCAGCATATTCCGAAATATGCATACGGCTAAAGGATACCGAAATATTCAAAATTTCGTCCGTATGATTTACTTCCACTTAGGGGGGGCTAGATCTCAATACCCATTATATTTGACTAAGAACCGATTAGTTACTCAGACTGTGTGTCCATGTTTTCCTGTTTACTAAGAAGGGAATTGCTTTTGTCTCGTGCCGGACAAGGTGCATGAGCTGCCTGACAGCTATCTTACAGGCAGCAGCAGGCTTTTACCTGCCTGGCAATATTGTGAGACAGTTCAAAAATCGGAAGGTCATTGGCATTGCCATTGAAAGGGTTCGCTATCTCTTCAGCCAGTAGCCCGGGACTGGCCGGCACCTATAGTCAAAGCGGCAAGCCGGCGGGGCATCTGCACGCAATTGATGGTGGAGAAAAGCATCACGTAAAGGAATATAAATCTTTTGGAAAGCATCATAAGAAAAATGGGGAGTACATCACATCACTTTCCGATTGTATCAGCTATGTACTGTACAGGAATAGTCGCTTCACTTAGGACATTGGCTTGTGCTTGTACAGTCGGTATTTGTCATCTCTTACTGAACTGAGAACTATATGCTGAGAATTGTAGGATAGTATGCCTGACAGATTTTATGATTCTGACAGGATAGAAATTTGCTGGATTTTACCAGCATTGGAGATGAACCATCATCACCGAACTACAAACTTCATATATTTTTTTGTTGTTTACGTGCCGAAATTATTATTGTTTTGTATATTTATTGAGGAGATGGTTATTATGCATTGTTTAGCCGCATGATGGTTTGGGTATATGAGTAATTGGGTTGATTCGTTGTATCAAGTTCATAGGGTGTCTGGAATTGTCTCCCAGAAGTAAAACGGGGCTATTAGTAAGTTTTCATGGGGTTAAAGGGGTGTGGGTGGCGCCGAATGAATGAAAAGGTGAAAACAGTGACAAAATTTCATTTTGAGTCTGAAAAGCAATGCCTTGTATTGATAATCAACAATATGTGTGAAATCCTGTATCCCTGAAACCACCTGACATCATTTATCGTTTCACAGACTATAGGTAACAATGGTGAATGCAAGTATTGGGCTGCCAATACAACTGTCCAAGCAGTGGATATTGTTTGTCATAGCCACTTACAGCTGCTCAGCCAGGATGATGGCCGTACTTGCTGTTTTTCTGTACAGTGCTTACCTGCACGCGCAGACGGATTATTTGGTAGATATAAAGCAATATACTACAGAGGATGGTCTTTCGCACAATGTGGTTGTTCAATCGTTTAAAGACAGCCGGGGATTCATGTGGTTTGTTACTAACAGAGGGCTGGATTTATTCGATGGGCAGCAATTCTTCAATACGATGCAATGGCCTCTGCTCACTACGGACACCAAGGTAAATATCCTCTTTGAAGATAACAAAGGGCATCTCTGGATCCGCTTCATAGACCGACAGCACGTGCGTTACCAGCTACTTAATATACATACGCGCGTAAGCAGCCAACTTTCTTACGACCACAAAAACATACCCGTACACAGCCAGGTATGGGATATTGCCCGCGGTAATGAAGAAGAGTTATTTATCAGTAACAAGTTGGGGCAGGTATGGCGTATAGAGGCGGGTAAAAAACCACAAAAAATATACGATCGGCCAGGTTGTGAACTGAAGTTCTGTAGCCGGATTATTCAGTCAGATTACCTATGGATACTTTCGATAGAGACCTCTACGGTTGATTCCAGCCTGGTAGCTATTGAAAAAAAGGGGCGAATACGTCAGCAGATTGATGCCAGCAATATTATTCAGTTTGCACAGGTATCGGGTGATTCTCTCTGGTATATAAACAATTTATATACAGGCTATTTGTTGCCAAACGGAAATAGGTGCCAATGGCCTCTGTCTGATTACTCTCCCGATAGAAATCCTTTGCAATTTAGCCACCATGAAGTAGCCTTACGCAAAGAGAGCAATCATCTGTGGTTATATAATCGAAAACGACAGCTGCTGATGATACGGCCAGGAGAAGAACTCGTCTATAATTTTGATCAATATACAGGTAGGATACGGCCGCAGAATGTTTTGGGCATCAGTATTGATGATGACCAGACAGCCTGGATATTTGACGTACAAGGGCTGTATAAGATCAGAATACGCAAAAATAGATTCCGTAAGTTTATCTGGGATGATCCGGAGAAGGTGCGATACGTTATCCGCAACTCTTGCCGGGGCATACAAATTGATCAGCAAGGTAGGCTATTGGCCATGGCTGGTGACAAGCTGCATCAAATTGATATTGGCACAGGAAAAATACTGAAGACTGCAGCACTTGGCATCTACTACCCCTTGCTGCAAGATAGCGACGGGACTCTCTGGTTGGCAATGGATAAGCTACATCGCTATGATATACTGGAGCAACGTATGCGTACCTTTCCCATGCCCAAAGACATTATCTACCGCAATATTTGGTCTTTATATGAACAAGACTCCCTTATATGGGTAGGACACCAGTATGGTTTGGCACTCTTCGATCGATACCGATTCGAAATGAGGGCATTTCAACAATATAATGGATTCGATGCTTTGCGCAGCGCCGATATCTATGCTATCCAGCCTGATTCAGAACGCAATGGCCATCTATGGTTTGTAACCAGTGAGGGGCTTTTTTATTTTGAAAAAAACAGAGGGATCGTAGCCAGATACTGGAAAGAAGGTAAAGGTAAATACAATTTTCCTGTTAATAATCTCAGACATTTTAGCCAGGATGATGCGGGGGATTATTGGTTTGCAACCGATGAGGGTTTGTTGTACTGGCAGCCTGTCAGGCGGTGCACTAAACTTTATACCACTAAAGACGGTTTGCCAGACAACAATCTATACAGCATTTACAAAGATGAACGAAATTTTCTCTGGATCAGTAGTGATAAGGGTATCATTCAATTTCAGATGAACACGGGTCGGCTGCGTTATTTTTTGGAAAATGACGGTATTACCCACGATGAATTCAATCGCATTTCTCATCATAGGGGTTCTGACGGAGCACTCTATTTTGGCAGCCTCAACGGAATTACCGCCTTTCATCCTCGTGATTTTTGGGATGACTTTGACCAACAGACTCGGGTACCTCTGACACTGATTTCCGCAAATACCCTCAGTTTGGGCGCCAAACCCGAACTTGAGTTATTACTGTCGTATCACCAACAAGGGAGATTGACACTCAAACCACATCAACGTTATCTGCAACTTATTTTTAGCCTTCCCAACTTTCATACCTATAAAGAAACAGAATATAGCTATCGGATAGAGGGACTTGACAATCGATGGGTATACAGCAAATCGCCTCTCCTCCAATTAGCGGGACTACCCCACGGTGATTACCTGCTTGTCGTGAAGGCACGATCAGGTAATGGTATATTCTATGAAGATTCATGTACAATTCCTATCCGGGTACTTGCACCTTTATATCTGCAAACCTGGTTTATCAATCTGATCATACTACTATTCGTTACGCTGCTCATATTGATTATCCGCTATAGAATCCGGCAGTTGCAAACTCGGCAACAAGAACTTGAGCAAGAGGTAAGTAAACGAACCCATCAGATTGTCCAAGACAATAAATTGATCGAAAAGCAGGCCGAACAATTGCGAAAGCAGCATAATGAAAAACAGCGGTTCTTCACCAATATCACCCATGAATTCAGAACTCCGCTTGCATTGATATTAGGACCCGCTCAGAAATTACTTAGAAACCGAAAGCTTACTACCAATGAAATAAGCCTGCTTACAATCATTACCAACAATGCACACCGTCTGCTTAATCTTGCTAATGATCTTCTGTACATCAGTACGTTAGAAGCAAAAAAGCAGGAAATAAAACTTGAACCCATTTTTTTGGAAGCCTTCAATCAGCGGCTATTGGCTGAATTTTTACCTTTAGCGCAGCAAAAAGGGATAACGCTGGTGTACGAGGGACGGATAGACCCTAATTTTTGTATTAAAATGGATCTGCGGTATATCAATATCATACTCACCAATCTTTTTACTAATGCCATTAAATTTACGGATCGCCACGAACGCATTTCTTACAAGGTGAATATTGGTAATGAAGAACTTACATTTATTGTGCAAGATACAGGTAGAGGCATCTACCCGGAAGACCAACCGTATATTTTCGATCGTTATTATCAGGCTCAACATCCCCAAGCAGCTATTGAAGGCGGTACTGGTATCGGGTTGGCCATTGTACGGGAACTGACCGAATTGATGGGGGGGCGCGTGTGGGTAGAAAGCCAGGAAGGTCGTGGGAGTACTTTTTATGTGGAACTACCTATAATAATCGCAAATCATGAAGAGGTTGAGCAGCTGGCACAAGAGCGAGAGCAACCAGAACAAATCCTCTTGCCGCCAATACGTCCTCCAAAAATTCATCCACATCCTGATAAAACTACTATTGATCGACCCCGTATTCTACTGGTAGAGGACAATCCCGATTTTCAAAGATTTATGTCAATGCTACTCACAGATAGCTACCAGCTGGAAATCTGCAATGATGGACGAGAAGCAATCACTAGTTTAGTTCAAAATATGCATATTGATCTGATCATCAGTGATTTGATGATGCCAAATATGGATGGATTTAATTTGGTAGAGCAAATACGCAAGGAGCAACAATGGAATAATATACCTGTTCTTATCATTACTGCCAGGGGTATTGTTTCCGATCTCGAACGCATCAAACAGCTTGGTGCTGATGATTACATCGTCAAACCCTTCACTGAGGATGAATTGCTGACCATAATTCCCACGCTCATCAATCGTAGTCGTATACGCACCGAGCTTTCAGGTACTGGTTCGGCTGCAATGAATATTACTGAAGATGATATCCTTGCCCAACAAAATGAGTGGCTTAAAGAACTGAAGGAAACAGTATATCAACATTTGGGGCAAGCTGATTTCTCTGTTGACGATTTGGCGGCTAGCATGCATACAGGTCGAACTCAATTTTTTCTTAAAGTACGCAAGCTAACAGGGCTTACCCCCAACCAGTACATCCAGGAAATGCGCTTGCAGCAAGCCAGGCAATTGTTGGAAATGAAAGTCCACTCTTCTGTAAAAAAAGTGATAAAAATTATCGGGCTAAGAGACGAACGTCACTTTGCCAAACTTTTTAAACAACGTTTTGGGAAATCGCCCTACGATTATCTATAAGGGCACATTCGGAATTTTCTCATTGGAATCAGAATCCGTTCCTCTTGCCGATTTTTTCAGCTATGTAGTACGGGCCTTGCTGTTGTAATACCCTGAAATACGCGAAATACGCATTTCTGTCTCGGGCAACAGTACTCTATCTCCACCTGTCCGAATTCTTTATATAGTGAACTTTGCGGGTTATTTTGGATCAAACAGAGACCTGGTCCTTTTCTCAGCTTGCTCTGAGCCGGCTGGTTCTATATGAGTTCAACATAATTTAAAAAAGGAAGAACGCATAGTAAAGTAAGATTTTTATCAACAGGAGAATGAAAGCACAGTCGAATAGCTGACCAATAGTAGCGTAGTTTTATCCTGTTTTACTTCCTCTCTGCGACCAAATTTGATATAAAGGCGCGTACAATCATCTCATTTTCCTCTTTTAGCTAAAAATACGTACGGATAATCGTACGGAAATGAATGATGCATTAATTCTTAATGAATCAATGTTTGAGTTTAGTGGTCTGGTTAATAATTTTTAATGTAGATAATTATTTTTAATAAATTTTAAGAAAACGGCTTTTGTGCCTCTGTACAGGAACAAACCACAATTTTATGTATGAGTGATTAATTGTACGAATACCCGTTGGGCATATCTCATATTTGCAATGTTTTACGCCTTGCTGAAAACATGATAGCAATATGCATCTTGGTTGAAAGATATTGGTGGAAAAGAGGTGCTGCTTTGCCAATCTTTTTTAATGATATCCTATGGCCGTTCCAGATTATTCAGCTCGCAATTAGCAACGAAAAAAGAGTTGAAAGGACACTTTAAAAGGTAATGGCTGCATTTATATCAGGGTGTCATATATTGTTAATAAAAATAATTTATTTTTCATAATTATATAACAATCAGTCCTTAATCATGAAAAAAATTGCACAACTGGTGTTGGTTTTTGTTGCATTACTAACTATGCAGCTATCTGCACAGCAGACAGTCTCGAGGATTAGCATCCAGGGAACGCTAAAGAGTTCTAACGGAGCCTCAGTTGCTGATGGCAGCTATACAGTAAAATTTTTGCTCTATGACGTGCCTGTCGGTGGTACGGCTGTATGGGAAGAAGAAGCAAGCGTTGAGGTGATTGCAGGGATCTACAGTCACTATTTGGGCAGTGTTGTGCAGCTGGACGGGTCCGACTTTGGCAATACGCTCTATTTGGGTGTCCGCATTGGTAATTTTGAGCTACAGCCACGTACGGAGCTTACTTATGCACCTTATACATTTGGGGCGAGTGTGGCCCAGAAGGTGGTTTGCTCTGGTGCCGTGGGGGATGTTAAATATTCGATTCTGGAACCTGATAAATTTGCTGAAGTTAATGGTGACTGCTGGGTGCCGATGGATGGGCGTCCACTGGCATCAACAGATGTGTTGAGCCAGCTGGCAGGTCTATCAAGCCTGCCCAATGCGGGAGGACTCTTTGTGAGAGCTCAGGATTTCGCGAACAGCGATAATGATCCCGAAAGAGATGTCAATTCTGCCATAGCTACAGTGCAAGGGGATGAAGTAAAGTCCCACAATCACGGAGTTTCGGATCCTGGGCATGGACATACATACACTGATCGACGTGCTCAAATTTACCCTCTTCCACAATATGCTGCCGCTGTAAGTGGACAATTTGGATTACCGGGGGTGTGGGTTGAGGATGAATCGCGATCAACCAATTCGGCGACTACAGGAATTTCTATCAATCCTGCAGGCGGTGGTGAGACCCGCCCCAAAAATATAAACCTCTGGGTGTACATTCGAATCAATTGATGAAGTCTATGGATGCTTAATTTTGTAAATCAATTGAAAGAATATTATGATTAAATCAATATATTGTTACCTGGTATTGCTGCTGTGGGTAGGTCTACAGTTGCCGCTTAGCGCACAGGTAGAAACTGACTGTGATCCCACGGCCAATCTGCCCATTACTAAGGGAGATGTGTTGTACAACTACGGTAGCGCCACCAACGCATTTTCTGCCCGAAACCGATCCAGCTATACCGTTGCCCAGCACGTAGTGGGTGAAAATGTGGGTCAGGATTTTACGCTGGCGGCGGGTTTTTGGTCCCGGTTTTTGATAGCCCCTCAGGCGCCGCTCATGAATGTGAGCCAGGGTGATTTCCCCGACCGAATTCTGATTCGCTGGCAGATGGATCCGCTGAGTTCAGAGGCTTCAACTGGCTTTATCGTCCTTCGGGATGGTGCTTTTCTGGCACAGATAGAGCCGGGTATCAGTCAGTTTATCGATTTCAATGTACAGGCAGGGGAATTTTATGAGTATACGGTCTATGGGCGCAACCAGTTTGGCGACGGTAGCCATGGCAAGGCAGTTGGCTTTGTAAACCCCAATGGTATTGTGACAGGCAAGCTGGAGACCTTCAGTGGTAACCCGGTGATTGGGGCTCATGTAAAGTTGACACCCACCATTGGCCGTTCGCTGCGCTTTGATGGTATCAATGATTATATCTGTGTTACCCATCTGCCGGTAGTGCCAACCAATATGTGGACAGTTTCAGCCTGGGTGAAGATCGATGACGGTTATGACAGTAATGGTATCATTGATCTGGGCAGTGACCTCAACAAAAACTTCTGGCTGCATACCACAGCTGCCGGGAGCGGTAAGGGGGTGGTAGCAGGTGTGGGTACAGGCAGCGGAGCTGTAAACCTGACACACGTATTTGCCGACAACCCCAATGGCTGGCATCAGGTGACGGCTGTATACAACGGCATCTCGCTGCTGCTCTATGTGGACGGTCGCTATATATCTTCCATCAAGGCAAACATTGCCAATGAAGATGCATTGTTTACGATCGGCAGCCGCCGCGATCAGACGGGCTTTTTCCACGGCCGCATCGATGATGTGCGCCTGTACAACGCTCCCCTGACGAGTACCCAGATTTTCCTGACGCGCGACCTGACAGTCTCCAAGTCTACGGCCAATCTGGTTGCCTACTGGAAGTTTGATGAAGGTCTGGGAACTAAGGTTTTTGATCTTTCCGACAATGATATGCATGCTTTTATCAACGGAGCAACCTTTAGTGCCGACGCTGCACCGGTCAACAATGCCGGCTTCACAGATTCGGCAGGTTTTTATACGGTTGAGGGGGTCAATTACAGCCAGGCGCAGACATTTACGGCTACGCCGGTCAAAAACTTCTATTCGCGCTACGCACTGGAGTTCAACGCTGCATATTCCTCCTATGCAACCCTGACGGATTTCGACTTGCCGGATACAGCCACCGTGGAGATCAACCTGCACCCGTTTGACCTGCAGTCGCGACAGGTGGTGCTGGCCAAGGGCAACGATGATTTTGTATTTGGCATCGAGAATAACAACTTTTTCCTGACCATCAACGGCGAGACCCAGGTGGTTGGACCAGCAACAACAGCTTATCAGCATCTGTCGTTTACGCTGGACGCATATACAGGCCAGGTAGTGTATTATAAGAATGGCGACCTGCAGAATATCCTCACTTACAGCGATCTGAGCGGTGAGTGGACGGGTGATGTGTGGCAATTGGGGGCTGCCGGAAGCCCCGGGACAGATTTTTATACAGGCCTGCTGGATGAGGTAGCTTTTTACCACAGCGTGCTGAGCGTAGCCAATATACAACTCAATGCTTCGCCTTTTGGCAGCGGGGGTACGGATGTGGCTAACCCATACCTGATTAGCTACTTTTCACTGGACGAAGGGGATGGTACGGAATTGGCTGATTATGGTCCTGCCATGAGTGGTATCGGTACAGTTTACAATGCATCTTTTTCCATTATCACCTACCGACAGGAGGCTATACCCAACCTGTTTCAGCCAAGCCAGCGGGTGGTCAATATCAATGAGAGTGCTACTGCAGCCTCTGGCATTGACTTTGTCAACCAGTCAACGGTGACCATCTCCGGCGTTGTGCGTTTTGAAAATACTTTCTGTTATCAGGAGGAAGTAGAGATTCTGGTGAATGGGCAGTCATACTTCCCACAGATTTTTACGGACGTCAATGGTCGTTTTGTGGCCGATTTTGAGCCGGGTGTGACAGTGACACTGACCCCCCGATACAGCGATCATGTGTTCAGCCCGGGGTTTTTTCAGGCACGCCGCCTCAACCGGCCGGTGGCCGGGGTGCTTTTTCAAAACCAGACGAAGCGCGAGGTGGTCGGCCAAATGGCCGGCGGCCATTGCCGACTGTCGGTCATCCCCGATGGCGCTATCGTGAAAGTGAAAGCCCAGGCGCTCAATGACTGTTACTATCAGGAGCTGACGCTGGACAATCCCGATGGGAAATTCCGTTTTACAGGGCTTCCGCCCATACCGATGGCTATTAGTGTGACGCAGCATTCTAATAATATTATCTACAACTATTTTCAGCTGCAGGGAGGTCAGGAGACGGATCTGCGGCGACGGCTGAAAGATACAATTGACTTCATCTACATTGCTCCGCCCAATGTATACATCGAGCCGTTTGAAGAAAGCGGCTGTGCTGGCAGTGGATTGAAAATGATTGAGCAGTCTGTCCCTGCCAATGGCAACCGCAAATACAGAACGAAGGTACGTGTGTACGAAAGTTATGATGGTGGAGACTGCTACCTCGATAGCTTCCGGCTGATCATCAATAACCAGATTGCAGAACTTCCTGAGTATACGATTGACTCAGATACTTCTACCTATACCATTGAGTATTGGGCGGGTGCTCCGAATATCGGTGGTAACTATGAGAAATTTTTGCAGGTAACAGCTAATGTAAGGGGAGCAACAGCTACGGAAGTCGAACGGGTAGTGGTATTGGGCGAGCGCTCTCGAGAGTCTACCTTTACGACAGCTTCACCAGCCGTCCCTTTGATTATCCTGCGTGACCCGCCGGGAGACGGATCTTCTGCTACTCTGGCAGATGGTTCTACCTATTGCCACTCCTGGTCAAATGCAGCCCTTACAAGCACGACCACGGGTGTCGGGTTGAATATTGACCTGGGTGTAAAGTCGGTAACCTACGCAGGTTCACCTTTTGGGGGTGTAATCACAGAGACAGAGGCAGTCAACAATGTAGACATCACGGCATCTGTTTCTACTGGCTTTGGCTTCACTAATTCCGCGGAAGTATGTATCACCAATGACATTGAATATAGTACGTCAGACGGGGATGCCGTACTTTTTGGTGATGCAGATGTCTACGTGGGCGCAGCCATCAATTTTGAGTTTAGTGCTACCGATGTGCTGGGTTATGACTTCGATCTCTGTGAATTTACGTTTGGTAGTAACGTACGCGTATGGCCTGAAGGTTTTGGTACAAAGTACGTGTACAGCGAGTGGCAGATTGAAACGGATGTCATCCCCTCATTGGAATTAATCGGTGATACTTCATCTGCTAACAGCTGGCGGCGCATCATCGATTACAACAAGCGGCTCAAGGAGCGGGCAATCTTTAGAGAAAATATTACATTCGATGCTTTGACAACCTACACACAGACGCAGTCTACCAGCGAATCGGTATCGGAGGAGTTCTCTACAGAAATTTCATTTACAGCAGGTTTAGCTAATACAGTAGGTTTTGAAGTCTTTGATGTGGGAACTACCCTCTCGCTAAGCTTTGAAATCGGTGGGGGCTTCCAGTATACAGAAAACTTCACCAACCAAACTTCGCGTTCGGTAAGCTTTACGCTGGCTGATGATGACCCCAATGACAATTTCACGGTCGATGTGCTGGATGATCCTGTCTTTGGTACACCTGTCTTCAAACTGAAGAGCGGAGAGTCTATGTGTCCCTGGGAGCCCGGCACGCTCA